>NZ_BAGL01000078.1 GCF_000308875.1 Nocardia transvalensis NBRC 15921
GTGGCGCTCGATCAGATCGCGCACCGCGCTCTGGAGGGCCTCGATATCCAGGTCGCCGGTGAGACGCACCGCGACCGGGACGTGGTACGCGGCGGACTCCTGGTCGAACCGGTTCAGGAACCACATGCGCTGCTGAGCCAGCGAGAGCGGCACCCGGTCGGGGCGCTCCCCTGCCACCAGGGCGGGGCGTCCGCCGGATCCGGCGTGCTGCGCCACCCGGGCCGCGAGGGCGGCGACGGTGGAGTGCTCGAACAGATCCCGCACGGGGACCCGCGATTCGAGCGCGGCGCTCAGGCGCGCGACCACCTGGGTCGCGATCAGCGAGTTGCCGCCCAGGGTGAAGAAGTCGTCGTCCGCGCCGACCCGCTCGATCCCGAGCACCTCGGCGAACACACCGGCCACGATCTCCTCGACCGGAGTCGAGGGCGCGCGGAACTCCCGCTGTGCGAAGGTGGGCCGCGGCAGGGCCTTCCGGTCCAGCTTGCCGCTGGTGTTCAACGGGAACGCGTCGAGTTCCACGATCGCGCCCGGCAGCATGTACGCGGGCAGCGTCTGCGCCGCCTCCCGCACCAGCTCGGTCTGGTCGATCGTGGCCCCGGGCGCGGGTACCACGTAGGCCACCAGCTGGTCGCCCAGTTCGGACGGCATGACCAGCGCGACGGCCTGGCTGACCGATGCCTGCGCCAGCAGCGCCGACTCGATCTCGCCGAGTTCGATGCGCTGACCGCGGAACTTCACCTGGAAGTCGGTGCGGCCGATGTAGTCCAGGACGCCGGGCTCACGCCAGACGACGAGGTCGCCGGTGCGGTACATGCGCGCGCCGCCGGACCCGTTGCCCCCGGCGCTACCCGCACCACTAACCCGAGCGCCAGCGAAGGGGTCCGCCACGAACCGATCCGAGGTGAGATCCGGACGCGCCACATACCCACGCGCCAGCTGATCACCCGCGAGATACAGCTCACCCGCGACACCGGCCGGAACCGGATGCAGGCGGGAGTCGAGGACGTAGGCCCGCGAATTCCACTGCGGCACACCGATCGGCACGCTCGACCGCTCCTCGCCCGTGGCGGGCCAGTAGGTGATCGAGACGGCGGCCTCGGTCGGGCCGTACAGGTTGTGCACCTTCGCCTCGGAGATCGCGCGCATGGCGGCGACGGTCTCCGGCGGCAGCGCCTCGCCGATGACGAAGACGTCGCGCAGCGTCGGCACCGAACCGGCCGCCGTGTGCGCGGCGAATACCGTCAGCATCGACGGCACGAAGTCGGTCACCGTGACGTGCTGCGCCGCAATGGTTTCCGCGATGTACTGCGGATCGCGGTGGCCGTCGTGCGTGGCGACGACCAGCTTGGCGCCCGCCCGCAGGGGCATGAAGTAGCCCCACAGCGACACGTCGAAGGTGGTCGCGGTCTTCTGGAAGTAGACGTCGTCCACGCCCAGCGGGTACTGGTCCAGCATCCAGCTGGTCTGGTTGTGGATCGCGCCGTGCGACACCGCCACACCCTTGGGCCGACCCGTCGAACCCGACGTGAAGATCACGTACGCCGGGTGCTCCGGCAGGACCGGGCTCAGCAGTTCGTCGGGCTCCACCGGGGTGCCCTCGAAGCCGTCGAGATCCACGGTGTCCATGTGCAGGACCGGGATGTCGTCGGGCACCGGAACAGCGTCGGCGAGCGTGGTGAGCACGCAGACCGGCTGCGCGGTCTCCAGCACGTGCGCGATGCGCTCGGCCGGATGATCCGGATCCAGCGGCACGTACGCGCCACCGGCCGTGATGATCGCGTACATACCGATCACCAGATCCAGCGACCGCCGGACCGACAGGCCCACCAGCGATTCCGGACCCACGTCCTGGTAGATCAGCCGGCGCGCCAGGATATTGACCCGCTCGTCGAATTCGCGGTAGGTCAGCTCCGTGCCCTCGAACGACACGGCGATGCGATCGGGGTGTGCGGCCGCCGCCCGGCGGTAGCCGTCGAGCAGCAGTTCGGGCGCGACCTCGTGCCGGGTGTCGTTCCACACCACCAGGATTCGCTCGCGCTCACCCTCCTCGAGCAGTTCGTGGTCGCCGACCGCCGTGCGCGGCGCGGCGACGATCTCGCCGAGCAGCCGCACCAGCCGGTCGACGAAGCCCTGGACCGTGGCGGCGTCGAACAGATCGCTCGCGTAGGTCAGGAAGCCCTCGATACCGGTCGGCGCGCCGGACGCGTCGTAGCGGTCCGACACGATCAGATGCAGGTCGAACTGCGACTGCGCGGTGTCGATATCGAGCCCGCCGACCGTCAGGCCGGGCAGTTCCAGCGTCGGCAGCGCGATGTTCTGGAAGGACAGGCCGACCTGGAACAGCGGATGCCGCGCGGTCGAGCGCGCCGGGTTCAGCACCTCGACCAGGCGCTCGAACGGCACGTCGGCGTTGGCGAACGCCTGAATGTCGGTCTCGCGCTGGCGGGCCAGCAGGTCGGTGAACGTCGCGCCCGGATCGACCTTGCTGCGGAACACCAACGTGTTGATGAACATGCCGATCAGGTCGTCGAGTGCCGCCTCGCCGCGACCCGCGACCGGCGTGCCGATCGCGATGTCGTCGGTGCCCGACAGCCGGGACAGCAGCACCGCGAAGGCAGTGTGCACGACCATGAACAGCGTCGCGCCCTCGGCGCGCGCCAGATCCATCAGCGCACCGTGCATCTCGGGATCGATCCGCACATCGACGCGGCCACCGGCGAAGGACTGGACCGCCGGACGCGGGCGGTCGGACGGCAGGTCCAGCTGCTCCGGCAGATCGGCCAGCGACTGCTTCCAGTACCCGATCTGCTTCGCCGCCAGCGATTCCGGATCGTCCTCGCTGCCCAGCACCGCGCGCTGCCACAGCGCGTAGTCCGCGTACTGCACGGCCAGCGGGGCCCAGGCCGGGGCCTCACCCGCGGCCCGGGCCGCGTACGCGGTGACCAGGTCGCGCGTCAGCGGCGCGGCCGACGAGGCGTCACCGGAGATGTGGTGGACGACCAGAGCGAGCACGTATTCCCGTGCCGCACCGGCGATCTCGAACAGTGCGACCCGCAGCGGCACCTCGTCGGTGACGTCGAAGCCGGCCGAGAAGAACTCGATCAGGGCGGGCTCGAGCGCGTCCGCCGCGATCTCCCGCGTCGCCAGTTCGGGCAGGGCCCGTCCCGGCGGCAGGATGACCTGCGCCGCACCGGATCCCGTCTCCGGGTACACCGTGCGTAGCACCTCGTGCCGCGCGACCAGATCGGCGACCGCCGCGCGCAGGGCGGCGATATCCAGTTCACCGGTCAGGCGCACCGCGATGGGCAGGTTGTAGGCGGCCGACTGCTGGTCGAAGCGGTTCAGGAACCACATCCGCTGCTGCGCCAGCGAGAGCGGGATGCTCTCCGGGCGCTCGATGCTGCCCAGCGCGACGACACCCTCGCCGCGAGCCTGCGATTCGACCGAGGCGGCCAGCGCGGTCACGGTCGGCGTCTCGAACAGCGCCCGCATGGGCACCCGGGCGCCCATGGCGGCGCTCAGCCGGGCGACCACCTGTGTCGCGATCAGCGAGTTGCCGCCGAGCGAGAAGAAGTCGTCGTCCGCACCGACCCGCTCGACACCGAGCACCTCGGCGAACACGCCCGCCACGATCTCCTCGATCGGGGTGGACGGCGCCCGGAACTCGCGCACCGCGAACGTCGGCTGTGGCAGGGCCTTCCGATCCAGCTTGCCGCTGGTGTTCAACGGGAACGCGTCGAGTTCCACGATCGCGCCCGGCAGCATGTAGCTGGGCAGGCGCTGTCCGGCCGCGCGCAGCAGCTCGGCCTGGTCGATCGATTCGCCCGGCGCCGGAACCACATACGCCACCAGCTGATCGCCGAGATCCGACTGGACCACCAGCGCCACGGCCTGGCTGACCGACGGCTCCGCCAGCACCGCCGACTCGATCTCGCCGAGTTCGATGCGCTGACCGCGGAACTTCACCTGGAAGTCGGTGCGCCCGATGTACTCCAGGACGCCCGGCTCCCGCCAGACGACGAGGTCGCCGGTGCGATACATGCGCGCACCGGGCGCTTCGCCACTACCCCCGGCGCTACCCGCACCATTACCCCGAGCGCCAGCGAAGGGGTTGGCCACGAACCGGTCCGAGGTGAGATCCGGACGCGCCACATACCCACGCGCCAGCTGGTCACCCGCGAGATACAGCTCACCCGCGACACCCGCCGGAACCGGCCGCAGCCGCGCATCCAGCACGTAGGCCCGCGAATTCCACTGCGGCACACCGATCGGCACGCTGCCGGTCTCGTCGCCGGTGGCGGGCCAGTAGGTGATCGAGACCGCGGCCTCGGTCGGGCCGTAGAGGTTGTGCACCGCGGCGTCGGACACCACGCGCATGGCGGCGACAGTCTCCGGCGGCAGCGCCTCACCGATGACGAAGATCTCGCGCAGTGTCGGTACCGAGCCCGCGGGGGTGTGCGCGGCGAACACCGTCAGCATCGACGGCACGAAGTCCGTGACCGTGACCTGCTGCGCGGCAATCGTTTCCGCGATGTAGACCGGATCGCGGTGACCGTCGGGAGTGGCCACCACGAGCTTCGCCCCGGCGCGCAGGGGCATGAAGTAGCCCCACAGCGATACGTCGAAGGTCGTCGCGGTCTTCTGGAAGTAGACGTCGTCGGCATCCAGCGGGTACTCGGCCAGCATCCACTCGATCTGGTTGTGGATGGCCCCGTGGGACACCGCCACACCCTTCGGGCGGCCGGTCGATCCCGACGTAAAGATCACGTACGCCGGGTGTTCCGGACGCACCGGACGCAGCAGCTCCTCGGCCCGCACCGGCTCGGCGGCGAAGTCCGCCAGGTCGATCGTGTCGATGGTGAGGGCCGGCACATCGCCGGGCACCTCGAAGTCGTCACGCTCGGTGGTGAGCACACACACCGGCCGCGCGGTCTCCAGCACGTGCGCGATGCGCTCGGCCGGATGATCCGGATCCAGCGGCACGTACGCACCGCCCGCGGCGACCACCGCGTACATGCCGACAACGAGATCCAGCGATCGCCGGATGCCCAGGGCGACAAGCGATTCCGGGCCCACACCGCGCGCGATGAGCAGCCGGGCCAGGCGGTTCACCCGCTCGTCGAATTCGCGATAGGTCAGCTCGTCGCCCTCGAAGGCCACGGCGACCCGATCCGGATGCGCGGCGGCTGTCCGGCGGTAGCCGTCGAGCAGCAGTTCGGGCGCGACCTCGTGCCGGGTGTCGTTCCACGCCACCAGGATTCGATCGCTCTCGGCGGCGTCGAGCAGGTCGAAGTCGCCGACGGCCGTATGCGGGGCCGCGGTGATCTGGCCGAGCAGCCGCACGAAGCGGTCCACGAAGCCCCGCACGGTCGCCTCGTCGAACAGATCGCTCGCGTAGGTGAGGAAGCCGTCGAGGCCGGTCGGCGCGCCGGAGTCGTCGTAGCGGTCCGACACGATCAGGTGCAGGTCGAACTGCGACAGCTGCGTGTCGAAGTCCACGCCCGACACCGACAGGCCGGGCAGCTCCAGCCGGGCCAGGCCCAGGTTCTGGAACGACAGGCCCACCTGGAACAGCGGGTGCCGCGCGGTCGAACGCACCGGGTTCAGCACCTCGACCAAGCGCTCGAACGGCATGTCGGCGTTGGCGAACGCCTGGATGTCCGTCTCGCGCTGCCGCGCGAGCACACCGGTGAACGCCGCGCCGGAGTCCACCCGGCTGCGGAACACCAGGGTGTTCATGAACATGCCGATCAGGTCGTCGAGGGCCGCCTCGCCGCGACCCGCGACCGGGGTGCCGATCGCGATGTCGTCGGTGCCGGACAGCCGCGCCAGCAGCACGGCCAGCGCCGTGTGGACGACCATGAACAGCGTCGCGCCCTCGGTCCGCGCCAGCTCCACGAGCGCGCGGTGGGTCTCGGCGTCGATCTCGACCGGCACCTTGCCGCCGGCGAAGGTCTGCACGGCGGGACGCGGGCGGTCCGAGGGCAGGTCCAGCTGCTCCGGCAGGTCCGCCAGCGACCGCTTCCAGTACGCGATCTGCCGGGCCGCCAGCGATTCCGGATCGTCCTCGCTGCCCAGCACCGCGCGCTGCCACAGCGCGTAGTCGGCGTACTGCACGGCCAAGGGCTCCCAGCCCGGCGCCTCACCGGCGGCCCGCGCCGCGTACGCGGTCATCAGGTCCCGGGTCAGCGGGCCCATCGACGAACCGTCGCCCGAGATGTGGTGCACGACCAGCGCCACCACGAATTCCCGTGCGCCGCCGTCGTTTCCGATCTCCACCTCGAAGAGGGCCACGCGCAGCGGCACCTCGGCGGTGACGTCGAAGATCGTCGAGGTCAGCTCCACGACGGCGGATTCGATGTCGTCGGGGGCGACCGTGCGGACGAGCAGCTCCGGAGTCGCCTGCGCGGCAGGGAGGATCACCTGGATCGGGCCGGAGGCGGTCTCCGGGTACACCGTTCGCAGCACCTCGTGGCGGGCGACCAGATCGCCGATCGCGGCCCGCAGCGCGTCCACGTCGAGGGCGCCGGTCAGCCGCACGGCCATCGGCACGTTGTAGGCGGCCGACTGCTGGTCGAAGCGGTTGAGGAACCACATCCGCTGCTGCGCCAGCGACAGCGGGATGGTCTCCGGCCGCGGACCGGCGACCAGTTCACTGCGCCCGGATCCGACCTGGCTCTCCACCCGCGCGGCGAGCGTGCCGACGGTCGGGGCCTCGAACAGCAGCCGCACCGGGATGCGGGTGTCGAGCGCGCTGCCCAGCCGGGCCACGACCTGGGTCGCGATCAGCGAGTTGCCGCCCAGTTCGAAGAAGTCGTCGTCGACGCCCACCGGGTTGTCCAGGCCGAGGACGGTGGCGAAGGTGTTCGCCACGATCTCCTCGATCGGCGTGGCCGGCGCCCGGAACGCCCGGGCCTCGAAGGCCGGTTCCGGCAGGGCGCGGCGATCCAGCTTTCCGTTGACGGTCAACGGGATTCGATCGAGCAGGACGAAGGCCGACGGCACCATGTAGGCCGGCAGCGTCTCGGTCAGGTGTGCGCGCAGCGCGTCGACCGTCTCCGCCTCGTCGGCCTCGGCGTCCTCGGGCACGACGTAGGCGATGAGCCGATCGCCGGTCCGGCCGTCGGATCGCGCGATGACAGCGGTCTGCGCGACCGCCGGCGCGGCGAGCACCGCGGCCTCGATCTCGCCCAGCTCGATGCGGAAACCGCGCACCTTGACCTGGTCGTCGGCGCGACCCAGATACTCCAGCTCGCCGAACCGGTTCCAGCGCGCCACGTCACCGGAGCGGTACAGCAGCGACCCGGGCTCGTCGATCGGATTCGCGACGAACCGCGCCGCCGACAGATCCGGACGGCCCAGATACCCGCGCGCCACCTGCGGGCCCGCGACGTACATCTCGCCCGCGACCCCGACCGGAACCGGATGCATCCGGTTGTCGAGCACGTACACCCGCAGGCCCGGAATCGCGCGGCCGATCACGGAACCGTTCGCGGCCGCGACGGTTTCGGCGTCGAGCGCGCGGTAGGACACGTGCACCGTGGTCTCGGTGATGCCGTACATGTTGACCAGGCGCGGCGACGCGTCGCCGTGCCGGGCCACCCAGTCGGTGAGACGGCGCAGCTCCAGCGCCTCGCCGCCGAACACCACGTAGCGCAGCGACAGCGGATCGGCATCCGCCGCGGCGTGCCGGTCGGCCTCGGCGAGCTGGTAGAACGCCGACGGCGTCTGGTTCAGCACCGTCACCCGCTCGCGGCGCAGCAGCTCCAGGAACTGCTCCGGCGAGCGCGAGGTGTAGTAGTCGACGACCACGACGGTCCCGCCGAACAGCAGCGGCCCCCACAGCTCCCACACCGAGAAGTCGAAGGCGAACGAGTGGAACATCGTCCACACGTCGTCGGGGCCGAAGCCGAAGTCGCCGTCGGTATTCGCGAACAGCCGCACCACGTTCCGGTGTGCCACGGCCACGCCCTTGGGGCGGCCGGTGGACCCGGAGGTATAGATGACGTAGGCGATGTTCTCCGGCGCGACCGGTGCGATCCGGTCCGCGTCGGTGATCGGCACGTCCAGCTCGGTGTGCTCGTCGCCGCGGATCTCGTCGTCGTCCACGAAGAGTGTCGGCAGCCGCTCCGGCAGTTCCACCTCGGTGCCGCCGTCGGTCACGACGGCCACGGGCTCGGAATCCGACAGCACGTAGGCGATGCGCTCGGCCGGGTAGGCCGGATCGATCGGCACGTAGGCGGCGCCGGACTTGACCACGGCCAGCAGGCCGACGACCAGATCCAGCGAGCGCGGCAGGATCACCGCGACCATCCGCTCCGGCCCCGCGCCCGCCGCGATGAGCTTGTGCGCCAACCGATTCGCCCGGCGGTCCAGCTCGGCGTAGGTGAGCTGGTCGTCGCCGAAGCGGGCCGCGACGCGCTCGCCGTGCGCGGCCACCGCCGCGCCGAACAGGCCCGGCAGTGTGGCGGCGGGATCGGTCAGCGCCCCGGTCCGCGGAGTCTCGAGCTCGGCGACGTGGTTCCAGCCGCGCAGCAACTGCGCCGCCTCCCGCGCGTCCAGCAGCGGGATATCGCCGACCGGGCGGTCCGGCGTCGCGGCCACGGCCTTGAGGATCCGCAGGAAGCGCTGCGCGAACCCGGCCACGGTCTCGGCGTCGAACAGGTCGGTCGCGTAGACGAACTTGGCGGTGATCCCCGCGGGGACCATGCCGCCGTTGCCCGACGCCTCGGCCGCCTGCCACTGCTCGTGCAGTTCCAGCTGCAGGTCGAATTTCGCTGTCTCGATGGGCAATTCGACGCCGCTGACGCTCAGCCCGGGCAGTTCCAGGCTGGCGGGGCGGTTGTTCTGCAGCGAGAGCATCACCTGGAACAGCGGGTTGCGCGCCTGCGAACGCCGCGGGTTCATGATCTCGACCAGCCGCTCGAACGGCAGGTCCGCGTGCCCGAAGGCGGCGATGTCACCGGCGCGCACCGACTGCAGCAGCTCGCTGAAGGTGGTGGCGCTGTCGACCTCGGTCCGCAGCACCAGGGTGTTGACGAACATGCCGATCATGTCGTCGAGCGCCCGCTCGCCACGACCGGCGACCGGGGTGCCGATCGCGATATCGGGCTCGCCGCTCAACCGCGACATCAGCACGGCCAGCGCCGCGTGCACGACCATGAACATGGTCGTCCCGCGCTCGCGCGCCAGCTCGGTCAGCCTGGCCTGGGTCTCGGCGCCGATCTCGAAGTTGTGGATCGCGCCCCGGCCCGAGGCCACGGCGGGCCGCGGCCGGTCGGACGGCAGGTCCAGCTGCTCGGGCAGGCCGCGCAGCGTCTGGGTCCAGTACGAGATCTGCTGTGCGATCACCGATTCCGGATCGTCCTCGGAACCGAGGACGCCCCGCTGCCACAGCGCGAAGTCGGCGTACTGCACCTCGAGGGGCTGCCAGGCGGGCTCGCCGCCGTCGACCCGGGCGCTGTAGGCGGTCATCACGTCCCGCGCGAACGGGCCCATCGAGAAGCCGTCGCCGGAGATGTGGTGCACCACGATCGCGAGCACGTGCTCGGTCGGGCTGACCTCGAACAGCCCGGCGCGGAACGGCGGCCGCACGGTCACGTCGAAACCGCTCAGCAGCAGCTCCGACAGCCGCACCGGCAGCTCGGACTCGGTGACGTCGATCGGGGTCAGATCGGGGATCACGCGTCCGGTCGGGACGATCTCCTGGTACGCCTCGCCGTTCTCCTCGGGGTACCGGGTGCGCAGCGACTCGTGGCGGGCCAGCACGTCGGCGACCGCGATGTGCAGCGCCTGCCGGTCCAGCAGTCCGGACAGCCGGACGACGACCGGGATGTTGTCCACCGCGGATTCGGGATCGAAGCGGTTCAGGAACCACATCCGCTGCTGCGCCAGCGACAGCGGGATCCGGTCCGGGCGGGTCTGCGGCACCAGTGGGTTCCGCGCGCCGCCGCCGGCGCCGGATTCGGCCCGCGCGGCCAGCGCGGCGACCGTGGACGCCTCGAAGATCTCGCGCACGCTGAGCTGGGTGTTCAGCGCCGTCGACAGCCGCGCCGCCACCTGAGTGGCGATCAGCGAGTTGCCGCCGAGGGAGAAGAAGTCGTCGTCCAGGCCGACCCGGTCCAGGCCGAGCACCTCGGCGAAGGTTCCCGCGACGATCTCCTCGACCGGCGTGGTGGGGGCCCGGAAGACCGCGGCCTCGAGCACGGGCGCGGGCAGCGCGCGGCGGTCGAGCTTGCCGGAGGGGTTGAGCGGCAGTTCGTCGAGCACCATCAGCACCGACGGCACCATGTAGGACGGCAGCCGCTGCCCCAGCTCCTCGCGGACGGTCTCGATATCGACCGAAAGGCCCGGCGTCGCAACGACATACGCCACCAGCTGATCGCCGGTGTGCTGGTCGCCGCGCACCACGACGACCGACTGGGAGACCTCGTCCAGCGCGGTGAGCGCGGACTCGATCTCACCCAGCTCCAGCCGCTGACCACGCAACTTCACCTGGAAGTCGGTGCGGCCCAGGTACTGCAACTCGCCGTCAGCGGTCCACATCACCAGGTCGCCGGTACGGTACATGCGCGCACCGGCCCCGTCACCCCCAGCGCCACTACCCGGAGCGCCGTCTGCACCACTACCCCGAGCGCCAGCGAAGGGGTTCGCCACGAACCGGTCCGCGGTCAGGTCGGTCCGGGCGACGTAGCCGCGCGCCAGCTGATCGCCCGCGAGATACAGCTCACCCGCGATACCCACCGGAACGGGGCGCAGCCGCGCGTCGAGCACGTACACGCGAGTGTTGAACACCGGGCGGCCGATCGGCACGGAATCGGTGTCGGCGTCCACGACCTGGTGGTAGGTGACGTCGACGGCGGCCTCGGTCGGGCCGTACAGGTTGTGCAGTTCGGCCCCGGTCAGCTCGCGCAGCCGGTGCGCCGACTTCGGGGTCAGCGCCTCACCCGAGGCGAACACCATGCGCAGCGAATCGCACTGCTCGGCAGTCGGTTCCGCGACGAAGACGGTCAGCATGGACGGCACGAAGTGCGTGACGGTGACGCGCTGCGCCGAGATCAGCTCGGCCAGGTAGGCGGGATCGCGATGGCCGTCGGGCCGCGCGACCACCAGGCGCGCGCCGATCTGCAAGGGCCAGAAGAACTCCCACACCGACACGTCGAAGGTCGCCGGGGTCTTCTGCAATACGGCGTCGGCCGAGGTGAGCCCGTACTCCGTCTGCATCCACACCAGGCGGTTGACGATCGCGGCATGTGAGACCGCGACGCCCTTCGGCCGCCCGGTCGACCCGGACGTGAAGATCACGTAGGCGGTGTTCTCGGGCCGCAGCGGCGCGCGGCGGTCGGCATCGGTGACCGGCGCGGCCGAGTATCCGGACAGATCCAGCAGATCGATGCGCACCTGCGCGGTATCGGTCGCCAGGTCGGTGTCGGAGGTCAGCACGCACAGCGGATCCGCGGTCGCGAGGATGTACTGCGTGCGCTCGGCCGGATGCTCCGGGTCCAGCGGCACATAGGCGCCACCGGCGACCGACACCGCGTACATCCCGACCACCAGGTCGATCGACCGGCGCATGCCCAGCGCCACCAGCGCGTCCGGTCCGACGCCGCGTTCGATCAGCCAGCGCGCCAGCTTGTGCACGCGGGCGGCGAACTCGCCGTAGGACAGAGTCGTCCCCTCGAACGTGACGGCGGGCGCGTGCGGCGTGCGCTCGGCCTGCGCCTCGAACATGGCGACGAGATCCGTGGCGGGGACGTCGAATTCGGTGGCGTTCCAGCCGGAGACGATCGTCTCCCGCTCGTCCGCCGCCAGCAGTTCGATGCCGCCCACCGGGGCGTCGGGATCGGCGGTGATCGCCGTGAGCACCCGCACCAGCCGGTCGGCGATGCGACTCACGGTGTCCTCGTCGAACAGGTCCCGCAGATAGCCCGCGCGGATCTTCAGGCGCGAATCGAGCTGCACGATCAGCGTCAGCGGGTAGTGCGTGGCGTCGGTGGCGTCCAGCCCCGTGACCGCCATGCCGTCGATATCGGCGGCCTGCCGCTGAATGCCCTCGGCGTCGACCGGATACGACTCGAACACCACGAGGGTGTCGAACAGCCCACCCACGCCGGCGGCGGCCTGGATCTCCGCGAGACCGACGTAGTGGTGGTCGAGCAGGTCGGCCTGCTCGCCCTGGGTGCGGGTCAGCAGCGCCCGCGCCGATTCCGACTCGTCGAACCGCACGCGCACCGGGACGGTGTTGATGAACAGGCCGACCATGGACTCGACACCGGACAGCTGCGGCGGACGCCCGGACACCGTGGTGCCGAACAGCACGTCGTAGCGGCCGGTCCAGCGGCCCAGCAGGATGCCCCACGCCGCCTGCAGCACGGTGTTCGCGGTGACGCCCAGGTCACCGGCCAGCCGGGTGAGCCGCTCGGTGGCCGCCTCGTCGAGTTCGAAGAGGTATTCGCCGGACAGCGCGGTGATCTCGCGCCCGGCGTCCGCCCGGGTCAGCAGGGTCGGCTCGGAGATGCCCCGCAGCGCCGTGCTCCACGCCGCCACGGAGGCCGAGTGGTCCTGCTGCGCAACCCATTCCAGGAAGTGCCGGTAGGACCGGACGGGCGGCAGCGCGGCGGTGTCGGAGCGGGTGGCGTACAGCACCAGCAGATCCCGCATCAGCAGCGGCATGGACCAGCCGTCGAGCAGGATGTGGTGGTTGGACACCGCCAGCCGCCAGCTGTCGGTCCCCACGCGGATCAGCGTGAACCGGATCAGCGGGGGTTCGGTGAGGTCGAACCGGCGCATGCGGTCGGCGTCGATGAGATCGGTGGCGTCGCCCGCGGCGCGGCGGTCGTATTCCGCCCACGCCACCTTGACGTCGTCGAGCACCAGCTGCACCGGATTACCCGCGGCGTCGGTGACGAAGGCGGTGCGCAGGTTCTCGTAGCGATCCACGAGAGCCTGTGCGGCCGACCGCAACCGGGCCGCGTCGAGGAGACCGGTCAGGGTGAGCACCGCCTGCGCGGTGTACACGTCGACCGACGCGGCGGCGAGTTCGGCGTGGAACTGCAGGCCCGCCTGCAGCGCCGACAGCGGCCACACCTCGCGCAGCGCCGGGAAGCGCTGCTCCCACACGTCGATATCGCGTTGCGCGATCCGCACGAGCGGGAAGTCCGACGGCGTGTGGCCACCGGCGTCCGCCGACTCCGCGTGGCGGGCAACGGCTTCCAGCGCCGTGACCCACATGCGGCCGAACTCGGCGACCGTCTCCTCGTCGAGCAGCGTTGTCGGATAACCGATATTGGCCGACAGCTGGTCGCCGACCACGATGGCGTTGATGTCCAGCGGGGCCATGACCGGCATATCGGCGTCGTAGCCGCCGCCCAGCGCGCCGAGTTCGGGCGCCGGGATCCAGCCGAAGCCGCGCATCGCCTCGGGCACCGACCCCTCGGAGACACGGCCCAGGTAGTTGAAGCTGACCTGACCGGGCAGCTGCTCGGGCAGCCGCGCCGCGGTCTCGGGGTTCAAGTAGCGCAGCAGGCCGTAGCCCAGGCCCTTGTCCGGGACCGCGAGCAGCTGCTCCTTGATCGCCTTGACGGCCGGGCCCATGGCCGGGCCGCCGGTCAGCGCCGCATCGATATCGATACCGGACAGGTCGAACCGCACCGGGAAGATCGCGGTGAACCAGCCGACCGTGCGCGACAGGTCCGCGCCCGGGACGACGTCCTCCTCGCGCCCGTGGCCCTCCAGCCGGATGAGCGTCGAGTCGGCGTTCGCGGCGCGGCTCGCGCGCCACTTCGCCACGGCCAGCGCCAGGGCCGTCACCAGGCCGTCGTTGACGCCGCCGTGGAACAGCTCCGGGACGACCGTCAGCAGCAGGCGGGTGGTCTCCGCCGACACCTCGACGCGGTGCCGCTCGAGGACGCCGGACACGTCGACCGTGGGATCCAGCGGCCGCTCGGTGAGCAGCGGATCCGGGCCGTCCACGACCGCGCGCCACCGGTCGATCTCGCCGGCGCGCTCGCCCGCGAGCCGCTCCAGCGCGTGCGCCCAGGTGCGCATGCTGGTGGCCGGTGCGGGCAGTTCCGGGGTCTGGCCGGAGGACAGCTGTCCCCAGGCGGCCACGAAGTCCGGCACCAGGATGCGCCAGGACACGCCGTCGATGACGAGGTGGTGGGCCACCACGATCAGGCGGCCGGTGCGCTCCCGTCCGGAACTTCCCACCTCGTTCTTTGAGGTGGGATCCAGCCACACGAACCGGATCACCACGCCCGCTTCGGGATCCAGCCGGTCCAGCGCGGAATCCAGTGCCGCGGAGGCGATGTCGAACAGCGCCTCGTCGTCGACCGTGGCGTCGAATTCGACGCGGTCGATCAGCGCGTCGGCGTCGACGGTGCCCGGCGCGGTGGTCTCCACGATCCACTCCGCGCCCGCGTGCCGGCGCAACCGGGCGCGCAGCATGTCGTGGCGGTCGACGACCGCGGCCACGGTGGCCGCGATACCCTCGCGATCGATACCGGCCGGAAGTTCCAGCGCCAGTGTCTGATTGAAGCGCCCGAACGATCCGGGCCGCTCCACCATGAACCGCACCACCGGCGTGAGCGGCATGGTGCCGACGCCGCCGCCGGCCATCTCGGCCAGCACGGGCTTCGAGTCACCCTGCGCGCCGCCGGTTTCCGCGACGCTCGCCAGTCCGGCGACCGTGCGCTGCTCGAAGACGTCGCGCGGGGTGATGATCACGCCCCGCGCCTTCGCCCGCGAGACCAGCTGGATGGAGACGATGCTGTCGCCGCCGAGCGCGAAGAACGAGTCGTCGATACCGACCCGGGTCGCGCCGAGCACCTCGCCGAAGACCTCGGCGAGGGTCCGCTCCAGCGGGGTGCGCGGGGCGCGGAACTCGGCCTCGGTCTCGAAGACCGGCTCGGGCAGCGCCCGCCGGTCCAGCTTGCCGACCGGGGTCAGCGGGATGCCGTCGAGCACCATGATCGAGGACGGGACCATATAGGTCGGCACCCGCTCCTCGAGGTGCGCCTTCAGCGTCGCGGTATCGATCGAACGGCCCTGCGCCGCAACCACGTACGACACCAGCACGACCGCGCCCGCGGCGTTCTTGTGGCCGATGGTGGCGGCGAAGTCGACCGACTCGTGCGCGGTGAGCGCGGTGTCGATCTCGCCCAGTTCGATGCGGAAACCGCGCACCTTCACCTGGAAGTCGGAGCGGCCGACGTATTCCAGGCGGTACTCGGTGCGGCCGTCCGGACGCGGCCGGGCGGCCCACTTGACGACGTCACCGGTGCGGTACATCCGCTGCCCCGGCTCGAACGGGTTCGCCACGAACTTGTCGGCGGTCAGGGACGGGCGCGCGTGGTAGCCGCGAGTCACCTGAATACCCGACACGTACAGCTCACCCGAGACGCCGTCGGGGACCGGCTGCAACCGGTTGTCCAGCACCAGCGACCGGATGCCACGGTTCGGGCCGCCGATGGTGAGCGCGTCACCCGGCAGCAGCGGCTCGCCGATATTGACCACGATGGTGGTCTCGGTCGGGCCGTAGATGTTGTGGAAGGCGCGGACGGGACGATCCGAGAGGGATTCGTCGCCGAGCGGAACCGCCCACTTCGCCAGCAGCTCGGGCGAATACGCCTCGCCGCCGACCGCCAGCACCCGCAGGCTGTCCAGATCGGTCGCCTCGAAGGTCGCCAGCGCGGCCGGGGTGATGAACAGGTGGGTGACCCGCTCCTGCCGGATCAGGTCGTACAGCTCGTCGCCACCGAAGACGCCCGTGGGCACCACGACCAGCGTGCCGCCGGGGCCGACCGCGAGCAGCAGCTCCATGAGCGAGGCGTCGAAGCTGGGCGACGAGAAATGCAGTGTGCGCGAATCGGAGTCGAGGTCGTAGCGCGCGACCTGCTCGGCACAGAAGTTGGCCAGACCGGCGTGCGGCACCACGACGCCCTTGGGCACACCCGTCGAGCCCGAGGTGTAGATGACGTAGGCCAGGTTGTGCGGGTGCAGCGGGCGCACGCGATCGGCGTCGGTGACCGCGGCGGCGTCGTAGCGATCCAGATCCAGATCCTCGAGCACCAGCCACTCGACCGAATCCGGCAGATCGGCGCGCACGGACGCGACGGTCAGGCCCACCGGGGAGCCCGAGTCGGTGAGCATGTGCTCGATGCGGTCCGACGGGTAGGTCGGGTCGATCGGCAGGAACGCGGCGCCGGACTTGGTCACGGCCCACTCGGCGAAGTACGAATCGCTCGACCGCGGCACGGCGATGGACACCAGGTCCTCGGTGCCGATGCCGCGCTCGATCAGCAAGCGCGCCAGGCGGTTCGACCGCGTGTCCAGCTCACCGTAGGTGATCCGGTCGCCCCGGAACACGACGGCGGTCGCCGACGGATCGCGGGAGACGGCGTCGGCCAGCAGGTCGGGCAGCGTCCGCGCCTCGACCGCCGGTCCGCCGGTCCGCGCCACCAGTTCGGCGCGCTCGGCGGCGTCGAGGATGTCGATGGCGCCGATGGTGGTCTCGGGATCGGCGGCGATCGCCTCCAGCACCCGCTGCCAGCGGACCACGAGGGAGTCGGCCGTCGACTCGTCGAACAGCTCGGTCGCGTAGGTCAGCGCCAGCGCCATACCACCGGCGGTCGCGTTGTCCGACAGCGTGAACTGCAGGTCGAACCGGGCGATGTTCTCCTCGAGATCCAGCGCCGAGACGGTCAGGCCGGGCAGCTCGAGGGTGGGGCGCTCCATGTTCTGGAACGACAGCGCCACCTGGAACAGCGGGTTGCGGGCCTGCGAGCGCTCCGGCGCCAGCAGGTCCACGAGCCGCTCGAACGGCACGTCGGCATTGCCGAAGGCCTCCAGGTCGGTGTGGCGGACCCGGTCCAGCAGCGCGGTGAACGGCTCGGCCGCCTCGATGCCGGTGCGCAGCACCAGCGTGTTGACGAACATGCCGACCAGCTCGTCGAGCGCGGCCTCGCCGCGGCCGGCGATCGGGGTACCGACCGCGATGTCGTCGCCGCCGGACAGCCGCGCCAGCAGTACCGCCAGCGCGCCGTGCATGACCATGAACAGCGACGAACCCCGCTGGCGGGCAACGTCTTCCAGCTTCGCGACCAGTTCGGGCGACAGCGCGCGGTGCAGCGTCGCGCCGCGGTGCGAGGCGACGGCGGGGCGCGGCCGGTCCACCGGCAGGGTCAGCTCGTCCGGGATGCCGTCGAGCGCGCGCCGCCAGTAGTCGACCTGTCCGGCCAGCAGCGACTGCGGGTCGTCCTCGGAGCCGAGCACCTCGCGCTGCCACATCGCGAAGTCGGCGTACTGCACCGGCAGCGGCGCCCAGCCCGGGGCCGAGCCCTGGGTGCGCGCGGTGTAGGCGGTCATCACGTCGCGAGCCAGCGGGCCCATCGAGAAACCGTCGGCCGCGATGTGGTGCACGACGACCACGAGCACGTGCTCGTCGACGCCGGACACCTTCTCCACGCGGAACAGCCGCGCCCGCAGCGGCACCTCCTCGGCGACATCGAAGCCGTCCGAGGCGAATTCCGTTGCCGCCCGGGTGAGTTCGCTCTCCGCGATGGAGTACGCGAGCAGGTCAAGGGCGATCTGCTCGGCCGGGACGGTGGCCTGCGTGGCAACGCCGTCGTGTTCCGGGTAGCGGGTGCGCAGCGACTCGTGCCGGCGCACCACGTCGAAGATCGCCAATTTCAGTGCGGCGGTGTCCAGTTCGCCGGTCAGCCGGATCGCCAGCGGCAGGTTGTAGGCCGAGGACGAGGTGTCGTACTGGTTGAGGAACCACATGCGCTGCTGCGCGAACGACAGCGGCACGGACTGCGTCGCCGAGCGCTCCCGCGCCACCAGCCGCGGCCGGGCCTCGTCGCCGGTGTGCGATTCCAGCCGGGCCGCCAGCGCCTCCACGGTCGCCGCCTCGAACAGCGCGCGCACCGCCACGGAGATTCCCAGCTCGGCGCCGATCCGCGACGCCACGCGGGTGGCGATGAGCGAGTTGCCGCCGAGGGCGAAGAAGTCGTCGTCCAGCCCGACCCGCGCCAGGTCCAGCACCTGGGCGAAGACCGCGGCCACCGTCTCCTGCACCGGGGTCTCCGGCGCGCGGAAGGTACGGGTCTGCGCCGCCGGGGCGGGCAGGGCGCGGCGGTCGAGCTTTCCGTTGACCGTCAACGGGATTCGGTCCAGCAGCACGAAGGCCGACGGCACCATGTAGGACGGCAGATCGGCGGCAGCGCCGTCGCGCACCGCGTCCACCGACGGCGCGGTCTCGCGCTCCGGCACCAGGTAGGCGACGATGCGCTGATCGCCGGGCTGGTCCTCGCGCACGATCACCGCGGCCTGCGCGACGCCCGGCTGGGCCAGGACGGCGGCCTCGATCTCGCCGAGTTCGATGCGGAAGCCGCGCACCTTCACCTGGTCGTCGGCGCGGCCGAGGTATTCCAGTTCGCCGCGGCGGTTCCAGCGCGCGACGTCACCGGTGCGGTACAGCAGCGAGCCGTTGCTGTCGTCGCCCCCGAACGGGTTGGCCACGAACCGCGTTGCCGTGAGGTCCCGGCGGCCGAGGTAACCGCGGGACAGCTGCGGCCCCGCGACGTACATCTCACCCGCGACCCCGACCGGGACCGGGCGCAGGCGGTTGTCGAGCACGTAGACGCTCAGCCCGGCGATCGCGCGGCCGACGACGCTGCCGGTGGCCGCGGCGATGGTGGCGGCGTCCAGCGCGCGGTAGGACACGTGCACCGTGGTCTCGGTGATGCCGTACATGTTGACCAGGCGCGGCACCGAATCCCCGTGGCGCGCGACCCAATCCGCGAGGCGGCGCAGTTCCAGCGCCTCGCCGCCGAACACCACGTAGCGCAGCGACAGCGGCCGGGAGCCGGAACCCGGGTGGTAGGACTGCTCTTCGGCCAGTTCGGCGGCCGCCAGCTGGTAGAACGCGGACGGCGTCTGGTTGAGCACCGTCACCCGCTCCTCGCGCAGCAGTTCCAGGAACTGCTCCGGCGAGCGCGAGGTGTAGTAGTCGACCACGACCAGGGTGCCGCCGAACAGCAGCGGGCCCCACAGCTCCCAGACCGAGAAGTCGAAGGCGTAGGAGTGGAACATCGTCCACACGTCGCCGGGTCCGAAGCCGAAGTCGCGATCGGTATTCGCGAACAGCCGCACCACATTCCGGTGCTCGACCGCGACGCCCTTGGGGCGGCCGGTGGATCCGGAGGTGTAGATGACGTAGGCGATATTCGACGAGGTCAGCGGCGCGATCCGGTCGGCCGCGGTGATCGGGCCCTCGCCCGCGTCCACCACGTCCGGGACGTCCATGCCGAAGTCGTCCATCAGGACCCGCGGCATCCCGTCCGGCAGCGCGACATCGACCGTGCTGTCGATGATCACGCTCGCGGGCGCGGAATCCTCGAGGATGTAGGCGATGCGGTCGGCCGGGTTGTTCGGGTCGACCGGCACGTATCCCGCACCCGTCTTGACCACCGCGAGCAGCGCGACCACGAGATCGGCCGACCGCGGCAACATGACCGCGACCAGCGTCTCCGGTCCGGCGCCGTCCTCGATCAGCCTGCGCGCCAGCTGATTCGCGCGCTGGTCGAGCGAGGCGTAGGTGACGCGGTCGTCGCCGTAGGTGACGGCCACGCGATCGGAGTGCGCGGCCACCGCGGCGTCGAACAGATCCGACAGCGTGGCATCGCGATCGGCGAAACGTCCTGTCGCAGTGCCAATTCCGGCACTCCCGGGGCGCTCCGTGGTTACGCCGGCTGCCGCCTCCGCGCCCGTCGCTCGCACCGGGGCGTCATTTCCGGACGACACCCACCGCTGCGAGACGTCGAGCCGCTCGGCCTCGCCCAGCAGATCGATATCGCCGACGATCGTGGCCGGGTCCTCGGCGATGCTGCGCAGGATCCGCACGAAGCGTTCGGTGAACGCGACGATCGTCTCGGGATCGAACAGATCGGTGGCGTAGTTCCAGGACAGGCTCGGCGCGCCGCCGTCCGCGGGCGTGCCGACGGTCAGCTGGATGTCGAATTTGGCCAGGCCCGCGTCGAAGTCGACGACCTCGAGGTCCATACCCGGCAGCGCGACCCGGGTGGCGTCCTGCTGGCCGGCGGCCTCGAAGGTGAGCGCCACCTGGAACAGCGGGTGGTGGGCCTGCGAGCGGGCGGGGCTCAGCACGTCCACCAGCTGCTCGAACGGCACGTCGGCGTGCGCGAACGCGGCCACATCGGTGCGCCGGACCTCGTCGAGCAGTTCGGTGAACGCCGCCCCGGGACGCACCTCGGTGCGCAGGACCAGCGTGTTGACGAACATGCCGATCAGGTCGTCGAGGGCGCGCTCGCCGCGGCCCGCGATCGGGGTGCCGATGGCGATATCGGTACTGCCGGCCTGCCGGGCCGCCCAGGTCGCCAGCGCCGCGTGCATCAGCATGAACTGCGTGACCCCGCGCGAGCGCGCGAGATCCGACAGCGCGGCGTACAGGTCGGCGTCGATCGAGAACTCGTGCGTGGCACCGGCATTCGAGGCCACCTCGGGCCGCGGCCGGTCGGCGGGCAGCTCGATCTGATCCGGCAGATCGCGCAGTTGCTCTGTCCAGTAGGCGATCTGGCGGGACGCGAGCGACTGCGGATCGCCCTCGTCGCCGAGCACCTCGCGCTGCCACAGCGCGTAGTCGGCGTACTGCACCTCGAGCGGCGTCCACTGCGGCATGTCGCCCTGGACGCGGGCGGCGTAGGCGGCGACGATATCGCGCAGCAGCGGCCGCAGCGAGAAACCGTCGGCGCTGATGTGGTGCGCCACCAGCACGACCACGTATTCGGCGGGTGCGACGGTGAGCAGGGTGGCCCGGAACGGCAGATCGCGGGTCACGTCGAAGTGGACGCTCGCGAGTTCGGCCACCCGCGACGCCACGTCACGCGCGTCGATCGATTCGGTGGCCAGCTCGAACCCGGCCTCGCGCACCGACAGCACCCGCTGGTAGCCGGTGCCCTCGACGTCGGGATAGACCGTGCGCAGCGACTCGTGCCGCGACAGCACGTCCTGCACGGCCGCGTCGAACGCCTCGACGTCGAGCTTGCCGGTCATCCGCACCGCGACGGGGATGTTGTTGACGGCGGTGCGGTTGTCGAAGCGGTTGAGGAACCACATGCGCTGCTGCGCCGGTGACAGCGGCACCAGCTCGGGGCGGACGCGCGGCGCCAGCGGCGTCCGGCCGCCCTGTCCCGCATGGGATTCCACCCGGGCGGCCAGCGCGGCCACGGTGGATGCCTCGAACAGCAGCCGCACCGGCACCTCGGTGTCGAGCGCCGCGCCGAGGCGGGCGGCGACCTGGGTGGCGATCAGCGAGTTGCCGCCCAGTTCGAAGAAGTCGTCGTCGAGACCCACGCGCTCGCGACCGAGCAGTTCGCCGACGGTGTCGGCGACCGTCTGCTCCACCGAGGTGGCGGGGGCGCGGAACACCTTGGCGGCGAAGGTCGGCGCGGGCAGCGCCCGGCGGTCCAGCTTGCCGGAGGCGTTCAGCGGGAACTCGTCGAGCACCACGAACGCGGTCGGCACCATGTAGGCCGGAAGCCGCTGCGCCAGCTCGGATTTCACCGTCTCGACGGCGACGACCGCCTCGGCGGCCGGGACCACGTAGGCCACCAGCTGATCGCTGGTGCGCTCGTCGCCGCGCACCACGACCACCGCCTGCGCGATATCGTCGCGGGCGGTCAGCGCGGCCTCGATCTCGCCGAGTTCGATGCGCTGGCCGCGCAGCTTCACCTGGAAGTCGGTGCGGCCCAAGTACTCCAGCTCACCGCCGGAGGTCCACACCACCAGATCGCCGGTGCGATACAGGCGCTCGCCGTCACCGAACGGACTGGCCACGAACCGGTCGGCGGTGAGGTCGGGCCGCGCCACGTAGCCGCGCGCCAGCTGCGCGCCGGCCAGATACAGCTCACCCGCGACACCCACCGGAACCGGCTGCAACCGGGCGTCCAGCACGAAGACCTTGGTGTTGAACACCGGCGCGCCGATCGGCACCGAGCCGGTGTCGGCGTCGGTCACCTCGTGATAGGTGACGTCGACGGCGGCCTCGGTCGGGCCGTACAGGTTGTGCAGCCGGGCCCCGGTCAGCTCGCGCAGCCGCTGTGCGGTCGAGGCGGGCAGCGCCTCGCCGGAGGCGAAAACGTTACGGAGCGGCAAGCCCTCACTCCGGCGCGCGTTTGGCCGGAGCGAGTCGGCGGCGACGAAGATCGCCAGCATGGACGGCACGAAGTGAGTGACCGTGACGCCCTCGTCGATGATGAGATCGGCCAGGTAGCGCGGGTCGCGGTGGCCGTCGGGCCGGGCCACCACCAGGCGGGCGCCGACCTGCAAGGGCCAGAAGAACTCCCACACCGACACGTCGAAGGTGGCCGGGGTCTTCTGCAGCACCACGTCGTCGGCGGCGAGGCCGTACTGCGCGTGCATCCACACCAGGCGGTTCACGATGGCCGCGTGGCTCACCGCCACACCCTTCGGGCGGCCGGTCGAACCCGACGTGAAGATCACGTACGCGGTATTCGACGGATGCAGCGGCGCGACCCGATCCGCGTCGGTGAGCGGGGTGTCGGCGAGATCGTCCAGCTCGAGGGCGTCGATCTCGAGCACCGTGCCCGCGTCCGGCAGGTCCGCCGCGTCACGTGTGGTGCTCAGCACGCACACCGGCCGCGCGGTGTCGAGGATGTACCGGGTGCGTTCGGCCGGGTGGTCCGGATCCAGCGGCACGTAGGCGCCACCGGCCGCCGTGACCGCGTACATGCCGACCAGCAGGTCGAGCGAGCGCCGCATGCCCAGGGCGACAAGCGATTCCGGCCCGACGCCCCGCGCGATCAGGTGCCGCGCGAGCCGGTGCACCCGGCCGGCGAACTCGCCGTAGGACAGACTCGTCCCCTCGAACGTGACCGCGGTCGCCTCGGGACCCCGCGCGACCTGCGCCTCGAACAGCGACACCAGGGTGGCCGCGGCGTCGTCGGACACCCGCGGCAGCGCGGCGTCCAGCGGGAATTCGGTGTCGTTCCAGTACCGCAGCACCAGGGTGTGCTCGGTGGCGTCCAGCAGTTCCAGTTCGCCGACGCGCTGCGTCGGATCGGCGGCGATACTGCCCAGCACCCGCAGGAACCGCTGGGCGAAGGTTTCGGCGAACTCGGTGTCGAACAGGTCGGCGGCGTAGACGAGTTCGGCGTCCATCGAGGCGTCGCCGGATTCGGCCAGTTGTTCCGAGAGCGTCAGCTGCAGATCGAATTTCGCCGTCGGCGGGTCGATGCCCAGCTCCGACACCGTCAGTCCGGGCAGTTCCAGCGCGGTGTGGCCGAGGTTCTGGAACGTCAGCATCACCTGGAACAGCGGATGCCGTCCCTGCGCGCGCGCCGGGTTGAGCACGTCCACGAGCCGCTCGAACGGCACGCCCGCGTGCGCGAAGGCGGCCAGATCGCGTTCGCGCGCCTGGGCCAGCAGTTCGGTGAACGGGGCGCCGGTGTCGATCTCGGTGCGCAGCACGAGCGTGTTCACGACCATGCCGACGAGATCGTCCAGCGCCTGCTCGCCACGGCCGGCGGCGGGCGTGCCCACCGCGATGTCGGTGGTGCCGCTCAGGCGTGCCAGCAGCGCCGCGAAGGCGCTGTGCACAACCATGAACAGGGTGGTGCCGTGCCGGCGGCCGACGGCGCTCAGGCCGTCCACGAGCTGACCGGGCACCCGGAACCGGTGCGTCCCGGCCCGGTAGGCGGCGACGGACGGGCGCGGCCGGGTGGACAGCCGCAGTTCGTCCGGCAGGCCGGCCAGCGCGCCGCGCCAGTACTCGACCTGCTCGGAGATCGAGGACCGCGGGTCGTCCTCGGAGCCGAGCGTATCCCGTTGCCACAGCGCGTAATCCACGTACTGGATCGGCAGCGGCGACCAGCCGGGCACCTGCCCCGCGGCGCGGGCCAGGTAGGCGGTCATCAGATCGCGCACCAGCGGGCGCATCGAGAAACCGTCGGCCGCGATGTGATGCGCGACCACGACGAGCACATAGTTCTCGGGCCCGAATTCGTAGACGCGCAGGCGCACCGGCGGTTCGGCGGTGACGTCGAAGCCGCGGGCGACGAAGTCCGTGAGGACCGGCAGCAGATCGCCCGCGGCGACCGGGACCACCTCGAGGTCCGGGACGGCCCGCGCGGACGGCAGCACCTGCTGGTAGCCGATGCCGTCGGCGGACGGGTAGACCGTGCGCAGCGATTCGTGCCGCGCGATCACGTCGGCGACCGCGCCGCGCAGCGCGTCGATGTCGAGGTCGCCGGTGAAGCGGACCGCGACCGGGATGTTGTTGGCGGCCGACGCGGTGTCGAACCGGTTCAGGAACCACATCCGCTGCTGCGCCGGCGAGAGCGGCGGGCGCTCGGGGCGGGTGCGGGCCGTGAGCGGCAGGCGCACACCGGTTCCGGCGCGGCCGCCCACCCGGGCGGCGAGTCCGGCGACCGTCGGGGCCTCGAACAGCGCCCGGACGCCGACCTCCGCATCCAGGGCCGCGCCGAGGCGGGCGGCGACCTGGGTGGCGATCAGCGAGTTGCCGCCGAGGGAGAAGAAGTCGTCGTCCGCGCCGACGCGCTCGACGCCGAGCAGATCGGCGAAGATGCCCGCGACGATCTCCTCCAGCGGCGTTGCGGGAGCACGGAATTCGCGCGGGGTCAGCTCGGGCTCCGGGAGCGCCTTGCGGTCCAGCTTGCCGACCGGGGTCAGCGGGATCTCGTCGAGCACCATGACGACCGTCGGCACCATATAGGCCGGCAGCCGGTCGGCGACATGCGCCGACAGCGCGGTGACATCGATCTCCCGCCCGGTCACAGCCCGGACGTAGGACACCAGGAAGGTGGACCCGGCTTCGTTGGTCCGCCCCAGGGTGACCGCGAAGTCGACATCCGGATGGCTCGTCAACGCGGCGTCGATCTCACCCAGCTCGATCCGGAACCCGCGAATCTTCACCTGGAAGTCGTTGCGGCCCACATACTCCACAACCGCCGCACCATCGGCATCCCGCCGCCACCGCACCACGTCACCGGTGCGGTAAAGCCGTGCGCCAGGAGCCACGCCACTATCGACGCCACCACCCGCAGCGCCAGGCACACCACTGCCCCCAACGCCAGGCGCACCATTACCGCCAACGCCGGGCACGCCATTAGCCCCAACGCCAGGCACATCACTACCCCCAACGCCAGGCACATCACTACCCCGAGCGCCAGGCACATCACTACCCCGAGCGCCAGCGAAGGGGTCGGCCACGAACCGGTCGGCGGTGAGCGCGGGGCGGGCGTGGTAGCCGCGGGCCAGCTGGATGCCGCCGACGTACAGTTCGCCGACGACGCCCTCGGGGACCGGGCGCAGGCGGGCGTCCAGCACCAGCGCGCGCATGCCGCGCACCGGGCCGCCGATGGTCACCGGATCGCCGGGCAGCAGGCGGCCGCTGATGTTGGTGGCGATCGTCGCCTCGGTCGGGCCGTAGGCGTTGTGCAGCCGGCGCTCGCCCGAATCACCGGGCGCCACCGACCATTTCGCGACCAGGTCCGCGGTCAGCGCCTCGCCACCGGCGATGATGGCGCGCATACCGGTCAGCGCCGCCGGATCCAGCGAGGCCAGCACCGACGGCGTGATCAGGCCGACCGTGACCCGCTCGCGGGCGATCAGCTCGCCGAGTTCGTCGCCGCCGTAGGTGCCCGGCGGCACCACGACCAGCGCGCCCGCGGAGCCGACGGCGAGCAGTAGTTCCAGCACCGACGCGTCGAACGACGGCGACGCGAAGGCCAGCGCCCGCGAGTCGCGGTCCAAGCCGTAGCGTTCCACCTGCAACGCGCTGAAGTTCGCGAGACCCGCGTGGGTGACCACGACGCCCTTGGGCACACCGGTGGAACCGGACGTGTAGATCACGTAGGCGGTATGCGCGTGCCGCACCGTTGCCGTGCGATCGGCGTCCGTCACCGGATCGGCGGAGTTCGCGGCCACCTCGGCGGCGAACTCCGGGTCGTCCAGCGACAGCCATTCGCCGTCCGCGATCGGCGGCAGCGCGTCCACCTGGGCGGTGAGCGTAATACCCAGCCGCGCACCGGAATCCGACATCATGTGCGTGATGCGGTCGCTCGGGTACGCGGGATCGACCGGCAGGAACGCGGCTCCGGCGCGGGCCACCGCCCACACCGCCCGGATCTGCTCGATCGACCGCGGAACGGCCACGGCCACAATGACATCCGGCCCGGCGCCGCGGGCGATCAGCGCCCGCGCCAGCCGCGCGGAGGACTCGTCCAGCTCGGCGTAGGTGATCGATTCGCCCGCGAAGACGACCGCCTGCCCCTGCGGGTTGCTGGCGGCGGCCGCCGCCAGCAGCTCCGGCAGGGTGCTCGGCGGCACGGCCGGACCGCCGGTGCGGCCGAGCAGTTCGGCACGCTCGGCATCCGCCAGGATCTCCAGCTCACCGACCGGCAGCTCGGGCCGCTCGATGATCGCTTCCAGCAGCCGCATGAAGCGGGACGCGAACTCCTGCACGGTCCCGTCGTCGAACAGGTCACGGGCGAAGGAGATCTCGCCCAGCATGCCGCCGTCGGACCCCTGCCCGGCCTCCCGAAGGGTCAGCGCCAGATCGAATTTCGCGGTGTCGACCTCGAAATCGACCGTGGAGACCCGCAATCCGGGCAGTTCGAAGGTGTTCTCCGGCAGGTTCTCGAACGACAGCGCCACCTGGAACAGCGGGTGCCGCGCCTGCGAGCGCGCGGGGTTGAGCACCTCCACCAGCCGCTCGAAGGGCACGTCGGCGTGCGCGAACGCCTGCAGGTCGGTATTGCGGGCCTGGCCCAGCAACTGCACGAAGGTCTCGGCGCCGTCGACGTCCGTGCGCAGCACGAGCGTGTTGACGAACATGCCGATCAGGTCGTCGAGGGCGGCCTCGCCACGACCCGCGACCGGCGTGCCGATGGCGATATCGGAGCTGCCCGACAGCCGCGCCAGCAGCACGGCCAGCGCGCTGTGCATCACCATGAACAGCGAGGCGTTGTGCCGGCGGCCGAGTTCCAGCAACCGGGCCTGGGTGCCGGGCGCGATCACGAACGAGTGCACGCCGCCGCGGTAGGACGCCACGGCCGGGCGCGGGCGATCGGCGGGCAGGACCAGCTCGTCCGGCAGATCGGCGAGTTCGCGCTGCCAGTACCGGATCTGGTCGGAGATCAGCGACGCCGGATCGTCCTCCGAGCCCAGCATCTCGCGCTGCCACAGCGCGTAGTCGGCGTATTGCACCGGCAGCTCCGACCAGGTCGGCTGCTCCCACATCGTGCGCGCCGCGTAGGCGACCATGACGTCGCGGGCCAGCGGTCCCATCGACCAGCCGTCGGCCGAGATGTGGTGCACCACCATCCCGAGCACGTATTCCGACTCGCTGATCTCGAACAGCCGGGCGTGCAGCGGCACCTCGCTGGTGACGTCGAACGCCATCGAGGCCAGCTCGATCAGGTGCGCGATCAGGTTGTGCTCGGTCACCGGGACCGGGGTCAGGTCCGGGACGATCTGGGCCGCGTCGAGCACCAGCTGGACCGGCGCGGCGCCGGTCTCCGGGAAGACCGTGCGCAGCGATTCGTGCCGGTCGATCACGTCGATGACCGCGACCTGCAGTGCCGCCACATCGAGTTCACCGGACAGCCGGATGGCGACCGGGATGTTGTTGACCGCCGAGGCGGTGTCGTAGCGGTTGAGGAACCACATGCGCTGCTGAGCCAGCGACAGCGGCACCTCCTCCGGCCGCTCGCGGGCCACCAGCGCCTTGCGCGCGCCGTCCCCGGCATGCGATTCGACCCGGGCCGCGAGGGCGCCGACGGTCGTGGCCTCGAACAGCATGCGCACGGGCACCCGCGTATCGAGCGCGATGCCCATGCGGGAGGCGACCTGGGTGGCGGTGAGCGAGTTGCCGCCGAGGTCGAAGAAGTCGTCGTCGATGCCGACGCGGTCGATGCCGAGGACGTCGCCGAAGATCTGGGCGACGATCTCCTCGATCGGCGTTGTCGGGGCGCGGAATTCGCGCAGCTCGAACACCGGGGCGGGCAGCGCGCGGCGGTCCACCTTGCCGGAGGAGTTGAGCGGGAACGCGTCGAGCACCACGAATGCCGTCGGCACCATGTACGCGGGCAGCGCGGCGGACAGCTCCGCGCGCACCGCGTCCACGTCGACCTCGCCGGCCGTCGGGGTCAGGTAGCCGACGAGCTGATCGCCCAGCCGGTTGTCCGTGCGCACCATGGCCACCGCCGCGGCGACGGATTCGATTGCCGTGAGGGCGGATTCGATCTCACCGAGTTCGATGCGCAGGCCGCGCAGCTTCACCTGGAAGTCGGTGCGGCCGATGTATTCGAGTTCGCCGTCGGCGGTCCACCGCACCAGGTCGCCGGTGCGGTACAGCCGCTCGCCATCTCCGAACGCACTCGCCACGAAGCGATCCGCGGTCAGATCCGGGCGGCCCACGTACCCGCGCGCCAGCTGCGCGCCCGCGAGATACAGCTCACCCGCGACACCCGGTGCGACCGGGTGCAGGCGCGAATCCAGAACGTACAGAGCGGTATTCGCGACCGGGCGGCCGATCGGCACCGACACCAGGTCCGCGGCGGTCACCTCGTGATAGGTGACGTCGACCGCGGCCTCGGTTGGGCCGTACAGGTTGTGCAGGCGGGCGCCCGTCAGCTCGATCAGTCGCTGCGCCGTCGCCGCGGGCAACGCCTCGCCCGAGGAGAACACCGTGCGCAGCGACGATTCCGCGGAAGCGCTTCCCGGCGAGGCGATCTCGGTCACGAACACCGAGAGCATCGACGGCACGAAGTGGGCGGTCGTCACCGACTCCGCGGCGATCACCTGCGCCAGATAGGACGGATCGCGATGGCCGTCCGGCCGCGCGATCACCAGCCGCGCACCGATCTGCAACGGCCAGAAGAACTCCCACACCGACACGTCGAACGTCGCCGGGGTCTTCTGCAATACGGTGTCGTCGGCGGTGAGGCCGTACTCCGACTGCATCCACACGAGGCGGTTCACGATCGCGGCATGCGAGACCGCGACGCCCTTCGGCCGCCCCGTCGATCCGGACGTGAAGATCACGTACGCGATATTCGAAGGCCGCAGCGGCGCAGCGCGTTCCGCGTCGGTCAGCGGCGCGCCGTCGACGCCGGACAGGTCCAGCCGGTCGATCTCGAGGTGCTCCAGGCCCGTGTCGCCGGGCAGGTCCTCGGCGTCCTGGGCGGTCGTCAGCACGCAGATCGGCTGCGCGGTGTCGAGGATGTAGCGGGTGCGGTCGATCGGGTGGTCCGGATCCAGCGGCACGTACGCGCCGCCCGCCACGACCGTGGCATACATGCCGACCAGCAGGTCGATCGAGCGCCGCATCCCCAGCGCGACAGTCGAATCCGGGCCCGCGCCGAGGGCGATCAGGTGCCGGGCCAGCCGGTGCACCCGATCGGCGAACTCGCCGTAGGACAGACTCGTCCCCTCGTACGTGAGCGCGGTCGCGTCCGGGGTGCGGGCGGCCTGCTCCTCGAACAGCGATACCAGCGTCGCGGTGGTGTCGACCTCGGCCGCGGTGGCGTTCCACGTCTCGAGCACCTTGCCGTGCTCGGCCTCGTCGAGCAGGTCGATATCGCCGACCGCGGTGGCCGGATCGGCGATGACGGCGGTGAGCAGCCGCAGGTAGCGGCGGCCGAATTCGGCGACCGTGGCCGCGTCGAACAGATCGGTGGCGTAGGACACCACGACCGAGATGCCCTCGAGTTCGCCCTGTGCGCCGCGACCCTCGGTGAGGGTCCACTGCAGATCGAACTTGGCGATGTCGACGTCGAGTTCCTCGGCCGAGACCGTCAGCCCCGCCATCTCCATGGTGGCGTGCGACAGCTCCTGGAACGACAGCATCACCTGGAACAGCGGATGCCGCGCCTGCGAGCGGGCCGGGTTGAGCACCTCGACCAGGCGCTCGAACGGCACGTTGGCGTTCGCGAAGGCGGACAGGTCCGCATCGCGGGTGCGGTCGAGGAATTCGGTGAACCGCTCGGCGCCGTCCACCTCGCTGCGCAGCACGAGGGTGTTGACGAACATGCCGATCAGGTCGTCGAGGGCCTGCTCGCCACGACCGGCGACCGGGCTGCCGATCGCGATGTCCTCGGTGCCCGACAGCCGGGCCAGCAGCACCGACAGCGCAGCGTGCAACACCATGAACAGCGAGACGCCCTGCGCGCGTGCGAGGTTCGACAGCTGCGCGTGCATCGCCGGATCGATGTCGAAGGTGATCCGGCTACCCCGGAAGCTCTGCACCGGCGGCCGCGGCCGGTCGGTGGGCAGATCCAGCTGATCCGGCAGGCCCGCCAGCGCGCGGTGCCAGTACGAGATCTCCCGGGAGGCAATGGAATCCGGGTCGGTCTCGGCGCCGAGCAGTTCGCGCTGCCACAGGCTGAAGTCGGCGTACTGCACCGGCAGCGGCGACCACGCCGGAGTCTGCCCGGCGGCGCGCGGCAGGTAGGCGGCGGCCACGTCGCGCGCCAGCGGCCCGAACGAGAAGCCGTCGGCCGCGATGTGATGCACGACGAAGGCCACCGCGTAGTGGTCCTCGTCCCCGGTCCCGAGCACCCGGTGCACCCGGACCCGGATCGGCAGATCACGGGAGACGTCGAAGCCGGTCGAGGCGAAATCGGCGAGCGCGGCCGCCAGCGTCGACTCGTCGGTCTCCCGCATCTCGATGCCGAGATCGACCGCCTCGATCGGCAGCACCCGCTGGTAGCCGCCGTCCTCGGACTCCGGGAAGATCGTGCGCAGCGACTCCTGGCGGGCGATCACATCCAGCAGGGCGGCCTGCAACGCGCTCAGGTCGACCTTGCCGCGCAGCCGCACCACGAACGGCAGGTTGTAGGTCGGGACCGTCGGGTCGAACTGGTTGATGAACCACATCCGCTGCTGCGCCAGCGACAGCGGCACCCGCTCCGGACGCGGCTGCGCCACCAGCGGCGGGCGGGAAACGCTTGCGGGCGTGGCGGATTCGACGCGCACCGCGAGCGCGGCCACGGTCGGTGTCTCGAACAGCGCGCGCACACCCAGCTGGATGCCGAAGGCCGCGGAGATCCGCGCGACCACCTGCGTGGCGACCAGCGAGTTGCCGCCGAGGTCGAAGAAGTTGTCGTCGATGCCGACGCGCTCGTGCCCGAGCACATCGCCGAAGACGCCCGCGACGATCTCCTCGACCTGGTTGCGGGGTGCGCGGTAGCCGGCGGCGTCGGCGCTGAACACCGGCTCCGGCAATGCCTTCCGATCCAGCTTGCCGGAGGTGTTCAGCGGCAGCGCGTCCAGCACCATGATCGAGGCCGGCACCATGTAGGCGGGCAGCTTCTCCGCGACGAACCGGGTGAGTTCGGCGGGATCGGCGGACAGGCCCCGGGCAGGAACGACATACGCGACCAGCTGCTGACCGGTGGCGGTGTCGGCCACCAGCACCACGGCCTGGCTCACCGCGGGATGGGCCAGCAGGTCGGTCTCGATCTCGCCGAGTTCGATGCGCTGGCCGCGGAACTTCACCTGGAAGTCGGTGCGGCCGATGTATTCGAGGGCTCCGGAGTCGTTCCAGCGCACCAGGTCGCCGGTGCGGTACATACGAGCACCCGGCACCGAGAGCGGACTCGCGACGAAGCGATCCGAGGTCAGGTCCGGGCGGCCGAGGTAGCCGCGGGCCAGCTGGCGACCGGCCAGGTACAGCTCACCGGGTGCGCCGATCGCGGCGGGACGCAGCCGCGAATCCAGCACGTAGGCTTCGACATTCCATTCGGGAATACCGATCGGCACCGTCGTGGTGTCGGATTCGGTGGCCTCCCAATAGGTCACCGAGACGGCGGCCTCGGTGGGGCCGTAGAGGTTGTGCAGGCCCGCCGAGCTGATGGCCCGGAATCCGGCGGCCGTCTCCGGCGGCAGTGCCTCACCGATGACGAATACCGCACGCAGCGAGGCGATCTGGTCGGGGGTGGCGTGCGAGACGAACACCGTCAGCATGGACGGCACGAAGTCGGTCACGGTCACGCCGTGCCGCTCGATGGCCTGGGCCACGTAGACCGGATCGCGATGCCCGTCCGGGGTCGCGATCACGAGTTTCGCGCCCACGAGCAGGGGCAGGAAGTAGCCCCACAGCGAGACGTCGAAGGTGGTCGCGGTCTTCTGCAGGTAGACGTCGTCGCCGGTCAGCCGGTACTCGTCCAGCATCCACAGCTGCTGGTTGACGATCGCGCGGTGCGTGACCGCCACGCCCTTGGGCCGTCCGGTGGAGCCGGAGGTGTAGATGACGTAGGCGGTGTTGCCCGGCAGCAGCGGGGCCGAGCGCTCGTCGTCGGTGATCGCGGCCTCGGAGAAGCCGGCGGTGTCGAGGGTGTCGATCTCCACCCGCCGCACCGACTCCGGCAACTCCACGTCGTCGGTGGAGACGGTGAGAACGCAGACCGGAGAGGCGGATTCGAGAATGTAGGCGGTGCGCTCGGCCGGATGGTCCGGGTCGATCGGCACGTACGCGCCGCCGGTCCTCAGCACCGCGTGCATGCCGATCACGAGTTCGAGCGAACGCCGCATACCCAGGGCGACAAGCGATTCCGGGCCGACGCCATCGGCGATCAGCGCACGGGCGAGCCGGTTGACCCGGGCGCCGAATTCGGCGTAGGTCAGTGTCGCGCCCTCGAATTCGAGCGCGACCGCGTCGGGGCTCGCCGCGATCCGGTCGTCCAGCAGGGCGGTCAGGGTCGTATCGGGCACCTCGTGGTCGGAGTCGATCCACTCCGCCAGGGTGCGGTCCAGTTCCGATTCCGTAGTGATCGGCAGTTCCCACAGCACCTGCTCGGCGTCGGCCGCCAGGAACCGGTCGAAGAACTCCAGGAACCGCGAATGATGCTGCCGCGCTTCGTCTTCGGTGTAGAGATTCGGGTTGGTCTCGAAGTCGATGTGGGAGACCGTCCCGCCCATCGACTGGTAGAAATTGACACCGAGGTCCTCGATGGAGCCGGTCGACAGCACGTGCATGTGCCCGACCACCGGGCCCAGGGCCACCTCGTCCTGGAACAACATGATGTTGACCCACGGACCGAAGAATTCCTTGGTGACCGCCGCGCCGTCCGCGCTGTCGCGCCGGATGTCCTCGTGCCGGTAGCGCTGGTGCCGCAGCGCGCCGGACACCTCGACGGTGACCGACTTCAGCAGATCGGCGACGGTGGTCCGGTATCCGACCGGCAACCGCAGCGGCACGATATTGGACGAGACGCCGCCGGAGCGCCGCATGATCGCGGTCGTGCGCGCGGTCACCGGCAGGCTCAGGATCACTTCCTCGCTGCTGGTCCACTGCGCCAGGTACGCCGCGAAACCGGCCAGCAGCAGGGCCGCGGGCGACGAGTCGTGCCGCTGGACGGCCGCATCCAGCAGTTCCGTCTGCTCCGGCGACAGCGCCGCGCTCGCGACCCCGTTGAGGGGCGCGGGGGCCGCCGAACGCCCGACCAGACTCGACCCCTCCTCGAGGCCCTCGACGCGCTTCGCCCAGTGCTCGCGGTCGCCCTGGAAGCGGGTGCTCTCGCGGTATTCGAATTCGGAGCGGACCAGCTCACGGAGTTTGGTCGGCTTGTAGGGCTTCGGCTCGACGCCCTCGAGGTAGGCCGTGTACAGCTCGCACGCGCGGTTCAGGTAGTTCATGGCGCTGAAGCCGTCGAGCACGATGTGGTGCGCGCGCAGGTACCAGAACCAGTGGTCGTCGCTCAGCTGCAGGACCGCGAGCCGGATGAGACGGTCGGTGAGCAGGTTCAGCGGGCGGCTGTACTCCGCGCGCATCCACTCCTGCGCGGTCGCCTCGGGGTCCTCTTCGCCCCGCAGGTCGAGGTAGACGATCTCGTCCCGGTCCGGGATGGTCGGGTCGATGTACTGCATCGGCTCGCCGTCACGCTCGGCCAGGCACATGAAGCCCGAATCGAGTTCCTCGGAGGAGTCGATGCACGCCCGGCGCAGGATCTCACGGTCCAGGTCGCCGTGCAGGTCGACGTACTGGGCGATATTGATCGGCACCTGCGGATCCAGCGCCTGGGCATACCAGATACCGAGCTGCGCCGGCGAGAGCGGGAAGAGTTCGTCCCCCGAAACCGGCGTGGGCGTCACCTCGCTGCCAGCTTCGCCGTTTCCGCCGAAATCCAGCCGGTCCAACCGTCAACCTCACTTCCGGAACACCGTGCAGCGCTCCCCGATGGCACACCGACGCCGACGCTCACCTGTCCCAGCGTGTCGTCCGACGGTCGGGGCTCACTTCGAAACTCAATCAGACAAAAATGTTCATTGGACGTATCCGTTGGTCAGGCCGATCTTGTTACATGGGCCCGACCACACCCACCGGACCCGGATCGCCCACTCGCCGAACCTCACTGCTGACCACCGAACCAATCTACCGCCCGCTCCGGCCCGCTGACCAAAAAGGGTCATAGCCGTTGAGCATCATGGGAGTTCGACTTTTCCGCCCCTCCGGCCCACCTTCCGCCACGGCCCAAGGGCAAGGGAAGCAATCTACCGCACCTCCGCCAGGACCGCCGAATGCGCGGGTCGGGGCCTCGACAGCACACTCACGCCGCCCGGATTGCCGCGTTCGAGGCGCTCGGCGCACGCGTGCCGACGGGCTCGGAGACGCCGCGCGCCTCCGGTCAAGGCCCCATACGGGTCCGGGGTGAGCGAGTGATCACACCGGGATCCGTGCCGCCGGTCCGCTGTGCTCGATTCCACCTTGCGACGTGTGCACGCATGAGCCCGACATTGCTGTTCTACTCGCGCCCGTTCCTCGCGTCGGACAGATGTCCGCGGTCCCGAGCCGGGTCGTAGAGATGGGACTGGGCGCAGCCGCCGGAGCCGGCCAGCGCCCGTCCGACCAGGATGATCGCGGCCTGGCGCAGTCCGGCCGCCTCGACCCGGTCGGCGATATCGGCGAGGGTGGCCCGCAGAACGAGCTGATCAGGCCGGCTCGCGCGATAGACCACGGCGACCGGGCAGTCACTGCCGTACTCGGCCGACAACTCCGCGGCGAGCGGCCGGATACGGGTGATGGCCAGATGCAACGCAAGGGTGGCCCCGGTCCTGGCGAAGCTCGCGAGCGCCTCGGACTCCGGCATGGCGGTGGAGCGCGCGTGGGTCCGGGTCAGCACCACCGACTGCACCAGCTCCGGCACGGTCAGCTCGGTACCGAGCAGGGCGGCCGCGGCCGCGTAGGCGGGCACCCCCGGCGTGACATCCCACGGGATGCCCGCCGCGTCCAGCCGCCGGGTCTGCTCGGTGAGCGCCGAATACACGGACGGATCCCCCGAGCACAGCCGAGCGACATCCTTCCCCTCCGCATGCGCCCGCTCGCAGTGCCCGATGATCTGATCGAGATCCAGCCCCTGCGTATCCACCAGTTCGGCCCCCGCGGCACAGTGCCCCAGCACCTCGGCGTCCAGGTAGGTCCCCGCGTACAGACACACCGCGGACTCCCCCAGCATCCGCACGGCTCGCACCGTCAGCAAATCCGCGGCCCCCGGCCCCGCCCCGATGAAGTGCACGGTCATTCCGCGAGTGTAGGCACGCACTCGCATCACCGGACCGGCAGCGTGAGCTAGCCGGTCATATCGAATCCGCCGAGGATCTTGGTGGGCCGCAGCCGGACCACCAGCTCACCCGGCACGCCGTTGCGCTTGCCGAACTCCTCGGCCCGGTCGGCGCCCATGTACCGGCCGGCGATGGCGGTCGCGGTGCGCACCAGCTCTTCGGGGTCCTCGGAAATGGTGACGGTGCCCTGGACCTGCAGGTACCCGAACGGGGGCTCCTCCAGGTCGACACACAGCGCCACGCGCGGGTCGCGGGCGACCGCCCGGCCCTTGGCCGTGTCCTTACCCGTGTTGAACACCAGTTCATCGCCCTCGACGATGAACCACACCGGGTTGATGACAGGACGGCCGTCCTTGGCCACGAACGCGAGCTTGCCGGTGCGCGTGCCGTGGGACAGGAATTCGCGCACGCGAGGATCGGTGATGTCGGCCATGCGTGCCAGCCTACGACCAGGTCTCCCCGGAATCGGCCAGCACACGCCCTAAATGGCGCCACGCTCCCGCGCCCGCGCCACCGCCGATGTCCGCGACTTCACCCCGAGCTTCGAATAGATATGCACCAGATGGGATTTCACGGTGGTCTCGCTGAGGAACAGGCGTTTGCCGATCTCGCGATTGGAATGTCCGTCGGCGACCAGCCGCAGCACCTCGATTTCCCGGGGGCTCAGGGTGGTGTCGGGTTTGCGGACCCGGGTCATGAGTTTGGAGGCGACCGACGGCGACAGCACGCTCTCCCCCGCCGCCGCGCCGCGCACCGCGGCCAGCAGTTCGGCGGGCGGGGTGTCCTTGAGGATGTAGCCGCAGGCGCCGGCCTCGATGGCGCCGAGGATATCGGCGTCGGTGTCGTAGTTCGTCACCACCAGCACGTTCGGAGAACGGGGCAGGGCGCGCAGGGCGGCGGTCGCGTCCACGCCCGACCTGCCCGGCCCGAAGCGGAGATCCATCAGGACCAGGTCGACTTCTGTTGTGGCGCAGAAGGCGACGGCCTCCTCCGCGGTCGCGGCCTCGCCGACCACCTCGACGTCCTCGCCCGAATCCAGCAGCGCCCGCAATCCGGCGCGGACGATGGCGTGGTCGTCGGCGAGCAGCAGGCGGATCATGGCGAATCCTCCAGCGGGAACGTGACGGTCACGGCGGTGTGCCCGGGTTCGGACTCCACGCTCATACTCCCACCCTGCTCCTCGACCCGGCTGCGCATGGCGTTGAGCCCGAAGGTGCCGCGCGCGAAAACCGCGGGGTCGATACCGATTCCGTCGTCGACCACGTCCATGTGCACGGCGTCGTCGGCGTAGGTGAGGGTGATCCGCATCCGGTCGGCCCGCGCGTGCCGGACGACGTTGGATACCGCGCCCTGCGCCACCCGCACCAGCGCCGCCTCGATCGGCATCGGCAGCCGCTCCGGAACGCCCTCCACCAGCATCTGGGTATGCAGCCCTGGGGTTTCGGCGCGCTGCGCCACCCGATCCAGCGCCTCGGTCAGCGATTGCCCGTCCAGGACGGCCGGGGTGAGTGCGGCGATGAGCTGGCGGGTTTCGGCGAGATTCTCCGCCGCCGTCTCGCGGGCGAGCCGGATCTGTTGCAGCCCGGGATGTTCCGGAGCGGACCGCTCGACCGCGTGCAACAGCAGCTGGATGCTCGACAACCCCTGGGCCACGGTGTCGTGGATCTCCTGCGCCAGCCGCTGCCGTTCGGCGAGCTTACCCGCGGTGCGCTCCTGATCGGCGAGTGTCGCACGGGCGGCGAGCAATTCGTCGATCAGCTGCTGCCGGTCGGCCGCCTCCCGGAACAGCGCCTGATAGCCCAGGCCGATCGCGACCGCGACCAGCGACCCGAGCAGCGGCCCCACCACGCCGCCGATGGTCCAGCCGCGATGCAGCGCGAAGCCGACCACCGCGGCCGCCGTCGCGGCCGCCACCGCCACCGCGCCCCAAAACCGCGGCAGCAGATGCAGATACAGGAAGAACAGCCCGAAGACGAGATACACGGCGTACGGCTCGAGCGCTACCAGCCCCAGCCACAGCACGGTCAGCACGCCCAGCCACACCCGCGCCGCCACCGGCCGCCCGCGCAGCACCGACCCGGCGAAGTAGGCGGCGATGAACAGCACCGCGAGGACGACCACGCCCCACCGGTGCTCCTCGCCGGGCACCATGGCGCGCCCCACCACCACCGCGGCCAGCGCCACCATCAGCGCGTGCAGCCCGAGCTGCAATGCCGCGAAGACGGGGGTCAGGGGCGAACGGTGCACGTCTGCCAGCTTATGCGGGGTTATCCGCGCGGCATCCATCGAAGGTTGTATTCGGCCGCCCATCATCGGCAGTGCGGATTGTGGTCCGCTCTCGCGATGGCCGGCGACCGCGATCGCGACAGGCTGGAACCATGTTCGTCGCCCTCCGCGATCTCCGCGCCGCACGCGGTCGCTTTCTGCTCATCACCCTGGTAGTCGTCATGGTCGCGCTGCTGGTGAGTTTCCTCAGCGGCCTCACGGCCGGCCTGGCACACCAGAACGTCTCCGCCCTCGACAAGATGACCGGTGACGCGGTCGTCTTCGCCGACACCGGGGGCTCGCCGTCCTACGACTCCTCGGCGCTGTCGGCGGATCAGGTCCGGGCGTGGCGGGATACGGGCGGGGTGGTCGAGCCGGTGGGTATCGGCCGCGGCCAAGCTTCCGCCGACGGCTCCGCGCCCACCGGGGTGGCCCTGTTCGGTACCGAGGGCGACGCCTTCGGCAATCACATAGCAACCGGGACCGTCGCGCTCAGCGAGCGGGCGGCACAGCAACTGTCCGCCGCGCCCGGCGACCGCGTCTCGCTCGGGACCGGGACCTTCACCGTCGCGTCGATCGGCGGCGACGACTGGTACAGCCACACCCCGGTCGTGTGGATGACGCTGCCGGACTGGCGGTCCGTCGAGCCCCGGGGCGGCGCGGCCACCGTGCTGCTGGTCTCGCACATCCCCGACCTCGACGCCGCGAACGCGGCCGCGCACACCACCTCCACCGCGAGGAAGGACGCGCTGTCGGCGCTGAGTTCCTATCAGGCCGAGAACGGTTCGCTGACGCTGATGACGGTCCTGCTGTTCGCGATCTCCGCCCTGGTGATCGGGGCCTTCTTCACGGTCTGGACGATCCAGCGCACTCCGGACATCGCCGTCCTGAAGGCGCTGGGCGCCACCACCGGATCGCTGGCGCGGGATGCGCTGGGACAGGCGCTGATCGTGCTGCTCGCCGGTGTCGCGCTCGGGGTCGGGATCACGGCCGCGGCGGGCGCGTTCCTCGGCGACGCCCTGCCGTTCGTCCTCGATCCCACGACGACGCTCCTCCCGGCGGCGGCGCTGATCGTCCTGGGCTTGATCGGAGCCGCCTGCGCCCTGCGCTTCCTCGTCACCGCCGACCCGCTCACCGCCCTCAACCAATCACGCTGACATTATTTGCGGTACAGGAGTTTTCGTTGTCCACCTCGCTCACGGCCACCGACGTCACCCTCACCTATCCCGACGGCGACAGCCGCCTCACCGCACTCGACCACGTGCACCTCCGGGTCGACGGCGGGCAGATCGCCGCCGTCACCGGCCCGTCCGGGTCCGGTAAATCCAGCCTGCTGGCCGTGCTGTCGACCCTGATCCGTCCCGATTCCGGACGGGTGATCCTCGAAACCGCCGACGGCGGTGTGGATCTCGCGACCCTCGACCGGGGCACCGCCGCCGCCCTGCGCCGCACGGAGATCGGCATCGTGTTCCAGCAGCCGAATCTCCTCCCCGCCCTGACCGCTGTCGAGCAGTTGGAGGCCATGGCGCACCTGGGCCGACGACTGTTCGCCTCCTCCCGGGTTCGTCGCGAAACACGTGCGAAGGCAAGGGATCTCCTCGCGGCGGTCGACATGTCCGCACACGAGCACAAACGTCCCGCCCAGCTCTCCGGCGGTCAGCGCCAACGAGTGAACATCGCCCGCGCCCTCATGAACGACCCGGCCCTGCTGGTCGTCGACGAACCCACCAGCGCCCTCGACACCGAACGCGGCGCCGCCGTCATCGATCTCATCCTCCGAGTCGCCCGCGACCACGGCGCCGCCACGGTCCTGGTCACCCACGACCACACCCACCTCCACCGCATGGACGCGATCCACACGATGACCGACGGCCGCCTCACGACGGCCGACCCGACCTACCTCGCTACCGGCGGTGTCAGAACTTCGGCTTGACCGCGGCGTACCAGTCGAGCAGGTCCGGGTTGTCGACGGCGGTGCGTTCCACCACGCGCGCCGGATCCGCGCCCTGGAAGAGGCGTTTGATCGGGACCTCGAGTTTCTTGCCGGTGCGGGTGTGCGGGATGCCGGGGGCGACGATGATCTCGTCGGGGACGTGGCGGCGAGAGGCCTCGGTGCGGATGGTCTCGGTGATGCGCCTGCGCACCTCGTCGGTCAGGTCAACGCCCTCGGCGAGCACGACGAACAGCGGCATCCAGTAGCCGCCGTCGGGCTGTTCCGCGCCGATCACCAGGGCCTCGGCGATCTCGGGGAGCCGCTCCACCGCCTGGTAGATATCGGCCGACCCCATGCGAATCCCGTGGCGGTTCAACGTCGAATCGGACCGCCCGTGCACGACGATGCTCCCGTGGTCGGTAATGGTGATCCAGTCGCCGTGCCGCCACACACCCGGGAACATCTCGAAATAAGCACCGCGATACCGGGATCCGTCCGGATCGTTCCAGAACTTGACCGGCATCGACGGCATCGGCCGGGTGAGGACCAGCTCACCGACCTCGTCGCGGATCGGATGGCCCGTCGGATCCCAGGCGTCCACGGCCGCACCGAGATACGGCGCCGACAGCTCCCCGGGCCACACCGGCACCGTGCGCACGCCGCCGATGAACGCCGACACCACATCCGTCCCACCGCTCAGCGAGGAGACCTGCACCCGCTCACCGACGTTGTCGCGCAACCACAGTGACGACGACGGCGGCAGCGACGACCCGGTGATCCCGACGGTCCGCAGCGCCGACAGATCGTGCTCGTCCTTCGGCGCCACCCCGGCCTTGATACAGCCCAGCACATATCCGGGACTGCTGCCCAGCACCGTGGTCCCGGTCCGAGCGGCGATATCCCACAGCGCATCCGGCGCGGGATGGGCCGGATTGCCGTCGTAGCAGACGATGGTCGCGCCCACCAGCAACCCGGCGACCTGGAAGTTCCACATCATCCAGCTGGGGCTGGTGTACCAGAAGAAGGTGTCGTCACGGCCGATATCGGATTGCAGGGCAACGGCTTTGAGATGCTCCAGCAGCACGCCGCCGTGACCGTGCACGATCCCCTTGGGCAGGCCGGTGGTGCCCGAAGAGTAGAGAACCCACAGCGGGTGGTCGAAATCGACCTTCCCGGTATCGATCTCGGCATCGCCCGGCTCGGTGATCTCCGCCCAGTTCAGCGAATTCGGCACCGCGCCACCGAGCCGCGACACCACGACCGCGGCCCGCAGCGTCGGCAGCCCGGCGCGGAGGGTGGCGATATCGCCGGTCTTGTCGTGGGCCTTACCGCCGTAGTGGTATCCGTCGGCCGTCACCAGCACCACGGGTTCGAGCTGACCCAGCCGGTCGAGGGCCGCCTTCGCCGAGTAGTCCTGGCCGCAGGCGCTCCACACGGCCCCCAGGCTCGCCGTGGCGAGAAAAGCGATGATCGCCTCGGGGATATTCGGCAGGTACCCGGCCACCCGGTCGCCCGGCTCGACGCCCTGCGCGCGCAGCACACCCGCGAATGCCGCTGTGCGCCCGAGCAGTTCGGCCCACGACAGTTCGGTCAGCGATCCGTCCTCGGCCGCGTACACGATCGCGGGGCGGTCGGTGCGCGCCTGCCGCACCACCTGGTCGACATAGTTGAGCCGGACGCCCGGGAACCACCGCACGTCCGGCATCTCGGTCCCGTCCAGCACCCGTTCCGGCGGCTCGCCGAGTCCGAAGTACTCCCACAGCCCGCCCCAGAAACCGGACAGATCGTCGACCGACCACCGCCACAGCGAGTGGTAGTCGGGGAATTCCAGGCCCGTCCGCGCGGCGGCGAACCGCGCGAAATCGGTCACCCGCGCGCCGGCGACATCCTGCTCACTCGGGACCCACTGCGGCTCCACCACTGTCTCAGACCTCCCTATCCGGCCCGGCCCGGTGCAGGATGTGCTCGGCGTGCCGGATGAGCGGCCCGTCGACCATACGGCCCTCGAAGACGAAGACGCCCCGGTTGTTCGGCGCCTCCGCGAGCAGGCGGCGCGCCCAGGACACCTCGTCGGGCGACGGGCGGTACGCGGCGCGGATCACCGGGATCTGGCTCGGGTGGATCGCCACCTTGGCCTCGAAACCCACCGCGACCGCGTCGTCGGATTCCGCGCGCAGCCCGTCGGTGTCACGGATGTCGAGGTACACCGAGTCCAGCGCGAACTTGCCATGCGCCTTTGCCGCCAGCAGCGTGGTCGAGCGCACGTGGCGCGCCACATCCCGATAGCTCCCGTCGGCGTGCCGGCTCGAGGTGCCGCCCATCGCGGCGACCAGGTCCTCCGCGCCCCACATGACACCGATCGCATTGTCGACGTGCAGGGCGTTGCCGACGGTCAGCGCGCCGTGCGGCGATTCGATCAGCGCGATCACCTCGCACTCGGTCATACTCGCGATCTGTTCGACCCCTTCGCATTTCGGCAGCATGATGCGCCGGTACCCGGTGTCGACGAGCGTCTTCAGGTCGAGGGTGTGCTCGTCGGTCCCGGCCGCGTTCACCCGGATCACGGTCCGCTCCGGATCCAGCGGCTGCTCCAGCAGCGCCCGCCGCGCGGCGGGCTTGTCGGCCGGTGCGACACCGTCTTCCAGATCGAGAATGACGACATCGGCGGCGGTGGCCGCTTTGTCGAAGCGTTCGGGGCGGTCGGCCGGGCAGAACAGCCACGCGGGGCCCGGCATCTCCCACGTCACGACGGCCTCTTCCGGACGAGGGTCTTGCGTATCGCGGTCACCACCACGTCGCCGTGCTGGTTGCGGCCGGTGTGCGCCAATGTCACGATCCCCTCCCCCGGGCGGCTCTTGGATTCGCGTTTCTCGGTGACGACGGTCTCGGCGTACAAGGTGTCGCCGTGAAACAGCGGCTTCGGGAAGGCGATCTCGGAGAAGCCGAGATTCCCCACCAGGGTGCCCTGGGTCAGCTGCGTGATCGACAGGCCGATCAGCGTCGACACCGTGAACATCGAATTCACCAGCCGCTGCTGGAACGGCTCCTGCGTCTCGGCGAACGCCGCGTCGAGGTGCAGCGCCTGCGTATTCATCGTCATGGTGGTGAACAGGACGTTGTCGGCCTCGGTGATGGTGCGGCCGGGACGGTGCTCGTACAGCACGTCGGTCTCGAATTCCTCGTACCACAGGCCGCGCTGAACCACCCTGCGCAATTCACTCACAGGCCCAGCTCCCGTCCGATCAGCATCAGCTGCACTTCCGTGGTGCCCTCGCCGATTTCCAGAATCTTGCTGTCACGATAGTGCCGGGCCACAGCATATTCGTTCATGAACCCGTAGCCGCCGAAAATCTGGGTGGCGTCCCGGGAATTGTCCATGGCCGCCTCGCTGGCGACGAGTTTGGCGATCGCCGCCTCTTTCTTGAACGGCTTACCCGCCAGCATGAGCGCCGCCGCGTCGTAATAGGCGGTGCGCGCGGCGTGCGCCCGGGCCTCCATCCGCGCGATCTTGAAGGCGACGGCCTGGTTGCGCCCGATCGGCCGGCCGAACGCCTCGCGCTCCTGTGCGTAGCGGGCGCTCTCGTCCACGCAGCCCTGCGCCGCGCCGACCGAGAGGGCCGCGATGGCGATCCGGCCCTCGTCGAGAATGCGCAAGAAGTTCGCGTACCCGCGGCCGCGCTCGCCGAGCAGATTCTCCTGCGGCACACGGACATCGGTGAAGCTCAGCGGGTGGGTGTCGGAGGCGTTCCAGCCCACCTTGTTGTAGGCGGGTTCGGCGACGAAGCCCGGGGTGTCGGCCGGCACGAGGATCGTCGAGATCTCCTTCTTGCCGTCGTTCTGCCCGGTCACCGCGGTCACCGTCACCAGCCGCGTGATATCGGTGCCGGAGTTGGTGATGAACTGCTTGCTGCCGTTGATGATCCAGTCGCCGCCGTCCAGGACGGCCGTGGTGCGGGTGCCGCCGGCGTCGCTGCCCGCGCCCGGTTCGGTGAGGCCGAAGGCGGCGAGCGCGCGCCCGGAGGTCAACTGCGGCAGCCATTCCTGCTTCTGCTTGTCGTTACCGAAGCGGTAGACCGGCATGGCGCCCAGCGAGACGCCCGCCTCCAGGGTGATCGCCACGCTCTGGTCGATCTTGCCGAGTTCCTCGAGCGCCAGGCACAGGGCGAAGTAGTCGCCGCCCATGCCGCCGTACTCCTCCGGGAACGGCAGCCCGAACAGGCCCATATCGGCCATCCCGGCGACGACCTCGTACGGGAAGCTGTGTTCCGCATCGTGTTTCGCGGCGACCGGCGCCACCACCTGCCGCGCGAAGTCCCGCACCGTGAGCGCGAGGTCCCGGTATTCGGCGGGCAGGGTGCCGGTGGAGAGGAAGTCGGTCATGCGCGATCGTCCTTCGGTTCGGTGTTCGAGGATTGCTGTTCCGCCGCTCCTGTTTCCCCGCCGCCCGGCGGCTCGTTCGGGACGATGCGGGCGAGCACCTCGTCCACGCGCACCTGCGCGCCCGAGCCGACCAGCAGTTCGACGGTTCCCGCGATCGGAGCGCGCAGCGTGTGCTCCATCTTCATGGCCTCGACGACCACGACCGGATCACCGGCCGCCACCACCGACCCCGCGTCGGCGGACAGCGCGATCACGGATCCCGGCATGGGGCTGCGGATCTCGGCGTCACCGGCCTCCGCCGTATCGGCCCGGGGATCGGCCTCGGCCACCTCGCGCAGCGCCGCGACCCCGCCGGAGTCGGCCACCCACAGCTGCCCGTCGTGTTCGGCCACGCGATAGCGCCCGCGCACGCCGTCCAGGGCGAGTGTCAGCGTGTCGCCGTCGAGTTCGGCTGCCAGGGACCGCGATTCGCCGTCCTCCAGCCGCACCTCGGCGGCGGCCGGTGTGCCGGTGAGGAATACGTGCGCGGTGCGATCGCCGCTGGTCAGCCGGATGGCGGTGGGCGCGTGCGCGCCCAGGCGCCAGCCGTTCGGCACCGCCCACGGATCCGCCGCGCCGACGGGCCAGTCGCGCAGCCATCGCAGGACGGCGGCGGCGACGAACTGCTCGTCGGAAACCTCGGCCGCGCGGAAGTCCACGGCCCGCCGATCCAGCAACCCGGTGTCCAGACGGCCCGCGATCACGTCGGCATCGGCCAGGAGGAACCGTAGGAAGTCGGTATTCGTGCGCACACCCAGCACGAGCGTATCGGCCAGTGCCCGATCGAGTTTCGCGATGGCCTCGGCCCGCGCGGGCGCGTAGGCGATGACCTTCGAGAGCATCGGGTCGTAGTCGCTGCCCACCGCCGCACCGGCCCGCAGGCCCGAATCCACCCGCACCCCCGCGCCGGTCGGCTCGGACAGCGCGAGCACGGTGCCGCCGGTGGGCAGGAAGTCGCGGCTCGGATCCTCGGCGTAGACGCGGGCCTCGACGGCATGGCCGGTCAGCCGGATGTCCTCCTGCGCGACGGCCAGCTTCTGACCGGCGGCCACGCGCACCTGGCACTCCACCAGGTCGACGCCGGTGATCATCTCCGTGACCGGATGTTCCACCTGGAGACGGGTGTTCATCTCCATGAAGAAGAATTCGTCCGGCCGGTCGGCCGACACGATGAACTCCACCGTCCCCGCGCCCACGTAGTCGACGCTGCGCGCGGTATTGCAGGCGGCCGTGCCGATCCGGGCCCGGGTGGCGGCATCCAGCAGCGGCGACGGCGCCTCCTCGATCACCTTCTGGTGGCGGCGCTGCAGGCTGCATTCGCGCTCGCCCAGATGCAGCACCTGGCCGTAGCGGTCGGCGAGGATCTGCACCTCGATGTGCCGGGGCCGGGTGACGAAGCGTTCCAGGAACAGGGTGTCGTCGCCGAAGGCGGAGGCCGCCTCGCGCCGGGCGCTCGTCAGCGCGTCGGCCAGTTGCCCCGGCTCCTCGACCAGGCGCATTCCCTTGCCGCCGCCGCCGGCGGACGGCTTCACCAGGACGGGGTACCCGATATCCGTTGCGGCCTCGATCAATTCGGCGTCGCTCAGCTCCGGGCGGGCGATCCCGGGCACGACCGGGACCCCGAAGTCGGCGACCGCGTTCTTGGCGGCGATCTTGTCGCCCATGACCTCGATCGCGCGGGCGGGCGGGCCGAGGAAGACGACGCCCGCCTCGGCCAGCGCGGCGGCGAACGCGGCATTCTCCGACAGGAAGCCGTATCCGGGGTGCACGGCCTGTGCCCCGGTGCGGACCGCGGCGTCGACCACGCGGTCGATGTTCAGATAGCTCTCGCGGGCGGGCGCGGGGCCCAGCCGCACCGCGACATCCGCCTCGCGCACGTGACGGGCATCGGCATCCGCGTCGCTGTACACCGCGACCGACCGGATGCCCATGGCGCGCAAGGTCTTCATGACGCGGACCGCGATCTCACCGCGATTGGCGACCAGGACGGTATCGAACGGAACGGGCGAATTCTGCAGCATCGTCATCACATCCGGAATACGCCGTAGGAAACGGGTTCGAGCGGCGCCTGCGCGCAGACCGAAAGGGCAAGTCCCAGCACCGTTCTGGTGTCGGCGGGATCGATCACGCCGTCGTCCCACAGCCGGGCCGTGGAGTAGTACGGGTTGCCCTGCCGCTCGTACTGCTCGCGGATCGGCGCCTTGAACGCCTCCTGTTCCTCGGGGCCCCACTCCTCGCCCAGCTGATCGCCCCGGACGGTGGCCAGCACCGACGCGGCCTGTTCGCCACCCATCACCGAGATCCGGGCGTTCGGCCACATCCACAGGAAGCGCGGGGAGTACGCCCGCCCGCACATCGAGTAGTTGCCGGCGCCGTAGGAGCCGCCGATCACCACCGTCAGCTTCGGCACCCGCGCGCACGCGACCGCGGTGACCATCTTCGCGCCGTGCTTGGCGATACCGCCCGCCTCGTAGTCGCGGCCGACCATGAAGCCGGTGATGTTCTGCAGGAAGACCAGCGGGATCGAGCGCTTGTCGCACAGCTCGATGAAATGCGCTCCCTTGACCGCGGATTCGCCGAACAGCACGCCGTTGTTGGCGACGATGCCGACCGGATGGCCGTGGATGTGCGCGAAGCCGGTGACCAGGGTGCGCCCGTATTCGGCCTTGAACTCCGAGAAGTCGCCGCCGTCGACGATCCGGGTGATCACCTCGCGCACGTCGTAGGGAGTGCGCAGGTCGACCGGGACGACATCGTAGAGATCCGTCTGCGGCGCAACGGGTTCCACCGGCGGCGACACCTGCCACGGGGTGGGCTCCTTCGGGCCCAGGGTGCGCACGATGTCGCGCACGATCCGCAGCGCGTCGAGATCGTTGTCGGCCAGATGGTCGGTGACGCCCGAGATCCGCGAGTGCAGTTCGCCGCCGCCGAGTTCCTCGGCCGTGACCACCTCGCCCGTCGCGGCCTTCACCAGCGGCGGGCCGCCCAGGAAGATGGTGCCCTGGTTGCGCACGATGACCGCCTCGTCGCTCATCGCCGGCACGTACGCGCCGCCCGCGGTGCACGACCCCATGACCGCGGCGATCTGCGCAATGCCCTGGGCACTCATGGTCGCCTGGTTATAGAAGATGCGCCCGAAATGCTCGCGGTCCGGGAAGACGTCGTCCTGATGCGGCAGGTGCGCGCCACCGGAATCGACGAGATAGATACAGGGCAGGCGATTCTGGAGCGCGATCTCCTGCGCCCGCAGGTGCTTCTTGACCGACACCGGATAGTAGGTGCCGCCCTTGACGGTGGCGTCGTTGGCGACGATCACGCACTCGCGCCCCGACACCCGCCCGATACCGCTGATGATGCCCGCGCCCGGGCACTCGTCGCCGTACATGCCGGTGGCGGCCAGCGCGGACAGCTCCAGGAACGGGCTGCCGTGGTCGAGCAGGCGGTCGACCCGCTCGCGCGGGAGCAGTTTGCCCCGGGCGATGTGCCGGTCGCGCGCCTTGGCCGGGCCGCCGAGCGCATTCGCCGCCAGCCGCGCGCGCAGATCCTCCACCAGCGCCAGATGGCCGGCGCGATGACCGGCCTCGGCCGGGCGCGCTTCGCTCATGTCCCGCGTCACCGTCATACCGCCGTCCTGCCCGATCGGTTAGTCGCCAATAACTGGAATTTAAGATAACCTTCATTAACTGAGATGTCCATACCCGACCACTGGAGGCGCGATGACCAGCAGTGACGCGGTCGCGCCCACCCGCCGCGAACAGCTGAAGGCACAGCGCCGACAACAGCTGCTGGAGGCTGGAGCGCGCCTGATCGCCGACCGCGGGTTCCCGGGCGTCCGGCTGGACGACCTGGGCGCGGCGGCCGGTATCAGCGGCCCGGCGGTGTATCGCCACTTCTCCAACAAGGAGGCGCTGCTGGTCGAGTTGCTGGTCGGGGTCAGCCAGCGCCTGCTCGAGGGCGGCAAAGCGGTTGTCGCGCAAGCGGGTTCGCCGCAGGATGCGCTGTCCGGGCTCGTCGACTTCCATCTCGACTTCGCCCTCGGCGAGCCGGAACTCATCCGCATCCAGGACCGCGACCTGGAGAATCTCCCCGAGTCGGCCCGCCGCCAGGTGCGCCGGACCCAGCGCCAGTACGTGGAGATCTGGGTCTCGGTCCTGTGCCGCATCCATCCGGGCCTGCCCGAGGCCACCGCCCGCGTTCAGGCCCACGCCATCTTCGGCCTGATCAACTCGACCCCGCACAGCGCCTCGGCCGCCCTGGCCACCCGGGCCCGCCCGATTCTGCGCCGGATGGCCCTCACCGCCCTCGAGTAATCGCTTCCCGTCGACGGGAAATGCATTCGTCATTGCCGCTTCGGCGGCGGCGATACGGTCGCACCGCATATGTTGGGCGCCCGGTGCTTTGCCGGGTGTGGACAGACAAGGGATGAGCATGGTTCGAAATCTTCTGGTCAAGACGACTCGCGTGGTGGCGGTCGCCGCCGTTCCGCTGGCCGCGGCGGTCGTATTCGCCGGCGGCGCCTCCGCCGAGGCCGGCAGCCAGGCCGCCGCGCCGGTGGCGGGCATTCCGCTGCAGAGCGACGACATCGCCACCAACCCGAATTCGCAGTACCCCGACCCGGTGCTGAACGGCGCGGCCGCGGGCGCCGCGATCGGTTCCGCCGTGGGGTTCTGGACCGGATCGGGCGGCCCCATCCTCGGCGGCCTCATCGGCGCCCTGGTCGGCGCCACCAACCCGGACGTGGTTCCGCAGGTGCTGCCCTGACCCGAGGGGTCGGATCGCCGGGGCCGGGGAAGGCGCACCGCCTCCCCGGCCCCGGCTCTTTTCCGCGCGCTGTCACCCGGACGTGGTTTACTCGACCGAACAGCCGATCTCGGGGAGGGGACTATGGTTGGTCCGGGTACGAAGCTGACGCGCTGGGCCGCACCGATATCGGTGGCGATCCTGCTCACCGCCTGCGGGGGCGCCTCGGCCCCCGATGATCCCTTCCGGTGGCTGGAGGAGTCGGGCAACCCGCGCGTCACGTCGTGGGTGGAGGGCGAGAACACCAAGACTCTCGGAGTCCTGCAACAGGATCCGCGATTCGCGGCCAATCTGAACGACGCGCAGCAGGCGGGACGATCCCCGGACCGGCTGCCGACGCCCAAGATCATCGACGGCGAGGTCTACAACTTCTGGCAGGATCCCGACCACGGCCGCGGCATCTGGCGCAAGACGTCCGTCGCGGACTACGAAGCGGCCCAGCCGAATTGGGTGACCGTGCTGGACATCGACGCGCTGGCCCGCGACGAGGGGAAGAACTGGGTCTGGCAGGGCGCCGACTGTTCACCCGTCACGGAATCGCACTGCCTGATCTCGCTCTCCGAGGGCGGCGAGGACGCCGCGACGATCCGCGAATTCGACACCCACACGCGGCGTTTCGTGGCGGACGGCTTCGTCCTGCCCCGCGGCAAACAGCTCACCAGCTGGTCCGACGACGACACCGTCCTGGTCTCGCGGGAATGGCAGCCGGGCGAGCTGACCACCTCCGGATATCCGTACGTCGTGAAGACGTGGCAGCGCGGGCAGCCGCTCGAGGCGGCCATCGAGGTCAGCCGGGGCGAGAAGACGGACATGCGGTCGGAGCCCCTGGTCGCGGCGGACGGCGACGGTCATCGCGTATCGCTGGTCGCGCGCTCGCCGTCGTTCTTCGAGCACGAGTACAGCCTGATCACCGCGACGGGTCTCCGGCGGATCGCACTGCCGCCGAAGTCCGCACCGATCGGACTGGTGGGCAATCGCCTGCTCGTCCAGCTCGACCAGCAGTGGAGCACCGCGGGCACGGAATTCCCCGCCGGATCGCTGGTTTCGCTCGACGCCGGCGATCTCGGCAGCGACCAGCCCCGCGCCACGGCGGTCTACACGCCGGGCCCGCAGGACAGCCTGCAGGACGTGTCCGCCACGCGCGACGGCGTCGTCGTGACCGCCCTGCACGATGTGCGCGCCCAGGTCACCGTCTACCACCCGCGGCCGGACGGGACCTGGGCGGCCGCGCCGGTCGCCCTGCCGGACAACGCGTCCGTCACCGCCGGGGCCACCGATGCGCACGGCGCCCTCGCCTATCTGACGGTCGACTCGTTCCTCACGCCGCCCGCGCTCTGGCGGCTGGACACCACCACCGCTCGGGCCGAGGTCGCGAAAAGCACGCCACCGCAATTCGATCCGTCGCCCTACGTGGTCGAACAACAGCACGCGACGTCGCCGGACGGCACCGTCGTACCGTATTTCGTCGTGCACCGGGCCGGTACGGCGCTCGACGGCACGACTCCCACGATCCTGACCGCCTACGGCGGCTTCGGGATCGCGCAGACGCCGCATTACGAGCCCACCCTCGGCATGCTGTGGCTCCGACACGGCGGCGCGCTCGTGCTCGCGAATATTCGCGGCGGCGGCGAATTCGGCCCGGCCTGGCACGAGGCCGCGCTGACCACCCACCGCCAGCGCGCCTACGACGATTTCGCCGCCGTGGGAAAGGATCTCGTCGCCCGTAAGATCACTTCGCCACAGCGGCTGGGCATCACGGGGCGGTCGAACGGCGGACTGCTCATGGGCGTCGAGTTCACGCAGCACCCGGAGCTGTGGAACGCCGTCGACATCGGCGTCCCGCTGCTGGACATGCTGCGCTACGAGCAGATCGCCGCGGGCGCGTCCTGGGTCGGCGAGTACGGCAGCGTGGACGTGCCCGAGCAGCGCGACTTCCTGGCGTCCATCTCCCCGTACGAGCAGCTGAAACAGGGTACGGCGTATCCGGAACCGTTCGTCTGGACGACCACCAAGGACGACCGCGTCGGACCGCAGCACGCCCGGAAGTTCGCGGCGAAGCTGGCGTCGTTCGGCGCTCCGTACCTGTTCTACGAACCGTCCACCGGCGGCCACCGCGGCAGTACGAACATCGACGACCAGGCGACGATCACGGCACTGCGCTACACCTATTTCATGCGCAAGCTGATGTAGCCCGCGCTAGCGGCGCAACTCGCGCTCGGCCGTGGCGAGTACCGAATGGATGCCGATGGCCACCATCGGCGCCAGCGCGGCGGTGTACATATCGGCGAAAAGCGGTGCCGCCACCTCGAATTGGGCGTGCCATCGCACCCGGGTGCCGTCCTCGACCTCGTCGAACCACAGCGACCCGTCCTGGGATCGCAAGGGCGGAAACGAATTCAGGCTCCGATACCGCAGGAAGCGCGGGGGATCGTATTCGACGATCTCCTCCGTCATTCGCAGCATCGGCGTCACCACGAGGCGTACGGCGCCGACGCCGTGCTCGGCGACGTTCCCGGGGCGGACCAGCGTGACCCGCCGCACGAACGGGGCGCGCTGTAAGTTCGTCGCATCGGTGACCCAGTCGAACACATCGCCTACAGGCGCCTGGATGGTGCGTTCCAGGTCCACCGTGCGCATCGGTACTCCGTTCGGCATCAGGGTTGTGCGGTTCGCAGCGCAGCCTACGGTCCGAGTCCTACACCGAGCGAGGACAACGTATCGAACCGATGCGATTTCGATACGCCGCCTCAGCCTTCGGCGCCGGAGCCGAGCCGCCGGGCGATGCGTTCCTCCCCCGGATTCGAAAGATACTGTGGCCGAGCCTGATACGAAAATCATCCGCGCGACCGGCAGCACCGACGCTGCCACGGCCCACCACCACCGGTAACATGGATCAACGGCAAATCGCCTGGTCGCTACCATGGCGGGGATGAGTATCACGCCGAATCCGGCGGGGCACCGCGCAGCGCAGCGAACAGAGGAGCCGATGACGAACACCGCCGCCCCGGGGCCGGACACGCCGCAGCGCGTGATCCGCCGCCGCCCGAAGAACCGGCGAGCGCAGATCGCCGCGACCTCGGCGGCCGCCTTCGGCGCGCTCGGATACCACGGGGTGAGCATGGAGGACATCGCCTCCCGCCTCGGCATCAGCTCGGCCGCCCTGTACCGGCACTATCCCAGCAAGTACGCGCTGTTCCGCGAGGAACTACTGCGCCTGAGCGCGGCCACCGTCGCCGCGGTCACCCTGCCCGAGGACGCCGGGGACTGGGCCCCGCGGCGACGCCTGGGCCACGTCGTCGACGCGGTGATCGCCGATACCATCGCCAACCGCCCGACGGTGACGCTGGTCCGCTGGGAGCGCCGCTACCTCGACGAGACCGACCGCAAGACGCTCGACGACCAGTTCACCGATGCCGTGGCCGTCGTGCGCGACCTCATCGGCGAGGTACGGCCTGACCTGTCCCGCCGCGATCGCGCCGTCCGGTCGGTCGCGCTGTTCAGCGTGATCAGCAGCATCGGCGACCACCACGCCGCGCTGCCCGCCAAATCTCTTGCGGCCGTGCTCAACTCGGTCGCCTGGTCGCTGATCGACGCCGAACTTCCCGCCGCCGAGGCCACCGCGCACCGGCCGCGCGCGGTGGAGATCCCGCAGTCGTTCAAGCACGAACTGCTGCTGAAGAAGGCGGTGGAGCTGTTCCACGAGCGCGGGTATCCGAACGTCAGCGTGGAGGACATCGCGACGGCGGCGGAACTGTCCGCGGCCTCGGCGGTCTACCGCTACTACCGCAGCAAGAGCGATCTGCTGGCGGCCGCCTTCCGGCGCGCGGCCGACCGGGTCTCGGGGGCGATCGGCCCGGCCACGGCGTCGGCCGATCCCGCCGAGGCGCTGTCCACGCTGATCGAACTCTACGTCGCGGGCTCGTTCGCCGAGCGCGAGCTGACCTTCGTCTACTACGCGGAGTTCAGCCACGTCCCGGCCGAGGAGCGCACCGTCCTGCGCAATATCCAGCGGCTGATCGTGGCCGAATGGGGCAAGCTGCTGATCGCCGTGCGGCCCGAACTGACCGAGGGGCAGGCCCGCATCCTGGTGCAGGCCGCCTTCGGCCTGGTCGTCGACCTGGGCCGGGCCTTCGACGACAACGGCCGGATCTGCCCGCAGGACCGGGTCATGCAGTTGATGGAGGTCATACTCTTCGGTGCGCCGCGGCCGCGATAGGCGGTCAGGCGGGCCGCAACATCGGCGGGTGCAGCATGCGGGCCGGTCCGGCGCGGAACAGTTGGGCGGGACGGCCGCCGCCGACGGTGGTGCGCCCGGTCGGCTCCACGAAACCCGGTGTGCTGGTGACCTTTCGATGAAAATTGCGCGGATCGATGGTGGTGCCCCACACCACCTCGTACACCCTGCGTAGCTCGGCCACGGTGAACTCGGCCGCGCAGAAGGCCGTTGCCAGCGGGGTGTTCTCGATCTCGGCCCGCGCGCGCTCCACCCCGTCGCTGAGGATCCGCCGATGGTCGAAGGCGACGCGGCCCCGATCGATCGTCAGCTGCTGCACCGACCACAGCGCGGCCGCGGAGGCGTCCGGTCCCGCCTGCGGCGCGGGCAAATTCGGCACCAGCGCGAGATAGGCCGTGCTGATCACCCGCCCGCGCGGATCACGTCCCGGTTCGCCGTAGGTCGCCAATTGTTCGAGATGCAGACGGTCGGCGCGAATACCGGTCTCCTCCCGCAGTACTCGCACGGCCGCCGCCGATAAACTCTCGTCCTGCTGCACGAATCCGCCGGGCAGTGCCCACCGTCCGCGATACGGCGCGAACAACCGTTGCACCAGCAGCGCACACAGCGTGTCGTTGGTCGTCCTCCGCGCACCCAGGGTGAGCACAACCAACTCCACCGACACCGCGGCATTCAGGCGAAAAGCATTGCCCATGATCATGATTGTATTCGTCACGGTGACGATAACCAGGGTGAGCGAATCCGGTGCGAATTATCCGAATCGGCGAGCGTACTCGTCGCCCCACCGATTCAGTTCGGCGACGAAGTCTCGCAAGCCCGCTCCGGTCGAGGTCAGCGAGTATTCGACCCGAGGCGGCACCTCGGCGTACGCGTGCCGAGTGACGATGCCGTCCTGCTCGAGTTCGCGGAGTTGCCGGGTGAGTACACGCGGGGTGACATCACCGACCCGGCGGCGAAGTTCGCCGTAGCGCAGCGGGCCGTCGAGGAGGTTCTTGACGACCGTCATCTTCCAGGCGCCGCCGAGCACCGCGACCGCGACCTCCACGGGGCACACCTCCATCGCCCGCCGGACCGGAACCCGGACCTCCGTCGCCTCGGTGATCATCGCGACTCCTCCCGTCTTGCTGCATCGGTATCCCCACCGTCCATATGGACGAAATTGTGCATACTCACGATCTCGCGCATTGGTTGCTAAACAGGATACGACGTGACGTCGCCCCGGCGATACGAACGGCATCGAGGAGCACCCTGTGACAATCCACGACCGACGCACCGACCTGATCGATACTTCCCGGACCCGGTGGCATCCCGCCTGGACGATGGTGGCCGTCGCCGCCCTCGCCCTGGTCGCGGCGGGTTCGTTCACCACCATCGCCGGACTCGTCACCGGACCGCTCGTGGATTCGCAGGGCTGGAGCCGGACCGGAATCGGCGTGGGCGTCGGGATCAACATGGTGCTGTACGGAGCCGTCGCGCCCTTCGCGGCGGCGGCCATGGACCGCTACGGGCTGCGCCGGGTCACCGCGCTCGCGCTGGCGCTGCTCGTCGTCAGCTCCGTATTGCTCACGACGCTGGTTCCCTCGGTCCTCTGGTTCGTCCTGTGGTGGGGACTGCTGGTCGGGGTCGGCACCGGCGCCGTGACGATGGTCTTCGGGGCGACGGTGGCGAACCGGTGGTTCCACGAGAAGATCGGTCTGGCCACGGGCCTGCTGACGGCCGCGAGCGTCGTCGGCCAGTTCGCGATGCTGCCGCTGCTGTCGGTGGTGTTGTCGCACAACGGATGGCGGGGCCCGGTGCTGGTGTGCGGCGGGCTCGCGGTGGTGGCCCTGATCGGCGTGCTGGCACTGCTGGCTGACACTCCGCGCGTGGTCGGGGCGCTGCGTTACGGCGCCGGCGATACGGGCGACGACGGCACGGTGCCCGCGGGCAACCGGACCGTCAACCCGTTCCGCCGCACCGTGGCGGCCCTCGCCGCCTGCCTGCGGGACACTCGATTCTGGGTGCTGGCGTTCATGTTCGCGCTGTGCGGCGCGACGACGAACGGGCTGATGTGGAGTCACTTCACCCCGGCGGCGCACGATCACGGCATGGCCGCGACCTCGGCGTCCGGGCTGCTCGCCATCGTCGGGCTCACCAATATCGCCGGCACCGTCGGCGCGGGCTGGCTCGGCGACCGGATCGAGCCGCGGATCCTGCTCGCGCTGTTCTTCCTGGGCCGCGGCCTCTCGCTGGCCGCGCTGCCCATGCTCTTCACGGCCGGGATCAGCCCCAGCCTGGTGGCGTTCGCGGTCGCCTTCGGAATCCTCGACGTCGCGACCGTGCCGCCGACGCTCGCGCTGTGCCGCCACTACTTCGGCGACAACGCCGCCCTGGCCTTTGGCTGGATCAACGTCTTCCACCAGATCGGGGCCGGATCGATGGGCCTGATCGGCGGTTTCATCCGCGACGTCGACGGTTCCTACACGCCGGTGTGGATCGCCGGCGCGGCCGCCTGCGTCGTCGCCGCCGTATTGGGGGCGACGACGTCACGGATTCATGGTCTGCGGACGACCGCCTGACATCTCCGCCGCGCCGTGGTCACTTTCCCGCGCCGGCGATCACCCCGATGTTTCCCTCGCCGCACTCAGCGGGGTGGGAGGAGCATCGGGACCGGCTCGTAGACGGTGACGAGCACGACCACATCGCCGTAGGGAGCCGCGCCGCGGGCCACGCGATGGGCGAAGCGCGCCAAGGGCATTCGCCACTTGTACTTGGCGTCGATCTCCGACTGGACGAACGGCAGCAGCGTGCCGCCGGTCACCACCTGCGCCCGCCCCTGCCGCTGCTGGGATCCGAGGGTCGGGCTGCCGCGCCAATCGCCCGGCTGCACGAGCACGCGGCCGTCCGCCACCAGCTGATCCGGCTCCGACGAATGCGACGAGACTCGAAACGCGAGCTGATTGTGCCCGATCGGAATCACCAGCCGCGGCACCGTCACCAACTGCTGCGGACCCGTAACACGGGTCACCAGAACCGTTTTCGCGTCCTGCCAGATCGACGCCGCGGCCGGATGCCCGGGACCACCCCACGCAGGACGCTCCCCCGCACCCGGTTCCGGCCGGGCGAATCGCAGCTCGCCGCTCGGCACATCAACCAGGGTTCCACTCATCAGATTCGATCCTTTCCGGTGACGGTCTCCGTCGGCACACACCCCGTCACCCGACCCGTCCACCGCGCCGACTTCCCTCTGATCGGCCGCCGTAACGCCAGCATTACAGACCGTCCAGTCGGCTCGATTCGCGCGTTCGGCCTTTGCGCTGATCACCGCCGATAACCGCCGCGCGACCTGTGCCCGAGTTCACAACGAACGGGACTCGGCACGGCGCTTCGGCGAAAATGAAAACGGCTCCGCTCGACGACGCGCCACAGGGAGGTTCGGGGCATTTGCCACGAACGTCGCGATACCGCCCTAACGTGCCCTGACCTGCCGGTTTCGATCGCCTTGACGAACAGTGGATCGAGATGCCATTATTAAAGGGGGAAGGCACCGAGATTCAGGTGCTTATTTTGTCATTCCTCTAGACTTCTACCCATTCCGGGTGTACTTTGAGACTTCGCGCCGGGGCGCGCGCTGTCCGACTCTCGAAATACGAAATGACCGTGGAAAGCGGCGCTGTCTGCCTGCTGCCTTCCACCCGTCGCTGTCGAGTCATGTCCGGAGGGCGACCGCCGCGCTGCGCACTGTTCACCACGGCCCACAGGACAAGCAGATACCGTGACGACCGCGCGTATGCGTGGGCGGCGCGAGGTGCTGGAAGGACGCATCTTGGCAGTCTCGAGTCAGACCACGACCAATGCCGGATCACCCACCATCCCGGGGGCGCCCGCCAGGGTCTCCTTCGCCACACTCCGTGAGCCCCTGGAAATCCCGGGGCTGCTCGAGGTTCAGACCGATTCCTTCGACTGGCTGATCGGCGCGCCCGCCCGAAATGGGAACGGTACGGCGCGCACGGGCGGATTGGCGGAGGCGCTGGCGGAGGTCAGCCCGATCGAGGACTTCGCCGCGACGATGTCGCTGACGCTCTCCGAACCACGCTTCGAAGAGGTCAAGGCCTCCATCGAGGAGTGCAAGGACAAGGATATGACCTACGCGGCGCCGTTGTTCGTGACCGCGGAGTTCATCAACAACAACACCGGTGAGATCAAGTCACAGACGGTTTTCATGGGTGATTTCCCGATGATGACCGACAAGGGCACGTTCATCATCAACGGCACCGAGCGTGTGGTGGTGTCGCAGCTGGTGCGCTCGCCGGGTGTGTACTTCGACGAGTCGATCGACAAGACCACCGAGAAACTACTGCACAGCGCCCGCATCATCCCCAGCCGCGGCGCCTGGCTCGAACTCGATATCGACAAGCGCGACACCGTCGGCGTGCGCATCGACCGCAAACGCCGCCAGCCCGTCACGGTCCTGCTCAAGGCGCTCGGCTGGACCGGTGCGCAGATCGCCGAGCGGTTCGCGTTCTCCGAGATCATGCTGACGTCACTGGAGAAGGACAACACACCCGGCACCGACGAGGCGCTGCTCGACATCTACCGCAAACTGCGCCCCGGCGAGCCGCCGACCAAGGAGTCCGCGCAGACCCTGCTGGAGAACCTGTTCTTCGCCGAGAAACGCTACGACCTGGCCCGCGTCGGCCGCTACAAGATAAACAAGAAACTCGGCCTCCGCACCGGCGACGCCCGGGTGCTCGCCGAGGAAGATCTCGTCACGATCATCGAGTACCTGCTGCGCCTGCACCGGGGCGACCGGGAGATGACCGCCCCCGGCGGCGTCGAGGTCCCGGTCGAACCCGACGATATCGATCATTTCGGCAATCGCCGGGTGCGCACCATCGGGGAATTGATCCAGAACCAGTTCCGGCTCGGGCTGTCCCGCATGGAACGCGTTGTCCGCGAACGCATGACGACGCAGGACGTCGAGGCCATCACGCCACAGACGCTGATGAATATCCGGCCCGTCGTCGCGGGCCTGCGCGAGTTCTTCGGCACCTCGCAGAGCTCGCAGTTCCTGGACGAGCGCAATCCGCTCGCGAGCCTGACCCAGAAACGCCGTATGTCCGCGCTCGGGCCCGGCGGCCTGACCCGCGAACGGGCCGGCCTCGAGGTTCGCGACGTGCATTACAGCCACTACGGCCGGATGTGCCCGATCGAGACGCCGGAGGGGCCGAGCATCGGCCTGATCGGCTACATGTCGGTCTTCGCGCGGGTGAATCCGTTCGGATTCCTCGAGACGCCCTACCGCAAGGTCGTCGGCGGCAGGGTCACCGACGAGGTCGACTATCTCACCGCCGACGAAGAAGACCGCGTGGTGGTCGCGCAGGCGAATGCGCCGCTCGACTCCGAGGGACGTTTCCTGGATGCGCGGATCGCGGTGCGCCGCAGGAATTCCGAGGTCGAACTTGTGAATTCCGCCGAGATCGACTATATGGATGTGTCGCCGCGCCAGATGGTTTCCGTTGCCACGGCCATGATTCCGTTCCTGGAACACGACGACGCCAACCGCGCCCTCATGGGCGCGAATATGCAGAAGCAGGCGGTACCGCTGGTCCGCACGGAGGCCCCGCTGGTCGGCACCGGTATGGAACTCCGGGCCGCGATCGATGCCGGTGATGTCGTGGTGAACGAGAAAGCCGGTGTGGTGGAGGAGGTGTCCGCCGACTACCTCACGGTGATGGCCGACGACGGCACGCGCAAGTCCTATCGGATGCACAAATTCTCCCGGACGAATCAGGGGACGTGCGCTAATCAGCGTCCGATCGTGGACGAGGGTCAGCGGGTGGAGCGGGGTCAGGTGCTGGCCGACGGTCCGTCCACCGAGAACGGTGAAATGGCCCTCGGCAAGAACCTTTTGGTCGCGGTCATGCCGTGGGAGGGACACAACTACGAGGACGCGATCATCCTGTCGCAACGCCTTGTCGAGGACGATGTGCTGACCTCGATCCACATCGAGGAGCACGAGATCGACGCGCGGGATACGAAACTCGGGGCCGAGGAGATCACCCGGGATCTCCCGAATATGTCCGATGACGTACTGGCGGATCTGGACGACCGCGGCATCGTGCGTATCGGTGCCGAAGTCCGCGACGGTGACATCCTGGTCGGCAAGGTCACGCCGAAAGGCGAGACCGAGCTGACGCCGGAGGAACGCTTGCTGCGGGCAATCTTTGGTGAGAAGGCCCGCGAGGTTCGCGACACGTCACTGAAGGTGCCGCACGGTGAGTCCGGGAAGGTCATCGGTATCCGAGTGTTCTCCCGCGATGACGACGACGATCTGCCTCCGGGCGTGAACGAGCTGGTGCGCGTGTATGTGGCCCAGAAGCGCAAGATCCAGGACGGTGACAAGCTCGCCGGCCGCCACGGCAACAAGGGCGTCATCGGCAAGATCCTCCCCAAGGAGGACATGCCGTTCCTGCCCGACGGGTCGCCGGTCGACATCATCCTGAACACCCACGGTGTGCCGCGTCGTATGAACATCGGCCAGATCCTGGAAACCCACCTCGGCTGGATCGCCAAGAGCGGCTGGAACATCCAGCTCACCGACGGTGCCCGCCCGGACTGGGCCCGGCGCCTGCCGGAGGAGCTGCTGTCGACCGCACCGGAAACCAACCTCGCCACACCGGTATTCGACGGCGCCCGCGACGAGGAACTCACCGGACTGCTCGCCTCCACCCTGCCCAACCGCGACGGCGAGGTCATGGTCGGCGCGGACGGCAAGGCGACCCTCTTCGACGGCCGCACCGGCGAACCCTTCCCGTACCCGATCGCGGTGGGCTACATGTACATCCTGAAGCTGCACCACCTGGTGGACGACAAGATCCACGCGCGCTCGACGGGCCCGTACTCGATGATCACGCAACAGCCCCTCGGCGGTAAGGCGCAGTTCGGCGGCCAGCGCTTCGGCGAAATGGAATGCTGGGCCATGCAGGCCTACGGCGCCGCCTACACGCTCCAGGAACTACTCACCGTCAAATCCGACGACATAGTCGGCCGGGTCAAGGTCTACGAGGCAATAGTCAAGGGCGACAACATCCCCGACCCCGGAGTCCCCGAATCCTTCAAGGTCCTCCTCAAGGAACTCCAGGCCCTCTGCCTCAACGTAGAAGTCCTCTCCGCCGGCACCGCCATAGACCTACAACCCACCGACGACGACATCGACCGCACAGCAGCCAACCTGGGCATAACCCTCTCCGCCCCCGAACCCACCACCAACGACCTCACGGGGTGAGCGGTGGCTCGTCGGTGCCGGACCTTCCCCGGGACCGGCACCGACGAAGCCTCGGGTGGCCCTACTTGAAGGTCTTACTTGGCCACTCCGAGGTTCAGGGTACCCGGATATGCCGACAAACCCGACCGTTGGGCGGTGTGAGGGCAGTGCAGCGGCGGGCTCGTGGGGTCAGGTGGTGGCGCCTCGGGTGAGGAGGGGGTCGGCGGCGGCGCGGCGGTCGAGGAGTCGGATCTTGGCTTCGATCTGCGTGTACAGCGGCGAATCCCGTTCCACCACGCCGCGATAGGCGGCCCAGGCGGTGACGTCGTCGCGGCCGTCGGCGCCGGATGTCCAGCGGCTCAGCACCTCCGGATCGCCCGAGCGCAGCACCGCGGCGCGCAGGCGCACCCGCACCGAATCGCGGATATCGATCACGCCCGGCGCGGCCGAACGCGGTAGCACCGGACCGGCGTACAGCCGCACCGCGGCCGCCGCGTCGCCGGCGTCCAGGGCGGACCGCAGCGCATCGATATCCGTTGCCACGCCACCCCGGAGCCGGTACGGGCGCGAGCCGAGCGCCTCGGGCCCGACCACCGACCGCAGCCGCGACAGCGCCGCGCGGATGGTGGCGTTGTCGAGACCACCGTCGTCGAGCAGCAGCGCCAGATGGTCCGCGGACAGGCCCGCGGGATGTTCGCCCAGCAGCAGGAGGATCTCGGCGTGCCGCTGCGATACCGTCGTCCGCTCGCCGGACGAGATCAGTTGCGGCTGCCCGCGCCCCAGGACCTCCAGGCTCAGCGCCGGGAGATCCGCCGAAACGGCCGCGCCGCCAGCACGATCCGCATCCCGCCGCCGGTACGCCGCCAGCGCCAGTTCCAGTTCGGCCGCCGTCGCCGCGGCCTTCACCAGCGCCAGGATCTCCGGGCGTGCTGCCCGCGTCCCGCCGACGATCATCAGCACGCCCAGCGGCCGCCCGCCCGGATCGTGGACGGGCGCGGCCGCTCCGGTGATCTCCCGCATCCGCCGCAGATAGTGTTCGGGCCCGTGCACCCAGGCCGCGCGGCCGGTGCGCACCACCAGGCCCACGGCATTCGCGCCGGCGCGGCGTTCCCCGAGGTCGTCGCCCTCGCACACGCCCGATTCGGCCACCGCCGCAACCCGATTCGGATTGCCGAGCACCCACAGCGCCCGGCCGTACTGGTCCGCGACCACGACGACCAGGCCCGCGCGGGCGGCATCCTGCAACAGCAACGTGTCCACCAGCGGCAGCACCGCGGCGATCGGATGGTTGTCGCGGCAGCGGGTCAGATCCGCGCCGCGCAGTCCGCGTCCGTCCCGGACACTCGCCGGATCGAGACCGTCGCGCAGGCAGCGCAGCCAGGAGTCCAGCAGCGGCGGCCGCAGCAGCCCCGGCAACCGGCGCAGGGCCGCGCCGCCCTCCTCGAGGTGACAGTGTGCCTGGGCAGCACAGGCTTCCAGCTCACCGAGTCGCGTCTCGGGCTCCGCCTCGTGCGCTAGCGCACCGGCGACTGCGAAATTGCCGACCATCCGCCTTCTTTCCGGTACCGGACTGTACCGGCAGGACGGCGCGGCGGCACACGAAGGCGGGCCTTAGTGCGGCGGCACCACCGGGCGCAGCGCGGTCATATTGCGGGCCCGGGCGGCGCCCCACCACAATCCGGTGCCGTAGGCGAGATCGTCGAGCCGCTTACACGCGACATACCGCAGGGGATCCAGCCCGCCGGTGTCGCGATGGGTGAACCAGTCGGCCAGGCCGTCGGCCAGCGCCAAGGTCACCGCGATCCGCCGGACCCGCCGCGACACCACCATCGCCAGCACGGTGACGGGCCAGTAGTGCCGGCACAGCGCGGACACGATCCGCCACACCCCGCCGGAGAATCCGCGCGCCAGCTGGATCGCGGCCACCCGGGTGGGATTGTCGAGTTCGGCGAAGACCCGGCGTAATCGCACCAGCGCCGCCACCAGCGTGGCCAGCCCGCCCAGCACGCCCCAGCCCGACGCGGTCGCCAGCAGCGCCGTCGCCACCACCGACCAGAACGGCACCGAGATCGGCGCCACCATGCCCGCGTGCCCGCGCGCCAGCGGCGCCGCGCTCGCGCCGTGGGAGACCTTGCCGCCGAACCACTTCCCGAACGACACCGGATAGTCGTAGGCGACGTGCGCGGCCGGCTCGTAGCGCAGCCGCCAGCCCGCCCGCTCCATCCGCCAGCACAGATCGATATCGGCCGACGAGCCCATCCGCTCGTCGAAACCGCCCTCGTTCAGCAGTGCGCGCCGCCGCACCAGCAGCGCCGCACCGGGCACGTACGAGACCGCGCCGCGCGAGGTGACCGCTGCCTCCCGCCGGCCGTGGTCCAGCGTCGAGCGGGTCTGCTCGTAGCGGCCGAGCACCGTGGTGTCGGGTTCGCGCGCGACGATGCGCGGGGCCACCAGCGCCACCTCCGGATCGCTGAAGTGGCCGAGCATCACCTCGAGCCAGCCCGCCTTCGGCACCACGTCGGAGTCCAGGAAGGCCACGAATTCGGTTGTCGCCGCCCGCAGCCCGGCATTGCGCGCGGCGGCCAGGCCGTGGCGGCGATCGTGCCGCAGCACCGTCACCCGGCAGCGGCCGCGCTTCGCCGGTATCCGGACCGGACGATCGGAGCCGTCGTCGACCACGACCACGCTGTGCCCGCGCAGCGTGCCGAGGAGTCGCTCCAGGCCGGCGGTGTCGTTGCAGTGCGGGATGACGACGGTGACATCCTCGGGCGACGGCAGCAGTCGCGGACGGGGATTGCCGACGCCGGAATCGAGCAGCCGTCTGGCAACCACCGCCGACGTGGGATCAGTCACCTCGAGATACCCGTCACCGATCAGGGCGGCCGCCTCCGGAGCAAGTCGCAGCAACCTCGTCGGCGAACCACCGACCAGGAACCGCCCACCGGAGTAGGTGCGCACCCGAGGATCGATACGTACCCCGAACCCGTCGGGCAGTCGATCGTGGCGCATTCCAGGGATGCTATGCGCTGATTGCCGTTCGGGCATCCCCTGTCGAAAAAAACGGACCGAATTCCGAAGGAATACCGCACGCCTCGCTCCGGGGCACCGCCGACGACCGGGCGGCTATTCGTTCCGATAGCTGGTTATCTGTTGGCTACCAGATGATTGCGGTGCTGCAGAACACCTTCTGCCGGTGCGCAGTTCACCTTTGGCTAATGCACTCTTGCGACCGCAGCGATGCGCGGTCACGATCCGTCGAGCACACGCGAACCCGGACGCAGGGGCGCGTTCTAGACTGCGGAGGGAAACGGCAGGTGAAACGAACAGCAGATGACGGATGGCCGCCACACGGACGATGCGGCAACTGTCTCGAGGCGGCATGGGAGTCGGAGGATGCAGACGAGCGGAGGCTGTGACACAGCGGGGCGACGGCTTGCGTAATCACGGAGGGGCCGGGGGCGGCGCCAACCAGACACTGTCGGAGTCCGAAATAGTCGAAGCCGCGTTGCGGGTCGTGCGCGAGGACGGCGTGGAGAAGCTGTCCATGCGGCGGTTGTCGCGCGAACTGGGCGTCTCGCCGATGGCGCCCTATTACTACGTCGCCGACAAACGCGAACTACTCGACCTGGTCGCCAAAGCGGCGCTGACGGGCGTCCGGAAACCGGCGCCGGAGGAAGGGCCGTGGCAGCACCGGCTGCGCGACCTCATCGATCAGATCGATGAGAAATTGCGCAAGCACCCGGGTCTCGGCGATGTGCTGATCGAGCAGATGCTCGGCAAACAGCTCGATCTCATCGCCTCTGTGATGGAGATCCTGTTCGACGCCGGCTTCGACGACCGCAATGTGCTGGCGGCCTATGCGACCATTCACACCTATCTGTTCGGCCGCGCCCGGGTGAATCCGCGCGATCGCTCGGCGCTGACCGACACCCAGCTGCCCGAGGCCGTCGCGCGCGCGATGCGGCACATCGGCGATCTGCGCGGCAAGTACACCTACGACTTCGGCATGGAGGTGCTGATCGCGGGTCTCGAGGCCCAGCTTGTCCGGCAGCGGGATAGCCACGTACGATGAAATTAGAACACGTTCTAGTTTCGGCGGCTCGGACTGCCTGGCTCGAGAGGACATCATGACCACTGTCGACGTACCGCACAGCTCGCGATCGGCCGTGCTGCGGGTCTCCGCGGTCATCGCCGAGACGGGCGATGCCTGCTCGCTGGTGTTCGACGTGCCCGAGGACCTGCGCGAACGGTTCTCCTACCAGCCCGGTCAGTTCCTGACGCTGCGTATACCCAGCGACCGGACGGGCTCGGTGGCGCGCTGCTACTCGCTGGCCAGCTCGCCCTACACCGACGACCGGCCGAAGGTGACGATCAAGCGCACGGTCGACGGGTACGCCTCAAACTGGGTGTGCGACAACGTGCAGGCCGGCGACGAACTCGAGGTGCTGCCGCCGTCGGGCATCTTCACCCCCAAGAATCTCGACGAGGATCTGCTGCTGTTCGCCGCGGGCAGCGGGATCACGCCGGTGATGTCGATCCTGAAGTCGGCGCTGGCCCGCGGCGACGGGCACATCGTGCTGGTCTACGCCAACCGCGATCCGGAGTCGGTGATCTTCGCGAGCGAGCTGCGCGAGCTGGCGGAGAAGCATCCGCAGCGGCTGGTGATCGTGCACTGGCTGGAGACGCTGCAGGGCCTGCCGAGCGTCGAGGCGCTGGCCGCCGTCGCGGAGCCATACCTCGAGCACAGGGCCTTCATGTGCGGGCCCAAGGCGTTCATGGATCGGGTGCACGATGCGCTGGCGCAGCTCGAGGTCCCGCGCAACCGCACCCACGCCGAGGTGTTCAACTCGCTGTCCGGCGATCCGTTCGCCGATGCCGCGCCGGTCGAGGTGAGCGCCGAAGAGGAGGCCGACGCCGCCACCGTCGAGGTGGAGCTGGACGGCGAGGTGCACAACATGTCCTGGCCGCGCCGCCAGACGCTGGTCGACATCATGCTGGCCAAGGGCATCGACGTCCCGTACTCCTGCCAGGAGGGCGAATGCGGCTCCTGCGCCTGCACGGTCCTCGAGGGCAAGGTCGAGATGGACAACGACGAGATCCTGGACCCGGAGGACATCGAGGCGGGATACATCCTGGGCTGCCAGGCACA
>NZ_BAGL01000077.1 GCF_000308875.1 Nocardia transvalensis NBRC 15921
CGAGGTCGACGACCCGCTGCTCGAGGTCTCCACCGACAAGGTCGACACCGAGATCCCGTCGCCCGTCTCCGGCACGCTGCTGGAGATCACCGCGAACGAGGACGATGTCGTCGCCGTCGGCGGCCAGCTCGGTGTGATCGGCAGCGGTTCGCCCGCCGCCGCGCCCGCTCCGGCGCCCGCACCGGCTCCGGCCCCCGCGCCCGAACCGGCTCCCGCCGCCGCTCGCTCCGGCTCCGGCCCCCGCGCCCGCTCCGGCGCCGCCTGCCCCGGCTCCCGCGCCTGCTCCCGCACCCGCGCCTGCCCCGGCTCCCGCACCCGCTCCGGCCGCGGCCGCCGCTCCCGCCTCCTCCGGCGGCAACGGCGAGGCCCCGTACGTGACGCCGCTGGTCCGGAAGCTGGCCGCCGAGAACAACGTCGACCTGGCCAAGATCCAGGGTTCCGGCGTGGGCGGCCGCATCCGCAAGCAGGACGTGCTCGCCGCCGCCGAGGCCACCAAGGCTCCCGCGGCCCCGCAGCCCGCCGCCGCGCCCTCGGCCCCGGCCCCCGCGCCGCAGTCCTCCGCCCCGGCCGCCCAGGCCGGTGTGCGCCCGCAGCTGCAGGCACTGCGCGGCACGGTCCAGAAGGCCAGCCGCATCCGCCAGATCACCGCGGTCAAGACCCGTGAATCGCTGCAGGCAACCGCGCAGCTGACGCAGACCCACGAGGCCGACGTCACCCGCATCGCGGCCCTGCGGTCGCGCGCCAAGGACGCCTTCAAGGAGCGCGAGGGCGTCAACCTGACGTTCCTGCCGTTCTTCGCCAAGGCCGCGGTCGAGGCGCTGGGCGTGCACCCGAACGTCAACGCGTCCTACAACGAGGACACCAAGGAGATCACCTACCACTCGGCCGTGCACCTGGGCATCGCGGTGGACACCGAGCAGGGCCTGCTCTCCCCGGTCATCCACAACGCGAGCGACCTGTCGCTGGCCGGACTGGCCCGTGCCATCGCCGATATCGCCGGACGCGCCCGCAACGGCGGCCTGAAGCCCGACGAACTGGCCGGCGGCACCTTCACGATCACGAACATCGGCAGCCAGGGCGCCCTGTTCGACACCCCGATCCTGGTGCCGCCGCAGTCGGCGATGCTCGGTACGGGCGCGATCGTCAAGCGGCCGGTCGCGATCGCCGACAACGGCAACGAGTTCATCGGCATCCGCTCGATGTGCTACCTGCCGCTGACCTACGACCACCGCCTCATCGACGGCGCCGACGCGGGTCGCTTCCTCACCACGATCAAGCACCGCCTCGAGGAAGCCGCGTTCGAGGCCGATCTGGGGCTGTGACCGAAGAAGATCCGGTAACCGCATGAAGGTTGTGATCGCCGGCTCGTCCGGATTGATCGGGACGGCACTGGTGGCGGCCCTGCGGCGCGACGGGCACGAGGTGGCCCGCCTGGTCCGCCGTCCCGCGGCGGCGCGCGACGAGTTCTCCTGGGACCCGGTGCGCGCCCAGGTCCCGCACCGCGCGCTGCGGGACGCGGATGCCGTCGTCAACCTCTGCGGTGCCGGGCTCGGGGCGCGGCGCTGGAACGGCAGCTACAAACAGGAGCTGCGCGACAGCCGCCTCACCCCCACCGACGTGCTCGCCGGGGCGGTCGCCGCCGCCGGGGTGCCGACGCTGGTCAACGCCAGCGGCGTGCACTACTACGGCGGCGACACCGGCGACCGGGTGATCACCGAATCCGCCCCCGCCGGAGCGGGTTTCCTGGGCATGCTGTGCCAGGACTGGGAGGCGGCCACCCATCCGGCCGCCGAGGCCGGAACGCGCGTCGTGCTGCTGCGCAGCGCCGTGGTCCTGGCACGGCACGGCGGCATCCTCGGCATGCTGCAGCCGCTGTATTCGCTGGGCCTGGGCGGGCGGCTGGGCAACGGCCGCCAGTACCTGCCGTGGATCTCCCTCGCCGACGAGGTCGGCGGGATCGTCTTCGCCCTCACCCACGACACCGTGTCCGGTCCGGTGAACCTGGCCGGACCCGCGCCGGTCACCAATGCCGAGTTCAACCGTGCCCTCGGCCACGCCATGCACCGCCCGGCCCCGCTGGTCGTCCCCGCCGTCGCGCTGCGCGTGGCGATCGGTGAATTCGCCCATGAGGCCATCCTGCACGGCCCGCGCGCGATCCCCACGGTGCTCGAGGAAGCCGGATACACCTTCCAGCACAACACGATCGGCCAGGCCCTCGCCGCCGCGGTCGGCAACCGCGACCACTGACCGCCGCTCAGCCGGTCCGCTGGTACAGCTTCTCGATCTCCCGTGCCGCCGCCGTCGCGGCCACCTTCGGGTCCTCCCCCGCGATCACGGCGACCTCCATGCGCGCCAGCACATTCCAGGTCTGTTTCATCTGCGGGAACGCCGGCATGGGCCGGCCCGCGGCACACAATCGCGTGTATTCGGCCACGGCCGGATCGCCCGGGACGCCGTGCGCGCCCACCGGGGCGACCACGTGTCGGCACAGAGCGTCCATCACATCGTCGTGCGCGAGATAGTCCGCGAACAGGTCCATCGCCGTCACCCGGCTACGGCCGTGCCGCGCCAGCATGAGCCCGTGGACCGCGGTGAACGTCGGCTCCCCCGACACCCCGTCGACGCCCGGCACGGCGCTCACCGCCACCGGAATCCCGGCCGCCCGAACATGTTTCATGGCATCCGCCGTGCTGACCAGGAACGGCGTACGCCCGGCGCAGAACAGCTCGATGGCCTCGGCCCGGTCCACGGAGCGGCGCAGCACGCCCAGGCCCGCCTCGCCCAGCTCGCGCAGGTGTGTCAGGGCGGCCACGGATTCCTCGGTGGCCAGCAGGATCCGGGAGGGGTCCCAGCCCGCCTCGGTCGTCTCGAACAGCCGGCCCCCGGCCCCGGCGAACAGCGGCCAGATCTGGAACGGCTCGCCCGCCGCGCCGACCCGCAGCGCGAAGGGCTGCTCCACGCGCCCCGCCGCCTGGAGCGCGAGGCCCGTCTCCAGCAGTTCCTCGAATGTCGCGGGCGCCTCGGGCGCGAGATCGGTATTCCGCAGCAGGGCGGCGGTGTCGATGGTGGTGGGGATGCCGTAGAGCCGGCCGTCGACCGTGAGCGCCCGCAGCGCCCACTCCGGGAAGGCGGCGCGATGGTCAGCGGTCAGCAGCGTCGGTGCGATCGAGTCCCGCTCGATGAGGGCGCCGATCCAATCATGTGGATACACCACGGCATCCACGTCCCGCACGGTCGCCATCTCCTCGGTGAGCCGGTCGAGCGTCATCGTGAGGCCCTTGGCCTGGAAGGAGACGTCGACCCCGTACGTGTCGCGGAAGTCCTCCCGGAAATTCGACAGCGCGGCCGCGCGCACGTCGTCGGCCAGCACCGTGACGTGCGGTTGTAGCTCTCGCAGCCGCCCGTACTGATTGCGCTGCCAGCGCACGCCCGACGCGTCGGTGAACGTCACCATCACCCGGCGCACCGCCGCGGGGCGGGCGATCGGATCGGGCGTCGGGAGGAAGATCGGTTCCGGCGCGGGCGGCACGACCAGGTTCTGGACCTTGGTCCCGTCGTCCTCGTACCGGCGCTCGGCCGGCAGGATCGTCGCGTACAGCTGGTACACGGGCGCTTCCGAGGCATTGCGGACGAAGACGCCGGGCTCGCCCTCCGGGGACCGGCCCCACCACGCCGAGATCCGGGCGGCCTGGCTGCGGCGTTCGAACAGGTCCTGTTTCTCGCGGCGTTCGGCATTGACCCGGTCGCGCTCGGACTCGATGCCGTAGGTGCGCCGGGCGACCACCACCGCGACCGACGCGAAGACCAGGGCCAGCAGCGACCCGACCCCCTGCATCCAATCCGGTGCCTGTTCCAGTACCCCCGCCGCCATGCGTCGCTCCTGCCAGTGAACCGGACGTCCCTGCATCCTTACCGGTACTGCCCCGGCTGTCCGCAGAATCGGGCGAATGCGAAAGAACCTCCAGCGCAACGGGTACCGCGGAGTCGCCGATCCGGACGGCGGGCGCGGTTCGCACGCCGTTACCGTTCTCCCGTGGACGGAAACAGAACGCCGGGTCTGGTGATCCGGGAGGCGCGGGACGCGGATCTGCCGGAGATTCTGGCGATCCACAACAACGCCATCGCCGAAACCACCGCGATCTGGGATACCGAACCGGTCGGGATCGAGGAGCGGCGCGCGTGGCTGCGGGATCGCACCGCGGCCGGGTATCCGGTGCTCGTCGCGGAACTCGAGGGTGCGGTCGCCGGGTACGCCAGTTACGCGCAGTGGCGGCCGAAGTCGGGGTATCGGCTCACCGTCGAGAACTCGGTGTACGTCGCCGATCGCTTCCACCGGCGCGGGGTCGCCACGGCGTTGCTGACGGAACTGCTGGCGCGGGCGGAGGATTCGGGGACGGTGCACGCCGTGATCGCCGCGATCGAATCCGCCAACACCACCTCGATCACCCTGCACGAGAAGTTCGGATTCCGGATCGTGGGTGAACTGCCCGAGGTGGGGCGCAAGTTCGGGCGCTGGATGGACCTGACTCTGATGCAGTACACGATCCCCGTCGTCGATCCGCGCTGAGCGCCGGTACCGGGTGTCCAGGTCGGGCTCCGGCGCCGGTAACGATGGCGTAACCTCCCTCGGGTGAGCGAGCCTGACAGCGACGTTTCCCCACCGGGCGAGCCCGCGTCCCCGCCGGCTTCCCGGGCCGATTCCGCGCGCTACGACGCAACCCCCATGGACGTCGAGAATCTGGGTCTCATCGACTATCACAGCGCCTGGGATGTGCAGCGCGACATCGCCGCCGAGCGTGCCGAGGGGCACGGCCGGGACCGGTTGCTCCTGCTGGAACATCCGTCGGTGTTCACCGCCGGCAAGCGCACCGAACCGGCGGACCTGCCGATCGACGGCAGCCCGGTGATCCAGGTCGACCGCGGCGGCAAGATCACCTGGCACGGCCCGGGGCAACTGGTCGGCTACCCCATCGTCCGGCTCGCCGAACCGGTCGACGTCGTCGATTACGTGCGCCGCCTGGAAGAGGCGTTGATCACGGTCTGCACCGATCTCGGCGTCACCTGCGGGCGGATCGAAGGCCGCTCGGGCGTCTGGGTGCCCGCGAACGACATCCTGCCGGACCGGAAGGTGGCCGCGATCGGCGTGCGCGTGCAGCGCGGCGTGGCCCTGCACGGCGTCGCGCTGAACTGCAATTCCGCACTGGACGGCTTCGAGACGATAGTGCCCTGCGGCATTCACGACGCCGGCGTCACCACCCTGAGCCGGGAACTGGACCGCGAGGTCACGATCTCGGAAGTACTAGGCCCAGTAGCCGACGCGATCATCAGGGCCCTCGACGGTGAACTACCCGTATCGCAGCACCACCTCCCGGCGCGGCCCGCCCCGGATCTGGACTGACGGAGCGGAGGCCGCCCGCGGCCGGAGCGGAGGAGGGAAGATCCGGGGGCCAAGAGGGCCGCGCCCGCGGCGCCGGAGGCGACGCCGAAAACACGGCGTAGAGTCTGTTTAGTGACCTCCGTCGACACCCCGACATCGAAAGGCTCGGCTCACACCGCCGCAGCACCCAACGGCCGCAAGCTGCTTCGCATCGAGGCACGCAACGCCGAGACCCCGATCGAGCGCAAGCCGTCGTGGATCCGCACCCGCGCCACCATGGGCCCGGAGTATTCCGAGCTCAAGGGCCTGGTGAAGCGCGAGGGCCTGCACACGGTCTGCGAGGAGGCGGGCTGTCCCAACATCTTCGAATGCTGGGAGGACCGCGAGGCCACATTCCTCATCGGCGGCGAGCAGTGCACCCGCCGCTGCGATTTCTGCCTGATCGACACCGGTAAGCCGCAGCCGCTGGACCGCGACGAGCCGCGCCGGGTCGCCGAGAGCGTGCAGCAGATGGGCCTGCGCTACTCGACCATCACGGGTGTCGCCCGCGACGATCTGGAGGACGGCGGCGCCTGGCTGTACGCGGAGACCGTGCGCGCCATCAAGCGCGTCACCCCGAACACCGGCGTGGAACTGCTCATCCCCGACTTCAACGACGAGCCCGAGGCGCTGGCCGAGGTGTTCTCCTCGCGCCCCGAGGTGCTGGCGCACAACGTGGAGACCGTGCCGCGCGTCTTCAAGCGGATCCGCCCGGCGTTCCGCTACGAGCGCTCGCTACACGTGCTCACCGCCGCTCGCGAGGCGGGCCTGATCACCAAGTCCAACCTCATCCTCGGCATGGGCGAGACCCCGGAGGAGGTCACGCAGGCGATGCGCGACCTGCACGAGGCGGGCTGCGACATCCTCACCATCACGCAGTACCTGCGCCCCTCCCCCCGCCACCACCCCGTGGACCGCTGGGTCAAGCCGGAGGAATTCGTCGAACACTCCCGTGTCGCAACGGAAATCGGCTTCGCCGGCGTCATGGCCGGCCCCCTGGTCCGCTCCTCCTACCGCGCCGGCCGCCTCTACGCCCAGGCGATGAAGCGCCACGGCCGCGCCCTCCCGGAGGAGATGGCCCACCTCGCCGACGAATCCACCGCCACCCAGGAAGCCAGCTCGGTCCTCGCCCGCTTCGGCTCCTAGCCCGTCCCGGATGGTCCGTTCCGGTATCTTTTCGAATCGCTGACAGTCCGTGGTCCCCGGTGGGAAGCTCGAGTGAACCGCACGTGTCGACTCCGGGAACGAGGACTGACATGGCCGAGAGAGCGAGCACATCGGCAGGGGCAAACGGGACGGCGATCGCGGCGGAGCGCCCCGACGCGATCCGCAATGTGGTGCTGGTAGGTCAGAGCGGTTCGGGCAAGACCACGGTGGTGGAGGCCCTCGCGGTCGCCACCGGCGCGGTCACTCGCTCGGGCCGCGTGGAGGACGGCACCTGCGTCTCCGACTACGACGATATCGAGCAGCGGCAGCACCGGTCGGTGCAGTTGTCGGTGGTGCCGCTCGCGTGGAACGACATCAAGATCAATCTGCTGGATACGCCGGGATACGCCGATTTCGTGGGCGAACTGCGGGCCGGTCTGCGCGCGGCGGACGCGGCCCTGTTCGTGATCTCGGCCGCTGCGGGCGCGCAGGGCGTCGGCGGGCAGACGATGGCGCTGTGGGAGGAGTGCGCGAGCGTCGGCATGCCGCGCGCGCTGGTGATCACCCACCTGGACGCGGCCCGCGCCGATTTCGACGAGATGACCGAGACCTGCCGCGAGCTGCTCGGCGGCGGTGCGGCGGAAAGCATGCTGCCCCTGCATCTTCCGGTGTACGGGCCCAAGGGCGCCGACGGCCACCGGCCCGTCACGGGACTGATCGACCTGCTCACCGAGCGCGTCTTCGACTATTCGAAGGGTGAGCACACCCGCGCCGAGGCGACCGCCGAGCAGGCGTCGCTGATCGACCGGGCCCGCGGCCGGCTCATCGAGGGCATCATCGCCGAGAGCGAGGACGAGACCCTCATGGACCGCTACCTGGAGGGCGCGGAGATCGACCTCGCCACCCTGGTCGCCGATCTGGAACGGGCCGTCGCCCGCGGCACCTTCCATCCGATCCTGATCGCCGCGCCGCCGCCGGAGGGCGCCCGCGAGGGGCTGGGCACGGTGGAGATCCTCGAGCTGATCGCGCGCGGATTCCCCACTCCCGCAGAACATTCCGTCTCGGCGCGGCGGCTCGACAACGGCTCGACCCCTACTCCCCTGCGCTGCGATCCGGAGGGTCCGCTGGCGGCCGAGGTGATCCGGACGGCCTCGGACCCCTACGTCGGCCGGATGTCGCTGATCCGCGTGTTCTCCGGGACGCTGCGCGCCGACGACACCGTCCACGTCTGCGGGCACGGTCCGGTCGTCGAGCGCAACCACGACATCGATGAGCGGGTGGGCGCGGTCTCCGCTCCGTTCGGCAAGCAGCAGCGTCCCCTCGGGCAGGCCATCGCGGGCGATATCGCGTGCGTCAGCAAGCTCGGGCACGCCGAGACCGGCGACACCCTGTCCGCCAAGGACGCCCCGCTGCTGATCGAACCGTGGCGGATGCCGGAACCACTTCTGCCCGTGGCCATTCGCGCGCACGGCAAGGCCGACGAGGACAAACTGTCGCAGAGCCTGGCCCGCCTGGTCGCCGAGGATCCGACGGTGCGGCTGGAGCAGAACGGGCAGACCCACCAACTGGTGCTGTGGTGTCTCGGCGAGGCCCACCGGGATGTCGCGCTGGAACGGCTGCGGTCCCGGTTCGGGGTGCAGGTCGACACGATCGACCACCGGGTGGCGCTGCGGGAGACGTTCGCCGGCAGCGCGTCCGGTCGCGGACGGCACGTGAAACAGTCGGGCGGGCACGGCCAGTACGCGATCTGCGAGATCGAGGTGGCGCCGCTGCCGGAGGGTTCCGGCATCGAATTCGTGGACAAGGTGGTGGGCGGGGTCGTGCCGCGCCAGTTCATCCCGTCGGTGGAGAAGGGCGTGCGCGCCCAGGCCGCGCGCGGGGTCGTCGCGGGGTATCCGCTGGTCGATGTGCGGGTGACGCTGTTCGACGGTAAGGCGCACTCGGTCGACTCCTCCGACGCCGCCTTCCAGACCGCGGGCGCCCTCGCCCTGCGCGAGGCCGCCGCGGCCGCCCGCATCAATCTGCTCGAGCCGATCGCCGAGGTCGCGGTCACCGTCTCCGACGACTACGTCGGCTCCGTTCTGTCCGACCTGTCGAGCCGCCGCGGCCGCGTCCTCGGCACCGAACCCACCACCGCGGGCCGCACCGTCATCCGTGCCGAGGTCCCCGAACTCGAACTGAGCCGCTACGCCATCGATCTCCGCTCCCTGGCCCACGGCTCGGCCCTGTTCACCCGCACCTACATCCGCCACGAACCCATGCCCGCCCAGCGCGCCGACACCCTCCGCGCGGAAGCCGACTCCTCGGCCTAGCCTCGTCCCCCCTCCGAAGCAATCGGGCATTCCCGATATCCTGGGGACCATGGCAGCAGGGAAGGGCGGGAAACCGTCCAAGGAAGCGAAGGCCGCGGCGAAGGCGGCGCGCAAGCAGGCGTCGAAGGAGCGGCGCCAGCAGCTCTGGCAGGCGTTCCAGATGCAGCGCAAGGAGGACAAACTCCTGCTGCCGCTGATGATCGGCGCGTTCGTCGGTATCGCCGTGGTGCTGTTCGTGATCGGCCTGATCGTGCACCTGCAGTGGTTCTTCCTGCCGGTGGGCCTGCTGCTGGGTGCGCTGGTCGCGTTCATCATCTTCGGGCGGCGGGTGCAGCGCAACGTGTACGCGCGCGCCGAGGGCCAGGCGGGCGCGGCGGCGTGGGTGCTCGACAACCTCCAGGGCAAGTGGCGCGTCACCCAGGGCGTCGCGGCCACCACCCAGCTCGACGCCGTGCACCGCGTCATCGGCCTGCCCGGCGTCATCCTGGTCGCCGAGGGTTCCCCCTCGCGCGTGAAATCCCTGCTGGCGCAGGAGAAGAAGAAGACCGCCCGCCTCGTCGGCGACACCCCCATCTACGACATCGTCATCGGCAACGACGAGGGCCAGGTCCCCCTCAAGGGCCTCCAGCGCCACCTCACCAAACTCCCCCGCAACATCGACACCAAGCGCATGGACCTCATCGAAGGCCGCCTCTCGGCCCTCGCCACCCGAGGCGGCCCGGCCCTCCCCAAGGGCCCCCTACCCTCCGGCGCCAAAATGCGCGGCGTCCAACGCACCATCCGCCGCCGCTGACAGCTCGAACACCGAAAGCCCACGCCCGCCGACAACGGGGGCGTGGGCTTTCGCGTTCGGTCTGCGCACTCGGCGTACGGCTACAGCGGAATTCGGCGCGCCCCGAGCAGCCAGGCGATCCGGTCGTAGGCGAGAGCGTGATAGACCAGCAGCGCCAGTCCGCTGGCCAGGGCCCAGCCGCCCAGACCGGCGGCCCATAGCAGGAGGGCGCCGCCGCCGAGTACGGCTAGTTCGACCAGTAGGCGCAGCGGGCCGGGGACGGCGACGGGGGCTTTGCCGCTGCGGCTTCGGTCGCCGGGGACGGCGAAGACTCCCCAGAGCACCGCGGCGAGCAGTGGGAGCAGGACGACGAGCACGAACCTCCACGGTCCGTCCGCGATCTGCCAGCCGAATATCCCGAACGAGACGAACGCTACGAGTTCGAGGAGGAAACGCACGGCCAGCATGGCCGGATTCAACGACACCGGCGCAGCATATCCGCGGGACGACAGGGCTTCCCCCGCCACTTTCAACATATATCGCACCGGGGGGCTTGCGGCAAGGCCGGGGGGATGGCGCAGAATGGCCCGCCGGAGCCAGGACCTGCGACAACGCGGGCCTCAGACGAATGGGGCGGTACATGTTCGATGTGATCATCGCGGGTGGCGGGCCTACCGGTTCGATGCTGGCGAGTGAGTTGCGGCTGCACGGCGTGGATGTGGTGGTCCTGGAGAAGGACACCGAGCCGCTCGGGCACGCGCGGGCGCTGGGACTGCACGCGCGCAGTATCGAGGTGATGGATCAGCGCGGGCTGCTCGAGCGGTTCCTCGCGCTCGGCACGAAGTATCCGATCGGGGGCTTCGCCGGAATCCGGAAACCCGCGCCCGAGGGACTGGACACGGCGCACGGGTATCTGCTCGGGATCCCGCAGACCATCACCGATCGGCTGCTCGCCGAGCACGCCGCCGAACTCGGCACCGAGATCCGTCGCGGCGCGGAGGTGACCGGCGTGAGCCAGGACGAGGACGGGGTGACCGCCGAACTCGCCGACGGCGCCACGCTCCGCGCGCGCTACCTCGTCGGCTGCGACGGCGGCCGCAGCACCGTGCGCACCCGGCTCGGCATCGGCTTTCCCGGCGAGCCCGCCGGGATCGAATGGCTGCTGGGCGTGGTGGAGATCGGCGTGCCGCCGGAGACCCTGGATGCCGTGGCGGCCGAAATCGGTACCAGCCATTTGCGTTTCGGCCCCACCCCCGCCCAGCCCGCCGGGGTGTACAGCTTCGTCGCCCGCACCGAGGAGGTGGCCGAGGACCGGGCGCTCCCGCCGACGCTGGAGGAGTTCACCCGGCGGGTGCGCGAACTCGCCGGCACCGATTTCGGCATCCACTCCCCGCGCTGGCTCACCCGCTTCGGCGACGCCACGCGCCAGGCCGAGCGCTACCGCGTCGGCCGCGTCCTGCTGGCCGGCGACGCGGCGCACATCCACCCGCCGATGGGCGGGCAGGGCCTCAACCTCGGCGTCCAGGACGCCTTCAACCTCGGCTGGAAGCTCGCCGCCGAAATCCGCGGCTGGGCCCCGGAGGGCCTGCTGGACACCTACGAGACCGAGCGGCACCCGGTGGCCGCCGACGTGCTGACCAGCACCCGCGCCCAAGCCGTCCTGCTGTCCCCCGAACCGGGCCCCCGCGCGGTGCAGCGGCTGATGTCGGAGCTGATGGACCTCGAGGAGGTGAACCGCTACCTGATCGAGAAGAACACCGCGATCGGCATCCGCTACGACTTCGGCGACGACCGCCCGCTGGTCGGCCGCCGGCTGCGAGATATCGACCTCGACGGCGGTCACCTCTACGGCCTCATGCACGCCGGGCGCGGGCTGCTGCTCGACCGGACCTCCCGGCTGTCCCTCGCAGGCTGGACCGACCGCGTCGACCACGTCGTCGAGCCCGGCGCGAAACTGGACGAGCCCGCGGTACTACTGCGGCCGGACGGGCATGTGGCGTGGGCGGGTGACGATCAAGACGACCTGCTCACCCACCTGCCGCGCTGGTTCGGGGCCCCTACCAAAAACATGTAGGGGCAACAAGGAAAGGCGCGTCGGGACATGGGAGCGGAGACGCACCGGGGCGGAGGCGAGAGCCCGTCGGGACCGGACGGGCCGAGGGCGCGACGGGCGGAGGCGCGGGAAGGCTCAGCGTGAGCGGACCAGGGCGGTGCCGGTGGCGCGGTCGTGCATGCCGCGGCCGTCGGAGTCGGTGAACAGGGCCGGGACCACGAAGAGCAGCAGGACCTGACGGGCGAGCGCGCGCACGAAACCGACCGTGGCCTCGGCATCCACCCGAATCACCCGCAGCCGCAGGAAGAATTGTCCGGGGGTGAATCCGAAGAGGGTCACGGTGACGATGCCGATCACGAACCACACCAGCAGCGTCAGCGTGTTGATCGAGCCGCCGCGAGCGATGATCGCCGCGATCCCCATCGCGATGAACCAGTCCACGAACAGCGCGACGATGCGCCGCAGCAGCGAGACCAGCGATCCCGCACCCGTTTTCGGCAGCCCCAGCAGCTCACCCGGATAGTCGCCCGGCCCCGGCTCGCCCGGATCGGCCTCATTCGGTCCGGACAGCCAGGAACCGGTGATTCGCGCCATGCCCCCAGCTTAGGCACCCGTCTCATGAAGCCCACGTCACACCCGCACAGCACGTCCCCGATCCGGAGCAGCGATGTTGCGCGCCGGAAACTCACCGCGCGGGACCGTGCACGGCGCGTGGTTTGCAACACATATTTTCGGCGTCTTCACCGCCGCCGCGAGCCCGGTGGTGGCAGGATATGCCTGCTGGTCGAGCGGTGAATCGGCGATCGGCCCGGTCACGCGCGGGGTCCCGGGCCGCCGAAGGCCGCAGCCGGCAGCACGTGTAACACTGGCGAAACACAGTCTTGATTGTCGGGAAACACCGCGTCCATAGCGTTCATCGACGACCCCCAGCAATCGGCACAGGCTGGGAACCGATCCGTAAGGAGTACCAAGTGGCGTTCAGCACGGCCGACGAGATCATCAAGTACATCAAGGAGGAGGAGGTCGAGTACGTCGACGTCCGGTTCACCGACCTCCCGGGTGTGCAGCAGCACTTCTCGATCCCGGCGAAAGCGTTCACCGCCGACCTGGCCGAAGAGGGCCTGGCGTTCGACGGATCGTCCGTACGCGGTTTCCAGTCGATCGACGAGTCGGACATGCTGCTGCTGCCGGACTTCAGCACCGCGCGCCTCGACCCGTTCCGCACCGCCAAGACGCTGAACCTCAACCACTTCGTGCACGACCCGTTCACCCGCGAGTCCTACAGCCGCGACCCCCGCAACGTCGCGCGCAAGGCCGAGGAGTACCTGCGCAGCACCGGCATCGCCGACACCGCGTTCTTCGGCGCCGAGGCGGAGTTCTACATCTTCGACTCCATCCGCTACGACTCGGCGATGAACGGCTCCTTCTACGAGATCGAGTCGGTCTCCGGCTCCTGGAACACCGGCGCCGAGTTCAACCCGGACGGCTCCCTCAACCGCGGCTACAAGGTCCGCAACAAGGGCGGCTACTTCCCCGTCGCGCCGTACGACCACTACGTCGACCTGCGCGACAAGATCTCGACCAACCTGCAGAACGCCGGTTTCGAGCTGGAGCGCGGCCACCACGAGGTCGGCACCGCCGGCCAGGCCGAGATCAACTACAAGTTCAACACCCTGCTGTCGGCCGCCGACGACCTGCAGCTGTTCAAGTACATCGTGAAGAACACGGCGTGGGCCGAGGGCAAGACCGTCACCTTCATGCCGAAGCCGCTGTTCGGTGACAACGGCTCGGGCATGCACGCGCACCAGTCGCTGTGGAAGGACGGCAAGCCGCTGTTCCACGACGAGGCCGGTTACGGCGGTCTGTCGGATCTGGCGCGGCACTACATCGCGGGCATCCTGCACCACGCGCCGTCGCTGCTGGCGTTCACCAACCCGACGATCAACTCGTACCACCGCCTGGTGCCCGGCTACGAGGCCCCGATCAACCTGGTGTACTCGCAGCGCAACCGTTCCGCGGCCGTGCGTATCCCGGTGACGGGCAACAACCCGAAGGCCAAGCGCATCGAGTTCCGCGCGCCGGACTCCTCGGGCAACCCGTACCTGGCCTTCGCCGCCATGATGATGGCCGGCCTGGACGGCATCAAGCGCAAGCTCGAGCCGCTGGCCCCCGTCGACAAGGACCTCTACGAGCTCCCGCCGGAGGAGGCCAAGAACATCCCGCAGGCCCCCACCAGCCTGGAGTCGGTCATCAACCGGCTCGAGGAGGACCACGAGTACCTCACCGAGGGCAACGTCTTCACCGAGGACCTCATCGAGACCTGGATCTCCCTCAAGCGCGACGGCGAGATCGCGCCGGTCAACCTGCGCCCGCACCCCTACGAGTTCGAGCTGTACTACGACGTGTAAGTCGCTGTACCGCAAGAGTTCTCACGAAGCCCCGGCCGAAATGGCCGGGGCTTCGGCCTTTTCGGGGCGTCAGTCGCAGACCGGAGCCCGTACCCGTCGCTCCCCCGTTGTGGCCGACCCAGGAACCGATGCGCCCCAGACCCCCACGACTCTCCGGGGCCCGAACCGTCGCGTCGGCGGGCATCTCCGTGTCGCGCAGGTCGTGATCGGCGACGACCGCGTTGATCACGTCGGGCAGCGAGCGGCTGCCCGGTGACCTTTTCGAGCACGAGGCCGAGAAGGAAGTACTCCGCGTTCGAGTACACCGTGCGGGTGCGGGTCGCCAGCAGCGCGACAGCGAACGCCACGGCATGTCGCCGGCGTCGGACCATAGATCCTCCCGTGTTCGACCCGCGCACGGGACCCGTTCGAAGGGTAATCGAATCCCGGTGAGTGCTCATCCAGTCCCGGCAGATGAGGAAACAGCGGCGGGTTGAAGGCGAAACACACCGGAGCCGTGACGGACGGTCCTACTGTCGCCCGCCATGAAGACATCCCTCGTTTCCACGATCGGCACAGCCGTTGCGGCACTGGTGATTACCGCCGGGCCGGTGCTCGCCGACCCCTCCCCGACGACCGGCCCCTCGGCCCCGCCCGCTGTCTCGGCAACCGATGATTCGCCCTCGGACGAACGATCGGCCGCACCCGCCGGGCGCATCGAACTGCAAGGCGCGGTGAATGTCCGTGATATCGGCGGATATCGGACCTACGACGGCAAAACGGTGAAGGCAGGCAAGGCGATTCGCGCCGATTCGCTGGAGAAGCTGACCGATGCCGATGTGCGGAAGCTGGGTTCGCTGAACCTGCGGTCCGCCGTCGATCTGCGCACACCCGGTGAGGTGCAGTTCTCCGGCCCCGACAAGTTACCCGGCGGCGTGACCTCGGTCGCGCGGCCGGTCGACGACACCGGCCTGTTCCTGCAGATGATGCAGGTGATCCAGTCGAAGGACCCGCAGCAGCAGGAGGAACTGCTGGGCAACGGCGGCGCCGAGCGCATCATGCAGAACGTCTACCGCAGCTTCCTCACCGACGACTCCCGAGCGAAGTTCGGCCAGACGGTGAAGGACCTCGCCGCCGGCGGCAAGCCCCTGCTGTACCACTGCACCTCGGGTAAGGACCGCACCGGCTGGCTCACCTACGTGGTCCTGCGTGCCGTCGGAGTACCGGAAGCGACTGCGCGCCAGGACTATCTACTCTCCAACCGATACCGCGCCGCCGCCGACGCCAAGCTCCGCGAGCAGGTAAAGCAGGCGGGCCTCATGCAGAACCCCGACCTGCTGATCCCGTTGCAGGAGGTGCGGTCCGAGTACCTGGACACGTCCGTGCGGGAAGTGGAGGAGACGTACGGGGACTTCGGGAAGTTCCTGACTCAGGGGTTGGGGGTGGACCCGGGGACGCTTGTGGCTCTGCGTAAGAATCTGGTCGGGTAAGTGGATCCCGTCCCCCCACCCTAGAGGCCGGGGGGACGGGAAATGAGTGGTGAGGCCGGGTCCGAAAACGAGAGGCGCGGCTGGGCGCGAAAGTGAGGGCTGCGGCCGGAAACCCCCAGGCACGCAGCCTCACCTCTTGTTTCCGGCGTGCTTTCGGCCGGAAACCACCAGCGAAATGTGCTCGTAGGCAGTGCTTTTCAGCGACCCAGTTTCGGGAGGCGGAAGCGGGGACCCTTGGCGGAGGACTTCGGCTTGCTTACGCCTGAGAGGGCCTCGTATTCCTCGTCGGTGAGGGTGATGGTCGCGGCGGCGATGTTCTCCTCGACGTGGGCTACCTGGGAGGTGCCGGGGATGGGGAGGGTGACCGGGGAGCGGCGGAGCAGCCAGGCCAGGGCGAGCTGGGAGGGGGTGGCGTCGTCGCGCGTGAACTTGTCCAGCGGGCCGCCGGGCTTGGCGAGATCGCCGGTGGCCATGGGGAACCACGGGATGAAGGCGATGTCGTTGGCGGCGGCGTACTCCAGTACGTCCTCGGCCGAGCGGTCGGCGAGATTGTAGAGGTTCTGCACCGACGCGATCGTCGCGAGCTTGCGTGCCTCGGCGAGCTGGGCGACCGTCACCTGGGACAACCCGATGTGCCGGATCTTGCCCTCCTTCTGCAACGCCGCCAGCTCCCCGATCTGATCGGCGAGCGGGACCTTGGCGTCGATGCGATGCAGCTGGAACAGGTCGATGCGCTCGACGCCGAGGTGGCGCAGGCTCAATTCGAGCTGCTGGCGCAGGTATTCGGGCCGCCCGAGCGAGATCCACTCACCGGGCTTGGTCCGCGCCAGCCCGGCCTTGGTCGCGATGACCAGGTCGTCGGCGTACGGGTGCAGCGCCTTGCGGATGAGCGTCTCGCTGACGAAAGGACCATAGGAGTCCGCGGTGTCGATGAAGGTGACACCCAGCTCGACGGCGCGGCGCAGCACCCGGATCGCCTCGTCCGGATCCTTCGGTTCGCCCCACACACCGGGACCGGTGATCTGCATCGCGCCGTAGCCGAGGCGATGCACCGGCAGATCGCCTCCCAGGGCGAACGTGCCGGAGGCGGCGGCAGGACGGGACTCGGCTTCGGTGGTCATAAATTCCTTTCCGACAAGGGTTTTCGGATCACTCGGCATTCGCGGCGTCGTCACCACCGGGGGCCGGGAAGAAGCCCACGTCGATGAACGACCTGACATACGCGTCCAGTGCGGCGGCATCGACCGGCGGGCACTGGATTCCGTGGCCGGCGAGCGCCGCGCGCGTGCGGGTGTCGTCGACGGGGACGGAGGTGCCGCCGTAGTTGCCGCTGACCAGCACGGCCCGCACCAGCGAATCGTCACCGGCCGCGTCGCGCTCGGCGGCCTCGGCGGCCAGCCGGCCCGCGATCTCCTCGATCGGGGCGACCGCCACGGGAATCCCGTTGCGGCGCAACGATCCGAAGATGTCGCCGATCGCCACCGACTCCGCGGTGACCAGGTGGTAGGCCGTCCCGTCCGCCGGTCCGGCGGACAGCGCCACCAGGGCCTGCACGACATAGTTGACCGGAACCAGCGGCATGGCCGCGTCACCGGTGTCGGGAGCCAGCCCGAGGACGGCGGCGGCGCGGATCATATTCCAGAACGAGTCGTCGACGCTGTTGACGCCGAGCCGGGTATCGCCGCTCACCAGGCCGGGCCGGTAGATGTTCACCGGGACCCCGCGCTCGCCGGCCTGCCGGACCAGTTGCTCGGCAACCCATTTGCTCGCGACGTACCCGTTCTGGGCGACGTCGCGGACATCGAGCCGATCGTCCTCGCGGCCGACGAAATCCGGACCGGGCGCGGACGGCACCACGGCATTGACCGTGGAGACGAAGTGCACCGGCTTGATCCGGCTCAGCGTCGCCAGCCGCAGTACCTCGCGGGTGCCCGACACATTGGCGGCCCGCAGCCGGCCGTAGGGCTCGATGTGGTTGACGCGAGCGCCGTTGTGGTAGATCGCCTCGACCCGATCAGCCAGCCGCGCGTACTGCGCCTCGTCGAGCCCGAACCGGGGCTGCGCGAGATCGCCCGGTACGGCGATGATCCGGGGACCGGTGGCCTCGTCCCAGATCCGGTAGTTCTCCAGCGCTTCGCGAATCCGTTTGTGCGCCTGCTCCTCGTCGTCCGCGCGCACCAGGCACCACACCCGCGCCTCGGTACTCGTCAGCAGTTCGCGCAGCAGATGCGCGCCGACGAATCCGGTTGCGCCGGTGAGCAGGACGTCCCGCGGAGCGCCCGAGCGAGCGGGCGCGGCGGCCGCACCGTCGATCTCGAGTTCCAGGACGGCGTCGGCGGCGAGCGTCGCGAAGTCGACGGGCGCCGCGACGACCTGTTCCTCCGGATTGTCGATGCGGGCGGCGAGCGCGCGCACCGTGGGAGCCGTGAACACCGCAGCCATCGGCACATCGACGGCGAGCCGGGCGGTCAGCCCGCGCTGGAGGGTGAACGCCAGCAGCGAGGTGCCGCCGAGTTCGAAGAACTCGTCCTCGGCGCCCACCCGTTCCACGCCGAGCACCTCGCCGAAGACCTCCGCCACGATCCGCTCGGTGGCGGTCTCCGGCGCGACGTACTCCCGCGTGCGGAAGACCGGCCGCGGCAACGCCTTTCGGTCCAGCTTGCCGCTGTCGTTCATGGGCAGGGCGTCCAGCGGCATGATCGCCGACGGAACCATGTACGACGGCAGCATCTGCGTCAGCGATTCGCGCAGCGCGTCCACCGAGACGTCCCCCGGCACCACATAGGCGGCCAGCTGATCGCCGGTCTCCGACGACGCCAGCACCACCACGGCCTGTGCTACCGACGACTCGGCCAGCAGCGCGGCCTCGATCTCGCCGAGTTCGATGCGATGACCGCGGATCTTGGCCTGGAAATCGCTGCGGCCCAGGTATTCCAGCGCACCGTCGGCGCGGCGGCGCACCAGGTCGCCGGTGCGGTACATGCGCTCGCCGGGCGGGCCGTACGGGTCGGCGACGAACCGGTCCGAGGTCAGATCGGGGCGGCGAAGATAGCCGCGCGCCAACTGGCTGCCCGCCAAATACAATTCGCCGACGACTCCGGCGGGCGCGAGGTGCAGCCGGGAATCGAGCACATAGGTGCGCGTATTCCATTGCGCCACACCGATCGGCACCGTGGCGCGGTCGTCGGTCGAGGCCTGCCGGTAGGTCACCGACACCGCGGCCTCGGTCGGACCGTACAGGTTGTGCAGTCCGGCGGCGGACAGGGCGGCGAATTCGGCGACCGTACCGGGCGGCAATGCCTCGCCGATGACGAAAACGTCACGCAGCGTGGCCAATTGGTCCGGCCGCGCAGCGGTCAGGAACACCTGGAGCACGGACGGCACGAAGTCGGTGAGCGTGACCCGGTGGGTCGCGATCAGCTCCGCGATATAGCCCGGATCGCGCTGCCCGCCCGGCGCGGCGAGGACCAGCCGGGCCCCCGCCCACAGCGGGGCGAAGAAGCCCCACAGCGAGACGTCGAACGTGGTCGCCGTCTTCTGCAGATAGATGTCGCCGGGCCCGAACCCGTAGTGCGCCACCATCCATTCGATCTGGTTGGTGATCGCGCCGTGCGACACCATGACGCCCTTGGGCCTACCGGTCGAGCCCGAGGTGAACAGCACATAGGCGGGGTGGTCGGGCCGAGGCGGGGTACGCAGTTCGCCCGGCTCGACAGGAGTCTCCGAGTACTCCGACAGGTCGAGGGAGTCGAGGTCGACGACCTGGATGCCGAGGCCGTCGTCGGCCGCCACGGGCAGTTCGTTCCCTCCGGCCACCACGGACGACCCGGTTTCCCCAGCCGCCACAGGGAGCGTGCTTCCTACGACCGCCTCTGGCAAGTCGTGACCCCCGGCCGTCAAAACACAAGCGGGAGTGGCCGTTTCCAGCACGTAGGCGATGCGTCCGGCCGGATGCTCGAGGTCGAGCGGCAGGTAGGCACCGCCCGCGGCGAGCACCGCGTACATCGCCACCACCAGCTCCGGCGAGCGCGGCATCGCCAGCGCCACCACTGATTCCGCGCCGATCCCCTGCGCGATCAGGTAGCGCGCGAGACGATTCACCCGCTCGTCGAATTCCCGGTAGGTCCAGGATGTTTCGCCGGAGACGAGCGCGACGGCGTCCGGCGACGCGGCGGCGGCACGACGGTATCCCGACAGCAGGAATTCGCCCGGCACCGGATGCGCGGTCTCGGCGGCGTCCGCCAGCAGCCGTGGGCGTTCGTCCGCGCCGAGCAGATCGATATCCCCGACCCGCACGCCCGGATCGGCCGCGATCGCCGCGAGCAGGCGCGTGAACCGGTCCACGAAGCCCTGGACGGTGTCGTGCTCGAACATATCCGTGGCGTAGGTGACGATGCCGCCGATTCCGGCGGGCGCGCCCGTCTCGTCGTAGGCGTCGCCGACGTACCAGTGCAGGTCGAACTGCGACACCTCGATGCCGATGTCCAGGCCGGCCACCGACAGTTCGGGCAGTTCGAATTCGACCCGGCCCAGGTTCTGGAACGACATCGACACCTGGAACAGCGGATGCCGCGCCGTCGACCGCACCGGATTCAGCGCGTCGACCAGGCGCTCGAACGGCACGTCGGCATTGGCGAACGCCTGGATGTCGGTCTCGCGCTGGCGGGCCAGCAGCTCGCGGAAGCTCGCGCCGCCGTCGTAGCGGGTGCGGAACACCAGCGAGTTGATGAACATGCCGATCAGGTCGTCGAGGGCGGCATTGCCGCGCCCGGCCACCGGACCGCCGATGGCGATGTCGTCGGTCCCCGACAGCCGCGCCAGCAGGACCGCCAGGGCGGTGTGCACGACCATGAACAGCGTCGCGCCCTCGGCGCGCGCCACCTCGGCGAGGGCGCGGTGGGTGTCGGCGTCGATCAGGACCGGCACCTTGCTGCCGGCGACGGACCGCACCAGCGGACGCGGCCGGTCCGACGGCAGGTCCAGCTGATCCGGCAGGCCCGCCAGCGCTTCGCGCCAGTACGAGATCTGTTCGGAGACCAGCGATTCCGGATCTTCCTCGGTGCCGAGCACCGACCGCTGCCAGATGCTGTAGTCGGCGTACTGCACCGGCAACGGGGCCCACTCGGGGGCCTGCCCGGCGCCGCGGGCCACGTAGGCGGTCATCAGATCGCGCGCCAGCGGGCCCATCGAGGAGCCGTCGGCGGCGATGTGGTGCACCACCATCGCCAGCACGTAGTCGGGGCGGCCCGCCTCGTCCACGCCGAGGTCGAACAGCGCGACCCGTACCGGCACGTCGGAGGTGAGGTCGAAGACCGTCTTCGCCAGGGCGATGAGTTCGCCCGGGATGTCGGCGAGCGCCACCGCTCGCCGGTCCAGCTGCGGAACCGCCTGTGCCGCAGGAAGAATGACCTGAATCGCGGCTTCGCTTCCTGAACTGTCCGCCGGGTACACCGTGCGCAGGATCTCGTGGCGGGCGACCAGGTCGGCGATCGCCGCCTGCAGCGCCTCGACGTCCAGGGTGCCGGTGAGCCGTACCGCCAGCGGCACGTTGTAGGCGGCCGAGGCGGTGTCGAGCCGGTTGAGCAGCCACAGGCCCTGCTGCGCCAGCGACAACGGAATCCGTTCCGGCCGCGGGCCCGCGACCAGCTCCGGCCGGTCGTCCACGGCCGACTGCTCGCTCAGCGCCACGGCCAGCGCGGCCACCGTCGGCGCCTCGAACAGCAGCCGGACCGGTACCCGGCGGTTCAGCGCGGCGCCCAGCCGTGCCATCAGCCGGGTCGCGATCAGCGAGTTGCCGCCGAGTTCGAAGAAGTCGTCGTCGGCGCCGACCGGCGTCGCGGGTCCGAGCAGATCGGTGAATACGCCCGCGACCAGCTCCTCGAGTTCCCCGGACGGTGCCCGGAACTCGCGGGTGTGCAGGACGGGCGCGGGCAGTGCGGCGCGGTCGAGCTTGCCGACCGGGGTCAGCGGGATCTCGTCGAGCACCATGATCGTGGTCGGCACCATGTGCGCGGGCAGCCGCGTCTCGGCCAGCGTGGTCAGCTCGTCCGCGTCCGCCTCGGCGCCCGGCACGGCGTGTACGTACGACGCGAGAATCGTTGCCCCACTGGGGAGTTGGTGGCCGACCGTGACCGCGAAGTCGATGTTCTCGTGCCCGGCCAGGACGGCGTCGATCTCGCCCAGTTCGATCCGGAAGCCGCGGATCTTGACCTGGAAGTCGTTGCGGCCCAGGTATTCCACCGATCCGTCACCGGTTCGGCGTACCAGGTCGCCGGTCCGGTAGAGCCGGCCACCGGCGGGGCCGAAGGGATCGGCGACGAATCGGGCCGCGGTCAGGCCGGGACGCTCGTGGTAGCCGCGCGCCAGCTGCGCGCCGGTGATGTACAGCTCCCCGACGGCCCGCTCCGGCACCGACCGTAGCCGCTCGTCCAGCACGTACTCGGTGATCGCGCGGATCGGGCCGCCGATCGTGACGGTCTCGCCCGGTACCAGCGGGTCGCTGATATTGGTCATGATCGTCGTCTCGGTGGGCCCGTACCCGTTGTACAGCTCGCGGGTACGACGCCCGGCGATGGGAATCACCCACCGCTGCACCAGATCCGGCGGGCACGCCTCGCCACCGGCGATCACCACCCGCAGCTTGTCCAAACCCTCGGGATCCACCGACGCCAGCGCGGACGGGGTGATGAACGCGTGCGTCACCCGCTCCCGCCGCAGCAACGCCGCCAGTTCCGCACCGCCGTAGACGGTCGGCGCGGCCACCACCAGAGTGCCGGCACCACCGATCGCCAGCAGCAGCTCCAGGACCGAGGCGTCGAACGACGGCGACGCGAAATGCAGGGCGCGGGAACTGCTCGTCACCCGATACCGCTCACGCTGCTCGGCACAGAAACTCGCCAACCCCGCCTGGGTGACGACCACGCCCTTGGGCTTACCGGTCGACCCGGAGGTGTAGATGACATACGCGGCGTGCGTCTTGCGCAGCGGGCGCAGACGATCCGCATCCGTCACCGGATCGGCCGAGTACCCCTCGAGCCGCTCGTCGATCTCCTCCGCGTCGATGTCCACCCACGGCACCTCGCCGGGCAGGTCGGCACGCACGTCGGAGACCGTAAGGCCCAGCACCGCATGCGAATCCGCGAGCATGTGCGCTACTCGCTCGGTGGGGTACCGGGGATCGACCGGGACGAATCCCGCGCCGGTCTTGGCGACCGCCCACACCGCGAGCACCGACTTCACCGACCGCGGAATGCCGACCGCCACGAAGTCCTCGGGACCGACGCCACGCTCGATCAGCAGGCGCGCCAACCGATTCGAGCGCTCGTCGAGGTCGACATACTCCACCTCGTCCAGCCGCTCGGAGGCATCCGCCAGGATCACCGCGACACCGTCGGGATTCTCGTCCACGGCATCGGCCAGCAGCTGCGGCAGCAGCACCACCTCGTCCTGCCCGGCCTCGTCCTGCTCGACCGGTTCCGGCGCGGCCGGGGCCGGGGCCGTCAGCGCTCGATCCTGTTCCGCCACACCGGCACTGCCGATATCGCCTACGGCGGCACTCGGATCAGCGGCGGCCGCCGCGAGGATGCGACCGAACCCGTCGGCCAGCGCCTCCATGGTCGCGGCGTCGAAAACATCGGTCGCGTAGGTGAATCCGGCGACCAGCTCCGCCGGCGTGCCGTCGTCACCGTAGTGCGGTTCGACGGTTACCAGCAGATCGAACTTCGCCACCGTCTCACCGGTGTCCAGCGCAGCCACCGTCAGCCCTGGCAGCTCGAGTTCGGCCTGCTCCATGTTCTGCAGTGCCAGCACCACCTGGAACAACGCGTCACCGGCCACGGTGGACTGAGTGGCCTCGACCACCCGCTCGAACGGCAGATCCGCGTGCGCGAACGCCGACAGATCGGTCTCCCGCGCCCGTTCGACCAGCGCCGCGAACGAGGCACCACGATCGACCTCGACACGCAGGGTCAGCGTGTTGACGAACATGCCGACCAGATCGTCCAGTGCGGCCGCGCCCCGGCCCGCGATCGGGGTACCGATCGCGATATCCGACCCACCCGACTGCCGCGCCAGCAACGCCGCCAACGCGGCGTGCACGACCATGAACAGCGACGAATTGTGTTCGCGCGCCAGCGTGGCGAGCCCGGCATGTGCCTGCGCGGGGACGACGGTACTCACCAGCGCGCCGCGCCCGGACGGATGCGCGGGACGCGGGCGATCCAGCGGCAGCCGCGCCGCCCCGGAGATACCGGCCAGCTGAGCGCGCCAGAACGCCAACTGCTGAGCCGCGACCGAGGTCTCGTCGCTGTCGACGCCGATCACCTCCCGCTGCCACAACGCGAAATCGGCGTACTGCACCGCCAACGGAGTCCAACCCGGCGCGACACCCGCCTGCCGCGCCACATACGCCGTCACCAGATCACGCGCCAGCGGAGCCAAAGAAGCGCCGTCGGCCGAAATATGGTGCACCACAACGACGAGCAGATGCTCACCGGCATCGGCATCGGAGAACAACCGCGCCCGAATAGGCGCATCCGCGATGACGTCGAAACCCTCCGACATCAACCCGGCGACCCGGTCACGATCCTCGACCGTCGCCGCCTCGACCACGAGCCCGTCGGGCAACGCCTCGCTCACCGGCAAGATCTCCTGATACGGGTCACCACCGAAGCCGTTCATCGGGAAACGCGTCCGCAGCGACTCGTGCCGTTCCAGCACATCCAGCACGGCCTGCTGCAACGCGGGCACGTCCAGCGTGCCGGTCAGCCGGATCGCGAACGGCAAGTTGTAGGAAGAAGATTCGGGATCGATCTGATTGAGCACCCACATGCGACGCTGCGCCAGCGACAACGGCACGATCTCCGGCCGCACTGCCCGCACCAAGGGCGCGCGTGCGGAATCCCCGGAGCCCGGCACGATCCCCGCCGCCAGATCCGCGACCCGAGGGGTATCGAACAGGGCCCGCACCGACACGCGCGCATCGAGCGCAGCGCTCAACCGCGCGACCACCTGCGTGGCAACCAGCGAGTTTCCGCCCAGCCCGAAGAAGTCGTCGTCGGCCCCCACCCGCTCCACTCCGAGCACGTCGGCGAACACACCCGCCACGATCTCCTCGACCGGAGTCGACGGTGCCCGGAACTCACGGGCGGCCAGGGCGGGGCGCGGCAGGGCGCGACGGTCCAGCTTCCCGGTACTGCCGAGCGGGAATTCGGCCAGCTCCATCACGGTCGACGGGACCATATACGCGGGCAGCGCCTCCGCGAGGGCCGCGCGTAGCGGATCCGCCTCGAGCCGCGCGCCGGGGGCGGGCACCGCATAGGCCACCAGCTGATCGCCGAGTTCCGTCGGAACCACCAGCACCGCCGCCTGATTCACCGACGGCTGCGCCAGCAGCGCCGCCTCGATCTCCCCCAATTCGATGCGCTGACCACGCAACTTCACCTGGAAGTCGGTACGGCCCAAGTACTTCAGCACACCCGGAGCGCTCCAGGCGACCAGGTCACCGGTCCGGTACATCCGCTCGCTCTTACCGAACGGATTGGCCACGAACCGCTCCGAGGTCAGATCGGGACGGCCCAGATAGCTGCGCGCCAGCTGATCACCGGCGATGTACAGCTCGCCGGTGACCCCGGCGGGAACCGGGCGTAGGCGGGAATCCAGCACGTAGAGGCGGCTGTTCCAGATCGGCGAGCCGATCGGCAGGCCGCCCTGCTCGTCGCCGGTGGCGAGCCAGGCGGTGACGGCCACCGCGGTCTCGGTCGGCCCGTACACATTGAGCACCGACGCGTCGCAGATCGACCGCACCGCGGCCACGGTCTCCGCGGGCAGCAGTTCGCCGCCGGAGATGATGTGCCGCAGCGTCGGAACCGCGCCCGGGGGCGTATGCGCGGCGAAGACCGCGAGCATCGACGGAACGAAGTCCGTCACCGTGACCCGCTGCGCCGCAATGGTTTCCGCGATGTAGGCGACATCGCGATGCCCGTCCGGGGCGGCCATCACCAGCCGTGCGCCCAGCCGCAGCGGAATGAAGTAGCCCCAGATCGAGTCGAACGTGAAGGCGGCCTTCTGCAGATACACGTCGTCGGCGCGCAGCGGATGGCTGCCCTGCATCCACGCGAGGTGATTGCCGATCGCCCGGCGCGAGACCGCGACGCCCTTGGGCCGCCCGGTCGAACCGGAGGTGAACAGCACGTACGCCAGGCTGTCCGGACGCACCGGCCGCACGAGTTCGCCCGCGTTCACGGGGTTTCCGGACAATGCGTCCAGCTCCGCGGTGTCGATGGCGACGACCCGCACACCGTCCGGAACCGGTACGGCGTCGGCGGTCGTCGTCAGCACGCAGACCGGCCGGGCCGTGTCCAGCACGTGCTCGACGCGCTCGGCCGGGTGGTCCGGGTCCACGGGCAGGTAGGCGCCGCCCGTGGTCAGCACCGCGTACATGCCGACCACCAGGTCCAGCGAGCGCCGCACGGCGATGCCGACCAGCGAATCCGCGCCCACGCCCTGCGAGATCAGCAGGCGGGCAAGGCGATTGACCCGCTCGTCGAGTTCCCGGTAGGTCAGCTCGGCGCCCTCGTAGGTCACCGCGACGCGATCGGGATGCGCGGCGACGGCACGCCGGTAGCCCGCCAGCAGCGGTTCGTGTTCGACCTCGTGACCGGTGTCGTTCCAGTCCAGCAGGATTCGATCCCGCTCGGTGTCACCCAGCATGATGTCGATATCGCCGACCAGCGATTCGGAGTCCCCGGCCAGCGCCTCGATCGCCAGAACCAGCCGGGCGACAAGCGTTTCCAGCTCGTCGGCGGCGAACCGGCTGCGCAGGTACTTCAGCGTCAGCTCGATCGTCGACTCGGCGGTCACCAGCAGTGTCAGCGGGTAGTGCGAATCGTCCTGTACGCCGATGCCGGTCACCGAGATGCCGTCGATCGCGCTGGCCGCGCCGATCGCCACCTTGTCGATCGGATACGACTCGAACACCAGCAGCGTGTCGAAAACCGCACCGGCACCGGCGATCCGCTGAATATCGGTGAGACCGACGTAGTGATGGTCGAGCAGTTCGACCTGCTCGGCCTGCAACCGCCGCAGCAACTCACCGACCGTCGCCCGATCATCCACGCCGACCCGCACCGGCAGCGTATTGATGAACAGGCCCACCATCGACTCCACACCCGGCAGATCCGCCGGACGACCGGACACCGTCGCCCCGAAGACCACATCCGTGCGACCGGTCAGCCGACCGAGCAGGATGCCCCACGCCGCCTGCACAACCGTGTTGACGGTGACACCCAACTCCGCCGCCCGCGCCGCGATGCGCGCGGTCCGCTCGGCATCGATTTCGACGACGAACCTGCCGGTCTCGTAGGTCTCGGCCGTCCGAGGCGGCGGTGCGAGCAACGTCGGCTCCGTCGCGCCCGCCAGCGCGCGGTCCCATGCCCGCAGCGACGCGTCGCGGTCGCGGCTCGCCAGCCACCGCAGGAAGGTCCGGTACGACTCGACCCGCGGCAGCGCGGACGGGTCGCCGGCGGTGGCGTACAGCACCAGCAGATCCCGCATGAGCAGCGGCATGGACCAGCCGTCGAGCAGGATGTGGTGGGTGGTCATCACCAGGTGCCACTGGTCGGATGCCGTGCGGTACAGGGTGAATCGCATCAGCGGCGGCGCCGCGAAGTCCAGCCGGTCCGCGCGATCGGCCGCGATCAGCCGCTGCAGTTCCGGAAGTCGTTGCGATTCGGGCAGATCCGTCAGATCGACCGCGTACCAGGGCGCCTCGAGGTGATCGACCACCACCTGCACCGGCCGCCCGTCGGCGGCGTTGACGAACGCGGTGCGCAGATTCGGATAGCGATCGATGACCGCCTGCGCCGCCGCGCGCAGCCGCCCCTCCTCGACCGTCCCGGCCAGGTCGACGCGGGCCTGGATGGCGTAGGCGTCGACGGTCGTCTCCGCCATCTGCGCGTGGAACAGCAGGCCGGACTGCAACGGCGAGAGCGGCCAGACGTCCGACAGCGCCGGATAGTCGCGCTCCCACACCTCGATATCGGACTGGCCGGGCCGCAGCAGCGGCAGATCCGACGGCGTCAGGCCGCCCGCGTCCGGACGCCGCGCGTACCGCGCCAGCTCGGTCAGCGCCGCGACCCACAGGTCCGCGAGTTCCCGGACCCGCTCCCGGGACAGCACCCCGGTCGGGAACGCGAACGACGCGCCCAGCGCCGGGCCGTCGCCGCCGTCGGTGACGATCGCGTTGATATCGATCGCCCCGTTCGCGGGCATATCCGCGTCCATCGGCGCAGTCATATCGCCCAGATCGGACACCGGGGCCCAGCCCAGTTCGGCGATCTCCTCGCCGCCCGCCGTCCCGGCGGAGATGCGGCCCAGGTAGTTGAAGGTGATCTGACCGGCGTCCGGCAGCTCCCCGGCGGTCTCGGGGTTCAGGTGGCGCAGCAGGCCGTAACCCAGACCCTTGTCCGGGACCGCCAGCAGTTGCTCCTTCACCGCCTTCACCACATCGTTCAGCTCCGCCCCGCCGCCGAACGCCGCGTCCAGATCGGCGCCCGCGAGGTCCAGCCGGACCGGATAGGCGCTGGTGAACCAGCCCACGGTGCGGGACAGGTCCGCGCCCGGGACGACATCCTCCTCGCGGCCGTGGCCCTCGAGTTTCACCAGCGTCGCGCCGCCGGTGGTGTCGCCGCGCCACTTGCTCACCGCCAGGGCGAGCGCGGCGAGCAGGCCGTCGTTGACGCCGCCGCGGTAGGTGGCGGGGATGGCGGTCAGCACTGCCTCGGTCACCTCCGGCGACAGGGCGACCTCGACCTGATCCAGCGTCCCGAAGGTGTCGACCGCGGGATCCAGCGCGCGGGCGCCGAGCACGGGATCGGGGGTCTGCGAAACCTGTTGCCAGAACGGTAGTTCCGCCAGCCGCGCGGCGTCGCCTGCCCGCTCGTGCAACGCGTGCGCCCACCGCCGGTAGGACGTCCCGTTCGCCGGCAGCGAGACCGGCGTACCGCCGACGACCTGTAGCCACGCCGTCGCCATATCCGGAATCACGATCCGCCAGGACACACCGTCGATCACGAAGTGGTGGGCGACGACGAGCAGGACGTCCCGGCGGCGGACGTCGGTGCCGTCCTGTTCCGGGAACGCGAACCAGACGAACTGCACCATGGCCGCGCCCGCCGGATCGAGCCGGCCCAGGGCCGCATCGTATTCCGCGCTCGCGCGCCGCGACAGGGCGGCGTCGTCGATATCGCCCGGCAGGTCGACGCGATGGATGAGCGCGT
>NZ_BAGL01000076.1 GCF_000308875.1 Nocardia transvalensis NBRC 15921
GTCCGCGACGTAGCCGACGATCAGGTCGCCCTCGCCCGAATCCGTCCACAGCTTCTTCTCGCGGCGGCCCTCGTTCTTGGAGATCAGCGAGTTGGCGGCGGAGAGGATGTGCTGGGTGGAGCGGTAGTTCTGTTCCAGCAGAATCGTTTCCGCGTCGGGGAAATCGCGCTCGAACTCCTCGATATTGCGGATGGTGGCGCCGCGGAAGGCGTAGATGGACTGGTCGGCGTCGCCCACCACGCACAGTTCGCTGGGCGGTACCGCGTCCTCGCGGCGGACCGGCGCGAATTCCGGATCGGCGGCCGAGGCGCCCGCGTCGGCATCGTCCAGATCGGCGGCGACGTGGTGGCCGACCAGCTCCCGGATCAGCACGTACTGCGCGTGGTTGGTGTCCTGGTACTCGTCCACCAGGACGTGCCGGAACCGGCGGCGGTAGTACTCGGCGACCTGCGGGTGATGTTGCAGCAGCGCCACCGTCTCGCCGATCAGATCGTCGAAGTCCATGGCGTTGGCGGCGCGCAGCCGGCGCTGGTACTCGGTGTACACCTGCGCGACGATGCCGGGCAGTTCGCTCTCGTCGGATTCCGCGTCGGCCGCGGCCGTTTCGGGGTCGGTGAGCTCGTTCTTGAGCGTGGAGATGGCGGTGGCCAGCAGGCGCGGGGAGTACTTCTTCGCGTCCAGGTCCATATCGCGGATGATCATCGCCAGCAGGCGGCGGGAATCGTCGGCGTCGTAGATGGAGAAGTTCGAGTTCAGGCCCGGCAGCAGCGCGGCCTGGGTGCGCAGGATGCGCACGCAGCTCGAGTGGAACGTCGACACCCACATACTGGCCGCGCGCGGGCCGATCAGCCCGGCAACGCGCTCGCGCATCTCGGCGGCGGCCTTGTTGGTGAAGGTGATGGCCAGCACCTGGCCCGGCGTGACGCCGCGGGCGTCCAGCAGGTAGGCGATGCGGCGGGTGAGCACGGCCGTCTTGCCCGATCCCGCGCCGGCGACGATGAGCAGCGGCGACCCGGTGTGCACCACAGCAGCCCGCTGCTGCGGATTCAACCCCTCGAGTAGGTGATCGGCCCGATTCTGCCTGTCCCCCCGGATCTGCTCGGGGAGTTGCGAACCTGCCGGTTCCGAAGCGGAACGTGTCGTGTCAGCCACCGTCGTCTCCATCGTCCATCCACGCTACCGGCGGGCACCGACAACCTGTAGTCCGGCGGCCGTGTCCGCGCCACTGGGAAGGATCGTTTGGCACACTTTCGGGCCCGTGGCAGACTGGCCACATGACCAGCGCTCCCGCCTGCTCTGCTACCCCGCGGATCACTGGCTATCGTGGTCACCGACCGTGCACCTGAGCGCGTATGTTCGACGGGGGGACAATGAAAGGCCCACCGGGCTTGTTTCACGGTGGAAGAACCGATTGGTAACGGGGTGGGGCCGCCAGCCGATCGAAGTTCTGACACGAGGAGAAGAAGTATGAGTACCTCTACTACCGAGACCGGGTCGGACGCCGCACTGCCCAGCAGCGAGGCGGAGATCGAGAAGCTCCGCAAGGAGATCGACCGGCTCGACGCCGAGATCCTTGCCGCCATCAAGCGCCGTACCGAGGTCTCGCGCATCATCGGCCGCACGCGGATGGCCAACGGCGGCCCGCGGCTCGTGCACTCCCGGGAGATGAAGGTGCTCGAGAGATTCAGCGAACTCGGCCAGGAGGGTCACACCCTCGCCATGCTGCTGCTGCGCCTGGGACGCGGCCGGCTCGGCCACTGAGACCACACGCGGCAGCTCGCCCGCCGCTTCCCTGAAACCGCCCCGGTGACGTTGTCCCGGGGCGGTTGTCTTTTCGGTCCCTTCGATTCTTACGGAAGGGCGATGTACTTCGTGGACAGGTACTCGTCGATGCCCTCGAAACCGCCCTCGCGGCCGAATCCGGAGGCCTTGACGCCGCCGAAGGGGGCGGCGGGGTCGGAGATGACGCCGCGGTTGATGCCGACCATGCCGGATTCCAGGCCCTCGGCGATGCGCAGGGCGCGATCGAGATCGCGGGTGTAGGCGTAGGCGACCAGGCCGAATTCGGTGTCGTTGGCGGCGGCCAGCCCCTCCTCCTCGGTATCGAAGCCGATGATCGGGGCGACCGGGCCGAACACCTCCTCGCGCAGGATGCGCGCGGCCTCGGGAACGTCGGACAGGATCGTCGCCGGGTAGTAGTACCCCTGCCCGCCGGGGGCCTTACCGCCGATGCGGACCTCGGCGCCCTTGGCCACCGCGTCGTCGACCAGCTCGGTGACGGTGTCGAGCTGGTCCTGGTTGATCAGCGGGCCCAGCGTGCTGGACGGATCGCTACCGGGACCGAGCTTGACCTCCTGCATGGCCGCGACGAATTTGTCGGTGAACTCCGCGCGCACGGAGTTGTGCACGTGGAACCGGTTGGCCGCGGTGCACGCCTCGCCGCCGTTGCGCAGCTTGGCCAGCATGGCGCCGGAGACCGCGGCATCGACGTCGGCGTCCTCGAACACCACGAAGGGCGCGTTGCCGCCCAGTTCCATCGAGGTGCGCAGCAGGCCGTGCGCGGACTTCTCCACCAGCGTCTTCCCGACCTCGGTGGAACCGGTGAAGGTCAGCTTGCGCAGCCGGGGGTCGGTGAGCAGGGGTTCGGTCACCGCGCCGGAGTGGCTGCTGGTGATGACCGACAGCACGCCCTCGGGCAGGCCCGCCTCGGCGCACAGCCGGGCCAGCAGCAGCATGGTCAGCGGGGTCGCGGAGGCCGGTTTCACGATCATGGTGCAGCCCGCCGCCAGCGCGGGGCCGATCTTGCGCGTACCCATGGCGAGCGGGAAGTTCCACGGCGTGATCGCCAGGCAGGGACCGACCGGCTGCTTGTGCACCACGATGCGGCCGGTCCCCGTGGGCGCGGTCTGGTAGCGGCCGTGGATGCGGGCGGCCTCCTCGCTGAACCAGCGGAAGAACTCCGCGCCGTAGCGGACCTCGTTGCGGCTCTCCTGCAGGGCCTTGCCCATCTCCAGGGTCATCAGCAGGGCGAAATCTTCGGTGCGTTCGACGATGCGGTCGTACACCGCCCGCAGGATCTCCGCGCGCTCGCGGGCGGCGGTGGCGGCCCACTCGTCCTGGACCGCGACCGCGGCGTCCAGGGCGCGCAGGGCGTCCGCCGGGGCGGCGTCGGCGACGTGGGTCAGCGGCTCGCCCGTGGCCGGATTCTCGACCGGGAACGTCGCGCCGCCGGTGGCATCCACCGGCCCGCCGATCCAGAGCTGTGTGGGTACGGACTCAAGGAGTTCACGTTCGGACACCATGGACCCAAGCCTATGCCTGCCCGCGCGGGGCTACCTGCGAGTCGGCGCGGCGGCAAGTAACCTCGGCGAGTGTGAGCAGCGACATCACCGCGACGGCGGCCTGGCGGAAACTGCGCGATCACCATTCGGCCGTCGCCGACCGGCATCTGCGTGACCTCTTCGCCGACGACCCGGAGCGCGGGCGGGAGCTGACCGTCGAGGTCGGCGATCTGCACATCGACTACAGCAAGCACCGCGTGACGCGCGAAACCCTCGACCTGCTGGTCGAATTGGCCGAGGCGGCCGGGGTGCCGCAGCGGCGCGACGCGATGTTCCGCGGCGACCACATCAACACCTCCGAGGACCGCGCGGTCGGGCATGTCGCGCTGCGGCTGCCGGAGGGCGCGTCGATGACCATCGACGGCGCGGACGCGGGCGCCGAGGTGCACGAGGTGCTGCGCCGGATGGGCGAGTTCAGCGACGCGCTGCGCTCCGGGCAGTGGCGCGGCGCCACCGGCGAGAGCATCGCGACGGTGGTGAACATCGGGATCGGCGGTTCCGATCTGGGGCCGGTCATGGTGCACCAGGCGCTGCGGCACTACGCCGACGCCGGGATCTCCGCCCGGTTCGTCTCCAATATCGATCCGGCCGACCTGACCGCGAAACTCGACGGCCTCGATCCGGCGACCACGCTGTTCATCGTGGCGTCCAAGACGTTCTCCACGCTGGAGACGCTGACCAACGCGACCGCCGCGCGCCGCTGGCTGGTCGCGGCCCTGGGCGAGGACGCGGTCGCCAAGCATTTCGTCGCGGTGTCCACCAATGCCGAGCGGGTCTCGGCGTTCGGTATCGACACCGCGAACATGTTCGGCTTCTGGGACTGGGTCGGCGGGCGTTATTCGGTCGATTCGGCGATCGGGCTGTCGGTGATGGCGACCGTCGGCAAGGAACGGTTCGCCGAATTTCTCGCCGGTATGCACAGCGTCGACGAGCACTTCCGGACCGCTCCCCTGGCGGCCAACGCGCCGGTGCTGCTCGGCCTGATCGGGGTCTGGTACTCGAACTTCTTCGGCGCGGAATCCCGTGCGGTGCTGCCGTATTCGAACGATCTGAGTCGCTTCCCCGCCTATCTGCAGCAGCTGACGATGGAGTCCAACGGGAAGTCGGTGCGCGCCGACGGCACCCCCGTCTCCACCTCCACCGGCGAGATCTTCTGGGGCGAGCCCGGCACCAACGGTCAGCACGCCTTCTATCAGCTGCTGCATCAGGGCACCCGGCTGATACCCGCCGATTTCATCGGATTCGCCCGGCCCACCGACGATCTGCCGACCCGCGACGGCACCGGCAGCATGCACGACATCCTGATGAGCAACCTGTTCGCGCAGACCAAGGTGCTCGCCTTCGGCAAATCCGCCGAGGAGATCGCCGCCGAGGGCACGGACCCGAATCTGGTGCCGCACAAGGTGATGCCGGGTAACCGGCCCACCACCGCCATCCTCGCGCCGCGGCTCACCCCCTCGGTGGTCGGGCAGCTCATCGCCCTGTACGAACACCAGGTCTTCGTCGAGGGCGCCGTCTGGGGCATCGACAGCTTCGACCAGTGGGGCGTGGAACTCGGCAAGCAGCAGGCTCTGGCGGTGGAGCCGCTGCTCACCGCCGCCGAAGACCCAGCGCCGCAGTCGGATTCGTCGACCGACGCCCTGATCAGGTGGTATCGAGCACAACGGTAGAAACGGCACCTGGTTCCCCGGCGTAGCACGAGGTTCCGGCAGGACACCCGGTCCCCGGCGTAGCACCGAGTTCCCCGGTGGGGGAATTAGGGGCATGCATGGTCCCTTCCCGCGGCGTAGACACGTACGCGGGAGGAATTCTCATCGGGAGGGACCATGTCCATCGTCTTTCGTGCCGCCGCGCCCGAATCCGCCTCGCTCACCGATCTGGGACCGTTGCAGAACCTGCCCGGGACCTGGATGGGAACCGGGTTCAGCCTCGCCGAACTGCCCGACCACGAGGGTGGCGCGCCGTTCCGGCTCCGGCTCGACGCCACCCACGAGACGCTGACGTTCACCGAGATCGGCGCACCCATCCTGAACCGCGGAAACGTCCAGGACGACATCGTCTTTCGCGGGGTGCGCTATCTACAGCAGATCTCCTCGGCCCAGACCGCGGAGTCGCTGCACGTGGAGAACGGCATGTGGCTGTTCGTGCCGCCGACCTCGGCGCCCCAGGCGGGCCCGACCGTCGTGCGCATGGGCACCATCCCGCACGGCGATTCGTTCCTGGCGCAGGGCGCACCCGTGGCCGATGTGCCGGGCGCGCCGGAGATTCCGCCGCTGGAATCCACGCCGCCCGGATTCCCGTTCGGCGAAGGGTATTTCCCGCCGCCCGGAACCGTGCTGCCGCCGGGCATTCCGGACGAGGCGCTGCGCAATCCGGCCGCCCTGCTCCGCCAGGTGCTCAAGGAGCAGACCGTCGTGCACACTACGACGCTGAGCGTGCGGACCGGCCCCGGCGACATCCGCAACATCGGCTTCGTCACGGCCAACGCGAACGCGACCACCCTGCGCGCCATCCTGTGGATCGAGACGATCCAGCGCCCGGACGGCACCGAAACCCTGCAATTGCAGTACAGCCAGCACTCGATCCTGCGCTTTCCGGCGGGACCGAACCCCGACCCGGCGGTGCCGATCGACTGGCCCCATATCCAGGTCGGGACGCTCGTCAAGCAATAGCGCGTCGTCAGACGTAGGCACGCTCCAGGATGGCGTCGGTGTCGACGCCGGTGGGCAGGGTACCGAAGGCGATACCCCAGTCGCCCCCGAACCTGGTGGCGCAGAAGGCATCCGCCACGGCGGCGTGGCCGTGGCGGACCAGTTGCGCGCCTTGCAGCACCAGCGCCATCAACTCGACGACGCGCCGGCCCCGGTACTCGATATCGGACAGGTCGGTGAGTTCCTTGCCGATGCGGTCGATCGCGTCGTCGAGGTGGTGGTTTCCACCGCGAGCGAGGGACACCTCGGTGAAGTAGGCCTCGACGGTCTCGGGCTGACGGCCCATGGCGCGCAACGCGTCCAGCGCCGCCACATTGCCGGAGCCCTCCCAGATCGACATCAGCGGGGCCTCGCGATACAGCCGGGGCATGCCCGACTCCTCGACATATCCGTTGCCGCCCAGGCATTCCAGCGCCTCGGCGGCGTGCACGGGCGCCCGCTTGCAGACCCAGTACTTGGTGACCGCCAGCGCGATGCGCCGCAGCGCCGCCTCCGCCGGATCGGACGTGGCGCGGTCGGTGGCCCCGGCCAGCCGCATCATCACGGTGGTCGCCGCGTCGGACTCGATGGTCAGGTCGGCGAGCACATTGCGCATGGCGGGCTGGTCGATCAGCTTGGCGCCGAACACCTCTCGATACCGGGCATGGTGCACGGCATGGACGAGACCGGCGCGCATACCGGTGGCCGAGCCGATCACGCAGTCCAAGCGGGTCATGTTCACCATCTCGATGATGGTCTTCACCCCGGCGCCCTCCGCGCCGACCAGCCAGCCCACCGCGTTCTCGTATTCGATCTCCGAGGAGGCGTTGGACTTGTTGCCGAGTTTGTCCTTGAGCCGCTGCAGCCGTAGCGGATTGCGGGTGCCGTCGGGCAGGACGCGCGGCAGCAGGAAGCAGGACAGCCCGCCGGGCGCCTGGGCGAGGGTGAGGAACATATCCGACATCGGCGCCGAGGTGAACCACTTGTGGCCGACGATGCGGTAGGTGCCGTCGGATTGCGGTGTGGCCGTGGTGGTATTGGCCCGCACATCGGAGCCGCCCTGCTTCTCGGTCATCGACATGCCGGCGATCAGGCCCGCCTTGGTGGATGGTTCGCGCAGGCCGAAATCGTAGGCGCGCGAACCGAGGAGCGGTTCGAACCGGGCGGCCAGCTCGCGGTTGTGGCGCAGCGCGGGGACCACCGCGTAGGTCATCGAGATCGGGCACATGTGGCCCGCGTCGGCCATGCCCCAGGTGTAGAACTTCGCCGCGCGGGCGGTGTGCGCGCCCGGCCGCTCGTCGAGCCAGGGCGCGCCGTGCAGGCCGTGCGCGACCGCGACCTTCATCAGCTCGTGCCAGTAGGGATGGAATTCGACCTCGTCGACGCGGTGGCCGTAGCGGTCGTGGGTGTGCAGCACCGGCGGGTTGTCGTTGGCGAGGCGGCCCCATTCCTGCGCCTCGGCGCCGCCCGCCAGCGCGCCCAGCTCCCGCACCTCGGCCTCCGCCCAGCCCGCGCCCTCGCGGTGCAGACCCTCGAGCAGGGCCGGATTGCGGGAGAAGTCGAACGGGACGATGTTCGGAACCTGGTTGAACACTTCGTGAGTGGGCATGCGGGACTCTCCTATTCGTGCAGACCCAGGGCGCGCAGGGCGAAGGTGACGAGTTCGGGTACCACCGACTCGCTCTGCAGCGCCTCGGCGAGCGGCCCGACCAGGACCTCACCGATGGCGCCGACCAGAGCGGCGGCGCTGATACGCGGATTCTGCGGCGGCAGTTGACCGTTGGCGACGCCCTCGGCGACCGCCGATTCGAAGGTGTCGGCGAAGGCGCGGCGGAATCGCAGCCGCTCGGTGTCCACGGCCGCGTCGACCGGTTCCGCGAGCAGCACGTAGGCCAGTTTCGGATTCTTCAGCGCGCGACCGGCGAAGGTCTCCACCGCGGCGGTCACGCGCTGCACGGCGCTGCCCTCGGCGCCTGCCGCGGCCACCGCCGCCACTTCCCGGGTGACGACATCCCGGAAGACGGCCGTGACCAGCTCGGCCTTACCGCTGAAGGTCTTGTAGACGGTGCCGGTGGCCACGCCCGCCTCGGCGGCGACCACCGCCATGGACAGGCCCGCGAAACCCCGCTCGGACAGCACCCGGGCGGCGGCGTGCACGATCGCGCCGGCCTGCGCGTCGAGGCGGGCCTGCACGGCCGGCGTTCTGCGGTAGGCCATGCAAGAAGTGAATCACGGATTCATTTCTTGACGCAAGGGGACCGCGCCTGCTCGAATCGGGGCAAGCGAACAGCGAAAGACGGAGGCCCGATCGTGACCGTGCGCATCGAACGCAGCGGCCAGGTATTCACCGTGATTCTGGACCGGCCGGAGGCCCGCAACGCGGTCGACGGGCCGACCGCCCAGGCCCTGGCGGAGGCGTTCCGGGAGTTCGACGCCGATCCGGATGCCGCCGCGGCCGTGCTGTGGGGTGCGGGCGGCACGTTCTGCGCCGGAGCGGACCTGAAATCGCTCGGGACCGAGCGCTCCAACCGCGTCGACACCGATGGCGACGGCCCGATGGGCCCGACCCGGATGCGGCTGTCCAAGCCGGTGATCGCGGCGGTCGCCGGGTACGCGGTGGCCGGCGGGCTGGAGCTGGCGCTGTGGGCCGACCTGCGAATCGCCGAGCAGGACAGCACCTTCGGGGTGTTCTGCCGCCGCTGGGGCGTTCCGCTCATCGACGGCGGCACGGTGCGGCTGCCGCGCATCGTCGGCGACGGGCGGGCGATGGACATGATCCTCACCGGCCGCGCGGTGGGCGCCACCGAGGCGTTGCAGATGGGGCTGGTGAACCGGGTCGTGCCGACCGGCGAATCCCGCCGCGCCGCGGAGCAGCTGGCCGCGGAGCTGGCGGCCCTGCCGCAGACCTGCCTGCGGTCGGACCGGATGTCGGCGCTGGAGCAGTGGGGCCTGGACGAGGAGGCCGCCGTCGCCAACGAGTTCCGCCATGGCCTGACCGCGCTGTCGGATGCCGAAGGAGCACTCGCGGGGGCGCAGCGATTCGCTTCGGGCGCGGGGCGGCACGGGAGCCCGGAGTAACGGCGCGATGAACCGGCTCAGCGTGGTCGACGAGATCTTCCTGCGCACCCACCGCGGCATGGGGACTCCCATTGCGCTGCAAGGGTTGTGGCGGACGGCCGATCGGGTGCGGCCGGAGCTGCTCGCGGAGGTGCACGCGGCGCTGCGGGACGGGCCGCTGGGGCGGCGGGTGGTCAGGTCGCGGGTCCCGGGGGCGCGGCCGTGCTGGCGGGCGACCAGGTCGGCGCATCCGCTGCGGATCGCCGAACGCCCGATCCCCGCCGCGGAGCTGCTGAACTGGGCGGACGGGCAGGGTTTCGACCTCGACCCGGAGTTCGGGCCGGGCTGGCGGCTGGCGGCCGCCCCGCTGGACGACGGCGGGTCGGTGATCTCCCTGACGTGCTCGCACGCCCTCGCCGACGGACGCGGGCTGACGATCGCGATCGACCACGCGCTGTCGGGCACCGCCGCCTCCGAAGACCCTGCGCCGCAATCGGATTGGGGTGATGCGCGCAAGCAGTGGGCGACGGTGCTGGGCGGGACCGCGCGCGCGTTGCGGCACGGCGTCCCCGCGCGCCCGGCGGTGCCCGATACGCGCGCTCCCGTCACCGCCGAGCGTGCGACCTGTGGTGCGGTGCTGCAGATTCCCGCGGCCGACTGGGACCTGGTCGGCGCCGGGCACGGCGGCACCGCCAACAGCCTGTTCGTCCATCTGACCGCGAAGATGCTGTGGGACAGTGGTTTCCCGGGCGAGACCCTCACTGCCAGCGTCCCCGTCGATACGCGCGCCGAACCGCGGGTGGACAACGATATGGCGATGACGGAGGTCGTCGTCACCCGCGCCGACACCCCCGCCACCCTGCGCGAGAAATGCCGCGCCGCCTACGAACACCGCATGTCCGCCCCGGCCGGAATGCCCGAGGAACTACTCCAGGTCCTTCCCACCCGCCTCGCCCACCGCCTCTCCCGAGGCGCGGGCGAACGAGACATCCTGTGCTCCAACATCGGGCCCCTCCCCCCATCCCTGGCCCACCTCGGCCCCCACACCTGCACCGGAGTCGCCGCCCGAGCCATCCACCCCGGCCTACTCCCCACCCACCTCCCCCGAACCCACCTCTCCGCCTACCTCTCCCGCACCCCCCACACCTACACCCTCGCCCTCATCTCCCTAACCCCCGACCACCTCCCCACCCGCCAATCCCTCACCGACCTCGCCTCCACCACCCTCAACACTTTGGACCTCCCCCACACCGCTTGGTAGTGGTCTAGGGAGTAGCGGGAACCGGGGCATCGACGCGAGAACTGACGTGGGCTGGGATGTCGATGCCGGGGGCGAGGTCGTGGGAGGGGATGGGGGCGTCGAAGATCTGGCGGACGGGGAGGACGCCCGCCCATGCCTGGCTGGTCATATCCTCGGCGTCGTCGGAGGGGTGGCCGGAGCGGGTCTTGACGGAGGCTTCGGTGAGGTCGAGGGCGAGGACCGTGGTGGCGGCCAGTTCCTTTTTCGTCGGGGGACGGACGTGGTCCCAGGAGCCGGGGGCGGCGTGTTCGACCACGGCACGCAGGCCGTGCAGGCGCTCCTCGTGGTCGGTGACCTCGACCGCACGGCCGTGGATCACCGCCGAGCGGTAGTTCATCGAGAAATGCATGGCCGACCGGGCGTAGACGATGCCGTCGAGGTGCGTGACGGCCACCGAGACGCCCGCCGCGAGCGCGGCCCGCAGATTGCCGGCGCCGGTGGATCCGTGCAGGTAGAGGGTGTCGCCGTCGCGGCCGTAGGTGGTGGGCAGGACCACCGGCGCGCCGTGCAGCAGCACGCCGAGGTGGCACACCAGACCGGCGTCGAGGATCGCGTCCAGGGCGGCGCGGTCGGTGGCGGCGCGGTCCCGGTAGCGGGTGAGGGCGCTGCGCGACGTCGGCGAGAGCGGGGTCCGGGCGGAGGCTGACTCGGTCATAGCACCAGCATGTCCCGGTCAATGGCATTATGAAATGGCCAATTCGCCGCAAGAACGGAATACCACTTTGATGACCGATCCGGACGAGCTGCCGCTCGCCATCGACCGCGACGCGCCCCGCCCGCTGGCCGTCCAGGTCGCCGACGAGCTGCGCGCCGCGGCCACCGACGGGCGGCTGCGCGGCGGTGACCGGCTGCCGTCCTCCCGCGCGCTCGCGATCCGCCTCGGGGTCAGCCGCACGGTCGTCACCGCCGCCTACGACCAGCTGCACGCCGAGGGCTGGCTGACCGGCAGGCACGGCTCGGGCACCTTCCTCACGGCCTCACCCGCCTCCGCGCCGGAACACTCCACCGCCATCGCGGACAGCGAAATAAGCTCTCCCCATTACGATCTCGCGCCCGGCGCACCCTGCACGGAGGCGATAGACCGGGCGGCGTGGCGGCGGGCGTGGCGGTCGGCCTCCGATCGAATTCCCCTGGTGCGCAAGGACAGGCGCGGCGACGCCGACTACCGGACCGTGGTCGCCGAGCATCTGCTGCGGCACCGCGGCCTCGCCGCCACGAGCGATACCGTGGTGCTCGCGACCTCGGGAACCAGCTCCGCCGTAGGCGAACTCGCCGCCGCGCTGCTGCGCCCCGGCGATGTGGTGGCGATGGAGGACCCCTGCTACCAGCGCGCGGTGGGCGCGTTCCGGGCGGCGGGCGTGCGGCTGCTGCCGGTGCCCGTCGATGCCCAGGGATTGCGGGTGGACCTGATACCGCCCGACGTCCGCGCGGTGTATTGCACTCCCGCACACCAGTTTCCGCTCGGCGCCCGGATGCCCGCGAGCAGGCGGGTGGAGCTGATCGAATTCGCCCGCCGCACCGGAACCCTCGTCCTGGAGGACGACTACGACGGCGAACTGCGGTACGACACGGCTCCCCTGCCCCTGCTGGCCGCCCTCGCCCCGGATGTCGTGGTGCATCTGGGCACCACGTCGAAGATCCTCACCCCGACGCTCGGCGCCGGCTGGCTGGTCGCGGTGCCCGAGATCGCGCACGCGGTGACGGCGGTGCGCGAGTCGACCGGCACCGGACCCGCCCCCGCCGGGCAGCAGGTCGTCGTCGAGCTGGCGCGGCACGGCGATCTGGCCCGCCACCTGCGCCGGCTGCGCCGCGAGATGGCGGATCGGCGGTCGCTGGTCGTCGCGGAGCTGTCCGGGCGGGGGCTCGAGGTGCGGGGCGACGACGCCGGATCCCATGTCCTGGTGCCCCTGCCGTCGGCGGCCGAGGAGGACGCGGTGATCGCCGAAGCCCACCGCCGCGGCGTCCTCCTCGACGCCCTGGGCCGCCACTACCTCGGCGAACGCCACCATTTCGGCATACCGCTCGGATATTCCGCGCCGCCCCGGGCCGATCTGGCGGATGCCGTCCGCATCGCCGGCGAATGCATGACGGGGAACGACCGGGCCCGGTGAGGATTGCGGGCGGGCTGCCGCCGGACCGTCGTAGCATGGGACCCATGACCGAACAGGACATCCTCGCGCGCATCAAGGACCTGGTGGATCGTGAGCATCAGCTGCGCTCGAAGGCCACGAGCGGGGCGCTCGATCCGGAGCACGAGCGCGCCCAGCTGGCCGATCTCGAGGTGATGCTGGACCAGTGCTGGGACCTGCTGCGGCAGCGGCGGGCCAGTGCCGACCGCGGTGACAATCCGGACGAGGCGCAGGCCAACTCCGCCAAGCAGGTCGAGGGTTACCTGCAGTAACGGCTACCATCCATGGATGGTGGCAACGATCGACATCACGACCGCCGACGGCATCGTCCGCGGTCGTCGTGGCCGCCGCGTTCTGCGCTGGCGGTCCATTCCCTACGCCGCTCCCCCGGTCGGGGACCTGCGATTCCGCGCACCACAACCGGTGCGACCCTGGCCCGGCGTGCGCGAAGCCACCGATTTCGGACTCGCCGCCATGCAGCATCGGGACGGAGCGCGCATCGGCCCCCGGCAGTCGCAGGCGACCGGCGAGGACTGCCTGACGCTGAACGTCACGGCCCCGGCCGCGCCGTCGTCGGCGCCGCGGCCGGTCATGGTGTTCATCCACGGCGGCGGGTACGTCCTGGGCACCTCCGCCCTCGGGCTGTACTCCGGGGCCCGGCTCGCGGTGCGTGGCGACGTGATCGTGGTGTCGATGAACTACCGGCTGGGCGCATTCGGGTACGTCGACTTCAGTGAATTCTCCACTCCGGAAAGACCTTTCGACTCCAACCTCGGTCTGCGTGATCAGGTCGCGGCGCTGGAGTGGGTGCGGCGCAATATCGGGGCGTTCGGCGGAGATCCCGGCAACGTCACCATTTTCGGCGAATCGGCGGGCGCGCACGCGGTGGTGAGCCTGCTGGCGACACCCGCCGCGGCGGGGCTGTTCCATCGAGGCATCGCGCAGAGCGCGCCCGCGGACTGGTCCATGACCACCGCGGAGGCGCGTTACTTCGCCCGCAGCTGCCTGGAGAAGCTCGATATCGCGCCGGAGGACGCCCCGGCCGCGCTGACCACATTGAGCGCCAACGATATTCGCAAGAGTGTCGACCGCACGATCGGCACGGTGCTGTGGGAGCAGCCGGGAAGCTTCCCGGCCGCCCCGGTCGTCGACGGCGACTACCTGCCGAAGGCGCCCATCGAGGCATTCGCGGACGGCAGCGCCCACGCGGTGCCGCTGATCATCGGCACCAATCGCGACGAGGGCACGCTGTTCCAGCGCTTCGACCGGACGCTGCCGACGACCCCGGACCAGTTGCACGCCGCGCTGGCCCGCTGCGGTGGCGAGGATCTCGAAAAGCGTGTCATCGCAGCCTATCCCGGCTATCCGGCGAAGAAGACGGCGGTGCGGATGGGCGGTGATTTCGTCTTCTGGCGGCCGACCGTCGCGGTGCTGGAGGGGCACAGCAGGCATGCGTCCTGCTACGCCTATCGCTACGACTTCGCCCCGCGCGCGGCGCAACTGGCCGGGTTCGGGGCGACGCACGCACTCGACCTGATCCCGGTGTTCGGCGGTGTGGACACGCCGGTGGGCAGGGTCATCACAGCGGCGGGCGGATATCGCGGATTCCGCGCGGTGCAGGACGAATTCCAGGAGAACTGGCTCGCCTTCGCCCGCACCGGACGACCGCTCGACTCCTGGCCGGAGTACACCGAGCAGCGGCGCAGCACCCGGATCATCGACAGCCCCGCGCGGGTGGAGGTGGATCCGGAGAAGGCGAAACGCCTTGCCTGGGAAGGGGTTCGGGTCCCCGCCCTGCAATGAGCGGCCGAAACTACTTCAGCAGGCGGGACATCCGGCGGTCGGCGAGGATCTTGCCGCCGGTCTGGCAGGTGGGGCAGTACTGGAAGGACTTGTCGGCGTAGGCGACCTCGCGCACGGTGTCGCCGCAGACGGGGCACGGGAGGCCGGTCCGCGCGTGCACCCGCATCCCCGAGCGCTTCTCGCCCTTGAGGCGGGCGGCGTCCTGGCCGACGGACCGCTGCACCGCGTCGGTGAGAACGGCGCGCAGGGCCTCGTAGAGCTGCGCGACCTTGTCCGGGGCGAGGGTGCCCGCGGTGGCGAACGGGGACAGCTTGGCCACGTGCAGGATCTCGTCGGAATAGGCGTTGCCGATACCGGCGAGCAGCGACTGGTCGGCGAGCGCCGTCTTCAGCCGCTGCGAGGTGCCGCCCAGAATGTCGGCGAACTGCTGCTCGGTGATCTCCAGGGCATCCGGCCCCAGCCGCGCGATACCCGGCACCGCGTTCGGATCTTCCACGACCCAGACCGCCAGCCGTTTCTTGGTCCCCGCCTCGGTGAGGTCGAAGGCCGGGGTGGCGCCCTCCGGGGTGAAGAAGTGCACGCGCAGGGCGAGCGGGCCCTTGCCCGGTTTGGGCGGGTTGGGGCTGGGTTCGTCGAGCCAGCGCAGCCAGCCGCCCCTCGACAGATGGGTGATCAGCCACAGGCCGTCGCAGTTCAGCCCCAGATGCTTACCCCAGTGCCCCGCCCCGGTGACGTCACGACCGGACAGCGCGGTCACCGGCGGGTCGAATGTCTTCAGCACGCTCAGCGCGGCGACATCCACCCGCCCGACAACCGCGCCCACCGCATGCTCGGCCAGGAACCGCTCGAGCGCCACGATCTCCGGTAACTCGGGCACTCCCGCAGCCTACCGTCCCCCACCGACATCCTCGCGGATCGAGAACTGCCGACGGCTGAACCGGTCGAGGGACGGTCAGGCGCGACGCAGCAGGTAGATGTCCATGATCCAGCCCTTTCGCGCGCGAAGGTCGTCGCGGCACCGGATGATTCGATCCTCCACCGCGCGCAGCGGGCCCTCGATCAGCGTCTCGTCCGGCATGCCCAGGTAGGCGCCCCACCAGATGTGCAGATCGTTGCCGGGGACCGTGCCGAACGATGCCTCGCCGTCCAGCATGACCAGCGTGGACTCCCCCGGGGCGACGCCTTCCTCCCGCAGGCGGCGGCCGGTGGTGATGTGGACGGGCTCGCCGATGTCGTGCAGGACGATGCGATGCCGCGCGGCCAGCGCCTGCGCGCTCGTGACCCCGGGGATCACGGTGTAGTCGAACCGCTGGGCGCCGCGCGCGATCACCCGCTCCACCATCCGCAGGGTGCTGTCGTACAGCGACGGATCGCCCCAGACCAGGATGCCGCCGACGCCCTCGGTCCCGGCGAACGCCTCCTCCAGCAGCGCGGCGCGGCGCTCGTGCCAGTCCTCGACGACGCCGCGATACGTCGCGTCGCCGACGACGCGGTCGCGGGGCGGGTCCGGGATCTCCACCGTCCGGTACGGCCGGTCCACGTGCGCGGCGAGGATGGCCGTACGCACCTCGACCAGCTCCTGTTTCGCGTCTCCCTTGCCGATGACGAAGAAGACGTCGACCCGGCGCATGGCCTCGATGGCCTGCACCGTCACCTGGGCCGGATCCCCCGCCCCGATTCCGATCACATAGAGCTGCCGCACGTCGCCCAGCTTGCCAGCAGCCCATGTCCCGCAGGGTGCCGGTCCGGGCGACCGGCCCGTCGGTAGACTCGATGGGCATGGACTCCCACCGGGCCGACACGCAGTACGAAGACCTGCTGCGGCAGGTACTGGACGCCGGAACGCCCAAGGCGGACCGCACGGGCACCGGTACCCGCAGCATCTTCGGCCACCAGCTGCGCTACGACCTGTCGGCCGGTTTTCCGCTGGTCACCACCAAACGAGTGCACCTGAAATCGATCGTCTACGAGTTGCTGTGGTTCCTGCGCGGCGACTCCAACGTCGAGTGGCTGCGCGAGAACGGCGTCACGATCTGGGACGAATGGGCCGGGCCGACCGGCGAACTCGGACCGGTGTACGGCGTGCAGTGGCGCTCCTGGCCGACGCCCGACGGCGCGCACATCGACCAGATCTCGCAGATCCTGTCCACGCTGCGCACCGATCCGGATTCGCGGCGGATGATCGTCTCGGCCTGGAACGTGGGCGAGCTGGACAAGATGGCGCTCGCGCCGTGCCACGCGCTGTTCCAGTTCTACGTCGCCGGCGGCCGCCTCTCGTGCCAGCTGTACCAGCGCAGCGCCGACCTGTTCCTGGGCGTGCCGTTCAATATCGCCAGCTACGCGCTGCTCACCCACATGGTCGCGCAGCAGGCCGGACTGGAACCCGGCGACTTCGTCTGGACCGGCGGCGACTGCCACATCTACGACAACCACCTCGACCAGGTCCGCGAGCAGCTGAGCCGGGAGCCCTACCCGTTCCCCGAACTGCGCCTGCGCCGGGCGTCGTCGCTGTTCGACTACGCCTTCGAGGATGTGGAAGTCGTCGGCTACCAACATCATCCGACCATCAAGGCGCCGGTCGCGGTATGAGCCCCACCAGCATCGGGCTCATCTGGGCACAGACGCCGGACGGTGTCATCGGCGCGGACAACGCGATCCCGTGGCGGGTGCCCGAGGATCTGGCGTACTTCAAGACGGTGACCGCGGGACATCCGGTGATCATGGGTCGCCGCACCTGGGACTCGCTGCCCGCCCGCTTCCGCCCGCTGCCGGAACGGCGCAATATCGTCGTCACCCGGCAGTTCGACTGGTCGGCCCCGGGCGCCGAACGCGCCGGATCGCTGGACGAGGCGCTGAAACTCACCGCCGCCGACACCGCCTGGGTGATGGGTGGCGGCGAAATCTACCGGGCCGCAATGGATCACGCGACCGAACTGGCCGTGACCGAGGTGGACACCAGGGTCGCGGGCGACGCCTACGCGCCGGCCGTCGGCCCCGAGTGGCGCGTCGACAGCGACAGCGGCTGGCGCGAATCGACCTCCGGATTGCGTTACCGCTGGCTGCGGTACGTGCGCTGAGCGGCCCACCGCATCCCACACCGAATCGCAACCGCGAAACACCCGAGCCCGCGATGCCCGTCCGGCATACTCACGGATATTCAGCCCGCGACCACAGCCCGCTCTCGGCTGACCCGTGAAGGAAGCCCATGGACAAGAAATCGCTGACCGCGGTGGCCCGCCAGCAACTGAAGCTGGCCGCGACCGCCACGAGCGGACGCAGTTCCCAGACCCTGTACGGCGGCCACACGCACTCCCTCCGCCAGACCGTGATCGCCCTGACCGCCGGCCAGAGCCTGGCCGAGCACGAGAACCCGGGCGAGGCCACCCTCCAGGTGCTGACCGGCACGCTGACCGTGATCAGCGGCGTGAACGAATGGAAGGGATCGCCCGGCGACCTGCTCGTCGTTCCCGCGGCCCGGCACAGTGTCAAAGCCATCGACGACGTGGTGTTCCTCCTGACCGTGGCGAAATAGCCGAGGCCCCGGAGTTGGTCACAGATCACCGCAGACCTCCGGCAATCCCGCGGCCGTACCCCGTAGTCTGTGATCATGGGTGAGCCGCAGCCGATCCTCGATCCGCTCACACGGGCCGCGATCTTTCTCGTCGCCACCATCGACGAGGGAGGCGAACCGGAGGTCAGGGACCTGCTCGCCGATCTGTCCGGATTGCGCCGCTCGGTCGGGTTCCGGGTGCCCGGCGGCGAACTCAGCTGCTGCGCGGGTATCGGCTCCGCGGCCTGGGACCGGTTGTTCTCCGGCCCGAGACCCGCTGAGCTGCACGAGTTTCCGGGCTACGCCGGCGACCGCCACCAAGCCCCCGCGACGCCCGGCGACCTGCTGTTCCACATTCGCGCCGAATCCCAGGACGCCTGCTTCGAACTGGCGATGACCATCGGCGACCGGCTGCGCGGCGCGGCCACCATCGTCGACGAGACCGTCGGATTCCGCTATTTCGAGCAGCGCGACCTGCTCGGATTCGTCGACGGCACCGAGAATCCGGAAGGCCGGCTGGCCGAGGCGACCGCCCTGGTCGGCGACGAGGATCCGGACTTCACCGGCGGCAGCTACGTGATCGTGCAGAAGTACACCCACGACCTGGAGTCCTGGAACGCGCTGCCGGTCGAGGAGCAGGAGCGCGTCATCGGCCGCACCAAACTCGCCGACTACGAACTCTCCGACGAGGAAAAGCCGCTGAACTCGCACGTCGCGGTCAACACCGTGTACGACCCGGACGGTACCCAGCGCCAGATCCTGCGCGCCAACATGCCGTTCGGCAGCGTGCGTACGGGCGAGTTCGGCACCTACTACATCGCCTACGCCGCCACCCCGGACGTCACCGAACGGATGCTGGAACGCATGTTCCTGGGCAGCGACGAGGCCGCGTACGACCGCATTCTCGACTTCTCCACCGCGGTCACCGGCACCCTGTTCTTCTCCCCGACCACGGACTTCCTGGACGATCCGCCGGAACTTCCGGGCGCGCGAGAACCGGCATCCGGCGACGACGTCGAACCGTCGACCGCGGGCGACGGTTCCCTCGGTATCGGCACGTTGAAAAGGAGTCGGGTATGAGTCTCCGCATCGGAAAGGACGCAGCATGAACAACCTGCACCGCGAGCTCGCGCCGATCACCTCCGAGGCCTGGTCGGCCATCGAGGAAGAGGCGACCCGCACGTTCAAGCGGCACATCGCCGGACGGCGAGTCGTCGATCTGTCCGGGCCGCACGGCACCGACTATTCGGCGGTCGGGCTCGGGCGCACCGCCACCATCGCCGCGCCCGACGAGGGTGTGCAGGCGCGGCGGCGGCTGGTGGCGCCGCTGGTCGAACTGCGGGTGCCGTTCACGCTGTCCCGCGAGGAACTCGACAATGTCGAGCGCGGCGCCCAGGACGCCGACCTCGACCCGGTCAAGGACGCGGCGCGCAAGATCGCGTTCGCCGAGGACCGCGCCATCTTCGAGGGGTATCCGGCCGCGGATATCACCGGTATCCGGTCCGCGGCGTCCAACGACCCGATCACGCTGCCCGCCGATCCGCGGCTGGTGCCGGAGGCGGTGGCGCAGGCGCTGAGCGAACTGCGCCTGGCCGGTGTCGACGGCCCGTATTCTGTGCTACTGAGCGCCGACCTGTACACCCAGGTCAGCGAGACCTCCGACCACGGTCACCCGATCCGCACCCACATCGAGCGCCTGATCCCCGAGGGCCAGATCATCTGGGCCCCCGCCATCGACGGCGCCTTCGTCCTCACCACCCGCGGCGGCGACTTCGACCTCCAGCTGGGCCAGGACCTGTCGATCGGCTACGAATTCCACGACACCGACTCGGTCCGCCTGTACTTCCAGCAGAGCCTGACCTTCCTCGTCTACACCGCGGAAGCCGCCGTCGCCCTGCGCTCTTGAGCCCGGAAGATTTCTCCTGTACCGGTGAGCCCGGTGGCCGGTACGGTGGGCTCGCGTAGGTAGGAGGTCCATGGCGATGGTGCGTGCGGGCGTGGTTTCGGGGCGGCGGGCGCTCGTGTACAGCGTGCTGGGGGTGCTCACCACCGTGGTGGTGTGTGCCGGGGTCGTCGGCGTATTCGGGGTGAACCGGGTGTTCACCGGGCTGCTGGCGGGTGCGGTGCTCGCGATCGCGGTGCTGGTGCGGCTGTTCGGGCGGGACGTGGTGGTGCTCGCGGACCAGGCGATCTATCTGCGGACGCCGCTGCACGAGTCGAGCGTCGACTGGGACCGGGTGGTCGCGGGGCGGTTCGCGCTCGACGAGCGGGAGCGCTGGTCGCTGGCCCTGGACCTCACGGGCGGCGACGAACTCCACGGCGAACTGGTTCTGCTGAGCATCCCGCCGGTGGTGCGCCCGGTCTCCAACGCCTACGAGCACCGCAAGCGCGAGCAGGTCGCGGAGATCCGGAAGATGCTGCGCCACAAGCGAGTACCGGTCACGGTGTTGCCGGAGATCGCGGAGGCGCTGCACGAGCACTGGAAGCTCGCGCCGGCGCGAGGGTGATCCCGGCCAAAAGCGTGCCGGGAAAAATAGTGGTGCGGGCCGGGAAAATTGGTGGTGCGGGCCGGGAAAATTGGTGGTGCGTGCCGGGGGGATCAGCGGTGCGTGCCGGGAACATCGTGGTGGGCTGGATGGTGAGCGGTCGACATGCGTGGCCGGTGGCCGGCGTGGAAAGGTGACGGGCGTGACTCATGCGGTGGTGACTATTCGTACGGCGGCGATTGCTCACGTCCGGGATCGCCGGATGTTGCAGGCGCGGTCGGTGGGCAAGGACGTCTTCTATATGGCGGGCGGGAAGATCGATCCGGGTGAGACGGCGGTGCAGGCGCTGCATCGCGAGGTGCGCGAGGAACTCGGTGTCGGCGTGGCCGCCTACAGCGAGCTGGGTGTCTTCGAATGCCAGGCGTACGGGCACGCCCCCGGCACCGCGCTGCACATGACGTGTTTCACCGCGGACCTGACCGGCGACCCGAGCCCGACGAGCGAGATCGCCGAACTGCGCTACTTCACCCTCGGCGAATACGCCGCCATGCCGCATGTCGCCCCCGGCTCCATGATGGTGTTCCGACGCCTCCGCGAACTCGATCTCATCGACTGATCCCGGCGTCCTCTGCCGGGGCGGTATCCCGCGGGATCCGGGTCGCGGCCAGGAATCCGACCAGCAGGAACAGCGCGGCGACGACCATGGTGACGCGCGTGGCGTCGGCGAAACCGCGCGACAACGCGTCGACCACCCCCTGCGTGCCGTCGTGGTCGCGCAGCACCGTGATCGCGCCACCGGCCGAATCCCGCGTGGCCGCGGCGACCTCGTCGACGGCGCGGTCCGGCAGTCCCGGCACCTCCCCCAGCCGATCGGGCAGGTTGCGGCCGAGCGACAGCGACAGCACCCCGCCCACCAGCGCGGCGCCGAGCGCCGCGCCGACCTGCCGCACCGTGGACTGGGTCGCCGCACCCTGACCGGACGCGGCGGGCGGCACATCGGCGAGCACGGTCCCCGTGAGCTGCGCGGAGGCGAGCCCCAGCCCGACGCCGTAGCAGGCCAGCAGGACCGCCAGCAGCCACGGCGAGACGTGCGGCGTCACGAACAACGCCGTCACCGCCACGGCCACCACCTCGATCGCCAGCCCGATCCGCACGATCAGCGACGGCGCCAGCGACCGCCCCAGCGCCTCGGTGGCGATACCGGCCGCCAGCGCCCCCACCGCCATCGCGGCGAGAACGAAACCGGCTGCCAGCGTGGACAATCCGAGCACATTCACCAGGAACAGCGGCAGCACGAACAGCAGGCCGAATTCGCCCAGCGCCACGGCGCCGGCCGTCACGTTCCCCCAGCGGAACGCCGGACTCGAGAACAGCGAGAGGTCCAGCAGCGCGGAACGTTCCACCTCCGCCCGGTGCCGCTCCCAGAGCACGAACAGCACCAGCAGCGCGACCGCGAGCAACAGCAGCAGGGGAATCGGCGAACTCGCCGCCCTGGTCGACCAGGTCAGCCCGAAGAAACCGAACTCCCGCAACGGTTTCCACCAGCCGTAGGTCTGCCCCTCGATCAGCGCGAACACCAGCAGCGCGAAACCCGCTGTGCTGAGCAGGAATCCGTCGACGTCCAGCCCGCGCGAATGGTCACGCACCCGCGTCTCCGGCACGAACAGCACGATCCCGGCGAGAACCACCACTCCGACGGGCAGGTTGATCAGGAAGATCCACGGCCAGGTGAAGCTGCTGGTCAGCCAGCCACCGAGCAGCGGGCCGACCGCGGCCGCCGCGGACATCACCGAACCCCACACCGCGAAGGCGACGACGCGGTCGCGGCCTCGGAACAGCGCGTTGACCGTCGACAACGTGCCCGGTAGCACGCCCGCCGCGCCGATGCCCTGCACGATGCGGCCCCAGATCAAGGTCGAGGGATCGTCCGCCGCGGCCGCCAGCAGGCTGCCGAGAACGAATACGACCACGCCCGCGGCGAGGATCCGGCGGCGGCCGAGCCGGTCGCCGAGCCGCCCGGCGGTGATCAGCAATGCCGCGAGTACCACCGCGTAGACGCTGGTCACCCACTGCGCCTGGGTGAAGCCCAGGCCCAGATCGCGGATGATCACCGGCAGGGAGACGCCCACGATGGTGCCGTCGAGGACCACCATGGCCAGACCGAGCGCCGGCACCGCGAGCGCGAGCCATCGCCTGCCGCCCTGCTGGAGGGGCGAATCGAGCTCCACGTCCGTCATGCGCAACTCCCGCCGTCGAGTGGGAACGCCATCGAAGAAACTCGTGCGCCACCCAGTCTACGAGCGATTTGCCCAAAATTCGCCAGCTCGGGTCGAGACGGTCGGGAGTTCCCCAACAGGGGCAGCACTCCGGGCTGTCAGGAACTCCCCAGCCTCCGCAGCACTGCTCCGGCGGCGGACCGCGCGTCGTCTAGGTCACCCGACCAGCCGAGCATGTGCAGGACGGCGTCGGGGATCAGTCGCTCGGCGTACTCCGGCGCGGCCCCCTCGTCGGAGCGGATGTTGATCACGCTCTCCACGAGCCGGAAGGGCAGGACGTGCGCACCGGTCACCCCCGCCTCCGGGGATTCGGCGGCCACCTCTTCCGCCAGCTGTTCGTAGTGGCGGCGCAGTTCCTCGCGCCGCAGCCGGAATGCCTCGAAACGCTCCGACCGCAGTTCCGGCAGCAGATACAGCGCACCGAGATTCCAACGGGCGGCGCACAACTGCCGCACGTCGAACAGGGCGAGCGCATACAGCCGGATCACCGCCGGTTCGGGGGCGTCGCGCAGCCGGGACGCCAATTCCAATGGGCCGGTGACGGTTTCGTCGAGCAGCGCGTCGAGGATGTCGTCCTTGGCGGAGAAATGATGATAGAGGGAGGCCTGCCGGATGCCCACGGCATCGGCGATGCCGCGGGTGGAAGTGCTGCCATACCCCTTGGTGGTGAACAATTCCGCCGCGGCGTCGAGGATTTCGGCGCGCGGCGTGTGCCCCTGGCGACGCCGCGGCTCGAGGCGCGGTCGGCCGGGTCCGAGTTGCGTCACATCTCCCATTCTCGCCTATCGCCGGTCCCTGCCCTTCCCCGGATCGGCGGCCGTGAGATTTCTGTCATCCGATAGAAACGGCGGCAACGCAGAAGTTACCCGGCAGCCCGCGCTCGATACATCGGCGTCACCACCAGGGCGGCCCGGCTTGGAAAACTTTCAGGCGATAGATATTGGCCACGACGCCGAAGGAATCCCGCCCATGGCCACCACACTCACCGCCCCCGACCGATCCGCGAGCGCCGACGACGGCGCCGACCTGGAACGGTTCGGCTACCAGCCGGTCCTGCACCGCAAGCTCGGACGTTACGCGTCGTTCGCGGCAGGCTTCTCCTTCGTCTCCATTCTCACCACCATCTTCCAGTTCTTCGGATTCGGCTACGGGTTCGGCGGCGGCGCCTTCTTCTGGACCTGGCCGGTCGTCTTCGCCGGTCAGTTCCTGGTGGCGCTGAACTTCGCCGAACTGGCGGCCCGCTATCCGATCTCCGGCTGCATCTACCAGTGGTCGCGGCGGCTGGCGGGCGAGGTCGTGGGCTGGTTCGCCGGGTGGATGATGATCCTCGCCCAGATCGTCACCGCGGCCGCCGCGGCCATCGCCCTGCAGGTCGTCCTGCCGTCGATCTGGAGCGGATTCCAGATCATCGGCAGCGATACCGCGCTGACCTCGCGATCCGGGGCGACGAACGCCGTCCTGCTGGGCAGCGTGCTGCTCGTGCTGACGACCGTCGTGAACGTGATCGGCATCGGGCTGATGGCACGGATCAACACCATCGGGGTCACCGTGGAGATCGTCGGCGTCCTCGCGACCATCGCCCTGTTCTTCACGCATGCCGAGCGCGGACCCGGCGTCGTCTTCGACACCACGGCCGCCGCGCCGGGGCCGTACTGGGCGGCGTTCCTGGTGTCGGGACTGATGGCCGCCTATGTGATGGTCGGATTCGATTCCGCCGGTGAGCTTTCCGAGGAGACGCGCAATCCGCGCCGGGTCGCGCCGCGGACCATTCTCACCGCGCTGGCGGTCTCGGCGCTCGGCGGCGGGCTGATGCTGATCGGCGCACTGATGGCCGCGCCCAGCCTCACCGACGGCGCGCTGGCGTCCGACGGCCTGGCGTACGTGATCTCGGCGAAGCTGGCGACGCCGGCGGGCAAGGTGCTGCTGTGCTGTGTCGCGGTGGCGATCACCGTGTGCACCTTGGCGATTCAGACGGCCGGGTCGCGGTTGATGTTCTCGATGGCCCGCGACGGGAAGCTCCCGTTCGCCCGCCGACTGGCCGCCGTTCATCCCCGCTTCGGCACGCCCGCCCTCCCCGCCGTGGTGATCGGCGCGCTCGGTATCGCGCTGCTGGTGGTCAATCTCGGCAACGCGGCGATCTTCGCGACGCTGGCCAGCGTGTGCATCGTGACCCTCTACCTGGCGTATCTGCTGGTGACGGTGCCGCTGCTGGTACGGCGGTTCCGGGGCTGGACCGACACCGCATCGGTCCCCGAGGGCCTGTTCACGCTGGGCCGCTTCGGAATTCCGGTGAATCTGGTGGCGGTGATATGGGGCCTCGCCATGGTGGTGAACCTCGCCTGGCCCCGCGCGGAGGTCTACACCCCCGACGGCGGTAGCTGGTGGATGCTCTGGGCCGCACCGCTTTTCGTCGCCCTGGCCGCGGTCGTGGGCGCGCTGGTCCACCAGATCGTGGTAGCCGCACCGGCCCGCCGCGCCGCCCCGGCCCCCCAACCCGCCTGACCGATGTCCCCACCGTCGGCCGCGCTGGGACGGCCCGCCCTCGCCCTCCTCCTGGCCTCCGCGATCAAACGCCACCACCGTTTTCCGGCACGCTTGTGGCCGGAATCCACTGGCAGTGGTGGGGCTCCCGGCCACAAGCATGCCGGGAAACGAGGAGGGCGGGAGCACAGCACAACGATGAGGTCGGGAGCACAGCACAACGATGAGGGCCGGAGCACAGCACAACGACATCTCGAGGAAGGAAGCAGTGATGACTGGTACGGCATCGACCACCGGGGCGCGGGAGCACGCCCGCGCTCAGGCGGCGGGGGTGGCGGACAGCGGGCCCGAATTGCCGGAGGGCATCGCGGATTCGCGCATCACCTTTGCTACGCGGGTGCCCTCGGGTGGGTACGCGACTGTCGTTCTGGGGCGGGGGTCGCGGGTTCGGCTCGGGGATCCGGGTGGGGCGGCGTGTGCGCACGTGCACCTGTCGCGGGCCGAATCACCGTGGGAGCGGCTCAATGTCGCCGATACGGTCAAGGTGCCGTGGCAGGCATATCTCGGGGCGGGGCATCCGCTGCTGTCGGATCAGGGGCGTGTGCTGGCGACGATCGTCGCCGATACGTCCGGGCATCACGACGCGCTGTGCGGGCCGGACGACGGTGGGCGGCGGGCGCTGCGGCTGGCCGGGGCGAAACATGGTCTGACGCCGCGGGATATCGGTCCTTCCGTGTCGTTCTTCCGGGGTGTCCGAGTCGAATCCGACGGTTCCCTGGCGGCGGCCGGTGGGGCGGGCGCGGGCGCTGCGGTGGACCTTCTCGTGCACCTGCCGGTGACCCTGCTCGTCGCCAACGCCGCGCATCCGCTGGATGCCGCGCCGCCCTCGGATCTCGATGTCGTCGCCTGGCAGGCGCCCGAAGACATGCTGCGGCAGCACAACTCGGATCCCGAGTATCTGCGCGCCGTCGAGAACACCGAACAGGCATGGACCGCCGCACGCACGCTGGAGGCACTGGTATGACGCACGCACTCGGCGCGAATACGCTCGCGCGCACCGTCGTTCGGGACGAGACGGTGGCCGCTCGCGCACCGTGGTCCGCGATCGTGCGGGCCGGGGAGGTCCTGGAGATCGTGGACCTGCGCGGCAATCAGGCCGTCGACTGCCTGCTGTACTCGGCCGCCGACCACGCCGACCGCTACAGCGCACAGGCCACCATCGCCGCCCAGCGCAATATCTTCCTCACCACGGGCAGCGTCCTGCGCACCGATGCGGGAACGGCCCTGATGACGGTGATCGCCGACGACGTCGGCAACCACGACACCGTCGCCGGCGCCTGCTCCCAGGAATCGAATACGCTGCGCTACGGCCACCACACCCGCCACCAGCACGCCTGCGTGGAGAACTTCCTCGCCGAAGCGCTGACGTGGGGCCTCGGCAAGCGCGACCTGGTGTCGAACATCAACTGGTTCATGAACGTCCCCGTGGAGGCCGACGGCACCCTCGGCATCGTGGACGGCCGCTCGGCCCCCGGCAAACGAGTCACCCTCCGCGCCGACATCGACACCCTCGTCCTGGTATCGAACTGCCCCCAGATCAACAACCCGTGCAACGGATTCGACCCCACCCCCGTCCGCATGATCATCACCCGCTGACGCGCCTGCCGACCCAGAAAGGGACCGAGAATGGACGACAGCCCCACCACCGCCCCGACGCGTTCACACACCAGCACAGCCTCTTCCCGTAACACCGTCACGGCTCCCTCACGCGACACCGCCACGACGTCTCCTACCGACACCACCACGGCCCCTTCGTTTTTCCGGCACGCTTTTGGCCGGAATCCAGAGGTGTCGACCACGAGCCGTGAGGGGAAGACCACAGGGCGGGTGGAGGTTGTCCGGCCGGGGATGTTGACGACGGTGCAGGATTGGCCGGGGCGGGTGGGGTATTGGCATGTGGGGGTGCCGCCTTCGGGGCCTATGGATGACCTGTCTTTCCGGCTCGGGAATCGGGCGGTGGGGAATGACGAGGGGGCGGCGGGGCTGGAATGCACGCTGGGCGGGCCCGCCTTGCGCTTCGACCGGGCGGTTCGGGTGTGCGTGACGGGTGCGCCGGCCGTGGTGACCGTCGACGGCGCGGCGGTGCCGCAGTGGCGGACCGTCGAGGTTCCGGCCGGGCGGGTCCTGGATGTCGGGGCAGTGCGCGGTCCGGGGATGCGGTGCTACATCCTGATCGCCGGGGGTATCGATGTTCCCGAATACCTCGGTAGCGCAGCGACATTCACCCTCGGCAAGTTCGGCGGCGCGACCGGGCGGGCGTTGCGGGCCGAGGATGCGCTCCCGCTCGGCGACCATCAGGGACGCGGCGCCACCGCGGTGCCCACCGACGAGCAGCCCGTCTTCACCCGGCGCTGGGAACTCGCCGTCACGGAGGGTCCGCACGGTGCGCCGGAGTTCTTCACCCGCGGCGATATCGACACCATCCTCGGCACCGACTACGAGGTGCATTTCAACTCCGACCGGACCGGCGTGCGGCTGATCGGCCCGAAACCGCACTGGGCGCGCGCCGACGGCGGCGAGGCCGGTCTGCACCCGTCGAATATCCACGACACCGCGTACTCCGTCGGCGCCCTCGATTTCACCGGTGACACCCCGATCCTGCTGGGACCCGACGGCCCGAGCCTGGGCGGATTCGTCTGCCCGGTGACCGTGGTCGCGGCCGACCGGTGGAAGCTCGGGCAGCTGACGCCGGGTGACACCGTGCGCTTCGTGCCGGTCCGCGCCGACCGTGCCGCGGCACTCAGCTCGCTGGGACCCGCGCGGCGGGCGGGCTGGCCGTTCGTCCTGTCCGCCGGTGGTGACGGCGACGACGGCGTCCTGGCCCGCGGCGAGGCCGACGCCACCGCTATCACCTACCGGCGGGCCGGCGACGACGGCGTCCTCGTCGAATACGGCGATATGACCCTGGACCTCGGCCTGCGGGCGCGAGTCCACGCTCTGCACCAGCACCTGCTCGAGCGCCGTGAACCGGGCGTCACCGAACTCACCCCGGGAATTCGCTCGCTCCAGGTGCGCACCGACCCCGACCGGCTGCCGACGCCGACACTGCTGCGGATGCTGTCCGAGGCCGAGGCGGCGTTGCCCGCCTCCGAGGATCTGGTGGTGCCGAGCCGGACCGTGCGGCTGCCCCTGTCGTGGGACGATCCGGCCACCCGCGAGGCGATCACCCGCTATATGCACGGCGTGCGCGCCGATGCGCCGTGGTGCCCGTGGAATATCGAGTTCATCCGGCGAATGAACGGATTAGACACCGTGGCAGACGTTTTCGACACCGTCTTCGCCGCCGAATACCTGGTGCTCGGCCTGGGAGACGTGTATCTCGGCGCACCCGTGGCCACGCCCACCGACCCCCGGCACCGCCTCGTCACCACCAAATACAACCCGGCCCGCACCTGGACGCCCGAGAACGCGGTCGGCATCGGCGGTGCGTACCTGTGCATCTACGGCATGGAGGGTCCCGGCGGATACCAGTTCGTCGGCCGGACGACGCAGGTGTGGGACCACCGATCCTTCCACCAGCCCGGAAGCGACGAAAACCCGTGGTTGCTACGCTATTTCGATCGCATCAGCTGGTACCCCGTATCGGCCGAGGAACTGCTCGACCTGCGCGCGGACGTGGCCGCCGGGCGCGGCGAACCGCAGGCCGAGGACGGCGAATTCCGGCTCGCCGACCACCGCCGCTTCCTCGCGGACAACGCCGGATCCATCGCCGAATTCCGTGACCGGCAGTCCGGCGCGTTCGCCGCGGAGCGCGAATCCTGGCGCACCGCGGGCGAACTGACCGAATCCCGAGCGTAAGCCGAACGGGGTCACCGCAGGTCGCGGAAGAACTCCCGCACATCGGCGACCAGCAATTCCGGCTCCTCCAGGGCCGCGAAATGGCCGCCGCGGTCGACGTCGACCCAGTGCGTGATGGTGTTCTCGACCTCGTTGTACCGCCGGATGGCCACATCGTGCGCGAAGACGATGACACCCGTCGGCACACCGGAATTCGTTCGCGCGGTCCCCCAATCCGCGGCCTCGGCATACCCCACGTACGCCGCCGATCCGGCGGTGCCGGTGAGCCAGTAGATCATGACATTGGTCAGCAGACGGTCTCGGTCGATAATCTTGTCCGGCACCGTATTTCGCGGATGGGTCCACTCGCGGAACTTGTCCATGATCCAGGCCAGCTGACCGACCGGCGAGTCGGCGAGCCCGTAGGCCAGCGTCTGCGGCCGGGTGGACTGGATCGCGATATACCCGAACTCCTCCCGCATGAACGCCTCGATCCGGCGCACCCGGTCGCGTTCCAGTTCCGTCAGTTCCGCCAGCTCGTGCTCCGGAAGCGGTACCGGCGCAAAGGATCCCGGCACGCCGTTGGTGTGCACGCCGATCACGCGCGCCGGCGCGATCCGGCCCACCTGCGGGCTCACCCCGGCCCCGATATCGCCGCCCTGAACCCCGAAGCGCTCGTATCCGAGACGGTCCATCAGTTCCACCCAGGCGCGGGCGATGCGGTCCTTGGTCCATCCGGACTCTTTTGTGGGACCGGAGAATCCGAATCCGGGCAGCGACGGGATCACCAGATGGAACGCGTCCTCGGCCCGCCCGCCGTGCGCCGCGGGATCGGTCAGGGGGCCGATGAGATCGAGGAACTCGACGATCGATCCGGGCCAGCCGTGCGTCAGGATCAGCGGTGTCGCGCCCGGTTCGGCGGAACGCACGTGCAGGAAGTGGATGCGCTGGCCGTCGATCTCGGTGACGAACTGCGGGTACGCGTTGAGCTGCGCCTCCGCCGCCCGCCAGTCGTAACCGCTCCGCCAGTAGTCGACCATGTCGCGCAGCCAGTGCGTGGGGACGCCGGTATCCCAGTCGTCGCCGGGCAGCGCGTCGGGCCAGCGCACGTTGTCGAGACGCGCCCGCAGGTCGTCGAGCTGCTGCTGCGGGATGTCGATCCGGAAGGGAGTGATCTGAGAGGTCATGAGAACGACAGTAGGAACCACCTAGGGCAGTTTCGGTCCTAGGTTTCCGGCAGAATCGGAGCATGCTCGAAACCTCGGCTCGACTGCTGCGACTGCTGTCGCTGCTGCAGACTCCCCGCGACTGGACCGGCGCGGATCTCGCGCAACGCCTGGATGTCGACATCCGCACCGTGCGCCGCGATATCGACAAGCTGCGCACCCTCGGATATCCCGTGCACGCGGCGCCCGGCGTGGCGGGGTACCGGCTGGGCGCGGGGGCGAACCTGCCGCCGCTACTGCTGGACGACGACGAGGCGGTGGCCGTCGCGCTCGGCCTGCGCACGGCGGCGGGCGGCACCATCGCGGGGATCGAGGAGAGTTCGCTGCGCGCCCTGGCCAAGGTGGAGCAGGTGCTGCCGGCGCGGCTGCGGCATCGGGTCGCGGCCCTGCAGGCGGCGACGGTGGCCGTACCCGCGGGCACGACGCCCGTCGATCCGGACGTGCTCACCGCCATCGCCGCGGCGATCCGCGATCACGAGGTCCTGCGCTTCGACTACCGCACCCACGACGGCAGCACCGCCCGTCGCGCCGCCCAGCCGCACCGGCTGGTCCATACCGGGCGGCACTGGTACCTCGTCGCCTGGGATACCGAGCGCGACGACTGGCGCACCTACCGCGTCGACCGCCTCCACCTGCGCATCCCCAACGGCCCCCGCTTCACCCCGCGCGAGACGCCCGACCTCGACGTCGCGGATTTCGTCTCCCGCGGCGTGAGCACCGCCCCCTACCGCTTCCGCGCCCGCATCACCCTCGAGGTCCCCGTCACCGAGGCGGCAGAGCGCATCCCACCCACCATCGGCGTCCTCGAGCCGATCGACGCCCACACCTGCCTCCTCCACACCGGCTCCAACTCCCTCGACGAATTAGCCGTCTACACCGCCCTTTTCGGCTTCCCGTTCCGCGTACACGAACCGGTGGAGCTGACCGACCACCTACGGGCGCTGGCCGAGCGAGTGAGTGCCGCCCTCCGGTAGTAGGCGCCGCCACTTCCCTTATTCCGGCATGCTTTTGGCCGGAATCCACTGCGGCCGAGATGTGGATCCCGGCCAAAAGCGCGCCGGGATAAAGAGATTGGGGCATGTGGGTAAAGGGGCAGGTGCTCAGGGCAATCGGGGCCCCACCGCCTGTGCGGATTTCAACCCGTGGGACCAGAGGTCCTCGGCGACGGCGAGGCCCAGGCGGGTGCCGCCCGAGGCGGCGAAGCGCCAGTTCACGCCGAGGTAGACGCGGCCGCGGCCGTTCTCCTCGATCATCTGCCACAGGCCGCCGGGGAACACGCGCGCGATCCGGGGGCGCTGGACGCCGTGCTGGTCGAGGGCCGCGCCGTCGAGTTCGTCGGAGACGAAGATCAGGCCGTCCGCGAGCGAGTCCGGCCCGTCGTCGCCGACGCCGCAGCATCGGCGCGTGATCTGCAGCGCCGCGGCGCCCAGGGCGGCGTGCCCGGAGGGGTAGGCCGGGGACGGCGGCGTGCCGGGCACCGAACCCGGCGCGTTGGTCCGATTCGATCCGAGCGGCAGCCAGAACGGATCGCAGTCCGCGTCGAGCCCTTGTGCCGCAACGACCTTCGAGCCCTCCGAGGTTCCGTATTCGCGGATGCCGCGCACCGGGCGCCAGAGGTTGTGCCGGTACTTGTCGTCCCACGCGAGAATGCCCGCGTCGGCCATGGCCGCATTGACCAGGGCGAACAGCCGCGCGTTCTGCGCCGGTGAGAACAGCCGGGCGGCCGCGACGGCGCGCACGATCATGTTGTACAGGCGTGGCGGTGAACCGATATTCGGCGCGGCGTCGTAGCCCCAGAACGTGCCCGTCAGCGTCTCCTCCGGACAGCGCGGGGACAACGCGCGCGGCAGCGTCCCGGCCAGTTCGGTGGCGATGCCCTTACCTCGCACTTCCCGCAGTGCCCTCCGGTAGGCCGGATCACCCGGCCGGGGCGGGGCGTCGGCCGCGTGCCTGGTGGTTGCCGCGAAGCAGCGGGACCGAGCGCCGTAGTGCGGCGCGTAGTACCCCTGCCCCGGATGCGCCGGATCCGTGCGGTGATTCGGCGCGTCGGTATCCGGGCGGAAGCCGGTGTCGTCCAGGCCCGGATCGGCGTCGCGGATCGACAGCACGGCCTGACCGACGGCCAGGCCGTACGCGCTTCCGGGCCCGGTGCCGGGTCCGCGCAATCCGGCCCGCTGCAGAGCCGTGTCGAGGTGCGCGGTCCGCGCCGGGTACAGCGCCGTGAGGGTGGTGTGCGCGGCGACGGCGACGGCCGCGTCGGCGGACGCGCCGGGTGGCGCGGGCGGTGGAGTGGTCAGATACGTTCCGTGTGGTGCGGGCGCGATGCCGAAGTACGCGTCGTGCATCGCGAGATGGGTGATGGCCAGGGCGCGGGAACTGCCGGCCGGTCCGCGCACGTCACGTTCGCTGTCGCGAATGTCGGTGTGCGCCAACCGGTCCGATTCCGAGGCCACGGTATTCCAATACAGGATCTGATCCACTTGTCTTCCTACTCGGGGGTCTGGTCCCGGCACCGGCCCGCGGGAGCATCTGCGACGCGACGAACTGCCCTAGATGTCCGAGCATGCTCCGGACGAGCGCGGAATTCGGCAGTAGTGGACTACTCGAATCGGGGATGGCACGAAGACGCCACCCGAGTACGCGGGGTGTTCCCCCTCAGCGCGGCTTGATCTCGGCGAGTAGTTCGGGCCCGCGGCTATCGAGACGGCGCTCGGCGACGCGCGCCGCCAGCACCGCGGCCCCGTATCCGAGCACGAGACCGACCGGCAGCGCGCACCACTGCACCGGCAGGCTGTCCAGGTAGGCGCCGGCCCCCAGGATCGCGATCACCGGCAGGTTCACCAGCAACTGCCCGAAACCGACCGCGACCTGGACCAATGCCCGCGCGCAGCCCGGATTTCCGCCGCCTCCGGCAAAGGGGTTGCCGCTCTGCGGCGGCATCGGGTAGGCCGCGTACACCGACAGGAATATGGCCGTGCTGATGCCGACGCCCACGAAGACGGGCAGGGTCGACACCGCCCACGGATAGAACTCGGCATGCCCCAGCGCACCGGGCAGGATCAGGGTGACCACGAGGGCGAGCGGCGCGACCATCAGCACCCAGGCGATCATGCGCCCGCGCACATCGGCCCGGTTCGCGCCGGGGACGACCAGGGTGTGCCACAGCGCGGTGCCGTCGAAGGCGTACATATTGGCGCTGGCCATCGCCGCCATCCACACGACGAACGTGCCCACGAACGGCACCGGCGTGCCCGCACCCTGCAGGGACAGCGCCACCGGCAGCACGATGCCGATCAGCAGCAGCGGCAGCAACATCGCCCGCCGCCGGCTGTCGCGGCCCCAGGTGCGCAGTTCCTTGACGACCACGGCCCCGACCGGGCCCGGGGGTATCGCGCGATCGAGCAGGCCGCCGCCCGCCTGCGCCCGGACCGGGCCGGCGGGTGCGGCGGTCGTGGTGAGCCGGCGACGCAACAGCACCGCCCAGGCCTGCCACAACAGCACCGACAACAGGGCCAGGCCCAGCAGGCACACCGCGGACAGCCACCATTGGCCGCGCGTCGCCGCCTCGACCGCGTAGGGCGCCCACCCGGACGGCGGAATCCGCAGGGCCAGCTCGATCGGCCGCGACGCGTGCTCCAGTTTCGGGCCGACCGAGGTGACCAGCAGTTGCAGTGGGTAGTAGGACATACCCGCGAGCCCGGCCAGCAGCACACCGAGATCGCGACCGCGCCGCGACCGCATGGCCGCGCCGATCCACGCCAGCAGAACTCGGGACAGCAGAACGACGAAAACCAGTTGCAGAACAGCGCCGAGGACGGCGAAAACCGTTGCGGCGATGCCCAATTGGGCAGCCAGCAGGACCAGGCCGCCGAAGGCGATCAGATTCACCACCGCCGCCGGCCCGGCGAAGGCCACCGCCAGCAGGCCGATCGCCAGCTGGTGATAGCTCAGCGGCAGCAGGCGCAGGTGTTCGGGCTGCAACGTCTCGTCGCTGCTTCCGGCGAGGATCGGGCCGCACACCCAGCCCAGCGTCCACACCGCGTAGAGGGCCGCGGCGGCATTGATCGCCGAGCGGGTGTCCCAGCCGTGCCCGGCCGTCGCCATCAGCAGGGCGGTGGCCACGGCGGCGAGGACACCGAGGACCAGCCCGATCCAGAATCCGACGGCGGCCTTACCGCTGCCGAGCGTGCGGGCGGTGATGCGCCACCGCATCCGGATCAGGACGCCAACCACGACAGCCCCTCGTCGCCGCCGACCCGGCCGCCGACCAGCCGCACGAACGCCTCTTCCAGGGTGCCGTCCCCGCGGACCTCGGCGACCGTGCCCGCGCTCACCACGCGCCCGTGGTTGATCACCGCGAGGTGGTCGCACATGTTCTCCACCAGCGCCATCACGTGACTGGACAGCACCACCGAGCCGCCCGCGGCGACGAACCGCCGCAGGATGGTGCGGATCGTGCCCGCCGACACCGGATCGACGGCCTCGAACGGCTCGTCCAGCACCAGCAGTTTCGGCGCGTGCAGCAGGGCCGTCGCCAGCCCGATCTTCTTGCGCATACCGGCCGAATAGTCCACGACCAGAGTGTTTTCGGCGCCGACGAGTTCGAGCACGGTGAGCAGCTCCTGCGCCCGCTCGGCCACGGTCTCCGGGGGCATCCCCCGCAGCAACCCGGTATAGGTGAGCAGTTCCCGCCCGGTCAGCCGCTCCGGCAACGCCAGCCCGTCCGGCAGCACCCCCACGATCGCCTTGGCCCGCACCGGATCTCCCCACACATCGAACCCGAAGATGTGCGAAGCCCCCGCATCCGGCCGCACCAACCCCACCGCCATCGACAACGTGGTCGTCTTCCCCGCCCCGTTCGGCCCCACCAGCCCATAGAACGACCCCGGCGGCACAGTAAGCCCGACCCCCTCCACCACCCAGGGCCCCTCGAACCTCTTGTACAACCCGCTCAACACAAGCGCTGGTCGATCCGGCTGCATCGATCCCCTCCTCCATGGGCGCCATCGCGCCCCTCACGATAGGGATCGCAACCGACAACCGCCGCGCAACGCCCATCGTGTCCGGAAGACACTTCCAGCAGAATCGAATCCGGCCGAGTGCGGAGCGTTACCGCAGGAGCGTGGCCGGGTCGATCGTCAATTCGAACGGTGAGTGCAGGGTCGCGGGCTCACCGGCGGCAACGCGGTGCGTCAACTCGTACTCGCCGTTGTCGCCGAGAGCGTGGGCGAACAGGACCGGGACGGTCTCGCCGGGGAGACGCCCCTTGAACGAGTTGGCCTCGATCCGCCAGTAGTTCGGGATGCCGGCCTCGGCATAGACAGCGGGTTTCACCATCCGATCCTGCAGGGTGGTCGAGGCCGAGACGATCTCCACCGCCAACAGGACCTGATCGGGACGCACACCCCTGTCGTCCTTCTCTACCGGTCCCTTCCCTGCGATGAGATCCGGAATCGGCTCGTCGTCGCCGATCAGCACGCCGACACCGGGTAGCACCCAGTGCCCCGGCGGCATGGCCGACGTCAGCGCGATCAGCAGCCAGGTAAGAACCTCCTGGTGCCGCGGCTTCGGGGCAGCGTTCACGATGAGCTGGCCATTCAGCACCTCGTACCGGATTCCGTTATCTGGCAGGTTGTCGAGGTCGGCCGCGGTCCAACGATCCCCCGCAGGCAGCAGTGCGGACGACCGATCGGGAACCGGCATCGCCACGAGAGCCACCTCCTACTCGCTGACCTGGGACGGCGCCCATTCGCCATCTCACATCGAAGTTTACCCAGGTAACCCGACATCCGGCCGGTGCAGGACGACATTCGCGTCCGCACCGGCCTTGTTGCAACATATCGGTTGCGATAGATTTATCGCAACTCACTGGTTGCTATACCCCGGAGGTTGCGGTGCCGCTACTTGATCGCATCGAGCGTGATCTCGAATTTCATCACCCACCCGAGAAGGTGTGGGAGGCCTTGACCACACCGAAAGGTCTCGGAAGTTGGTTCGGTTCCCGAGCCGAGATCGATGACCTGCGCCCGGGCGGAACAGTGCGGGCGTGGTGGGATACGGACGGACCGCACATTCTGCGGATCCAGATCGTCGAGCCGCCTCGCCGGTTCGCATTCACCTGGGCGATCGAAGGGCTGCCGGACGGTGATCCACGCCGGACGCGCGTGGAGTTCTCGCTGATCCCGACGCCGAGCGGCACCCGGCTCCGGGTTGTCGAGAGCGGCTTCGCGCAACTGCCCGACCATGTGGGCGGCGCGTACGAGGGCAATGTCAAAGGGTGGGCGACGGAGCTCGCCGAGCTGGCCGAGTACCTCGATGTCGCGGCCTGACGATCTCGATACCGAGCTGATCGCCGAGCAGGTATTCACCGCGCTGGCGGATCCGACACGCCGCGCACTCCTCGCCGAACTCGCCGCGCACGGCCCGGCGACCGCGACCGATCTGGCTGTCCGGCTACCCATCTCGCGACAGGCGATCGCCAAACACCTCGGCCTCCTGGCCGATGCCGAACTCGTCGGCGCCGAACCCGGAGAACGGCGCCGGATTCGCTATCGCCTGCGGACCCAACCGGTGGCCGTGGCCCAGTCGTTCCTCGCGGCGCTCGCGCACACCTGGGACAGCCGCCTGAGCGCCCTCCAGGACCACCTCGATCAGACGGAGGAGAACTGACCCATGACCCCCACATTCACCGGCGGACACAACATAGCCATGAAACTCCCTCGGGCACAGTTCGACCGGACGGTCGCCTTCTACCGTGACGTCATGGGTATGGAAGTCACCGAGGACACCGGCGAATCCGTCACCGAAGGAGTGATCCAGAGCGCCGCCGTCCGGTTCGGGCCCGTAACACTGTGGCTCGACCGCATCGACAACTACGCACGCGCCGACCTCTGGCTGGAACTGTTCACCGACGACGTCGACCGCGCAACCGAACACCTTGCCGCCCACGGCATCCCCGTACAGGATGAACTGGAACCACTCCCCGCAAGCATGAACGCCCACTGGATCAGCAATCCGGCTGGCATCCCCCACATCGTCCGTCTTCCCGACAACGATTGAATCGACGCTCGAGCCCTCGAGGGCATGGAACTGCTCTGGGACATCTACGCTGGTGGTGCGGGTAATCGGCGCGGAGGGGCAGGTACGCGGGCTGTGATCGTTGTGACGAAGTGGACGGGCGTCGAGGTGCGGGCGCTTCGGCTCGAAGCGCTGCGGTGGGAAGCCCGGCGCGCGACTATCACACTCCGAGGTCAGTACGCGGAAGCCATGGATACGCTTCTGCGGGGCCTGAATCCAGAGCAGCGCAACCGATTCGAGGCCGCGATTCCGGTCGATGCGTCGGCGGATCCGACTCCGATTGATGCAGAAATCGTTGACACCGAACGGCTGGCGTACATCGCCGCACATCCGAGGCGTGCCGATCGGAAGGCCCTCGATGAGCTGGCCGTCGTGTTGGCGGATTGGCGGAAACTCGATGATTCGATGGGTTCGGAGGCGGTGCTTCCGGCCGTGAATGAGACTGTGCGCGTTGTCGAGCGGCTTGTTCGGGAAGCGCAGGGCTCGATTCGGCCTGCTGTGCTGAATGCCGGGGCGCAATGGCTGCAATTGGCGGGCTGGTTGAATACGACCACCAAGCGGCACGCTGTGGCCCGGATCATGCACGATCGGATGCTGGAGTGGTCGGTGGAGCTGGATGACCCGGACCTGATCTCTACGACGCTCGGTGCCAAAGGGCATCGGGCGTGGACCGAGGACGAATTCGGTCCGATGATCGGGCTCTCGGAGGCCGCCGGGCGGTATGAGCGAGCATCCCCCGCCGTGCTCGCCGTCGCCGCTCAGCAGGAGGCGCGTGGTCATGCTCTCGTCGGCGAGGCCGAGGAAGCCGAGCGGATGCTGGATGACGCCGACGACTACGCGGTGCGCGCCGCCGAGGACTCGGACCGCATTCCGCCGTGGTTGTACTTCCACAGCACGGATCTGCTTGTGCTGCAACGCGGACTGGCTTACAAGTACCTCGCGGAATCCGGCCGGGCACGGTATCGGCGCAAGGCCGTCGACGTACTGACCACGGGGCTGGCCGGGCTGGACCGGGAGACCCGCGACTCGGAGTGGATGCGCTGGTACGTCGATCAGCTCGACGAGTGCCGAGCGACGGCCACGACGAGTCGGCCGTCGAGGATCTCCTAGCAACTCGGCGGGGATTTCCTGGGCCACACCGTATCCGGGCCGGTGCGGGATTATGCACATCCCGCACCGGCCGGAACGGTCACTCCGTGGTGATGGTGCGGACCTCGTCGTCGGCGGGGTCGGTTGATTCGCCGGGGGTGACGAACCAGTGGGTTACCTCGCCGTCGGCGATGTCCGTGGGGGTGTCGCCGGTGGGGACCACCGAGAGGGCGCCCGCGGTGGCGGAGGCCAGGAACTCGGAGACGGCGGGGAGGCCGCCGGTGGCGGTGGTGAACGTGGTCGACTCGTAGTCGATCTCGTTCTCCTCGCGGAGGGCGTCGGCGCGGTCGAGGGCCTCGTCCTGGGTGAGGGTGGTCCAGGCGTCGCCGGCCCGGAGCACGAAGGCCGGGTGGTCCTCGTGCAGCGGGCGGACGCGGTCGGCGTAGGAGACCGGGTGGGTCGCCGCCGCCGCGAGTTCCGCGCGCACCTTCGGATCCGAGGGCACCAGCCAGCGCAGCGAGCTGGCCGCCGGTTCCATCGTGATGCCGAATCCGGCTCCGGCGGAGACGATCTCACCGAAGGACAGGCCGTCGGCGAACAACGATGCGGCGCCGGCCTTCTGGACCGCCCACACCGCGACCACCGCGTCGACCGAGCGCGGCAGGGCGACGGCGACGATATCGCCGGGGCCCACCCCGCGGTCGATCAGCACCCGCGCCAGCTGCGAGGACCGCGAATCCACCACGTGGTACGGAATCTCGTCCTCGCCGGACAGCAACGCCGGCGCCTCCGGATCCTCCTCCACGACCTCGCCCAGCGCCTTGGCCACCGTGCGCGCGCCGACCCGGGACGGCTGCGCCGAATCCGCGCCCGCCACACCGGATTCCGCCAGAATCCGGGCCCGCTCGGACTCGTCGAGGATCTCGATGTCCCCGACCGGCGCCTGCGGATCGTGCACCAGCGACTCCAGGACCCACCGCAGGCGGTTGGACATCGTCTGCATCTCGTCCTGGGTGAACCGGTTGGTGAGGTACTCCAGGCTCAGCCCGATCGTGGCCTCGTCGGTCACCGTCAGCGTCAGCGGGTAGTGGGTACCGCCCTCGAAGCCGACACCGGTCACCGAGACGCCGTCGATGGAACTCGCCGCCGCGATCGCCTCCCGATCCACCGGATAGGACTCGAACACCACCAGCGAATCGAATCCGGCCGCGGCACCCGCAACCCGCTGGATATCGGGCAGACCGACGTAGTGGTGATCGAGCAGCGAAGCCTGCTCACTCTGCAATCCGGTCAGCAGGTCGGCGACCGAACGGCGGCCGTCGGCCCGCACCCGCACCGGCAGCGTGTTGATGAACAGACCCACCATCGACTCGATACCGGGCAGTTCCGGCGGACGACCGGACACGGTCGCGCCGAACACCACATCGTCACGTCCGGTGAGGCGGCCGAGCAGCACGCCCCACGCGGCCTGGATCAAAGTATTCACAGTGATCCCCAGGCCCGCGCAGAACTTCGTCAGCTGCAACGTCCGCTCGGCGTCGAGTTCGGTGTGCACCTTGGCGATCTGGTAGCTCTCCACCGACTTCGGCTGCGGCGCGATCTGCGTCGGCTCGTCGACCCCGGCGAGGGCCTCGGCCCAGGCCGCCAGCGACGCCTCCTTGTCCCGGGTCGTCAACCAGGCCAGGAAGTCCCGGTAGGACACGGGCTCGGGGAGCACCGTCCGGTCGCCACGCACCGCGTACAGCACCAGCAGATCCCGCATCAGCAGCGGCATCGACCAGCCGTCGAACAGGATGTGGTGCGCGGTGACGGCCAGCCGCCAGGTATCCGCACCGGTCCGGAACACCACGAACCGCAGTTGCGGCGCGGTGGCCATATCGAAGCGGGCGGCCCGCTCCTCGACCATCTGCCGCTCCAGCTCGGCGTCGCGCTCGGCCTCGGCGATCTCGGTGAGATCGACTGTGCGCCACGGCACCTCGACGCTGTCGAGCACGATCTGCACCGGCTGACCCGCCGAATCGGTGGTGAACGCGACCCGCAGGTTCGGGTAGCGGTCGATCATGGCCTGCGCCGCGGTCCGCAGCCGCTCCACATCCAGGTCGCCGGTGAAGTCGATGGCGGCCTGCTGGCTGTAGATGTCGACGGTGGACTGGGTCATCATCGCGTGGAACAGCAGACCCGACTGCAGCGGCGACAGCGGCCACACCTCGGTCATGCTCGGATAGGTCCGCTCCCACGCCTGGGCATCGGCCGGCTCGACCTCCACCAGCGGACCGGTCGGCAGTTCCGGCTCGTCGCCGCCGAGCCGTGCGACCGCCGCCAGACCGGCGATGGTCCTGCGCTCGAACACATCCCGCGCGCCGAACCGCACACCGCGCGCCTTCGCCCGCGACACCAGCTGGATCGACAGGATGCTGTTGCCGCCGACGCCGAAGAAGTCGTCGTCGACGCCGATCTCCTCGCGGCCCAGCACATCGGCGAACACCTCGGCGAGCGTGTGCTCCACCGGCGTCGACGGAGCGCGGTAGGCCGTGGTCTCGAACTCGGGTTCCGGCAGCGCCTTGCGGTCGAGCTTGCCGTTCACGTTGAGCGGCAACGCCTCCAGCACCACGAACGCCGCAGGCACCATGTACGACGGCAGTGCGGCCGCGAGTGCGGTGCGAACCCGCTCGACGTCCAGTGCGGCGAGTCCGGCGGTGTCCTGGGTAGCTGAGGACACGGAGCGCGTCGGCACAAGGTAACCCACCAGGCGATCACCAAGCCGCGCATCGGATTTGGCCAGCACCGCGGTCTGCGCCACCTCGGGCAGCGCCAGAATCGCGGCCTCGATCTCGCCCAGTTCGATGCGGAAGCCGCGGATCTTCACCTGGAAGTCGGTGCGGCCCCGGTAGTCCAGCTCGCCGTCCGCCCGCCAGGCGACGAGGTCGCCCGTGCGGTACATCCGGGTGCCCGGCTCGAACGGATTGGCCACGAACCGTTCCGCACTCAGATCCGCGCGGCCGAAGTAGCCTCGCGCAAGCTGCGCACCGGCGAGGTACAGCTCGCCCGGCACACCGGCCGGCACTGGCCGCAGCCGCGAATCCAGCACGTAGACCCGGCTGTTCCAGTCCGGCGCACCGATCGGCACCGACGCCGTATCGGCCGCGGTGACCTCGTGGCTGGTGATCGACACCGCCGCCTCGGTCGGGCCGTACAGGTTGAACAGGCCCGCCTTCGGGTTGCCGCGCCGGAACCGCTGCGCGGTCGCACCCGGCAGCGCCTCACCGATGGCCAGCACCCGGAGTAGCGAATCACCCAGCGCCCCACCGGATTCGGTGAGCAGCGCGTCCAGCATCGAGGGCACCACGTGCAGTGTGGTCACCGACTCGCGGCGCATCAGGTCGTTCAGGTACTCCGGATCCTGATGCCCGTCGGCGGTGGCGATCACCAGGCGGCCACCGCAGACGGCGGCGGTCCAGAACTCCCACACCGAGAGGTCGAAGGTCGCCGCGGTCTTCAGCAACACCGCGTCGTCGGCGCCGAGCCCGAATTCCGCGGTCTCCCAGAGCAACTGGTTGACGATCGCGGCGTGCGGCACCGCTACACCCTTCGGGCGGCCCGTCGAACCCGACGTGAAGATCACGTACGCCGTGTTCTCCGGGCGCAGCGGGGCAACGCGCTCCGCATCGGTCACCGGCTCGCCCGGCAGCGCCGAGAGATCCAGCTCGTCGATCCGCAGCACCTTGTCCGCGATCGCGGCGGGAGCCTCGAATCCGGCCGCGGCCGAGGTGAGGACACGCACCGGCTCGGCGGTCTCGAGGATGTAGCCCACGCGCTCGCCGGGCTGATCCGGATCCACCGGCACGTACGCGCCACCGGCGACCGACACCGCGTACATCGCGACCACCAGGTCCACCGAGCGCCGGAAGGCCAGCGCCACCCGCGATTCCGGTCCGACACCCTCCGAGATCAGGTGCCGCGCCAGGCGGTTCACCCGCTCGCCGAGTTCGGCGTAGGTGATCGCGGTACCGTCCGGCCCGACCAGCGCCACGGCCTCCGGCGTCGCCGCGACCGTGCGGTCCAGCAGCGAGACCAGTGTCAGCGACCGATCCACCTCGTGCCCGGTCGCGTTGTGGCCCATGATCAGGGCGGCCCGCTCACCGTCGGCCAGCAGTTCGATATCGCCCACCGCGTCGGTCGGCGCGGCCACGATCTTGCGCAGCAGCCGCACGAAGCGCTCGGCGAACCGCTCCACGGTGGCGGCGTCGAACAGGTCGGTGGCGTAGGTGAGCACACCGCCCATCCCGATCGGCGCGCCCGCGTCGTCGTAGCCGTCCGACACGATGAGGTGCAGGTCGAACTGCGACACCTGGGTGTCGTAGTCCACGCCCGACAGGCTCAGTCCCGGCAGCTCCAGGCTGGTGCGGCCCAGGTTCTGGAACGACAGGCCGACCTGGAACAGCGGGTGGTGCGCCGTGGACCGGACGGGGTTGAGCACCTCGACCAGCCGCTCGAACGGCACATCCGCGTGCGCGAACGCCTGCAGATCCGAATCCCGTTGCCGCGCCAGCAGTTCCGCGAACGACTCGTCGCCGTCCACCCGCGTGCGGAACACCAGGGTGTTGACGAACATGCCGATCAGATCGTCCAGCTCGCGCTCGCCGCGGCCCGCCATCGGCGTACCGATCGCGATATCGCCGGTGCCCGAGAGCCTGGACAGCAGCACCGCGAAGGCGGTGTGCACGACCATGAACAGCGTCGCGCTCTCGCCGCGCGCCAGATCCATCAGCGCGCCGTGCAGTTCGCCGTCGATCTCGATCGCGACCTTGGCGCCGGCGAACGACTGCACCGCCGGGCGCGGCCGGTCCGCGGGCAGATCCAGCTGATCCGGCAGGTCCGCCAGCGCGGACTTCCAGTAGTCGATCTGCTTGGCGGCCAGCGATTCCGGATCGTCCTCGCTGCCCAGCAGCTCGCGCTGCCAGACCGCGTAGTCCGCGTACTGGACGGCCAGCGGCGCCCAGCTCGGCGGCTCGCCCGCGGCACGGGCCGCGTAGGCCGTCATGACGTCGCGGGTCAGCGGGGCCATCGACGAACCGTCACCGGAGATGTGGTGGACGACCATCGCCAGCACGTACTCGCGAGCGCCCTCGGGGGCGTCGGTGATCTCGAAGACCGCGACCCGCAGCGGCACCGTGCTGGTGACGTCGAAGGAGGTCGACACCACGCCGAGCACCGCGGACTCGATCTCCGCGGCGGCGACCGTGCCGAACTCCACCTCCGGAACCGCCTGTGCCACCGGCAGGATCACCTGCACCGGGCCCGACTCCGTCTCCGGGTACACCGTGCGCAGCACCTCGTGCCGGGCCACCACGTCGGCGACCGCCGACCGCAGCGCGGCCAGGTTCAGATCACCGGTCAGGCGCACCGCCATGGGCACGTTGTAGGCCGAGGACCCCTGATCGAACTGGTTGAGGAACCACATCCGCTGCTGCGCCAGCGACAGCGGTATGTTCTCCGGCCGCTCGATCTCGCCCAGTACCGGCGCACCCGTATCGCGGGTGTGCGATTCGATCGCCGCCGCGAACGCGGTGACCGTGGACCGCTCGAACAGCGTCCGCACCGGCACCCGGCTGCCCACCGCCGTGCCCACGCGGGCGATGACCTGCGTGGCGATCAGCGAGTTGCCGCCGAGCGCGAAGAAGTCGTCGTCCGCACCGATCCGCTCGACACCGAGCACCTCGGCGAACACGCCCGCCACGATCTCCTCGATCGGGGTGGACGGCGCCCGGAACTCGCGGCGGGTGAACGTCGGCGCGGGCAGCGCCTTGCGGTCCAGCTTGCCGCTCGGGTTGAGCGGGAACGCGTCCAGCGCGATGACCTGCGACGGCACCATGTAGGCGGGCAGGTTGCGCGCCGCCACCGCCAGCAGCGAATCCTGATCGATCCGCTCGCCGGGCGCGGGCACCGCGTAGACCACCAGCTGATCGCCCAGCTCCGAGGACACCACCAGCGCGACGGCCTGGCTGACCGACGGCTCCGCCAGCAGCACCGACTCGATCTCGCCCAGCTCGATGCGCTGACCACGGAACTTCACCTGGAAGTCGGCGCGTCCGATGTACTCGAGCACCCCCTCGCCGTCGACCTCACGCCACACGACCAGGTCACCGGTGCGGTACATCCGCTCGCCGTTCGCCCCGAAGGGATTGGCCACGAAGCGATCCGAGGTGAGGTCGGGCCGCCGCAGGTAACCGCGGGCCAGCTGGTCACCGGCCAGGTACAACTCGCCCACAACACCCGCAGGCACCGGCCGCAGCCGCGAATCCAGCACGTACAGCTGGGAATTGGCCTCCGGCCGGCCGATCGGCACGCTCGGGCTCTCGGTGCCCGTGGCGGTCCAGTGGGCGACGGTGATCGCCGCCTCGGTCGGCCCGTACAGGTTGTGCACCGCGGCGTCGGAGATCTCGTGCACCGCGGTGACGGTCTCCGGCGGCAGCGCCTCACCGGCCGCGAACACCGTCCGCAGCGTCGGCAGCGCGCCGGCCGCGGTGTGGGTCGCGAGCACCGTCAGCATGGACGGCACGAAGTCGGTGAACGTGACGCCCTGCGCGGCAATGGTTTCCGCGAGGTACAGCGGATCCCGGTGGCCGTCGGGGGTGGCGACGACCAGGGTCGCCCCGACGCGCAGGGTCATGAAGTAGCCCCACAGCGAGACGTCGAACGTCGTCGGCGTCTTCTGCAGGTACACGTCCTCCGCGGTCATCGGGTAGGCCGTCAGCATGACGGTGATCTGGTTGTTGATCGCCGCGTGCGAGACCGCCACACCCTTCGGGCGGCCGGTCGAGCCCGAGGTGAACAGCACGTACGCCGGGTTGTCCGGGCGCACCGGAGCCAGCAGCTCGTCGTCCTCGAGCGGCGAGACCTCGAAGCCGTCGAGATCGACGGTGTCCAGGTTCATCACCTCGATGCCCTCGGGCACCGGCACCTCGTCCACGGTCCGGGTCAGCACGCAGACCGGCTGCGCGGTCTCCAGCACGTGCGCGATGCGCTCGGCCGGATGATCCGGATCCAGCGGCACGTACGCGCCACCGGCGGTGAGGATCGCGTACATGCCGACCACCAGGTCCAGCGACCGCCGGATCGACAGGCCCACCAGCGATTCCGGTCCGACGCCCTGGTAGATCAACCGGCGCGCCAGCAGATTCACCCGCTCGTCGAACTCGCGGTAGGTCAGCGTATCGCCCTCGTAGGACACGGCGATCCGATCCGGATGCGCCGCGACCGCACGGCGATAGCCGTCCAGCAGCAGTTCCGGCGCGACCTCCTCGCGAGTGTCGTTCCACTCCACCAGGATTCGTTCGCGCTCGGCCGGCTCGAGGATATCGAGGTCGCGGACGTCGCCGCCGGCCAGCAGGCCGTCGATGATCGTCGTCAGGCGGGAGGCCAGCACGTCGGCCTCCTCGGCGGAGAACCGGCTCAGCAGGTGCTCGAGCACGATCTCGATCGTCTGCTCGGCCTTGACCAGCAGCGTCATCGGGTAGTGGGTGCCGCCGATCATGCCGGCGCCGACCACCGACACACCGTCGATCGCGCTCGCGGCCGTGATCGCGTCCTTGTCCACCGGATAGGACTCGAACACCACCAGCGAGTCGAACTGCGCGCCGATCCCCGCGGCCCGCTGGATATCGGGCAGGCCCACGTAGTGGTGGTCCAGCAGGTCCGCCTGCTCGCCCTGCAACCCGGTCAGCAGCTGGGCGACGGTCGCGGAATCGTCCATCCGCACCCGCACCGGGAGCGTGTTGATGAACAGGCCCACCATGGATTCGACGCCCGGCAGGTCGGCCGGGCGGCCGGACACCGTCGCGCCGAACACCACGTCGTCGCGGCCGGTGATCCGGCCGACCAGCACCGCCCAGGCCGCCTGCACCAGCGTGTTCACGGTGATGCCGAGGTCGGCGCAGTAGGCGGTCAGGCGGCGGGTGTACTCCGCGTCCAGCGTGACGACGCGGTGACCGGTCGCGTAGGTCTCCTCCGACTTCGGTGGCGGCGCAAGCTGAGTCGGCTCGTCGACACCGGCGAGCGCCCGGGTCCAGGCCCGCAGCGACTCGTCGCGGTCGCGACCGGACAGCCAGGCCAGGAACGTGCGGTAGGACGGCACCCGCGGCAGCGCCGCGGTCTCGCCGTGCACCGCGTACAGCACCAGCAGGTCCTGCATGAGCAGCGGCATCGACCAGCCGTCGAACAGGATGTGGTGCGCGGTGATCGACAGGTGCCACGCGGTCTCGCCGGTGCGGTACACCGCGAACCGCAGTAGCGGCGCGGTCCCCATGTCGAAGTGCGTGAGCCGGTCGGCCTCGAGCCGCCGCTGCACTTCGGCGGCGCGATCGGCCTCGGGCAGATCGGTGAGATCGGCCTCCTGCCAGGGCACCTCGACCCGATCCAGCACGATCTGCACCGGCTCGCCCTGCGAATCGGCGACGAAGACCACCCGCAGGTTCGGGTAGCGCTCCAGGATGCCCTGCGCGGCGCGGCGCAACCGCTCCACGTCCAGCGCGCCCTCGAAGTCCACGACCGCCTGCTGGGTGTAGACGTCGACCGTCGCCGCGCTCAGCATCGCGTGGAACAGCAGACCGGATTGCAGCGACGACAGCGGCCACACATCGGCCACGGCCGGGTACTGCCGCTCCCACACCTCGATATCGGACTGCGTGGTGCGCACCAGCGGCAGATCCGACGGGGTCAGGCCGCCGACGTCGGTTCCGCGCGCGTGGTCGGCGAGCGCCGTGAGCGCCTCGACCCACAGGTCCGCGACCTGCTGTGCCTGCTCGCGGGTGAGCAGGCCCGCCGGGAACGCGAAGGATGCGTTCAGCTGCGGGCCGTCCTCGCCGTCCGTGACGATCGCGTTGATGTCGAGCACGCCGTTGGCCGGCATCTCGGCATCCTGCACCGCCGACAGCTCGCCCAGGTCGTCCACCGGCACCCAGCCGATCTCGGCGAACTGCGCGGGCACGTCGGCCGCCGAGACGCGGCCCAGGTAGTTGAAGCTGATCTGGCCCACGGCGCCCAGCGCGGACGCGGTCTCCGGGTTCAGATAGCGCAGCAGGCCGTAGCCGAGGCCCTTGTCGGGCACCGACAGCACCTGCTCCTTGACCGACTTGACGATCCGCCCGGCGGCCGCGCCGCCCGCGAAGGCCTCGGTGAGGTTCGCGCCCGCCAGATCGAGCCGGACGGGGTACACGCTGGTGAACCAGCCCACCGTGCGCGACAGATCGGCGCCGGGGACCACGTCCTCCTCGCGGCCGTGCCCTTCCAGCCGGACGAGCACCGCGTCGCCCGCCTGCACGCCGCGCCAGCGGGTGACGGCCATGGCCAGCGCGGACAGCAGTCCGTCGTTGGCGCCGCCGTGGTACAGGCCGGGCAGTGCGGTGAGCACCGCGTCGGTCACCGCGGCGGGCACGCTCACGCGCACCGAGTCCACGGTCGCGTTGGTGTCGACGGCCGGATCGAAGGCCCGCGCGCCGAGCAGCGGATCCGGCGTGGCCGAAATCTGCTGCCAGAACGGCAGTTCCGCGGTCCGCTCGGCCGCCGCGTCGACGAGGGCGTGCGCCCAGCGCCGCACGGAGGTCCCGTTCTCGGGCAGCGCCACCGGCTGCCCCGCGACCAGCTGCGACCAGGCGGTCGCCAGGTCCGGGATCACGATGCGCCAGGACACGCCGTCGACCACGAAGTGGTGCGCCACGATCAGCAGAATGCCCGGACGGTCGCCCTCGAAGGCGAACCAGACGAATTGCGCCATAGCCGCATTCGCCGTGTCCAGACGATCCAGCGCCGCGTCGTATTCCGCGTTCGCGATCCGCGTCAGCTCCGCGTCGGCGATATCGCCCGCGAGATCCACGCGCCGGAGCAGTGCGTCGACGTCGACCGCTCCCCGATCGAGAGCCTCGAACCGCCAACCGCTTTCGGCGTCGCCGCGCAGTCGCGTGCGCAGCACGTCGTGGTGATCGAAGACCGCGCCGATGGTCGCGACCAGCGTCGCGCGATCGATACCGTCGGGCAGCCGCAGCGTCATCGACTGCGAGAACCGCTCGTACGAGCCGCCTTCCGCGTTCGACAGCACCGAGGCCATGAACGGCAGCACCGGGATGTCGCCGATGCCGCCGCCCGGCAGTTCGGCGAGCCGCTGCCGCTCGGCGTCGGCCGCGCTCGTGGCGACCTCGGCCAGCCCGGCGACGGTGCGCCGCTCGAACACGTCGCGCGGCGAGAACACCACGCCCCGCGCCTTCGCCCGCGACACCAGCTGGATGGACAGGATGCTGTCGCCGCCCAGCGAGAAGAACGAGTCGTCGACGCCGACCCGCTCCAGGCCCAGCACCTCCGCGACCACCTCGGCGATGACCGCCTCGGTATCGCTGGTGGGCGCGCGGTATTCGTGCAGCGTCAGCTCCGGATCGGGCAGCGCCCGCCGGTCCAGCTTGCCGACCGAGCTGACCGGGATCTCGTCGATCACCATGATCACCGTCGGCACCATGTACTCCGGCACCCGCCCGGCGACGAACTCCGACACCCGGTTCACGTCGACGGCGCGCTCCGGGGCCGCCTTTACGTACGCCACCAGGATGTCCGCGCCGGCCTCGGTCTTGCGGCCCACGGTGACGGCGAAGTCGACATCCGGATGCGCGGTGAGCGCCGCGTCGATCTCGCCGAGTTCGATGCGGAAACCGCGCACCTTGACCTGGAAGTCGGTGCGGCCGATGTAGTCCAGGAAGCCGGGCTCGTGCCACATCACCAGGTCACCGGTGCGGTACATGCGCTCGCCGGTGCCGAACGGGTTGGCCACGAAGCGATCCGAGGTCAGATCCGGACGCGCCACATAGCCGCGCGCCAGCTGATCGCCCGCGAGATACAGCTCACCCGCGACACCCACCGGCACCGGCCGCAGCCGCGAATCCAGCACGTACGCACGCGAATTCCATTCCGGGCGGCCGATCGGGACGCTCAGCCGCTCCTCGCCCGTCGCGGGCCAGTAGGTGATCGTCACCGCGGCCTCGGTCGGGCCGTACAGGTTGAACACCGCCGCGTCCGATACCGCGCGGATCGCGGCGACGGTCTCCGGCTGAAGCGCCTCACCGACCACGAACATGGTGCGCAGCGTCGGGATCGACCCCGGCGCGGTCTGCGCGGCGAAGACGTTCAGCATCGACGGAATGAAGTCCGTCATCGTCACGCCCTGCGCCGCGATGGTTTCCGCGAGATAGATCGGATCGCGGTGGCCGTCGTGCGTGGCGACGACGAGCTTCGCACCCGCCCGCAGGGGCATGAAGTAGCCCCACAGCGACACGTCGAAGGTCGTCGCGGTCTTCTGGAAGTAGACGTCGTCCACGCCCAGCGGGTACTCCGCCAGCATGAAGGTCGTCTGGTTGTGAATCGCGGAGTGCGACACCGCGACACCCTTCGGGCGGCCCGTCGACCCCGACGTGAAGATCACGTACGCCGCGTGCTCCGGGAGCACCGGACGCAGCAGTTCCTCGGCGCGCACCGGGCTCGCGTCGTGGCCCGAGAGATCCAGCGACTCCAGCAGCACGACCGGCGCATCCTCGGGCAGCGGCACCTCGTCCTCGGCCCGGGTGAGCACGCACACCGGATCGGCGGTCTCCAGCACGTACGCGGTGCGGTCGGCCGGGTGGTCCGGATCCAGCGGCACGTACGCGCCGCCCGCGGTGATCACCGCGTACATGGCGACCACCAGGTCCAGCGATCGCCGGATACCCAGGGCGACAAAGGATTCCGCACCCACGCCACGCGAGATCAGCTCGCGGGCAAGGCGGTTGACCCGCTCGTCGAATTCGCGATAGGTCAGCTCGTCGCCCTCGTAGACCACCGCGACCCGATCCGGATGCGCGGCGACCGTGCGGCGGTAGCCGTCGAGCAACAGCTCGGAGGCGATCTCGTGGCGAGTGTCGTTCCACTCCACCAGGATTCGATCGCGCTCGGCATTGCCGAGGACGTCGATGTCGGCGACCCGGCCACGCGGGTCGGCCAGCAGCTCGTCCACGATCCGCACCAGCCGCGTCGCCAGCGTCTCCATCTCCGCGGCGGTGAAGCGGCTCAGCAGGTGCTTGAGGGTCAGCACGATGGTCGACTCGGCGGTGACCATCACGGTGATCGGATAGTGGGTGTCGTCGTTGATGCCCGCGTCGAGCACCGACATGCCGTCGATGGAGCTGGTCTCGGCGATCGCCGCCTTGTCCACCGGGTAGGACTCGAACACGATCAGCGAGTCGAACTGCGCGCCGACCCCCGCGACCCGCTGGATCTCGGGCAGGCCCACGTAGTGGTGATCGAGCAGATCCGCCTGCTCACCCTGCAATCCGGTCAGCAACTGAGCGACCGTCGCCTGGTTGTCGACCCGCACCCGCACCGGGAGCGTGTTGATGAACAGGCCGACCATCGTCTCGATGCCGGGCAGTTCCGCCGGGCGGCCGGACACCGTGGCACCGAACACCACGTCGTCGCGACCGGTCATGCGGGACACCAGCACGCCCCACGCGGCCTGGACCAGCGTGTTCACGGTGATGCCGAGTTCGGCGCACAGGCGCTTGACGCGCTCGGTGCGGTCGGCGTCGATCTCGACGACCCGCTTGCCGATCTCGAAGGTCTCGTCCAGCGAGGTCTGCGGCGCCAGCTGCGTGGGTTCGTCCACGCCGTCCAGTGCCTGCCGCCAGGTGTCCAGCGACTGCTGCTTGTCCCGGGCGGCGAGCCAGCCGAGGTAGTTGCGGTAGGACGCCGGGCGGCCGAGCGCGGCGGCGTCGCCGCGCACCGCGTACAGCACCAGCAGATCCCGCATGAGCAGCGGCATCGACCAGCCGTCGAGCAGGATGTGGTGGGTCGTGATGACCAGCTGCCACTCGTCCGCCGCGGTCCGGTAGACGGTGTAGCGCAGCAGCGGCGGCGCGGACAGGTCGAAGTGCGTCGCCCGGTCCTCGGCGACGAGCCGATCGAGTTCCGCGGTCCGGCGGTCCGCCGGGACGCCGGTGAGATCCACCTCGCGCCACGGCACCTCGATGCGATCGAGCACCACCTGCACGGAGCTGCCGTCGTCGGAGGCGACGAAGGCGGTCCGCAGGTTCGGGTAGCGCTCGAGCACCGCCTGCGCGGCATCACGCAGGCGCGCGGTGTCGAGGGTTCCGCCGAGGCGCACCACCGCCTGGATGGTGTAGACGTCGAACGTCGCCTGGGTGAGCAGCGCGTGGAACAGCAGACCCGACTGCAGCGTGGACAGCGGCCACACCTCGGTCAGGTTCGGGTAGCGCCGCTCCCAGCCCTCGATATCGGACTGCGTGGCGCGCACCAGCGCCAGATCCGACGGGGTGAACCCGCCGACGTCGGGTCGCCGGGCGTGGGTGGCCAGCGCGGTCAGCGCCGCGACCCACAGATCGGCGAATTCCTGTGCGCGATCACGGGTCAGGAGTCCGGACGGGTAGGCGAAGGTGGCGCCCAGCTGCGGGCCCGCCTCGCCGTCGGTGACGATCGCGTTGATGTCGACGGTCGCGTTGGCCGGCATATCCGCGTCCATCAGCGCGTCCAGCTCGCCCAGGTCGTCCACCGGCACCCAGCCCAGCTCGCCGAACTGTTCCGAGGCGTCGCCGGTCGAGACGCGGCCCAGGTAGTTGAAGCTGATCTGGCCCACGGTGCCCAGCGCCGGGCCGGTCTCCGGGTTCAGATAGCGCAGCAGACCGTGGCCGAGGCCCTTGTCGGGCACCGACAGCAGCTGCTCCTTGACCGATTTGACGATGCGCCCCACCGCGTCTCCGCCCGCGAAGGCCTCGCCGAGGTCCGCGCCCGCCAGGTCCAGCCGGACCGGGTAGACGGTCGTGAACCAGCCCACCGTGCGCGACAGGTCGGCGCCGGGGACCACGTCCTCCTCGCGGCCGTGGCCCTCGAGGCGGATGAGCGTCGCCTCGGCCCGGTCGCCGCGCCAGCGCGCGGCGGCCATGGCCAGCGCCGACAGCAGGCCGTCGTTGACGCCGCCGTGGTAGAGGCCCGGGATCGCGGTCAGCACCGCGTCGGTGACCTCGGGCGGCAGGGTGACCTGCACCCGCTCCACGGTCGCGTTGGTGTCGACCGCCGGATCGAACGGCCGCGCGCCGAGCAGCGGATCCGGCGTGGCCGAAACCTGCTGCCAGAACGGCAGTTCCGCGACACGGCTCGGTGCGGTGGCCTCGTCGGCCAAGGCGTGTGCCCAGCGCCGCATCGACGTTCCGTTCGCGGGCAGGGCGACCGGCTGGTCCGCCACCAGCTGCGACCAGGCCGTGGCGAGGTCCGGGATCAGGATGCGCCAGGAGACGCCGTCGACCACGAAGTGGTGGCCCGCGATGAGCAGGACGTCACGGCGATCGGGGAAGGCGAACCAGACGAACTGCACCATCGCGGCGTTCGCCGGATCCAGACGGCCCAGCGCCGCGTCGTATTCCGCGCTGGACAGCGTGGCCAGCTCGTCGTCGGTGATCCCGGCGGGCACCTCGACGCGGTGCACGAGGGCGTCGACATCGACCGCGCCGCGGTCGAGAGCCTCGAACTGCCAACCGTTTTCGAGGTCGCCGAGCAACCGTGTGCGCAGGACGTCGTGGTGATCGAAGACCGCGCCGATGGTCGCGACCAGCGTCTCGCGATCGATACCGTCGGGCAGCCGCAGCGTCATCGACTGCGAGAACCGCTGGTACGACGAGCCGCTCGACAGGAACTGGGTCATGACCGGGAGCAGCGGGATCTCGCCCACGCCGCCGCCGGGCAGTTCGGCCAGCACCACTCGCTCGGCGGCCACGCCCGAGGCCGCGACCTCGGCCAGGCCCGCCACCGACCGCTGCTCGAACACGTCGCGCGGCGAGAACACCACGCCCCGCGCCTTGGCCCGCGACACCAGCTGGATGGACAGGATGCTGTCGCCGCCGAGCGAGAAGAACGAATCGTCCAGGCCGACCCGGTCGACGCCGAGCACATCGGCGAACACCTCGGCGATGATCGATTCGGTTTCGCTTGCGGGAGCGCGGTATTCGCGCGTTCCGAGCACCGGTTCCGGCAGGGCGCGGCGATCCAGCTTGCCGACCGGGGTCAGCGGGATCTCGTCGAGCACCATGATCGACGTCGGCACCATGTACTCCGGCAGCGACGCGGCCACGTGGTCGGTCAGCTCCGCCACGTCGACCGTGCGACCGGCGGCGGCGCGCACGTAGGCGACCAGGATGGTGGTCCCCGCCTCGGTCTTGTGCCCGACGGTCACCGCGAAGTCGACCGTCTCGTGCGCCACCAGCGCGGCGTCGATCTCGCCCAGTTCGATCCGGAAACCGCGCACCTTCACCTGGAAGTCGGAGCGGCCCACATACTCGACCTCGCCCGACTCGGTCCAGCGCACGACGTCACCGGTCCGGTACATCCGCTCGCCCAGCGCCGCACCGTTACCCCCGACGCCCTCCGCACCACTACCCCGAGCGCCAGCGAAGGGGTTGGCCACGAACCGATCCGCCGTCAGCCCCGCGCGGGCGTGATATCCCCGCGTCAGCTGGATGCCCGACAGGTACAGCTCACCCGCGACACCCACTGGGACCGGTCGCAGTCGCGAATCCAGGATCAGTGACTGCATGCCGCGGATCGGGCCGCCGATGGTGACCGTGTCGCCCGGCACCAGCGCATCGCTGATGTTGGTCATGATGGTGGTCTCGGTCGGCCCGTACCCGTTGTGCACGGAGCGAATCGGGCCACCCTCACCCAGCGGAACCGCCCAGCGCGCGATCAGATCCGCCGGTACGGCCTCGCCACCGGCGACCAGGACCCGCAGGCTGTCGAGGCCCGCCGGGTCGATGGTCGCCAGCGCCGACGGCGTGATGAAGGCGTGCGTGACGCCCTCGCCGCGGATCAGTTCGGACAGCTCCTCGCCGCCGTACACGCCCGTGGGCACGACCACCAGCGCACCGCCCGCACCGATCGCGAGCAGGAACTCGAGGATCGAGGCGTCGAAGCTCGGCGACGCGAAATGCAGTGCGCGCGAATCGGAGTCGAGGTCGTAACGCTCGGCCTGTTCGGCGCAGAAGTTGGCCAGGCCGGCATGGGTGACCACGACGCCCTTCGGCAGGCCGGTCGACCCGGAGGTGTAGATGACGTAGGCCGGATGCGCCGGGCGCAGCGGCCGCACGCGGTCGGCCGCGGTGACGGCCGCGGCGTCGAACCCGTCGAGGTCGAGGTCGTCGAGAACCAGCCACTCCACCGACTCGGGCAGGTCGCCGCGGACCGCCTCGGTGGTCAGGCCGATCGGCGAACCGGAGTCGGTGACCATGTGCGCGATGCGGTCGGCCGGGTAGGCCGGATCGATCGGCACGAAGGCCGCGCCGCTCTTGGACACCGCCCATTCGGCGAAGTACGAATCCGCCGAGCGCGGCACGGCGATCGCCACCAGGTCCTCGGCGCCGATACCGCGCTCGATCAGCAAGCGCGCCAGGCGGTTCGACCGCTCGTCCAGCTCGCGGTAGCTGAGCCGGGTGTCGCGATAGACGACCGCCAGGGCCTCCGGATCGCGCGCGACGGCCTCCGCCAGCAGTTCCGGCAGGGTCCGCGCGGGCACGGCGGGCGCGCCGGTTCGCGCGACCAGATCGTCGCGCTCCTCGGCCGCCAGGATCTCCAGATCGCCGACCGGCGTCTGCGGGCGGGCGATGATCTCCCGCAGCAGCCGCGTGAAGCGATCCGCGAAGCCCTCGACCGTGTCCTCGTCGAAAAGGTCACGCGCGAAGGAGAATTCGGCGAGCATGCGCGAACCGTCGGCCGCCTCGCGGACGGTCAGCGACAGGTCGAACTTCTCGATACCGGCCTCGAATTCGACCGCCCCGACCCGCAGGCCGGGCAGTTCGAACGCCGTCTCGGGCAGGTTCTCGAACGACAGCGCCACCTGGAACAGCGGGTTGCGCGCGGTCGACCGCTCCGGCTGGAGCAGTTCGACCAGCCGCTCGAACGGGATGTCGGCGTGCGCGAACGCCTGCAGATCCGTATCGCGGGTGCGCGAGAGCAGTTCGCCGAAGCTCAGCTGCCCGGTCACCTCGGTGCGCAGCACGACCGTGTTGACGAACATGCCGATCATGTCGTCGAGTTCGGCCTCGCCGCGGCCCGCGATCGGGCTGCCTACGGCGATGTCCTCGGTCCCCGACAGCCGGGCCAGGAAGACCGCGAGGGCGGTGTGCACGACCATGAACAGCGTCGTGTTCCGCTCGCGCGCGATCTGTCCCAGCGCGGTCCGCAGTTCGGTGTCGATCGGGAAGACCACGCGCCCACCGCGATACGACGGCACGGTCGGCCGCGGCCGGTCGGCGGGCAGGTTCAGCTCGTCGGGCACGCCGTCCAGCGCGGTGCGCCAGTAATCCGCCTGCGCGGAGATCAGGCTCTCCGGATCGTCCTCCGCGCCCAGCACGCGGCGCTGCCACACGCTGAAGTCGGCGTACTGCACCGGCAGCGGCGACCAGTCGGGCGCCTCGCCGGCGGTGCGGGCGGTGTAGGCGATCATCACGTCGCGGGTCAGCGGGGCCATCGACCAGCCGTCCGCGGTGATGTGGTGGGCCACGAACACCAGCACGTGCTCGACCGCGTCCGTGTCGACGCGCAGCAGCCGGGCCCGCAGCGGGACCTCCGCCGTCACGTCGAATCCGGTGGTGATCAGCTCGGCGATGGTGTCCCGCAACGCCTCCGGGCGCACCGCGACCGGGGTGAGGTCCGGGAGGGCCTGCGCGGCGGGCAGCACCACCTGGTGCGCCGCGCCCTCGGCCTCGGGGTAGACCGTGCGCAGGATC
>NZ_BAGL01000075.1 GCF_000308875.1 Nocardia transvalensis NBRC 15921
CGATCCCGCGCCGATGTGCACGTCGGCCCCGACCAGCAGCGCGGCGGCATCGATCAGCACGTTCGGCAGATACGCCAGCGACAGCAGCGTCAGGCCGAGGGCGCCGACCACGCCGCCCGCCGCCCGATAGGTGTCGCCGATCGACGACCAGTGCGCGAGGAACGAGATCAGGGTGACCGCGCCCGCCACCAGCAGCAGCCGCCCCAGCGCCCGCAGCGCCGCCCGCGCGCCCGGCGCCACCCATTCGGGCAGGTAGGAGAGCACGAGTTCGCGCACCGGATGTCGACGGCTCGCTATCCCGATCACCGCGGCGACCAGATGCAGTCCGAGCACCCAGCCGAACGCGGCCAGCGTCGCGGGCGGCTGCAGCGCCACCACCGCCGACGCGTCCTCGGCGACGGCCAGGCAGACAGCGGTGATCAGCAGCGGACCCGACAGCGCCGCGCCCACGATCCAGCCCAGATCGGCGCGGGTGGCGTCGGGTTCCACCGCGCGGGCGCAGTCGCGGGCGACCGACCACAGCATCAGCCCGGTCGGCAGCAGCGGCAGCACGCCCAGCGAGGTCTTGCCGATGACCAGCGGAACCTGGTGCACCGCAAGCCATCCCGCCGCGATCGCGCCGGACGCGCCGGTCATGGCGCTGCCCGCCGCCCACAGCGTGACCAGGACGAGGACCACCACGGTGACCATGGTGAAACTCGACGTGCGGGCCGCGATGAACAGCAGGACCTTGGCCCGCTCGGGGCTCAGGGAGAGAAAGACGTTGTCCTCGGGCGGTGGGCGACCGGATCCGGTGCGGCGGCGAGCGGATGTGCCCGCCGGCTCCCGGTTCTCGTCCCACCGGACCAGAGAGGACCTCATGACACCACCTTGCCGATCGTGGGCGACCGGAGAAGCCCCGGCACCTGGCTCACGAGAGTTCAGCGTGACACCTGCAGACGCGTCGGCGAGTCAGGCGCGCCGGTCGGGGCGCGGCTGACTCGCCGACGGTCGCGCGGTTACTTCTGGTCGTCCTCGGGACGGAAGGCCTTGGTGGCGTCCGCGGCCGGGTTGGCGGTCTGGCCCTCGCCGAACGGCTGGGCGCTCTGGCCGGGCTGGCCGGCCTGACCGAAGTTCAGCGATCCGTACTGCTGGCCCGACTGGCTCGGCTGCGCGGAGATGTGCTGGGTGGCGTTCTCGTCACCGGCCGGCTGCGACGGACGCGGCGGCTGCGCGCCGTAGGCCGACTGCGCACCCGGCTGGGCGCCGTACTGCTGACCGTACTGCTGCTGGCCCTGCTGGCCGTAGGTCGGCTGCTGACCGGAAGGCTGCTGGCCGTACTGGCCCGGCTGGCCGTAGGACTGCTGACCGTACTGACCGTAGGACTGCTGCCCCGGCTGCTGCGCCGACTGGCCCTGGCCGTAGGACGCCTGCTGACCGTACTGGCCGTAGGACGCCTGCTGACCCGCCTGCGGCTGCTGCCCGTAGGCGGCCTGCTGGCCCTGGCCGAAGGACTGCTGCTGGCCCTGGCCGTAGGAGGCCTGCTGGCCGAATCCGGCCGCGGCCGGTTTGGGCGCGGGTGCCGCGAGGATCCCGGTCTCGAACAGCACGGCGACCACCGCGGCCGCGGTCTGCACCAGACCCAGGAACAGCACCACCCAGGCGCCCCACGCCAGGCTGATCTCCTCGGGCAGGGTGAACGACTGGACCAGCAGGCCGAGGAAACCGGCGGCGCTGGCCGCGGCGGCGGCGCCGGTCCAGTTCTGCTTGGGTAGCAGCGAGAGGGCGGCCAGCAGCCCGCCCAGCAGCAGGAACGCCAGCAGCGGCGAGATGCCGATGGCCTTGAAGAAGGTCTCCGATTGGGACTCGGTCTTCACGCCCATGCCGAGATCCTGGGCCTTGGTGGTGGCGTACGCGGTGAATCCCAGCAGGAAGTTGATGACGCCGAGGGCGGCGACACCCACGGCCAGGAAGAACGGCAGCCCCTTGGCACTCGATTCCGAGGTGCCGGAACCAGCATCGGCACCACTTCCCGGCTGGCCGAAGCTGGTCGCGGAAGAGGGCGTCGGTGCGGGCGCGTTGTACCCGGAGCCCCCGGTCGGGTATGACATGTCGTCGTCTCCTATCGAGTCCTTCATGGTCTACACGGCTGGATGCCCTCACTGACGCTACTGCAATCACGCGTCCTGGTCACGGGCACAGCGTCCGGCTCGGTCCTGGGCCGATGCCGCTGAACCCGTGGACGCGTCCGATCGTGTGGTGGAGAGAAGCGATTGGAGGTATCCCCATGGATATCAATGAAATGTTCTGCATGGTCGTGCGCGCGCTGGGCCTGTGCCACGTGTTCCCAGCACCCTGACCCACCCACCCTTTCCCGCCTAGGCACATTCCCTCTTTTCCGGCGCGCTTTTGGCCGGAATCCATAGGCGAGGTTCCGGCCAAAAGCGTGCCGGAAAAAAGAAAGTCGTGCCGAAATCGACCAAGGCCGCCTTCCCCGAAACGGGAAGGCGGCCTTGGTGCGTCACGACATCGCTCAGGCGGTGACGCTGGCCTTCTCCAGGATCTCCCGCGCCAGGGCGGCGGTCTCGGACGGCGTCTTGCCGACCTTCACGCCCGCGGCCTCCAGCGCGTCCTTCTTCGCCGCGGCGGTGCCCGACGAACCGGAGACGATGGCGCCGGCGTGGCCCATGGTCTTGCCCTCGGGGGCGGTGAAGCCCGCGACGTAGCCGACGACCGGCTTGGTCACGTTGGCCTTGATGTAGGCCGCGGCCCGCTCCTCGGCGTCGCCGCCGATCTCGCCGATCATGACGATGAGCTTGGTCTCGGGATCCTTCTCGAACGCCTCGATGGCGTCGATGTGGGTGGTGCCGATGACCGGGTCGCCGCCGATGCCGATGGAGGTCGAGAAGCCGAAATCGCGCAGCTCGTACATCATCTGGTAGGTCAGGGTGCCCGACTTGGAGACCAGGCCGATCGGGCCCTTGCCGGTGATGTTGGCCGGGGTGATGCCGACCAGCGCCTCGCCCGGGGTGATGATGCCGGGGCAGTTGGGGCCGATGATCCGGGTCTTGTTGCCCTTCTCCACGTTGTAGGCCCACGCGTAGGCGGTGTCCTGCACCGGGATGCCCTCGGTGATGACCACGAGCAGCGGGATCTCCGCGTCGATGGCCTCGATGATGGCGTCCTTGGCGAACTTCGGCGGCACGAAGGCGATCGAGACGTCGGCCCCGGTCTCCTTGATGGCCTCCGCGACGCCGCCGAACACCGGCAGCTCGACGGCGTTGCCGTCCTTGTCGGTGTGCGAGACGGTGGTGCCGGCCTTGCGGGCGTTGACGCCGCCGACGACCTGGGTGCCCGCCTTCAGCATCAGCGCGGTGTGCTTGGTGCCCTCGCCGCCGGTGATGCCCTGGACGATGACCTTGGAGTCCTTGTTCAGGAAGATAGACATTTGACCTGTTTCCTTACTTGGCCGCAGCCAGCTCGGCGGCCTTGTCGGCGCCTTCGTCCATTGTCTGCGCCAGCGTCACCAGCGGGTGGTTGGCGTCGGCGAGGATCTGGCGGCCCTCGTCGACACGGTTGCCGTCGAGACGGACGACCAGCGGCTTGTTGGCCTCGTCGCCCAGGATCTCCAGGGCCTTCACGATGCCGTTCGCCACGGCGTCACACGCGGTGATGCCGCCGAACACGTTCACGAACACGCTCTTGACCTGAGCGTCGTTCAGGATGACGTCGAGACCGTTGGCCATCACCTCGGCCGAGGCGCCGCCGCCGATGTCCAGGAAGTTGGCGGGCTTCACGCCCTGGTGGTTCTCACCGGCGTAGGCGACCACGTCCAGGGTCGACATGACCAGGCCGGCGCCGTTGCCGATGATGCCGACCTCGCCGTCGAGCTTGACGTAGTTGAGGTCGTTCTCCTTGGCCTTCAGCTCCAGCGGATCGGTGGCGTCGATATCCGCGAACTCGGCGTGGTCGGCGTGCCGGAAGTCGGCGTTCTCGTCCAGGGTGACCTTGCCGTCGAGGGCCAGGATCTCGTTCTCCGGGGTGCGGACGAGCGGGTTCACCTCGACCAGGGTGGCGTCCTCGTTGACGAACACCTCCCACAGCTTCTGGATGGTGACCGCGGCGGCGTCCAGGACGTCGGCGGGCAGGTGGCCCTGCTCGGCGATGGAACGGGCGAACGCCAGGTCCACGCCCTTGACGGCGTCGACCGGGACCTTGGCCAGGCGATCGGGCTTGGTGGCCGCCACCTCTTCGATCTCCATACCGCCCTCGACCGAGCACATGGCCAGGTAGGTGCGGTTGGCGCGATCGAGCAGGAAGGAGATGTAGTACTCCTCGGCGATGTCCTTCGCCTCGGCGACCAGGATCTTCTTGGTGACGTGGCCCTTGATGTCCAGGCCCAGGATGTTGGAGGCGTGGGTGAAGGCGTCCTCGGGGGTGGCGGCGTACTTCACGCCACCGGCCTTACCGCGTCCACCGACCTTGACCTGCGACTTGATCATCACAGGCTTGCCGATTTCGGTCGCGATCGCACGGGCGTCCTCGGCCGAGTCCGTGACCCGGCCTTCCGACGAAGGCACTCCGTGCTTCACGAAGAGCTCCTTCGCCTGATATTCGAAGAGATCCATGTACTCACCGTCTCGTCTGCGTTGTTGTACAACGACTTTGTTGGGGCCCGTCGTCGGAGAGCGGGTCGGGTCGGACTCTAATCAGTCACACGGACGGGAAATCAGCCGCATACAGCCTAAGTGGCGCAGGTCACGGGAGTGCATACGGGGCACCAAAACCGCTGGCCAAGGCTACTGGCGAGTAGGTTGCGGCGGCCCAGCCAGGTCGCACCGGAGAAGCTCGAGATACGGCTCCGACTACTACATGTCGTCGTCGATTGCGCGCGCCCGATTCCCCGGTCGGTGGCGGGATATTCCCCTCTGTTATCGTGATCAATCTCACATGTCAGGACAGAGGGACCGTAGCGCTTGCCGAGCTGCAATCGTTTCGTTACCGTCGATGCGGTCGATGTCACAGCACGGTCACGACGTCGGCGGGAACAATACGTCCCGCGGACGGCACAACATGCGTAATCATGGTGGGACTCGGAAACGACACAGGAGGACGGCAGGCTTGTTGCAGCACAGCGCTCCGCAGGTAGAGAGCCGCTTCGCAGGCGATCCGTCTTCTGTACCGCTTCGCCCCGAGTCGGACACCGTTCGATGAGCACGGACCCGTTTCAGCAGGGACATCGAGCCCAGTCCGCACGGCGTTACCGCCAGGACGGTGAGGCCTTCGGTCCCCGCCCGTTCGGCGACCCGGGCTCGTTCGGCGGATACGCCGGTCCCGCGGCCGCTCCCGTGCGGCCCTCCCAGACCCCCGCGTGGGGCGCCGGGCCCGGCCAGTGGACCCCGTCTCCCGCGGAAAATGCCTGGGACCAACAATCTTCCGGCCCCGCCTGGCACGCGCAGTCCGCTGATACGTCCTGGGACCCGCAGTCGTCCGAGCCCTCTTGGGACGCGTGGGAAACGTCGGACTCCACCGACCACGGCGACTACGACTACCGCGCCGCCGACGACGACAAGCCGTTCGACAGCGGCTGGCCGCGCACCGACTCCGGCACCGCCGTCCCCGCCGAGCCGATCGCCCGGCCCACCCGGGTCCAGGCCCGCCGCGCCGGGGCGCACCGGATGCCTCCGCCGCCCACCGCGGTCAAGGGCCGCGCCGCGGTCGTCGCGGTCGCCGCGGGCGCGGTCGTCGCCGCGGGCCAGGCCACCGTGCAGGCGACGGGCCAGAACCACAGCTCGACCGCCGACTACCAGGCCGACGGCCAGGTGCACGAGATCGCGCCGCAGGCCGTGAGCATCGCCGATCCGGCCGCCGCCGCGCCCCAGTCCTCACAGCTGGTGAGCGTCGCCCCACTGACGGATATCAACCAGTTCAGCGACATCCTGCAGCACGGCCAGCAGTTTGCCGCCGACCTGGCCGCGGCCGAGGCCGCCAAGCTGCGCCCGCTGTACACCCGGTTCGCCTACGGCAACTTCACCTCCACCTTCGGATTCCGCTGGGGCGCACCGCACAACGGTGTGGACGTCGCGGCACCGATCGGTACCCCCATCTACGCCGTCGAGGACGGCACGGTGATCGACGCCGGGCCGGCCTCCGGCTTCGGCATGTGGGTCCGCCTGCGCCACGACGACGGCACCGTCACCGTCTACGGCCACGTCGACACCACCACCGTCAGCGTGGGCCAGCGCGTCATGGCCGGCGACCAGATCGCCACCGTCGGCAACCGCGGCTTCTCCACCGGCCCCCACTGCCACTTCGAGGTCCACCTCAACGGCAACCAGCCCATCGACCCCATCCCCTGGCTGGCCTCCCGCGGTATTTCGCTGGGGCCCGAGCGGGACTGAGGCGGCCCCGGCCAAAAGCGTGCCGGGGCAATGAGAGTGCGGTGCCGGGGCATTGAGAGTGCGGTGCCGGGGCAATGAGAGTGCGGTGCCGGGGCAATGAGAGTGCAGCCCGCTGAGGGCAAGGCCCGTCCCTTCATGTTCCCGGCATGCTTTTGGCCGGGAACATGAAGACGACCGCTACAGCTTGACCAAAGTGCGGCTGTATTGGGGGATCAGGCGGATCTTCCCCGCCGTGCCGAAATCGATGGTGACCGTGGCGAGGGCGCCGAAGCCCTCGGCGGCGACCACTCGGCCCAGGCCGTATTTGTCGTCGCTGACTCGGTCGCCGACGGCGAGGACGAGGTTGGTGTTGTTGCGCTTGCCGGAGGCCGGGGCCGGGCGGCGTGGGCCGCGGTCGCGCACGCCCGGGCGCTGCTGTTCCGACCAGCCGTCGCCGCGGGTCCAGTCGCGCTCCAGGCCCTCGTCGTCGCCGCGGCGGCGGAAGCCGCGGCCCACCGGCGAGGCGGCGGGCTCGAGACGCTGCCAGTCGACCAGGTGGCCCGGGATCTCCTGCAGGAATCGTGATTCCGGATTCGACACCGGCTGCCCCCAGCCCGAGCGCACCACCGCGCGGGTGAGATACAGACGGCGGCGGGCACGGGTGATGCCGACGTAGGCCAGGCGGCGCTCCTCGGCCAGCTCGGCCGGGTCACCCAGCGCGCGCATGTGCGGGAACTGCCCGTCCTCCCAGCCGGTCACGAAGACGACCGGGAACTCCAGGCCCTTGGCGGTGTGCAGGGTCATCATCGTGACCACGCCCGTGCCCTCGTCGGGAATCTGGTCGGTATCGGCGACCAGCGACACCCGCTCCAGGAACGCCGCCAGCGATCCGGGCTCCGGCTCGCCCTCCGCGGCCTCCGGGACCAGGCCCTCCTCCCGCGCGGCCTCGACGTTGTTGCGCGCCTCGGAACTGAATTCGCGGGCGACGCTGACCAATTCGTGGAGGTTGTCCAGGCGGGCGCCGTCCTGCGGATCGTCGGACGCCTCCAGCTCGGCGCGATAGCCGGTGCGCTCCAGCACCGCCTCGACGACGGCCCCGACATCCGGGAAGTCCAGATCCGCCTGGGCGCCGGCCGCGCGGATCTCGTCCATCATGTCCACGAAACCGGCGATCGCCCGCTGCGCACGCGTATTCAGCAGCGCCACCTTGCCGTCGGCGGCATCGCGCAGGGCGGCGGCGAATCCGATGTCGCGCTGCTCGGCGTGGACGGCCACGCACGCCTCGGCGCGGTCGCCGATGCCGCGGCGCGGGGTGTTGAGAATGCGGCGCAGGCTCACCGCGTCGTCCGGATTCTCCAGGACCCGCAGGTAGGCGACGATGTCGCGGACCTCTTTGCGCTCGTAGAAGCGGACGCCGCCGACCACCTTGTAGGGCAGGCCCATCCGGATGAAGATCTCCTCCAGCGCGCGGGAGTTGTTGTTGGTGCGGTAGAACACCGCGACGTCGCTGTAGTTGTAGTCGCCCTGGTCGATCAGGCGGTCGATCTCGCGGGCCACGAACGACGCCTCGTCGTGCTCGTT
>NZ_BAGL01000074.1 GCF_000308875.1 Nocardia transvalensis NBRC 15921
ATATCCTCCTCCAGCCGCACCTGACGCCGCAGGTAGGCCAGGTAACCGCCCAGCGTCACGACGGCCAGGGCGCAGGCCCACCACAGCACCGGCGTGACCGCGAAGGCGAATCCGCCGAACATCAGCGCGCTCAGCGTCAGGCCGAGCGCGGTGCGCTGGCGGAACCGGTAGCGCACGCGGCGCGCCATCGCGTCGGATTCCGGATCGTAACCGCCGCGGCCGCGCCGGCTCGGCACGAAATCCTCGGCGCCGGAATCGGATTCGACCGGCTCGGGCAGCCGCGCGGAATCCGCCGACGACGGCGCCGGGGGGATCCGGGCCACGAGCCGGCTCTCGTCGGCGTCCTCGTCGTAGCCGGCCGCGGGATCTCTGTCGTCGAACGCCGGATCGGCGGAGTCGCGCTCGGCATCGTCGTCGCCGGGGACCGCGTCGGCGTCGGCCTCATCGATCTCGGCGTCGAGGATCTCGCCGTCGGTGTCGGCCACCGTCGGATCGCGGTCGCGGGCGGTCTCGTCGTGCTCGGTGACGGTGTCATCTGCCGATGTCGTCATCCGATCCTCCGCATCATCGCCGTGGGAAAGCTTTCTCTGCACGCGGGTCGGTACCCAGTCCGGGTCGGATTCGTGCCCGGCGGCCGGGCCTTGCTTCATGCGTCGCTTGGTGCCGCCACGATGCAACACTCGGGTGGCCAGCGCGGCATCGGTCGTACGACGGATGCGCGGATGCCGGTCGGCGAGCATCGGGAACAGCACGAAGACCCAGAGCACGACCAGGCCGACCCACAAGATCGAATTCGGCATCGCGCTCACACCTCCGTCCCCGCCTGGCCGTTGTCCCTTCGACGGTCGTCACCTCGGCACCGGCGCAGGGCCCCGTCGTCGCGCCGGTAGCACCGCCGCCTCGTCGGGTCACTTCGCAGGCTCCCTTCCGGTAATGCGGGACGCACCACCGACGTCCGTAGGCTAGTGCCGCGCCTCAGGAATATCCCGCAGGCGCGCCGCCCACACCTGCCTCATGAGTAACAAGCTGGGCATCAGCTCAGGTGAGCGCGCCCCGCCCGGACCAACCGCTGGACGACGGTGCCCGTGACCTCCTCGGACGTCATCGCGACCAGCAGATGATCACGCCACGAGCCGTCGACGTCGAGATAGCGGCGCAGCAGGCCCTCCTCGCGGAAACCGACGTTCCGCAGCACCGCCTGACTGGCCAGATTCTCCGGCCGGACGGTCGCCTCCACCCGGTGCAGGCCGACCGGCCCGAAGCAGTGGTCGAGCCCCAGCGCCAGCGCCGCCGTCGCAACACCCTGTCCGCCAACGTCTTTGGCGACCCAGTAGCCGATCCACGCCGAGCGTAGCGCGCCCCGCACGATATTGCCGACGGTGAGCTGCCCGGAGAACGCGCCGTCGACCTCGATCACCAGCGGGATCATCGCCCCGCGGCGCGCCTCGCCCTTCAGGCTCGACCACAGCGACGGCCAGTTGGACGGGTGATTGCGGGCCTCCCACGACCCGCGCCCGGTCGGCTCCCACGGCTCCAGATGTTCGCGATCACGGACCCGGATGCGGGCCCACGCGGTGGCGTCCCGCAACCGGATCGGACGCAGGCTGACCTGTCCGGCGGCGACTCGCACGGGGCCGAGATGAGCGGGCCAGCCCGGGTGTTGCGCGGCCCGGAACACGTTCATGTCCACATCTCACCCGCGCTGCGCGAGAAACGCGACCTGAACCTCGTCACCGGTGCGCACCTCGGTGACATCCGGATCCAGGACGATCAGGCTGTTGGCCTCGGCGAGGGTGGACAGCAGATGCGAGGATCCGTTGCCGCCCAACGGCTGTACGAGATACTCGCTGGTCTGCTCGTCGCGCATGAGCTGCGCCCGCAGATAGCCGCGGCGGCCGGCCATCGAGCTGATCGGCATGATGGTGCGGGCCCGCACCACCCGCCGCATCGGATGCCGCCGGCCCAGCGCGATCCGGATCAGCGGCCGCACCATCACCTCGAAGACCACCAGTGCGCCAACGGGATTCGAGGGCAGCAGGAAGGTCGGCACCTCGTCGCGCCCGAGCCGCCCGAAGCCCTGGACCGAGCCGGGATGCATCGCGACCCGGTCGATCTCCAGTTCGCCCAGACCCGACAGGGCCTCGCGGATCTGCTCGGAGGCCCAGCCGCCGACCGCCCCGGCGATCACCACCACCTCGGAGCGGACCAGCTGGCCCTCGACCACATCGCGCAGTCGCCTCGGATCGGCGCTCACGATGCCGACCCGGTTCACATCGGCCCCGGCGTCGCGGGCCGCGGCGGCCAGCGCGTAGGAGTTCACGTCGTAGACCTGACCTGGACCCGGGGTCCGATCGACATCGACCAGTTCGCCGCCGATCGAGATCACCGACAGCCGCGGCCGCGGATGCACCAGCACCTTGTCGCGGCCGACCGCCGCCAGCAGCCCGACCTGCGCGGCACCGATGATGGTGCCCGCGCGCACCGCGATATCGCCCGGCTGCACGTCGTCACCGATGCGGCGCACGTAATCGCCCGAGCGCACCGGCTCGTACACCTTGATCCGGACGCGGTCGCCGTCGGTGAAGTCCAGCGGCAGCACCGCGTCCGCGAGCGTCGGCAGCGGCGCGCCGGTGTCCACCCGGACGGTCTGGCGCGGCTGCAACCGGATCGGCTGGCGCGAGCCCGCGGCCACCTCGCCGACCACGGGCAGCGACAGATCGATCGGATCGCCGTCCTCGTCGCGGATATCGGCGCCCGCGCCCTGCACGTCGACGCTGCGTACCGCGTATCCGTCGATGGCCGCCTGGTCGAAACCCGGGAGCGGACGCTCCGTCACGACGTCCTCGGCGCACAGCAGACCCTGGGCCTCGGAGATCGCGACCCGGACGGGCCGCGGGGCGACGGCCGCCGCGGTCACCTTGATCTGCTGGTCCTCAACCGAGCGCATGCAGCCCTTCCCTCATAGTCCGGCGTCCCACCGACCCCGCACGACGAGAAACCGAGCCGCCCCCGTCACTCGGACGAGGTCAGCTGCGGATTCCAGTCGGGAGCGAGCCGACGCTCCAGCCACTCACGCAGCGCGGGGCCGTATTCGTCTCGCTCCAAAGCGAAATCGACCGCAGCACGAAGATAACCGCCCGGGTTGCCCAGGTCGTGGCGCGACCCACGGTGCACCACCACATGAACCGGATGACCCTCGGCGATCAGCAGCGAGATGGCGTCGGTGAGCTGCAGCTCACCGCCCGCACCAGGCTCGATGCGGCGCAGCGCGTCGAAGATGGCGCGATCGAGCAGATAGCGGCCGGCGGCGGCGAAGGTCGACGGCGCGTCGGCGAGGGCGGGCTTCTCGACCATGCTCTTGACGCGCAACACATTCGGATTCACCGCGTCCGGGACCGACTCCACATCGAAGACGCCGTAGGCGCTGACCTGCTCCTTGGGGACGTCGATCGCGCACAGCACGCTGCCGCCGCGCTTGCGCCGCACCCGGGCCATCACCTCGAGCACACCGCTCGGCAGCACCAGGTCGTCGGGCAGCAGCACCGCGAGCGCGTCCTCGTCCGTGTCGAGCACCGCCTCGGCCTGCGCGACGGCGTGGCCGAGGCCCAGCGGCTCCTCCTGCACGACGGAGGTCACGTCCAGCAGGCCGGGCGCCTTGCGCACCTTCTCCAGCAGCTGGAACTTGCCGCGCTCGGCCAGGGTGCTCTCCAGCACCAGATCCTCGACGAAGTGGGCGACCACGCCGTCCTTGCCCGGCGAGGTGACGATAACCAGGCGACTGGCGCCCGACTCCGCCGCCTCGGCGGCGACCAGCTCGATGCCGGGTGTGTCCACCACCGGCAGCAGTTCCTTCGGCACGGTCTTGGTGACGGGCAGGAACCGTGTCCCGAGCCCCGCCGCGGGCACCACCGCCGTGCGGAAACAGGCCTGTGCGGGCTGCGTCGCGCCCGTTCCGGCGTCAGCTGTCATAAGGCACACCCTATCCATCGGATTCGTCGGCCGGACCTGCTTCGACCGGGCCCGGCATTGCGGAGAGCCTATGCGTAGCCGGGAGAAGACGCTTGCCGGCCGCCGTCCCTTCGGGACGCGCCGCACCCGGTGTTCACTCGACGGGTCCGGCTCGCACCGCGGGCGAGGCAGCCGCCGAGAACCCGGCCGACGCTCGGCTGTTGATGGCCTCCGATTACCCGGCGAACCGGCGGGGAAACCCGGACGCGTGGCAGATCACGTGCGGCGCGGGCCTATCGTGGTCGCGTGAACAACGCTGGTCAGCGCGATAAGCACCGGTGGCGCGCGGAACTGTCGGCGCGCCGCGCGGAGGTGACGGCGCCGGTCCGCGAGGCCGAGGCGGCGGCGCTCGCCGCGGCCGCGACCCGGCTGGCCGCCGACCTGGCGGCGGGCGACTGGGTCGCCGCGTACGTGCCGGTGGGCGGCGAGCCCGGTTCCACGGCCATGCTGGACGCGCTGCGCGCGGCGGGAGCCCGGGTGTTGCTGCCGGTCACCGGGCCGCCCGGACCGCTGGAGTGGGCCGAGTACACCGGGACCGGCGCGCTGCGCCGGGCGCGCTACGGACTGCTGGAACCGGCCGGCGACCGAATGCCGCCCGCCGCAATCGAATCGGCGCGGGTGATCCTGGTGCCCGCGCTGGCCGTCGACCGGCGCGGGGTGCGGCTGGGCCGCGGCGCGGGATACTACGACCGCACCCTGCCCGCGGCACACCCCGACGCCCGGCTGATCGTGGTCGTGCGGGACGATGAGCTGGTGGACCGGCTGCCCGAGGAGCCCCACGACCGGCGGATGGGCTGGGTCCTGACACCGGGCGGCGGGCTGCGGCGGCTGGGCGGCGCGACCGGGAATCAATCGTGAATTGGCACTGTTGGCACTGTCGGCTGTAGAGTGCTAACGACGGAGACTGTGGAGGTTCCTGTGCCTACTTACTCGTATCAGTGCACGCAGTGTGGTGACAAGTTCGACATCGTGCAGTCGTTCTCTGACGACGCCCTCACCACATGCCAGAAGTGCGACGGGAAGCTGCGCAAGCTCTTCAACTCGGTCGGGATCGTCTTCAAGGGCAGCGGTTTCTACCGCACCGACAGCCGCAACGGCTCCTCGACCGCGAGCGATCCGGCCAAGTCGGACAGCGGGGCCTCCTCGGGCTCGTCGGAGTCCTCGAGTTCCGGGTCGTCGAGTTCCGGGTCCTCGGATTCGGGCTCGTCCACGAAGGCCGGCTCGACCGGATCCAGCACGGCGTCCACCGGTTCCGCCGTCGCCTGACGGGTCTCGTTCCGGGCGAGTTGCCCACAGCTTTCCAGTTATCCACAGCCCGGCTGTGACCAGCCGATTTCTCATGGTCCCCGGATGCGCCGACCGTAGCGTTCCGGGGTATGAAACGACCACGCCTCGACGCCGACCTCGGCCGTGAGCCCCGCCGGTACCTGACGTCCCGGTACCGGCCCGCTTGGGCCGATTCCACTCTGCTGCGGCGGCTGCTCGCGGTGGCGCTCGCCGTCCTGGCCGGCGCGCTGCTGGTGCGCGGCGATCCGGGACGCCACGAGAGCGCGGTGGTCGTCGCGGCTCACGATCTCGCGCCCGGACGGGTCCTGGCCGCGGGCGATCTGCGCGTCGCCGCCTTTTCCGCCGGGACACTGCCGGATGGGGCATTACACGAGGTCACGCCACTACTGGGCGCGACGGTCAGTGGCGCGGTACACGGTGGTGAGATTCTCACCGATCTGCGAGTGGTCGGTTCCCGCCTGGCAACCGCCGCGACCGGCACGCCCGACGCCCGGATCGTCCCGATTCGCCTGGCGGACAACGCCGTCGCCGATATCCTGCGCACCGGCGACCGGGTCGACGTGATCGCGGCCGACGAGGCGGCCGAGGGCGCGCACGGTCCGGGACCGCCCCGCACGCTGGCGACCGATGCCGTGGTCGTGCTGATCGCGGGCGTCGGGAAGTCCGGCCGCGGATCCGACGACCGCGTCGTCCTCCTCGCGCTGGCGGCCGCCCACGCGACCGCCGTGGCCGCGGCCTCGCTCCGGACCGCGCTGACCGTCGTGTGCCATTAGTCCGGCCTGCCTTCGCAATGTTGGCCGAACATTTGCCTGGAACTCGAGTAGCATCCGGTTTACCCGATCCGATAGCAGCCATCCACCGCGCGAAACGCCACGGCCAGCAGTTCTACCGATCAGTGGGGCGCGGCGATGAGACAGGAGCCGCAATGCTGAAGGGTTTCAAAGAGTTCCTGATTCGCGGGAACGTGATCGATCTGGCGGTCGCGGTGGTGATGGGTACCGCATTCGTCGCCATCGTCACGGCGTTCACCAACGGGATCGTCAACCCGCTGCTCGCGATCTTCGGCGAGCGCAACGAACTCGGCTGGGGTGTTCAGCTCGTCGCGGACAAACCGGCGACCTTCATCGCGATCGGCCCGATCGTCACCGCGGCGATCAACTTCGTGATCATCGCGCTCATCCTGTACTTCGTCCTGGTGCTGCCCGCCGCCAAGGCCAAGAAGCGCTGGGGCGCCGCCAGCAAGGACGAGGCCACCGAACTCGAACTGCTCACCGAGATCCGCGATCTGCTCGCCGAGGGCAGCAAGAGCGCGGGCGGCCGGCACGAATCCTGAACGCGGGAGCCGGAATTCGGTGATGGGCCCGGTGCTGCGCGCACCGGGCCCACCCGGACCCGATCAGCCGATGCTGAAGGGCTGGCCCCACACCGTCACCCAGGTGATGACGTTGTCGGTCTCGACCTCCACGCTGACGAACGACCGCGCCTGCGCGTAGCCGCCGCAACCGCTCAGGCCGATGGTCTCGTCGGACCACGCCACCGAGCCGTCACTGCCCTTGAACTTGTTGCGCTTCTTGTGCGCCTCGTTGCCGTAGTCGTCGGCCTGCTCGAGATCGAGCACGTAGAACGACTGCGCCTGACCGGGTCCGAGGGTCAGGTCGCCGCCGCCGCCGCTGCCCTTGGCGGACGGGGTGACGGTGCCTTCGGAATCCCACGACGCGCCCACTTCGGGACCGCCGTTGACGCCGCCGCCGTCGATGTTGACCTGGCAACCGACGACGTAGCCCGGGTAGATGCTGCCGCCGGTGGCGGTGGTGTCACCGGACACCTCGACATGGGCGTTGCCGGAAACCCAGGCGTTGCGGTGCACCGGAGTCGAGCCCAGCGACGGGTTGATGTTCGCCGACTCGCCGTCCAGCCAGATGTGCACGACGGTGCCGTCGGACAGGGTCTTGGTGAGGTCGGCGCCCGGCAGCGGCACGAACGTATCGGCGTTGGCCGCGCCGGTCGAGAAAAGGCCCAGGGCGGCGGTGGCGACAGCACCGATACCGGCCGCGCGAGCCACGGTCTTACGAATGTTCATAATGAGGTCCCTCTAGGGTGAATCGCTTTATGCGGGAATGGATTTGGCGGAATCGATCAGCCGATGGAGAACGGCTGCCCATAGAGGGTGGTCTTCGAGTAGTGGTTACCCACGACCTCGACGACGGTGTACGACCGCGCCTGGGCGTAGCCCGCGCAATTCTGGAGCTGAATCTCCGCGTCCTGGTACTCGACGGAGTAGCGGCCGGGCTTGGTGATGTCCTTGTAGTCGATCTGGACGAACTTCACTTCGCCGGGGCCGAGTTCCAGGCCGATCGAGCCGCCGATGCTGGCGTCGGTCATGCTGATGCCGCCGGACAGACCGGCCGAGATGGCATCCGAACCGATGTTGACCTGGCAGCCGACGATGTACCCGGAGCTGACCTGGGACGCGCCGTGCGTGGACGAGTTGTTCGTCCCCGGCGAGTTCAGCGGGCCGTTGTTCGGGCCCACTTCGGCTTCGGGGGCGTTCGGCACGTCGGCGATGGCATTGCCCGAGACCCAGACGCTGCGACCAGCGCCGTTGGCCGCCAGCGACGGTGAGATGGTGGCGTGTTCCCCGGTGCGCGTGATCACAACGCCGTTGGGGCCAGCCTTCTGACCGTCCGGCAACGGTACGAAGGTGTCGGCGTTGGCTGCACCGGTAGAGAAAAGGCCGATGGCCACGGCAGCGGCAGCACCGATGCCCGCGAAGCGGGCACCACGCCGCACACCGATGGTGCGGTTCTCGCTCATATTTCCCCTCATCAGGTTCTAACAAGTCAGCCTCGACCATCGAGGCTGGAAGCGGTCCCTACGGGCCCGACTCAGTTTGTCGCTGGTTTGTTGCCGTCGTGTAACCGACGCCAAATTTCCGGCAACGACAACCAACGGTCGGGACTGGGCCATGTCCCGTTGGGGTCGACGCCGGCACGTCTTACCCAAGCCGTTGGGAACCGCAGGTGGAGCAGCCCAAAATGGCACATTAAACGCAGCGGCGACTGCGTGACAACGTAAGCACCCGTAAACATGATGTGATCTGGATCACACTACTTTTTGGGACATATCACTACGCACGCATAAATGCTGTGAGCACTCGGATTCCGAGCGGTTTCGACGGGGTGGCGCAAGTGGGACGTTGTGATAGAGCCGTGATGCGGTAACTCAGCCGTGGTGCGGCGGCACCTGCGAACGCAGCCACTCGTCCGACGACGAGGGCCGATCCCCGTCGGGGGCGCGCTCGTCACTGGATGTTTGCGGGAGGGTCTCACCGAAGATACGGGCGAGCTTCGCGGCGTCGGACTCCCGACGCACGCGACCCCGCGTCCGGTCGCCGGAGGGGCGGGGACGCGGGGTCGGCTCGTCGTCGCGCGGGGTGGTCGTCACTCGTCCAATCCGGACAGTTCGTCTATGACGCGGGCGGCCAGCGGGCTCAGCGTCGCCATGCCGTCGCGGACGGCGGCCCGGGTGCCGGGCAGGTTGACCACGAGCGTGCTGCCGGAGACGCCGGCCAGGCCGCGGGACAGGCCCGCGTCGAGCGAACCGGCGGCCAAGCCGGAGGAGCGCAGGGCCTCGCTGATCCCCGTCAGCTCGCGGTCGAGCACCTCGGAGGTGGCCTCCGGGGTGACGTCGCGCGGGGACATTCCGGTGCCGCCCACCGAGATCACCAGATCGACGCCGCCGATGACCGCGGTGTTGAGCGCGTTGCGGATCTCCACCTCGTCGTTGGCCACCAGCACCGTGGCGTCCACCAGGAATCCGGCCTCGGTGAGCAGCTCCGTGACCAGCGGTCCCAGCGAATCCACACCGCCGTGCGCGGTTCGGTCGTCGACGACCACGACAAGTGCACGGCCCGCCAATGCGGCATCGATTTCCATGCCGCTAACCGTAGCGTCCACCTGTGACATCGGCGCAGTGTCCCCGGGCTGTGGGCGGCGGTCGTCCAGCACGCTGACGAGGCGCGGCCGGCGCATCACCGGCCACCCTCCGCGGGCGCCGCGGCGAGGGTCACCTCGACCGTCTTGGGGTTCTGCCCCTTGTCGTCGGTGAAGGTGATCTTCACCTTGTCCCCGGGCTGATGCGAGCGGATCGCGGCGACCAGGGCGTTCCCCGAATCGATGACCTGATCGTCGACCCTGGTGACCACCGAGTCCTTCGGGATGCCCGCCTTGGCGGCCGGGCCGTCCGGGGTCACGTCCAGCACCCTCGCGCCGTTGAGGTCGTCGGCCGGCCGCACCGACAGCCCGACCTGGGCGTAGGTGGCGTGGCCGGTCTTGATCAGCTGGTCGGCGACGCGGCGGGCCTGGTCGACCGGGATCGCGAAGCCGAGGCCGATCGATCCGCTCTGCTGGCCGGTGAGTTCGGAGGAGCCCAGCGTGGCGATCGCGGTGTTGATGCCGATGAGGTTGCCGTTCATGTCGACCAGCGCGCCGCCGGAGTTGCCCGGGTTGATCGGCGCGTCGGTCTGGATCGCGGAGATCACCGACCCGGTCTGGCCCTGTTCGCCGCTGGTGGACACCGGCCGGTTCAGCGCCGACACGATGCCGGTGGTCACGGTGCCGGCCAGCCCGAGCGGCGAGCCGACCGCGACCGCGGACTGCCCGACCTGGATGTTCTGCGACGAGCCCAGTTCGATCGGGGTGAGACCGGTCTTGTCGGCCTTGATGACGGCCAGATCGGAGATCGGATCGAGGCCGACGATGGTGGCGCCCGCGACGCTGCCGTCGTTGAACTGCACCTGGATCTTGGCGTTCTGTCCCGCGCCGCTGGCGACGTGGTTGTTGGTGAGGATCATGCCGTCCGAGGACAGCACCACGCCCGACCCCTCGCCCTCGGCCCGGGCCCCGGCGACGCGGATCATCACGACGCTGGGCAGCACCTTCTGCGCGACTGCGGGCACGGTGCCGGCGGGCGCGTTGGCGGCGGGCTGACCGGCCTTGGGCGGCGGGGCGTTCAGCGCGTTGGTCGACACCGAGCCGTTGTCGTCCGAATGGGTCACGAGGGCCCCGACCGCCCCGCCGACGCCACCGCTCACCAGGGCGAGCGCCACCGCGCCCGCGACCAGTCCGGTGCGGACGCGGCTACGCGGCTCCTGGACGGCGGCCGGATACCCGACCGGCTGCCCCGGACCACCCGGCGCATGCGGATACGGCGGAATCGGCGCGGTGTGCTCCGCGCCCGGATAGGCGGCGTGCTGCGCGGTCGCGCCTTCGGCGCCCTGCTGCGCACCCGGGTAAGCGGCGAACTGCGCCGTGGCCCCTTCGGCGTTCGGCTGTGCGCCTGGGTACGCGGCTTGCTGCCCCGACGCGCCTTCGGCGTTCTGCTGTGCGCCGGGATAAGCGGCCTGCTGCGCCGCCACGCCCTCAGCGCCCTGCTGGACACCGGGATACGCGGCCTGCTGCGCGGTCCCGCCTTCGGCGTTCTGCTGTGCGCCGGGATAGGCGGGATGCTGCGCGGACGCGCCCTCAGCGCCCTGCTGTGCACCCTCGGTGTTCGGGTCCTGCTGCGCGTACGGGCCGCCCTTCGGCGCGAAGGGGCCGGGCGGGGGCGCCCACGGGCTCTGCTGCGGTCCGGCGGCGCCCGGGAAGGACGAGCCGGGGCCCTGTGGGCCCTGGCTCCCCTGCGGCGCGCCGGCGCCCTGTGGCGGCGCGTACGGCCCCGGCTGGGCGTGCTGCTCCGCCTGCGGATCACCGCCGGACTTCGGGGGCTCCGCGGCCGGGTCGTCGCGCCTGTCCTTCGAATCCTCGGTCATTTCTCTCGTTTCTCCTCGAGTCTGTCGACCATGGTGGTGACATGGACTGAGAGCGGACTGAGACCGCGCTATCAGTTCTCCGAGACTGTGTCCGACATCAGGCCGGGGGTGGCGCACCCTCACCCGGCAGCACGATGCGGATCAGCGCACCGCCGCGATCGGATGAGTCGATTGTGATGGTTCCGCCGTGTTTGGTCACGACCTGCTTGACGATGGCGAGTCCCAGGCCGGATCCCGGCATCGAGCGCGACGCCGTGGTCCGGTAGAAGCGCTCGAACACCAGCTCCCGCTCGGCGGGCGGGATACCCGGCCCCGCATCGTCGACCGTGAATTCCAGCAGGCCCGGGCCGGTCTCGCGCATTCCGGCGCGCACCTGCGCACCCATCGGGCTCCATTTCGCGGCATTGTCGAGCACGTTCAGGATCGCCCGCTCCAGCCCGGCCTCGTGCCCGTAGATGAACCAGGGCCGCAGTTCGGCGGAGAATTCGACACCGCTGCGCCGGCGGCGAGCCCGCTCCAGCGCCCGTTCGGCCACCTCGCCCAGGTCGACCCGCTCGTAGACGGTCTCGGGGGCGTCCTCGCGGGCCAGATCCACCAGATCGCCCACCAGCGTGGACAACTCCTCGATCTGCGCGATCACGTCCGAGCGCAGTTCGGCCATGTCCTGGTCGGGAATGGGCGGCGCTCCCGGACGCTGCGAGGCGATGAGCAACTCCATATTGGTCCGCAGCGAGGTGAGCGGGGTGCGCAGTTCGTGCCCGGCGTCGGCGACCAGGCGGCGCTGCCGCTCCCGCGATTCCGCCAGCGCCCGCAGCATGGTGTTGAAACTCTCGGTCAGGCGCGCCAGTTCGTCGTCGCCGGTGACGGGGATGGGTGTCAGATCGTCGGTGCGGGCGACCCGCTCGGTGGCCGCGGTCAGGCGTGCGACCGGCCGCAATCCGGTCCGGCCGACGGTGGCCCCGGCTGCGGCGGCCACGATCACACCGCCGCCGCCGACCACGAACATCAGCCAGGCGAGCCGGTCCAGCACCTCCTGGGTCGGCCGCAGCGGCTGCCAGATGACCAGCGTGGCACCGGTTTTCATGCGCTCGGCGAGCACGCGCTGATTATCGTTGGTGCGCAGGGAGAACGTGGACTGGCCGCGCGCGACCGACAATTCCTCCGGACCTATGGGCGGGCTGGTTTCCCGGGGCAGCGCCACCCACTGGTCCATATTCGGATATTTGAGCGCGATGGACACGTCACTGGAGTACAGGCTTCCCACCAAGAAGAAGGATTGGTAGTCGAAGGCGTCGAGATTGCTGTCGACCATTCCCGTGGCCCGCTCGCGCAACTGCTTGTCCACATCGGCGTACAGCGCCCGCGCCACCAGGGTGTAGGCGGCGATCGAGGTCAGCGCCACCGCCACCGCCACCACCGACGCCGCCAGCAGCGTCACCCGCCAGCGCAGCGATACCGAGCGGGTCAGCGGCATCGGCGGGCGCAGCTCGTGCGCGTCCCCCCGCGGCCGCAGCCCGGCGACGACCGGCTGGCGCGGAACTGTCCTTCCCACGGTTACGGCACTCCTACGGCGGCGTCTCGCGCAGCACATAGCCGACGCCACGCACGGTGTGAATCAGCCTGGGCTCGCCCTCGGCTTCGGTCTTGCGGCGCAGGTAGCCGATATATACCTCGAGCGCGTTACCGGAGGTGGGGAAGTCGTAGCCCCACACCTCCTCGAGAATGCGGCTGCGGGTCAGCACCCGGCGCGGATTGGCCATCAACATCTCCAGCAGCGAGAACTCGGTGCGGGTGAGGCTGATGGACCGTTCGCCCCGGGCGACCTCGCGGGTGACCGGGTCCAGCGACAGATCGGCGAATCGCATCGCCTCCGAGGAGTCGGCGGCGGCATCGGCGGTGGTCCGGCGCAGCAACGCCCGCAACCGGGCCAGCAATTCCTCGAGCGCGAACGGTTTGGGCAGATAGTCGTCGGCGCCGGCGTCGAGGCCGGCGACCCGCTCGGACACCGAATCGCGGGCGGTCAGAACCAGTATCGGCAGGTCGTCACCGGTGCTACGGAGCCGGCGGCACACCTCGAGGCCGTCCAGCCGCGGCATCATCACGTCGAGAACGAGGGCGTCGGGACGCTGCGCGCCCACCTTGTCCAGGGCGTCGACGCCGTCGACCGCCAGTTCGACCGAGTAGCCGTTGAACGTGAGCGATCGGCGCAGCGATTCGCGGACCGCCCGATCGTCATCGACTACCAATATGCGCATATGCACCAGTCTGACCGCAGCGACTGAGAGTCCACTGAGAAGTAAACAAGCGACACGCCGCATCTTCCTGGGACGTCGACCAGCCGATGACCAGTCGATTTAGCGACATACCACGAACGGGCCGCCGAAAGTGCTTCCGAAACACGTTGTGGGCAGCGGTAATCGACTCTCACATGTGGTGAACTCCGAATTGCCGTCGAGCACTCCACACGGTATGTTGCGTGCCGTAAAAGAAGACCTCCAGTTGGATTCTGCGCGGGAAACACCCCGAAGACCGCTACACCTTGGCAACGAATTCGGCCACGAGTGGGAGCTTTCCGAGCTCCGGCGGGCATTTGCGGTCGGCACCGCGCCCGGGTCGGGAGGGCCATAAGCAAGCGGAGGCGACACGAGCGGGATGGGCACTGCACCGCGGCCATGGCAGAGGAATCTGTCCAACCTGTCCGTCACGAGCAAGGTCGGCATCGTTCTGCTGCTGCCCGTGGTCCTCGCCTCGGTATTCGCCGGCCTGCGCGTCAAGGACGAGCTGTCCACCATCTCCCAACTGAACACCGCGAGCGATCAGGCCCGCATCATCCGGCCGATGCTGGAGTACACCTCCGCCGCGAACCAGCTCGCGGTCACGGCCGCCGCCAGCGGCGGTGCCGGCGATCGCAGGTCCGAGCCGGCGCTGGACCAGGACGCCGCCCACTTCGACCAGGCGCTGGCCAATCTGCAGGCGGCGCTGCAGATATCGAAGGCCGACAAGCGCGTCACCACCGCGATCACGAACGCGCTGGCCGCGGGCCGCACGCTGCGCGAGAGCCGGCACGGCACGGCGCCGTCGCAGATCGGCAAGCAGGCCGACGAAATCGCCACCCACATCGACAACGCGATCTCCGCCCTGCCCACCCCCACCGAGACCGCGATCGAGCGGTACTACGTGCAGATGGGCGTCATCGCCATCGCGCGCCAGATGTTCACGCAGGAACAGCTCTGGATCATCAGCGGGGAACTCGGCAACAATCCGGCACTCGTGAACCAGGCGCTGCTGTCCGCCGGCGGCGAGTCGGCCACCATCCACCAGTACGCCGCGGTGTACCCCGAGTCGGCCGACCGGCCCGATGTCCTGCTCTCCTCGCTGCAGACCCGGGTCGACGCCCTCGGCCAGAACTCGGTCGAGCCGATGAACGTCCCGGGCGTCGCCGATTCGCTGAAGACCAGCGCCACCATCTACACCGAATCCACCGACCGGCTGGTCGACCTGATCGACAACAGCCTGGCGGAGAGCCTGACCGAGGCGCGCGGCCAGGTGCTGCGCGATGTGGCCGCCGTGGTCGTGACGCTGCTCGCCGGCCTGGCGCTGGCGCTGGGAGTGGCGCGCTCGCTGGTGGTTCCGGTGCGGCGGCTGCGGCGCGACGCGTTGCAGGTCGCCCACGAGGACCTGCCCGCCGAGCTCGCGGTCGTGCGCAAGGGCGGCGCCACCCCCGAGATCGTGCCCGTCGACGTGCAGACCACCGAGGAGATCGGCCAGCTGGCCCGCGCCGTCGACGATATGCACCGCCAAGCCCTCCACCTGGCCGCCGACCAGGCCCGCCTGCGACTACAGATCAGCAGCATGTTCGAGACCCTGTCGCGGCGCAGCCAGTCGCTCGTCGAACAGCAGCTGAACCTGATCGAGGATCTGGAGCGCGACGAGGAGCATCCGGGGCGGCTGCAGAGCCTGTTCCGCCTCGACCACCTCGCCACCCGCATGCGCCGCAACGGCGACAACCTGCTGGTGCTGGCCGGAACCGCGCTGCGCCGCGGGCATCTGCCGCCGGTGCCGCTGTCGGACATGCTGTGGAGTGCGGTCTCGCAGGTGGAGGACTACCAGCGGGTCGAGATCGGGTCGGTGCCCGACGGTGTCGTCGCCGGTGAGCCCGCCGTCGACATCGAACACCTGCTGGCCGAGCTGATCGACAACTCGCTGCGCTACTCGCCGCCCAGCACCCCGGTGGCCGTCTCGGTGAACCGGGCCGTCGACGGCGGCTACCTGATCGAGATCACCGACCGCGGCCTGGGCATGTCCGCCGACGACCTGCGCGGCATCAACGAGCGGCTGGCCTCCGGCGGTGAGGTCACCGTCGAAACCGCCCGGCGCATGGGCCTGTTCGTGGTCGGCCGGCTCGCCAAGCGGCACACCATCACCGTGAGCATGCGGCGCACGACCGGGATGACGCACCAGTCGGGCATCACCGCGAGCGTGCACCTGCCCGGTCCGCTGGTGTCGCCGCCGGAGGCCACCACCGGGCCGCAGCCGATCGCCGCGTCGTTCGCCATGCCCGGCGCCGATCCGGAACCGACCGATCCGCGGCAGCAACTCCTGTCCGCGGTCCCGGATCTGCCCGAGACCTCGCGATTCGCGACGACCACCTCGGGCCTGCCGCAGCGCCGGCCCGGCGCGTCGGAGGAGTCGGCCGCCGCGGCGGAACGTCCGTTCGCACTGTCGGAGTCGAGCGCGCGCGACGGTCTGATCGCCTCGAACAGCTCATCCCTCGACATGTGGGCCGAGCCCGAGGATCCGACGCAAGCCCGGTCCGAGGAGACGGAATTCCTGAACCGCGGCGCACTCCGAGACGGGGGCTTCGGAGCACGCGTGGAGTCCCGGGAACTCGAGGACTTCGGGGCACAGGACGACTCCCCGGACCACGAAAGCTTCGGAGCACGCGGGGACTTCGAGGACCACGAGAGCTTCGCGGGAGCCGGGGACTTCGAGGACCACGACAGCTTCGGGGTGCGCGAGGGCTCGCAGGATCGCGAAGACTTCGGGGACCGTGAGACGTTCCAGGACAGCGCGCAGGGCTACCGGAGCCTCCGGGAAATGCATGCCCAGGAGGATCTTCGGGACCAGCGATCGTTCCGGGATCACGAAGACACCGGGGACTTCGAAGACGCCGGGGACTTCGAGGACAGCGGGGACTTCCGCGGTCACGAGGATGCCGAGCAGCCCGAGAACCTCCGGGACCACGGGAGTTTCGGGGCCCGCGACGACTTCCAGGACAGCCGGGGCTACGGCGGCCGCGAGAACTTCTCGGACTCCGCGGATTTCGCGGACCACCGGGATCACGCGGCCGACGCGACGCCCACCACCATGCTCGAGGTGCCGCGGACCGGATTCCCCGCACCGCGGGCCGAGCCGTCACCGTCGTCGGCCGAGCCCGGTAAGCGCGAACCCGCCACCCCGATCTACCAGCGCATGGTGTCGGAGTGGCTGGTCGAACCCTCGGCCGCGGCCCCGGCCGAGATGTGGACCTCCCCGGCCGACGACGGCTGGGCAGCCGCCGCCGGCGCCACCCGGCCGGCGACCACCGATCGCACGACCGGTGGCCTGCCGATCCGGCGGCCGGGAGCGCAGCTGGTACCGGGCGGCCTGACACCGGCTGACCAGGGCGGCGCCCCCGACCCCGAGGAGATCCGCAACAACCTGTCCAGGCATCTGAGTGGTGTCCGGAGCGGCCGAGCAGACGCCCAGCACAACGACGACGGAGGCCTTTCATGAGCGACACCGAGCAGACCACCGACGAGAATTTGAACTGGCTGGTCGCCCGTTTCACCAGAGAGGTCCCCGGCGTCTCCCACGCGGTGCTGGTCTCGGCCGACGGCCTGCTGCAGGCCACCAGCCCGAACCTGCCGTCTGACCGGTCCGAGCAGCTCGCCGCGGTCACCGCCGGGCTGGCGAGCCTGTCGTCCGGCGCGGCGCAGCTGTTCAACGGCGGCAAGGTGATGCAGTCGGTCGTCGATATGCAGCGCGGCTACTTATTGGTGATGAGCGTCGGCGACGGCGGCTCGCATCTGGCCGTGCTCGCCAACAAGCAGCACGACATCGGCCGCATCGGCTACGAGATGGCGCTCCTGGTCGACCGGGTCGGGGCGGTCGTGCAAGCCACAGCGCGGGCGGTCTAGCGAGCGCGATGTCCAATTCTTTCGGGGGCGGCGCCGGTCGGCCGACGACGCGCGTACGGCCCTACGCTCTGACAGCCGGTCGCACCCAGCCCGCGGTGGACCTGCCGCTCGAGGCGGTCATCGAGACGCTGCCGTACGCGAATCAGTTCGATTGGCCGGTCGGCGACGTCCGGACCGATATCCTGCGACTCGGTGCCGCCCGCCTGTCGGTCGCCGAGATCGCCGCCCATATGCAACGACCGCTCGGCATGATCCGGGTGGTGATCGGCGATCTCGTGGTCGCCGGCACCATGCGGGTGTACACCACGCTGAGTGACGACGCGAGCTTCGATGAGCGCCGATCCCTGATGGAGAGGACCCTGCGTGGACTTCGTGCCCTCTGACGCCGCCCCCGATCCCCGGACCGCCTCGACCAAGATCGTGGTGGCCGGCGGATTCGGTGCGGGGAAAACCACCTTCGTCGGCGCGGTCTCGGAGATCGTGCCGCTGCGCACCGAGGCGATGGTGACAGGGGTGTCCGACGGGATCGATGATCTGTCGGCGACCCCCGGCAAGGAAACCACCACCGTGGCCATGGATTTCGGCCGCATCATGCTCCCCGGCAACCTGACGCTGTATCTGTTCGGCACGCCCGGTCAGCGCCGGTTCTGGTTCATGTGGGACGACCTGATCCGCGGCGCGATCGGCTCGGTGGTGCTGGTGGATACGCGGCGGCTCGAGGACAGCTTCGCCGTGGTCGACTTCTTCGAGGCGCGCAACCTGCCGTTCCTGGTGGCGGTCAACCGGTTTCCCGGCGCGCCGAGCTTCCCGGTGGGCGAGTTGCGCGAGGCGCTGACCATCCGCGACGACGTCCCGGTGGTCGATATCGACGCCCGCGACGCGAACGAGGTGCGGCGCGCGCTCGCCTCCGTGACCGAGTACGCGATCCAGCGCCTCACCGCCGCACAGCAGCAGACCGTCGCACAGAGCTGAGGGGGTTCGGACCGATGTACTACTTCTCGATGGGTTACTGGGTGCTCGGCCTGGCCCTCGGCGTCTCGCTGGCCGGGGCGGTCGTCGGCCTCGCGTGCGTGCGGCAGTCGACGATGTCACGCACCGCGAAGTTCCGGCTGGTGTGGCTGACCGCGGCGGCGGTATCGCTGGGCGGCATCGGGACGTGGCTGGCGGTCTTCATCACCATGCTCGGCGTCGGCGTGCCCGTCGGGACGATCCGCTACGACGTGACCAGCATGGTGCTCGCGGCCGTCCTCGCCGTGATCTCCGTGCTGGGCGGGCTGCTCATCTCCGGCCGCGGCACGGATCCGGCGCGGCTGGCCGGCGGCGGCGTGGTCATGGGGCTCGGCCTCGGGCTCATGCACTATCTCGGCATGAACGCGGTCGGGGTGCAGGGCTCCTTCGAGATGAACCTGGCCTCCACCGCCGGCGCCACCGCGATCGCCGTCGTGGTGTCGCTGGGGGTGCTGTGGGTGACCTCGCGGTTCCGGGCGATGCCGATCCTGGTCGGGGCAGCCCTCGTCTTCGCCCTCGCGATCATCGGCCTGCACTATCTCGGACTGGCCGGAGTCCGGGTCGAGGTGGACCCCGCCGTCCTCCAGCCCCCGGGCGAGGACCTGTTCGGCCTGTTCGTCCCCGTCTTCGCCCTCGGCACCCTCTCCCTGGCCATCCCCATCACCGCCATCCTGGTAGCCCCCGACCGCAGCCGCTCCGCCCGCCCCACGGTCGAAATGCCTTCGGACACAGCCCCGGCCCCCCGGCGCACACCTACCCCGGTCGGCTGAACCACCCCCAGGCGATTCCACGTTTTCCGGCGCGCTTTTGGCCGGAATCCTCGGTGAGATCCCGGCCAAAAGCGCGCCGGGAAAAGAGGAGGGAGCACGCCCGCACTCCCTTCCCCGGCAACCCGGCACGCACCACATCCGTTCCCCGGCAACCGGGCACGCACCGCGTCCATTCCCCGGCAGGCACGCACCACATCCGTTCCCCGGCAACCGGGCACGCACCGCGTCCATTCCCCGGCAGGCACGCACCACATCCGTTCCCCGGCAACCGGGCACGCACCGCGTCCGTTCCCCGGCATTCCGGCATGCTTTTCGCCGGAATGCCGGGGGCCGGTCACCCCGCCGGGGGCGTGTTGATGCGGCTGAAGTACTCGACGGCTACGGCGATGCCCGCGACGCCGCCGACCGTGACCAAGCCGGCCGCTGCGCCGAGCGGGGCGCCGAGGGCCGCGCCGGTCAGGCAGCCGCCGATCCAGCCGGGGATGACCAGGAACGGGGTGCCGGCGATCGCGCCCAGCAGGCAGCCGCCGGCCAGGCCGATGACCGTGCCGACCAGCGTGCCGACGCCGGTGGCGAGGGCGAATTCGGTGCCGGCGTTCGACATCGCGTCGTCCATGTCCTCGCGGGAGGCCACGTCGTGCAGCATCGGGGCCGGGTGCGCGGCGGCCGGATCCACGCTCGGGGTGAGCGTCACCTGGTTGGCGTCGTCGGCCTGGGCCGCGATCGGATATTCCAGACCGTCCCGCAGATAGCTCAGCGGAAATCCAGCAACCACGTTTCCGGTGGCGTCACGCACCTGGAGCTGGTTGTTATCGGTGGTCAGCGATCCGGCATCGGTCTGGACCACCACCGACTTGTCCACCACGTTCGCGGTGTAGTGGATACCGGGGTCGTCCGCCGCGGCGGGCTGCGCGTAGGACGTACCGGCAGCGACCCCGAGAGCCGCAATGACCAGCGCTGATGTTGCGGCGACTTTCCTGAATTTCATACTCTCGAACACTTTCCCTCAGCAGTTGCGCCACCGCCTCCGGCGCGCAGGCTCGAAACGAACCTGCCAGTAGGTTCACCCTGCTGTATTGCGGATTTGTAACGGAATGTGTCGAAGAGTCGATAGCCCACCCTAGGGTGTGTTAAAAGACCGCAAAATTCCCCAGCAAACTCCCCGCTGAGAACCCTCAGCAAATTTTCAGCCCGCTCCTCTGTGAGTTGCGTTACTGCGGCATCTCCCCCACCCGGACAGCGGTGTCGATGATGCCGAACGATTCGCCCTGCGGAGCGGCGAGGACAGCCATCCGACCGGCCGGTGAATCGGTGGGCTGCATCATCGCCGCCCCGCCGAGGTCGTTGGCGCGGGCCAGGCCCTCGTCGACGTTGTCGAACTGGAACCACGTCAGCCAGTAGGCGGGCATCGGATCGCCGGGCAGCACGGTGTCGTCGTTCATGCCGCCGACGGCGTCGGTGCCGCCGGGCGGGGTGAACATCGTGTAGCGCATGGTCGTCCCGTCGCCGATCTCGGTGTAGCTGTAGCCGAAGACGGCGGTGTAGAAGCGCCGGGCGGCATCGAGCTGGCGGGTGTGCAATTCGTTCCAGCAGAAGGCGCCGTGCTCGTTGTAGACCCCGGCGCCGTTGTGGGCGCGGGCCTGCCAGACCGCGAACGGCGCGCCGACGGTGTCCAGGGCGACGAACATCCGGCCCGCGTCGAGCACCTCGAAGGGCGGCACCACGAGCTGGCCGCCCGCCTCGGTCACCGCGGCGGCGGTGGCGTCGACATCCTCGGAGGCGAGGTAGGTGGTCCAGGCCGACGGCATATCGGGCTGGGGCTTGGGCCCGATGCCGGCGGCGGGCTGCCCGTCCATCATGGCCATGAGATATCCGGACTCGTCGTCGCCGAGCTGGATCTCCCAGCCGAACAGGCCCGTGTAGAACTCGCTCTCCTTGACGGGATCATCGACCTGGCAGTCGACCCAGCAGGGGGTTCCTTGCGGCCAGGTGGTGGTGCGAACAGGCATCGTGGTCTCCGTTTCTCGGGTGTCGGTTGTGCCTGTGGTCGCGCGGGCCGGTGTGCGCTTCCGAGGAGCGGTCGCCGCGCCCGGAAGTGACGCCTCTCACACGGCCATCTAGTAGTGAACCAGCCCGGACCGGCGGTGTCCGCGGGTTGGAGAACGAACCGCGAGGTAGGTGAGCGGCGGGGGCGGGCACGAACCGCACGGATTGTTCGCCGATGCGCCAGCGCGCGGTGACCTGCGCGAATTACAGTGGGAGTCATGCGTTTCGGCTTGGACTACGCGGCCGGCAGACCCGGCGGCGCGGCGATCCGAGCCGCCGGTTTCGACTTCGTGGTCCGCTATCTCTCCCCCGGCGGCCCGACGCTGCCCGGCAAGCTGCTGACCCCCGAGGAGGCGGACGATCTGCGCGCCCACGGGGTGTCGATCGCCTCGAACTGGGAGACCTCCGCCACCCGCATGCTCGCCGGATTCGATGCCGGGGTCCTCGACGCCCAGGCCGCCCTGGCGCAGGTACTGCGCTGCGGCGGCCGCACCGACCGGCCGATCTACTTCGCGGCCGATTTCGATTCCACGCCCGCCCAGCAGGTGCCGATCAACGCCTACCTGCGCGGCGCCGGCACCATCCTGGGCCCCCACTGGGTCGGGATCTACGGCGGGTACTGGTCGATCAGCCGGGCCCTGGACGCCGGGGTCGCACACTGGGCGTGGCAGACCGACGCCTGGTCCGGCACCAATGTCGAAGCACGCCGGCAGTTGCACCAGACGACCCGTCAGGTCATCGTCAACGGCGTCGTCTGCGATGTGAACGAGGCGCTGGCCGACGACTTCGGCCAATGGGATTTTTACGCACAGGAGGATGGGGACTTGACGCCGGAACAGGACGCGATTCTGCGCGACATCCAGATCCAGCAGCGCGGCCCCGGACTGGCCGGCTGGCCGCAATTGGGCGCCGACGAGCAGGGTCGCAATCGCACGCTGGTGGACGGTGTCGCGGCGGCGCTGGCTCAGATCGCCGAATTGCGCACCGAGATCAGCGATTTGGAGGCGACGGTCACCGAGCTGGAGCAGGAGGTGGAGCGGCTGTCGCACCGGCACTGGCCGTGGCCGCTGTCGCTGCTCGAGGCGCCGGCCGACTTGGTGGCCGAGCAGCTGGCGCGGCTGGAATCGCTGCTACCCGATCTGTCGCTGCCGGGCCGCGACAACGAAACGCGGCAGGAGAATGTGCAAGGCACCACGCGGCAGGAGAAGGTGCAAGGCACCACGCGGCCGGAGAACGCGCAACGGCCCACGGGCACAACGCGTTAGACCCGGACACGGATGCGTGCTGATGACGACGCCGGAAGACGTATGCCCGATCGGGCTCGAGAGTGGCGATGAGCGGGTTCTCCCGATCACCTCGGGAAAACCCGCCCTCCCGGATGAGGGTACCGGTGCGAGGGCACGAAAGCATCACTTCGGTGAGACTTTTTCATCGCTCAAAAACGTACCAACAGTACGTAATTCGTCTTGCAGCTATCTGAAGGCTATCGCCCGGTGACCATCCGGCGCTGCTCGTCACAATACCAGCAGTAACGCCGCGGTCGCCGAATTCGGGCAAATCATCCACGTCGGTCGCATGCATGACGACCGGACGGTCTCCTGACGAACCCGGCAATTTCCCCCGAAACGAGCACACTTCGAGTTATCGTCGGCTGTCTCGAACACGACTCGCTCTCAAGGAGATTCCTATGGCCGTTACCGTGTCGCTCGACAAAGCCCTGGACAAGGCATACGAGAACAAGTCCCTGACCGAGATCCTCGCCGCGCCGCCCTCGGCGCTGGCCGGGCTCACCGAGAGCCACGACACCAAGCTGCTGGATGCGCTGGGCGTCAAGACGATCGCCGACCTGGCGGGCAACAAGTACTTCCGCCTCGCGGCCGCACTGGCCGACCTCGCCGCCAAGGAAGGGTGAGCGGGCGGTAGCACGCGACGACGGCGGCCACCGTCAGCACACGGTGGCCGCCGTTCGCATCGATCCGGAAGTTACAGCTTCTCCGGATCGATCAGGCCGCGGCGTACAGCGGCAACCAGCCGCCGCGGCACCGAGTAGGTGACGCCACCGACGCCGACCGGCACCAGGTCGGGTGGCGTCGCCTTCCAGTTCGCCCGCCGGCTCCGGGTGTTCGCCCGCGACATCCGCCGCTTGGGGACCGCCATGGCCTAGCCCTCCCCTCGATCGGGCCGGACGGCGGAATTCGCCTGGGCACGTGACCGTTTGCCGTATTTGCGTTCGAACTTCTCCACCCGGCCCTGGGTGTCCAGCACGCGGTTCGCGCCGGTCCAGAACGGGTGCGAGTCTGAGGTGACATCGACGGTGATGAGCGGATAGCTCTGCCCGTCGGTCCATTCCGCGGTCCGGGTGCCGAGGGCGGTGGACCGGGTGAGGAAGCGCGTGCCGGTGCTCACGTCCTCGAAGATCACCGGATGGTAGTCCGGGTGGATACCTGACCTCATGGGTCTACCTTTCTGTCGTGCGCTGCTCGCCCGACGGCGAGGCGCTGGATGCCGAATCCGATCCGTCCCCGTCCACGCAGGGGTCGGTGTGCCACTGCCCGAACGGGTCCTCCCACTGCGCCACGAGTTCCGGGGCGCCGCGCACGAGCATCAGCTCGGCCTCGTCGACCAGGGCCCAGTGCAGGGCGAGGCGGATCTCGTCCGGATCGGCGTCGCAGGTCAGCACGACCAGGGAGATATCGCGGTCGCCGAAGTGTTCGTCCCAGCGCAGCGCGGCCAGGGCCCGCCGATCCGGATCCGCCGCCGCCCGTTCCCGCGGGGACATCGCCGCCAGCCAGGGCCCCGCGCTGCCGACGCGCAGCCCGCCGCCCGCCGATTCCAGCCATACGGCCTCGTCGGGCTGGGTGGCCAGCCAGATCCGGCCCCGCGCGGTGACGACGCCGTCGAACAGCACGTCGATCGCCTGGTGCAGGCGGGCCGGATGGAACGGACGGTCGGTGGCGAATTCGATCAGCGCCACCCCGTGGTCGACGTCCAGCGGCGGCTGCCCGCGCAGCAGCGGGGCGTGCGCGTCGAAGATCCGGCCGCGCCGCGAGCCCGCCGGGATCTCCGCGAGCAGGTCCTCGATGCCGGCGGCGCCCAGTGCGGCCGGATCGTCCGCCCAGACCACCGGCGCCTGCGGAGCCAGGCGATCGAGGACGGCTCCCAGCCGCGCCCGGTCGGCCCCGTCGACCGACTCCGCCCCGACGATCGCCACGACATCGGCGAATTCGACCTGGCCGACGGCCACTTGGGCCACCGTCCGCTCGTCGTCGGCATCGGCGAGGCCGCGCTCGGCCAGGGTCTCCTCGCTCAGCGCGTCGGGCAGCCAGGTCCGCCCGTCCAGGCAGGTGACCACGGCCGCGATCCGCACGTCCCGCGCGGCCGGGCCGTCCACGCGGCCCACCATCCCGGCCACCTCGACATGCGCGATCGCGTGGCACACCGCCTCCGCCTCGAACGCCGGATCCAGCGCGATCACGATGCGCCGCACCGAATCCCGCGCGGCCAGGCGGCACAGCAGCGGCAGCAGATCGGCGCGCAGCGTGCAGGACACACAGCCGTGCGCCAGCTCGTGCACCGTGCTGTGTTCAATGGCGCCGCCTCCGGCGTCGCGGTTCGCGGCCCCCTGAGGCTCGGTTCTTCCCTCCTCCGCTCCTCCGCTTCGCTCCCCCGCTCCGTCAGTCCAGAACCGAGCCGGGCCGCGAACTTGCCCGTTCACATTCTCAGGAGGTTTCTGAGACACCGTGCGGCGGACGATGCCCTCGCGCAGTTCGGTCAGGTCGTGGCGGACGACCACGGTGCCGGGTGTGTCCCGCAGGGCCCGCGCGAGGTGGTCCACGCCGGCCGTCGCGACACCCTCGAAGCCCGCCAGCATCACGACGGGCGTACGGCGGTCGGGATGAGACGCCACCGGAACCCCTTTCGACAATGATTTTCATTTACCGAGAGGCAACGGTACAGTGTCGGACGACCGTTGTCGAAAATGATTGTCATTGCGGTGTTGGGGCACCGCCATCGGAAACAGGAGGCTCCTATGTCGGCGCACTGCCAGGTGACCGGGCGGCGCCCGGGTTTCGGCAAGTCCGTCTCGCACTCGCACAGGCGGACCAATCGCCGCTGGGATCCCAACATCCAGCGCAAGACCTACTACCTGCCCAGCGAGGGCCGCCGGATCACGCTGACCGTCTCGGCCAAGGGCATCAAGACCATCGACCGCGACGGCATCGAGGCGGTCGTCGCCCGGCTGCGCGCCAGGGGAGAGAAGATCTGATGGCTCGCAACGAGATTCGCCCCATCATCAAACTGCGTTCGACGGCGGGCACGGGCTTCACCTACGTCACCCGCAAGAACCGCCGCAACGATCCGGACCGCTTGGTCCTGCGCAAGTACGACCCGGTCGTCCGCAAGCACGTCGATTTCCGCGAGGAGCGCTGAATGGCCAAGAAGTCGAAGATCGAGCGCAATGAGCAGCGGAAACTCGTGGTCGCGCGGTACGCCGAGCGGCGGGCCGAGCTGAAGGAACTGCTCCGCAAGCCCACGACGCCCGACGACGAGCGAGCCGCCGCGCGGGCCGCCCTGCAGAAACTGCCGCGCGATGCCAGTCCGGTACGATTGCGCAATCGGGACGCCACGGATGGACGCCCACGTGGTCATCTCCGGAAGTTCGGTCTCTCCCGTGTACGTGTGCGCGAGCTGGCCCACCGGGGGGAGCTGCCCGGTGTGCACAAATCGAGTTGGTAGACCACCCGCAGACCTCGTGCACATAGTGCCCAGGGCTCATGCCGAGAAAGGACACTGACATGGCCGTGAAGCGAGCACCGTCGAAGAAGGTCCGCGCCGAGCAGGCGCGTCGGCCGAAGAAGAACCCCCTCATCGCCGCCGGCATCGAGATCGTCGACTACAAGGACGTGAACCTGCTCCGCACGTTCATCTCCGACCGCGGCAAGATCCGCAGCCGCCGCGTCACCGGCCTGACCCCCCAGCAACAGCGCCAGGTCGCCATCGCGGTGAAGAACGCCCGCGAGATGGCGCTGCTCCCCTTCACGAGCCGCTGACGGTCCTGGACGGAAAGAGCCCCCGATGCCCATGCATCGGGGGCTCTCGGCATTCCGGCGGGCATCCGTTTTCCGGCACGCTTTTGGCCGGAATCTCTGGACGGGCAGTGGATCCCGGCCAAAAGCGTGCCGGGAAATGGGTGGGGCGTGCCGGGAAATGGGTGGGGCATGCCGGGAAATGGGTGGGGCATGCCGGGAAATGGGTGGGGCATGCCGGGAACGGGTGGGCATGCCGGGAACGGGTGGGCATGCCGGGAACGGGTGGGCATGCCGGGAACGGGTGGGCATGCCGGGGATGGACTACGGGATGTTCAGCACCTGGCCGACATCGATCGCGTCGGGGTTGTCTATGCCGCTGGCGCCGGCGATGTCCAGGTAGCGGTTGCCGTCGCCGTAGAAGCGCTCGGCGATCGCCCACAGGGTGTCGCCGGGTTCGACCGTGTAGGTGCGGGCCTCCGGCGGGGGCGGCGGCGCGGCCTCCGCCATGGCCGGTTCGGCGGACGTCATCTCCGCCTCCTCGACGACGATCGGGGTGTCGGTATGGGTCTCCGACGCCCAGACCGGGCTGCCGTCCGGGCCGTACATGACGATGTTGCGGTCCGATTGCAGGACCAACCGGTCGACCTGTTTGCCGTTGGTCTCCGTGGACCAGGCCGCGCCGTCGTCCTTGTACAGCACGAAGTTGCCGTCGTCCTGTAGGACGGCCCGCCGGACGCCCTGATCGTGGGTGCTGGTAGCCCAGACGACACCGCCCGGTTCGGAAAGCACCAGGTTACCGTCGTTCTGGAGGGTCAGGGTGTACGCACCGCCCTGCAGGGACTGGCCGAGACCGAGTTCATCGCCTACGTTCAGCGTGTCGCCCACGGTGGTTCCTTTCGTGAAAGGGGATCACTCTTCATCGGGAGATCGATGGCGCCGAACCGCATTCGCTCATCATTTGCGCACAGTAGCCGCACCGCGGCGGGCGGCACAGGGTTTACGCGTAGTCGTTGCAGAATGTTCACTGGACCGCCCGCCCGCGACCGGCGCGGACCCCCACCGGCGGACCACTAGGGTGGACGCTCATGAACCTGAACTCGGGCGGACGTCGCGCCGTCGCCGTGGCCGCGGCGCTGGGCGCCCTGGTGACCGCGGCCTGTGGTAGTGCGAAAGACGATGGAGCACAATCGGATACGAGTACGACCACGAAATCGGGCCCGAGTACCCCGACCGAACAGGAGCCGCCCCAGCCCGGCCGGATGTTCACCGCGAACCCGGCGATCACGCGCGGCGGCCCGATCCCGTTCGAGAGCTGGAGCCGGGTTGCTCCGGACCGCATCGCGGTCAACTTCCAGATCGGATCGCCGGAGTGCTACGGCGTGGACGAGACCACCACCGAGACCGGCGACACAGTCACCGTCGAACTGCGGGCCGGATCCCTGCCCGAGGCGGCCGGCCGGATGTGCACCATGATCGCGGTTTTCGGAACTCTCGAGGTCCCACTGAAGCAACCGCTTGGTGATCGAAAGGTGCTCAGCGCCAGGTGAAGTCACCGCGAGCACAAATGCAAGTGCAAATGGAAGACCTCTTTTGCAGTTTTCTTGTGATGTATGTCACTCGCAATGTTGCGTTCTGCACTTATAGCTGATGTGCATACCCCATAGCCGGATTTCGGGTGTTACGTTGCCCTCCAGAACGATTTCACCGAGCGGCGAAGCGGCCGCTCCCCAGAGAGCCAACCGACTCGCTCCCCGCCACGGCAGGGAGAGCGAAACCCGGGTGCCGGGATGAGGAAGGCCCGGTGGCTGGATGAGACGAAGCCCTGCGCGAGAAGCGAGTTCTCGCGCAGGGCTTCGTCTTTGGCGTCTCAGTGGGCGAAGTGCCGCGCGCCCGTCAGATACATCGTGACCCCGGCCTCCCGGCAGGCATCGATGGTCAGCTGGTCGCGCACCGAACCACCCGGCTGCACAATGGCTTTCACACCGGCCGCGATGAGCTGCTGCGGCCCGTCCGGGAACGGGAAGTAGGCGTCCGACGCCGCGACCGACCCCGGGGCGCGGTCACCGGCGCGCAGCACGGCCAGATGCACCGCGTCGACCCGGTTGACCTGACCCATGCCGACGCCCACCGAGGCCCCGTCGTGGGCCAGCAAGATCGCGTTGGACTTCACCGCGCGGCAAGCGCGCCAGGCGAATTCGAGATCGGCGAGGGTCGCTTCGTCCGCCGCCTCGCCGGAGGCCAGGGTCCAGGTGCCCGGATCGTCGCCCTCGGCGTCGATGATGTCGGACTGTTGCAGCAGCGCGCCGCCGCTGATCGGCCGCAGTTCGACGCCGCCGCGACGAGGCCGGTCCGCGATCAGGATGCGCACGTTCTTCTTGCGCTGCAACACCTCCACCGCGCCGTCGGCATAGCCCGGGGCCACGATCACCTCGGTGAAGATCTCGGCGACCTGTTCGGCCATCTCCACCGTCACCTCGCGGTTGGCCGCGATCACGCCGCCGAACGCGCTGACCGGATCGCAGGCGTGCGCCTTGCGGTGGGCCTCGGCGATATCGGCGCCGACCGCGATGCCACACGGGTTGGCGTGCTTGACGATCGCTACCGCGGCGGGGGTGTGATCCCAGGCGGCCCGCCAGGCGGCATCGGCGTCGGTGTAGTTGTTGTACGACATCTCCTTGCCGTGCAGCTGCTTCGCCTGCGCCAGACCGGTGCTGCCGTCGTTCGAGGCGTACAGCGCGGCGGCCTGATGCGGGTTCTCGCCGTAGCGCAGCACCGCCTCGCGCGTCCAGCTGCCGCCCAGCCAGCCCGGGAACCGCTGCCCGGCTTCGGGATCGGCCGCCAGCACACCGGTCATCCAGCTCGCCACCGCCACGTCGTAGGTCGCGGTGTGCTGGAAGGCCTTGGCCGCCAGGCCGGTTCGCTCGGCGAGGGTGAAGCCGCCGGACTTCACCGCGCTCAGCACGTCGTCGTAGTCGCCGGTGTCGACGACCACGGCCACCGACGGGTGATTCTTGGCCGCCGCGCGGACCATCGAGGGCCCGCCGATATCGATCTGCTCGACGCATTCGTCCGGGGTCGCGCCGCCGGCCACCGTCTCGGTGAACGGGTAGAGGTTGACGACCACCAGCTGGAACGCCTCGACACCGAGTTCGGTCAGCTGATCGGCATGCTCCTGCTTGCGCAGATCGGCGAGGATGCCGGCGTGCACCCGCGGGTGCAGCGTCTTCACCCGCCCGTCCAGCGTCTCCGGGAACCCGGTCAGGTCCTCCACCTTCGTCACCGGAATACCGGCATCGGCGATGCGTGCCGCGGTCGACCCGGTCGACACCAGTTCCACGCCGGCCGCGTGCAGCCCGGTGGCCAGTTCGACCAGTCCGGACTTGTCGTACACGCTCACCAGCGCCCTGGCGATCGGCTTGCGTTCAGTCACCGGAGTACTCGCTCATCTGGAATTACTGCCTTTCGTCCATCGGAGACAATGCCTCGGGTCGCGACGGCGGCGACCACCTCCGCCAGTAACCGCCGTTCCACGACCTTGATTCGCTCGTGCAGGGTGGCCTCGTCGTCGTCGGGCAGGACCGGCACGGCCTCCTGCGCGAGGATCGGCCCGGTATCGACGCCGGCGTCCACCAGGTGCACGGTGGATCCGGTCACCCGCACGCCGTAGGCGAGCGCGTCGCGCACCCCGTGCGCCCCCGGGAAGGACGGCAGCAGCGCGGGGTGGGTGTTGAGGATCCGGCCGCCGAAGCGTTCCAGGAACGCGGGGCCCAGGATCTTCATGAAGCCCGCCGACACCACGAGGTCGGGGTCGTGGGCGGCGACGGCCGCGGTCAGGGCGGCGTCCCAGGCGGCGCGGTCCGGATGGTCGGCGACCGCGACGCGGAAGTGCGGGATATCGGCGGCGTCCGCGTATTCGGTTGCGCCACAGGCCCGGTCGACGCCGACCGCGACCACGCGCGCGGGGTAGTCCGGCTGTCCGGTGGCCGTGAGGAGCGAGCGGAGCAGCGACCCGGTCCCCGAGGCGAGCACGACGACGGTCGCGGGCGCCGTCGGCGGTACGAGCTTGGCGGGCGGGGTGGTCAGCGCTCTACTCCCTGTGTGTCGGTGCTGCAGGAGCCGGCGGCTGCGGTCGACCGCCGCGTAAAGCCTAACGACCGTGGGGCCCGCCGCCCTCGGGCAGGTCCGCCTCTACCACTTCCGCGTCGAGAATGTCCGCCGTTTCGCCGGGATCGTCGTCTTCCGCGGCGGCCAGCGCGGGCTGTTCCTCGACCAGTTCGCCATCGACGACCCGCCCGGCGGAGTAGTCGTCGTACTCGTAGCCGTACCCGTCGTCGTAGTCGCCGGCATATCCGTCGTCGTAGCCGACGGCACCGTCGTAATCCTCGTCGTACTCGTCGTCCGGATAGTCCTCGCCGGCGGAGTGCTCGTCGTAGCCGACGCCGCCGGCCGGGGCGAACGACGGCAGGAACCAGCGCGCGCAGACCAGGCCCACGTATCCGGGAACGGCGAGCCACACGAAGGTCAGCGCGGTCGACAGCGCGACCGCCGGGCCGAGGTAGCCGAACGATCCCGCGGCCCCGCCCGCCAGCCCGCCGAAGACGGCCGCCGCGGGCAGCGACAGGCCCGCCGCGGTCAGCGTCGCCCAGGGCGCGCGGATCTCGTCGTCACTGGTGCGCGCGCAGTCGAGTCCGGCGAGCACACCGATCGCGGCCGGGGCCGAGCAGCAGCACCGGC
>NZ_BAGL01000073.1 GCF_000308875.1 Nocardia transvalensis NBRC 15921
ATCGCCAAGGTCGTCGACACCGGCTACACCGCGGCCGTCCACCGCACCGGAGCCAGCGAGAACCGAGGAGTCCGAGACGGATTCGGCGCCCGACACCGTGGCGCTGCTGCGGCACCGGCTGCCTGGTGAGCCTGGCGTTGGCGATTCCGGTCACCGCCATGGCCATGATTCCGGCGCTCCAGTTCGACAACTGGCAGTGGCTGTCGCTCACCCTCACCGCGCCCGTCGTGGTGTGGGGCGGGTGGCAGTTCCACCGCGCGGCCTGGACCAACGCCGAACACGGTGCGGCCACGATGGATACGCTCATCTCGCTGGGCACGATCGCCGCCTTCGGCTGGTCGGTGTACGCGCTGTTCTTCGGCGACGCCGGCATGCCGGGCATGAAACACCCGTTCAGCCTGAGCATTTCGCGCGGCGATTCGTCCTCCGCCCTGTACTTCGAGGTCGCGGCGGTACTGATCACGGCCATCCTGGCGGGCCGGTACTTCGAGGTCCGGTCCAAGGAGAAGGCCGGCTCGGCCCTGCGCGCGCTGCTCGAACTCGGCGCGAAGGAGGTCTCGGTACTGCGAAACGGTACCGAGACCCGGATACCGGTCGGCGATCTGCGAGTCGGCGACGAGTTCCTGGTCCGGCCCGGCGAGAAGATCGCCACCGACGGCCAAGTGACGCAGGGTAGTTCGGCGCTGGATATGAGTATGCTGACCGGCGAGTCCGTTCCGGTCGAGGTGGGTCCCGGCGATCAGGTCGTCGGCGCCACCGTCAACGCGGGCGGCATGCTCACCGTGCGGGCCACCCGGGTGGGCGCGGATACCCAGCTGGCGCAGATGGCCCGGCTGGTCGAGGACGCGCAGAGCGGCAAGGCGCCGGTGCAGCGGCTGGCCGACCGCGTGGCCGGGGTGTTCGTGCCGATCGTCATCGCGATTTCGGTTGCGGCGCTGGGCTTCTGGCTCGGCACCAGCTCCGCGGTGGCCACCGCGTTCGGCGCGGCGGTCGCGGTGCTCATCATCGCGTGCCCGTGCGCCCTGGGCCTGGCCACGCCGACCGCACTACTGGTCGGCACCGGCCGCGGCGCGCAGCTGGGCATCCTGATCAAGGGTCCGCAGGTACTGGAATCGACCCGGCGCATCGACACCGTGGTGCTGGACAAGACCGGCACCGTCACCACCGGCAAGATGACCCTCGCCGAGGTGATTCCGGCGCCGGGCACGGATTCCGGCGAGGTGCTGGCCGTCGCCGCGGCCGTCGAGCACGGCTCCGAGCACCCGGTCGCCAAGGCCGTGGTCGCGGGCGCGAAGGAGCGCGGGCTGTCGATCGATCCGGTCGATCAGTTCGTGAGCCACGGCGGCAAGGGTGTGCAGGGCCTGGTCGGCGACCGCGCGGTGGTCATCGGCCGCACCGAACTGCTCGAGGACTGGTCGGTCGCGCTACCCGAATCGCTGGCCGAGGCGAAAGCCGACGCCGAGCGGGCCGGGCAGACCGCCGTCGCGGTCGCCTGGGACGGCGTGGCGCGTGGTGTGCTCGTGATCGCCGACGCGATCAAACCGACCAGCGCCGAGGCGATCTCGGACCTGCGGGCGCTCGGGCTCACCCCCGTCCTGCTGACCGGCGACAACGCGGCCGCCGCCCGCACGGTGGCCGACCAGGTCGGTATCGACGAGGTGATCGCCGAGGTCCTGCCCAGCGACAAGCTGGACGTGGTGCAGCGGTTGCAGGATCAGGGCAAGGTGGTCGCCATGGTCGGCGACGGCGTCAACGACGCGGCCGCCCTCGCCCAGGCCGATCTGGGACTGGCCATGGGCACCGGCACCGACGTGGCCATCGAGGCGAGCGATATCACGCTGGTGCGCGGCGACCTGCGCACCGTGGCCGCCGCCATCCGGCTGTCGCGGGCCACCCTGCGCACCATCAAGGGCAACCTGTTCTGGGCGTTCGGCTACAACGTGGCGGCGATCCCGCTGGCCGCGGCCGGGCTGCTCAACCCGATGCTCGCGGGCGCGGCGATGGCCCTGTCCAGTGTCTTCGTGGTGAGCAACAGCCTGCGGCTGCGCTCGTTCCGCTGACCGCCCTCCGAACGGACCGCCGTACCCCGGCGGTCCGTTCGCCGGTGTCCGGCCCGACCGGTCCGATGCCACATGGCAGACTTCGCTGCGATCACGTCGTTACGCCGAGAGGACACCCGTGACATCCGCCACCGGACCCCAAGAGTCGCTCACCATCGCCGAGTACCTGGACGCCGCGGACGTGGTGGCCGAGCCCGTCGAGCCCGACACGGACGGGGCCCCGGTGGTCTCGATCGGCGTCCCCGACGGCTGGCAGCGGATGGCGGCGGAGAGCTTCCCGGGCGCCTACGGCGTGTGGGCGAAGGCCCCGGAGGACGGCTGGGCCGACAACGCGGTGGTGCTGGTCGTGCGCCTGTCGCGCCCCATGGATCCGGAGACGCTGCTCGCCTGCGGCTTCACCGACGCGCGCCGGCTCCCCGTCTGGGAGGAACTGGACACCCACACCGGCCGCTTCGGCGGCTACCCCTCGGCGGCCATCACCGGCACGTATGCCATTTCCCCCCTGACCCTCTGGGCCTACAACCGCTACACCATCATCGAATCCGACACCGGCCAGTACCTGGTCCAACTGACGGTCACCATCCGCGCCGACCACGAGGGCACCGACGCCGCCGCCGTAGTAGCCGGCCTGTCCTTCACGGACCCGAGCGTCCCCCAGATCTCGATCCCGAACACCAACCCCACCCCACCCCAGCCCTGACGCCCCACCCCGCGAAGCCCTCCCGTCTCCGGCCCGCCCTCCCGTTTTCCGGCCCGCCCTCCCATTTCCGGCCCGCCCTCGCATTTTCCGGCACGCCCTCGCATTTTCCGGCACGCTTTTGGCCGGAATCCCCAACGAGACCGACTCACCCCTGCTGGGCGAGCCGGACGAAGGCGGCAGTGTCGAGGGTTTCGCCGCGGGCGGTGGGATCGATGCCTGCGGTGAGAAGGCGTTGTTCGGCCGCGGCGGCGGAGCCCGCCCAGCCGGCCAGCGCGGCGCGTAAGGTCTTGCGGCGCTGGGCGAATGCGGCGTCGACGACCGTGAAGACGCGGCGGCGGAAGTCGGCGTCCTGCGGCCACGGGGAGGTGGCGTACCGTTCGATCCGCACCAGTCCGGATTCGACCTGCGGAACCGGCCAGAACACCTGGCGCCCAACGGCTCCCGCGCGGCGGACGGTCCCGAAGAATCCGGCCTTCACACTCGGCACGCCGTAGATGCGCGAGCCCGGTTCGGCCGACAGCCGGTCGGCCACCTCGGCCTGCACCATCACCAGAGCCGTTGCGAGACTGGGCAATTCGGACATCAGATGGATCAGCACGGGCACGGCCACGTTGTAGGGCAGGTTGGCCACCAGCGCGGTCGGCGCGGCGGGCAGGTCGCGGGCGCTCACGCGCAGCGCATCGGCCTCCACCACCGCCAGCCGTTCGGCCAGCCGCGCCGCCCGAGCGCCCACCGTATCCGGAAGCTGGTGCGCCAGAACGGGATCGATCTCCACCGCGACCACCCGATCCACCACGTCCAGCAGCGCCAGCGTCAGCGATCCGAGCCCGGGGCCGACCTCGAGCACCACATCCTCGCGGCCTACGCCCGCCGCGGTGACGATCCGCCGCACGGTATTGGCGTCGTGGACGAAGTTCTGCCCGAGCTGTTTGGTCGGCCGCACGCCGAACCGCTCCGCCAGTTCCCGCACCTCGACGGGACCGAGCAAGTCGGCCTGACCACGGGCGACGAAGGAGGGTTCGGGCACGCCGCACAACCTACCAACCCGCGCCCACCAGCACCGAGTCACCGTAGCTGTAGCCAGCGCGGGCAACGAGGGCTCGACACCAAGCCACCCGGGGCGTGGGCAGCACGGGCAACGAAAGGCCCGACACTAAGCCCCGTAGGTGTAGGACAACGCGGGCAACGAAAGGCCCGACATTAGGCCACCAAGGGGTAGACAGCCCGCGGGAACGAAGGGCTCGACACCAAGCCACCCGGGGTGTGGGCAGCACGGGCGACTGAGGACTCGACACCAAGCCCCGTAGGTGTCGACAGCGCGGGAACGAAGCCCCACGCTAGGGCAGCGTGGGTGTCGACAGTACGCGGGTGGCGAAGGCGTCTATGGCCGCCCACATCTGGGGGTCGAGGTCGCAGTGGTGGCCTGTGCCGACGACCGTGCCGTAGTCGACGCCGCCCATCGCGAACTGCGCGACCAGGGCGGCGTGCAGCGGGGACGGCACGGTCGTGTCGGTGGCGTTGAGCAGCAACAGGATCGGGGCGTCGTAGCCGGTGGTCGGCACGCCCATGTAGTCGGCCAGGGCGGCGCTGACGACCGGATCGGTCAGCGGCCGGGACAGCAGATCGCCGACCGTCGCGCCGTTCACCTCATCGATCATGCGATCCAGGCACAGGCCGCCGATGCCGTCGAGGATCTCGCGGCCGCGCGGGCTGAGGTAGCTGTCGACGTCCACATCGGGTCGGGCCTCCCGCAGCCCCACCAGAATCGCCGCGATGAACGTGGTCATGCCGTCGCTGCTCACGGCCGGGATCTCCGGCACCCACGGCCCGGCCGCGGGGAGCAACTTCTCCACATCGGATTCCGGATCGATGGCGACGGTCCCGCGGAAGTCCAGGTCGGGGGCGTAACTCTGCTGTAGATGAGCGGTGCCCAGCGCCGCCTGCCCGCCCTGGGACGCACCGGCCGCGACCCAGGTCCGCGACAGTTCCGGATGGGTGGTCCGCGCGGCGCGGAGCAGGTCGATCGTGGCGGTGGCCTCGGTCCGCAGGCCCAGATAGGGATGCGGGCCGGTGTCGAAACGTCCCAGCCCGAGGTAGTCCGGGGCCACCACGGCGAACCCCTTCGAGACGAAGTAGCGAAGGATGTCGTCCTGCCTGGACTGGAGGTCCTGATACGGCGCGGTCGCGGGGCTCGACAGGCCCCCGCACCCCGGACCGAGCCCGCTGGTGCCGTGGTCGTAGGCCACCACGGGCCAGCCGCCGGCCGGCGCCGGACCCGGCGGGACGAACAGCGCACCGCTGGCCGGCTGCGGGGTCCCGTCCGATCCGGACATCCAGTAGTCCACCGCCGCACCGCCGGACAGCCCGTGCCAGCCGTCGGGCTGCGGCTCCTCCGAGATGACGCTGCCGGGTTCCGCCGCCGCGGCGGGCACCGAGACCACTGTCAGCGCTGCGGTCGCCGCGATCGCTCCGGCGACAACCATTCGGCCCCATCCACCCGGAAATCGCATCGAACACCTCGTCGGCTCGTAGTCTCGTCGGCGAAATCGGGCTCAGCGTAACGGTTCTTCCCGAGAACACCGCTGTTCGGGACGGCGCATTGACGCGAATTGATACTCGTTCTAGTTTTTGTCGGTAGCCAGGTGGCACACCGAGTTTCACCCACATGTTCGAAAGGACGACGCCATGCAGCGCAGATACGACGGACGACGGGTGCTGGTCACCGGGGCGGGGTCGGGCATCGGCCGGGGCATCGCCCTGCGACTGCTCGCCGAGGGCGCGGAACTCGTGGCCGCCGATATCGCCGAGACCGGCCTGAAGGAGACCGCGGACGCCGCCGGCGACACCGCGTCCCGGCTGCGGACGGTCCAGGTCGACGTATCGAATCCGGAGTCGGTGCGCACCGCGGTCGATACCGCCGTCGAGACCCTGGGCGGGCTCGACGTGCTGGTCAACGCGGCCGGCATCATGCGCACGGCGCACACCCACGAGATGCCGTTCGAGACCTGGAACCAGGTGATCGCGGTGAACCTGACCGGCACCTTCCTGATGGTCCAGGCGGCCGTGCCGACCCTGTTGCAGGGCGACAACCCGGTGATCGTCAACTTCTCCTCCACCTCGGCCTTCGGCGCACACCCCTATATGGCCGCCTACTCGGCGTCCAAGGGCGGCGTCAACGCCATGACCCACGCGATCGCGCTGGAGTACGCCAAACAGGGCCTGCGCGCGGTCAACATCGTCCCCGGCGGCATCACCACCGGCATCACCACGAACCTGGAAACGCCCCCGGACGCCGACTGGTCCCTGTTCTCCCGCCTCCTCGGCTGGCTGAACGGCGGCGCCCTTGGCAGCCCCGACGACGTCGCCGGCGCGGTAGCCATGGTCGCCTCCGAAGACGGCCGCTACATCACCGGCAGCGAGATCCGCGTCGACGGCGGGGCACTGATGTAGTCGCCTTTCCCGACCCGCACGGGTTTCGGCGCGGCTCGGATTTCAGTGGTCTCCGCGCACGCGACGAAGGAGCAAGCGGAGGCCACTGAAATCCGAGCCATGCAGGCGCCGAAACCCCGCGTTGCCGGAGGCGACGCCAAATCAGCTGATGCCGAGGCGGCTCGTGCACGCCGGCCAGGCGCCCCAGCCCTGGCGGGCGCGAGTCACCTCGGCGATGGCGATCTGTTCCTCGCGGGTGGCCTGGTCGGCGCGGGGGGCGTATTTGGTGCCGCCCTGGCGCTCCCAGGTGTTCTGGTCGAACTGGATGCCGCCGTAGAAGCCGTTGCCGGTGTTGATGGCCCAGTTGCCGTGCGATTCGCACTGGGCGAGCGCGTCCCAGACCGCACCGTCGCGCACGGGCGGCACCTCGGTGCCGGGCTTGGCGCCCTTGCGGACCGTCTTCGGCTGGGCGGGAACGATCACCTTGTTGGAGATCGGCTGCTTGTCGACCTCTTCGCCGTTGACGATCGAGACCGCGAACGTGACGTCCTGCACCCCGGGCTTGCCGGGATTCTCGACGACCGTGCGGCTCATGTTCAGCTCGGGATCCTCGATCTCGTTGTCCGTCGGATCCAGCGCCACCCGCTCGACGCGGTTCTCCACACGCTTGCGGGTGACGGTGATCTTCATGCCGTCCTTCAGGGTGGTGCTCGCGGGCGGTTCGACCGAATCCTGGTCGATCAGCGGCACACCCTGCACCTGTAGTAGCTCGCCGACGGTCGGCGCGGCCATCCGGACGTATCCGGGCGCCTCGCCGTTGTCGGCCAGCAGGACCGTGCGCGGGCTGGTGACGGCCAGCGACGCGCCCTCCAGCGGCAGCGTCGTCGGCCGCGACGGCGAGACGAAGACGTCGGACGGGATGTTCAGCTGGGTGAGCGCGTCGGCGACGGTGGCCCCGGTGGTCCAGACCTTCGTCACCCGGCCGTCCATCGTCAACGACACCTGCCGGGCCCGGTTCAGTTTCACGGTGGCGCCGTCCAGGACGACGTCGCCCGCGGACGGGAAGACCACGTCCCGGTTCCCGAGGCCGAACCCGGCGGCCTTCAGCACGCCGCGCACATCCCCCGACATGGTGGTGAAGCTGGACTCCTGGCCGTCGATCACGACCGTCACCGTCTTGCGATGCATGATCGCCAGCGCGGCGCCCACGATGAGCGTGATCAGCATCGCGGCGATCGCCGCGTACAACAGCGGCGAGCGCGAGGTGTTGATCCGCTCCAGAGCGGGTATCCGAAAGTCCGGCATGGTCACAATACGATAACGAGGGGGTCAGGGCCTGACAACCACAAGCCGTGGAACAGGGGATTTCCACATCACGGAGCGATCACGATCCGCAGGTAGATAACAGCCCGCGTCATAGTAGTGAAGTGCGCCACAGTTCGCATCTCGAGCGCATGTCCGGGAGTAGCCGCCAGTTTGCTAGTGCGCCAACGACTTTCGCGTACGGAATACGGCGATCAGAAATACATCCCGTAGACCCGCATGGCGTTGCCCGTCGTGACCTTCGCCAGCTCCACCGGATCCTGATCGCGCAGCTCGGCCAGCGCGCGGACGGTGTAGGGCAGGCAGTACGGCTCGTTGGGTGCGCCCCGGAACGGGTGCGGGGTCAGGAACGGCGCATCGGTCTCGACGAGAATCTGCTCGTCGGGGACCAGTTTCGCCGCCTCGCGCAGCTCGTGCGCGTTCTTGAAACTCACCGTGCCGGAGAAACTCAGCACATACCCCTCCGCGACGCAGGCCTGCGCCATATTGGCGTCGGAGGAGAAGCAGTGGAAGATCACGGTCTCCGGCGCGCCCTCGTCCAGCAGGACGGCCAGGACGTCGTGGTCGGCCTCGCGGTTGTGGATCATCAGGGGTTTGCCGAGGCGTTTGGCCAGATCGATGTGCCAGCGGAAGCCCTCGACCTGATCCTCGATCTCCGCGCAGCCGTCGAGCTTCCCGGGCCAGTAGTAGTCCAGGCCGGTCTCGCCGACGGCGACCACCCGCGGGTCGGCGGCCAGCTTCTCCAGTTCGCTCTTCGCCGCGTCGTCCAGCGCGTTCGCCCGGGTCGGATGCAACGCGACTGCGGCGTACACCCGCTGATCCCAGTGCGCGGCCCGGACCGCGAACCGCGCGGCGTCCAGATCGTCGGCGATGGTCACGACCCGGCCCACGCCGACCGCGGCGGCCCGGTCCACCATGGCCGCAACCGATTCCGCGTCGGTGGCGCCGCAGGCGTCCAGATGGGTGTGCGCGTCCACCAGCGGGGACAGCGGTTCGGGCGGTTCGGGTGCGGGTCGTTTGCTAGGCATGGCCACCGGGGATATTCGCGCGAACGGTCACGGGCACGACGATTACAGTAGACCCACCATGAGCGAACGCCCTGCCTTCTACGTCACCACGGCCATCGCCTACCCGAACGGTGCGCCGCACATCGGCCACGCCTACGAGTACATCTCGACCGACTCGCTCGCGCGGTTCAAACGCCTCGACGGGTACGACGTGTTCTTCATGACCGGCACCGACGAGCACGGCCAGAAGGTACAGCAGGCCGCGCGCGCCGAGGGTGTCCCGGTGGAGGAGTACGCCTCGCGCAACTCCGACGTGTTCGAGCAGCTCGACAAGGCCCTCGACATCTCCTACGACCGGTTCATCCGCACCACCGACGAGGACCACGTCGCCTCCAGCATCGCGATCTGGGAGCGGATGCGCGAGCGCGGCGACATCTACCTCGACACCTACTCGGGGTGGTACTCGGTGCGGGACGAGGCGTTCTACACCGAGGAGGAGACCACCGTCCGCGAGGACGGCACCCGCGTCGCCACCGAGACCAACACGCCGGTCGAGTGGACCGAGGAGTCGAACTACTTCTTCCGGCTGTCGAAGTACCAGGACCAGCTGCTCGCGCACTACGACGCGCATCCGGAATTCATCCTGCCCGCGACCCGCCGCAACGAGATCGTCAGCTACGTGAAGGCCGGGCTGCGCGATCTGTCCATCTCCCGCACCACCTTCGACTGGGGCGTGCCGGTGCCGGACCACCCGGACCACGTGATGTACGTGTGGGTGGACGCGCTCACCAACTACCTGACCGGCGTGGGCTTCCCGGATACCGAGTCCGCGGCGTTCCGGAAGTTCTGGCCCGCCGACGTGCACATCATCGGCAAGGACATCACCCGCTTCCACACCGTCTACTGGCCGGCGTTCCTGCTGTCGGCCGGGGTGGAATTGCCGAAACGCGTGTTCGTGCACGGGTTCCTGTACAACAAGGGCGAGAAGATGTCGAAGTCGGTCGGCAATGTCGTCGATCCGATGTCGCTGGTGGAGACCTACGGCCTGGACGCCGTGCGCTTCTTCCTGCTGCGCGAGATCTCCTACGGCCAGGACGGCTCCTACAGCCACGAGGCGATCGTGGGGCGGATCAACACCGATCTCGCCAACGAGTACGGCAACCTGGTACAGCGCAGCCTGAAGATGGTGGCGCGCGACTTCGATTCCGCCGTACCGGCTCCCGGCGATTTCACCGACGAGGACCGCGCGCTGCTCGACCGCGCGAACGGCCTGCTGGACCGCGCCCGCACCGAATTCGACCAGCAGCAGATGCATCTGGCCCTGGAGGCGATCTGGCTGACGCTGGGCGAGACGAACCGCTACTTCTCCGCCCAGCAGCCCTGGGCCCTGGCGAAGGCGGGCGACACGGCCCGCGAGGGCACGGTCCTCTACGTCACCCTCGAGGTCCTGCGCATCGTCTCGATCCTGGTCCAGCCGATCATCCCCGGCTCCGCCGCCCGCATCCTCGACCAGCTGGCCCAGACCGCCCGCACCTTCGCCGACATCCCCACCCCCATCGAACCGGGCCTGGCCCTCCCCACCCCCGAACCCGTCTTCCCGAAGTACATAGAACCGAAGTCCTAACCCATGTTTCCGGCACGCTTGTGGCCGGAATCCATCAGGGCGGCAGGAGATCCCGGCCACAAGCGTGCCGGGAAATGCGTTGGGGCCACGCAGGGAGTGGGGGCGGTCGGGATCAGGCGTCGGCGCGGGCGGCGAGAACGGTCTCGTACAGCTCGCGCCGAGACGCCCCGGCGGACGACGCCACTTGGGCGCAGGCGTCTTTCAGGCGCATGCCCTCGGTGACCAGGGCCTCCACCTCCTCGACCAGGTCGGCGGGGTCGCTCGAAATCGGCTGGGCGCCTTCGAGAACCACGGTGATCTCGCCGCGGGCGCCCTCGGCGGCCCAGGCGGCCAGGTCGGACAGCGAGCCGCGGACGACCTCCTCGTAGGTCTTGGTCAGTTCGCGGCAGACGGCGGCGCGGCGGGTCGGGCCCAGCACCTCCACAGCGTCGGCGAGGCATGCGCCCAGGCGGTGCGGGGCCTCGAAGAACACGACCGCGCGGGGCTCGGTGGCGAGGGTTCGCAACCACTGCTTGCGCTGACCCTGCTTGCGCGGCGCGAAACCGTCGAAGCAGAACCGTTCCATCGGCAGACCGGACAGCGCCAGGGCGGTCGTCACCGCGGACGGCCCGGGTAGGCAGGTCACCGGTAGCTCACGCGCCACACAGGCCGCCACCATCCGGTACCCCGGATCGCTCACCGACGGCATCCCGGCGTCGGTCACCAGCAGCACCGTGCGCCCCGCCTCGATCTCTTCCAGCAGCTGCGGGATGCGCGCGGTCTCCACGTGGTCGTAGAAGCTCACCACCCGCCCGCCGATCTCCACCCCGAGCGCCTTGGCCAGCGCCCGCGTCCGCCGGGTGTCCTCGGCAGCAACCACATCCGCCGACCCCAGCGCGTCCCGCAGGCGCTGCGAGGCATCCCCCACATCCCCCATCGGCGTGGCCGCCAGCACCAGCCGCCCGCTCCCGTCTCCTGTACCCATACCCCTCACCCAACACCACCCGCCGGTTGGCGGGCTCTCGAGGTTTACCGCATACGATCGTCGGCGTGACCCAGCTGACCGACGCACGAACGGCGATCGGCGCGGGCCCGGCATTGTCCAGCCCGGCGCCGCTGCGCCCCTCGCCCGACTTCGGACCCACGGACCGGGCGCGCGGCTGGCTGGTCACCGTCGTACTCACCACGATCGCCGTGGTCACCCGGTTCCTGAACCTGAACTACCCGACCGACGCAGGCACCCCGGTCTTCGACGAGAAGCACTACGCCCCGCAGGCCTGGCAGATGGTGACCGGCGGCGGCGTCGAGGACAATCCGGCGTACGGGCTGGTCGTGCACCCGCCGGTCGGCAAGCAGATGATCGCGCTGGGCGAGCTGCTGTTCGGCTACACCAGCTGGGGCTGGCGGTTCGCGGCGGCGGTCTCCGGCTCGCTGCTGATCCTGCTGGTCATCCGCATCACCCGCCGCCTGACCCGCTCCACGCTGCTCGGCGGCATCGCGGGCCTGCTGCTGATCGCGGACGGATTGACGTTCGTCTCCTCGCGCATCGGCATGCTCGACATCTTCCAGGCGCTGTTCGTCGTCGCCGCCTTCGGCTGCCTGATCGTCGACCGCGATCAGGTGCGAGAACGGCTGGCCCGCGCCGACGCCGCGGGCCGAACAGCGCTGAGCGCGTACGGGCCCCGGCTAGGTGTGCGCTGGTGGCGCTTCGGCGCCGGCGTCATGCTGGGCCTGACCTGCGGCACCAAATGGTCCGGGCTGTATTTCATCGCCGCCTTCGGCCTCATGTCGGTGTGCTTCGACGTCGCCGCCCGCCGCGCGTACCGGGTGCCGCGGCCGTGGGCCGGCACCGCGATCCGCGATATCGGGCCCGCGCTGGCCTCCCTCGTCGCCGTCCCGCTGATGATCTACCTGATGGCCTACTGGGGCTGGTTCGCCAGCGAGGACGGCTACGACCGGTACTCGGTCGGCAACGCGATCGGCGACGGCGGCACCTGGTCCTGGATTCCCGACGCGCTGCGCTCGCTGTGGCACAACCAGGCGGAATCGCTGAAATTCCATGAGAGCCTGACCAATTCGGCCGGCAACCACCACCCGTGGGAGTCCAAGCCGTGGTCGTGGCCGATGGGCCTGCGGCCGATGCTGTACTACTACGCCGACGGCGGCGTCACCGGCTGCGGCCAGTCGGTCTGCGTCAAAGCGGTCATGCTGATCGGCACGCCGGCCATGTGGTGGGTGTCGCTACCCATGCTGGCCTGGGCGATCTGGCGCACCGCGACCCGTCGCGACTGGCGCTACGCCACCGTCCTGGTCGGCTACGGCGCTGCCCTGCTGCCCTGGTTCGCGACGCTGGACCGGCAGATGTACTTCTTCTACGCGGTCCCCATGGCGCCGTTCCTGATGATGGGCCTCGCCCTGGTCATGGGCGACATCCTCGGCCCGGACCCGTTCGCACGCACCGGAACCCGCTTCACGCAGTGGAGCGAACGCCAGCGACTGAACCTGCTGGTCGTGTGCCTCTACCTCGGGATCGTGGTGGCCAACTTCATCTGGCTGTGGCCGATCCTCACCGCGCTGCCGATCACCGTCGGCAGCTGGCACGACCACCTATGGCTACCCAGCTGGAAATAGGGCCAGGAAACAGCGGCTACTCCACAACCACCTCCAGCCGCCGAACTCTGGAATTGGCGCTACTCGTTGAGGGCGGCCCGCACGTAGTGCACCGCCGCCTCGTCGTCCAGGCCCAGGCGCCGGATGACCGCGACGTATTCGGTCGCCGCCCGCCCGGCCAGGTCCCGGGTCGGATCGCCGGAGGAGGCGATGAACGAGCCGAGCCGCCCCCGGGTCTCGAGGACGCCGTCCTGTTCCAGCTCCCGGTAGGCGCGCGCCACAGTATTCGGGGCCAAGCCGAGGTGGGCCGCCAGCGCCCGCACGGTGGGAATCTTGGTGCCCGCCGTCAGCTCACCGGACCGCACCCGGGCGATGATGCCCTGCCGCAACTGCTCGTACGGGGGGACCGTCGAATGATGATCGACCGGGATGTCCAGCATCGCACCTCACACTTCGTCCCGCGACAGCGGACAGGACAGGCAGCGCGGGCCGCCCCGGCCGGAACCGAGTT
>NZ_BAGL01000072.1 GCF_000308875.1 Nocardia transvalensis NBRC 15921
CCGCGGTAGGCCGAGGCCGCCAGGTCCAGCCCGTGCGCCCCGAGCGGCGCCGCGCCGCCGAACGACGCGGCCGTCCACGACGCCTCCAGGAACTCCTGGCCGGTGCGGACGAGATCGGCGGCGCGGGTGCGGATCTTCTCCGGATCGCACAGCAGGACGTGGGTCTGCTCGGGCAGCACCTCGGTGAGCAACTGGAGGCCGCCGGGCCGCAGTACGGGCAGCAGCGCCTCCATACCCTCGACCGGGATGCCCTGGGCCAGCTTCTCCAGCATTTCGACCAGGGCCGCGTCGGACGGGTTCTCCGCCGCGACCTCGGCCGCACGCACCCGCAGATCCGCGGTCAGCAGCAGTTCCCGGCAGGGTTGCGCCACAACGACATCCACCTCGACGTCGGGCAGCGACCGCTGGTCGGCCACCGAGAAGGGGCGCAGTTCGGTCACCTCGTCGCCCCAGAACTCCGCGCGCACCGGATGGTCGGCGGTGGGCGGGAAGATGTCGAGGATGCCGCCGCGCACCGCGAATTCGCCGCGCTTGCCGACCATGTCGACCCGCTCGTAGGCGAATTCCACCAGGCGCGAGGGCAATTCGTCGAAATCGTGCTCGGTGCCCGTACGCAGGACGATCGGCTCGATATCGCCGAGGCCCGACGCCATGGGCTGGACGAGCGACCGCACCGTGGTGACGACGACTCGCAGCGGCTCGGGGTGGAGCGGGTCTTCGGGATGCGCCAGCCGCCGCAGCACCTGCAGGCGGCGGCCCACCGTATCGGCGCTCGGGGACAGCCGCTCGTGCGGCAGCGTCTCCCACGACGGGAACAGCGCGACGCCCTCGCCGAGGATCTCGGCCAGCTCGACCGTCAGGTCGTCGGCCTCACGGCCCGTCGCCGTCACCACGACCAGCGGGCGCTGCCGTGCCAAGGTCGACGCCACGAACGGGCGCGCCGCCGACGGCGCCACCAGTTGCACGGGTGAGCGCCCGAGCAGGCCTTCGACCCGGGTCAGCGCGGCATCGGCACCGGCCACCGCGGCCAGTCCCGCGAGAGGTGGACGACGGGTGGGCATGGGGCAGACTCCTGGCGCAGATCAGCGATTTAGGGCGGCCCACCGAGTCTAGCCACGGGCTCCGACAGCATTTCCACCCACCAGCACTGTGCCTACCTCCACACAGCGGAGGCCGAATTACGGCACGTAGCGGCGTAATCGCCGGGCCGCGAACTCGCGGAAGTACGCCACCTTCTCGTCCGGGACGATCGACGGGAGCAGGAAATACCACATGCGTTCCATGCGGGTGGCCATCTGGTCGATCGAATCGGTGCCGACGGCGGTGATGTGCACGCCGGCGCTCAGCTCCTGCAGCAGCAGGCCGATCGTCTCCGGATCCAGCTCCGGTTTCAGGTCGCCCTGGGAGATGGCCCGCTCGGCCAGCAACCGGTGCGTTTCACCCCAGGTCTTGGCGATGTTCTCGCCCGTGGCGCCGCGGTAGTCGCCGATCTGGTGGGTGAGTTTCAGCATCGCGCCCACCATCGGATCGTTCATGGTGAGATCGGCGACCACGTAGGTGATGCCGATGCTCGCCTCCAGCGCGGGCACCCGGGGATCGAAGAATCCCTGGCAGGCGCTCACCAGTCGCTCGTTGCCCTGGTCGACCACGGCGCGCGCCAGCTCCTCCTTGGAGCCGAAGTGAAAGTACAAGGCGCCCTTGGTCACATTGGACTGCGCGATGATCTCGCTCAGACTCGCGTTCGCGTAGCCCAGGCGCAGAAAGACATCGGCCGCGCCCGCGAGGACGGAATCGCGAGTGATCTCCGCACGCGCTTGCCTAGCCATCGGATCCGCCTGTCATCAAACCAGCCATCCTGAAGTAGACCGACATCCCGAAGTAGACCGACATCACAGCTCGAACAGCACTCGAAGGATGGGTGAACCGTACCACCCGACAGGCCCGAGTCTGCGGAATCGAGCATTCAGCCCAGCCTCCTTCGCTAATTTTGGGTTAACCGTCCAGTTCTTCCCCTGTTATCCCCCCGGGCGGGCGCGTCGCGGCCTATGTTGCTGCACCGCTCGGCCATTCGGAGGCCAGTTGCGGGTCGGCCTCCAGGTGCGTCAGCCCGTTCCAGCACAGGTTCACCAGATGCGCGGCGACCACTTCCTTGGAGGGCTCGCGCTCGTCGAGCCACCAGGTCGCGGCGGTCGCCACCATCCCGACCAGCGCCTGCGCGTACATCGTCGCCAGGCTGGTGTCGAAACCGCGCCGCTCGAAATCGCCGCCGAGAATATGGGCGACCTGATTGACCGCCTCGTTGAGCAGACTGGAGTACGTGCCCTCCGCCGCCGAGACCGGCTGATCGCGCATCAGGATGCGGAAGCCGTCGGTGCGCTCCTCCATATAGGTCAGCAACGCCAGTGCCACCTGCTCCAGCCGCACCCGCGAGCGGTTCTGCGTCAGCGAGGAGGTGATCATGTCCAGCAGCGTCGACATCTACCGGTCGACCACCACCGCGTACAGACCTTCCTTCCCGCCGAAATGTTCGTAGACAACGGGTTTGGAGACCTGGGCGCGCTGGGCAATCTCCTCGATGGAGGTGGCGTCGTAGCCACGCTCGGCGAACAGCGCCCGGCCGATCTCGATCAGCTGCTGGCGGCGCTGGGTTCCGGTCATGCGGGGACGCGGCGTCCGGTGCTCACCCGAACTCATCGATCCCACCGCCTCCCTACGATTCCCGGCCGACTCGCACGACAACTCTTCCAGACTCCGCCGCCCCCGCGCGCGGCACCCCGCGCCTCGCGGCATACGGTTGCCTTCCGGCCGGGAAAGTGGCCCTTTGCGGCTCGGCGTGCGAGGATCATTCCCGCGTGCCGTGACGTGACGGCGGACGGGTTCTCTCCGCCGGTGCGACAATCCGCCGTAGTGTAATGGCAGCACCACTGATTTTGGTTCAGTTAGTCCAGGTTCGAGTCCTGGCGGCGGAGCTCGGGGGCGCGGTGACCGCGGTCGGCCGGCACGATGCCCTAAGGTCGATCGGCAGTGCCCGCGGTGACCGAGGACCGAAGTGACCGAGGGACAGCCCACACGATGACAGGCAGCCGAGGGAGATCCATGCCACAGCAGACCGCCGTCGTCGTTCTCGCAGCCGGTGCCGGAACTCGAATGCGGTCCAAGACCCCGAAGGTGTTGCATTCGATGGCCGGCCGCTCCATGCTCGCGCACGCGCTGCATGCGGCGAACGAGATCGACCCCGCCTACCTCATCACCGTGATCGGCCACGATCGCGATCAGGTCGGCGCGGCGATGAATTCCGTTGCGGCGGAACTGGGTCGCGAGATCACCCCCGCGGTGCAGGAGAAGCAGCTGGGCACCGGGCACGCCGTGCAGTGCGCGCTGTCGGCGCTGCCGGACGACTTCTCCGGTGATCTGCTGGTCACCTCGGCCGATGTCCCGCTGCTGGACGGCGACACCCTGTCCGCTCTGCTGAGCGAGCACAACAGCTATCCGCAGCGGTCGGCGGTGACCGTGCTGACCTTCGCGCCCGACGATCCGAACGGCTACGGCCGCATCGTGCGCGACGCCGAGGGCCACGTCCTCGAGATCGTCGAGCACGCCGACGCCACCCCGGAGCAGGCCGCCATCACGGAGGTCAACTCAGGCGTCTACGTCTTCGACGCCGCGGTGCTGCGCACCATGATCGGACGCCTCACCACCGCCAACGCGCAGCACGAGCTGTATCTGACCGATGTGCTGAAGCTGGCCCGCGAGGGCGGCCACCCGGTGCACGGCGCACGGCTGGTCGACGCGGCCAAGGTGACCGGCGTCAACGACCGCGTGCAACTCGCCGCGGCCGCCCGCATCTTCAACCGCTACATCCTGGAGCGCCACATGCGGGCCGGGGTCACGGTCATCGATCCGGCCACCACCTGGGTGGACGCCGGTGTCCGGATCGGCCGCGACGCGGTGCTGCGGCCCGGCGTGCAGCTGCTGGGCACTACGGTCATCGGCGAGGACGCCGAGATCGGGCCGGACTCGACCCTCACCGACGTGGTGGTCGGCGACGCCGCGACGGTCGTGCGCACGCACGGCCAGGGCGCGACCATCGGACCCGGCGCGACCATCGGACCCTTCACCTTCCTACGCCCCGGCACGGTCGTGGGCGTCTCCGGCAAGCTCGGAGCCTTCGTCGAGACCAAGAACGCCACCGTCGGCGCGCATTCGAAGGTGCCGCATCTGACCTACGTCGGCGACGCCACCATCGGCGAGTACAGCAACATCGGCGCGTCCAGCGTGTTCGTCAACTACGACGGGGTGAACAAACACCACACGGTCGTGGGTTCCCATGTGCGCACCGGTAGTGACACGATGTTCATAGCCCCGGTGACCGTGGGCGACGGCGCCTATACGGCAGCAGGTACTGTGCTGCGGAGAAACGTTCCGCCGGGAGCGCTCGCGATCTCGGGCGGAGCACAGCGCAATATCGAGGGCTGGGTGCAGCGGAAACGACCTGGGACCGCTGCGGCGCAGGCGGCGGCCGACGCGACAAAGGCCGATGACAGGGCGAGTCAAGCAACCGAGCAAAAGGATGGCAACACAGAGTGACCGCGTTCTCGACCGATAATCAGAAGAACCTGATGCTGTTCTCGGGGCGCGCTCACCCCGAGTTGTCCGAGCAGGTGGCGAAGGAACTCGACGTTCCGATCACTCCGCAAACTGCCCGCGACTTCGCCAACGGAGAGATCTTCGTCCGGTTCGAGGAATCCGTTCGCGGCTCGGACGCGTTCGTCATGCAGGGCTTCCCGGCCCCGCTGAACGAGTGGCTGATGGAGCACCTCATCATGCTGGACGCGCTGAAGCGCGGGTCGGCCAAGCGGATCACCTCGGTGCTGCCGTTCTATCCCTACGCGCGGCAGGACAAGAAGCACCGCGGCCGCGAGCCCATCTCCGCCCGCCTGGTCGCCGACCTGCTCAAGACCGCGGGCGCGGACCGGATCATCACCGTCGACCTGCACACCGACCAGATCCAGGGCTTCTTCGACGGCCCGGTGGACCACATGCACGCGCTGGTCCAGCTGTCGGAGTACGTGCGCAACCACTACAGCACCGACAACGTCACCGTCGTCTCCCCCGACGCCGGCCGCGTGAAGGTCGCCGAGAAGTGGGCCGACTCGCTCGGCGGCGCCCCGGTGGCGTTCATCCACAAGACCCGCGACCCGCTGGTGCCCAACCAGGTCAAGTCGCACCGCCCGGTCGGTGACGTGGACGGCCGCACCTGCATCCTGATCGACGACATGATCGACACCGGCGGCACCATCGCCGAGGCCGTCCGCGTGCTGCGCGAGGCCGGCGCCGGCGACGTGGTCATCGCCGCCACCCACGGCGTGCTGTCCAAGCCCGCCGCCGAGCGGCTGTCGGCCTGCGGCGCCCGCGAAGTGATCGTCACCAACACCCTGCCCATCACCGAGGACAAGAAGTTCCCGACGCTGACGGTGCTGACGATCGCCCCCCTCCTGGCCCGCACCATCCGCGAGGTCTTCGAGAACGGGTCGGTGACGGGCCTGTTCAACGGCTCGGCCTAGTTCTTTTCCGGCCAAAAGCACGCCGGAAAAACGACGAGAGGGCCCCACCGCCGGAATGGCGGTGGGGCCTTCCGCCGTCTCGGGGCCAGCTACCCGCGATTCGGCGTAGCCACCACCCACCTTCCCGGCATAGCCACCACCCCATGTTCCCGGCGTAGCCACCACCCCATGTTCCCGGCGTAGCCACCACCCCATGTTCCCGGCGTGCTTTTGGCCGGGAACTCTCCCGTTATCCCACTTCACGCCTCGGAAGCGGTAGCGTTAGGGAGGTTCGCAGTGGTTTGCTACCGGTGAGCTGGCCTGCGAAGAGAGGTGCACCATGGCCGAGGATTCCGACCCCAGCGACGAGCGTGCCGGGGCAAGAGCGGATCAATTGATGGACGAGGTGTTCGAGATGGGTGACGACGAGCGCGAGAATCTGGACTACGACATGGGCGAGGACGAGCAGGCCGACGAGGTCCGCGAGTACGAGCGCTATATCGCCGATCCTCCGGACGATCTCGTCATCCGCTACCACGAGAACGACGACACCGGCCGCCTCGGCATCGCCAGCGAACTCGACCAGGAGTGGACCCGCCGCCGCCACCGCGACGAACAGCGCGCCGAAGACGACCGTCCCGCCGAGGCGGCCGCCATGGAGATCCGCGACCAGCCCGGCGACTGAGCGACGCGTCGGACCGTCGCGATAAGTTGGTCGGCATGAGCGAGTTCGCGGGGTTCCCGATCGCGGGGCTGGACTTCTACGAGGATCTGGAAGCCGACAACTCGAAGGCGTTCTGGACCGCCAACAAGCACGTCTACGAGCAGTCGGTGAAGCAGCCGATGACCGCGCTGATCGCCGAACTCGAGGGGGATTTCGGCGCCGCCAAGATCTTCCGTCCCTATCGGGATGTGCGGTTCTCGAAGGACAAGAAGCCCTACAAGGACCATCAGGGCGCCATCGTCCACGTCGCGCCGGGCACCGGCTGGTACGTGCAGATCGGCGCGCCCGGCCTGTTCGTCGCCGGCGGCATCTACGCCAGTTCCCCCGGACAGCTGGCCCGCCTGCGCGCCACGATCGACGACGAGGTCCGCGGGGCCGAACTGGAACGAATCCTCGCGAAACTGACCAAGTCCGGCTACCCCACCGGCGGCGACAAACTCAAAACCCAACCCAAGGGCTACTCCGCCGACCACCCCCGCATCGACCTCCTGCGCCACAAATCCTTGCTGGTGAGCAAGCAATTCGGCTGCCCGGACTGGCTGGAGAGCCCGCGCGCCGCCAAGGAGATCCGCAAGTCCTGGGAGGCTATGCGGCCACTTATCGAGTGGCTGGGTGCCGTGGTCGGGGGCGAGTAGACCCGCCGCAGCACGCCCGTTTTCCGGCACGCTTTTGGCCGGAATTCACCGGAACCAGCTGGGTCACCATGGATCCCGGCCAAAAGCGTGCCGGGAAAAGGCGGGGCGTGGGCGACGGGAATGAGCGGGGTATCAGCGACGGGAATGAGCGGGGCGTCAGCGACGGGAATGAGCGGGGCGTCAGCGACGGGCGGCCAGGACCAGGGCGAACCTATCTTCCGGGTCCGTCCACACCTTCTCGGTATCGAACCCAGCCGCATCCAATTCCCCAGTGAGACCCTCGATTCGGAACTTGGCGGAGATCTCCGTGCGCATCTGCTCGCCCGCGTCGAAGTGGACGGTGAGGTCGAGGTCGGCGACGGTGGCGGTCATCTCGCGGGTGGCCTCGAGGCGCATCTCGATCCATTCGTTCCGCGCGTCCCACAGCGCCACGTGGCGGAAGCTTTGCGGGTCGAAGTCGGCGTGCAGGCGGGAGTTCAATACCGACAGCACGTTCCGGTTGAATTCGGCGGTGACGCCCGCGGCGTCGTCGTAGGCGGGGACCAGGATCGCGGGGTCGATCACCAGTCCCGCGCCGAGTAGTAGCTGCTCCCCCGGTTCCAGGACCTCCTGGATGCCCGCCAGGAATTCGGCGCGCTCGGCGGGGACCAGGTTGCCGATGGTGCCGCCGAGGAAGGCGATCATGCGCCGGCCGCCGCGCGGCAGGTTGTGCAGAGTCTCGGTGAAATCGCTGACCACCCCGTGCACCGCGAGCCCGGGAAACTCCGCGACGATCTGCTCGGCGGCGCCCCGCAGCGCCGAGACCGAGACATCCTGCGGAACATACGTTTTCAGCGGGCCCTCGGCGCTCAGGGCCTCGAGCAGCAGGCGGGTCTTGGCGGCCGACCCCGATCCGAGTTCGACCAGCACCTCGGCCTGCGCGATCCGGGCGATCTCGCCGACGACCCGCTCCAGCAGGGCCCGCTCGGTCCGGGTCGGGTAGTACTCCGGCAACGCGGTGATCTCCTCGAACAGCTCGCTGCCCCGGGCATCGTAGAACCACTTGGGCGGCAACGACTTCGGTGTCGCGGTGAGGCCGCGCCGCGCGTCCGACCGCAATGCGGCGGTGAGGTCGTCGTCGGTCAGGTGGATCTCCAGCGTCGGTGCGGTCATGAACGCGCCCTTTCGGATTCGACGGATTCGAGGGGGACGACGGACAGGTGGCCGGGCTGGGCCGTCACCAGCTGCCGGTCCGCGACGGGCTGCCACCGCGGATCGTCGTCGTAGGGTTCGGAGGCGACCACCGCCGCCTCGTCGGTGACCAGCACCGACAGCGAGTGGTACGCGGTGGTGGCCCAGAGGGTTTCGCCGTCACCGAGCAGCAGATTCAGCCGTGCCCGCGGCGCACGGGCCAGCACGGCCGAGGCCAGCCGGCTCAGGATTCGCGCGGGCCGCTCCCGGTCCTCTCGTGCCGACTCGACGCGGGTCCAGGATTCGGCCGTATCGGCCACCGCGTATCCGTCGGCGGAACCGTTCCGGGACGCGTCCGGCGCCTCGAGGAGTTCGCGCAGGATCACCCACAGGACCGCCGAATCGGTGTGGGATTCGGCGTCCAGCAGCGCCGGCGCGCCCGACTCCGCGGCGACCTCGGCGAGCACCCGCCGCCACTCGGGCACGACGCCGTTGTGGCTGAATGCCCAGCGGCCGTGGGTGTACGGGGCGCAGGCGGTGCGCTCCACCGGCATGCCGACCGTCGCCGACCGCACCGCCGCGAGCACCGCCCGCGACCGCAGTTGCGGCAGCACCTCGTCCACCGCCGGGTCGGTCCAGATCGGGGCGGGGTTCCGATAGCGGCTGGCCCGCAGCGTGATCGGCGCACGGCCGCCGATCCGCCCGGCCACCCGGCCGTCGCCCACGCCCGTGCCCTCGTCCGGCAGGACGAACTCCGGAACCCACCAGGCGACCCCGAAACCGTCGGCGTTGATCGTGCCGCCCCCGCGCATCTCCCGCGGCGCCCAGGACTGGGTGCGCAGGGAATGCGTGCCGCGGGTGAGCATCTCACCGACGGGAACCGGCGGGCCGAGATAGCCCAGGTGCCGGCACATCAGCGCTCGTCCGCTCGCAGGTCGCGGGCCAGGCGGAAGCCGGAGAAGATCTGGCGGCGGATCGGGTGGTCCCAGTTGCGGAAGGTGCCGCGGCAGGCGACCGGATCGGTACCGAAGGAGCCGCCGCGCAGCATCTTGTAGTCGCCGCCGTAGAACACCTCCGAGTACTCGCGATACGGGAACGCCTCGAAACCCGGGTAGGCCTCGAAACCCGACGAGGTCCACTCCCAGACGTCGCCGATCAGCTGATGCACGCCCGCCGGCGACGCGCCCGCCGGATAGGCGCCCACCTCGGCCGGTTCCAGGTGCCGCTGGCCGAGATTGGCGGTGGCCTCGGTGGGATCGGCGTCGCCCCACGGGTAGCGGCGCGTGCGACCGGTGATCGGATCGAATCGGGCCGCCTTCTCCCATTCGGCCTCCGTGGGCAGGCGCTTACCCGCCCAGGCGGCGTACGCCTCCGCCTCGAACCAGCACACGTGCACCACGGGCTGCTGCGGCCGCACCGGCTGCAACGTTCCGAAAACCCTTCGCCACCAGCCACTTCCGCCGTCGTTCTCCCAGAACTGCGGGGCGCGCAGGCCCGCCTCGGTGCGATGGGCCCAGCCGCGCTCGGACCACAGCTCGGGACGCTCGTAGCCGCCGTCGGCGATGAACTCCTGGTACTGCGCGTTCGTCACCGGTGCGGCGTCGATGGCGAAGGCGGGGACGTGCACCCGGTGCGCGGGGCGCTCGTTGTCCAGCGCCCACGGTTCGCTCGACGTGCCCATCGTGAATTCGCCGGCCGGAACGACGACCTCACCGCTTGCCCCGGCCCGGGCGGCCGGTGCGGGCGCGGCGGTCAGCACCGGCCCGCCCGCGCGCAGCTGATGGGTGGCGAGCATGGTCTCGTCGTGCTGCTGTTCGTGCTGGGCGATCATGCCGAAGGCGAATCCGCCGTCGACCAGCCGGGCGCCGCGTAACGCATGGCTCGACAACACATCCCAGACCTTCAGCCGGACGGTGCCCACGTATCCGCGGGCCTCGTCCGGATCGAGCAGCGGCAGGGCGGGACGGTCCGCCCGCGGATGCTGGAACGCGTCGTAGAGGTGGTCGATATCGGCGCGCACCGGCTCGCGGCCGCCGACATCGCGGATCAGCCACAGCTCCTCCTGGTTGCCGATATGCGCCAGGTCCCAGACCAGCGGGCTCATCAGCGGCGAATGCTGCGCCACCAGCTCCGCCTCATCGATGCAGTCGGTCAGCGCGGCCGTCCTGGCCCGCGAGCGCTCGAGCACGTCGGCGATCCGCTCGCGCAGCCGTTCGGTGTCGGCACGGTCGGTCCCGGTGAGATGAACAGTCATGAGAGAACTCCGAATTCGTCGAGGGGAGCGTCCCGGCGCGTCATTCCCCCGCCTCGCTGCGGGGATGGACGGCGACCTCGCCCGTGGGTGTGCGGCCGGCGCGACATCGATGGGCGGCGGCGAGCAGTTCGCCGGCGGCTCCCGGCGTCGCGGCGTGCGTGGCGGCGAGCAGGAGCAGATCCACTGCCGCCGAACGGATCTGCGGATCCGCCAGGCCGCCGCGCGCCGCCTCCAGCCATTGATCGGCCACCGGCGCGGCCAGCCGGGTGGCCTCGGCGACCACGGCCGGCGTCGACATCAGCGCCTCGAACGCGTGGATCGGGACGCTCCACGCGTCGCCGGGTTGCGCGTCGAGGTAGCGCACCTCCAGATGTCCCGAGGCGCGGACCGGCGGGAACATGGTCGAGAGGTGATAGTCCAGGTCGGCGGCCTCGGGGCGGCGGCCGACCTCGTCGTCGAGCGCACCGCAGAGCCAGTCGGCGAAGGTCGCGCCGGGCGGCGCCGCCCAGTCCTGTTCGCCCTCGGCGCGCCGCACGCACAGCAGCGGCACGTCCAGCGCCCAGCGGCCGTAATCGGTCACCGGATCGGACCAGTGCCGCACCGACGGGCGCGTGCGCGCGTGGTCGAGCCGCAGCCAGGCCCGCATCCGCTGCGAGGCCCAGACGCCCGCGGGGGCGCCGGCCAGGTCGGGGGAACAGGCGAAGGCGGCCAGGAGCGCGGGGCCGACGGCGTAGAGCGCGGTCCAGCGGGCGGCCACCTCGGCCGGGTCGGCGCCCGCGTCGACGCTCACCTGCGTCGCGGCGGTATTGCACATCATGAGCCGGCCGAACGGGCCGATGCCGTCGAAACTGCGCTCCATGGCCCGGTACCGCGGCAGTTGCAGCACCCGCGAGGGGTCGCGGGCGGCATCGGCGGCGCCGGAGAGAATGCGGATGGACCGGGTGTGTAGCAACGTCTCGAGGAGATGCGCGTCTTCGCGCAGGCGCTCACACAATTCGGCGGCGGCCCCGAACGGGGCGCTGGAGAGTTCGATCTGACCACCGGGTTCGACGGTGACCCGGCTGCCTCCCGGCAACGGCAGAGCCGGGGATTCGGCGGAGAGGGACCGCGGCGCGTGCGGCCCGAGGGCATTCGCGAGCTCGGATAGTTCCGGACGCCCGCCCGGTGCCGACGGCCCGTCCTGCGCGGTGAGCCACTCGAGTTCGGCACCGATCAGCGCTGGTGGGCCCTGTTTGAAGCAGACGCCGCCCACGTACGCCTCGGCCGCCGCTCTGGAGGAGAGCTCGGCGCCCGCACCGATCGGGGCCCGTACCGCCGTGATAGCCATGTCTACCTCCACTCTGCCGTGACTGACCCGACGCCAGCCGCCGCAGCCGTGCCGCCGATAGCTGTGCCGTGAAGGACCGGACCACTGCCCTCCGCCGACCCGACCCAGAGTAACGGGGCCGACCGACAAGAATTCTGAAAAATTCGTGACGGTCTGCCGACGACCCGCACTCACCAGGACAAATCCGGCGTCTTCTATCGTCGGTGAGGTGCTGGATCAGACCCGACTTCGCGCCGACATCCCCGCCTACGACGACAGCCCGACCCCGTCTCCGGTCTTCCTCGACAGCGCCGGATCGTCCCTGCCGCCCCGCGTCGTGCTCGATACGGTGATCGCGCACCTGCGCCGCGAGGCGGAGATCGGGGGCTACCGGGCGGCCGGCGAACGCCTGGACGACCTGGCGGCGGTGAAGTCCTCGATCGGCGCCCTGATCAACGCCGACCCGTCCGGTATCGCGTTGAGCGACAGCGCGACCCGGGCCTGGGCCGATTTCTTCTACTCGGTGCCGCTGGCGCCCGGCGACCGCATCCTCGTCTCGGGCTCGGACTACGCCAGCAACGCCATCGCCGCCCTGCAGCGCGCCCGGGCCGCCGGCGCCACGGTCGAGGCGATCCCCACGGATCCGGCCGGGCAGATCGATGTCGACGCCTTCGCCGACCAGGTCGACGAGCGGGTGAAGCTGGTGTCCCTGCTGCACGCGCCGACGAACGGCGGCCTGGTCAACCCGGTGGCGGAGGCCGCCCGGGCGGCGCACCGCGTGGGCGCGCTGGTGCTGCTGGACGCGTGCCAGTCGGCGGGCCAGCTCCCGCTCGATGTCGAGGAGTTGGGCGTCGACGCGCTGTCGGCGACCGGCCGCAAGTGGCTGCGCGGGCCGCGCGGCACCGGATTCCTCTATGTGCGACCGGAATTGGCCGCGGCCATGGAACCGGCGCGCCTGGATCTGCACGGTGCGTCGTGGACGGGCCCGCAGGAGTACCGCCTGGCGGCCGACGCCTCCCGGTTCGAGTTCTGGGAGCACGATGTCGCGGCCCGCCTCGGCCTCGGGGCGGCGGTCGACTACCTGCTCGAACTCGGTCCCGAGAACGTCTACGCCGCGGTCGCCGCCAATGCCGAGTACCTGCGCAAGACGCTGCCGCAGATCGAGGGCATCACCGTGCGCGACCTGGGGACCCGGCACAGCGGCATCGTGTCGTTCACCCTCGACGGCGTGCCGCCGGTCGATATCCGCGACCATCTGCGCGAACAGGACATCACGGTGACCGTCAGCCACCGCGGCTCCACGCTGCTCGACATGACGGCCCGCGACCTCGACTCCGTGGTCCGCGCCTCCCCGCACTGCTTCGTCACCACCGCCGAACTCGACCGCTTCCTCGACGCGGTCGCCGCCTTCGCCGCGGGACACGGCCGGTGACCGCCTTCTATCACGTGTGTTTCGCCGTCGCGGAGCTAGAACGGGCGATGGCCGACCTGACCGCGAGCGCCGGGGTCGAATGGCGCGAGATCCGCCGGGATCGCATCGGGGACTGGGACTTTCGCATCGTGTTCTCCGTGGGCGGCCCGCCGTACTTCGAACTCATCGAAGCAGGCCCCGGCAGCCCGTGGGACGCGAGCGACGGCCCGCACTTCCATCACCTGGGGTTCTGGAGTTCCTCACTCACCGCCGGTTCCGACCGGCTCGACCGGGCGGGTTTCCCGTCCGAGTTCTCCGGCTGCCCCTACGGCCGATCGTTCGCCTACCACCGCGTGGACAGCATCGGCGCGGCCCTCGAACTGGTGGACGCGTCCCGCCAGCCCGGATTCCTCGACGGTATCCCTATGCCCGCGATCGAGGAGGGCTAGCGGAGCCCACTTCACAGACTCCGGCACACCATCGCTTTCCGGCACACCATCGCTTTTCCGGCACGCTCTTGGCCGGAAACTCAGTGCAATTGGTTCTGCGCGGTTTCCAACCCCACACGCAGCAGCATCTCCACCGCATCGGCGGCCTGTTCGACCACCACCGGCACTTCCTTGCGCTCGACCGAGGAGAACGGTTTGAGGACGAAGTCGGCCGGGTCCTGGCGGCCGGGCGGGCGACCGATGCCGAAGCGGACCCGCAGGTAGTCCTTGGTGGTCAGCGAGCTGGAGATCGAGCGCAGGCCGTTGTGGCCGCCCTCGCCCCCGCCGCGCTTGAGCCGGACGGTGCCGAACGGCAGGTCGAGTTCGTCGTGGACGACGATCACGTCGGTGGCGGGCACCGAGAAGAAGCGGGCCAGCGCGGCGACCGGACGGCCGGAGACGTTCATGTAGCTGCGCGGCTTGGCCAGCAGGACCTTGCGCCCGTCCAGCCGGGCCTCCACCAGGTCGGCGCCGGACTTCTTGTGCACGGTGAAGCGCCCGCCGACGCGCCCCGCGAGCGCGTCGGCGACGAGGAAGCCGACATTGTGCCGGGTGCGCTCGTACTCGGACCCGGGATTACCCAGGCCGACCACGAGCGCGGGCCCCGACCCGTCCGGCCGCGCGGTCGACTCGGTCATCGAAGAAGGGTGTGCGAGGGCCTTATTCGGCGCTCTCGCCCTCGGTTTCGGTCTCGCCCTCGGACTCCGGCTCGGCGACATCGGCGGCCGTGGCGGCGACGATGTTGACGACCAGCGTCTCCGGGTCGGCGGCCAGGGTGGCGCCCTTGGGCAGCGTGACCTGGGCGGCGGTGATCTGGGTGCCGACCTCGGCGCCCTCGATCGACACCGTCAGCTCCTCCGGAATGTTCAGCGCGTCGGCCTCGACGGCCAGCGTGCTGGCGTCCTGGGTGACCAGGGTGCCCGGCGCGGCGTCACCCTCGAGCACGACGTGCACGTCGGCGACGACCTTCTCGCCACGCTTGACGATCAGCAGGTCGGCGTGCTCGATGTAGCGGCGGATCGGGTGCACCACAACGGACTTGGTGAGCGCGAGCTGCTTCTTGCCGTCGATCTCCAGGTTCAGCACGGCGTTGGTGCCGTGCTCGCGCAGGATCGCGGCGAAGGCCTGGGCGTTCACCGCCAGGTGCTTGGGGGCCTCACCGTGGCCGTACAGCACCGCGGGCACATTGCCGTCCCGGCGAGTGCGGCGTGCGGCGCCCTTGCCGAATTCGGTGCGAACGTTGGCTTCGAGAAGGCTGGCGTCGGACATGACAGATGAACTCCTACGGTTCTCCGGGCGGTCGGTCTGCTTCACTGGGTCAGGGACGGACCTGACCGGGGTCTGCTCAGTCTGGCGAAGACCGAACTAGGACGGCCGGAAACCGGGCCGCGTCGATCACGGTGCGCACAAGGGCTCACCCTCGCCGAGACAACCCGAGAAGAGTAGCACGCACGGACCGGCACTCCCGCATCGGCACCCCTGCTCAGCGATGCCCCCGAACGGCGCCGAGAGCGGCAGCGCCGGTAGCCTGGACCGGTTGCCCGTCCCGCGTAGAGGAGCCGTTCCGTGAATTCCCCGACTGGTAGTGCCGACGTGGTCACGCCGGCCGCGTCCGGGCTGGCCGAGGAGGCCGCGCGGCGGCGTACGTTCGCGGTGATCTCGCACCCCGACGCCGGTAAGTCCACGCTCACCGAGGCGCTCGCGCTGCACGCGAAGAAGATCGCCGAGGCCGGGGCCATCCACGGCAAGGCCGGTCGCCGCTCGACCGTCTCGGACTGGATGGAGATGGAGAAGGCGCGCGGCATCTCCGTGAGTTCGACCGCGCTGCAGTTCGAATACGGCGGGTGCGTGATCAACCTGGTCGACACTCCGGGCCACTCCGACTTCTCGGAGGACACCTACCGGGTGCTGACCGCCGTCGACGCCGCGGTCATGCTCATCGACGCCGCCAAGGGCCTCGAGCCGCAGACCCTGAAGCTGTTCCAGGTGTGCCGCCATCGCGGCATCCCGGTCATCACCGTGATCAACAAGTGGGACCGGCCGGGCCGCGCCCCGCTGGAACTGCTCGACGAGATCACCGAGCGCATCGGGCTGACCCCGACCCCGCTGTTCCTCCCGGTCGGCATCGCCGGCGACTTCCGCGGCCTGCTACGCCGCGGCGTCGACGGCGAGGCGACCGAGTACATCCACTTCACCCGCACCGCCGGCGGCGCCACCATCGCGCCGGAGGAGTCCTACAGCCCGGAGCAGGCGGCCGAGCGCGAGGACGACGTCTGGACCACGGCCGCCGAGGAGAGCGAACTGCTGTCGGCGACCGGGCAGGACCACGATCAGGAGCTGTTCCTGGCCGGGCACACCTCGCCGGTCATCTACGCCTCGGCCATGCTGAACTTCGGCGTGCGCCAGCTGCTGGACACGCTGGTCGCGCTGGCGCCCGCGCCCGGCCCGCGCGCCGACGTCGACGGCACGCCGCGGGACCCGCAGTCGCCGTTCAGCGCGGTCGTATTCAAGGTGCAGGCGGGAATGGATACGGCCCATCGCGACCGGCTGGCGTTCATGCGCATCGTGTCCGGCGAATTCGAGCGCGGCATGGTCGTCACGCACGCGCAGACCGGCCGCCCGTTCGCCACCAAATACGCCCTCACCGTCTTCGGCCGGGAGCGCAACACGGTCGACACCGCCTATCCGGGCGATGTGGTCGGCCTGGTCAACGCCACCGCGCTGGCGCCGGGCCACACCCTGTTCGTCGACAAGAAGGTGGAGTTCCCGCCGATCCCGTCGTTCGCGCCCGAGCATTTCGCCGCGCTCAGCGCCCGCAGCGCCGGGAAGTACAAGCAGTTCCGCAAGGCCATCGATCAGCTCGACTCCGAGGGCGTCGTGCAGGTGCTGCGCAACGACACCCGCGGCGACGCCTCGCCGGTCCTGGCCGCGGTCGGTCCCATGCAGTTCGAGGTGGTGACCGCCCGCATGCAGGCCGAATTCAACGTCGAGACCGAACTCAACCACCTGCCGTTCCAGCTCGCCCGCCGCACCGACGCCGCCTCGGCCCCGGAACTGGACCGCCAGCGCGGCGTCGAGGTCTTCACCCGCACCGACGGCGCGATCCTCGCCCTGTTCAGCGACAAGTGGCGGCTGCAGTACATCCAGAAGGAAATGGGGGACCTCACGCTGGAGCCGTTGGTCGCCGCCACCGACTGAGCCCGGCCTCCTTTCGGCCGCCCCCGTTTTCCGGCGCGCTTTTGGCCGGGATCTCGCGAGATCCCGGCCAAAAGCATGCCGGGAAACGGTGGTGGGGGCGCTAGCCCATGGTTTCGGAGTTGTCCGGGGAGGGGCCCTCGGTATCCGGCGTCATCCCTGGCTCGCGGGCGATCAGCCCCCAGCGGCTGGAGGTGAGGCGGAGGCTGGGGAGGTCGGAGAGGGAGAGGACCACCTCGTAGGTGCGTTCGTAGCCGGTGTGGGCGATGCGCCAGCGGCCGTCGTCGCATCGGACGTACCGGTCGTTGTAGAACGCCGCACCACGCAGCAGCATGTTGTGACCCGGGATGAGGACGGTATCGGCGAGGTACCAGGTGCCGGTGGCGCTGTCGCCCTCGACGTCGATCTCGGGATGGTCGCAGCGGTGCTCGGTGATCACGTGCGGGCCGAGGGTGTTGCGCATGAATGCCAGGAACGCGTCGCGCGATTCGAACTGCAGGTACTCGCTGTAGGTCGCCGTCGCCTCGGGGATCAAGGTGTCGGCGAAGTCGTCCCAGGATTTGGTGTCGAGTGCCCGCAGGTACCGGAACTTCAGCCGGCTGATCGCGGAGACGGCGTCGGAATCCATAACTCCACAATCCCACCCGAAAGAGGCGATTCCTCACAGATGGGCAAATTTGTATCGGATCGCTATCAGGCGCGTTACGACCCGTTGATCGCGAAGCAGGTTTTGCAGAAGTCCTCGCCGAACTCCGTCAGTCGCAGACTCTTTCGCACGATCTTGGGCACCCGACCGGCCCGTTTGAGCGCGGTCTCCACGACCGGCTGCACCTTGAGCACCATATAGCGGCTCAATACCACCGGATCTTCGGAGGTCACGAGCAGTCCGAGGCGGTTCAGATTGATCAGATACAGCCGCGCCCGGTCCGGATAACGCACCCCGGCCTGTTCGGGAACCGAGGTCAGATCGCCGTCCACCAGCTCCGAACCGATGCCCAGCGGCCGGTTGGTCCGCACGTCGACCGCCGGCTGCGGCCCGTTGAGCGCCATGAAACGCAGGATGCGGGCCTCGTCGGGAGCGATCTGATCGAGAATGCGGTCGTAGGCGGGGTGGACGTCCTCGGTGAAGTAGACGTCGGCCGACCGGGCCAGCAGGGCCTCGCCGCGGCGGCGCAGGTCGTCCAGGCTGGCCGACCGCACATAGCCGCCCGGGATGGCCTGCGTGGTGGTGTGGCTGTGGCCGTTGCCGGTGGGGACGTAACTGACGATCTCGCGCACCGACCCCTCGGTGACGCCGAGGATATTGCGGGCCACCGATTGCAGCGCCGCGCCGGCCCGCTCGGCGATCTCGGTGGACGACTCGCCGTCCAGCGCCGCCTGCGTGATCTGCCTGGTCACCTCGTAGGTGGTACCGACCGCCCACTGCCCGCCGCGCACGGCGGTACCCGCCGCCAGCCCGGCGGCACGGAATACGCCGCGGATGAGGCGTGCCTCGTTGCTTATCTGCCGCTGCTCCGCGTCAGAGCTGCGTTCCACGGCGCGGGAACCGGGTCGGACCACGTCCCGTCCGGTCCTGTCGTCTGCCACGTGCTTCTCCGTGCTTCTCCGAATATCGCTTGGGTGAGCCCGAATACGCTCACATTATTGCCCCTGCTGTGGTGGCCGTCATTCTTCCGGTAGCCGATGTCCGATGCGACATTCCGGACGAGCGGTGTGACCGAAGTCTCCCACCTCTCCCGGCCACGGGCCAGATCCGGTCGGAAGTGGACCGGATTCCTGAATCCACAGTAAGGTCCCCCCAGCCGACGGGGTACGTTGAGGTGCCGGTGAGGCGGCGGTCACCGGTATCGGGGTCGGCAGGAGGGTGTCGTGCTAGACAGCGTTTTCCATATCCACCCGACCATCCTGGCGGAACTGATCACGATCCCGCTGTTCACCGGCGTCATCGGTTACATCACCAACTGGACCGGCGTGCTGATGCTGTTCAAGCCGCTGCGCTTCCACGGCGTGCGGGTGCCGGGCCTGCGATGGCTGTTCCCCTACCTCCCCAAGCGCATTCAGGTGCTGCCGCTGCTGCAGTTCGACGGCCGGACGGGATGGCAGGGCATCGTCCCCTCGCGCGCCGACAAGATGGCGTCCATCGCCGTCGACAAGGGCCTGGCCAAGCTGGGCAGCGTCGCCGACTTCTATCGCGAGCTGGAACCCGACGCCCTCGCCGAACATCTGACCACGCTCGCCGAGGAGCAGATCCGCGACATCGTCGAGGACATCGCGACGCGGGAGCATCCCCAGCTCTGGTACAACCTGCCCACCCAGGTCCGCGAGATGGTGCACGAGCGGGTGCGCCAGCAGCTGCCCGACATCCTGCGGGAACTGACCGAGGAACTCGGGAACAACATCGAGCAGCTCCTCGACGTCAAGTCCATGGTGATCCGCTACTTCCAGTCCCGGCCGCACCTGCTCAACATGGTGTTCCAGGTGCTGGGCGCCAAGGAGCTGCGGTTCATGCAGAACTTCGGCTTCTACTTCGGCGCGCCGATGGGCGCGGTCCTGGTCGGCATCCTGCATCTGACGCACTGGCCGGTGCTGGCGGTGCTGCCGATCGGCGGGGTGATCATCGGCTGGGTGGTGAACTGGATCGGCATCAACCTGATCTTCGAACCGGCCTATCCGAAGTGGTGGTGCCCGTGGCGGCAGGGCCTGCTCATCAAGCGGCAGTCCGAGATCACCCAGGGCTACGCGGATCTGGTGGCCAGTCAGGTCGTGACCGTCGCCAACGTCGGGGACGAACTGCTCAACGGCCCGCGCTCGGACCGCACCATGCAGGTCCTCGAGGACACTCTCCGGCCCGCGACCGACCGGGCGCTGGGCCCGGCGCGCGGCGCGCTGAAGTTCATGATCGGCAGCCGCGACTACGAGACGCTGCAGACCCGATTCGCCGACGCCGGTAAGGATCTCGCGCCCGTCGCGTTCGCGGATCCGGCGTTCAACGCGCAACAGAGCAAGAACGTCAGCCAGTACATCGCCAAGCAGATGGCCGCGCTGTCCCCGCCGGATTTCGTCGACATGTTGCGTTCCGCCATCAAGCAGGACGAATGGCTTTTGTTCGTGCACGGCGGTGTGCTCGGGCTGTTCGCCGGTTACGCTCATATCCTGATCTTCGGAACGGCGATTGCGACCCAATGGATATGACGGGACCGGACCCCAGCGACAGCTCAGACTCCACAGAACTCGTCCCGCGGCCGGCGGCCGAGCTGGCCGTGCCCGAAAACTCCACCGCGCGAAGGCCTTCCACGGTGCGCACCGCGACCGGCGTGGTGCGCGTGGCGTTCTCGGCGGTGACCGAGGCGACGGCTTGGGGTGTGGGCACGGCGATCGGCGTCGCCGACACGGTGGTCCGGGGCAGTATGGCCGGGCGCCCGCCGCGCGACGTGCTCTCGGATGCCGGTGAGCAGGTACGGGATTCGGTGCGCCGCGCGCTCGGCGTCCCCGCGCCGGACCACCGCCCGGTGAGCGGCGATCCGGGCCTGCGCGAACGCGGCGCCGAACTGCTGCGGATGTCGGCGAGCGTGCACGGCGCGGACGACGACGCCGACCATCCGGCCTTCGCGCGCATCCTCACCGAGATAGCGCCGGACGAGGCGCGCATCCTGCGCTTCCTGTATCTCGATGGGGCACAACCGGTGCTCGACATCCGGACCGGGCGGCCGCTGAGCCCGGGCGGGCAGCGCGTCGAATCGGGGCTCAACATGATCGGCGAGGACGCCGCGCTGCGCTTCACCGGCCGGGTCGACACCTACCTCACCAACCTGCGCCGGCTGGGCCTGGTGGAGACCACCCGCGATCCGCTCGACAATCCGGCCCGCTACCAGCTGCTGGAGTCGCAGCCCGAGGTGCGCCGCCTGGTGAAGCGGGCGGGCTTCGGCACCAAGATCCTCTATCGCAGCGTCGTTCTCACCGGCTTCGGCGCCGATTTCGTGCGCACCTGCCTGCCGGTCCCGCCGCTGGACCAGGCGCTGTGAACTAGCCGACCTCGTCGGCCAGTTCCAGCCAGCGCTCCTCGGTGGTGTCCTTCTCGGCCTGCACCTGTTTCAGCTCCGCGCCCAGGGTGACCAGGCGGTCCGGTTCGGTGGCGGCCTCGGCCAGGGCGGTGTGCAGTTTCCGCTCGCGTTCGGTGAGCTTCTCCAGGGCGCGCTCGAGGCGGCCGAACTCCTTGCGGGCGGCGCGGTAGGCGGCCGAATCCGTCGCGGGGGCGGGCGAATTCGACGAACCGCCGGACGCCGGGCGGCGCGACTCGCTCTGCGCGGCCCGTTTGCGCAGGTACTCCTCGATGCCGCCGGGGAGATTGGTGAGTTTGCCGTCGCCGAACAGCGCCCAGGTGGTGTCGCAGATGCGCTCGATCAGGTAGCGGTCGTGGCTGATGACCACGAGGGTGCCCGGCCAGCCGTCGAGCAGGTCCTCGAGCTGTTGCAGGGTATCGATGTCGAGGTCGTTGGTGGGCTCGTCGAGCAGCAGCACGTTCGGCTCGCTCATGAGGATGCGGGTCAGCTGCAGGCGGCGGCGCTCGCCACCGGACAGATCGCCGACCGGGGTGCGCTGTTTGGCGGGCGTGAAACCGAGCCGCTCGGCGAGCTGGCTCGCGGTGATCTCGCGGTCGCCCAGCATGGTTCGCTCGGCGACCTCCGCAACCGCCTCCAGCACACGCATATTCGTGGGCAGATCGTCGAGTTCCTGCCGCAGCCACCCGATCCGGACGGTCTGCCCCTGAATCCGCTTGCCGGACACCGGTTCCACATCCCCGGCCAGCGCCCGCAACAGCGTGGTCTTACCGGAGCCGTTCACGCCGACGATGCCCGCGCGCTCCCCGGGGGCCAAGCGCCAGGTGAGGTCGCGCACCAGCTCGCGTCCCCCGGCCGAAAGCGTGCCGGGGGAAGGAGAGGTGGACTCGCCGGGGACGGTGAGGGTCACATCCTCGAGTTCGACTACTACGCGTCCCAGGCGCTTTCGGGCGAAGGAGGCGAGTTGGACGGTGTCGCGCGGGGGTGGGACGTCGGCGATCAGGGATTCGGCGGCCTCGACTCGGTAGCGGGGCTTGGAGGTGCGGGCCTGGGGGCCGCGGCGCAGCCAGGCCAGTTCCTTGCGCGCGAGGTTGCGGCGGCGGGCCTCGCTGGCGTCGGCCTGGCGGGCGCGCTCGGCGCGGGCGAAGATCCAGTCGTTGTAGCCGCCCTCGTAGGTCTCGACCTTGCCGCCCACCACCTCCCAGGTGCGGGTCGCGACGGTGTCGAGGAACCAGCGATCGTGGGTCACCACGACCAGCGCGCTGCGCCGGGAGAGCAGGTGCTCGGCCAGCCACTGCACGCCCTCGACGTCCAGGTGGTTGGTGGGCTCGTCGAGGACCAGCAGATCCAGTTCGCGGACCAGCGCCGCCGCCAGCGCCACCCGGCGGCGCTCGCCGCCGGACAGGTTCGCGACCGCAGCGTCCATACCGAGGTCGGCGATGCCGATTCCCTCCAGCACGCCGCGGATGCGCGGGTTCGCGGCCCATTCGTGCTCGGCCACACCGTCGGTGCGCGCGTCGTCGGCCAGACCGGCCAGCACCACCTCGCCGACGGTGGCGCCCTCGGGCAGGACGCCGCGCTGGGTCACGACCGCGATGCGCAGGTCCCCGCGCCGGCTGACCCGCCCACTGTCGGGCTCCTCGATTCCGGTGAGCACTTCCAGCAGCGTGGTCTTCCCGCCGCCGTTCAGGCCCACGACCCCGATCCGTTCTCCCTCCTGCACCCCGAGGGAGACGTCGTCCAGCAGCGGCTTGACGCCGAAGCTCTTGTGGACTTGTTCGAGATTGATCAGGTTGGCCATGAATCCTTCTGCGCGCCGCGTGCCGTACCGGAAGTTACCGAAGGAAAGCGTACCGGGGCTGCGGACGCGGCTTGCCGGGGCGCGGCACCGGCGGCTACTCTCACGATCAATCCGACAGGCGCTCTCCAGGAACGAAGCCGCAGAGTGGGAGCCCCGCCTCGATCAGCAGGCGAGGAGTGGGCGGCGTAATTTGCCCACCCTATTTTCCGGAGGATCCCATGCACGTCGGACTCGGACTGCCGATCGCCGACCCCACCGTTCTGCCTGACTGGGCCCGCCGCGCGGAGGCCGGTCCCTTCACCACCCTCGGCCTGCTCGACCGGCTCGTCTACGACAATCCGGAACCGCTGGTCGCCCTCGCCCTGCTCGCCGGCGCGACCAGCCGGATCAAGGTGCAGACCGAGGTCCTGATCGCTCCGCTGCGCGATCCCGCGCTGCTGGCCAAACAGACCGCCACCCTGGACCGGATGACCGGCGGGAGGTTCGTCCTGGGTCTCGGCGTCGGCGGTCGCGACGACGACCACGAGGCGTCCGGCACCGATATCCGCACCCGCGGCCGCCGCCTGGACGAGCAGATCGGCCTCATGCGCCGCCTGTGGTCGGGCGAGTCCTACAGCGACAGTTGCGGTCCGATCGGCCCCGCACCACACACGCCGGGCGGTCCGGAACTGCTGTTCGGCGGCTTCCAGCCCGCCGCCCTCGATCGCGTCGGCCGCTGGGGCGGTGGATTCCTCGCCGCCGCGGCGCCCTCGTGGGCCGGTGGGCTCTTCGACACCGTGCGCCGCTCCTGGCGCGACCACGGCCGCCCCGGCGAACCCCGCATCGTCGCCCAGGTCAACGTGGCCCTCGGCGCGGATTCGGTAATCGAGGACGCCCGCACCCGAATGTCCGCGTACTACGAGTTCAGCGGACGCGCGGAGTTCATGGTCGAGGGCATGCTCGCCACACCCGCCACGATCCGCACAGCCCTCACGCAGTTCGAGGATCTAGGCGCCGACGAGGTAATGCTCTACTGCTACGGCCGCGACCCCAACCAGGTCGACCGCCTCGCCGACACTCTCGGCTGAGGACACCCGCCGGCCAGATCAGGCCCGGTGCGGCGGGTCCCCGATCACACGGGCCCCCGGCACCGGGCCGTTCGCCGTCCGCACGCTCCGGCTGACCCCCGCGCCGGAGAGTTCGGCGGCGACCGAGACGGCGGCGTCTTCGCTGGCGCAGAGGAACGCGCAGGTGGGGCCCGAACCGGACACGATGCCCGCGAGGGCGCCCGCGGTCACCCCGGCGCGCAGGGTGCGGCGCAGTTCCGGCTTCAGCGACAGGGCCGCCGCCTGGAGATCGTTGCTCAGCAGCGGGGCCAGCAGCGCCGGATCACCCGAGGCCAGGGCCTGCATGAGCTGCTGCGGCTCCCCCAGTCGCGGCGGATCGCCGTGCTCGCGCAGGCGATCCAGCTCGCGGTACACCGCGGGGGTGGACAGGCCGCCCTTGGCCAGTGCCAGCACCCAGTGAAAACTGTTGCGGGACAGCACGGGTAGCAGTTTCTCCCCGCGCCCCCGGCCCAGGGCGGTCCCGCCGTAGAGCGCGAACGGCACATCGCTGCCGAGTTCGGCGCCGACGCCCGCGAGTTCGTCGCGCGAGAGGCCCAGATCCCATAGTTCGTTCAGCCCGACCAGCGCCGCCGCCGCGTCCGCGCTGCCGCCGGCCATCCCGCCCGCGACGGGGATGCCCTTACGGATGGAGATCTCCACCAGCGGCGCCCGCCCGGCCAGATGCGCCAGCCGCACCGCGGCCTTGGACACCAGGTTGGTCCGGTCGGTCGGCACCTCGGCGGCGCCCTCGCCACTGACCCGCACCGTGAGCGATGCGGACGGCGCGATCTCCACGTCGTCACTCAGGGACAGGGCCTGGAACACCGTGGTCAGCTCGTGGTAGCCATCGGCACGCAGATCACCCACCCCGAGGTGCAGATTCACCTTCGAGGGCGCCCGCACGACCACGGGACTGGGCACAACAGAAAGCACGAGCCCCAAGCGTAATGCGCTGGGGTGACATGTGCCGACACGACGGCCGCCGACACGATCCGAACCTGCCGATCGCTTGCGTTTGGTACCCATGGGGGGTATGTTCGAACTCGTCGGGGCGATACCCCCACACCGTATAGGACAACGATGAAGGAGTCGATCATGGCGACCAGCACCTACACCGTCACCGGAATGACCTGCGGCCACTGCGTGGCGTCGGTGCGCGAGGAGATCGGCAAGATCGACGGGGTCACCGGCGTCGAGGTGGATCTGTCGAGCGGCCGCGTGCAGGTGGAGTCCGCCGCACCGGTCACCGACGCCGCGATCGCCGCCGCCGTCGACGAGGCGGGATATCAGGTGGCGAGCTGATGAACGACAGACTCCGGTTCGCCGCCTTCGGTGGCGGGCTGGTCGTGCTGTTCGGAGCCGCGCTCGGCCTCGGCGCCCTGGTGGGCGCCCCGGGCGAGCCGGCCTCCGGGCACGACGATTCCCACGACAGCGCAGCGAGCGAGACCATGAGCAACGGATTGCACAGTGGCCGGGACGGCTACACCCTCACCGAGATCTCGGCCCCGGCCGCGCCCAACGAGCCCGGCGCCCTGCGGTTCCGGATTCTCGGCACGAACGGCACGCCGGTCACCGCGTACACGCCGCTGCACGAGAAGGACCTGCACCTGATCGTCGTCCGGTCCGACACCCGCCAGTTCCGCCACGTGCATCCGGTCATGGCCGCCGACGGCACCTGGTCCATCGACTGGAAGTGGGCGGAACCCGGCACCTACCGCGTATTCACCGACTTCTCCCCCGCCGGCGGACCGGATCTCACGCTGAGCCGCACCGTCACCGTCGCGGGAAACGCCGCCGACCAGCCGTTGCCGCCGATCGCGCGAACCGCCGAGGTGGACGGCTACCGGGTCACCCTCGACGGCGCTCCGAGCACCGCGGGCGGCGCACTACACTTCAGCGTGACCCGGGACGGCAAGCCGGTCACCGACCTGCAGCCCTACCTGGGCGCATACGGGCATCTGGTCGCATTGCGCGCGACGGACCTCTCCTACCTGCACGTACACCCGCAGGGCGAGGTCGGGAAGGTCCCCGCCGGTCCCGGCGTCGACTTCCACGCGCAGGCGCCCAGCGCCGGTGCGTACCGCCTGTACCTGGACTTCCAGCACGACGGCGCGGTGCACACCGCCGAATTCACTGCCGAGGCGACGACAGCCGCCCCGGACGGCCCCGCCGGACATCACGAAGGAGGTCACTCATGAGCGCACCCGCCACCGCGCGGTCGATCGAACTGGATATCGGCGGCATGACGTGCGCCTCCTGCGCCGCGCGAATCGAGAAGAAGCTCAACCGGATCGATGGCGTCACCGCCTCGGTG
>NZ_BAGL01000071.1 GCF_000308875.1 Nocardia transvalensis NBRC 15921
TGGGTGGGCATCCGCGGGCGCGATTCCGGAATGCGGACGGCGTGGCCGCGTGCGGTCCGGCGCACCCGACCGCCACCATGGACGGTGCTCTCGCTGGCGGAGTTGGCGATTCTGCGGATCTGACGGGCCACCGCGCCGGCGTGCACACTCCACGCGGGCGCGAGTCAACCTGCCGATCGCAGAACTTCCCCAACTCCAGAGGAGTATCACCATGTTCCATTCGCGTACCCGAATCACCCTGGCCGGCACCGGTATCGCCGCCGTCCTGCTCATCGCCGGCTGTAGCAACGGGGACTCGAACACCTCGACGCCCGCATCGCACGCTCCGGCGACCGGTATGTCGGATATGCCCGGCATGAACCACGACAAGCCCACGGGCGCCACCGCGCCCACCCGGACCGACTTCACCGACGCCGACGTCTCGTTCCTGGAGATGATGTATCCGCACCACGCCCAGGCGGTCGAGATGGCGAAGCTGGTCCCGGGCAGGTCACAGAATCAGCAGCTGATCGCGCTGGCGGCGGATGTGGAGAAGGCCCAGGCCCCGGAGATGCGACAGTTCACGGAGTTGCTGGGCAGCTTCGGCAAACCGGCGCCCGGGGCGATGGGGCACGAGATGCCCGGCATGATGTCGCACGATCAGATGTCGGCGCTCGAGAATGCCACCGGGCCGGAGTTCGATCGGATGTGGATGCGAATGATGATCGACCATCACCAAGGGGCCATAGATATGGCGAACACCGAGCTGGCGCAGGGCGTGAATCCGGACGCCAAGGCGCTCGCCCAGGCCATCGTCACCGCCCAGCAGGCCGAGATCCAGCAGATGCGGGGCATGCTCGGCTGAGTACACGCGTCGCGGGTGTGCCTCGCGGGCACACCCGCGCGGGCCGGTCAGCTGCCGATGACGGCGTTCATGATGGTCCCCGCGCTGGTCGCGACGCCGCCACCGATCATCGCGCCGGCGATCATCTTCGGCGACTCCAGGCTCCCGCCGCTCCACTTCTCCCAGGCGAACTTGCCGCCACCGTAGGTGACGGCCGTGACGCCGGAGAGCAGAACGAACCAGGTGAAGTACCGGACCAGCTTCATGAGCTTGTCGGCCGCCGGCGGGGTCTCCGGCGTGGGATTGCCGACCTGGGCCAGCACCGTGCTGTACATATCGTGGGCTGCGGCGAGAACCATGCTCACGGTCGTTGTCCTCTCGGATGCTGAGGTGATGCCGGTGTGTAGCGATACGCCCGGATGGCGCGCTGGGCGGCTGAGCATGCAGCTAGAACTCGTCGATCACATCAATTGAACCGCATTTGCTGCTTACCCCGTGAGCGGACACACCAACATCGCCGCAGCTGATCACGCGACCGAAAACCTGCGCCCCGTTTAGGGCTGGTTCTCACGACACGCCTACAGCGAGGACACCAATTCTCGGAGCACCGGCAGGCCGACCGAACCCGCTCCCAGGACGACGTCGTGGAAAGCCTTGATGTCGAAGCGATCACCGAGGCGCTCGGTCGCCAGGGCGCGCTGCCGGAGGATCTCCAGCTGACCCACCTTGTAGGCGACGGCCTGGCCGGGGATGGCGATGTAGCGGTCGACCTCGACGACGATCTCCGAGACGGCGACCGGCGCGTTGGCGGTCATGAAGTCGACCGCCTGCTGCCTGGTCCAGCCCTTGGCGTGCAGTCCGGTGTCGACGACCAGGCGGCACGAGCGCCAGGAGTCGGCGGCCAGCATGCCGACGCGGGCCAGATCGTCGCCGTACAGGCCCATCTCGTCGGCGAGCCGCTCGGCGTACAGCCCCCAGCCCTCGACGAAGGCGGTGTTGGCGAACGACTGCCGCTGGAATCGCGGCAGGTGGTCGAGTTCGTTGGCGATGGTCAATTGCAGATGATGACCCGGGATGGCCTCGTGGAAGGCCACCGCGGCGGTCTCGAAACGGTTGCGGCCCTTGGCATCACGCAGGTTGACGAAGTACGTGCCCGGCCGGGAGCCGTCGGCGGCGGGCGGGAAGTAGTACGCCCCCGGAGCATCCGCGGCGAGGTAGTCCGGAACCGGGACGATCTCGCAGGATTCGCGGGGCAGGCGCCCGAACCAGCGGGGCATCTCGGCCAGCGCCGCGCCCAGGTAGCGCCGGGCATCGGCCAGGATCTCGTCGGCGTCGGAGTAGCGCAGGGCGGTGTCCTCGCGCAGGCGGGTGAAGATCACGGACTGGTCGGTCGTTCCGAACAGTCGTTCGCCCACCTTCGCGTACTCCTCGCGCAGTCGCTCGAGTTCGGCCAGGCCCAGGGCGTGGATCTCGTCGGCGCCCAGATCGGGCAGGGTGGTGTGGCGATGCAGCTGGCGGCGGTAGATGTCGGCCCCGTCGTCGCCCAGCCAGCACAGGCCGGGCCGGTCGTCGGGGCGGGCGGCGGGCAGCAGTTCGCCGGCGAGGACGTCGCGGTAGGCCCGGAACGCCGGGCGGATGACATCGGCGGCCACCTCGGACAGCGTTGTGCGCCATTCCTTTTCGCCGTCCCAGTCCGAGGGGCCGGAGAGAGTGACGAAAGGATCGTCCGCGAGATCGGAGGCCAGGTAGCCGTCGAGCTGGTTGAGCGACCGCTCGACGGTGATGCGCGCGGGCGTGCGCCCGGCCGCCAGCCCCGCCCGAAACCGGCCCGCGGCCTGGTCCAGCAGCGTGCCGAACTGCCGGTGCCGCCGCACCAGGGCCTCGGCGTTCTCCGGCTGCGGGGCGTTGACCTGCGACGCCAGCGTCAGCAGTCCGGCGTGCACGCCGTCCATCTGATCCGACGCCAGCTCCGCCGGCCGCCAGGACAGCTGGCCGATCCCGGACTCGAGTTCGGTCTGCAGCAGGCTGCGGGTGATGCGGTCCTCGGCGGTCAGGCGGGCCGGATCGAGCACGGACACCCGGCCGAGCAGGCCCTGCCAGACCGTCAGCAGCCGCTGTTCGGCGGCCTCCGACAGGTCCTCGATACGATCGTCGAAGCGCCTGTCCCCCAGCAGCGTCGCCGAACTCGGCGACGCCTCCAGCACGCTCTCCCAGTACCGCTCGGCCAGATCCGTCAGCTCGTCGTGGGCATCCATGACGACCATCATGCCGTGGGCGCCTCCCAGGGAACCAGCACGATCTTGCCCCGGACCCGGCCGGATTCGCTGAGCTTGTGCGCCTCGGCGACGTCCGCCAGCGACATCACGCGCTCGACCTCGATGTGCAACGGACCGGATGCGAGGACCGCGCGCAGATCGGATCCCGAGGGCTGGACGTAGATCCGGACGTAGCGCGGATCGTTCTCGGCGTCGGAGCCCTGCGTGTCCAGATAGGCGCCGCCGGGGCGCAGCACCGTGAGGGAGCGGGAGCCGTAGTCGCCGCCGATCAGATCGAGCACGACATCGACGTCGCGCACCGCCGTCGTGAAATCGACTGCGGTGTAATCGATCAGCTCGTCGGCGCCCAGGCCGCGGAGGAATTCGTGGTTGACGGCGCGGGCGGTCCCGATGACGTAGGCGCCGCGGGCCTTGGCGAATTGCACTGCCAGATGGCCCACTCCGCCCGCGGCCGCGTGGATGAGGACGCGCTGCCCCGCGCGCAGTTCGGTCAGCGCCTGCCATCCGGTCAGCGCGACCACCGGCAGCGCGGCCGCGTGCACGTGGTCGAGGTCGGCCGGTTTGGCGGCGAGCGAATCCGCCGGAACCGCAACGTATTCCGCGTATGCTCCGAATGCGCTGAAGAGCATTCCGAACACCTCGTCCCCCGGTGCGAACGCCGTCACGCCCGGACCGAGTTCCGCGACCGTCCCGGAGACGTCGAAGCCGAGGGTGATCGGCAACTCGGGGCTGTGCGGCAGGGCCCCCGAACGGAGTTTCCAGTCGGCCGGATTCACCGAGGTGGCCGCCACCCGGACCAGCACCTCGCCCGCCTGCGGCACCGGCCGCGGCGCCTCCACGGTCTCCAGCACGTCGGGGCCGCCGAATGACTTCTGAGTGATCGCTCGCATGCCACCGATTCTGTGCGGCTTGGTATCTTCTGGAAAGAAGGCACTAATTCGATACCGAGGTACCCGATGGATACTGTCTGTGACTGGGGGGCCGATCCCGACGACCTGGTGAACAGCTACCTGCACCAGTGCCCCGCCCGCGAGATCCTCGCCGTGCTGGCGGACAAGTGGGTCCTGCTGGTGCTGGGCGTCCTGCGCTCGAGCGGCGCCCCCGTCCGCTTCAACGATCTGCGCCGCCGTCTGGACGGCATCACCCAGAAGATGCTCACCCAGACCCTGCGCACGCTGGAACGCGAGGGCCTGGTCCTGCGCTCGGTCTACCCCACAGTCCCGCCCCGCGTCGAGTACTCCCTCACCGACCTCGGCAACGACCTGGGCCGGGTGACACACCTGCTGGGCGAGTGGACCGTCGAGCACAAGGACCAGATCATCGCCGCCCGTGCGGAATTCGACGAACGTCAGGTGGCAGTACCGACTCCCCTCTGATGTCGGGGGTACGGCGGGGAGCATGTCCCGCGATGAAACCGACTCTTCTTCCGGCACGCTTTCGGCCGGAATCCATTGCGGGAGATGACGGCTGGATAGGACGGGCGGTCAGCAGCCGGAGCGTCAGATAGGCCATGTGCAGGTGGAGGGCCAAGGCGCGGCGGGCGAAGGCTACCGACCAGACCGTGGTGGTTCCTTCGGGGGCGGGGGCGCCTGCGAAGCGGGCGGCTATCCAGTCGGTCATGACCGGGATGCCGAGGAATTGGAGGGGGAGGTGGGTGCTGAGGCGGTCGCGTATGTACCGGACCCGGGCGCCGGCCTCGGTGTAGCGGTGGACCAGGGCGTCCACGTCGGCGGCGGCGATGACCTCGTCGTTGACGCCCTGGAGGACGAACAGGGGCATCTCCGGGGCGTGGGCGCCGGGGCGGATGTCGTCGAGGATCTCCACCATCCGGGGGTGGGTTATCAGGGCGGCCAGGCCGGTGTCGGAATGTCTGTCCACATTGCGGCGGGCCAGCGCCGCGAGCAACGGAATGGTCGGCGTCACTTCGGCTTTCGCGAGCATGGCCAGATAGCGCGGGCGCAGCCGGCCGCGCAGGACGTCGTCCAGTTCGGGATATCCCCGGCGCAGGCCCGCGGTGAACACCATCGCGAATCCGGCGAACCAGGTGCCGTTGAGCCGCACGAACGCATTGCCGGGATCGCCGACCGGCGAACCCGCGACCGCGCCCACGATGCCGAGTTCGGGCGCGTAGCCGGCGGCGAGTTCGGCCGCCCACGCGGTGGCCAGTCCCCCGCCCGAATACCCCCACAGCGCAACCGGTGTCGTCGCCGCATCACCCCCGATCGGCGCGAACGACAGCGCGGCGCGAATACCGTCCAGCGCCCGGTAACCAGGCTCCCGCGCGACCCCGAACCGCCCGCCGAGGCCGCCGTGATCGGGCACCGACACCGCCCACCCCCGCGCCAGCGCCGCGACGATCAGCGGCAGCTCCAGTTGCGGAATCGCGCCGAGCGCCCGCGCGCCCCGTCGCAGGGCGTAAGACGGAAAACACTGCGGCGCAACGGCATCGATCGCGCACTGGAACGACACCAGCGGCCTCGACGGGTCCGGCCGGGACCCGTGGGGCAGAAGCACCGTGGTGACCGCCGCCTCCGCCACACCGTCGCGATCCCGGGTGCGATAGAGCAGCTGCCACGCCGACACCCGAAGCGGGACAACGCCGAACACCGCGAGTTCGACCACGCGGCTGCGTAGCACAGCCCCGTCCGGCAGCCGCTGGAATCCGTCCGGCGCCCGGTAGAAGGGATCCCGGTCGGGCAACAGCGGGCGCTGGCTCACAGCCCGCCCCCGCCGCCGACGAACCAGGGATTGAACGCGCACACCAGATCCGGCTGTCCGGCCGGATCGAGCGCGTGCAGGGCGATCGACAGCGCCCGCGGCGAGTACATCATCGTCAGGTGATCGGACAGATCCTGTTCGCACCCGTTCTGCAGGGTGACGTTGTCGACCGTGGCATCCGCCCCGGCGCGCAGGAAGGTCAGCTCGAGCGGATTCATCACCTCGTCGTAGCGCGACCCGACGACCGTGTACGCGACCCCGGGAACGGTATCGCCGGCGGCGTTCAGCCGCGTCACGAATTCCGAGCCGACCGCCTGCTCGAAATTGGCGGGCCCGATGATCGGCCGGTAGAAGCCCAGGATGTCGAGGCCCGCGTTGGTGATCAACCGGCCCAGGGTCGCCATCCCGAGCATCGATGTGCCGTGATGGGTGGCGCCGAAGGTGACCAGCCGCTCCACCTTCCCGGCGCCGCCCTCGAATTTCAGATACTGGTTCGACACCGTCCCGCCCTGCGAATGGGCCACGATATCGACCCGCTCGGCATGCGTGGCCGCGCGCACCCGATCGACGAAGGCGCCGAGCTGCCGCGCGGAATCCTCGATCCGGCCCACACCGAAGCGCCCCGGCAGGATCGGGCCGATCCCGCCGCCCTCGAGAATTCCCGACAACCCGTAATCCAGGGCGAATACGCAATATCCCTCGCGGGCCAGTTTCGGCGATATGTACGCGAAATTGTCGTAGGCATTCAGCCACGTCCCGTGCACCAGCACCACCGGATTCGGATGTGCCGCACTCGGAACGCAGTCCCAGCGGTTGGCGCCGGGCGGCGCGGCATTCGGATGGGTGAGGCCGTAGGCGAACGCGGGGAGATACGCCGACATCTCCGGGCCCTCGCCGATCGCCTCGGCCGCACGGCTGACCACCTCGCCGGATCCGGAACCGCTCCCGGAGTCGACGATCGGCCGGGGCACCCGCCCGTCCGGCGCGGGACGCAGGCCCGCGGCCACTTGGTCGGCCAGGTCGGCCGCGGCGGGCGGCGGGGCGGGCGCCGCCGCGGCCGCACCCGCTACCATCGCGGCGGCGACCACGACCGCACCGGCCATCGCCGCGCCGACCGAGGCGCTCCGCCGAATCTTTCGCATCATTGCAAAACCTTCCGTGTGACACGAGGCGACCGCGCACCACAGTCCCGCCGGAATTGTGGCGCCGATCATTTCTCGTGCCCGATGTGATGTCGAACATATCGACCCCACGAGAAATGTAGAGCCCGGAATCCCCCACTGTCACTGCACTTGGACGAACAGATATCCACGACCCCTTTGTCGCCCGCGACAAAAAACGGTTCCCGGAAACGCAACCCTTGCCGCTCACTCTGTCGCGCACAACAATCACCAGCATGTCGGTCGCCGTTCACCCGCTGCCCAGCTCCCCCGGTCTAGCCGCCCGCATGCTCGATCGCCTGCCCCAGTTCGCCGAGCGCATCCTGGCCTCCGGCCTGGGTTCGACACCCCAGGCCGCGGACCTCCCCGAGGACCACTTCCTCGAGGTGCTGCCGGCGATCTACGGCTGCGCGCACGCCTTCCTGCACGCGACGGAACAGCGGCGCGAATTCGGCCAGGAGGAGGTCGCCGAACTCATCCTCCCGGTGGTGCGGCACCACGCCGAGGACCGGCTGCCGCTGCGCCTGCTGATGGAGGCGGTGCACCTTTCGGCGCGGCAGGTGCTCCGCGAGGCGGTGGAACTCGCCGACCCGTCCGAACTCACCGAACTGGTGGATTTCGGCGACCGGCTGCTGCAACTGCTCATGCACATCACCGCGATCACGGTCGAGTCCTACGGCGATGTCGAGCAATCGATCTACCACGCGGAACGCGAGGCCCGCCGCGCGCTGTGCGCCGCGATACTGCGTGGTCAGCCCGCCGAGGAACTGGCCGCCCGCGCCGATATCGCCCTGGCCGACCGCTACACCGTGCTCGCGATCCAGCCACGGCCGGAGGACCAGCCCGCCGCGGTCGCGAATCTGCTCATCCGGCGCCGCATCCGGCTGCTGCAGCACACCCTGGACCGGCTGGCCAATGCCCCTACTTTGCATACCTTCGACGGTGCCTCCGGGATTGCTCTGCTGCCCAGCGGATCCGATCTGGACCGGGTCGAAACATCGCGGCTGGCAACCGAACTCGCCGAGCAATTCGACGCGGACGTCTTCCTGGCCGAGATCCCGGCCGCCACGCGCGCCGATGTGCCCGTCGCCGCCCGGCAGGCCGCCGAGCTGGCCGAACTGGCCCGGCTGCTGGGCCGGCCGGGCGGCGCCTACCGGTTCGACGACCTGCTGCTCGAGTACCAGCTCACCCGCCCCGGCCCCGCCCGCGACCGGCTGGCCGAGCGCATCGCCCCGCTGCTGCGCAGCCCGCATCTGATGGAGACCCTGGACGCCCATCTGCGCCACGGCCCGGACCGCAAGGCGGCGGCCGCCGAGATCCACGTCCACCCCAATACATTCAGCTACCGCCTACGCCGCATCGCCGAGCTGACCGGCACCGATCCCGCCGATCCGAACGGCTCCCGGCTGCTGGCCGCGGCGCTCACGGTGCACCGCCTGCATCCGATGCCCGACGATGCCGCCGGATAACCGAAAGTGCGCGAGCCGCCGTCACTTTCGAGACGGGAAGTTGCGCCCGCCGGGGTGCCGTCGCTAGGGTTGGCCGCCAATAGGAACGTTGTAGTTCCTTGAATCCCCCCAGCGCGGAGCCCTGCATGAGCGGACGCACATCTCATGATCTTCGGAGTCTGTCCCGGCAGCTTGTCGGACACTTCGCTACCCACGTGGCATCGTGCGCCACATTGCCCGGGGATGCCCTGCACGGCGATATCACCACGGTCACCCGGGTCTGCCTGGAACTGACGATCGACCTGCTCGAGGGCCGCGATCCCAGCGACAAGGTGGCGCGCCTGCAGCGGGCCGCCGCGGACTGGGCCCGCGAGGGCATCCCGATCGACACCGTGCACCACGCGGTCCACGAGGGGTTCCGCCTGGCCTTCGATCTGCTGCTGAACAAGACCGATCCGGCGCAGCGGCCCGAGGACCCCGCGCAGTTGCTGCTGCGGACGCTCGACACCATCACCCCGGCCGTCGCGCTGGCCTACGTGCGCGAGCATCAGGCCGCGGTGACCGAGCACCACACCGCGGTGCACACTCTGGTCTCGGCGCTGCTGGCCGGGCATCCGACCTCGACCATGGCCCGCGAGAGCGGTATCGAGATCGGGCCGGCGTACGCGGTTCTCGCCGTTCACGTGCCGCGCCACCGCGACGAGACGCATCCGAACGTGGATCCCAAGGTCGTCGCCCGCCGCAAGCTCCGGCGACTACAGGCCGAACTGGGCGCCCGCTGCGGCGGCCGCGCCCTGTCGCTGCTCAGCGTCGACGGCGGCACCGTGCTGATCCCCGGCGACCTGGCCTCCGAGGACACGACCACCGAGGCGCCCATCGACGAGCTGGTACCCGGACTGTCCGCCGCCGCCCAGGTTCCCGTCACCGCCACGATCATCTCGGCCACCACCCCGCAGATTCCCGACGCCGCCGACCGCGCGCACGAACTGCTGGACATGGTCTTACGCCTGGACAGCGCCCCCGGCCTGTACCGGTTCGCCGACCTGGCCATGGAGTACCAGCTCACCCGGCCCGGCCCCGGCCTGGACCGGCTCGGCGCACTGCTCGACCCGCTCGAGACCTACCCGGATCTGCTGGACACGCTGCGCCGCCACCTCGCCACGGGCCTGTCGCGCCAGCGCACCGCCCGGCAGTTGCAGGTGCACACCAACACCGTCGACTACCGCCTCAAGCGCATCGGCCAGCTCACGGGCCTGGACCCCGCCCAGCCCAGCGGCCTCTGGTACCTACGCGCCGCCCTCATAGCCCGCACCTACCGAGACGCCGCCCCCGGCAACGGCATTCACTGACCCCTCCCCGCGCCGCATAGGGCCAGGGCTGTGCGGGTGAAGAGGGGGGCCAGGTCGGGGAGGGCGGCGGCGCCGCGCTCGTGGAGGCAATCGCGGATGCGGTCGTCTATGCCGCCGAGCAGCATGTCGATCATCTGGCGGTCCGGTTCCACGGACAGTTCTCCGCGGCCCACGCCGAGGCGGGCCACATCGATGATGTAGTCGGCGAACAGCCGGTGCACGCGGGCGCGATGGGAGACCAGCGGGCCGCCCGCGACGAGCGTCTCCACGTACAGGGCGCGGGTGGCCGCCGGTTGCGCGGCCAGGACGGCCAGGTAGATCTCGAACAGGGCGCGCACCCGGTCGTGGAAGACCGCCGAGCCGGAGGCGTCCACCGCGTCGCGCAACCGGCGCAGACCCATATCGACGCCGTAATCGTAAGCGGCGGCGAAACATTCGTCCTTGGACGAGAACATGGCGTAGAAGGTGCGCCGGGCCACCTGGGCCCGCGACACGATATCCGCGACCGTGGTCGCGGAGTATCCGAGCTCGCCGACCGCGACGAGCGCCGCCCCGCACAACCGCCGGTACTGCGACGACTGCACCTCGGCACGGGTCAGCCGGTGCCGGCCCCGCGGTAAGGGGCCGGTGCGTCCTCCGGTCTGCGCGCTCATGCACACAGGATATTGAGCAAACGCACAGCCCTCTCGATGGCCACCGAACCGGTCGGGCTGTACTTCCACGAGATCGCTACATGATGGCTGGGGCGGGGCGGCTCAATCGGGCTCGCGGAGCAGGAAATTCGGCACCAGATCGCCCCGCGGCGGGATCAGATGCCCGGCATCGGGCACCAGCTGCACCTCGGCCCGGGTGCAGGCGCGCAGCCGCCGCGCGGTCTGCGCCGAATCGAGCAGAACGTCCCGCGCGCCGACCACCACGAGCAGCTCCGCCGTGATCGCGGCCAGCTGCGCGTCGGTGAACAGCGGGATCGGATCCATCCGCGGCCGGAAGTGCCGGGCGACGGTCGCGGTGTCGTCCACCAGCCGGTCGGCGCCGGGCGTCCGTTCCAACCCGGGACCTAGGAGGTAGCGGCTCAGAGCGCGCCGGCCCGGACCCCCGCCCAGCGACAGCAGCAGCGCCGGCGCCAGGTAACCCCGCCGCTGCCGCCCGATTCCGCTCGGCGACAGCAGCGCCATCCGCGTAATCCGGCCCGGCCGCCGCACCGCGTGGTCCAGCGCGATCCAGCCGCCGAGCGAGACGGCCAGCACCGCCGTCTCCCCGACCGCACACCGGTCCAGCACCGCGTCCAGCCAGGCGGCGTAGCGCCCCGACCCGAGCGGCGGCCGGGTGGGCGCGCTGCCGCCCGGCTCGCCGATGATGTCGACGGCCAGCACGCGAAACCTGCTGGCCAGCATGGTCATCGCCGGCAGCCACGCCGCGGAGTTGGTGGCCGAGCCGTGCAGCAGCACCAGCGGCGGCGCCTGCGGCGACCCCGCCGTGAGCAGGAAGGTCTCGCCGTCCGGCACGGAGACGCGCCGTCGCTCCAGCGGAATCGGCGCCTGCGCCAATCGTTCTCGATATCGCTCGGTCAGGACCCGATGGCCCGCGGCACTGCGGTAGATATCGATCACGACGCCGGGGCGGTGCGGACCGCCCCGATCGACAATCCGTTCATGCCCCCTGATTCTTCCAGCCGAATCCGGTCACGGTGCGGCATTCGGCGGCGAAAACCGTACGGGCGACGGTTCACTCGCTCTTCGCCACGGTGCCGATCCGCCCGGTAGCGAAATTTCCCATTTACCGCAAATCGCACCCCGGGCCGGGCGGATTCGCGAGTGTCGGCGCAGGTCAACGGATTCGGTGGCAAACACTCGGAAACCGGTGCGGCAACCCTCTGGGAAAGATGTTTGCTAGAAGGTAGCCTTCGTTCATGGCCACGATCGGGCAGTTGCGGGCGGCGCTGGCGATTCTGCACGCCGAGGTCGACGAGGTGGCGCAGCAGGTCTGGAGCCGGGAGATGGCCGGCTCGGATACGGCGGCGGTCGAGCACGCCATGCTGGCCGGACTGCTGTACCGGCTGATGGGCGCCGACCTGCGACATTCGCTGACCAGCGCGCCCGATATCGCCACCCTGGAGGACCGGGCCCGCGCCGCCGGCCCCAGCGCGGTGTCGATGTCCGGCGAGGACCTCTGCGCGCAAGCGCATTTCGAGGCCTACTGGCTGACCGACCGGATCGCCGAACTGTTCGGCGACGCCGAGACCGTCCCGGCCCCGCTGGCCGCCGCGGCCCACACCGCCGAGGCCGCCCGCACCCTGTTGCGCATCCATCGCGAACTGGCCGAGGGCGTCCGCTTCGACGCCGGCCACGCGGGCTGGACGGCCGTGCTCGATCAGCTCGACCGCGCGCGGGCGCTGGCCCGCGCCGCCCACGCGGCCGCCGAGACCGCGCCGCAGCACGGCCTCGTCCAGCCCGGGTGAGCGGCGCTCCGGCCGCTGGCTACTTCGCGCCGGTGCGCAACACCGAATGCCGTACGCCATAGCTGAAATACAGCACGAAGCCCACGACCATCCAGATGAGGAATCGCAGCCAGGTCTCCACCGACAGGTTCAGCATCAGCCACAGGCACGCCAGCACCGCGAGGATCGGAACCACCGGGACCAGCGGCACGCGGAAGCCGCGCGGCAGGTCCGGCCGGGTCCGGCGCAGGATCAGCACACCGATCGACACCAGCACGAACGCGAACAGCGTGCCGATGTTGACCATCTCCTCGAGGGTGCCGAACTCCACGAATCCGGCCAGCACCGCGCAGATCACGCCGACGATGACGGTGATCCGGACCGGGGTGCCCTTCTTCCCGGTGCGGGCCAGCGAGCGCGGCATCAGCCCGTCGCGCGACATCGCGAACAGCACCCGGGTCTGACCCAGGAACATCACCATCACCACGGTGGTCAGACCGGCCAGCGCGCCGATGGAGATGACGTTCTTCGCCCACGTCACCCCGTGCAGCGCGAAGGCGGTCGCGAGCGTGGCGTCCTTTCCGGCCAGATCGGTATAGGGCACCATGCCGGTCAGCACCAGCGAGACGACCACGTACAGCACGGTCACGATCAGCAGCGAGCCGAGAATGCCGCGCGGCACGTTGCGCTGCGGATTCTTGGTCTCCTCGGCGGTGGTGGCGACGACGTCGAAACCGATGAAGGCGAAGAAGACCAGGCTCGCGGCGGCCAGCAGGCCGTACCAGCCGAAGGTGCTGTTACCGGCGCCGGTCAGCCACGAGAACAGCGACTGGTGCACGCCGCTGCCGGCATCGCTCGGCTCCGACGGCGGGATGAACGGCTTCAGGTTGGACGCCTTGAAGTACGTCAGGCCGAGGACCACCACCAGCGCGATCACCGCCAGCTTGATCGCGACCGCCACCGCGGACACCCGCGAGGACACCTTGGTCCCGATCACCAGCAGCACCGTGAGCACCGCGATCAGCAGCACCGCGCCCCAGTCGAAACTGACCGAGCCGAAATGCACGATCGGCGAGAGCGATCCGATCACCTCGCCCAGATATTGGGACCAGCCCTTGGCCACCACCGACGCGGCGAGCGCGAACTCCAGCACGAGGTCCCAGCCGATGATCCAGGCGGCGAACTCACCGAAGGTGGCGTACGAGAAGGTGTACGCGCTCCCGGCCACCGGCACGGTCGAGGCGAACTCCGCGTAGCAGAGGGCGGTGAGCCCGCAGGCGATCGCGGCGAAGACGAACGCCAGCGAGACCGAGGGCCCGGCGACATTGCCCGCGGTGCGCGCCGTCAGTGTGAAGATGCCGGCGCCGACCACCACGGCGACGCCAAAAATTGTCAGATCCCACGCCGTGAGATCCCGGCGCAGTTTCGCATCCGGTTCATCCGTATCGCGAAGCGACTGCTCGACACTTTTGGTGCGAAACAGACCGCCCCACCGGCTCGCCGACGCAGAGTTTGTTACCTGCTGTTCTGGCTCCGGTATAGCCAAGTTCTTCTCCTCCGTCCGCGGCGCCCACGCCGGACACCGCGCTTTCAGACGTGCTGGCAGAATCTAACAGCAGGAGAGTGTGATCTGCGTCTCGGGTCGCCGACTCGAGACCAACCTGATGCCCGCGTCATACGGGCCGGTAACAGAGGGCCGACAGGAGCCCGAGGAATTCGCGCCCCGCGCCGGAACCCGCCCAGCGGAGGTGGCCGAGCAGGTGGTCGCGATAGGCGATATCGGCGTTCTCGTGGTTCGGGCGCGGCAGGACGGTCAGGAAGTACTCGATCTCCGACAGCTCGTACACGACGTGGACCAGGGGGAACAATGCGGGCAGCGCCTCCCGCTCGGCATCGCTCAGCGGACGCGCCGCCCGGTAGGCGTCGAGGAAGGCGGTGAGCTGATCGACCGGGACGCGCGCGGGACCGCCGGCCCGCAGCGACAGCCAGTCGACCGCGAACCGCTCGATCGCCGTGGCCACATCGAAGACGGCCGTGGTGCGGTTGGCCAGGCCGAAGTCGATGACCGCCGTGACCTCGTCCCCGGTCCACAGCAGGTTGGTGCCGTGCCAGTCGTTGTGCGTCCACAATGCGGGCAGGTCCGGCACCTCGGCCCGCAGGGGGTGCGATTCGCTGCGCAGCGCGGCGATGTCTTCCCGCCACCGATGGGCCGCCAGGAAGTCCGCCAGCTCGGGCCGCCGGGCCGCCCACTCCTCGACCGTCGCGACGAGATCGGTGCACAGCCCGGCCTGCAACGGGCGCGGCGGCCGCGCGGGAGCGTCGTAGCCCTCGGCGGCGTGATGCAGGCGCGCCAGCATGCGCCCGGACGCGGCGGCCTGCGCCACCGAGAGATAGGGCGACCACGAGAAGCTCCGCCGGTAGAGGTCCGCACCCGTGCCGACCTCCTGTGTCTCGTAGACGAATTCGCCACGAGTGACGGTCCGCGGCACCCGTGGCACCGGAATTCCGTGCGCCCGTAGATGATCCATGTACGCGTGCTCCTCGGCCAGTGCCGCGGTGTCACGCAACGCGATCGGCAGCCGCTTCACCACGAGCCGCTCGCCGCCCGTCCGCACCAGCGACGTCGACGACAGCGGGCGCGGACTGCGCCATTCCACGGATACCGGTTCCGGACGGCCGGAATGCGGCACCACCTCGGCGATCTCGTCGAGTTCCGGTGGCGGCCAGTCGGGTTCGGCCAGCGGGCTCGCGCCCATCCCGAAGACGCGGCCGTCAGTCACGGGCGATCCGCCGTTCGATCACCACCAGCACGCCGGTGGCCAGTCCCGCGGCGGCGAAGGCGAACAGCGAGGCTGACGACCACCAGCCCGGATGCACCCCGAGCGCGTTCTGCACAGCGGTCCACAGCCGCGCCCACCATTCCACCGACCCCGGGTTGAACAGCTGGTAGACCGCGAAACCCAGCAGCCACGGCAGCAGCATCAGCGGTCGAGCCGGCGCGGACTCGGACAGATCCCAGCCGAATCGTCCCCTCCCCCAGCAGAAGTCGACCACCAGCACCGCGCACAGCGGCACGAATACCGAGCCGATCAGCAGGAGGAAGTTGGAGAAGCCGGTGAAGTCCCGCACGCCGAGCGCCAGCACGGTGGCCAGCGCGCCGACCCCCGCCGCCAGCAGGCGGCGGTCCACGCGCGGCAGGAAATTCTGTAGCGACATGGCAGTGGAGTACACGTTGGCGAAGGACTGGTCGGATTCGCGCAGCACCAGCACCGCGAAGAACAGCCACCCGGCCGCGACGCCGAGGAAGGTGTCGAAGATCCGATCCGGATCGCCCCCGACCTGGATCAGCGCGACCACACCCAGCAGATAGCACCAGGTCTGGGCGACCGAATAGCCGAGCATGGTGGCGCCCGTGGCGGCGCGGGCGGATCGCGCGTGCCGGGTGTAGTCGGCGGCCAGCGGCACGAACGACACCGCGACCGCGAGGGCGGTGTCCACGCCGGGGAAGAAACCGCTCCACGAGGTGCCCGGCACCGGCGGGAGCGGATGGCGCAGCAGCTGCACGGTGAAATACAGCATCGAGATCGCCACCGCCACGGTGACGTACTTGCGCAGGATGTGCAGCACGCTCAGCGGCCAGATGGCCATCACCGTGCACAATGCCCCCGCGGCCAGGATGACGACCGCATGACTCACCCGATCGTGGGTGAGCACCCGGACGCCGCCGGAGATGACGGTCAGCTCGAAGACGCCCCAGCCGACGCACTGCACGATATTGGCCAGCGTCGGCAGATAGGACAGCCGCGTGCCGAACAGGCCCCGGAAGTTCGCCATGGCGGGTGCGCCGGTCCGGGCGCCGACCGCGCCGGCCGCCGCAACCATGCCCGTGCCGAGCAGCGTGCCGAGAACGGTGGCCAGCAACGCGCCCGCGATCGGCAGCTGCGGATGCCCCGCCGGCTGCAACACGTAGACGGCGCCGGTGAAGCCGATGAGGCTGACCCCGAGATTCGCCCAGAACGCGGTCTGATCCCAGAAGGACAGGCTGCGAGCCGGGTCGGTGGTGAGCACGAGGGGCGCCTCGGCGGACCGCCTGCGCGCACGGTTGATCGTCATAGCGGCTCTCATGCTACGGACCGAGCCATTCCGACCCATCCGCGCACCGCAGGCCGCCTTACCGGTAATCTCGTGCCGGATGGTTAGTGTCACCACCCCCGTCCTGCCTACCGCCGCGACCCACCGATTCGGGCGCGGGGTGTGGCTGATTCCGGCATTGCTGATCGCGGTGGTCGCGTGGTGGCTGCTACATCCGACCTGGCCGCTGAAGCCGATCGGCCGGGAATTCATCGATCTGCAGGTCTACCGCCTCGGGGTGCAGGCGTGGTGGCACGGCTCGGATATGTACGGGACGCTGCCGAAGACGACCGTCGGGATCGGGCTGCCGTTCATCTACCCCCCGTTCGCGGCGCTGGCGCTGAGCCCGTTCGCGATGCTGCCCCTGCACGCCTCGTCGATCGCGTTCTTCGTCGTCTCCACCGCGGCGCTGGCGGTGACCCTCTACTTCGTCGCCCGCCGGGTCTGGGACGGCGGTACCGAACTCATGCTGTGGGCCACGGCCTGCGCGGTGCCGCTGGGCCTGCTGCTGGAGCCGATCCATTCGACGCTCGACTTCGGCCAGGTGAACATCATCCTGATGGTCCTGGTGGTCGCCGACTGCATGGCCACGCGGCCGAAGTGGAAGCGCGGCATGCTGGTCGGCCTGGCCGCGGCCATCAAGCTGACCCCGGCGGCGTTCGTCCTCTACTTCCTGGTGCGCCGCGACTACAAGGCCGCCGCCACCGCCGCGATCACCGGCGTGGTGACCAGCGCGCTGGCCTACGCGATCATGCCGGGCGAATCGACGCGGTACTGGTTCGGCGGTATGGGCAACGTGTCCGGGCTGAGCGGTTCGGCGTTCCACACCAACCAGTCGATCCAGGGCGTGCTGTCGCGCCTGCAGGTGCCCCGGCCGGAATTCACCGTGGTGTGGCTGCTGCTGTCGCTGGCGCTGCTGGCACTGGTCGTGACGGCCATGCGGCAGGCGTCGGACGCACCGGCGCTCGCGCTGGCCTTCAATGCCGTGTTCACACTGCTGGTTTCGCCGATCTCGTGGTCGCACCACTGGGTGTGGATCGCGCCGGCCCTGATGGCCGCAGTGGGCGTCGCGACCCGGCTCCCGCGACGGCAGGCACTGATCTGGTACGCGGTCGTCACGGTGACGACGATCGTCTTCGTCATCGGCCCGCAGAACTGGGAGCCCGGCGACGACAACCGCGAATACGCCTGGACGCCTTGGCAACACATCATCGGCAACACCTACGTGTGGCTGAGCGTCCTGCTGGTGGCGGTGTACGTGGTGGCCGCGCGGAGGCGCAGCGCGCGCGAATGAACGAGATCTCCGACGGCCGGCTGCTGCGCGGTGCGCGCTCGCGGCAGGCCGTCACCCGCCACGCCGCCGATATCGCCTCGGTCGACGGGCTCGGCGGGCTGAGTTTCGGACGTCTGGCCGACGATCTCGGAATCAGCAAGGCCGGAATCCAGACGCTGTTCCGGACGAAGGAGAGGTTGCAGCTGGCCACCGTGGCCGCCGCGGCCGAGATCTTCACCGACCGTGTGATCCGTCCGGCGGAGGAGGCCGCCGAGGGCGCACCGCGCCTGCGCGCGCTCGTCGCCGCCTGGCTGGACTACGCGGCCGAGCCGGTCTTCCCCGGCGGCTGCTTCTGGAGCGCCACCCTGCCCGAATTCGACAGCCGCCCAGGGCCGGTCCGCGACGCCCTGATCGAACAGCACCGCGGCTGGATCGCCCTGCTGACCCGGGAGGCCGAAAACGCGGCTGCCGCAGGTGAACTGCCCGGCGCCGAACCGGGACTCGCCGCCGTCCAGCTCGCGGCGGTGCTCACGGCCACCAATATCGCTCTCCGGCTCGGTGATTCGAGCAGCCTGGACACCGCGCGCCGCATCGTCGACGGCATGCTCGGCGAACCCCCGCGACCTGCCACTCAGCGCACCCGGAAGACGCGGTAGGCCACGCCGCCCTCGACCGGATATCCGGATCCCACGCAGACGATGTCGTTCAGCCAGGCGTAGCCCGGCGCACCCGTCTCGAACAGCGGCGCGGTGCGAAAGTAGTAGCGGGACGGATCGACGCCGTAGCGGCCGCCCGGCGCGCCCATCTCGGCGCGGACCTCGGGCGGGATGGTCCAGCGGCCGCCGTAGGTCATCGACACCAGGGCCCCGTCGTGCGTGCGCAGCGTCAGCCGGACATCCAGGGTCATGGTGCCGTCCGGGCGGAACAACGCCCAATCCCCGCCGCCCGCAACGACTTCGCCACGCAGGCCGGGACCCTCGAACGAACCCCCGGCCGCGCCGAACAGCACCCGCCGCCCGAACGGCCCCTCGCCGATCGAGAGCGGGGTATTCAGGTCGACGACGATATCGAACAGGTGCTCCGTCGCGATCTGCCCGACGTCTTTCACACGTGTATCCGTCACCACTAAAGAATGCGGTCGGTCGTATGTATTGTCAAACGGCCGGGCCCGGCCCGAAATATCCCGATCCCCCCTACACTGAGCCGCGTGTTCGTTCGACGGCTGCTCGCCATATCACTGTTTGCCCTGGTCACCCCGCTCGCGGTGGCTGCCTGCACCGCCGAGGGGGCCGGGACCAAATCCGAGTGCGCCGTCAGCGGTTGTACGGTCACCTTCGATCGCGGCGTGAACGCCAAGGCCAGCATCCTCGGCGTGGAGGCGGAACTGCTTGCGGTGGAGGGCGATACGGTCACGCTGAAGGTGGCCGGCCAGCAGGTCGACGTCCCGGTCGGGCAGACCCAGCCCTCCGACGGCCTCAGCATCACGGTGCAGGAGGTCACGCAGGACAAGGTCGTCGTGAAGTTCGCAACGGGTGTGAACGGCAACCCCTCCTGACGTGGTGCCCGCCCAGTGATTCCGGCCGAAAGCACGCCGGAATCACTGGGCTGGAACGAGGGTGAACGGCGGCGGTCACCAGCCGCCGAGCGCTCCTTGGTTCTGAATGGCCAGGGACTGCGCGTTATCGGCGCCCAGGAATGGCAAGAGGGCCAGGAAGACAACCATCGACATCGGTAAAGCTCCTACGTACTCGTCGGTTCCGATGCCTCTACCGTCTCAGATCGATCGGCCTCCGCGCACGGCGAATCACCGATTCGGACGTCACAATAGGGACCAACGACCCTAGGCCAGGCTCGCGGCGGCCTCTACCATCATCTGCCGCGAGCGCTCCGGCGGCTCGGCCTGCACGCTCAGGCGGTCCATGACGCGCCGGTAGAGCTCCAGATCTGTCAAGCGGTCCAGATACAGCGCGCTTGTCAACTGCTCTATATAGACGATGTCGGGAAGTTCGGCTTCGGCGAAGCGCAGCATCGTGAACGAGCTGCCCGCGGCCGCGTGCCCGCCGGCGGCGTACGGCAGCACCTGGATGGTCACGTTCAGGCGGTCGGACATCTCGACCAGATGCTCGAGCTGGCCGCGCAGCACCTTGTTGCCGCCGATGGGCCGGTGCAGCACCGTTTCGTCGAGGACCGCCCACAGCGTCGGGCCGCCCTCGCGGTCCAGGATCTCCTGGCGGCGCCGGCGCAGCTCCACGCGCCGGGACTCCTCGGCCTGCTCGTGGCCGAGCGCGACGATGGCGCGGGTGTACTCCTCGGTCTGCAGCAGACCCGGAACCAGTTGCGCCTCAAAGGTTCTGATCGAGTGCGCGGCATGTTCGAGGCCGATGTAGGTCTCGAACCACTGTGGCAGCAGATCGCTGTAGCGGTGCCACCAGCCCGGCTGATTGGCCTTGCGGACCAGATCCAGGAACGACTCGCGCTCCTCGGTATCGGTGACCTTGTACAGCGTCAGCAGGTCGCGGATATCGCGTTCCTTGAATCCGGTGCGACCCAGTTCCAGCCTGCTGATCTTGGCGTGCGAACCGCGGATGTGCTCGCCGGCGGCCTCGCGCGTGATGCCACACTGCTCGCGCAGCTTGCGAAGCTGCCCGCCGACGGCGATCCGGAGCGCCGTCGGACCGCGTTCGGCGACAAGCGAATCCACGCTGCCGATCCGAAACGGGACGGGTTCTGGGATCATCTGTTTCTGCTCCGATGCTCGACGGTCACCGGCGGTGTGGCCGTAAAACCGCGAACTACACCGCGTCGAACGCCTATCATACTCCCGCGCCGCTTCCTGACCAGTCCGTTCGGCCTCGCAGCGTGCGAAGTCGGGGGGTGGTCCCCCCGATCCCCCTGTCGGCCTGGGTTGAATCTTGTACTGTCACTTCGGCAGACCACACCATCACCCGTTCGTGCCTCCGTTTTTCCGGAGCCAACACCTCGGGCCTCTACGAGGAGCCGACCCATCATGCCGACAGGGCACAACACGGAGATCCGTACCGACATCCCACACTCCGCCCGGATCTGGAACTACTGGATGGGTGGTAAGGACAACTATGACATCGATCGTGAAGTCGGCGACGCGAGTCTGCAGATAGATCCGGATATCGGGACGATGGCGACCGAGAGCAGACGGTTCCTCATCCGCGCGGTGACCCATCTGGCGCGCGAGGAGGGCATCCGGCAGTTCCTCGACATCGGCACCGGCCTGCCCACCATGCAGAACACCCACGAGGTCGCGCAGAGCATCACTCCCGACTCCCGAGTCGTCTACGTGGACAACGACCCGCTGGTGCTGACGCACGCGCGCGCCCTGCTGACCAGCACCACCCACGAGGGCGTCACCACCTACATCGAGTCCGATTTCCACGACCCCGAGCAGATCCTGGCCGACGCCAGGAACATCCTGAACTTCACCCAGCCGATCGGCGTGATGTTCATGGGCGTGCTCGGACACGCCCAGACCTACGACGACGTGCTGCGGATCGTGCGCACCGTGATGGGCGAGGTGCCCTCCGGCAGCTACCTCGTGTACTGGGACGGCACCGTGGACAGCCCCACCTACGTCGCGATGTGCGAGGAGTACGCCAAATCCGGTGGCGTGCCGTATCACACGCGCACCCAGGACGAGCTGCGCGCGGTCTTCGACGGCTTCGAACTCCTGGACCCCGGCTTCGGAAAGGTCACCCACTGGCGCCGGTCCGAACTGGAACTGGTCGGTATGCGCGATATCGCCGCCTACGGCGGGGTGGCCCGCAAGCCCTGAGATCACCCCGTCTCCCCGGCCGCGGTCGAATACGCTGCGCTGCATGACCGAAGTGTCGGGACGGGACACCGTCGGACAGGCCGCCGGGCGCGGCCGGGTGGTGGCGTGGGGACTGTGGGACTGGGGATCGTCGGCGTTCAACGCGGTGATCCTCACGTTCGTGTTCTCGGTGTACCTGACCGATACGGTCGGCGACGATCTGCCCGGCGGGATCTCCGCGAGCGCGTGGCTGGGGTGGGCGCTGGGCCTGTCCGGTCTCGTGGTCGCGCTGACCGCGCCGGTCAGCGGGCAGTGGTTCGACGCCACCGCGCGCCGCAAACAGTCGCTCGGCCTGCTGACCGGATGCACGATCGTCGTGATGGCCGCGATGTTCTTCGTGCACGACGACTACCGCGACCTGTGGCTGGGCCTGCTGCTGCTCGGGCTCGGTTCGGCGGCCTTCGAGCTGGCCGGCGTGCCGTACAACGCGATGCTGCGGCAGGTGTCCACCCCGGCGACCGTCGGCCGGGTTTCCGGATTCGGTTGGGCGATGGGCTATTTCGGCGGCATCTTCCTGCTGCTGATCTGCTATTTCGGATTCATCGCGGGCGAGGGCGACACTCGCGGGCTGCTCGGCGTGCCCACCGACAACGGGCTCAACATCCGGCTGGTCGCGGTGCTCGCGGCGGTCTGGTTCGCGGCCTTCGCCGTCCCGGTCCTGCTGGCGGTGCCGGAGCTGCCGCGCACGAACGCCGACCCCGGCGCCGCGCGGGCCGGATTCCTCGCCTCCTATCAGGTGCTGTGGCGCGATCTGCGCGAGCTGTGGTCGGCCGATCGGCGGACGGTCGGATTCCTGCTGGCCAGCGCGATCTTCCGGGACGGGCTGGCCGGTGTGTTCACCTTCGGCGCGGTCCTGGCCGTGCGCGTGTACGGCATCGCCGACGACGATGTGCTGCTGTTCGGGATCGCCGCGAATGTCGTTGCGGCGCTGGGTGCGATCGTCGCCGGGCGGTTCGACGACACCGTCGGGCCCAAGGCGGTCATCGTCGCCTCGCTCGTCGCGATGATGATCTGCGGCGTCGTCCTGCTGTTCGTCTCCGGTCCCGCGATGTTCTGGGTATTCGGCCTGCTGCTGACCATCTTCGTGGGGCCCGCGCAGGCGGCCGCGCGCAGCTTCCTGACCCGCGTCGCACCGCCGGGCCGCGAGGGTCAGCTCTTCGGCCTCTATACGACGACCGGGCGGGCGGTGTCGTTCCTGGCCCCGTCGCTGTTCGGGCTGTTCGCCTGGATCTTCGACGCCGACCGCGCGGGCATCGTGGGCCTGCTGCTGGTGCTGGGCGTCGGCCTGGCCGCACTGCTGCCCGTGCGCGCGACGCGGGCGTGACCAGGCTCACCATCCCCTTTGTCCGATTTACGGAAAGGGCTGCTGAGCAGGTCCTTTCGATTCCGCCGTGTCGCCCGCGACCAGGGAAAATGGGATGCCCCGGCGGCCGGACGCCGGAATACTGACGCGCGGCCGATGAGTTGAGCGGTCCAAGCCCGTCTGATCTCGTGTGGCGCCGGAACGGAAGTCGGTGACATCCCCCGGGCCACACGTCATCCCGAGTTCACGATATATCCGGAGGTACCCGATGTCCGCCGTAACAACCGATCGCCCCACGGGGCGGCGGACACCGACAGTCATCAGACTTCTGGTGCTCGCGACCTTCACGGTGATCCTGAACGAGACCATCATGATCAACGCGATTCCGCGGCTGATGAACGATCTCGAGGTCACCGAGCGGTCGGCGCAGTGGGTGTCGACGGCGTTCATGCTGACCATGGCGGCCGTCATCCCGGTCACCGGCTGGTTCCTGCAGCGGGTCACCACGCGCCGCGCCTACGCGATCGCGATGGGCGTCTTCCTGGCCGGTACCGCGTTGTCGGCGGTCGCGCCGTCGTTCGCCGTACTGCTGGCCGGGCGGGTCGTCCAGGCCGGCGGCACCGCGGTGATGATGCCGCTGCTGATGACCACGCTGATGACCGTCGTGCCCGAACAGGATCGCGGCCGGGTCATGGGCAACGTCACCCTGGCCATCTCGGTGGCTCCGGCGATGGGTCCGGTCATCTCCGGTCTGGTACTGCAGATCGGCTCGTGGCGCTGGCTGTTCGTGCTGGTGCTCCCGATCGCGGGCGCGGTGACCTGGTTCGGCCTGCGCAAGCTGGAGAATGTCGGCGAGCCGGAGACCGGGGCGATCGACTGGTCCAGCGTGGCGCTGGCGGCGCTCGGATTCGGCGGTCTGGTGTACGGGCTGAGCCGCTTCGAGACCCACAATGTCACGGCCCCCGCGCTCATCGTCGCCGCCGGTGTGGTGATCATCGGGCTGTTCGTCCTGCGCCAGCTGCGGCTGCAGCGCACCGGCACGCCGCTGCTGGATATGCGGGTCCTGCTGTCGGCCACCTACGCCAAGGCGCTCACCCTCATGGCCGTCGCGTTCCTGGCGATGCTCGGCTCGATGATCCTGCTGCCGCTGTACCTGCAGAATCTGCGGCACCTGAGCCCGCTGGCGACCGGCCTGCTGGTCATGCCGGGCGGCCTGGCGATGGGCCTGCTGGGCCCGACCATCGGACGCCTGTACGACCGGTTCGGCGGACGGCTGCTGGTGATCCCCGGTTCGATCGGCGTGACCGCGGCGCTGGCCGGATTCACCCAGGTCTCGCTGACCATGCCGTACTGGGCGCTGCTGGCCCTGCACATCCTGCTGATGGTGTCGCTGGCCGCGGCCTTCACGCCGGTGTTCACCCTGGGACTGGGCGCGCTCCCGGCGCACCTGTACTCGCACGGCAGCTCGATGCTGGGCACGCTGCAGCAGGTCGCCGCGGCCCTGGGCACCGCCTTGGTGGTCACGGTGATGACCGCCCGCAGCACGTCCCTGGTGGCGAGCGGCACCGACCCGATCACCGCCCACCTGGACGGCATGAAACTCGCCTTCGCGGTCTCCGCAGCCCTGGCGGTGATCGTGATCGTCATGGCGGTCCTGCTGCCGAACCGCTCCAGCGCCCCCGCGGAATCGGACGAGTCCGAGCCCCGCGAGCCCGCTCTCGCCCACGGCTGATCGCCACCCGACACCGAAGGCGCACCCCGGATTCCGGGGTGCGCTTTCGTCTGTCCCTGCCCCCTTCCCGGCACATGTCCCCACCCGTTCCCGGCACTTGTCCCCACCCCGTTCCCCGGCACTTGTCCCAACCCCGTTCCCGGCACGCTTTTGGCCGGGATCCCCCGCGCCGATCACCAGCCTGCGGGCCCCCACAGTCGGGAAGTTGCTGTTCCCGCTGGGACCCGTACCGTGTGGAGCCGTTGGGGAGAAAAGCCGAGCTCGAAGATCGAGGGGATTGTTTTGTCGTATATCGACCTATTGGCCGATGCAAGTCTGCTCAGCGCACGCGCCCGGATGCACAGCACCGCGTTGTCGGTCGCACTGGACTCGTACGAGGCCAGACGTCATGGCGGCCACAGCGGCGGCACCGATTCCGATGATCCCGTCGGCTGGTGGTGGATCGCGGGCATCGCCGGCCTGGTCGTGGTGTGCATCATCGTCTTCGTCGTCGTCAAGCGGGCGCAGCAGAAGAACCAGAGCGGAAATCCGGCCGCGCAACAACAGCAGTACCCACAGCAGCACGTTCCGCCTCAGCAGCCGCAGGGTTATCCGGCTCCTCCCCAAGGATTTCCACCCCAGCAGTACGGCCACCCTCAACAGCAGTACGGCCATCCACCCCAGCAATACGGTCATCCGCAGCAGCAATACGGTCATCCGCAGCAGCAATACGGTCATCCGCAGCAGCCGGCATATCCCCCGCAGCAGTACCGCTGACCCACTGACGTTGAACACCGCCTAGTCCGGCGACGTCTCCGCCGTACACGACCCTTGTGACTTCGCGGCCGATCCTTCGGCCGCCGTTGGGGTTTGCCCCAGCGTTGGCGGATTCGACGCTCATTCAGTGGAAAGCATCCGTACCAATGAATCCGAAGGAGCGGCCCCAGCCGCCTCCGGAACCACCGGATGAATTCGGAAAGCATTGTGACGGTTACTGTTTCGAACTCCGGCACACCCGCGCGCCGGATCTCGGCCGTGCGGGTGGTGCGGGACAACTTCTCCGGCACCCTGGTATCGGCGGTGCGGACCTTCGGGCGTGCGGTGCGCATGGCCGGGGAGGCGGTGCTCGGCACGATCACCGATATCGTCCGGGGTCGCCTGCAATGGCGTGACACCGTCCTGCAGGGCTGGTGGCTGGTGACCGTCACGGCGATTCCCGCGATCCTGATGGCGATTCCGTTCGGCGTGATCGTGTCGGTGCAGGTCGGCAACCTCATCCGCAGTCTCGGCGCGGATTCGCTGCTGGGTGCGACCGGCGGTCTGGGCGTGATCAAACAAGGGGCCCCACTGGCCACCGGATTCCTGCTCGGCGGGGCGGGCGCCGCGGCGATCGCCGCGGATCTCGGGGCGCGCACGATTCGCGAAGAGATCGACGCGCTGAACACCATGGGCATCAGTCCCGTTCACCGCCTGGTGATCCCGCGCATGGTGGCCATGCTGGTGGTGGCGCCGCTGCTGAATATCCTGATCATCTTCGTGGGCGTGATCGCCGGGTACGCGGTGGCCGTCGGCGGCCAGAACGTCACGCCCGGCAGTTACTGGGCGACGTTCGGATCGTTCACCACACTCGCGGATGTCTGGGTGTCGCTGGTGAAGTCGATACTCTTCGGCTTCCTCGTGGTGATCGTCGCCTGCCAGCGCGGCCTGGAGGCGAAGGGCGGCCCGCGCGGCGTGGCCGACGCCGTGAACGCCGCGGTCGTGCTGTCGGTGATGGCGATCGTGCTGGTCAATCTCGTGATCACGCAGATCACCGCGCTCTTCCTGCCGACGAGGCTGGCGTGATGACCGCATCGACCTACGCGCCCAAGGGTTTCGGCTGGCTGGTCCGCCGCGCTTGGCTGGCCCGCATCGAATCGGTCGGCTTCGCACTGACGTTCACGTGGCAGGTGCTGTCCGCGATTCCGCTGACGCTCAAGCGGTATCGCGGCGAGACGATGCGCGCCATCTCGAATATGACCTGGGGCAGCGGCTCGGTGATCGTCGGCGGCGGCACCGTGCCGATGATGATCGTGCTCGGGCTGGTGATGGGCGCCTCGGTCGCCATCGAATCCTTCGCCACCCTGGACGTGCTGGGGATGGGCCCGGTGACCGGCATCGTGTCGGCCTACGCCATCACCCGCGAACTGGCGCCGATCGCCGCGGCGATCGGCTTCGCCGGGCAGGCGGGTTGCCGGATGACCGCGGAGATCGGGTCCATGCGGATCAGCGAGGAGATCGACGCGATCGAGGGACTGGGCCTGCGCTCGGTGCCGTTCGTCGTGACCACCCGCGTCATCGCGGGGGCCGTGGCCATGGTCCCGACCTTCCTGATCGCGCTGATCCTGTCGTACCTGGCCTGCCGGGGTCTGATCACGCTGGTGCACGGCCAGTCGGCGGGCGTGTACGACCACTACTTCTACCAATTCGTGTCCGGATTCGACGTCCTCGCCGCGGTGGTCAAGGTGGCGGTGTTCGCCACCGTGGTCATCCTGGTGCACTCCTACTACGGATTCTTCGCCGCCGGTGGCCCGGAGGGTGTGGGGATCGCGTCGGGCCGGGCCGTGCGCGCCAGTTCCGTGGCGATCATCGCCACCGATATGGTGCTGTCCCTGCTGCTGTGGGGCCTGGACTCGGCGGTGACCTTCACGGGATGAATGCCTATGCCTAACTACGGAATTCCCGGTGTCACGGCCGATCGCCGCCACGCCCGCCTCGTGGGCGCGGCCGCGATCGCGGTGGTGACCCTACTCGCGCTCGCGACCATCGTCTCGCGCGGCACGAGCGACGACGGCGTACGAATAATATTGCGCACCAGCACAGTTGGCGACGGCGTGGTCGAAGGGACGCCCGTGCGGCTCGACGGTGTCGAGGTCGGCCGGGTGACGGACATCTCGCCCGCCGACCGCGGCACCCAGAACATCGCGGTTCGGCTGGCCTCCGCGCGACTGCCCGGCCTGGACTCCAGTCTCCGGGTGGACTATTCGACCGGAAACCTGTTCGGTATCAGCGAGATCGAGCTGCGGCGCGGTCCGGGCGGGCCGCCGCTGCGGCCGGGGACGGTGCTCCAGCTGACCGCCCCCGGCGCGGTGTACGACGCGACGATGGGCAACCTGCTGCGCGGTATCTCGCAGGCCGGCGACGCCGTCCTCACCCCGCGGATGGCCTCGCTGCTGGCCACCCTGGCCGCCGACACCCGGGCCTTCACGCCGTTCCTGGAATCCGTCGTCACCCTGGCCCGCACCGTCACCGAGGTGCAGCGGGTGCCGATATCGCTGGTCCTGGGCCGGTTCGGCACGACCCTCGACGGCGGCGGCGACTTCCTCGATTCCCTGGTGGACCTGATCGATCGCGTCTACCGGATCCAGACGCTGCACACCGACCGCGACCGCATCAACGGCGGCATCTCGATGGTGGTCGACCAGTTGCTGCCCGGCGTCGCGCAGACGCTGCGGTACGCCGAGAACGGCTTCGCCGGCTACACCGGTCTGGCGATACCTGTCCTGGACATGGTGGCGGGGACCGTGCCGGATTCCCGGCGGTCGGGCGCGGAACTGCGCGAACTCATCGAGCGCATGGGGCACGCGCTGCCCGACACCCCGGACGGGCCCGTGCTGCAGACCGACCTGGACCTGCACGACCTCACCGAGGGAGGCGGACGATGAGGACCGTACGCGGGGCCGCCTGGCGGTTCGCCCTGTTCGCCGCGGCGATCGCCGTGCTGCTGGCCGCGATCGTCACGGCCATCCGGCAACCCGTCGACGGCGACACCGACACCTATACGGCGCTCTTCTCCGACGTCAACGGCCTGCGCACCGGCGACGACGTACGCCTGCGCGGAGTCGCGGTAGGACAGGTGGAATCCATTGTCCTGCAAGGCAATCAGGCGTCGGTGCGCTTCGGTCTCACCACCTCCACGCCCCTGTTCGACACCAGCAAACTCGCCGTCCGCTACCAGAATCTGGTGGGCCAGCGGTACATCGACGTGCAGTACGCCCCCGATCACGGCCCCCGGCTCCGCGCCGGGGCGACCGTCGGCGTCGACCACACCGTGCCCTCCTTCGATGTGACCAGCCTGTTCAACGGGCTCAAACCGGTGCTGGCGACGTTGTCACCGGAGAAGCTCAACCGGTTCACCGAGAGCATGCTCGCCGTCATCGAGGGCAACGGCAGCGGTATCGGCCCGGCGCTGGACGCCATGGGTGAACTGTCGGAGTACACGGTCGACCGGCAGCGGGTCATCACGACGCTGGTGCACAACATGTCCCAGATCAACGACAAGATCGGCGGGTCCTCCGCGCCGCTGATCACGCTGCTGGGCAATGCCGCCGACATCTTCGATTCGCTGCAACGCAATGTGGTCGGCCTGATCGACTTCTCGCTCACCGCGCCGCCGGTGCTGCGGCCGGCCGACAGCCTGCTGTCGACCCTCGGCTTCACCGAGAACGAGAATCCGGATATCGAGGCCATCCTGCGCCTGCTGATTCCCGATCCGCAGCTGGTCGTCGACGTGCTCGGCAGGCTGCCGGCCGCGCTCGCCGCGCTCGATGCCGCCATCCCCCAGCGCATTCCGGGATCGTCACCGGTCTGCGGCAAGGGCGACGCGCCCGTGCCGCAGCCGCTGCGGATCCTCGTCGCCGGACAGCGGGTGTCGATATGCAACGCATGAGCGGGCGGGTACGCGAGATGTTCTCCGGGCGCGACGAGATCAGCGCGCGGCGCAGGGAATTCGGCCTGGGCGCACTCGGCGCGGTGCTGGTGGTACTGGCACTGCTGATCACGGCCGCGGTCTACGTGATCCCGTTCGGCCACCGCACCTACACCGCCGAACTCGCCGAGGCCGAGACCGTGAAGGCCGGTGACGACGTGCGGCTGGCGGGCATCTCGGTGGGCACGGTGCGCGATCTCGAACTGCACCCCGACAAGGTGGTCATGCGGTTCACGGTCGACTCCGGGATCTTCCTGGGCGACGAGACCACGCTGGACGTGCGCATGCTCACCCTGGTCGGCGGCCACTACGTGGCGCTGTTTCCGGCCGGTGCGAAACCGCTGGGCGGCACGGCGATTCCGCCCGACCGCATCCGGCTCCCCTACAGCCTCATGGAGACCTTCCAGGACGCCGCCGCCCCGGTCCGCGGCATCGACGGCGGCACGCTGCGCGACAACCTGTCGGTCCTCGCCGATTCGCTCGTCCAGGCGCCCGAGGGCATCCGCCAGATGATCAGCGGCGCCGATCATCTCGTGGACGTGCTGAATCAGCAGCGCGTCGAGGTGTCGAAGGCCATCTCCCTGGCGCAGGAGTACCTCGGCGTCGTCGACCTGGGCAAGGGTCAGCTGCGCCGGATGATCGAGAAGATCGACCTGCTGGAGACCATGCTGGGCGACAAGCGGGCGGAGGTGCGCGAGGCCACCCGGCTCCTGCGATCGGTATTCGGCCGGGTGGCGGCATTGCAGCCGTCCTGGGAGACGACGCTGAAGCCGATGGCCCAGCAGCTGGCCGATGCCGTCGACCGGCTGGAGGATATCGGCGAAAAGCTCACTCCCCTGGTCGATTCCGTGCACGGGATCGGCGAGAAGCTGACGCGGCTCGTTCTCCCCGACGGTCGCGTCCAGGTGGGCGATCCCGCCGCCACCGTCACGGCTCCCGGACCGGTGGACGCCGCGGCGATCGTCGGCGGGATCTGCATCCCGGTTCCCGGAAAGGCGTGCTGATGCCGCTGCGAACGATGCTGCACACCGCGCTCGGTTCCCGCGTGACCATGTCCGTGGCCGGGGCGCTCGCCTTGGTCGCGGTCGCCGTGCTCGGGTACATCACGGTGGCCGATCCGCTGCGCCGGACCGAGTCCTATTGCGCGCTGATGCCCGACAGCGTCGGACTGTATGCCGGCAACCACGTCACCATGCGCGGCGTCCCCGTCGGCACCGTCACCGGCATCCACCCCGCCGGTGACAAGGTCCGCGTCGACTTCGCCGTGGACGCCGACCATCCGGTGCTCACCGACGCCTCCGCGACGACCCTGTCGCGCAATGTCACCACCGATCGCGACCTCGCCGTGCTGAACAGCGGCACCGTGCTCGATCGCTGGGATCCCCGGCAGTGCATCACCAGAACTCTCACGCCCAAGAGCCTGACCGAGACCCTGCACGCCGTCGCGGGCCTGTCGAAACAGCTGCTCGGCACCGAGCCACGGCAGGACGACGCGATAGGACGGCTTGTCACGCAGTTGAATTCGGCCACGGCGGGTACCGGTCCGCAGCTCAATGCCCTCATCGGGAAGATCGGTTCCGCCCTGGACCATCCCGACGCCGCGATCGGGCGGCTGTCGGCCATCATCGACAGTCTCGCGGCGCTGTCGGACAGCGTCTCCACCCACTGGGGCACCATCGATTCGATGGTGCGGGGGCTGGAATCGATCCTGCATCAGGTGAACGACGAGCTGTTCAGCGAGACCACCACCATCATCGACGACTTCCGCCGGGTGCTGCCCATGCTCAACGACATCACCACGATGTTCGGCGATCCGATCTTCCTGCTGCTGGACGCCTCGGTCCCGCTGATCCGGTTCCTCGGCGCGCACATCGCGACGCTGCGCCAGATCATCGATATGGTCCCGGTGATCACCGGCGCGTTCACCGCGATCGTCGATCCGCGCACCGGCGCACCCGGCCTCACCTTCGCGCCGCCACGCGTCGCCCTCCCCACGCCCGAGGGCGACAAGATCTGCGCCGCAGTGAATTCCGTCGCGCCCGGCCGATGTTCGGCGACCGGCGATACGGCGAATGTCGACCTGGTACGGATGATCCTGGCCACGGCGGGCGCCCGATGATCCGCGCACGCACCGCACTCCCGGCCCTTGTCCTCTCCGTATTGTTCTGCGGGGCATGCGCATTCGACCCGTCATCGCTGCCGCTGCCCGGCGCGGGCGTCTCCGGCCCGACCTATCACATCCGCATCGAGTTCTCCGACGTGCTGAATCTGCCCGCCCGCGCCAAGGTGGTGGCCAACGGCGCGCAGATCGGCGTGGCGACGAATATCGCTCTGGCACAGCGGGACAACGGGGCCGATCACGTCGTCGTCGATGCCGAGATCGGCAGGGACGTCGAACTGCCCGCCGCGACCACGGCCGCGCTCCGGCAGAACACCCTGCTCGGCGATATCCACATCGCGCTGACCACGCCGCCGGACGGTTTCGCGCGACTGCTGCGCGACGGCGACACCATTCCGGTCGGGCAGACCCGCCCCTCGGTGCGCATCGAGGACACCCTCGCCGGTATCGCGACCTTCGTCCAGGGCGGCGCGGTCGACCAGTTGCAGGATCTGGTCACCGAACTCAACGGCGTACTCCCCGAGGATCCCGCGCGGACCGCCCACATCTTCCAGGTGCTCGGCGAGGACGTCGCCGATCTCTCCGTCCATCTCGACCAGGCCGACCAACTGCTGAACGGCCTCACCAAGGATTCGGAGGTGATGAACCGCCAGCGGGACACCCTGGCCGAACTGCTCACCGATTCCGCCGTCGACCAGGTGTCGGCCGCCGTGGCCGCCATCGTGAACGTGATCGGCGTGCTCGGCGGGATGGCTCCGGTCGCGCACGCGCTCACCTGGCTCGCGCCCGTCACCCAGTCCGCCGACAGTGCGCTGGGGGCGATCTTCCCGCTGATATTCACCAACCGGCCCCTGGATCTCCAGGCGCCGTCGAACCTCAATGCCCTCGTGGCGGTGATCCGCGACAAGCTCATCCCGTGGGTCGAGCACGGGCCGAAGGTGACTGTGCGCCGGGTGAATGTCGTTCCGGCACAGGGGCCGCCGGTGCCCGCCGACGATCAGGTCGAGCAGATCGTGCGGGTCATGCGGATGATCGGAGTGGTGCGATGAAGGCGCGGTCGGTGCTGTCCCTCGGTGCGATCGCCGCCGTGTCCGTGCTCGGGTCGGCGTATCTCGCCTTCGGCGTCGTGGGCGCGGATCCGTTCGCCGAGTACACGACAATCACTCTGCGCGTGTCGGACTCGGGTGGGTTGGCAACGGGATCACCCGTTCTGCTGTCCGGCATCGAGGTGGGTGAGATCGCGGCCGTCGATTCGATGGCATCCGGCGTGCGAGTCCGGATGGATATCCGTTCCGCCTACCGCGTTCCGGCCGACAGTGCGGTCACCATCGAGAATCTGTCGTGGCTCGGCGAGCCCTATGTGGAATTCGCGCCGCGATCGCCGAATTCGCGGGAGCTGCGGGACGGGGAGGAGGTCGACACCTCACTCGTGCGACCGCCGCTGTCGATTCCGGAGCTGGCCCGGCTGGTCACCCAGGTGCTGAGCCGGATCGACCCGGCCGCCGCCAACGCCCTCGTCGGCACCTTCACCACCGCGCTCACCGGGACCGAGGCGGTCGTTCCCGAACTGTCGCGCTCCACCGGACTGCTCGCCGCTGCCCTCGCCGACCGGTCCCCCGCGGTCGGCGAGATATTCGACGATCTGCAACGCATCGCGCCGGATATGGCGGCGGCCGGTCCCGCGATGACCGTCGCCCGGCCGCCGCTCGTCGAATTCGGCCGGCGCGTGGACGATATCGCCGAATCGATCGGACGCCTGTTCCGCACCGGCGACGCGCCCCGGATGTACCAGGAGGGTACGGGCCTGGTGCCGTTCGTGGATCGGCTCGGCGCGTGGGTGGACGAGGTCGGCCCGCAACTCGCGCCGCTGGCCCCCATCCTCCAGCCCCTCGTCGACGCCGTGGTCTCGATGCTCCCCCGCATAGACATCGGCGGCCTCATCTCCGCCGCCCTGGCCTCCACCGGCCCCGGCGACGGGGCCATCCACCTTCAGATCGCCGTGAAGTAACCCCTGAGCCGCAGAACCGAGGACCGCTCATGCCCGATGAATCGACCGAAACCACGCCGGAGCCAACGGCTTCCGAGGAGACCACAGAGAAGCCGGTCAGTAGCAAGGAGGTCCGGGTACGCCGTGGTTCGCGGGGCCGGACCGTCTCGGTATCGCTGCCCGCGCTCGGGATCACGGCCGGAGTGGTCGTGCTGATCGTGGCGCTCGCGGTGGCGTGTGTCGGGTGGTGGTCGGCCCGAGGCGATCTCGCCGACGCGCGTGCGAGCGCTGACCGGGACCGGCATGCCGAGCAGGTGGCCACCGACTACGCGGTCGGCGCGTCGACCATCGATCACACGAACGTCCCCGCGTGGGTGGCCAAGTTGAAGGCCAACACGAGCCCGCAGCTGGCGAACAAGTTCGACGCCACCGCGCCGAAACTCGAGGAGATCCTGCTGCCGCTGCAATGGACCTCCACGGCCTCCCCCATCGCGGCCACGATCGGCTCGGTATCCGGCGGGGTCTACAAGGTCAACGTCTTCGTCAACGTCAATTCCACCAATGCCCAGAATCCCAAAGGCGGGCAGATGACGGTCACCTACAACGTCACCGTCGACAGCAACGCCGGATGGCAGATCACCGACGTCGGCGGGCTCGACGGGGCGCTACCCACCCGCTGACCTCACACCGGCACCGCGAACAGGCGGATCAGCACCTCCACCGCGGGCTGCTCCACGGCGGCCAGTTCGTCGGGAAAGCCCGCGCTGATCGGCCCGAGCACCAGTTCCTCGATCGCCCCGACCGCCGCGGTGAACATCGGCCCCGGCACCGCGGGCCAGTCCGGGTGGATCTCCCGCGCCCGCGCGTGCCACTCCCGCAGGATATCGGCGATCCGCTCGTACCCGGCATTACGCAGCGCCAGCCCGAGCGGCCCCATGCCCGGCAGCTCCACGATCAGGCAGCGCGTGAATTCCGGTTCGGCGGCGCATAATTCGAGATACTTCCGCACCCGCCACCGCACCAGGTCGAGCGGTTCGACCGCCTCCCGCGGCGGCTCCAGCGCGGCGAACACCACCTCGGCCCCCGCCGTCGCCGCCGCCAGGAAACACTCCTGCTTGTGCTCGAAGTGCTGATAGAACTCCCGCCGCGAAACCCGCGCGCACGCAACGATATCCGCGACCGTCGACCCCGCGTACCCCTTCTCCGCCACCACCGAGATCACCCCCCGCAACAACCGCCCCCGCTGCTCCGCCCGCACCTGCTCGGCGGGCAAACTGCTCCGCCCCCGCGGCAACCCCGGACGCGACGCGTCGTAGACGCCCGACAACTGCGTCACACCCACGCCTCCCCACACCTAGACCATTGACCGATATTCTATGCGCGCGAAGACATCCGGCCACCTGAGCCGGGGAGGTGGGCCAAGACGTCCCGGCGGGTGGCGCGCATGTGGGCGGCGGCCAGGTCGGCCGCGCGGGCGGCGTCTCCGGTCGCCACCGCCTCGGTGATGGCGGCGTGTTCGCCGAAGATGCGGTGGCCGTCGCCGCTGTGCCGGAGCAGGCATTGCACCCGGCCGCGCAGCGGGGTGATGAGGCCGTCGAGGACGTCGTTACCGGCCAGCCGCGAAATCTCCTCGTGCAGGGCCATATTGACGCCGTCGGAGACGGGGCGGCCACCGCCGTCGAGTTCGGCGCGACCGGCCTCCAGCAGATCCCGGAGCCGCCGCGCGCCCGCCGGGGTGATGGCCTCCGCGGCCTGGCGGGTTGCGAGCGCCTCGAGCGTCTCGCAGACGTCGAACAGGTGCGCCACCGAGGCCGGATCCAGGGCGCGCACCCGGACCTGCCGGTTGTGGACGGTGACGTAGCCCTCCGCCTCCAGCATCCGGATGGCCTCCCGGATCGGCACCCGCGAAATCCCCAGCGCCGCAGCGATATCCTGCTCGTACAGGCGCATGCCGGGAGCCAGCCGGCCGTCGACGACCCAGTCGCGCATCAGGTCACGCACGCGGGCGCGCAGCGGCGGGAGACCCGGCCCGCACCGGTGCAGCGCGACGCGCGTCCCGGCCGGGATCCTCGGAAGTCGCGCGTGACCGGGAACGGCTGCCTGAAGCGTCATATATCAGTGCTAACAGAAATATGCTAATTGTTCGCGCCATTCACGTTTCCATCGTGTTTCCGACAGCGTATACCTGGCGAAGTATACTTCGATATTCGTTGACTTCCGCATTCGCCAATTCCGAGAATATCGGCATCGAGATTTTCGGAGGAGCGCATTTTCATGATGAGGGAGTCAGCCGCCCGGGTGGGCCCCGACCGCGACCTGATCGGCCACGGGCGGCGCGGCGCGGCGGTGCGCTGGCCGCGAGATTCGCGCCTAGCGGTATGCCTGATCGTCAACTACGAATCGGGTGCGGAGGCGTCCTACTGGGCGGGTGACGGCCGCAACGAACCGCCGCAGGAATTCGGCTATCCGCAGCCGCCGATCCGCGATCTCGGCAACGAGTCGATCTTCGAATACGGCAGCCGGACCGGAGTGTGGCGATTGCAGCGCATACTCGATCACTACCAGCTCCAGGCGACCTTCCACGGCTGTGCGCGCGCCTTCGAACTCGCGCCCGAGGTCGGCGCGTACATCGCCGAGGCCGGGCACGAGGTCTGCGCGCACGGCTGGCGGTGGGAGGACGTCAGCCGGCTGCCGCGCGAGGTCGAGCGCGAGCACATCGCCCGCGCCGTGGCCTCGATCGAGAAGACCTGCGGCCACCGCCCGGTCGGCTGGTACAGCAAGTGCCCGCCCTCGCTCAGCACCCGCGAACTCCTCGTCGAGGAGGGCGGATTCCGGTACGACAGCGATTCTTTCGCCGACGACGTCCCGTATTTCACGCGGGTCGGCGAAAAACGTCATCTGGTGATTCCGTATTCCTTCGTCACCAACGACTCGCTTTTCCATCCGGGACAGGCGTATTCGTCTCCGTCGGATTTTCTGGACAGTTGCCGCCGCACCTTCGACATGCTGTGGGAGGAGGGCGACCGGCGGCCGCAGATGATGTCGGTCGGGCTGCATCCGAGGCTCGCCGGGCAACCCGGCCGGGCCCACGCCCTGCGCGAATTCCTGGAGCACTGCCTGGGGAAGGGCTCGGTGTGGTTCGCGCGCAAGGCCGATATCGCGCAGTGGTGGTACGAGCACGGGGAGGCGGCGTGACCGCCCTACCGACTCGGCTCGACGCCGAGGCGCTCGCGCCGTTCACCCGCCGCCGCGTCGTCTACACCTCGGCGGTCGCCTTCCTGGCCTGGACGATGGCCGTCTACGACCAGATCACCTTCGGCAATCTGCTGCCGACGATCCAGGACGATTTCGGCTGGTCGTCGAGCACCGCGTCCTATGTGGCGACGGCGGTCTCGGCGGGTTCGGTGGTCATCGCCCTCGCGGCGGGTCCGCTGATCGACCGGCTCGGACGCCGTCCCGCGCTGCTGATCACCACCTCGGGCGCCGCCGTCAGCTCCGGGCTGGCCGCCGCGGCGATGGGCCCGGTCAGCCTGGTGCTGACCCGCGCGCTGTCCGGCTTCGGCGCGGCCGAACAGTCGGTCAACGCCGCCTACCTCAACGAGATCTACGGTCCCCGGCGCAAGGGGCTCATGTACGCGGTGGTGCAGGCGGGGTGGCCGGTCGGCGTGATGCTCTCGGCGGGTCTGGCCGCGCTGCTGGAGCCGGTGATCGGATGGCGCGGCGTCTTCGCGGTGGCGACGTTCCCGCTGCTGGTCATCCTCGTGCTGCGGACCGGGCTGCGGGAGTCGCCGCATTTCCTCAAGGTCCGTCGGTTACGCGAATTACGGTCCGCCGGAGCCGAATCCGAGGCCGCGGAACTCGCCCGGACCTGGAATATGCAGCAGCCCGGCACCGGCCGCGTCACCTATCTCGAGCTGTTCCGGGGCCGGCTGCGCGGGCCGACGCTGTTCCTGTGCCTGGCGTTCTTCGTCAAGCTGATCGCCGATTCACAGCTGACCGTCCTGGCCACCACGGTGCTGCGGGACGTCAAGGGCGTCTCGGTGACCGGCGCCCTGTGGATGGTCGTCGTCGCCAATCTGGTCGCGGTCGCGGGATATCTGGCACTCGGCCGGCTGGGCGATCGGATCGGCCGACGCGAGACGGTGATCGCGGCGCAGCTGGCCGCCGCGTGCCTCACGGCCTATCTGATCTTCGGGGCGCACAGCGGCGCCGCTGTCGTGGCGGCGTATTCGGCGACGCTGTTCTGTGCCCAGGGCGCGGCGGCTCCGCTGTTCACGTATCTCGGCGAGGTGTTCCCGACCCGAGTGCGCGGCAGCGGCGCGGCCCTGGTCGGCGCGGTCGGGCCGCTCGGCGGGATCTTCGGTCCGCTGCTGTACGGCGGATTGCAGGACGCCGGGTGGAGCGCGACCGCCGCGGCGGGGTCGGGGGTCGTGGCCTGCGCCGTGGCCGGTGTGCTGATGTTCGGGTCGCCGCGCGTGCGGCCCGGCAGCCCCCTCGAGGGGAGTGCGTGATGGCCGTCGACTACGCCGCGCACTGCCGCCGCCTGCTGCGAGAGGTCGCCGCGGGCCGGGTCACCCTCCGGCTCGCGGACGACACGGGATTTCCCGCTCTGGTCGCCGAGGAATGCGCGCCCGGGGTGCCGTCGATGCGGACCGCGACCGCCGTCAACCCCGCCGACTTTCCCACCTACCGCCATCTGGTCGAGACCGGAGATCTGCTCGTCCAGACCGACACCCGGACACATCCGATCCGGCCACCCGACTCGCTGATCGACGAATTGCGCGTCTACGCACAGATTCTCGCGCCGATCCGCCGCGGCGGCGCGACCGTCGGCACGATCTCCGTGCACATCCAGGACCATCCCCGCCGGTTCTCCGAATCGGATATCGCCGCCGTGCGCGCCTGCCGGGACCGTATCGAGGCCGCGCTCGCCGGCTGATCCTCCGAGGAGTTGTCTTGTCCGAACCACCATCGCTCAGCGCCCGCCTGCACAATCCGGATCTCGCACCCGCGACCACCCGGGAATGGAGCGGATACAGCGTCTTCGCGCTGTGGATGTCGGTGCTGCACAACGTCGGCGCCTACACCTTCGCCATCGGTTTCTTCTTCCGCGGGCTGAGTACCTGGGCCGTACTCGCCGCGATGGCCGTCGCCCTGGTCGTCGTCTATCTGCTGATGAATCTCAGCGGCGCGATCGGGCAGCGCACCGGCGTCCCGTATCCGGTCGTGGCCCGGATCGGGTTCGGCGTCTTCGGCGCCAACCTGCCCGCGCTGGTCCGGGGCGTGCTGGCAGTGTTCTGGTACGGCGTGCAGACCTACCTCGGCTCGGTGGCGATCTCGGCGCTGGCGCTGCGGCTGCTGCCCGGGCTCGCGTCGTGGAACGAGCATGGGCTGCTGGGGCTTTCGGCCCTCGGCTGGTGCTGCTTCCTCGCGCTGTGGGCGGTGCAGTTGCTGGTCGTGCGGCACGGCATGGAGGCCGTGCGCCGGTATCAGAACTGGGCCGGGCCGGCGGTCTACCTGGTGATGTTCCTGCTGCTGGGGTGGGTGCTGGTCCGCACCGGCGGCGCTCCGGGGTTCGAGGTCTCGGCGGAGCGGGTGCACGGCGGTTCGGCCGTCCTCCAGTTCGCCTCGATCGTGGGCCTGATTGTCGCGTTCTTCGGCACGTTCCTGCTCAATATCAGCGATTTCACCCGATCGAGCCCGTCCCCGCGGTCCATGCGGCGGGCGAATCTGTGGGGCCTGCCGGTGAACTTCCTGGTGTTCGCCGTGACGGTCGCGGTGGTGACCACCGGCAGCGCGACGCTGTTCGGCGAGGCGGTCACCGATCCGATCGAACTCGTGCAGCGCATCGACAACACGCCCGTGCTGGTCTTCGCGACGCTCGTGTTCACGGTGGCCACCGTCGGCGTCAATGTGGCGGCGAACGTGGTCTCGCCCGCCTTCGACTTCTCCAATATCGCGCCGCGGTACATCACCTTCGAGCGGGGCGGGGTGATCGCGGCGATCGGGTCGATCCTGGTGTGCCCGTGGGCGTTGTATTCCAGCCCCGTGGTGGTCGACTACTTCATCGGCGGTCTCGGCGCGCTGCTCGGGCCGCTGTTCGGGGTGATCGTCACGGACTTCTACCTGGTCCGCCGTGGGCGGGTGGATGTGGCGGCCCTCTATGTCGAGGGTGCGGGGCCGTATTGGTATCGGCGCGGGGTGAATCCGCGCGCCATGGCGGCGGCCGCGCTCGGCGCGGTGGTCGCGATACCGGTCGCGTTGCTTCCGGCATGGCATGCGGCCGCGCCCTTTTCGTGGGCATTGGGTGCGGCGCTCGCCGCCGCGGCGTACCTCGCGATGGGCCGGGGCGCCACGGTCGGCACGGAACCGGAAGCCGCACATGCCTGATGGCACGGAATCGAGGCCACGAATGCCCGACGGCACAGTCGGCACGGAAAGAAGGGCGGCACATGCCTGATTCGGGCGATGCGCACGTGAACGCGGGACCGCGGCGGGACTTCGTCGGCTACGGCCCGGTCCCGCCCCGGGTGGTGTGGCCGGGCGGGGCGCGGATCGCCGTCAGCCTGGTGGTGAACTACGAGGCGGGCGCGGAGTACAGCTTCGCCGCGGGCGACGGGCGGCGGGAAGCGGTGGGCGAGTTCGGCGTCGCCATCAATCCGACCCGGCCCGGTATCCGGGACCTGTGCGTCGAGTCCACCTTCGAATACGAAAGCCGTTCGGGCACTTGGCGACTGGCGCGACTCCTGGACGAGTACGGCCTGCCCGCCACCTTCAACTGCTGCGGCCGCGCCCTCATCGAGAATCCCGCACTCGGCGAGTACCTCGAGACGGCCGGGCACGAGCCGATGGCTCACGGCTGGCGCTGGGAGGAGCCGTGGCGGCTGTCGGAGTCCGAGGAACGCGAGCACATCGCCCGCGCCGTCGCCGATATCGAGACCATCTGCGGCACACGGCCTCTCGGCTGGCACTCCCGCTGTACCCCGTCGATCCACACCCGCGAGCTGGTCGCCGCCGAGGGTGGATTCCTGTACGACTCCGACGCCTACAACGACGATCTGCCCTACTTCACCGATACCGCCGCCGGGCAGCACCTCGTCCTCCCCTACTCCCTGACCTTCAACGACATGCGCTTCGCCTTCCCGGGATACGCCGACCCCACCTCCTTCACCCGGTACCTCACAATGGGTTTCGACGATCTGTGGGAGGAGGGCGCGACCCATCCCAAGATGATGACGATCGGCCTGCACGGCCGCTGGGCCGGAATGCCCGGTCGCGCCCGCGCCTTTCGCGACTTCCTCGACCACGCCCTGTCCCGCGGCGAGGTGTGGTTCGCACGCCGGGCCGACATCGCACGGTGGTGGCTGGAGCACCACCAGGAGTTCGGATGACCGGTCAGGGCTTGCCGTCGAGTGCGATGCGGCGCCAGTGGACCGGTGTCATGCCGTAGGCCGCGCGGAATCGGCGAGTGAAGTGCGTGGCGTCCCGGAAACCGTGCCGATACGCGATCACCGCTATCGTGTGGTGCCTGAGTTCGGGGCGGGCGAGGTCGGCACGGGCACGATGCAGGCGTTGGGAAATGATCCACTGTTCGAGCCGGAGCCCGGCCCGGGCACAGAGTTTGTACAGGTATCGGACCGAGACGTGGTGCGCTCGCGCGATGCGGGTCGCGTCGAGGTTCGGGTCGTCCAGATGCCGGCGTATGTAATGGCGTATCTGGGTGAACAGAATATCGGCCGGCAGCGCCGTACCGTCCGCGGTGCCGCTCCCGGCCGCCGAACCGAGCATGGCGCGCACGATCTCGACACACGCGTCCCCGAGAAAAGATGCGGCCGGGTCGGCATAGAGGGCATCCGCGTCTTCGTCCATGTAGGCCAGCTGCCTGACGAACAGCTGATAGACGGGGCTGGCCTGAAGCTGGGGCATCGCGAGCTGGATCGTATCCGCGGGCAGGGCCAGTTGGTCGAGTGGCACCTCGAGGCCGGTCATCTTGCCGCCGGACCATTCCGCCTCGTACGGCGTATTGAGATCGACGATGAACAGCTGATTCGGTGCGACCGCTTGCCGAACCTCACCCTGGGCCCAGTGGATAGCGGTTTGCCGCAGGTAGATGAGCAGCAGTTTCGGGCTGGGAGACACCCGGATGAGTTTCGGGCTGCGCACGGTCGCGAAACCCGTCACCCGAAGCCGGCTGAAGTTGGTGGCGCCGAGTTCCCAGTTCTCCAGCCTGGCGGAGACCCGGGTGCCCGGCCCGGCGAGTTTCAGGTGCATGGGAGCCGAATTCATCTCCAACGCCGCCGCTGTCAATTCCGCGCGGTCGGTCGCGTCTACGGTCTCGGTGTCGAGTACGAGTGGCATACCGGATCCTTCCGCTGCCGGTACCGAGGTGGGGCGATAATACTGCGCCGACAGATCACACCCCGACGAATTATCCGGCCCTTGACATCCTGACTTTTTAAGCAGAATTGCGCCGTTTACCGTGATCAGGCGTAAGGGTCGGTGATGTCGCGCAGGTGCGTGAGGGCCTCGCGCAGGTTTCGCATGCGCCGCGCGCCCAGATGCGCGGCCCATTCGTCCTGCACGGCGTGGGCGATCTCGTTGGAGTAGTCGGCCATCTCGCGTCCGCGGGGCGAGAGGCGGACGAGGCGGGCGCGGCCGTCGCTCGGATCCGGGGTCCGCTCGACATATCCGGCCCGCTCGAGCTGATCGACGAGGAAACCCGCGGTCTGCTTGGTGACCTGCGCCTGCTCGGCAAGCTCGGTGATGCGGCTCCCCTGCGGCGCGAGCCTGCCGGCCAACCGGCCCTGGGCCACGCTGACATCGCCGTACCCGGCCTCGGCGAGCGCGGCGTAGATCCGCTCCTCCATGGATCGATAGGCGATGAACATCAGCAGACCCACATTCATCTCGTCGTCGGCCATCCCACTCCTTGACTTGGTAAGAGAATCTGACCACACTGGTCAGTGCATCTTACTAATAGTCCGGGCGGCGCCCATCGCCGCCCCGCGTCGCCGAGGAATGCCGTGGACCGCGAAACCTCTTGGCAGGTCATCGAACAGCAGCGGCGTGCGATCGCCGATCTACTCGACGATCTGACCCCGCAGCAGTGGGAGACGCCGTCGCTGTGCGAGGGCTGGCGCGTTCGCGACGTGGCGGCGCATATCGCCCTCACCCCGAATCCGCCGCCGGTGGCAGTCATGCTGCGCACCGGACTGCGCGCCCGCGGCGACTACAACCGGTTCATCCACGAACTCACCACGCGGCACGCGGATCGGCCGGTGGCCGAGCTGGCCGCGAGCATTCGCGAGAACGCGGCCACGCGCCGTCTCCCGAAACTGACCAACTACCGCAACATCCTCTTCGACACCATGGTTCACGGCCAGGACATCGCCATCCCCCTCGGCCGTACCCTCACCATCCCACCCGCCGCGGCCGCCGCCGCGACCGAGCGCGCTGTCCAGATCGGCTGGCCGGTGTGGGACCGCCGCCGCCTCGAGGGAATCCGCCTCTCCGCGACCGATATCGACTGGACCCACGGCGCCGGCGCCGAAATCCGCGGCCCCATCACCGCTCTTCTGCTCCTGGTCACCGGCCGCATCACCGCAGTGCGGGACCAGGTCACCGGTCCGGGCGTCGAGGAACTGACCCGCCGCCATACCGCCGATTCACGCTGATTCGACGGAAAGTTCCCACGGCATCGACAGCGGCAGGGAGCGGGGCGCTCTCACAAATGGGCGCCGGCGGCGGCCGCGGTGACGATGTCGCCGGTGCGTTCGGGCTTGATGGCGGTCACGCAGAGTCTTTCCCAGATCCCGTGATAGGTGTCGAGATCGGGACGGGTGTCGAGTAGTTGTGCGCCGGTGGCGTGGTGGACGTGGACCACGTCGTCGAGGTCGGCGTCGGCGAATCTGAACACCGTGAACGGAACGGTGCTGATAGCCGGGCCGGCGGCGTGGTCGGGCATGATCTGGACACAGATATTGGGGCGCGCCACGGCCTCGGTCAGATGGTCGAGCTGGTCACGCCACACCTGGTGGCTGCCGAGCTGACGCCGCAGGGCGGACTGTTCGATCACGATCCAGACCCTGGGCGGGTCGTCCTCGTCCAGCAGACTCCAGCGCATGTCGTATGCCGCCAGGTGCCGTTCGACTTCGGCCGGATCATCGGGGTAGGTGACGGCGAGGACTTCGCGCGCGTAGCCGGGCGTCTGCAGCAGGCCGGGAATCATTCCCGGGGCGTAACACCGAATGAGCGAGGCGGAATCCTCCAGGACCAGATAGGAATCGAGCCCGCGCGGCAGCAGATCGGAGTCGAACGGCCGGCGACTACTTCGGCCGGCGCGGTAGGCCAGATCCAGGTATTCCGCCCGCGTGCGGACGTCGTCCATTCCGTACAGGCGCAGCAGCCCGGTGACGTCGCTGATGAGAAATCCGGCCTGCCCTGTTTCCAGACGGCTGAGCCTCGACCGCGAGGTTCGTATCGCGTGCGCCGCGACGTCGCCGGTGATGTGGGCCGCCCGGCGAAGGTTCCGCAGTCGTGCGCCGAGCACCCGCCGCAGGACCGCGGGGTCGGCTTCCGGCTCACTTCCGTAGTGAGCGGAGACGGGCGCAGTGCTCATCGATCACTGGCCCTTCCGAATGGAATGGGCAGTCATTGCAATGAGTTTGCCACAGCCGGTCCCACGCCGCCCGGTATCGAGGGCCGACCGAGCCCGAGCAGCCGGTCATGTTTCACCCCTATAGTGAGCGTGACTGAATCGGTATGTGCTGCAGCGGGTTCCGACCGGGCCGAAAGAAGGTAGTTCGTGAGTAACGAAGAAGCGGTGGATCTGGGTCTCGACCGGGCGCACGGCGCTCGGATCTACGACTACATCCTCGGCGGTAAGGACCACTACGAGCCCGATCGCGCCGCCGGCGACGAGTCTCTGCGCGCGTGGCCCGCGCTGCGGACGCATATGCGCGCCAACCGGGCGTTCATGCACCGGGTCGGCCGATTCCTCGCCGCCGAGCGCGGCATCCGCCAGTTCCTCGATATCGGTACCGGCATCCCCACCAAACCGAATCTGCACGAAGTGGTGCAGTCCGTGGCGCCCGACGCGCGAATCGTCTACGTCGACAACGACCCGATCGTGCTCAACCACGCCCACGCGCTCATGGTCGGCACTCCGCAGGGCCGGACCACCTACATCAACGGCGATATGCGCGAGCCGGAGGCCATCCTCGCCGCCCCGCAACTGCGCGAGACCCTCGACCTGAACGAACCCGTCGGGCTGCTGCTCATCGCGATGCTGCATTTCATCGAGGACGACGACGAAGCGCTGCGCGTCGCCCAGCACGTGATCGACATCATCCCGTCGGGAAGCTACTTCGCCGCCACGATCGCCACCGACGACTTCGATCCCGAACCCCTCGCCGCGGTCCGCGACCTCTACCACTCGCACGGGGAAACGCTGAGGTGGCGCACGAAAGCGCAAGCGCAGCGCTTCTTCGACGGCCTCGAACTCGAGGAGCCGGGCCTGGTCCAGATGCACAAGTGGCGCCCCGACCCCGTCGACATCGGCACCATCGCCGACGTCGACATCGCGATGTACGGTGCGGTCGGCCGCAAACCGTAACGGCCGGAAATCCGGGAAAAACACCAGCTCACGTGGCATCGGGGTGGGCACCGATGCTGTACGTGCCCCCGGTCGGGATCGAACCGACACTGGACGGATTTTAAGTCCGCTGCCTCTGCCAATTGGGCTACGGGGGCGCTCGGTCAGCCTACCGAATTTGTACGGGCGTCTCGGAATTCTCCGGAGGGTTTGCTCAGTGGACGCCCTCCATCAGACGGCTGACCCGGGGAGCGAAGAAGTACACGACGATTCCGACGGCTACGGCGACGATGCCGGTGAGGCCGAAGTAGGCGACCTCGTGCGCCGGATCGTAATACTTCGATAACACGCCCGACATCGCGGTACCGAGGCCCACGGAGAAGAAGTAGAGGGCCATCATCTGCGCCCGGAAGGCCTCCGGCGCGAGTTGCGTGGTCACGGCCAGGCCGATCGGCGACAACAGCAGTTCGGAGACCGCGAAGCCGGCCAGGATGAAGAACACCAGCAGCGCGGGGACGGTCTGCCCCTCGAATCCGGCCAGCAGGATGAACAGCAGGAACGACAGGCCCATCCCGATCACGCCGTAGGCGAATTTGTGCGGCGTGGTCGGCGCCCGGTTGCCCAGGCGTGTCCACATGATCGCGAACAGCGGCGAGAGCGTGATCACCCAGACCGGCTCCTCCGAGCCGATCCAGCTCGACGGCGCGGTCCAGCCGAACAGCGACCAGTTCATCCGCTCGTCGGAGTACACGGCGAGCACGGTGAAGATCTGCTGGAACAGCGACCAGAACACCGCGTTGGCGATGAACAGCGGGATGAACGCGCGCACCCGGGTGCGCTCGACGGGCGTCACCTTCGAACTGGTCAGCATCACCGCGAAATAGGCGATCGACGCGACCACGATCACGCCGGTGGTCACATCGGAGAGATTGTCGAGCACCAGCAGGTGGGTGGCGACGGCGGCGGCCACCACCAGAATCAGCGCCGCGACGACGCCGAGTACGGGACCGATCGCGGTGCGCGGCAGCGGGTTCGGCACCGTCCGGCCGGCCGTCCCGAGATTGCGGCGGAACACCACGTACTGCCCCAGCCCCAGCGCCATACCGATCGCGGCCGCGCCGAAGCCGTAGTGGAATCCGGCGTGGGTCTGCAGCAGGCCGGTGAGCAGCGGGCCGACGAAGGCGCCGAGGTTGATGCCGAGATAGAACAGCGTGAAGCCGCCGTCGGCCCGCGCGTCGCCCTTCTCGTAGAGGGTGCCCAGCAGCGAGGAGGCGTTGGCCTTGAGCGCACCGCTGCCGAGCGCCACCAGCACCAGTCCGACGCCGACCCCGAGCAGGTCCGGAATCACCGCCAGGGCGAGATGCCCGGCCACCACGACGACGCCCCCGTAGAGGACGGTGCGCTCCATGCCGAGCACGCGGTCGGCCACCCAGCCGCCCAGCACCGTCGACAGGTACACCAGGCCGCCGTACGCGCCGACGATGCCGGTCGCGGTGGATTTCTCCAGCCCCAGACCGCCGTCGGTGGCCGAGTAGTAGAGGTAGTAGCCCAGGATGGTGACCATCCCGTAGAAGGAGAACCGCTCCCACAGCTCGACGCCGAACAGGTTGACCAGCCCGATGGGGTGCCCGAACACGGTGCGTTCGGCACTCCCCTGGGTCGGGTGGGCAACTCCGGTCATGTGGTCGACCTTTCCATGTCACGCAATTCTCCAGCAACCTGGTGTCGGCCGCTGTGATTCGGCGGCTCCGTGTTTCGGCGCGCCGCCGCAGGGCAGAGACTAACTGGACGCCTGTATCCATGCGACGAATTCCGGTCAGAATGTTCAGGTCGTGAGCAGCATGCACGCATCGTGCCCAAAACAGCCGGTCGAACCTCGACAGAATGCACGACAATCGGCCCGATGCTGTCACGGTGTGACGAGGTTCCCGGGTGCGCTGACCATTCACGCCATATGTCGCGAATGCGCCACCCCTACCGCCACGGGTGGCGACAGCGGGACGCGCTGCGACGCGCGCCGCGCGGGACCACCCGGACCGGTATCCGGCCACGTTGCCGGGGGGAGGTCGCGTATACCCGACTTATCGGCGCCGCAACGGGATTCGGGGAAGCGGATGCGCCGTCAGGCGATGGATGCGGCGATGCCGTCGAGGATGTCGTGCTCGCTCACGATCAGCTCGGCGATGCCCGCGCGGCGTGCCAGCTCGTCGGCGAGGACCTCGGTGATGACCGCCCCGCCACCGATCACGTCGACGCGACCGGGGTGGATCGGACCCACCGCGGCACGCTCGTCGTGGTCCATCGCGATCAGCCGATTACACACCGCGCGTACCTCGTCGAAGCTCAAGCGCGTGAGATGCACCTTCTCCGAATCGTATTCGGGCAAATCGAGCGCAACCGCCGCGAGGGTGGTCATGGTGCCGGCGACGCCGACCCAGGTGCGGGCCCGCCCCACCGGCACCACGCCGAATGCCTGGGCTAAGCGCTGGGATGCGAAAAACCGTGCGGAGGCGACCTCTTCGGGCGTGGGCGGGTTGCCGTGCAGGCACCGCTCGGTGATGCGGACGCAGCCGATATCGGCGGAGTAGGCCGCCTCGACGCCGTCGGCGCTGCCCAGCACCACCTCCGTCGACCCGCCGCCGAGATCGACGACGACGAAAGGTCCTTCCGCACCGGACAATTCGCCGACCGCACCGGCGAACGACAGCCGGGCCTCCTCGTCGCCGGTGATCACCTCGGCCTGTGCGCCGGGCGTCACGCGGCCCAATTCCGTTGCGGCCATGGTGAAGAAGTCGTCGCGATTGCGGGCGTCGCGGGTGGCGGAGGTGGCGACCATGCGCACCCGCGTCACGCCGGCGTCCACCATCCGGTCCACGTAGTCGTGCAGGGCGACCCGGGTGCGTTCGATCGCCTCCGGATTCAGCTCGCCGGTGGCGTCGACGCCCTTGCCGAGGCGCACGATCCGCATCTCCCGGTGCACGTCGGTCAATCGCTTGCCGTCGCCCACATCGGCGATCAGCAACCGGATCGAATTCGTGCCGCAATCGACGGCGGCCACCCGGTCACTCATCGCTGTCCCTCCGGTAATTCTCGTATTTCGGCCAGTCTGCCGGAACGGCCGTGCCGCGCAAGCCGGTATCGGCCGCCAGCGCCACCGCCTCGTCGCCGAGCGGATTCACCCCGGGGCCCTTCGCCAGGGCGTGCGCCATCAGGACGTGCAGGCATTTCACCCGGTCGGGCATGCCGCCGCCGCTGAAATCGGTGCCCAGCGATTCGATGGCGTCGCGCTCGGCGAGATAGCTCGCGTGCGCCGCCCGGTAGCCCTCGGCCAAGCCCGCGTCCGTGCCCAGGCGTTCGGTCATGCCCCTCATCAGCCCGGCCGCCTCCTGCCTGCTCGCCTCCGCGGTCAGCCGCGGATCGGTCAGGTAGTACAGCGTCGGGAACGGCGTGCCGTCGGGCAGTCGCGGCGCGGTCTTCACCACGGCCGGTTGCCCGTCCGGTGTCCGGTAGGCGATGGCGAGCACCCCGCGCGGCTCCCGCCCCAGCTGCCGCGCGACGATCTCGAGATCGGCCGGGTCGGGCGCCGTGCTCACCGCTGTCGCAGAGACACTCTCGGCAGTGCCCTCGCTCGGCCGTGCCCCCGGGACACTCTCGATATTGCCCTCGCTCGGCTGTGTCACCGGGGCGCTCCTTCGGGGTTTCGGGCCGGCGGGGCCGCTGGGTCGGGGGTCGGCGCGGCGGCCGGCTGGGGGGTGGACATGCTGCGCCACAGTTCGGTGTACCAGGGGTCGGGCTCGCGCTGCCGGGTGGCCTGCGCGGGGACCGGGGGCTGCTCGATACCGGGGACCTGCACGATATAGGCGGTCTCCCCGGGCATCACCAGCCGCAGCCGGTCGCGCGCCTCGGATTTGATGTAGGCCGGATCCTGCTGCTGTGAACGGCGATCGCGCAGTCGGGCCAGATCGCTCTCGAGTTCCGTGCGCTCCTGCGCGAGCTGGGCGGATTCGGCGCGCTGGCTGAAATAGGTGCGCATCGGCACGGCCAGTGTCAGGGCCAGCGCGCACAGCACCGCGGCCAGGATGACCGCGCGGCCGGTGGACAGGCCCAGGATCTTGCGTTCGTGCTTGTCGCGGGCGGCCCCGGACCTCGGCCTGCCCGCCGCGGTACGCCGTTGAACAGCGCGTTTACCCGCGGCGGTGCGCGCCGAGGAGGCCGACCCGGCCGCGGGCTTGACGGGGCGTCTGCCCGACGCCCGCGACGAGCGGCGGTCCCCACGTCCTCCCGGACTGGTACCGCGCGCCCGTCGTTCCGTCATCGCACACCTCGAAAGTCGGTATTACACAACCGTTCCGACGGTACTATCCCTCGTACTCGAAGCGCGGGAACGCAACGTCCCCGGCGTAGCGCGCGGAATCGCCCAGCGCGTCCTCGATGCGCAGCAGTTGGTTGTACTTCGCCACCCGCTCGCTGCGGGCCGGGGCGCCGGTCTTGATCTGGCCGCTGCCGACGGCGACCGCCAGATCGGCGATCGTGGTGTCCTCGGTCTCGCCGGAACGGTGGCTCATCATGGTCTTGTAGCCGTTGCGGTGCGCCAGCTCGACCGCGTCCAGGGTCTCGGTGAGCGTGCCGATCTGGTTGACCTTCACCAGCAGCGCGTTCGCGGCGCCCTTCTCGATGCCGTCCTCGAGCCGCTCCGGGTTGGTGACGAATAGGTCGTCGCCGACCAGCTGCACCTTCTCGCCGATCTGGTCGGTGAGCGAGACCCAGCCGTCCCAGTCGTCCTCCGCCAGCGGGTCCTCGATGGAGACCAGCGGGTAGGCGGCCAGCAGCTCGCCGTAGAACTTGGTCATCTCGTCGGCCGAGCGGACACTGCCCTCGAAGGTGTATCCGGTGCCGGCGGTGTAGAACTCGGTGGCCGCGACGTCCAGCGCCAGCGCCACGTCGGTGCCGACCTTGTAGCCCGCCTTCTGGATGGAGGCGACGATCAGGTCCAGCGCCTCGCGGGTGCCGCCCGGCAGGTCGGGGGCGAAACCGCCCTCGTCGCCCAGGCCGGTGGCCAGGCCCTTGCTCTTCAGCTCGCCCTTGAGCGCGTGGTAGACCTCCGCACCCCAGCGCAGCGCCTCGCGGAAGGTGGGCGCGCCGATCGGGGCAATCATGAATTCCTGCACGTCGACGCTGGTGTCGGCGTGGGCGCCGCCGTTGAGGATGTTCATCATCGGGACCGGCAGCACGTGCGCGTTCGGGCCGCCGAGGTAGCGGAACAGCTCCAGGCCCGACGATTCGGCGGCCGCGCGGGACACCGCCAGCGAGACACCCAGCAGCGCGTTGGCGCCCAGCCGCGACTTGTCCGGGGTGCCGTCCAGATCCAGCAGGACCTGATCCACGGTGCGCTGCTCCACGGCGTCCAAACCGATGACGGCCGGGGCGATCTCGTCGAGCACGCCCTCCACTGCCTTGCGGACGCCCTTGCCGGAGTACCGCTCGCCGCCGTCGCGCAGCTCCACGGCCTCGTGCTCGCCGGTGGAGGCGCCGGAGGGAACGGCAGCCCTGGTCACGGTGCCGTCGTCGAGAGCGATCTCGACCTCGACAGTGGGGTTACCGCGCGAATCCAGGATCTCGCGAGCTCCGACCTGTTCGATGATGGCCACGAAAACGACACTCCTTCGGCTCCTGACTCGGTCCCGCCCACCGCCGTCCATGAGCAGGTCGCACGGGTTCCGTGCAACGCGAGCCTAACAGTGATGAAGAGGGCCGCCTCCGGCGTCGCGGGTTGATACACGACAGGCGTCTGCGCGATCACGTCTTGCGCCTCATTCCCGGCATGCTGTGCACCTCATTCCCGGCATGCCGTGCACCTCATTCCCGGCATGCTTTTGGCCGGGATCCATCGCGCGCACGGTTGGATTCCGGCCAAACGCATGCCGGAATCAGGGGCTTACTCCGCTGACGGTCAAGCCTTCCTACCGACGCTGTAGGCGGCGGCGTGGAGGCGGACCTTGTTCATGTAGGCCGTGGACTGGTTGTAGGTGAGCAGGGCCTGTTGCCAGCCTTCGGGGGTGGTGAGGACGCCGCCGCTGGCGCACAGGTAGCGGGCGGCGGTGAGGGCGGCGTCATCGATGTTGTCGGGGTCGGCGACGCCGTCGCCGTTGGCGTCGACGCCCCAGCGCTGCCAGGTTTCGGGGAGGAACTGGAAGGGGCCCTCGGCGCGGGCGTAGACGGGCTCGCCGGCGGTGGCGGTCTCCTTCTCGTCGAGGATCCTTGCCACGCCCGGGGATCCGTCCAGGGGTATGCCGCGGATGGGCGGCCGCACCTCGCCGTCGGCGTTGAGGCGGGAGCCGCCGTGACTGCCGTGCTTGCTCTCCACCCGGGCGATGCCCGCGAGCGTGGTCCAGCCGATGCCGCAGTCGGGGCGGGAGCGGGCCAGCACGGCCGCGGCGTACCCGTAGGCCTCCAGCGCCACGGCGGGAATGCCCAGGGCGTCGGACTGCTCCTCGGCCCAGCCGTGCAACTGCCCGGCGCTGCGGCCGGGCGCGTCCAGATCGATCGGCGGGACCGGGGCGCCCGCACCGGGCGGTATCCCGTCGGGAATCGGCGGCAACTTCTCCCCCGCCCCACACCCGGACAGCACGACGGCAGCCGCGACCGCACCGAACAGCGCGGCGCGGACCTTCGAAACGGTACGAACACCGGCCTTCTTCGGACGCACCCCTCCATCATCCAGATGACGGGGCGGTTGCGGGGGCAGCCACGCGCAATCAGATGACGGAGCGGTAGCGGGGCAGCGACGCGCAACCAGATCACGAGGTGGTAGCGGGCAGCCACGCTGCAACATCACATTCGTTGCCTCCGGACGGTTGTGTGGGACTCGGAGTCCCACGTATTCTCGACAGTGAGGTAAGGCACAGGAGGCACCGATGACGTTGTCCGAGACCATGCACCCCGGCCCGTTCACCCCGGAGTACCGGGAGGCGCTGGCGACCCTGTCCGAAGGGTCGGTGCACCGGAATTTCGACCCGTATCTCGATATCGATTGGGACAGTCCGGAATTGGCGATCCTGCCGGACGATCCGCGCTGGGTGCTCGATCCGGAGATCGACCCGCTGGGCGCGACCCGCTGGTACCGGGAACTACCGCTCCACAAGCAGATCGAGATCGGCCGGTGGCGCATCGCCAACGTCGTCAAGGTCGGCGCGGCCTTCGAGAGCGTGCTGATCCGCGGCATGATGCAATACATCATGAAGCTGCCCAACGGGTCGCCCGAATTCCGGTACTGCCTCCACGAGATGACCGAGGAGTGCAACCACATCCAGATGTTCCAGGAGCTGGTCAACCGGATCGGCGTGGACGTCCCCGGGATGCGGCCGGTATTCCGGGCGCTGTCGCCGCTCATCGGCGTGGCCGGCGGGTACGCGCACGTCATCCTGTTCATCGGCATCCTCGGCGGCGAGGAGCCCATCGACCACTATCAGAAGGCGGTCATCCGCGCCGAGGCCAATATGCCGCCGATGGTGTTGCGGACCATGCAGATCCACATCGCCGAGGAGGCCCGGCACATCTCCTTCGCGCACGAGTACCTCACCGCGCACATCGAGAAGATGGGCGTGCCCGGAAAGGTGGTGTGCGCGGTGGCGTTTCCGCTCGCGATGCGGTGGCTGGCCGGGGAGATCATGACCCCGCCGCGCTCGTTCGCGCGCCAGTTCGACATCCCGCGCGAGGTGATCAAGGAGGCGTTCTGGCGCGGACCGGCCGCACGAAAGATCCTCTCCGGCTACTTCGACGACGTCCGCAAGCTGGTCGACGACCTAGGCCTCATGCCCGCCCCGGCCAAGATGCTGTGGCGCGCACTGAATATCGACGGCGACGCCTCGCGCTACCGCAGCGAGCCCGCCCGCCGAGCAGCGTAGGGCCGGGCGCGCCCTCCCGCTCCGGCGCGCTACACCCTCCCCGCTCCGGGCACTTCACCCTCGTTGCTCCGGTGCACCTCACCCCCACTGCTCCGGCGCACCTCACCCCCACTGCTCCGGCGCGCTTCCCCCTCGTTGCTCCGGCGCGCTTTTGGCCGGAGCCGCCAACGCCTCGATCAGATCCAGCAACGGCCGGTCGCGGTCGAGCGTGAGCCCGTGCGCCACGGCGACGCCGTCGAGGATGCTCCAGGCATAGCTCGCGACCTGCGCGATCAGCTCGGCCCGGCCCAGCGGCGGGTCCGGGTCGTGCGCCCAGCGGGTCACGGTCGCCTCGGTCATCGACACGATGGCGAAGGACATGGTGTCGACGACCGGCGGATCCGCGACCCCGACCACTCCGGCCAGGCCGCCCACCAGCCGACCCGCCCGCGCGGTGATGGTGATCATCATGCCGCTCAGCGCATCCCGGTCCGCGGGCCCGTCGCCGGGACCGGTCCGCAGGAACTCGTGCTGGCGCGGGTGATCGCAGATCCAGTCCACGACCACGCCGACGGCACGCGCCAGGATCTCGGCGATCGAGCCGTCCCCGATGTCCAGCGCGGCGTCCAGTGCGTCGGTGAAGCGCTCCGCGATCGTCGCCCGGACCCGGCGATCGAGTTCCTCGCGACCGGAGAATTGGCGGTAGAGAACGGATTTCGCCAGCCCGGCCCGCGCGGCGATCTGCTGTGCCGAGATATCCGCCCCGGGCGCGCTCTCCTCGAGCAGTTCGATCGCGGCCGCGATGATCTGCGTCCGCCGCGCCGCGTTGTGCGGCTGCCACCGTGCCTGCCGTCCCCCGGCCGTAGGAGCTGCTGCACTCGACACGCCCGCAGTCTATGCCCCGGCGGCCACCGCTACTCTGCAAGACGATCTCGGTTGCGCCCGTTCGATGTTGGGCAACACACTTTAGGTAAGCCTTGCTTAAGCTGCGCCGAGACGATACCTTCGCAATCCGTATCTCACCGCCTGCTTCACCACCGTTGCGAAGAAGGGAATCCCCTGGTGAAAAACGTTCTCTGCGAACGTCTGAAGCACCACCCCACCGAGTCGGACGAGATCGAACGCCGGCAGTTACCCGCCGACGCCGCACAGGCCATTCGCGACACGGCCCGCGACATCGCGGTCACAATCGAGGACATGCCGGGTTCCTCCGCGCGCGCCGCCACCCTCACCGATCCGACGCTGATCGGACTGGTCGACGCGCGCGCCGCCCGCCTACCGGAGTCGGTCCGCACCGCGCTACGCCCGCCCGCGACCTCGGCGGGCGCGGCGATCGTGGGCCGGTTACCCCTGGACGACGGTGAATTGGGCCCCACCCCGCGCGATTGGCGCCAGGCCGCCGCCTGGAGCGGCGATCCGGCGCGCCGCCACGCCTCGTTCCAGCTGGATATCGCGATGCTGCTGCTGGCCCGCTGCGCCGGTGAGCCGTTCGGCTGGCAGGGGCAGCAAGATGGACGTCTGGTCAATAACATCCTGCCCTCCCCCGGCCACGAGCACGAGCAGTCCGGCGCCTCCAGCACCACCCTGCTCACCCCGCACACCGAGGACGCCTTCCACCCCCGGCGCGCGAATCTGCTGATACTGGGCTGCCTGCGCAATCCGGACCGGGTCGGGACGACGGTGTCGTCGGTGCGGCAGGTCCGGCTGGACGAACGGCAGCGGCGGCGGCTGGGCGAGCCGACCCTGCCGATCCTGCCGGATGTGTCCTACGGCAACGACTTTCACCGGTACCCGGCCACCCCGATCGCCACGGTCGGCGACGAGGCCGGCCGCCCGACACTGCGCTACGACCCCGCCTACACCCCTGTCGAGGACGCCGATCCGGAGTTCCGCGAGGCCTACGATCGTCTCGGCGCGGAACTCGAGCGGGTCTGCCGCACGGCGGTGCTGGAACCGGGCGACGTGCTGCTGGTGGACAACGACGTGGTGGTGCACGGGCGAGTACCGTTCACTCCGCGCTACGACGGAACCGACCGCTGGCTCAAGCGGGTGAATCTCCGGCTGCCGCGCCGCCGCCCCGCCGCCGAGGCCGCCGAGAGCGGTTACGGGCAGGAGACGATCACCCCGTTCGACACGAAAAACGTTGCGACACAGGAGGTGCGACATCCATGAAGCGAGGAGCCCCGTGACCCGCCCGACCCCGCTGCGCGTCCTCAGCCGCAGCGATCTCGCCGACGTCCCGATCACACCGGTGGACGTGGTGCGCGCCGTGGAGGAGGCGTATCTCGCCCTGGCGTCGGGAGATTCGGACAATCCGCGCAAACTCAGCGTCGCCCATCCCGACGGCTGGTCGGTCGCCTACGCCATGCTCGGCCGCGACGGGCGGCGGCGAGTGGTGGCGATGAAGACCTCCTACAAATTCGATCCCCACCACGATCGCAGCACCAAGCGCTACTACACCACGATCACGCTGTACGACGACGCCACCGGCATGCCGATCGCGATGATGGACTGCGCCCGGGTCGGGGCGCTGCGCACGCCGGCGGTGTCGGCGCTGCTGGTGCGGGAGACCGTCCGGTCCGACGCGCGCAGCGTGCTGCTGGTCGGCACCGGCACGCAGGGCCGGAACGCGCTGCCGCACCTGCTCGCCGCGAATCCGCAGTTGAACCGCCTGATGCTGTACGGCACCCATCCGGACGGCCTGAAGGCGGTGCACGAGCAGTTGGCCGCGCACCATCCGCACACCGAACTGGAGACGGTGTCGGATCCGTACGCGGCGGCGCGCGAGGCCGACGTGGTGCTCGCGACGGCGGGCCCGGGTACCAAGGTCGCCATCGAATCCGACGATCTCGCACCGGGTTCGGTGGTGGTGCTGGTCGGTTACGGCCTGGCCCCCTCCACGCTGACCGGTGCCGATCGCGTGGTCGCGACCAATGCCGAGCAGATGTCGCTCACCGGCACCGACATGGCCGGACCGGACGGCAAGCTGCGCCCGGTCGACGCCGAACTGCCGCAGATCCTCAGCCGCCGCACCACCGGTCGCACCAGCGACGACGAGCGCATCTTCGTCTACAACAGCGGCCTGGTCCTCACCGACATCGCGGTAGCCCACGCCCTGGCCGAACGCGCCATCGCCGACGGCCGCGGCACGGAGGTCCCGGTATGGGATTGAGGTCGGCCCCATCGCCATTTTTCCGGCACGCGTTTGGCCGGAATCCACAGGAGGTGGCGGTGGGTCCCGGCCAAAAGCATGCCGGGACAACAGGAAGCGCTGGCACCGGAACAACGGGAAGTGTCGGCACCGGGACAACAGGAAGTGCTGGCACCGGAACAACGGGAAGTGCCGGCACCGGAACAACGGAGATCGCGGGCACCGCCACGGATATCGCCGCACCTCCGCTGCCCGCGTATCAGGACGAGTGGGAGCGGCGGCTGCTCGCGCACCCGGATCTGCTCGGCGATATCGCCTTCGCGATCGGGGGGCCGTTCCACGTCATGTTCCCGGCGCGGGTCGGTCGCAACATCGACGCCTTCCACAGGGCGTTCGAGGACGCCGGAGTGGACGGAGCGATCTACTACGGGAAGAAGGCGAACAAGGCGGCGTGCGTGGTGCGGGCCTGTGCGGAGCACGGCGCGGGCGTGGATGTGGCGAGCGCCGGGGAGCTGAGTTCGGCTCTGGCGCACGGCATCCGGGGTGCCGAGCTGATGGTGACGGGGCCGTCGAAATCCGACGAGCTGCTGTGGCTGTCCGCCCGGCACGGCGCGCTGATCGCCGTCGACGAACACGGCGAGCTGGACAGGCTCGCCGCCCTGGGCATTCCGGTGCGGGTCCTGCTGCGCGTGCTGCCGCCGGACTCCGCCAGCCGCTTCGGCATGACCGCCGACGAGCTGGACCGCGCCCTGGCCCGCACCGATCTCGGGCCGGTCCGCCTCGAGGGCTTCAGCTTCCACCTCTCCGGCTACCGGCCCGAACCCCGCGCCGCGCTGGCCGCACAGCTGATCGAGCGCTGCCGCGCTGCCCGCGCCCTCGGCCATCCCGCGACGACGATCTCCGTCGGCGGCGGCTTCGCGGTCGACTACGTCCCCGCACCGGCCTGGGAGAATTTCACCGAAACCGCAGGCCCGCAACGGTTTCACGCGGACAAGTCCTTCCCCTCGTACTACCCCTACCACAGCGAGGTGGCGGGCCCGGACATGCTCGCGGCCGTCCTGCGCCACGACAGCCTCGCGAAACACCTGCGCGACAACGACATCCGCCTCGCCGTCGAACCCGGCCGCGCCCTGCTGGACCGCGCGGGCAGCACCGTCTTCCGCGTCCAGGGTGCGAAAACCCGCACCGCCCAGGATATCCCGTACCAGCTGCTCACCGTCGACGGCACCAGCCTGAGCCTGTCGGAGCAGTGGTTCGACAGCGAATACCTGCCCGATCCCGTGCTGTGGCCTATCCGGCCCGGTACGCCCACCCCCGCGAGCGTCGGCGCGGCCACCTGCCTCGATTCCGACATGCTCAGCTGGCGGCGCATCCCGCTGCCGCGCCCCGGCGCACCCGGCGATCTGCTCATCTACCCGAATACCGCCGGTTACCAGATGGACTCCAACGAGTCGGCGTTCCATCAGCTACCGATTCCCCCGAAGGTGGCGCTCGCCGAGGCGCCCGGCGGCCGGTTCCGCTGGACCCTCGACGCCGGATAGCCCCGCCACCCACACCCGCACCCCAGCCCAGGAGATATGCAATGGCCCTCGTCACGCGCGTGACGGACCTGATCGGCAACACCCCGTTGTTCGAACTAGCGACCACCGACACCGGCACCCGGCTGCTACTCAAGCTCGAACAGCTCAACCCGACCGGCGCCGCCAAGATCCGGATGGCCCGCGAAATGGTGCTCGATGCGGAGCGTCGGGATTTGCTGAGAGATGGCGGGCATATTATCGAGTCAACGTCCGGCAACACCGGACTGGGCCTGGCGGTAGTGGCCGCCGAACGCGGGTATCGCTTCACCGCGGTCGTGGATCACCACGCCTGCCGTGACAAGCTGCGCGCGATGCAAGCCATGGGAGCAGAACTCGTGTATGTCGCCGACGACGGAGACGCCCGCCCGAACGGTCAGGGCCCGGAGGAGGCAGCCTGCGTAACCACGGAGGGCCCCCGTTCGGGCGGCAGCAAGCACAGTCTGGCCACCTCGGCGCGAGAGGACCTCGCCGAGGCGATGGCCGCCGCCCGGGACGACGCCTACTTCACCGAACAGCACAACAACGACGCCAACGCGCTCGGCTACTACGCGGTCGCCGAAGAGTTGCTGGAGGACCTCGGACAGGTCGACATCCTGCTGTCCGCCGTCGGCACCGGCGGTTCGCTGTTCGGCACCGCCCGCCGCCTGCGCGAACTCGGCTGCCGGCCGCGGGTGATCGGTGTGGAGCCGGTCGGCTCGATCGCCTTCGGCGGCGAGGGCGGGCCGTACTGGCAGTCCGGGACCGGCACCCCGCCGGGCGCCACGGTCGGCACGGCCGTCGACTACTCGCTGCTGGACGAGGGCCTGAAGGTGACCGACGTCGCCGCCTTCGCCACCACCCGCGCGGTGGCGCGCAAGGCGGGCCTGCTGATCGGCGGTTCGGCCGGCGGTTCGGTGCATGCCGCGCTCACCCGCCTCGAGGAGTTCCCGCCCGGCTCGACCATCGTCACGATCGTCTGCGACGGCGGCGAGAAGTATCTGGACACCGTCTTCGACGACGACTGGATGGCCGAGCGCGACCTGCTCGACGAGACCGCCGAGCGGGACGTGCTCGAGCTGCTCGACCGGTACTCCCCCGCGCGACGAGATCTGGTGGGCGTGCGGTGACGGCGACCAGGAGCAGGGTGTCCGACTGGCGCAGCCTCACCACGCTGGCCACCCCCATCGCGCTGACCCAGCTCGCCCAGGTCGCGGTGTCGACGACGAATATCGCGCTGATGGGCTCGCTCGGCATCACCCAGGTGGCCGCCGGCGGCCTGGCGATCACGCTGTTCAACCAGATCCGCACCATGTGCGTCGGCCTGATCACCGCGACCGGGAACCAGGTGGCGACGGTGGCGAGCCGCGCCGACAAGCGCGGGACGAACGCCGACGGCGAGATTCGCGATGTCGTGCGATCGAGCTTCCTGATCGCGACGGCCGCGGGCCTGGCGGGCGGACTGGTGCTGATCGTGCTGGGCTGGTCGCTGCAATGGCTCGGGCAGGACGCGGCGGTGCTGTCCGCGGCCAGGCCGATGATGATCGCGCTGGCCCCGGGGCTGCTGCCCTGCCTGTGGTTCCAGGTGCTGCGCCAGTACACGGTCGGCATGCAGCGGCCGCAGGCGCTACTGCTGGTGACCCTCGGTTCGGTGGCGCTGAATCTCGTTCTCGCGCTGAGTCTCATGCACGGCTGGGCGGGCCTGCCCGCGCTGGGCCTCACCGGTATCGGCATCGCGACCTCGCTGGTCTTCCTGATCACCTTCGCGGTGCTGTGGGCGATGGTGCGCCGCGACGCCGAACTCGGGCGGACGCTGCCGCTGCGGATGTGGCCGGTGCAGTGGCGGACCATCACCGCGGAACTGCGGCTGGGGACGCCGATCGCGCTCACCTACGGCTCCGAGGCGGGCATGTTCTCCGTGCTGGCGCTGGTCATGGGCGCCCTGGGCCCGGCCGCGCTGGCCGCGCACAACATCGTCTACCAGCTGGTGTACATCGTGTTCCAGGTGGCGATCGGGATCTCGCACGGCGTCTCGATCCTGGTCAGCAAGGCAGTGGCCCGCGACGAGCACCGGCACGCGCACGCGCTGGCCTGGCTGGCGCTGCAGCAGGCCGCGGTGGTCGCCGCGTTGGTCGGGGTGCTGTACGTCGTCGCGCCCGATATCGTGCTGCGACCGTTCCTCACCAGCCGCGACGGCGATACGGTGGTGCTCGCGCACACCCTGCTGCTGATCGCGATCGTGCTGCAGTTCTTCGACGCGGCGCAGAACATCGGCAACGGTCTGCTGCGTGGGCTCAAGGACACCCGGGCCGGTTTCCGGCTGTCGCTGGTCGGTTACTGGATTGTGGGATTGCCCACAGCGCTACTCCTCGCATTCCCCGTGGGGCTGGACGCCGCGGGCGTCTGGTGGGGTCTGACGGCCGGTCTGGGGGCGACTGCCGTGCTGATGCTGCGCCGCTACTTCGCCCTGCTCGACGTGCGGGAGCAGGCCGAACCGCGCGTGCTGGCCGGTAGCTTCGGTACTTCCGGCTGACACGGAATTCTCATCTCGGCGTAAGCATGTCGTCACCGTGCACGGGCACTGTGAAAGGACGAGGCTTCGTTATCCTGGCCCGGAGATCGAAGCCGACGGCTGTATCCGAGGCCGCAACCGCCGGGAGGAGTCCGGTGCACGTCAGCAGAGTCGCGGAGTACCCGCGACCGGACCATGTCCTGTTCCATTTCAGCGACACCCATCTGATCGCCGGCGACGGCGGGCTCTACGGCGCGGTCGACGCCGAGGAACGACTGCGCGGGCTGCTGGAGCGCGCCGAGGCCGGCGGTATCACCCCGACGGCGATCGTCTTCACCGGCGATCTGACCGACCAGGGCGAGCCGGATGCCTACGACACACTGCGCGCGCTGGTCGAGCCGTTCGCCGAGCGGGTCGGGGCGCCCGTCGTCTGGGTCACCGGCAATCACGACGATCGCGCGGCGCTGCGCGAGCACCTGCTCGGCGAGGACGGCACGGCCGAACCGCTCGACCGGGTGCACACCTTCGGCGGGCTGCGCATCGTGGTGCTGGACACGACCGTGCCCGGGCACCACCACGGCGAGGTGACCGACGACCAATTGGCCTGGCTGCGTTCGGTACTGGCCGATCCCGCGCCCTTCGGGACGATCCTCGCCATGCACCATCCCCCGGTGCCGTGCATCCAGGATCTGGCGGTGACGGTGGAGCTGCGCGATCAGAAGCGCCTCGCCGACGTCCTCGACGGCAGCGACGTGCGCAGCATCCTGGCCGGGCACCTGCACTTCTCGACGACCGCGACGTTCGCCGGGATCCCCGTGTCGGTGTCGTCGTCCGCCTGCTACAGCCAGGACCTGTCGGTCGCCGAGGGCGGCCAGCGCGGTCGCGACGGCGCGCAGAGCTTCAACTACGTGCACATCTACCCCGACACCGTCGTGCACTCGGTGGTGCCGATCGACCGCGGCCCGACGGTCGGCGACCCGGCGACTCCCGCCGAGGCCGCCGAGCGATTACGCAACGCAGGCATAGTGATACCGCCCGCCGCCCGCATCCCACACGTAATGAACCACCGCGCCGCCACACCCGAGTCCGACGACGAATCCGTCCGCTGAAACCACCCCGCCACCACCTCGGCGTACGCCACCACCATCTCGGCATACGCCACCACCATCCCGGCATACGCCACCACCATCCCGGCATGCGCCACCACCATCCCGGCATGCGGCACCACCATCCCGGCATGCGGCACCACCATCCCGGCATGCTTTTGGCCGGGACCGTCCAAAAGCACGCCGGAAAAGGTCAGGCGGCTCCCGGCTCCAGGGCGGCCAGCGGGTCTTCGTCGGTGGCCCGCTCCCAGGGGGCCGGGGCGGGGAAGTAGTCCTGGAGGAAGCGGGAGACGGTGCGGACCCGCTCGGGTTCCGGGACCTCCGGGAAGCTGCCGTCGTTGAGGCAGAAGAAGTCCACCTTGCGCCGCTGGGCCAGGTCGTTCAGCAGGGCCAGGCCGCGGTAGCTGGTGGTGTCGACGTAGCGGACCTTGGCGTCCTCCTGCGGCACGGCACGACCGGTCAGCAATGCGTAGTAGTGGTACAGCGAATTCGTGACCGAGATGTCGGTGGCCGCGCGGAACCGGCTGCCGCGCGTGCGCGCGAAGTCCGCCCCGAACTCCTTCTCCATCTCCAGCAGGACGCTGCGCCGCAACGGAACCGGCGTGTGCTCCAGATGCCTGGTGATGACGTGTCCGAACCGGCCGGCCAGCAGCCGGCGATTCACCCGCGCCGCGTTCTCGAATCCGCTGCGCCGCTCGGTGGTGGCGCCCGGCCCGATGCGCGTATCCGCCTCGATGAACCGGCTGATGCCGGCGGGGGTGAAGAACATCGACGGCCGGACCGGACGCGCGAAGAACATGTCGTCGTTGGAGTACAGGAAGTGTTCCGACAGGCCCTCGATGTGCTGCAGCTGACATTCCACCGCGTGCGAGTTGAAGACCGGCAGCCCGCTGGTGTCGGAGAAGTGCTGTGCCGCGCGGACGATCGTCACCTTCGGGTCGTCGGCGAGCCAGTCGGGTACCCGCGAATCGGTGGCGATGAAGACGCGGCGGATCCACGGCGCGTTCTTGTGCATCGAGCGCAGGGCGTACCGCAGTTCATCGATCTGGCGGATGCGGGCGTCGGCGGCGTCGCCCTCCCCGACCACCACCTGCGCCATCATTCCCGCACGGCGAGCGCGGAATTCGGGATCGGAGCCGTCGACCCAGGAGTACACGATGTCGATGTCGAAGCGGACGTCGGTGGTGTTCGGGGCGAACATGCCCGCGAGCGTGGGCCAGGCGGCGTCGAACAGCCACACCGTCGCCTGCTGCACGTCGGCGAGGTCGAAGACGTTGCGGGTCAGCGCGTTCGGGCGCGGGCACTCCACCGTGTCGCCGTGGTACTCCCACAGCTCCAGGTCGACGTGGTGTGCCGGATCGACGTCGCGGCCCAGCCGCAACACGTTGTGCCGCACCTCGTTACAGGAGAAACCGTGCACCAGCGCCGCGCCCAGCACCCGGCGCAGCGCGCCGCGATACGCGGAGTCGACCGCCAGCACCATCCGCTGGCCGCCGCCGCGCACCAGCAGAAACGGCACCTCCGCGGCCTCCAGTTCGGCTCGCAGATACCGTAGATCCGCGTCCACCGCCGCCGACACCGCCAGGTTGGCCGCCACCGCATCGAATTCCGTCATCACCTCTCCTGCCTCGTCTCCCGAACCGCGGTCCCCGAGCGGAACCGCGGGCACCATCACCCGCACGAGCCCTGCGCACTCCGTGCCGTACACGCGAACCGGCCTTCCGCCGTGCGCACCACATGCCGTCCGCCATGACACCCGCATGCAGTCCGCCGTGGACACCCGCGTGCCTTCCGCGGTACGCCCGCTCGCCGCGCACGCCTCTGTGCCGTCCGCTGTACGCGTCGACATGCGCTGTCTCGCGTCGTGCGCACCCGCCGGTGGTCGTGCGCACCGCATGCGTCTCGAGCACACCCGCGTGCCGTCCGCCGTACGCGTCGACACCTCACGGTGGGCGCGACCCCACAGCTTCCGGCTGTACGCGCCTACAGGACCGTCGTGCGCACCCACACGCATGTCGCTGTGAGCACCCGCATGTGTGCCGTCGTGCGCACCCGCACGCTCCTCGCCGTGCGCACCCGCATGCCTCTCACTGTGCACACCCACGTGCTTTTCCGCGTGCGCACCCGCATGCCTCTCACTGTGCGCACCCACATGCTTTCCCGCGTGCGCACTCGCATGCCTCTCGCCGTACACACCCGGATGCCTGCCGCGTGTCCACTCGCATGCTTCTCGCTGTGCGCACCCACAGGCCTTGTCGCGTGCGCACTCGCATGCCTCTCGCTGTGCACTCGCATGCTTTCCGCGTGTACACCCGCATGCGTGCCGTTGTGCGCACTCGCCTGTCCGGCGGGCGCACCCGCATGCTCGCTGCCGGGCGTGCTCCTACGCTCTCCCGAGCGGCACGCACCTGCCTGCCTCCGCCGGGACGGCGGAGGGCGCTGCACCGTTGCGCGCTATAAGAAGCCGCGCGAGGTGAGACTGTTCGGGAATGCCGCCCACAATCGGTACCGGTCGGGCCGGAATCCCATGCGCTCTCACCTCACTCGGATACGGACGCGTAGACGCGTCGTGCGGATGTTGCTGCGTTCGCCTGTTCCGGGGAGCGGAAGCTACACCCGACAGGTCGAGGAACTGTTACGAATGATGCAACTGCCGGTACCCGTTCGTCAATCGCAGGCATAGCAGGTCCCGGCCATTTTTCCTATCCGTAACGGACAAACGCCGCAGGACCGGCAGCATCCCGGATCCGAGCGTCCCACTCGACCCGTAACTTAGGGTAGGCTCACCAACCGTCCGAGAGCCGGGACCACGCGAGGAGGCAGTGTGCGGGTAGTGATTCTGTTCGGGAGCGAAATGGGCACCGCGGAGCGGACCGCCGAGGCAGTCGCGGACGGGCTGGCGCGCTCCCACGACGTCGCGATCTACGACATGTCCGATTTCGACACCGACGATCTGGACACCCGCGACTTCCACATACTCGTCTGCTCCACCTACGGCTCCGGCGACCTCCCGACCGGCGCCGAACCGTTCTTCGATCAGCTCGACGACCGCCTGCCCGACCTGACCGGACTGCGATTCGCGGTATTCGGCATGGGCGACAGCGTGTACGACGACACCTTCAACCGCGGCGGGGAGATCTGCGCGGAGAGGTTCATCGCGCGCGGTGCGGAGCAGGTCGGCGAACACGCCCGCCACGACGCCTCCGCCGCGGTCCGGCCGCAGGACCAGGCCCTCGAGTGGGTCCGCTCGCTGCCTATCGGAACCCTCGCCACGGCCTGAGGCCGGATCCGGGATTCCCGCTCGTCACCGTCGTTCTCGGACGTCCGAGATACGGAAAATCGGATGGCCGTACTCCTACACCCCAGCGAACAAGCGGCACAACGGCTTACACTACAAGGTACGCGCGATCCAGTCCGCAGCGTAAGCCAATCGTGAGGTGACGAAATATGGTAGCCGAAGCCCGGGAACGTCAAGAGACCTCGACCGAGCCGCAGGCAGATATGACCGAACATCCCGAGCTGGATGCGTTGCCGGAATGGCCGCGCGACACCATCGCCGTCCTGGTGACGACCGATCCCCTACCGCACGCCATTCCCGTCTCCTGGCCGGTCCGGGCAGGAGACCACCGAATCCTGTTGAGCCTCAGAGCCAATCGCGGCTCGCTCGACCGCCTGCGCCGCCGCCCCGGCGTGGCCCTGCTGATTCTCGGCGGCGACAACGTGGCACTGTGCGCACGCGGTACGGCACGCGTCGTCGCCGACCCGATGCCCGATGCCGACGATTACGTCGCGGTCGCGATCGATGTCGAGGCGATCGACGACCACCGCCAGGGCGCCTTCCTGGTCGCGGCCGGAATCCAGCGAACAGTCCTGGACGAGTCCGAGTTGGAGTACCTCGAATCGCGTGTCGCCACGCTGCAGGACATGGCTCGCCAGCAGAATTGATCCCATGATTGCTGCCTTCTCGGTCACCCCGCTGGGCGCCGGCGAGGACGTCGGCCGTGCCGTCGCCGCGGCCGTCCGCGTAGTCCGCGCCAGCGGCCTCCCCAACGAAACCACGTCCATGTTCACCTCGATAGAGGGCGAATGGGACGAGGTCATGTCCGTCATCAAGGCCGCCACCGACGCGGTCATGGCCGTGGCGCCCCGCTGCAGCCTGGTGATCAAGGCCGACATCCGCCCCGGCGTGACCGACGGCCTGAAATCCAAGGTCGACAGCGTGGAGCGCTACCTCGCCGAGGGCTGAGATCAGCCGCCCAGCGCACCGAGCGACCGCATCATGCCCAGCCCGTCCGACACGACCCAGTACTCGGCAAGACGGCCGTCGTCGACGCGAAAGATGTCCTGACCGGCAAACGCGATCCGTGTCCCCCGCGGCACCGTGGCCCCCGGAATCCCCTCGCGATAGGACCCGTGAAAGGTCCACCGCGCCGCGACCAGATCCCCGTCGACCAGCGGCCCGACATCCAGCGTGTTCTCGATATCGTCGAAGAACTCGCGCGACTGCTCGATCTGCGCGACAACCTCCCGCGGCCCGTGCACATCCTGCCCCGGCCAATGCCCGACGAACCCCGGCGCGAAGATCTCCTCCGCCCGCCCGTAGTCGCCGTACCACACCTCGAACAACCAGCTTCGATAGAGAGTCTCGGCATCCATACCGCCATTGTCCAGACGACCACCGCCGAGATCAGGCACGCCGAGGCAAGGCGCGAGACGTCGATCAGAATTCGGAGGTGTTCAAGGTCAGGCCGAACGGCTCGGGAAGGTCGACCGGGGTTCCGAACGATTCGGGGCCGACGACGACGCCGTAGCCCAAGTCGTGCGGGTCCGAGTACAACGCCCACGCCTTGGCTCGACGGTCTACCAGCAGATACAACGGAGCACCGTATTGCGCGTACCGGATGCGCTCGGCGTCGTGCCACACCAGACTTGCCGCCGAACTGCGAAATCGATGAAGTAAGTCAGTCGGCTCGTGGCCAGTAGGTGTGCCAGTCGTCGGGGGTGAGGGGGGTGCGTTCGCCTCGGGCTGCTTCGGCGGTGTCTTCGGCTGTGCGGATTCGGGTGGCGAAGGTGAGGGTGGCTTTGCGGAGGCGTTCCTCGGCGCTGTCTTCGCCGCCGAGGTGGATGACGCGGAGGTCCGGGGGAATCAGGTCAGGAGGGAGGCCGGCCTTGCGGCTGCGGGAGAGGATTTTTTCGGCGAGGGCCAGGGCGGGCTGGGCCAGGGCTATGCCGTCGAGGCAGGAGCGGCGGGACTTTTCCGTGGATTTTCTTTCCTCCCAGGCCTTTTCCTGGGCGGCGATCTTCTCGGACACGGTCGCACCGGGGTCGATCGGGGCGTCTCGCAGGTGGGGACTGCGGTGGACCAGCTTGTCGACCAGCGTCGCGGCGACGTCGTCGACGGTGAATTCGCCTGCAGCCTCGGCGATCCGGGAGTGGAACAGGACCTGGAGGAGGAGGTCGCCGAGTTCCTCCTTGATGGTCTCCGCGTCCTCGTGCTGGATGGCGTCCAGGAGTTCGTAGGTCTCCTCGAGCAGGTACGGGCGCAGGGAGTCGTGGGTCTGGGTGACCTCCCAGCCGCCGAAGTTCCACAGCCGGTCCATCACCTCGACGGCCTCGGCGAGGCCGTGTGCCATGCGCGCGGAATCCGCGGCGGCCGGATCGGCGGCACTCATCGAGCCGCCGACACCTCGGTGTCGACCCGCAGATCCACTGTGCCCTGGGGCTTTCCGTCCAGTGTCAGCAGCAGGTCGGCGACGAATTGCAGCACAGCCACGTCGCGCACGCGGGCCGCGCCCACGCTGTCCTCGACGCGCGGGAGCGGCAACTGCACAATCGACGTGGTGGGCCGGTAGGTGGCGTTCGGATACAACCGCTTGAGCCGCAACTGTTTCGAGTCGGGCAGCTGGATCGGCGAGATCTTCAGCGTCGTGCCGGTGACGCCCGCCTCGGTGATGCCGTACTCGCGGCACAGCAGCCGCAGCTTGGCCACCGATATCAGGCGCCCGACCTCCACCGGCAGCGGGCCGTACCGGTCGACCAGCTCCTCCACGACCCCGGCCAGGCCCGAATCGTCCTGCGCGGCGGCGAGTTTGCGGTAGGCCTCCAGCCGGAGCCGGTCGCTGGTGATGTAGTCGGGCGGGATGTGCGCGTCCACCGGCAGGTCGATGCGCACCTCCTTGACCTCTTCCTCCGTGGTGATCGGCCGTCCGTCGGCGGCCGCCCGGTACGCCTCCACGGCCTCGCCCACCAGCCGGACGTACAGATCGAATCCGACGCCCGCCACATGCCCGGACTGTTCGGCGCCGAGAACGTTTCCGGCGCCGCGGATCTCGAGGTCCTTCATCGCCACCGCCATACCGGCGCCCAGATCGGAGTTCTGGGAGATGGTGGCCAGCCGGTCGTAGGCCGTCTCGGTGAGCGGCTTGTCCGGCGGGTACAGGAAGTAGGCGTAACCGCGCTCGCGGCTGCGGCCCACGCGCCCGCGCAGCTGATGCAGCTGCGACAGGCCCAGCGCGTCGGCGCGCTCCACGAGCAGGGTGTTGGCGTTGGAGATGTCCAGGCCGGTCTCGATGATCGTGGTGCACACCAGGACGTCGTACTCGCGCTCCCAGAAGCCCTGGACGGTCCGTTCCAGCACGTCCTCGTTCATCTGGCCGTGTGCGACGACCACCCGCGCCTCCGGCACCAGATCGCGAATCCGCTTGGCGGCCTTGTCGATCGACGACACCCGGTTGTGCACGTAGAACACCTGGCCGTCGCGCAGCAGCTCGCGGCGGACGGCGGCGGCGACCTGCTTGTCGTTGTACTGGCCGACATAGGTGAGCACCGGATGCCGCTCCTCCGGCGGGGTGAGGATGGTCGACATCTCGCGGATGCCGGCGAGGCTCATCTCCAGGGTGCGCGGAATCGGCGTGGCCGACATGGTCAGCACGTCGACGTGGGTGCGCAGCGCCTTGATGTGCTCCTTGTGCTCGACGCCGAAACGCTGCTCCTCGTCGATGATGACCAGGCCCAGCTCCTTCCAGCGGATACCGGTCTGCAGCAGGCGATGGGTGCCGACGACGATATCGACATCGCCGGCGGCCATACCGTCGAGCACCTGGCGCGATTCGGCGGGATCGGTGAACCGGGACAGGCCCTTCACGGTCACCGGGAAGCCCGCGACGCGTTCGGCGAAGGTCTGCAGATGCTGCTGCGCCAGCAGGGTCGTCGGCACCAGCACCGCGACCTGCTTACCGTCCTGGACCGCCTTGAACGCCGCCCGCACCGCGATCTCGGTCTTGCCGTAGCCGACGTCGCCGCAGATCACGCGGTCCATCGGCACGGCCTTCTCCATATCGGATTTGACCTCGGCGATGGCGGTCAGCTGGTCGACGGTCTCGGTGAACGCGAAGGCGTCCTCCATCTCCTGCTGCCACGGCGTATCCGGTCCGAAGGCGTGGCCGGGGGCCGCCTGACGGGCCGCGTACAGCTGCACCAGCTCCGTGGCGATCTCGCGAACCGCCTTGCGCGCCTTGCGTTTCGTATTCGCCCAGTCCGAGCCGCCGAGCTTGGACAGGCCGGGCATCTCGCCACCGACGTAGCGCGACAGCTGGTCCAGCGAATCCATCGGGACGTAGAGCCGGTCGCCGGGCTGGCCGCGCTTGCCGGGGGCGTACTCGATCACCAGGTACTCGCGGCGCGCGCCGCCGACCGTGCGCTCGATCATCTCCACGAACCGGCCGATGCCGTGCTGGTCGTGCACCACCAGGTCGCCCGCGGACAGGGCGAGCGGGTCGACCTGGTTGCGGCGGCGCGCGGGCAGCTTCTTGCCCTCGGCGGGCGCGGTGACCCGGTTGCCGGTGAGGTCGGATTCGGCGATGACGACGAGCTTCGCGTCGTCGAAGACGATGCCGTCGTGCAGCGTGCCGCACAGCACGCCGACGACGCCCTGCTCCGGCTCGGCGCCCGTCTCCAGCGGCGCGGCCGGGACGTCGGCGTCGGCGAGGCGCTCCAGAATGCGTTGCGCGGTGCCGTGTCCGGCGACCACCACCACCGCGCGGCCGCCGGTGGTGACGTGTGCCCGCAGCGAGGCGAAGACCGTGGCGACCAGCTCTTCGGAACCGCGCGCGGCGGGCGCGGCCAGCAGCGGGAGCGCCACCTCGTCCGGATCGCCGGAGGCCAGCGGGCTCAGCGTCCACCACGGCAGGTCGCGGGCGTCGGCGCTCGCGTGGACCACGTCGAGG
>NZ_BAGL01000070.1 GCF_000308875.1 Nocardia transvalensis NBRC 15921
CGGACAGCAGGGCGCCGGGATCGGCGGGGGTGAACGGCACGTCGGTCATCACCGCGGCAGTGAGATTGCCCTCGGCCGCGGCGGACGGTTCGCGCACCATCAGCGGTACCGCCACCCGCAGCCGCTCGCGCAGCGGCCCGGACCAGTCCGGCCGCATCCGCCGCAACGCGCAGACCATGACGGTCAGCAGCACGTCGGTGACCCGCGCCTGCCGCGAATGCGCCACGGCCCGAACGGTTTCCAGGTCCAGACCCGCCACGGCGAAGTCGCGCCGCGTGGAGCCCTCGGGTATCCGCCCCGCCGGCCGGGCATCGGTGGCGAGCTGAGCCAGCCCGGTCGCGATCCCGACCGCCGCCCGCCCCGGCCCGGGTCCCCGCCGTCCGTCGATGGCGAGGTCGACCGGCGGCCGCAGCAGATGCAGCGCCTGCACCACGGTCCCGACCCCGTCGGCCACCGTGTGATGCATCAGCAACACCACCCCGACCACCCCGGCCCCCGGATCCCGCACCACCACCAGCCGCCACAGCGGCCGATCCCGAGGCAGCGGCTCCCCCGCCAATTCCCCCACCAGCCGGGCGATCTCACCCGTCCACGGTCCCGGTTCGTCGGGCTCCCCGGCATCCGGTAGTCCGCCGAGTTCGTTCTCCCTCGGCGCTAGGAGCCGCTCGGTGACGTGCCAGGCCCAGTCGATATCCGCGTCGACCCAGCGGGCGCGCCGCCAGCCGCCGGGCAGATGCAGGCGCTGACGGAAACGGGGCAGGTGGGACAGTTCGCCGCGTACCAGATCGCGGACCTCGTCGATCGTGGGTCCGCCGGGCCCTGGCCGCAGGACGACCATGCCGCCGACCTGCTGGGGCAGTCCGGCGTCCTCGATGTGCAGGAAGAAGGCATCGGCCGGCGGCACCACGGGCGGGCGGTCGTGCCAGCGGTCGACCAGCAGGATGCTCAGCGCCACGACTATCGCCGCGACGACCGCGTCGAGGACGAAATGGTTCGCGGTCGCGACGATGACGTACAGCGTCAGCAGGACGTGCAGCGCGCTGAGCAGCTGCACCAGCAGGCCGCTCGCGATGCGCGCCAGCACCACGCTCACCCACAGCGCCCAGCCCACGTGCAGCGACGGCACCGCGGCCAGCTGATTGCTCCCGTCCACCAGCGGCGTACCCCACGACCCCCAGGTCCCGCCCGAGACGACGGTGTCGGTGAATCCGAGATCCGGCAGCAGCCGCGGCGGGGTCACGGGATACACCGCGAAACACGCGATGGCGAGCGCATTCAGCAGCAGGAACGAGTCGCGCGCCCGCGGATAGTCCGCCGGCCTGCGGAAATACATCCAGAACAGCAAGGCGAACGCGGTCACGATATAGGTGAAGGCATATTCGTAGTTCGCGGCGGTGGCCAGCCAGTCGCGCCCGTCCAGCCACCGGTTCAGCGACAGCTCGACATCGATGTGCGACCACCGCTCGAGATCGAACAGCGAGCGCGCGTTGCGATCGGCCGCGGCCCGCCGCTCCGCGCTGTGCATGCTGTCCACCAGCAGATACAGCCCGAATACGCCCAGCCCGACCGCGATATCCCGCCACAGGACGGGCCGCCGCGAGGGATTACCCACGCCAACCGTCATAACACAAAGCCCCCCAGCCTTTTACGATCTTCGAGCGGCTTCAGCGCGCGTCGTCGTGGCTCATGGTGCCCGCGGGCACGCTGTCGTCCCGCGCCGAATCGGACCCGGCGTAGAACGCCTGGGCCAGCGGGGAGTGGGCCAGGCCGGAGATTCCCCAGGCCACCAGGGCCCCGGCGACGGCGATACCGGCCAGGGCGCCGGGCGAGACGGGGATCTCGACGCGGAAGGCGAGGATGCCGACGAGGTAGCTCACAACCGGGTTGGTGACGCTCATGGCGGCGATCGCCCAGGGCAGCGGACCCGCGGCGAACGCGGCCTGCTCCAGCAGCAGGCCCGTGAGCGTGGACAGCGCCAGCAGATAGCCGGGCCAGTCCACCGCGGTCGCCGGAACGCCGCGATGCAGCAGGTCCTGGGTGGTGAGCTTCATGAAGACCGCGCTCATCGCGAAACAGATCCCGGCGGCGACCGCGACCGTATTCGCGGCGACGCGGATCGAGCAGCGGGTGCTCGCGGCGGCCAGCAGCGCCACCAGCCCGGCCGCCGACACCGTCGCCAGCAGCACCCGGTCGCGTTCCGGATCGCCCGACAGCGGCGCCGCGCCCTCCACACTGAACAGCACCGCCAGCCCCGCGCACACCAGCAGCGCGTAGAGCAGATCACGCGGATTCGGCCACCGCCTACGCCCCGCCGCCTCCAGCGGCACCGCGAACAGCAATTGCGTCGACATCAGCGGCTGCACCGCCGCGACGGACCCCACCTGCAACGCCGCGGCCTGGGTACCGAATCCGGCCAGATTCGTCAGCCACCCCCGCAGCCAGGTGCGGCTGCGCAGCAGGCGCCGCATGAGCATCGACAGTCCGGGCACCCGCGCCGCCCGCGGTTGCTCGGCCACCACGTCCCGGGCCGCCCGCTGTTGCAGGAACCCCGCCGCAGCGAAGAGAAATGCGGCCAGCACGCCCAATGCGACTACCAGAACCATGCCGGACCCCCAACTGGTGATCTCTCCTCGACTTTACGCCCGCGCCCGGTTCCGTCAGAGGTCGTGAGTGTCGAGCCAGGTGCGGGCGAGGTCGGGGGCGTGCTCGTCGCGCAGGCGGCGGACCAGGGTCGTGAGTTCGTCGGTGGTCAGCTCGCCCGCGACGTAGTTGAGCTTCTTGATCTGGCGCGCGGAGAGGGCGCCCTTGCGGAACAGCGGGATGACGCTCTGAGCGCGGAAGGCGTACTTCGGGTCGGCGATCGGGACCAGGTCACCGACGCCGCCGGGCAGCAGCGCCGCCGGGGCGGTCAGCACACCGGCCTGAACATGACCGTCCTGCAACGCCTTTCGCAGTTCCGTATCGCTCGGATACACCGTGTAGTGCGCGATATCGCAGCCGTAGACCGACCGCAGCGGCTCGATCACATCGCGACGCGGATCGGGCGCGGGCCGCAACGGATCCAGCTCACTGCCGGTCGCGACTCCCACCGTCAACTCACCACACCGTCCCCCCAACTCCGCCAACGAATCCGGAAATTCGCGGGCGTGCGCCGGGGCGAAGACGAACGACGCCCGCAGATCCGTGCCGTCGGCGATATCGGACACCGAAAACCCCTCGGGCAACGCCCGGCTGACCGCGTCGGCCACATCGGGCACGGGCTTGTCGGAGGGCTTGTCCGCCGTACCGCCCGGCGTCGTCGTGGTGGCCGCGGCGGCGAGCTTGTCGGGCAGCCGGGCCGGGGACGCCGCGTCCAGGGCGTCCAGCAGGTCGCCGCTCTGGTCGCCGACCAGCGCGACGGTGCCGGCGTCGAGGGCGGCCAGATAGTCGCCGCGCTGGCCGAGGCCGGTCCGGGTGACCGTGCGCGCGCCCGTGCGGGCCAGCGCGCCGGCGTAGATCTCGGCGATCAATTCGGACTGAGCGGAATTTCCGGCGCCGACGGTGATCGCCGTCCCGGAATCGCCGTCCGAACAGGAAACGACCAGCGTAGCGGCCATGATCGCGACCACCGCGCGAGCTGTCACCCGCATCGATGCGGCCAACTCCATCCGGCGACACCCACTCCCGATACATAGTATGAACGACACCCGGCTGACAGTATGGACAGCCGAGAAGGTGGCTGTCCCGCGACGAATCGTAGTCGGAGCGTGCGCCGTCCCCCTCGGAGCGTCCGGGCCATCGGAAGGACCTGCAGTGAAAGCCACCCCCATCAGTTCCACGCGCCTATTAGCCACCGCCGTCGCCCTGGCCGCCGCCATGGCGCTCTCGGCATGCGGCGGCACCAGCGATCCGCTGTCCAGCGGCTCCGGAGGCTGCGACGGCGACACCAACAAGATCACCGTCGGCTCCGCCAACTTCCCCGAATCCGAGACGGTCGCGAACATCTACTCGGAAGCGTTGCGCGCCAACGGATTCGGCATCGACACCAAATTCAACATCGGCAGCCGCGAGGCCTACATCCCGGCCCTGCGCGACTGCTCGATCGGCCTGATCCCCGACTACACCGGCAATCTGCTGCAGTACCTGGACAAGTCGGCCACGGCCACCGCCGCCGACCAGGTGAACCAGGCCCTGACCGCCGCGCTGGGCGACCAGCTCGCGATCGGCACGCCCGCCCCCGGCGAGGATTCCGATGCCGTGGTCGTCACCCGGGCCACCGCCGACAAGTGGAATCTGAAGTCGATCGCCGACCTCGCCCCGCATTCGGCCGAGGTGAGTTTCGGCGCACCCGCCGAGTTCTCCGAGCGCCCGGGCGGCATCCCGGGCCTGAAGTCCGTCTACGGACTCGATATCGCCAAGGACAAATTCGTCCCGATCGGCGACGGCGGCGGCCCGGCGACCGTGCGCGCACTGACCTCGGGGCAGGTCACCGCCGCCGACATCTTCACCACCTCGCCCGCCATCAAGGAGAACGACCTGGTGGTCCTCGCGGATCCGAAGCACAACTTCGCCGCCCAGAACATGGTGCCGGTGTTCAACGCGAAGAAGAAGTCCGACAAGGCCCAGAAGGTCCTGGACGCGGTCTCGGCGAAACTGACCACCGCCGAACTGGTCTCGCTCAATCAGGCGGTGTCCGGCAACGCCAAGACCGAGCCCGCCGCGGCGGCCAAGACGTGGGTGACGGCCCAGGGGCTCGACAAGCCGGTCGGATAGGAGCGCTCCCGTGGCGGATATCGAGTTCAGCAACGTCACCAAGACCTATCCGGACGGCACCACGGCCGTCACCGACCTGGACCTGCGCATCGACTCCGGTTCCTTCACCGTCTTCGTCGGCCCGTCCGGCTGCGGGAAGACCACCTCGATGCGCATGATCAACCGGATGATCGCGCCCACCGCGGGCACGATCACCGTTGCGGGCGAGGACATTTCGGCCGTCGATCCGGTGAAGCTGCGACTCGGTATCGGCTACGTGATCCAGAGCGGCGGGCTGCTGCCTCACCGCACGGTGCTCGACAATGTCGCCACCGTCCCGGTGCTGCGCGGCCGCACCCGCCGCGCCGCGCGCCGGGACGCGCTCGACGTCCTCGACCGGGTGGGCCTCGACCGCGGGCTCGCGGGGCGGTATCCGGCACAGCTGTCCGGCGGCCAGCAGCAACGCGTCGGCGTGGCGCGCGCCCTGGCCGCCGATCCGCCGATCCTGTTGATGGACGAGCCGTTCAGCGCCGTCGACCCGGTGGTGCGCGAGGAACTCCAGGCCGAGATGCAGCGATTACAGGCGGAACTACACAAGACGATCGTCTTCGTCACCCACGACATCGACGAGGCAGTCAAACTCGGCGACCGGATCGCCGTCTTCGCGCGCGGCGGCGTACTGCAACAGTACGATTCGCCGCAGCGCATCCTGTCCGAGCCGGCCACGGATTTCGTTGCCGACTTCGCCGGGCGCGACCGCGGGTACCGGGGCCTGTCCTTCCGCAGCGCGAAAGACGTTGTGCTGCACGATCTCCGCACCGCGACCGCCGACGAGGTCGCCGGACTGCGTCTCGCGTCCGGCGACTGGGTCCTGGTCGTCGACGACCGGCGGCGCCCGCTCGGCTGGGTGGACGTCACCGGCGTCGAGGCCGTGCGAGCCGGACACGCGTTGTCCGGCAGCATGTCCGCGGGCGGTTCGCTGTTCGTTCCCGGCGGCGACCTGCGCCAGGCCCTGGACGCCGCGATCTCCTCACCGTCGGGAACCGGTGTGGCCGTGGACGATTCGGGTGCGGCGGTCGGCGGCGTCATCGCCGAGGAGATCATCGAACTGCTGGCCCGCCAACGCGCGGGCGAGGACGCCGCACGCAACCGGCACTTCTTCGAGACCGAGGAAACCCGGTGAGGTACCTCGTCGACAACTTCGCCGACATCGCCGGATTCGCGCGCACGCACCTGTATCTCGCGCTGGTCCCGCTGCTGATCGGTCTGGTGATCGCCATTCCGGTCGGCACCCTGGTCCGCCGCGTCCCGTGGTTGCGCCGCGTCAGCGTGACCGTGGCCAGCCTCGCCTACACCATCCCGTCGCTGGCGCTGTTCGTGATCATCCCGCCGCTGGCCGGTATCCCCGCCATCGATCCGCTGAACGTCGTCATCGCGCTGAGCATCTACTCGGTGGCGCTGCTGGTGATCGCCGTTCCGGCGGCGCTGGATTCGGTCCCGGCGGCCGTGCTCGACTCGGCCGACGCGATCGGCTACGCCCGGCTGCGGCGCGCCCTGACGGTCGAATTCCCCTTGGCGCTCCCGGTTTTCGTCGCCAACCTCCGGGTGGTCGCGGTCACCAACATCTCGATGGTGACGGTCGGCGCGCTGATCGGCGTGGGCGGCCTGGGCAAGCTGTTCACCCAGGGCTACCAGCGCGACTACCCGGACGAGATCGTCGCCGGGATCATCGTGGTCCTCGTGCTGGCACTACTGGTGGACCGGGTGCTGTATCTGCTCGGCCGGTGGTGCACGCCGTGGCTGCGCACCGATCGGCCGACCCTCGCGCGGCGCCTGCGCCTCGCCACCGATCCGGCGCGGGGTGCGAGCGCATGAACCTCTTCCTGGACGCGTGGCGCTATCTCACCGACGGAGCGAACTGGGGCGGTCCCGCCGGCATCGATCACCGGCTGCTGGAACATCTCTGGTACAGCTTCCTCACCGTCGCGCTGTCGGCGGTGATCGCGGTCCCGATCGGCCTGCTGATCGGCCACACCCGCCGCGGTTCCGCCCTCGTGGTCGGCTTCGCCAACGCGATGCGCGCGCTGCCCACGCTGGGCCTGCTCACCTTCGTCGTCTTGCTGCTGGGCCTGGGCCTGCTGCCGCCGCTGCTGGCGCTGATCACCGTCGGCATACCCCCGTTGCTGGCCGGCGCCTACGCGGGCATCGCCAATGTCGACCCCGATGTGGTCGACGCGTCGCGCGCGATGGGCATGACCGAGAGCCAGGTCCTGCTGCGCGTCGAGGTGCCGAACGCGCTGCCGGTGCTGCTGACCGGTCTCCGCTCGGCCACGTTGCAGGTCGTCGCGACGGCCACCATCGCCGCCTATGTCAATCTCGGCGGCCTGGGCCGCTACATCTTCGACGGCATCAGCCTCTACAAGTACGACCGCGTCCTGGTGGGCGCCCTGCTGGTCGCGGTGCTGGCGCTGGTCCTGGATGCCGTCCTGGCATTCGTGGTGTGGGCCAGCGTGCCCGGCACCGGCCGCCTGCGCCGCCCGGTTCCCGTGGATTAGCGCCGCGGCTCTCGAGCGGTTCACAGCCGTTACCCAGGCACTCCTCACGCGGTGCCGGAGAATGACGATGTGCAGCCTGGACGCGTACTGGTCGTCGAAGACTCCGAGGCCATCCGGACGGCGGTCGCGGCCGCCGTCACCGCGGCCGGTCACGAGGCGCTGACCCGACCGCACGGCGAGCGGCTGGAGCACGATCTGGACCGGTTCCGGCCGGACGTGATCGTGCTGGACGTCATGCTGCCCGGCCGCGACGGCTTCGCGCTGCTGGATATCGCGCAGTCCCGGTGCGGCGCGGGCGTTCTCATGCTCACGGCGCGCGATCAGGTCGAGGACCGGATCCGCGGCCTGCGCGCGGGCTGCGACGACTACGTGGTGAAACCCTTCGACCTGACCGAACTCGTCGCGCGTATCGAGGCGCTGCTGCGCCGCCTCGGACGGCTGCGCACCCGGATCGCCGTCGCCGACCTGACCGTCGACATCGATGCCGGAATCGTGCTGCGCGGCAACGAATCCGTCGCGCTCACGGCCACCGAGTTCAAACTGCTCGCCTATCTCGCCGCGCACCGCGACCAGGTCGTCACCAAGACCCAGATCCTCACGGCCGTCTGGGGTTACGACAACTACGACCCGAATCTGGTCGAGGTCTACGTCAGCAACGTCCGCCGGAAACTGGAGGAGTACGGACCGCGGGTGCTGCACACCGTGCGCGGTATGGGGTACACGATGCGGGCCGGCGACCGGTGAGGACCGTCTCGCTGCGCCGTCGCGTAACCCTCACCGCCGCACTCATTTCCGGGGTCGTGCTGGTGCTGATGTCGCTGCTGATGCACGCCGCGTTCGCCGTGGTGGTCAATCGCACCGAGAGCGCGGTGCTCGTCGACCGCGCCCAGCTCGCGCGGCGGCTGGCCCAGACCGGGATGCCGCCGCCCGACCTGCTCGCCCAGGTGGATTCGAGATCGGTGCGGGCGCGCCTGGTGCTCGCCGACGGGCGCGGTTTCGGCAGTCTGTCGCCGCGGCGGGCGATCGATCCGGAGGCGAAGACCCGGCGCGTGGCCTTGACCGGACCCGGCGAACTCGACCACGCCCAGCTGACCCTGCAGGTCGACACCCCGCTGCTGGCCAAGGTGCAGGCCCGGATCGGCTGGGTGCTGTCGACCGTGACCGCGGCGGCCGTCCTGCTCATCGCGGGCGGCCTGTGGTTCGGTGTGCGGCGGGCGCTGGCGCCGCTGGACTCGATGACCCGGCTGGCGCGCGAGATCGCCCAGGGCGGACGCGGACGCCGCCTGTCGCCGTCCCGCACGGACAACGAACTGGGCCGCACCGCAAGCGCTTTCGACGAGATGCTGGACGCGCTCGAGGGCGCCGAGGCGCGGGCGCAGGCCTCCGAGCGGCGGCTGCGTGCTTTCGTCGGCGACGCCGCCCACGAACTGCGCACGCCCGTCGCCGGAATCCGGGCGATCGCCGAGGCGGTCCTGCACCAGCCCGCCGACGCGGATCCGGAGGAGCGTCAGCGGATGCAGGCGCTGCTCGTGCGCGAGGCGCAGCGGGCCGGCCGGCTGGTCGACGAACTGCTCGATCTGGCCCGCATCGATGCCGGGCTGCGGCTGCGGTGCGACCGGGTGGACCTGTACGGCCTGGCCGCGACCCATCTGGAGCGTATGCGGACGGTGCACTCCGGCACCGAATTCCGGCTCACGGGCGGCCCGGCCATGGCGGTCGCGGACGCCGAGCGCATCGGCCAGGTCCTGGTGAACGTGCTCGACAACGCGTGCCGCGCGGCCGGTCCCGACGGCACGGTCACGGTGCATATCGGCAGCGCGGGCGAGGTGGCCGAGGTCCGCGTGCTCGACACCGGCCCCGGCGTGCCGCCCGCGGAGCGCGAGCGCATCTTCGACCGTCTGGTGCGCCTGGATTCGAGCCGCGATCACCGCTTCGAGGGTTCGGGGCTGGGCCTGGCGATCGCGCGCGGCATCGCCCGCGCGCACGGCGGTGACCTGGTGTGCGAGGAACCGCGGGCGGGTTCGGCCGGAGCCGAGTTCGTGCTGCGGCTCCCGGCCGCCGCCTGAAGATCCGCTGAAGAAGGGTCCCGGATTCAGGGTCCCTTCAGCCGGAGCGGGCAGATTCGGTGGGGCAGTGTCCCCGAGGATTGGAGTCAACGAATGAAGCGAGCTGTTTCCGTGGTCCTGGCCGGTGCGGCCGGTCTCGCCGCGCTGGCGATCGCCGTGCCCGGTGTCGCCTCCGCCGACGGCCCGCAGTGCGGTCCCGAAGCCCGCGCCGCCGCTCGCGAGCAGGCACGGCCGCAGATCCAGGCGTTCCTCGACAGCCACCCCGACTTCAAGGCCGAGCGGGAGAAGATCAAGGGGCTGCCGAAGGAGCAGCGCAAGGCCGAGCGGCAGGCCTTCGCGCAGGCGCACCCGCAGGAGGTCCAGGACTTCAAGGCGGCCGCCCAGCCGATCATCGACTACCGCCACGCCTGCCACAAGTAGCGCGGCGCCGGGTCACCGGGGCGGTGGCGGCGTCACATCGAGCCGCCGCCGCACCCGCCTCCCCCGAACTCCTTGTACGCATTTCTCTCGTGGGGCCTGTTGCGCTCGTTGATGCGCCGCAGTGTGGCAAGATCGCGAACCGCCGCGGCTCTGCGTTGCTCGGCCGCCCCTTTCGATTCGGCAGGGCGGCGAAGAATCTTTCGGACAATCGCTCGAATTCCCATGCCCGCCAGCCTTTCTCCCGATATATGTTAAACATTATTCCAGCGCACATACCGCAGCCGTCCCCCAATACCGGGGACAGTACGAGCCGGACAATAGATAAACGAAAAGGTGCCTCGCTCGAATCGAGCGAGGCACCTTTTCTGTGAAATTAATTGCTACGCAACGCCCTCCGCGCGCGCGGTCGCCGCCACTGCCTCCGCAACGGCGGGAGCGACGCGCGGGTCGAGGGGGCTCGGGATGATCTTGTCGACGGCCAGCTCGTCGGCCACCACGGCGAAGATCGCGTTGGCCGCGGCCACCTTCATACCCTCGGTGATCCGCCGGGCGCCCGCGTCCAGCGCGCCCTTGAACACGCCCGGGAAGGCGAGCACGTTGTTGATCTGGTTCGGGAAGTCGCTGCGGCCGGTGGCCACGACGGCGGCGTACTTGTGCGCCACCTCGGGGTGGATCTCCGGGTCCGGGTTGGACATCGCGAAGACGATGGAATCCGGCGCCATCGAGGCGATCAGGTCCTCGGCGATGGTGCCCGCCGACAGGCCCAGGAAGACGTCCGCGCCGGACAGCGCCTCGGCCGCGCCGCCGGTGACATCGCGCGGATTGGTGCGCGCCGCCAGGTCGGCCTTCACGGAGTTGAGGTCGCCGCGGTCCCGGCTCACGATGCCGCGCGAGTCGAGCACGACGATATCCGGCACTCCGGCCGCCAGCAGGATGTTGGTGCACGCCACACCGGCCGCACCGGCGCCCGAGACCACGACCTTCAGCCCCGAGATGTCGCGGCCGAGCACCTTGGCCGCGCCGTTGAGGGCGGCCAGCACCACGATGGCGGTGCCGTGCTGGTCGTCGTGCATGACCGGGCAGTCCAGCGCCTCGACGACGCGCCGCTCGATCTCGAAGCACCGAGGCGCGGAGATGTCCTCGAGGTTCACCGCGCCGAAGCTCGGGCGCAGCCGGATCAGCGTCTCCACGATCTCGTCGACGTCCTTGGTGTCGAGCACCAGCGGGATCGAGTCCAGGCCCGCGAACTTCTTGAACAGCGCGGCCTTGCCCTCCATCACCGGCAGCGAGGCGCGCGGGCCGATATCGCCCAGGCCGAGCACCGCGGTGCCGTCGGAGACGACCGCGACCAGGCGGTCGGTCCAGGTGTAGCGCTTGGCCAGCAGCTCGTCCTTGGCGATGGCGCGGCTGACCTGCGCTACACCCGGGGTGTAGGCGATAGACAGATCGCGCTGGGTATCCAGCGGAGCGGTCAATTCCACCGAGAGCTTGCCCCCGAGATGACCCGCGAAAATCTCTTCGTGCGTAATTGCGGAAAGGCTTGCCGCATCGTTCTCACGGCTCGCCGTGGCGGCATTCGGTGCGTCAGTCACGGGTGACACGATCTCACTCCTGCTCGGTGGTGGCTAGCCCGGCTAGCGGTTACCGCCGGGTATCGGGAATAGGGGTTTTACGGGTTACTCGCAGGGTGTGCCGAGCGCGCTCGCGGACGCCGGACGCTACCCCGCGGTAGCTATATCGCGGCAAGCCGCGCACGGCACAACGGCATTCGGTTCGCGTATCGCGGCACAGATCTGTCGAGCGAGAACCGGACGGGTGGGTCCGGGCAATGCAATGGCGTGATCCGCGATCCGGAGCCGTTCGTCACGAATCGAGATTCACCAGCAGTCCCGGACCGGGCGGTGGCGTCGGCCGGGAATCCGCAACATTCTGCCAGCCGGAGCGTGGCCTTGCCAAATCGCCTCACGATGCGTGCTCCCATCACCCGAGGGTAGCGACCCCGAATTACCTCGGGGTAAGCGGAAACTCGCAGCTCGGCGTGTGATCGGGGTGAGCTGTCGCACGGGGCGAGGCCGGCCCGGTGTGAGGTCGGGACTCGGGCGATGCGTGGACGTTACGCCAGTATCCAGGGTTGCGGGTTTCCGGCCGAAAGCGTGCCGGAAACAAGAATCTTGGCCGCCCGCCCCTTCCTCGCGCCCGGCATCCCCTCCCTTGTTTCCGGCGCGCTTTTGGCCGGAAACAAGCAACTACGCCGGGGTCAAGTCCGCTCGACACGGGGCCTCACCGGGATCGCACTGCTCCGGCCGCACCCATACCGATCCGATTCCGCCCGCGCGCAGGCGGACCTGCCAGTCGTCGCCCGCGCTCGGGTGGTCGGTGCGGCGGTGCATGCCGCGGGTCTCGGTGCGGGCCAGGGCGCTGTGTTTGGTCCATCGGGCCACCGCGAGCAGCGCCGCCGCCTGCCGCGCCGGCAGCCGCTGCGGTCCGTGGCCGCCGAGATCGTAGGCGGTCACCGGCCACATGCCGTCGAGTTCGGCGATGCTGTCGCGCAGGCTCCCCGCGCTGCGCCAGTAGCTGCGCCGCAGCGGCAGCGTGTGCTCCTGCACCAGGCCGACCACCGCGCGCGGGTCGATGCCCGCGGTGGCGTTGAGGCCCGCGCCGGGCGCCGGGCGGCCCTTCGACGGCCGCCCGCGCTCGAGCGCGAAGCGCGCCGCGCCCCCGCCCGCCCACACTCCCGACGACATCGCCCAGGCCCCGCCCTGACCGCCGAATCCGCCGACGGCACCGGTGATGGGCTCCCTCGTGGTCACGTCACCGGCGCCGAACAGGCCGGGAACTGTTGTGGCACAGTCGAATCCGGACAACTGCACCCCACCGGTCCCGCGCACGGTGCCCTCCAGGACCGCCCGCAGCGGCACCCGCGCGGGCTTGCGGTCCTGCCCGGCGAACCAGGGGGCGCGGGCCAGTTGCTTGCGCAGCGGCCCGGGGATCTCCTCCAGGGCCGCGTACACCCGGCGCCCGTCGGCGAGGGCGGCGAAGGCCTCGGCCCGCGAGCCGAGGCCCCCACCGCCCAGGGCGGCGCCGGACTCGTCGTACAGCGTCGCGAAATGCAACGCCAGATCGGGCGCGGGTACCGGATTCGGCCCCGGCGTCTCGTCGGTGACCGCGGCCAGGCGCACCCCGCCCGCCGGGGTCAGCGCGTAGGCGTTGGAGAACTCCATTCCCGACAGCTCGCCCCCGACCTCGGCGGCCATCAGCAGGCCGTCGCCGGTGTCGACATCGCTGCCGAGGCCGCCGGACAGGAAGGCGCAGCCACCGGTCGCCAGCACCACCGCACCGGCCCGCACGGTCCAGGAACGGAATTCGTTGCGCAATTGCACACCGCAGGCCCCGGACACCATGCCGTCGCCGTCGGCGAGCAATTGCAATGCCGGATGATGGTCGAGAATGCGCACTCCCGCGACGATGAGACTGCGGCGCATCCGGCCCAGATATCGCGAGCCGTTCAAATACACCCGGTCGGGCCGCCCGCCCCGATCACCGGGGAAACGGTAGCCCCACCGAACCAGCTGATCGACCCGCCGGTGCGTCTCCTCCAGCACCCGGTGCATCCACTCCGGATCGCCGAGGAAACCGCCGTGCCGATAACTGCGCTGCACGGCCTCCTCGCGGGCCGCTCCCGGCGGGATATTCCACAGGGCCACAAGCCCTTTCGCGGTCGGCCCGCTGCTGCCGCAGCGCCCCTTGTCGACCACGACGACCCGTGCGCCGGCGTGCGCGGCGGCGAGGGCGGCCCAGGCGCCGGCGGGGCCACCACCCAGCACCAGCACGTCGGCCGCAATTTCGCTCACAAGGAAAAATGTTCGGCCACAATTCACCCCACCGCAACCGTTACACGTACCTCAATTCCACCACTGCGTAACCAATAGATAACCTGCCGCCACAAAAACGACCAGCGATCCGGAAACCGAGGCCAAACCTCGACGACGGTCGGCGAAAATCTGGGCCGCGAGGGCCACGACCGTCAGCCCGATGTGCCAGGCCAGCATCTCCGCGCCCGGCCCCGGAAAACCCCGACGATCCCCGACGAACGCGGCCCCGACCAGCACCAGAGTGAGCGCGACCAGCCCACCGGCAACGATCCCGCTCACCGCACGCAGCGGTTTCATACCCCTACTCCGCGGTACTCCCCTTGCCGCCCGCTCACGGGGCGATCACCGGTACGCCGGTCGCCTTGGCCGCCAGCGCCTCGAATTGGTCCGGGGCCGTGGTGAATTCGCCGAGGCTGATGGTCTTGTTGGCGCCGTGGTAATCCGAGGAGCCGGTGACGATCAGCTCCAGTTCGGCCGCGAGCCCGGCCAGCAGGGCACGGTCGGCGTCGCTGTGGTCGGGGTGGTCGACCTCCAGCCCGCCGAGACCGAGGGCGGCCAGCTCGCGGATGTCGTCGACGGCGAGCAGCCGCCCGCGCTTGCGGGCCCGGGCGTGCGCCACCACGGTGACTCCGCCCGCGGCGGTGACCATCTCCACCGCGCGGCGCAGCGGGGTGTCGGCCTTCTCCACGTAGTAGCGCCCGCGCGGCGCCAGCAGATCCACGAAGGCCGCGTCGACCGTCGGCACCACGCCGGCCGCTACCAGGGCGCGCGCCAGGTGCGGGCGACCGGCGGAGGGGCCCGCGGAGGCAAGCACCTGATCCGGGTCGACCGGTAGGCCGTCGGCGGCCATCTTCTCGGCCATCGTGCGGACCCGCTCCACGCGCTCGGCCCGCAGCCGCTCGCGCTCCCGGGCGAATGCCCGGTCGGCCGGGTCGAACAGATACGCCAGCAGATGCACGGGCACCGGCCAGCCGTCCTCGCCCATCCCGACGCACGACATCTCCATGCCCCGCACCAGCGTCATGCCGGCCGGCAGGGCGTCGGCGGCGTCGGCCCAGCCGGAGGTGGTGTCGTGATCGGTGATCGCCACGACGTCGAGCCCGGCCGCGGCCGCGTTGCGGACCAGTTCGGCCGGGGTATCGGTGCCGTCGGAGGCGGTGGAATGGGTATGCAGGTCGATGCGCACCCTGTCTATAGTGCCCAACGGCCGTGCGGCGACGGCGATCAGCGTGCTGCCCGCGACCCGCGCGCAACCGCGGACCGGCCGACTAGCATCCAGACAATGCCGCAGATTCCGCAGCTACCGTCGTTTCGCGGACGTGGGAAGTCCGCCCACTCGCCGTACCGGATTCCCGTTCCGACCGCGCGAGCGATCGTCGACTGCGCGGTCTACGTGGACGGGCACCGGCTGCCCGGCCGCTACACCCACGCCGAGGCCCTCGCCGAGGTGCGCGAGCGCGACTCCGGTTTCGTCTGGGTCGGGCTGCACGCTCCGGACGAGGCCCAGATGGCCGATGTGGCGCAGACGTTCGGACTGCACGCACTCGCGGCGGAGGACGCCGTCCACGCCCGGCAGCGGCCCAAACTGGAACGCTACGACGACGTGCTGTTCCTGGTGCTGCGAACGGTGAAGTATGTGGAGCACGATCTGCACGCGGTCAGCGAGATCGTCGAGACCGGCGAGATCATGGTGTTCATGGGCCGGGATTTCGTCATCACCGTGCGCCACGGCGAGCACACCGGACTGCACGGCGTCCGGCACGAGCTCGAGGGCAATCCGGAACGGCTGGCGCTCGGCCCCGGCGCGGTGCTGCACGCGATCGCCGACCACGTCGTGGACTCCTACGTCTATGTCACCCAGGAGATCGAGGACGATGTGGAGGAGATGGAGGAGGAGGTCTTCACCCCGCGCAGTCGTCTCACCACCGAGGCCGTCTACCAGCTCAAGCGCGAGGTGGTGGAGCTGCGGCGCGCGGTCAACCCGCTCTCGCTCCCCCTGCAACTGCTCTCGCGCAGCACCGATATCCCGGTGCCGAAGGAGATTCGCCGCTATCTGCGCGACGTCGCCGACCACCACACCGCCGTGGCCGAGCGCATCAGCGACTTCGACGATCTGCTCAGCGCGCTGATCAACGCCGTGCTGGCGAAGGTGAGCGTCCAGCAGAACACCGATATGCGCAAGATCTCCGCCTGGGTGGCCATCGCCGCCGTACCGACCATGACCGCCGGCATCTACGGCATGAACTTCGATTTCATGCCGGAACTGCACTGGAAATACGGCTACGGGATGGTCTGGATCGTCATCCTCGTCGTCTGCGGCGGTCTCCTGTACACCCTCCGCCGCAACCACTGGCTGTAGGTTTCCGCTGCACGGAAGGTGTTGCGCTACAGGTTCGCTGCCCCACGCCCCGGATCATGCACATCGATCCCGGCCTCGCCCCACGCCTCCCGCAAGGCATCCGCGCCACGCACCCGCACCCACGCGGCCTCGGTGGCGGTGATCGGCGTCACGGACAGGAACCGCACGGGCTCAGCGGGTTCCGGCAGCGGGACCTCCGGCAACTCCGCGGCCCCCAGCAGGGCGGCGGTGAAGGGCGCGTTGTGCCACAGCGGTTCTCCGAGATCCAGCAGCGCATCCGCTTGCAGCACAACGCCTTCCACTGCGGGTGAGGCGACGAGTATGCCGAGGCCCTTGGCGAGCCCGGCGTGGGCGCCGCCGCGCAGCGTCAGCACCAGTTCCGCGCGCGGGCCCCGCTCCGGATCGGCCAGGGCGGCCGTGGGATCGGTCATGGGATGGCGCGCGCCGCCCAGCGTCACGTAGTGCACGAGATCCCCGTCCGGGATGCGCAGGATCTCGATCGGTTCCAGGCCCAGGAACGTCACCGACGCCGAATCGGCCGAGGACACACCGAAATGCCCGAGCGCCGCGGCCCGGACCTCGTCGACCACATCCATCCGCTTACAAAGCCAGCTTCGCCAGCATGTCGCGGGCCTGCTCGGCCGCCTTCGGCTCGCACAGCACGTCGTAGCGGCCGGCCACCAGCTGCATGGTCGATGCGAAGTCGCGCTGGCCGCGGGTGGCGGCGTACGGGATCGAGGTCGAGATGACGCCGAAGATGACGCCACCCACCAGGCCGACGACCAGCGGGCCGAGGGCGCCGCCGGTGGTGAACAGGCTCAGCAGCAGGCCCAGGAACAGACCCAGCCACGCGCCGGAAACCATGCCCCCACCGATTACCTTGCCCCAGGTCAACCGGTACAGCACGCGCTCGACCTGCATGAGGTCGACACCGACGATCGTCACGTTCTCGACGGGGAACTGATTGTCGGCCAGATAGTCGACCGCCCGCTGCGCCTCGGCATAGGTGGGATACGACCCGACCGGCCAGCCCGACGGCGGCGTCGGCAGACCCGGTCGGTTCCGATTCGCGTTTCCCAACGGATTAGCCATACCACCATCATGCTAGGTCGCCGCCCGGGATGCGCCCACAAGCCACACAACCGGCCCGCGTGTCCGGTATGTCTCTCCTCACCCCCGGACCCCTTTCCGCATCCAGGCACGTCGGTCCCCGCAAGTCAGCACTCACGTTGCCGGCATGTCTCGCCTGCTTGCCCCGCGCATGCGGGGCCACGTGCTCAGTCGGCGGGCGGGGGTGGGACGAACCGCGTGGTGCGCCGCATTCCGGCCGCGCGGCCCTTGTCGGCGATGACCTGGGCCATCTTCGCGCTGGCCTCGTCGATCATCTCGTCGCCGAGCATGGCCGCGCCGCGGGCGCCGCCCTCGACCGAGGTGTGGAAGGCGTAGGCGTCGAGGATCTCCTCGGCCCGGTCGTATTCGGCCTGGCGGGGCGAGAAGATCTCGTTGGCGGCCTCGATCTGGCTCGGGTGCAGCACCCATTTGCCGTCGAAACCGAGTGCGGCCGTGCGGTTCGCGGCCCGGCGGAAGCCGTCGAGATCGCGGACCTGCAGGTACGGGCCGTCGATGGCCTGCAGGCCGTGGGCACGCGCGGTGAGCAGGATCGTCATCAGGATGTGGTGGTAGGCGTCGCCGGTGTCGTAGCCCTCCGGCTGTTCACCGACCACCAGCGTGCGCATATTGATGCTGGCCATGAAGTCCGCCGGACCGAAGACCAGCGTCTGCACGCGCGCGCTGGCGGTGGCGATCTCGTCGATGTTGCGCAGCCCCTGGGCGTTCTCGATCTGCGGCTCGATGGCGATGCGGCCGACCTCGAGTCCGCCCGACTTCTCCAGCTGGGTCAGCAGCAGATCCAGCGCCCGCACCTGACCGGCGTCGATCACCTTGGGGAGCAGGATCGCGTCCAGCTCCGCGCCCGCGCCGTCGACGACCGAGATCACGTCGGCGTAGGTCCACTGGGTGGTCCAGTCGTTGACCCGCACCACCCGGTTCTGCTGCCCCCAGCCGGGCTCGTTGAGCGCCGCCACGATATTCGCCCGGGCCGTAGCCTTGGCTCCGGGAGCGACCGCGTCCTCCAGGTCGAGGAATATCTCGTCGGCGGCCAGGCCCTTGGCTTTCTCGATCATCTTCGGGTTGCTGCCGGGGACGGCGAGCACCGAGCGCCGGGAGGGCGTCAGCCCGGTACGGCGAGTTGACATGCGCGGCTCCTGAGGTTCGTGATTCGGGCGCTGCACCGCATAGCCTGGCAACCATGGCAGCGACGAAGGTCTTCGCCGCCCGCCTGGCGGGCTTGGTGGTGCTCGGTCCGGACGGGGAGTCTATCGGCCGCGTCCGCGATGTGGTGATCTCCATCCGGTACGACCGCCAGCAACCGCGCGTGCTGGGCCTGCTCGTGGAATTACCCACGCGCAAACGCATTTTCGTGCCGATGCTGCGCGTGACCGCGATCGAGCCGGGTTCGGCCAACCTCAACACCGGCACCGTCAGCCTGCGCCGATTCGAGCAGCGGCACGGCGAGATGCTGGCCCTGGCGCAGATTCTCGACTCCAAGGTCCGGGTGGAGGATCCCGAGCTGCCCGACGTGCGGGACGTCGACCTGTTCGTGGTGGATCTCGGCATCGAACAGACCCGCACGCGGGACTGGGTGGTCTCGCGCGTCGCGGTGCGCGGGCACCGGCGCCTGACCCGCCGGCGCACGGTGCACGTCGTGGACTGGTCCGCTGTGCGCGGGCTGACCCAGCAGGAACTCGACCTGCCCGGCCAGAGCGTCACCGCCCTGCTGGAACAGTACGAGGGCCTGCGCCCGGCCGACGTCGCGCACATGCTGCGCGAACTTCCGAAGAAGCGCCGCATCGAACTGGCGCAGGCCCTGGACGACGAGCGCCTGGCCGACGTGGTCCAGGAGCTGCCGGAGACCGACCAGCTCGAGGTGGTCAAACAGCTCGGCGTCGAACGCGCCGCCGACGTGATCGAGGCGATGGACCCCGACGACGCCGCCGACCTGCTCGGCGAGCTGCCCACCGGGGAGGCCGAGGCGCTGCTGGCCCTCATGGATCCCGAGGAGTCCGAGCCGGTGCGCCGCCTGCTCGAATACTCCCCGTACACCGCGGGCGGTCTGATGACGCCCGCGCCGGTGGTGCTGACCCCCGCGGCGACCGTCGCCGAGGCGCTGGCCCGCGTGCGCGATCCGGATCTGACGCCTGCCCTGGCATCGATGGTGTTCGTCGTGCGCCCGCCGACCGCCACGCCGACCGGCCGCTACCTGGGCTGCGTGCACATCCAGCGACTGCTGCGGGAACCGCCGGCGAATCTGGTCGGCGGCATCGTCGACAAGGACCTCGCCTGCCTGCTGCCCGAGACCGCGCTCACCGCGGTGACCCGCTTCTTCGCCACGTACAACCTGGTCTGCGGTCCGGTGGTGGATACCGAGAACCACCTGCTGGGCGCGGTGACCGTCGACGACGTCCTCGACCACCTGCTGCCGGAGGACTGGCGCGAGCAGGACGAGGAGCATCCGGTCGCGGTGCACGCCGAATCGCCGGGGCCCGCGCAGGCCGAAGGAGAGCGACAGTGACCGAACGCAGCGACAAGCCCCGCGGGCGGCTGGAGACGCCGGTCGAGAACCGGTTCCGCTTCGACTTCGACGCCGAGGCGATGGCGCGCAGTTCCGAACGGGTCGCCCGGTTCCTGGGCACGGGCCGCTATCTGGTGTTGCAGACGGTCGTCGTCGTCGTATGGATCATCCTGAACGTCTTCGCCGTCGGGCTGCGGTGGGATCCCTACCCGTTCATCCTGCTCAACCTGGCCTTCTCCACCCAGGCCGCCTATGCCGCGCCGCTGATCCTGCTGGCCCAGAACCGGCAGGACAACCGCGACCGCGTCTCGCTCGAGGAGGATCGCGCCCGCTCCGCGCAGACCAAGGCCGATACCGAGTTCCTGGCCCGGGAGCTGGCGGCGCTGCGGATCGCGGTGGGCGAGGTCGCCACGCGCGACTACTTGCGCCGAGAGTTGGAAGACATCAAGGACGCCCTGGCGCGCCTCGAGCTGAATGCACCATTGAGCGGTGAAGATTCTGTTCCATCTACCAAAACCAGGAAGAGTACCGACAGAAAGAGGGGGCGAGTACCTATTTCGCCACAAATCGATGGCAACTGACCGCAAATATCGATAACAACAAGCTGACTGCCGGGTAACCTGGATCACGTTGCGGGAAGTGGCCGACTCAGACAGTGGGTGGAGTCGGCCACCGAATGGCTACGAGGGGATTGGTGTGCCGATGCGAATGTCTGGACCGATTACCGTATCGGCGTTGGTGGTAGCGGGGTTGATGGCTTCGGGATCGACGGCGCACACGCCGGTCCGCACCAGCGCGCCCAAAACACACGACGCGCAGCTGGCGGCGGCTTCCGCGCCGACGGATCCGCAGAGCACACCGGCCGATCAGACGGCCGGCCTCGTTCCCGCGGCGCCCGAACCGCCGCGCAAGCTGCGCGCGATGGCACCGCCCGCCGACGGCATCGCGCCGTTCGCCGGCACCGTCCCGCTGCAGGAGATCGCGCTTCCGGGCGGCGGTGGCGCGCTGGGCATCCCGGAGATCGTGCTCGCCGCCTACCGCAACGCCGAACTGGCTATGCAGTCCTCGGCCCCCAACTGCGGCGTGAGCTGGCACCTGCTCGCCGGCATCGGCCGCATCGAGTCGGGCCATGCCCGCAGCGGCCACACCGACGCCGCCGGAACCACCATCGGGGCCATCTACGGCCCGTCGCTGGACGGCACCCTCCCGGGTAACGAGGTCATCAAGGCGGCCGAGGGCGGATACGTGCGGGCCGTCGGCCCGATGCAGTTCCTTCCCGGCACCTGGGCCCACTACTCCTCCGACGGCAACGGCGACGGCGTGGCCGACCCGAACAACGTCTTCGACGCCGCCCTCGGCGCGGCCAAATACCTCTGCTCCGGCGGGCTGGACCTGCGCGACCCGTCGCAGGAGCTGCGTTCGGTGCTGCGCTACAACAATTCGCTGTCCTACGCGGCCAACGTGCTGAGCTGGTCCAACGCCTACGCGACCGGCGGCGCGCCGACCCGGGTGGACATCTCCCCCGAGCTGATTCCGCCGGGCAGCATGCAGGCGCCGAACGGCTCGGAGATGGTCGCGGTCAACTCCACCTACCCGGCCCCCAGCGCCGCGCCGCCGCCCGAGACCTCGACGGCCTCGATGCAGCCGCCCGCGCAGGTACAGACCCAGCCCCAGGGCCGCGCCCAGGCCCCGACGCAGGTGATGATCAACATCCCGGGCCTGCCGCCGATCCCGTGCGGAATCTTCTGTCCGCCGCCGCCCCCGCCGAAGCCGTGCGATCCGGCGGTCGTTCCCGCGCCGATGCCGAAGCTGCCGGGCGATCCGGCCGCCGAGGCCCAGCAGCGCTGGGCGCCGGGCGATCCGGTCCGGCCGGCCGACGCGCAGAACGCCGACCCGAACGCGCCCCGGGATCCCAACGCCCCGGCGAACTGCGTCCAGCCACAGGCTCAGGAGGCGCCCGGGCAGCCGCCCGCCGCACCGGCCCCCGAGGCCGCCGCGCCCGCACCGGAGGCCGCGGCTCCCGAACAGCAACAGACCGAGAACGCCGCGCCGACAGCGCAACCCGGCCCGGCGGAACCTGCCGAACCGGCACAGTCCGCGGCCCCCGCACCGGCGCCCGCGCCGGCCATCACGCTGCCCTTCGGCATCACCATCCCGATGCCGGTTCCGGCCGGATAACCGCCGGTCCGTAGCCAAACCGCAAACACGGTCACGAAGGAGTAACGAAAAGGTCTCGGATGCGGTAATCTGATCTCGTTGTGTCACGAAAAGCTCACAGCGAGCATGGGAGGACCACCGCACGTGGGACGTCACCGCAAACAGCCGGCTAGGAATGTTGGCCGCGGATCCGTTATCGCACTGACCGGACTCGTCCCCGCGGGAGTCGTCGCCGTGAGCGCGGCGTCCGCGGCGGAGGTGAACACCGCCGAGCACGCGACATTGTCTGCGCTGAACGAGAATCCGGACGAGCAGGCCGCCGCGCCCGAATCGACCGCACCGGACACCGAGGGATTCCTCCGCGCCGCCAAGCACGCCGGCCCGCCGGTCGTGAAGACCGTGGCGCAGCCGGACGGCCGGGTCGCGGCCGACCTGCCCGCCGGGCCGCTGGGCCTGCCGGGCATCGCGCAGGCGGCCTACCAGAACGCCGAACGCGTCCTCGCCCAGGAGGATTCGAACTGCCACATGCCGTGGTCGGTACTCGCCGGCATCGGCCAGGTGGAGTCGAAGCACGCCTACGGCAAGGCCGACGCCAAGGGCTACCCGCTGGACCCGATCTACGGTCCGGTACTCGACGGGAGCCTCGGCGGCAATCAGGTGGTGCACGCGACCGACGGCGAACTCGACGGGGGTATGTCCTCGTACACCCGCGCCGTCGGTCCCATGCAGTTCCTGCCCGAGACGTGGCGCAAGTTCGCGGCCGACGGCGACGGCGACGGTATCTCCGATCCGCAGAACCTGTTCGACGCCGCCCTCACCGCGGGCAAGTACCTGTGCCACGGCGGGCTGGACATGAACGATCTGGGCCAGCAGTCGAAAGCGATCATGCGCTACAACAACTCGATGGCCTACGTCGCCAACGTGATGGCGTGGGAGGTCGCGTACCGTACCGGCGTCGCGCCGGAGCGCGGCCAGCTGCCCCGGATCTGAGGCGCCGGGCTCGGCCCACCTAGACTCGCCTTATGTCAGTGGTTACGGAATCGGATGTGCGGGGCGCCCTCGCCAAGGTGAACGACCCGGAGATCCGCAAACCGATCACCGAGCTGGGCATGGTGAAGAGCGTCGCGGTCGGCGACGACAGCAGCGTGCACGTCGAGATCTACCTGACGACGGCGGCCTGCCCACTGCGCACCACGCTGACCGAATCGGTGACCAAGGCCGTCGCCGACGTGGCCGGCGTGGGCGCGATCTCGGTCGAGCTCGATGTGATGAACGACGAGCAGCGCACCGAACTGCGCAAGAAGCTGCGCGGCGATTCGGCCGAACCGGTCATCCCGTTCGCCCAGCCCGGCTCGCTGACCCGGGTGTACGCCGTGGCCTCCGGTAAGGGCGGCGTCGGAAAGTCCAGCGTGACAGTGAATCTGGCGGCGGCCATGGCCGAGCGCGGGCTGTCGGTGGGCGTCCTGGACGCCGACATCTACGGCCACTCGGTGCCCCGCATGCTCGGCACCGACCAGCGGCCCACCCAGGTGGAGCGCATGATCATGCCGCCGGTCGCGCACGATGTGAAGGTCATCTCGATCGCCATGTTCACCCAGGGCAATACGCCCGTGGTGTGGCGCGGCCCGATGCTGCACCGCGCACTGCAGCAGTTCCTGGCCGACGTGTTCTGGGGCGATCTGGACATCCTGCTGCTGGACCTGCCGCCGGGCACCGGCGACGTCGCGATCTCGATCGCCCAGCTGATCCCCAACGCCGAGATCCTGGTGGTCACCACCCCGCAGGCGGCGGCCGCCGAGGTGGCCGAGCGCGCGGGCGCCATCGCCCTGCAGACCCGGCAGCGGATCGCGGGCGTGGTGGAGAACATGTCCTGGCTGGACCTGCCCGACGGCTCCCGGATGGAGCTCTACGGCTCCGGCGGCGGTCAGTCCGTCGCCGACCGCCTCACCCAGGCCGTCGGCGCCGACGTCCCCCTGCTGGGCCAGATCCCGATCACCCAGGAACTGCGCGAGGCCGGCGACGAGGGCACCCCCATCGTCCTCCGCAACCCCGCCGACCCCGCCGCCACGGTCCTGAACGAGATCGCCGACAAGCTGGCGGTCCGCCGCCGCGGCCTCGCGGGCATGTCCCTAGGGATCGATACCACCCGCCACGCGTAAGGCTCTACTCGCCGACTACAGAATGTTCCACGTCAGCGGAACGCCTTTGCGCAGGCCGTCTATGCGGCGCAACACTTCCCGCGCGCTCGCCGAGCCCGGGGCAGATTTGAAGGCGTTGGTGGTGATCATTCGGAGTTCACGCAGGTCGCGCAGCCAGGAGAACCCGGACCAGGTGCGGACGTCGAAACCGTAGTCGCGGCAGAAGGTGTCGTATTCGCCCGGATGGTGGGCGAATCGGCGGCAGTGCACCTCGATCGTCACCAGATCCCACTCGGGCTGGCCGATCGCCACGCTCTCCCAGTCGCACAGGACGCCGCGGCCGGTTCCGTTGTCCCACAGCGTATTCCGATGATGCGCGTCGCCGTGGATGAGGCCCTGGGCGAGCGGGTAGGCGATCTCGTCGCTGCGGGCGGCCAGCCGGTTGCGTTCCGCGCGCAGCAGGCGGCGGTCGCTGGGCGAGAGGATCGTGTTGCCGTCGATGGCGCGGGCGATGCGGACGAAGGCGTCGGCGAGATGGCTCGTCGGCAGCCACTGCGCCGGGCGGTGTCGCAGCCCGTGCAGCAGAGCCAGCGGTCCGGCCAGATCGGCGGCGACGATCTCGCGGCGCTGCGGCAGATACCGCCAGAAGGTGACCACACAGCCGCCGACCACGACCCGCTGCACCCCGGACGCCGGCGGCACCACGGGCACTCCCCGCGCCCGTAACCAGCGCACCAGCGCGACGACGTCGATCGGCGCCGGCCCGCCGTACGGCCGATCGATCTTCACCACGATCGGCTGCCGCGCCAACCGGTACACGGCATTGGTGTGATGGCGCAGCAGTTCGGCGCCGGTGGCGTCGAATCCGCCCTCGTGGCACGCTCGTTCGAGGATCCAGCGCGTCCGGTGCGGCGTGAACTCCGCCGCCGGTGCGCGGTAGGCGACCGCCTGCGATGCCGTGGTCACCGTGGTTCCCCCGTCCCCGCCGCCACCCTGCGGCGCAGCTCGTCGACGGCGCGGCGGGTGCGGCTGTGCTCGGGTATCGCGTCCATCACCGCGGCCGCGCGGGTCATCACGATCGTGGTGCGATGTTCCGGCGGCAGCGCGGCCAGCACCCGCGATGCCAGCTCGCACGCCTCGTCCACCGCGCCGTCGAGGGCGTGGCAGATGGCGGCGTCGAGTTCGATGAGGGCCGGGTCCACCACGACGTCCGGACTGCCGCGGTAGAGCTGCAACCCCCGCTCCTGCGCGCGCCGGGCCGCGGCCGTGCGGCCGAGGTTGGTCAGGGTGCCGGATTGGTAGAGCAGCAAACGCTTTTCGTTGAATCGGAAGGCCTCGTCGCTCACCGCCGCGCCGAGTTCGTCGATGCGCTGCCGGGCCCGGGTCAGGGCCAGATCGGCGCCGTCGGCGTCACCGAGGCGGGCCAGCGCGCGGGCCTCCGCGGCGGCCGCCAGCGCGGTCGAGTCGTCGGCGGTCTCCGGGAGTTGCGCCTGCGCCGCGCGGGCCAGCAGCACGGCCTGTTCGGGAGTGCCGTAGTAGTACGGCAGCATGGCGTGCTGGGCTCGGACCCGCGCACGCAGCCGGCGGTTCGCGGTGTCGTCGGCGGCCAGGCGCGCCGTGCCGTACCAGTAGTTGGCGCGCTCGATCTGGCCGAGTTTCATCAGCGCGTCGGCGATCAGCAGCGCCAGCACCGCGGTGACCTCCGACAGCCTGGCCTGCACGGCCGCGGGCTGGCGCAGCGTCGAAATCGACTGCACCTCCAGCAGATCCGGCAGCACGGTGGACAGGACGGCGGTGGGCGGCGTGCTGGTGTAGGCGAGGACCCGCCCGGCCGCGCGCTCCTCCATCAGCTCCACCATGGCGGGACCGATGGTGCCCGCGGCCAGCGTCCGGTCGATCACCGGCCGGGCCTCGTCGAGCCGCGACATCAGGGCGATATCCGCGGCGGGCCCGGGGACGGCGGCGACCACCGCGCCGCGCCGGGACGGTGACCGGCGCGAGCCGATCGCCTGCTCACCGGCGGCCAGGATCTGCTCGAACCGCTCCCGCACCTCGGCGCCGACCTGGAGCAGCAGCGTGTCCAGGAGTTCCTGGGTGAGGGGCCGCGGGGTGACCGCGCTCAGCCCGGCGCGCCAGTTCGCGACCGTCGTCATCTCCACGCCGAGATGAGCGGCGAACTCCCGCACAGACTTTCGCGTCGCCTCCTGTAGGGCGACAGCCTCGAAACCGGTCCACGGCCGACCCAACACCATTGTTAATTCCTTATTTCACGCCCGTATGCCAACAGTAAGCCAACACCAACGCCAACGGTGCGCGATTTCGCAACGGACCGAATACGACGAAAGTTGAAGGCGCACCCGGTGCCTGAACGACACGCAATCGAATCCGAACCGCGGGCGGCGATCCTGAGACCCACGGTTTCCAGGGCACCGGGTGCACCGCACACCAGTGGGAGGTACCGCCATGTACGCACCGTCCTCGGGAGCACGTGACATGTGGCTCATGGACAGCCGCGACTGCGGGCACGAGCCGTCCGAACTCACCTATGACCGGGCACGATTCATTCTCGCCGTGCATGCCGGGCACGGCGGCAGGTGCAGGCAGTACCTCGCCGCGGCCGCGTACTGCTTCCGCCGCACCGGAGAAAGGTGAACCGGCGGTTGCCGATTCGCACGCCGGGCCGGCGGAGGGGAAGCGGCCCGGCGTGATCGAATCGAGCGCCCTACGGAGGGGGCGGCCGGAACGGCGGGATGTCGGACCGGCCGCATATCCTCGTCCGTATGCTCACGCTGCTCTTGTACGTGCTGATCGTCGGTCTGGTGGCCGCGCTGCTGTTCCTGGTCGCGAGCGCCGTGTTCGGACGCGGGGAGGAATTGGGGCCGCTGCCGGAGGGCACGACGGCCACCGTTCTGCCCGCTGTGCGCATTCACGGCGGCGACGTCCGGGCGCTGCGGTTCCAGCAGGTCTTCCGCGGTTACAAGGCCGGCGAGGTGGACTGGGCGCTCACCCGTCTAGCCGCCCGCATCGACGAGCTGGAACACCAGCTGGCCGAGGCCCGTGGCGAGCAGCCGCCCACCCCCACGTCGAACGGCACACCCCCCGCCGAGCAGCAGGCCCATCCGGACCGGACGCCCGGCCCCCGGGGCTTCGCGTCCGGCGCGTCGGCCCCGCCCAACGGCCACGCCGACGTCCCCCAGCCCAGCCAGCCACCCCCTGAGACCGGCCCCTGGGGCGCGCCACCCGCACACCCCGACACCGGCGCGTGGGGCACACCGCCCTCTCACCACCCCGGCCCCGAGGCAACGGGCTCTGGCAACACCCCACCCGACGCGCCGCCTTCCCCGATCACCTGGGCTCCGGGCCAGGCCCCGCCGGAGAGCGCTTTCCCCGCCGTGGCACCCGGCAGCTTCGGCCAGCCCACGGGACAATCCACCGCCTGGATCCCAAGCCACCCCGCGGGCACGGGCGGCATCCCGGCCGTGGCAGCCGGCTCGCCCACCGGCGGCTTCGGTCCCGGCACGGCACAACCCACACCCGCGGCAGCCTGGACTCCGGACCCCGGCACGGCGCAGACCAGCTCCCCAGGGACCTGGACTCCCGACCCCAGCACGGCGCAAACCAACCCCTCGGGAACGTGGACTCCCGATACCGGGGCTGCGCAGCCCACAATCTCCGAGGCGTCGACGCCGGGGCCCGATACGGCGCAAACCACTGGTCCCGGCGGCTGGGCACCGGGGCCGACCCCGGTGGACGGCGGCGGGAGCACGCCGCCCGCAGCGCCGGCGGCCTCGACGTCCTATCTCGACCTGAGCACCGGCACCGAGCCGCCCGGTGGGGGCGCGCAGTATCCGGCCCAGCCCGGCGGCGATCAGGCCGCTGGCCGGCGGGAACGGCAGTGAGCGCCGCCGCGACCGTCGTCGACGACGGCAAGATCCGGTGCGGGTGGGGCGAGTCCTCCCAGCTCTATCGCGACTATCACGATCAGGAGTGGGGGCGGCCGCTGCACGGCGACGACGCGTTGTTCGAGCGGATGTGCCTGGAGGCGTTCCAATCGGGCCTGTCGTGGATCACCATCCTGCGGAAGCGCCCGGCGTTCCGGGCGGCCTTCGACGGGTTCGCCATCGACCGGGTGGCCGAGTACACCGAGGCGGATGCCGAACGTCTGCTGTCCGACCCCGGCATAGTGCGCAATCGCGCCAAGATCGAGGCCAGCATCGCCAACGCGAGGGTTGCCCGGGACCTCGACCCCGGCCTGGACGACCTGCTCTGGTCGTTCGCTCCCCCGGCGCGGCCGCGTCCCCGGCAACTCTCCGACGTCCCCGCCACCACACCCGAATCGGTTGCTCTCGCAAAGGAACTCAAGAAGCGGGGATTCCGTTTCGTGGGCCCGACGACGGCGTATGCACTCATGCAGGCGACCGGTATGGTGAACGACCATCTGGCCGATTGCTGGGTCGATGTGCGCGGTTGAACACGCGCCACGGCGGTCGGTTTTCGAACTCAGGTACCCGCCCAGTTCCGTGATGAGGAAGAATAGTCGTGGTGTAGCCCCTCGGGCCCGGCTCGGCCGTGCGCGTGGGCTACCCGTTGGTGACAACACGAGTTCCAAGAAAGTGCGCAGCAGACCGCGCGGATCTGGAGGGAGCAGAGGATGGCGGCCATGAAGCCCCGCACCGGGGACGGTCCCCTCGAGGCAACCAAGGAAGGGCGTGGAATCGTCATGCGGGTTCCACTCGAGGGTGGCGGGCGTCTGGTCGTCGAGCTCACGCCGGAAGAGGCCGCGGCCCTCGGCAAAGAGCTCACCGAAGTCACCAGTTAACCCCTTACCCGATTCGATGCCGGTGAACCCGGCGCGAGCGGATACGGCATCGCCGCTCGCCGCGGTGGCGCGGTTACTGGCCTGCCCGGAATGCGGGGCGGACCTGGCCGTGAGCGACCGCTCGCTGTCCTGTACCCGCGGTCACGCCTTCGATCTGGCTCGGCAGGGTTATGTGAGCCTGCTGACCGGTGCGTCGACCAAGATGTCCGGAGATACATCGGACATGCTGGACGCACGTGCCGCCTTTCAGCGTGCCCGTCATTTCGCACCGATCGCCGACGCGGTGACGACGGCGCTCAGCTCCGCCGCTCCGCCGCGGGCGATTCTCGAGATCGGTGCCGGAACCGGTTACTACCTCGCCTCGGCGCTCGACGCCGCCCCGGACGCCCGCGGAATCGCCCTGGACGTGTCGAAACCCGCCGCCCGGCGCTGCGCCCGGGCCCATCCGCGCGCGGCTGCGGTGGTGGCCGACGCCTGGCGCGGCCTACCCGTCCGCGACGGCGCGCTCAGCCATGTCCTGTGCGTTTTCGCACCGCGCAATGCGGACGAGGTGGCCCGGATCCTGTCCCCGGACGGTGCCTTCGTCGTCGCCGCCCCCACCTCTGCCCACCTGTCCGAACTGATCACCCCACTGGACATGGTGCGCGTGGACTCGGCCAAGGACGACCGCCTCGCCGACGCCCTGTCCGGCCGCTTCGAACGCCTCACCCGCGACATCGTGGAATACCCGATGACCCTCGACCACGCCGACATCACCAATGTCGCCGCCATGGGCCCCTCCGCCTTCCACGCGACCACCGACCGCGCGGCCCGCATAGCCACCCTCCCCGAATCCGTCGAGGTCACAGCCTCGGTAACGGTCTCCACCTACCGCCTCCGATAAAGATCGGCAATACGCACCCCGCCGTCTTCCGCCGAATATTCAGCCGGCTGTCAGCGCCCGAACCCGAGCCGGGTCGGCGAAGACGTCTATTTCCGCGATGCGCCCCATCACCACGGTGAACGCCAGCAGGACCGCGGGTTCCCCGGCCAGCAGCACCACGGCTCCGGCCGCGCCGTGCACCAGGACGGGCCGCACATCCGAATCGGGCCGGGCGAACAGCAGTGCCCGGCCGGCGGCGTCCTGTGGGCCGTGGATCTCCCACATCCGGCCCGGTCCGGCATCCGCGCGCAGGGTGATCTCCGGATCGAGCAGATCGATTAGAGCGTCGAAGTCACCGCGGCGGGCGGCGGCGAAGAACGCGTCCACCACTCGCCGCTGCCCGGCCACATCGGTATCGGGCACGGGGGCGGCCCGCACCCGCCGCCGCGCACGGCTGGCCAGCTGCCGCACGGCGGCCGGTTCGCGATCGAGCAGCGCGGCGATCCGCGCGAACGGCACCCCGAATCCGTCGTGCAGGACGAAGGCGAGCCGCTCGCCGGGCGTCAGCCGATCGAGCACCACCTGTACGGCCAGCCCCACCGACTCCGCCAGCACCGCCTCGTCCTCCGGCGAGGCGACAACGCCCACGAGCGGATCCGGCAGGTGCACACCGGCCGGCAGCTCGCGCCGGGAACGCGCGCGCAACAGGTCCAGGCACGTGTGGGCGACCGCGGTGGTCAGCCAGCCGTCGAGATTGTCCACGGGCCCCGGCGGGCTGCGGTGCACGCGCAGCCACGCCTCCTGCAGCGCGTCCTCGGCCTCGCTCACCGAGCCGAGCATGCGATAGGCCAGCGCGCGCAGCCGCGGCCGCTGCTCGTGCAGCCGCTCCAAAGCCGGTTCGCTCACCCCGTCACATCCTCGCGACGCCGTTCGCCATATCGATGACGGATCCTCACGATAGCGAGAAAGGCCTCCGCCATGAGCCTCTCGACCCGAACGCCGGTAGCGCCCCGATACCGGACGGCCGCCTACTGGACGGCCACCGCACTCGTCGTCGCCGAACTGGGCGTCGGCGGCATCTGGGATATCGCCCGCATCGAACTCGTCCGCGAGACGACCACCCACCTGGGTTATCCGACGTACTTCCTGGTCCTGCTGGGCGTCTGGAAGATCCTGGGCGCGGCCGCGCTCGCGGTCCCGCGCTTGCCGCTGGTCAAGGAGTGGGCGTACGCGGGCGCGATCTTCGTCTATACCGGCGCGATCGCCTCTCACCTGACCACGGGCTACGCCCGGAGCGAGGTCGTAGTGCTGGCCACGATGACCGTCCTGACCGTCGCGTCGTGGGCGCTGCGGCCCGCCGACCGCTGCGTGCGTCAGCCTTTGCGGATGCGGTCGTAGAGCTGAACGGTCTGGCCGGCGACCTGGGCCCAGTCGAATTCGGCGATGGCCCGGGCCCGGCCGGCGGCGCCCAGCGATCCGGCAAGCAGCGCGTCACCGGCGATCGCGTTGACCGCCCGCGCCAGCGCCGTCTCGAAATCCTCGGTCGCGTCGCCGTCGTAGTGCACGAGGCGTCCGGTCGCGCCGTCGGCGACGACCTCCGGAATCCCGCCCACATCCGAGGCCACGACCGCGGTCCCGCAGGCCATCGCCTCGAGATTCACGATGCCCAGCGGCTCGTACACCGACGGGCAGACGAAGACCGTCGCCGCCGCCAGGATCTGCCGCACCTGCTCGGTGGGCAGCATCTCCCGCACCCAGAACACCCCGCCGCGACCGCGGGACAGCTCGGCCACCGACGCCGCGACCTCGGACTCCAGCTGCGGCGTATCGGGCGCGCCCGCGCACAGCACCAATTGGATGTCCGGATCGAAGTCGCGGGCCGCGGCCAGCAGGTGCGACACGCCCTTCTGCCGGGTGATGCGCCCGACGAACGCCACGATGGGCGCGTCGGTTCGCACCCCGAGTTCGGCCAGCACGTCCCGGGCGCCGTCGATCGGGCCGCCCGGGCGCCACGCCTGCGCGTCGATCCCGTTGTGCACCACGTGTACTCGCGCGGGGTCGATGGTCGGATAGGTGTCGAGGACGTCTCGGCGCATCCCCTCACTGACCGCGATGACGGCGTCGGCGTACTCCATCGCGTTGCGCTCCGACCATGACGAGAGCCGGTAGCCGCCGCCGAGCTGCTCGGCCTTCCACGGCCGCCGCGGTTCGAGGGAGTGCGCGGTCAGTACGTGCGGGATCCCGTACAGCGTGGCGGCCAGATGCCCGGCCAGCCCGGTGTACCAGGTGTGCGAGTGCACCACGTCCACGCCGCCGACGGCATCGGCCATGCGGAGCTGCGCGGACATCATCTGAAGCGCCGAATTGGCCGCGTACAGCATCGGATCGGGCTGATGCACCACGGCGTCCGCGCGCGACACCCCCATGCAGTGCACGGTCACGTCGCACAGGCGGCGCAGCCGCGGTACGAGATGGGTGACGTGCACTCCCGCGCCGCCATATACCTCCGGCGGATATTCGCGAGTAAGCATCGCGACCCGGAGCCGCTCCCGCTCTTGCGACCGGCTCGGCTCGCCACCACCCTCCGCGGTGAAACTCACCGGTCCAACTTAATCGTTCACCTTCGTGGTGACTACTCCGTTGGCATGTCGGCGGTAAGTTGGCGAGTGTGAGGAGCCAGCCGCACGTACTAGGAATCGTGCTCGCCGGCGGTGAGGGCAAACGCCTCTTCCCGCTCACCCAGGACCGCGCGAAACCGGCGGTCCCGTTCGGGGGCGCCTACCGGCTCATCGATTTCGTCCTCTCCAATCTGGTGAACGCCGGCTATCTGCGCCTGTGCGTTCTCACCCAGTACAAATCGCACTCGCTGGACCGGCACATCTCCCAGACCTGGCGATTATCCGGGTTCGGCGGTGAGTACATCACCCCGGTGCCCGCGCAGCAGCGGCTGGGACCGCGCTGGTACACCGGCAGCGCCGACGCGATCATGCAGTCGCTGAATCTGATCTACGACGAGGATCCGGACTACATCGTGGTGTTCGGCGCCGACCACGTCTACCGCATGGATCCCGAGCAGATGGTCACCCATCACATCGACACCGGCGCCGGCGTCACCGTCGCGGGAATCCGGGTGCCGCGCAGCGAGGCCGGGGCGTTCGGGTGTATCGACTCCGACGAGTCCGGCCGGATCACACAATTCCTGGAGAAGCCCGTGCACCCGCCGGGCACGCCCGACGATCCGAATGTGACGTTCGCTTCGATGGGCAACTACGTTTTCAGCACCAAGGTCCTGGTGGACGCGATCCGGGCCGATGCCGACGACGCCGATTCCGACCACGACATGGGCGGCGACATCATCCCCGGACTGGTCGCCCAGGGCGAGGCGGGGGTGTACGACTTCGCGCTCAACGACGTGCCCGGATCCACCGATCGCGATCGCGGCTACTGGCGCGACGTGGGCACGATCGACGCCTTCTACGCCGCGCACATGGATCTGGTCTCGGTGCACCCCATCTTCAATCTCTACAACAAGCACTGGCCGATCCGCGGCGCCGCGGAGAACCTGCCCCCGGCCAAATTCGCGCAGGGCGGGCTCGCGCAGGAATCCATCGTCGGTTCGGGGAGCATCCTGTCCGCCGCGACGGTCCGCAATTCGGTGCTCTCGTCGAACGTCTTCGTCGAGGACGGCGCCACCGTCGAGGGCAGCGTCCTGATGCCCGGGGTGCGGGTGGGCCGCGGCGCGGTGGTCCGCCGCGCGATCCTCGACAAGAACGTCATGGTCGGCGAGGGCGAGATCATCGGCGTCGACATGGATCGCGACCGGGAACGCTTCGCGGTCAGCAACGGCGGCGTGGTCACAGTCGGAAAGGGCGTGTGGGTCTAGCGCCCCCACCTCACCGCGGCGCGGCCGGAACGGGAGTGGCCGTGCAGAACGGATCGCACGGGCCGTGCGTGATCGGCGGCTGCTTGGCCGGGTCGTTGAAATCGCTTCCGCTGACCAACAGCAACACCAGGAGCGCCACGAAGACCAGGAACCCCAGCAACGTCACCGCCAGCACCAACCAGCTGCGGGGCGCGACTTCGATCAGCACCGCGCGTTGGAAAACCACCCCACGCCTCCACCCGTAGCGAATTACCTGATCTTCCAATCATATCCGCCCCAGCAACCCGCCGCCGGACAACGGCTGCAACGACCCCGCGCAGGTCAACGTGGTTGCGTAGGAACGGCACTCGTCCCGTAGCAGAACGGCGCGCAGGTCCCGTGCGTCGTCGTCGCGGGCGCTCGATGCTCGTCGAAGTCCGAACCGCTCACGAGCAGCAACACGACCAGCGCCACGACCACGACCGCCCCGAAGACCAACGCCGCGGGAAACAACCACCCCGAGGGCAGAAAGTGCTCCACGAGATGCCCGAGATCCTCCACCATCGCGCATCACCTCCCCCCTCCGCATACCCACTCCGCGGCAAGAAACCCACGCACCCCCTCCGCACTCCCGCACCCACTCCAGCGTCGTGGAGAGGGTGCGAGAGGCGTACCGGCCCAGCCGGTTCAGCGCAGGTCGCGCCGGCGGAAGGCGATGAGGCCCACCGTGGTCAGCACGGCCGCGAGGATCACCAGGATCACCACGGGGGTGGCGGTGAACGGTGTGCCGGGAACCTTGGGGAGGTGGCTGTAGGGCGTCAGGTCCTGAACCCATTGCGGCATACCGGAGATCGAGCCGAGCAGGAACAGGGCCACACCGGCGGTGAACACGCCCCACGCGACCGTCGACCAGCGCGGCAGCAGCCCGAACAGCAGCACCGCCGCACCCGCGAACACCCAGATCGCCGGAACCTGCACCAGCGCCGCCTCCAACACACGCCACACCTTGCCCATATCGTCCGCCGCGGCGCCGTACACCAGGCCGCCGATCAGACCCGAGACCACGAGCAGCACAACCGGACCGAGGAAGGCGAAGGCCAGATGGGATGCGGCCCACCGGATCCGCGCGACCGCTCCGGTCAGCACGACCTCCGCCCGCTGGCCGGACTCCTCCGAATGCAACCGCAGCGCCGCCGAGATCGCATACGCCGACGCCGCCATCCCGAGCATCGTGTATCCCATGGACAGGAACGAGTCCTCGAGAACGTCACTGCCGCCCAGCCTGCCGATGAAATCGTTGATCGCGTCGCTGGTTCCGAGTTCGTCCCCGATCCCGTGCACGACACTGCCGATGACCAGCCCGTACAGCGCCAGCCCGACCGTCCACGCCAGCAACGCACCGCGCTGCAGCCGCCAGGACAGACCGAACGGACCGGACAGCCCGGGCCCGGCGGCGGGCGCGCCGAGCCGCTCGGCGATCAGCCCCGCACCGAGGTCGCGGCGCTGCAGCAGCACATAGGCCACCCCGATCAGCACGACCGCGGCCACCACGTGCAGCAGCAGGATCGCGAAGTGATCACCGGCGAGCGGCCGCACCTGAATCGACCAGCCCTGCGGCGACATCCAGACCAGCGGATTGGTCGGCCCGTTTCCGGCACGCGCATCGCCGATCGCCCGCAGCGTGTAGGTCGCCGCCAGCACCGCGAACGCGATCCCGCGCGTGGTGCGGGCATTGGCGCTCAGCTGCGCCGCGACCGCGGCCACCGCGGCGAAGACGATGCCCGACCCCGCGAGCGCCAGCCCGAACGCCAGCGACCCGGCCCCGTCGACGCCGGCGCCCTTGATGCTCGCGGCGCCGAGGAGCCCGGCGGCGAGCGCGCCACCGCAGGCGACGACCAGCGCGGCGGTCAGGCTCGCGAACCGCCCGACCTGAGTGGAGGCCAGCAGTTCCTCACGCCCGGTCTCCTCCTCGGCGCGGGTGTGCCGGATGACCGTGAGAATCGTGGCGATTCCGATGAGCGTGAAGAACATTCCCGCCTTCCACAACCCGACCGCCGCCGCGGACGTGGTGTTGTAGACGGGCCCGTACATCGCCAGCTGCGCCGGGCTGGACAGGATCGTATGCGCGAAGCTGTCGAGCTGTTGCGGTGTGGGATACACCTTCTCGGTGCTCTTGACGTAGGTGCTGCCCAGCGGCAGCGAGAACAGCAGCACCCACAGCGGCAGCACGATCCGGTCGCGCCGCAGGTACAACCGCAGCAAATGCAGGGTGCCGGTGAAATCGGAGGCGCGGCCCGAGGATTCGGCGAAACCGTAGTGCGGGCGCGCGACGGTGGCTGTGGTCATTTCGACGCCTCCGCGTAGTGGCGGCCCGTGTCGCTGCCGGCGGCGTCGTCGCCGTCGAGCGAATAGTGGCGCAGGAACAGCTCTTCCAGCGTCGGCGGCTGGCTGACCAGCGTGCGCACACCGGCGTCGCCGAGCACCCGGATCAGCTCGCCGAGGTGTTCGCTGTCGACCTGGCAGTGCAGGGTGTGGTCCTCGAAGGTGACGTCCTCGACACCCGCGATCCGGCCGAGATCGCCCGGATCGCCGAGCATTTCGGCCGTGATTGAGGTGCGGCTGAGGTGCCGCATCTCCGCCAGCGTGCCGCTCTCCACCGTCCGCCCGGAACGGATGATGGTGACCCGCTCGCACAGCAGTTCCACCTCCGACAGGATGTGGCTGGACAGCAGCACGGTCACCCCGCGTTCGGTGGCCTCCTGCACGCACTCCCGGAAGATCTGCTCCATCAACGGATCCAGGCCCGAGGTGGGCTCGTCGAGCATCAGCAGGTTGGCGTGCGAGGAGAACGCCGAGACCAGCGCCACCTTCTGCCGGTTGCCCTTGGAATAGGTGCGGGCCTTCTTGCGCGGATCCAGCTCGAAGCGCTCGATCAGCTCCTCCCGCCGGTCGGGGTCCAGACCGCCGCGCATGCGCGCCAGCAGGTCGATGGTTTCCCCGCCCGACAGCGACGGCCACAGCGTGACATCGCCAGGGACATAGGCGATCTCCTGATGCAGGCCGACCGCGTCGGTCCACGGATCGCGGCCGAGGACCCGGGCCTCACCGGAGGTGCGGGCGAGAATGCCCAGCAGAATGCGGATGGTGGTGGACTTGCCCGCGCCGTTGGGGCCCAGGAAGCCGTGCACCTCGCCTTCGGCGACCTCGAGGTCGAGACCGTCGAGGGCGTGTACCTGTCCGAAGTGCTTGCGCAACTCTCGGACGACAATTGCCGATGACATCGAAACTCCTTGTGGGAAAAGAGGTTTACCGATCGGCGAGCAGGGCGTCCAGCAACGTCGAATCGGCGAAGAGACCGTGTGTGTTGATTTCCACCGCCGGCAGCATCATCTGGTCGGCGTAATCGCGCAGCGCTTGTCGGTAGTCGAGCTTTCCGTCGTGCCGGGCCGCGTGCAGCTGGAGGAAGAAGAAGAACCCGCCGCCGTTCTGGGTCGCCAGATAGCGCGCGGCGGCCTTCAGATCCAATGGTTTCCGCAATGTCCCGGCCTCGATGCCGACGGCGAGATAGGCCTCGACATCGGTCACCATCTGGTCGAACATCGCGGCCATGAGCGGTCCTCCGCTCTGGAAGCTGCGCATCAGGTAGGCGATGAGGGGTGCGTACTCCTCGATCTCCGCGAGTGCCTGCAACGTCGCGTGCGGCGTGGGTTGCTGGACGTACTCCGTCTTCGCCGCCCGGATGATCGAGCGGACGTACTCGTCGCACGCCTCCCGCAGCCCGTCCTTGGAACCGAAGTGATGGTTGACGAGCCCGGGAGACACTCCCGCGGCCTTCGCGATAGCCCGTACTCCGACACCGAAACCCTCGTCGCCGAACAGGGCGATCGCGGCGTCCCGGATGCGGGCGCGAGTGCTCAGATCCGAGGCGGATCCTTCCGGTAAGGCTGCTCCTTTAAACACATGTTCAATATACTAAACACTCGTTCAATCCGCACGCAAGCCCTGACACACACCACGAGCCGAAATAGACATATCTCCAGTTCAGCGGCCAAGAACAAGTAACGCGCCGGGTCGGGCGGCCTCGCCTTGGTTCCGGCACGCGTTGCTCTTGCCTGCACGCTTTGCCTTGTTTCCGGCACGCTTGTGGCCGGAAACCCCCAACTACCCTCGCGAGGCGCAGAGCAGCCCGTCCCCCACCGGAATCAACACGCTGGTCAACTGCGGATCCTCCGCCACCGCACGGGTGGCGGCCCGCACCGCCTGCGTCGCCGCGTCCCGCTGCGCCGGATCCGGCACCCGCCCGCCGAGCAGCGCGTTGTGCAGCAGAATCGCCCCGCCCTCCCGCAGCAGCCGCACCCCCTGCTCGACATACTGCGGGTGCTCGAGCGGCGCGGCATCGATGAACACCAGGTCGTAGGCGTCGTCCGCGAGGCGCGGCAGCACATCCAGCGCGCGGCCGTTGATCAGCCGGGTGCGGGCCGGCGGGATCTCGGCGGTCCGGAAGGCGTCCCGCGCGGCCCGCTGATGCTCCGGCTCGGAGTCGATGGTCGTCAGCGTGCCGTCCTCGCGCATCCCGTCGAGCAGCCACAACCCGCTGATCCCGGCCCCGGTACCCACCTCGACCACGGTCCGCGCCCCCAGCAGCTGGGCGTACATACTCAGCAGCGCGCCCACCGAGGGCGGCACGGGTGTCGCGCCCAGCTCCGTGGCCCGCTCGCGCGCGGCCAGCAGAATCTCGTCCTCCGCGACGGATTCCTCCACGTAGGCGAGATTGCGCTGCGCGGCCGCCGCCGCCGGTATCAGACTCACGGTGTCACCTCGCTGACGCTCGGTGCCACCGTGCGCCTGGCACGCTGTGTCAATGGTTCGCTCGCAAGCTCGCTCACGCCAATGAGGCTAATGGCGAAGCCCGCCCCACGTCGCGACCGACGGGCGGGTAGGGGCCGCCGACCGGGCCGGGATTTTTCTCAGGTGTCCCTCAGCCTCCCCACACCACGACCACATCGGGACCCAGCAGAGTAAGGACAACGCAAAGGCCGACCGACCGTCGGCGGCGCGGGGAACAATCCGACGTGAGTCCGTAGTTGTACCCCGTACGCGATGGATGGAAACCCCCGTCGCGGTGCGCCGGCCCCGGTCCCGAGTAGGAGGTAACCCCATCCACATGGTCGATGCGGCGCGTGAGTACGCCACCCTGCAAGAGTCGAGCCTGCCGGTCACCGGTGCGGCCGACTACCCCCTGCCCGAGGCCGACAGCAGCGATCCTGCGATTTCCGACGCCTCGATGCCCGAGACCGCCGCCGAGGATGCCGAGGACGCCCCGCTCACGGGCACCGCGGCCTTCGACGCCACCGGCGACCGGACGGTGATGCCCACCTGGGACGAGCTGGTCCGCGAGCACGCCGACCGGGTCTACCGGCTGGCCTACCGCCTGACCGGCGATCCGCAGGACGCCGAGGACCTGACCCAGGAGACGTTCATCCGGGTCTTCCGCTCGCTGTCGAACTACCAGCCCGGCACCTTCGAGGGCTGGCTGCACCGCATCACGACGAACCTCTTCCTGGACATGGTGCGCCGCCGCAACCGCATCCGGATGGAAGCGCTGCCCGACGACTACGACCGCGTGCCGTCGGAGGGCCCCGATCCCGAGCAGGTCTACCACGACGCCAACCTGGACCCCGACCTGCAATCCGCCCTGGATTCGCTGGCCCCGGAGTTCCGCGCGGCCGTGGTCCTGTGCGATATCGAGGGCCTGTCCTACGAGGAGATCGGCGCTACGCTCGGCGTGAAACTGGGCACTGTGCGCAGCCGCATCCACCGTGGACGCCAGGCGCTGCGTGACTACCTTGCGCATAATGGAACTCAGCAGCGGTTCGCCGCTGACGAGAAGGTCGGGTAGTTCACCGCCGCCGCGAGCGGCGCCCGGCAGCAATTCGTCCGTCGGAAGGGTGTGTGCACGTATGAGTGGCGAGGACGCCGCGACAGGCCGCGATTCCGGCTCGGCTGCGGACCGGGGGTATCCGGGTCGTCCACCTCGTTTCGCGCCGACCGAGCACTTGGCGAGCGAAGCCATAGCCGCCTACGTGGACGGCGAGTTGCGTATGAACGCCTATCTGCGCGCCGCCGAACATCTCGCCAAATGTCCCGAATGCGCGGCCGAGGTCGATTCTCAGCAACAGGCGCGCATCGCCCTGCGCCAGGCGGCGCAGCGGCAGTTCTCGGCCCCGGGCGACCTCCGCGACACCCTGAGCCGAATTCCACTGGCAAATCTCCCCGGCCCGATGGACGAGATGACTCGCGGTGCGAGTTTTCTAGGGCTGCGGGCGGATTCGTTCCGTTTCGTCTCCACCGATCGCGAGTTCTCTTCGGAGAGCAGGCGGTGGACCGGATGGTGGCGCAAGTAGAGTTCGACACGTGACCACCGAATCGACGAACACCGGACCACAACCCGAACAGCCCGGCGAGTCGGCGAAGGACGCTGTGTCGAATTCGGCGGCCGAACGGGGGAACCTGAGGCCGCCCGACGCACCCGTCCTGGGACCGCGGCCCGTGTATCGCCCGGATGTCGACAAGCACACCGCACGCGCCTTCCGTCGCCCCGAGGGTCAGTCCGGATCGTTCGCCGCGCAGCCGTCCGGCGCGCCCGCCGAGCCGAAATTCGACGGTCCCGAATTGGTGAACCGTCCCCCCGACACCGTCCTCGCCGAGGCGTTCGGCCGCCCCGAGGGCTCCGACGAACGGTTGCAGCGCGATCCGGACGCGATCGACGACCCCAATCCTCCGGCCGGACCGGCCGATCCCTGGCGTGATCCGGATGCCGCCGCCCGCTTGGGCGCGCCCGCGATCGTCACGCCCCAGCAGGAGCAGCTGCCCCCGGCCCCCAGGCTCAGCGCCCGCGAGGTGCTGTTCGGCAAGCGCGTGGCGCCGGCCGCGCTGGCCGTCCTGGCCGTGATCGCGCTCGCGATCGGTCTGGTCGGCGGCCTGGTCGGCCGCTTCACCGGCGACTCCACCTCGGCGCTCACCTCGCGCAAGATCACGCTCCAGCAGGAGAGCGCGAAGGACAAGCCGCACGGCCAGGTCGCCAAGGTGGCCGACGCCGTCCTGCCCGCGGTGGTGCAGATCCGCGAGACCGTCGGCGACAACGGCGCTCTCGGCTCCGGCGTGGTCATCGACGGCTCCGGCTACATCGTCACCAACAACCACGTGGTCTCGATGGTCGGCCTGGACAAGTCGGGCCGGGGCAAGATCCAGGTGACCTTCTCCGACGGCACCAAGGCGCCCGCCCAGATCGTCGGCCGCGACCCCAAGACCGACCTCGCCGTACTCAAGGTCGACGTCAAGAACCTGACCGTGGCCCGGCTCGGTAAGTCCTCCGACGTGCAGGTCGGCGACGACGTACTGGCCGTCGGCTCGCCGCTGGGCCTGACCAAGACCGTCACCTCCGGCATCGTCAGCGCGCTGAACCGCCCGATGGCCGAGCCGACCGAACCGGGCGACGACACCGCGGGCGCGTTCGACGCCGTGCAGACCGACGCCGCGATCAACCACGGCAACTCCGGTGGCGCCCTGCTCGACAGCGAGGGCCGGCTGATCGGCATCAACACCGCCATCCGCAGCGAGAGCGGCGGCTCGGTGGGCCTGGGCTTCGCGATTCCCGTCGATCTGGTGCAGCGGGTCGCCCAGACCCTGATCCGGGACGGCAAGGTGCACCATCCGTGGCTCGGGGTCAGCGCCAAGACCAAGACGGTCGAGAACGACGCGATGAGCGGCGCCGCGGTGGCCGACGTGATGGCGGGCAGCCCCGCCGCGAAGGCCGGTATCGCCGAGGGCGACGTGATCGTGCGGGTGGCCGGTCGCGACGTGACCGAGCCCGCGGAGCTCACCGTCGCCGTGCAGTCCCACCAGATCGGCGAGACCGTCACGTTCCAGGTGATTCGCGACGGCCGCCAGGTCGATGTGCCGGTCACATTGGAATCCGACGAGAACGCTCCCAAGCAACCTTAGTAGCCTGGTCCTATGTTCAATATCGGCTGGCCCGAGATGGTGATCCTGGTGGTCGCCGCCTTGGTGATCCTCGGGCCGGAGCGGCTGCCGGGGGCGATCCGCTGGACCGCGCAGAGCCTCCGGCAGGTTCGCGATTACGCCAGTGGCGCAACCACGCAGCTGCGCAGTGAACTGGGACCGGAGTTCGACGAGATTCGTAAGCCGCTGCAGGAAATCAACGAGCTGCGGCGGCCGCTCGATCAGTTCCGCGGTATGACGCCCAGGTCGGCGGTGACGAAACATCTGCTGGACGGCGACGATTCGCTGTTCACAGGAAAGTTCGACAAACCGTCCAGTACGTCTAATGGATCGGGGTATTCGCCACCTCCGTCCTATTCGCCACCCGAGCCTCCGAAACCGTTGGCTCGAAACGAGAAACCCCCTATCGATTTCGACGCGACGTAGTGAAGAACACCATTTTGACGGTGTGACCACCAGTGATTCCGAACGTCAGGTATTGCCGATCGGAACCGCTGCGCGCAATTCCGATGCAGGCGGGGGCATATTCGTCAAGCGGTCTAGACACATCTCGCTGTCGAGCTATCTAGACTGCGCACATGTCGGCCGATGAGGTGGCACGAGTGTTCGCGATCGAAGACAAGGTCGAGCGTCTCAAAGCAGCCACCGACGGGGTCGCTCAGGCCCAACAGACAATCAACGAGCTCACCAGAATTCGGCGGGCCGTCATCCGCGAATTGCATGCGGAAGGATGGACCTTCGCCAGAATCGGTGCGGCGGCGGGACTTTCGCGTGCGCGCATTCACCAGGTGAGCACGCAGGGTCCGGTGCCGGAGGGACTGTTCTTCGGGCACGGCCCGCTGACGATCCTGACGCCGGACGTGCGCAGCACCACCCGGGCCGCGCCGCTGATCGGCGCGCCCGACGCCGCGGCCCCGCACCGGCTGGTGGAACTGTTGCGCGAGTTGGGCTTTGCCGTCGGCGTGGAGCGGTTCCTCCCCGGCCGCCCGCTGGACCTGGACCGCGACGGGCTCATCGTGCTGGGCGGTCCGGAGCTGTCACCCAGCTTGCGCTATCTGGCCGCCGCTGATCCGCGCCTGCGCCGCACGGTGGCCCGCGCCGGGCGTGTCCGCCGCGGCATCGAGGACCGCGCCGCCCGCCGCGTCTACCGCCCCGGCGGCACGGAACCCTACGACATCGCCTATCTGGCCCGCCTCCCCCGCCCCGACGGCCGCGGCACCGTCCTCGTGGTCGATGGCCTCCACCCGCCCGGCTCTCTGGGCGCCATCCGCCTCCTGGCCACCCGCCTGGCCACCCTCCACGAACGCGCCGGCCTCCACCCCTTCTCCGCCGTAGTCGGCGTCCGCTACGACCGCAACACCGGCGAGCCCCTCGAGGCCGACCTCCTCACCCCCATCTACCGCCACGAACGCTGAACCCCTCGCCCCAGCCGAAGGGCGGGGGCAAGGGGCGCTACCTCCTCAGGCCGCTACTTCGGCCGCGCGCAGGGTATTCATGGGAGGTCTATCGGCCAGCGACACCTCGGTGGTCAAGGCCGTGAATTCCTCACCCACCAGCGGGAACTGGGTGAGGCAGGCCCCGGAGTCGCGGATTCCGCTGCGCCCCAGCACCGTTCCGAGGATCTGACGGCTCATCACCCCGAGATCCGACAGCGGGCGGTTGCGGTGGGTGCGGACGCCGAGGTTGACCTGGCCGATGGCCGACAGGCCCAGCATGTCGTACGTATCGAGCAGCAGCCCGATCTCGACGCCGTAGCCGGGGGCGAACGGGACGGCCGTCAGCAGTTCCCTGGTGCCCGCGTACTCGCCGCCCAAGGGCTGCAACACCTTCGACAGCGCCGGTCGCAAGGCCGACAGCAGCGGGCGCGCCACCAGCTCGGTCACCCGGCCGCCACCGTTGTGGTCGACCGAATCGCCCTGCCGCAGCGGCCGGCGGTAGTACGCCTTCACCAGATGCATGCCGTCGACCATCACCAGCGGCCCGAGCAATCGCGGCACGAAATCCGGATCGGGATCGATCAGATCGGAGTCGACGAAGGCGATCAGATCGCCGGTGGTGGCGGCCAGCGAGCGCCAGAGCACCTCGCCCTTGCCCGGCACCGGATCCAGTTCCGGAACCGCCTGCTCGCGCGACACCACGCGCGCGCCCGCGGCCCGGGCGCGCTCGGCGGTGGCGTCCGTGGAGCCGGAATCGAGCACCACCAGTTCGTCGACCAGCGTGCCGACCAGCGGTCTGATACTCGCCACCACGTCGGCGACGGTGCGTTCCTCGTTCAGCGCGGGCAGCACCACCGAGACGGTGCGGCCCGCTTTGGCGGCGATCAATTCCTCGACCGTCCACTCGGGGCTGTCCCACGTATTGGTGAGCGCCCACTCCGTTGTGCTGTCGGTGACCAGTTCGGGGGTGGTTGTCATACCAGACCTCGCAGAGTTCGTGCGGGGGGCCGGACGCCCTGGATTGCCGCGATCATGTCCACTACGCGCCGGGTTGCGGCGACCTCGTGAACCCGGAAGACCCGGGCGCCGGCCGCGGCCGCCCATGCGGTTGCTGCCAATGTGCCCTCCAATCGCTCGGATAGGCCGACACCAAGAGTCTCCCCGATGAAATCCTTGTTGCTCAGCGCCATCAAGACAGGCCATCCGGTGTTTACAAGAACGTCCAACGCGCGCAACAGTGCGAGCCCGTGATACGTGTTTTTGCCGAAATCATGCGTCGGATCTATCAAAATCGAGTCTTTGCCGACCCCTGCGGCCGCAGCATTTTCGGCCGACCGCATCAGCGTCTCGGTGACCTCACCCACCACGTCGGCATAGCGCACGCGGTGCGGCCGGGTGCGCGGCTCGGCCCCGCCGGTGTGGCTGCACACGATCCCGGCCCGCAACTCGGCGGCGACCCCGACCAGATCCGGATCGGCCCCCGCCCAGGTGTCGTTGATCAGATCCGCGCCCTCGGCCACCGCGGCCCGCGCCACCTCCGCGCGCCAGGTGTCGATACTGATCAGCAGCTCCGGATACCGCTCGCGAATGGCGGCCACGAACGGCACCACCCGCCGCGCCTCCTCGGCGGCGTCCACGTCGTCCCCCGGCCCGGCCTTCACCCCGCCGATATCGACCAGATCGGCGCCCTCGCCGACCGCCCGCGCCACCGCCGCCATCGCGGCCTCATCGGAAAAAGTGGCGCCCTTGTCATAGAACGAGTCCGGCGTCCGATTCACGATCGCCATCACCAACGCCCGATCCGTAGCCACCGGCTTCCCACACAAGGTGGCCAACGACGGCGTCGAACTCATGCCCCCGACTGTACCGACCCCTGTCCCACCCCCAACCCCCCACCAACTTCCCGCACCCCCTGCGTACTCCCGCACCCTGTCCAGCGTTATGCAACGCGTGCGCGAGTACGCAGAGCGTGCGTGAACATCCGCTCCGCTATGTCACCCCGCCCGGCCGACCGCGCCCGAACTTCCCGCCCTGCGTCGCCACACTTCCCTAGCCCGCGCCGCCCCCACTTCCTGGGCTGCTACCCCCACACGCCCGGGCCCGCTACCCACAATTCCCGGGACCGCTACCCCACACGCCCCGGGCCCGTTACCCCACACATCCCGGACCCGCTATCACACTTCCCTGGCCCCGTCGCGCCAGCGGCGGGGTCAGGGCCTCGGCGCCCGCCCCTCCGCAACCTCATCCACGTACTCGCTGTAGAAGGGCACATACCCCTCCGACCGCCCCGCCAGCACATACAGGGTGCTGGAGTCATCAGGCACATACCCCTGCTTCCGCAACTCCACCTTGCGACTCTTGAACGTGGAGGTCGTCTCCAACTCGTCCACAACCCGCAGGAACAGCGGAACCGCGTACGCGGGCAGCCGGTCGTACAACTGCTCCGCCAAAGCCTGCCCACCGAGGTCGGCCCCGGGCCGCAACGTCACCGCCGCCATGCCGGCCTTGCCATCGGTCCCCGGCACATCCACCCCGTACACCACAGCCTGGGTGACCTGCTCCGCACCGTCGAAGGCCCCCTCCACCTCGGTGGTCGCGACGTTCTCGCCTTTCCACCGGAAGGTGTCCCCGAGCCGGTCGGCGAAGGCGATGTGCCGCCAATGCTGGTCGCGCACCAGGTCTCCGGTGTCGAACCAGACGTCGCCCTGGCGAAAGGCGTTGCGCACCAGCTTCGATTCGGTCGCCGACTCGTCGGTGTACCCGTCGAACGGCGACCGCCCGGTCACCTTCGACAGCAGCAGGCCGACGCCGCCCGACTTCACCCGGCGCAGCCGCCCGTTCCATTGCCGCTTGGCCTCCCCGGTCTCCTCGTCGAATTCGACCACCGCGTACGGCAGCGGACCGAACCCGGCCGTGCGATCGACGCCGAAAGCATTGATGAAGGCCGTATTTCCCTCACTGGAGGCATAGAACTCGACGATCCGCTTGATCCGGAACCGCTCACGGAACTCGTCCCACAGCTCGGGCCGCAACCCGTTCCCCACCGCCAGCCGCAGCGAATGTTCGTGCTCGACCGGCCTTTCGGGCTGATTGAGCAGATAGCGGCACAGCTCGCCGATATAGATGAAGCCGGTGGCCCGGTTGGCGATCACCTCGTCCCAGAACCCCGTCGCGGAGAATTTCCGCCCGATGGCCAGCGTCGCCCGCGCACCCAGCACCGCGCCGAGCGCCACCGTCAGCGCGTTGTTGTGATAGAGCGGCAGGCAGCAGTACAGGGTGTCGTCGCCACGCAGCCGCACGCCCAGCCCGCCGAGCCCCGCCATACTCTTGGTCCAGCGCAGATGTGACATCACGCTGGCCTTGGGCAGCCCCGTCGTGCCGGAGGTGAAGATCAGGAACGCCTTTTCCCGGGCCCGGATGTCCGCGCACACCGCAGGATCCGCGGCATCGGCCGTCTCGGCGGCCACCTTCAACTCCTCCGCGAGCAGCAGGTTCCCGGGGCTTTCGGGGAGCGAATGCAGCGCCTCGCGGCACTCCGCCCCGACCACGTTCACCACGCTGTTCAACAGCCCGAAACTGTGCGCCAGCACCTGATCCCGCTGATTGTGGTTCAGCAGCCCGACCGTCGCGCCCAGTTTGACCGCCGCCAGCACCACGATCAGCGTCTCCGGCCGGTTGGTCATCAACACGCCGACCACGTCACCGCGCCGCACGCCCCGCTCGGCCAGCACGCTCGCATAGCGGTTGACCTCGGCATTGGTGTCACCGTAGCGGTACTCGCGCCCCTCGAACCGCAGGAAGACCCGGTTCGGGTAACTCTGCGCGGCCTGCTGAAAATACAGCCCGACCGACGATGTGCTGTCGGGCCGCACCAGCATGCCCAGGGCCCCGCGGATCATGCCGGGCGCGTCCAGCGCCATCGCCGGCAGGCGGCGAGCGATATCGAGCAGGGTGACGTTGTTCTGCGTATCCGTCACATGTCCTCCATGCGATCTTCCGAGACGCCCACCAGGGCTTCGAAGGCGGCCGTCAGGTCCGCGGTCACGGTAACCCGTTCCAGCGCACCCTCGCCGACGAAACCGTCGGCGTGTGCCTTACCGAGCCAATCGAACAGCCCGCGGTAGTGCCCGAGCGGATCGAGTACGGCCATCGGCTTGTCGTGCATGCCGAGGTAGCCGCCGGTCCACGCCTCGAAGAATTCCTCCAGCGTGCCGATGCCGCCGGGCAGGGTCAGGAAGGCGTCGGCCCGGCTCTCCATGATCTTCTTGCGCTCGCGCATGGTGTCGGTGACGATCAGCTCGTCGGCGTCGACGTCGGCGACCTCCAGATGCACCAGCTGCTTGGGGATCACGCCGATCGTGTGGGCGCCACCGTTCCGCGCCGCGGTCGCGACGGCCCCCATCATCGATACGTTCCCGCCGCCCGACACCAATTGCCAACCGCGCCGGGCGATCTCGGCGCCGACCTCCCCGGCCAGCCGCAGATGCGCCGTATCGGTGACGCTGGCCGAGCAGTACACGCACACCGCGTAGGGCCTGTCGCTCACCACTGGTCCTCCGTCCCGATCACATCCCTGTTGCGACCCTCGGCCGCCGCCTGCACGATCTCGACGACCTCGTCGACGCTGTCGGTGACGTGCAGCAACCCCAGGTCACCGGGCGAGACCTTGCCCGACCCCGCCAGCGAATCGCGCATCCAGTCGACCAGCCCGCCCCAGTACCGCGTGCCGAACAGCACGATCGGGAACCGGGTGATCTTGTGGGTCTGCACCAGCGTCAGCGCCTCGAACAGCTCGTCCAGGGTGCCGAATCCGCCCGGCAGGCAGATGAACGCCTGCGAGTACTTCACGAACATGGTCTTGCGGGCGAAGAAGTACCGGAAGTTGATGCCCAGATCGACCCACTCGTTGAGGCCCTGCTCCATCGGCAGTTCGATCCCGAGCCCGACCGAATACCCGCCGGCCTCGGAGGCGCCGCGGTTGGCCGCCTCCATCACCCCCGGCCCGCCGCCGGTGATCACGGCGAATCCGGACCGCGCCAGCGCGGCCCCGATGGCCCGCGCGGCCTGGTATTCGGGCGTATCGACCTGTGTGCGAGCGGACCCGAAAACGGCCACCGCCCTGGGTATTTCCGCGAGCGCCCCGAAGCCCTCGACGAATTCGCTCTGAATCCGCAGCACCCGCCACGGATCGGTGTGCACCCAGTCGGTGGGACCACGGCCGTCGAGTAGATGCTGATCGGTGGTCCCGGCTTCGTCGGCACGGGCGCGGCGCAACATTATGGGTCCCCGAAATCTGGGCGCCGACTTCGGCGCACGGATCGATACGGGCTCGGAGTCGGTCGACATGAATCCCAGGCTACTGGGCGGAATCGGCCGTGAGGTAGCTGCGCAGTATCTGATCGACCACGGTGATCTGCGAGGTCGGCACCCGCTCGTCGACTTTGTGCGCCAGATTCGGGTCGCCGGGCCCGAAGTTGACCGCTGGAATGCCCCGCGCGGCGAACCTCGAGACGTCGGTCCATCCGTATTTGGCCCGCACGCCGCCGCCACCGTGCGCATGCACCCGCTCGATCAGATCCTTCGCCGCCGGCGCGGTCAGGCCGGGCAGCGCCCCCGGTGCGCCGTCGGTTCGCTCGAAGCCCAGATCCAGGCCCGAGAACACCTCGCGCACATGCTCGGTCGCCTGCTCCAGCGAACGATCCGGCGCGAAGCGGAAATTCACCGTCACCTCGGCCGCATCGGGCACCACATTCCCGGCCACGCCGCCGCCGATCTGCACCGCCGACAATCCTTCGCGATAGCGGCACCCGTCGATATCGACCTGCCGAGCCTCGTAATTGCGCAGCCGGTCCAGAATCGGCGTCAGATGGTGAATCGCGTTGTCGCCCAGCCAGGCCCGCGCGGTGTGTGCCCGCGTGCCCGACACCGTCAACCGAGCGCGCAGCGTCCCCTGGCACCCCGCCTCTATCCACCCGCCGGACGGCTCACCCAGAATGGCCAGATCACCGTCCAGCCATTCGGGCAGCTCCCGCTCGATGCTGCCCAGTCCGTTGAATTCGGCGGCGATCTCCTCGCAGTCGTAGAAGATCAGCGTCAGATCGCACACCGGATCGGCCACGGTGGCGGCCAGGTGCAGGAAAACGGCATCACCGGACTTCATGTCCACGCTGCCGCACCCGTGCAGAATCTCCTCCCCGTCCACGACCTCGAACCGCCCCGGCACATTCCCGGCAATCGGCACGGTATCCAGATGCCCCGCCAGAATCACCCGATTCGGCCGCCCGCGATCGGTACGAGCCAGCACGCTGTTCCCGTGCCGCAACACCTCGAACCCGGTCGTCTGCTCCCGCAACGCCCATGCCACCGTGTCGGCGATCACCGCCTCGTCCCGGGATTCACTCGGGATGTCGACAAGGGCCGCGGCAAGGCTGATGGGGTCGGCACGCAGATCGATGGTCACCCGGACCAGCCTAGTCGTGGATATCCCCCGGCCAATTCTCCGGACGACCCCGCCTTCGGCATCGGGTGAGGGGCCGACCCACCAGCCGCACGGGCCTGCTGGTTCTCTTACACTCGCCTGCGTGAGTACTCAGGGAGCATCCGCAGTCGGCCTCGCCACGGTGACCGTGAACGGGACGGTCCTCGACACCTGGTTTCCGTATCCGGAGCTCGGTGAATTCGCCGAGACCGGCACCGCGAAGCTGAGCGCCGACGACCCTGAATATGCCCGGTTCGCCGACCTGACCGGTTTCGACGAGGCCCGCCGCGTCGACGTGATCGCGGTGCGCACGACCATCGCCGACCTCTCGGCCGCCCCCGCCGACACCCACGAGGTGTACCTGCGCCTGCATCTGCTCTCGCACCGGCTGGTGAAGCCGCACGGCCTGAGCCTGGAGGGCCAGTTCGGCCTGCTCGCGAACGTCGTGTGGACCAATCACGGCCCGTGCTCGGTCGAGGAGTTCGAACTGGTGCGCGCCAAGTTGCGCGCCCGCGGCCCGGTCACCGTCTACGGCGTGGACAAATTCCCCCGCATGGTCGACTACGTGCTCCCGGTCGGCGTCCGGATCGCCGACGCCGACCGCGTGCGCCTGGGCGCGCACCTGGCCGACGGCACCACGGTCATGCACGAGGGCTTCGTGAACTTCAACGCCGGCACGCTCGGCGCGTCCATGGTGGAGGGCCGCGTCTCCGCGGGCGTCGTGGTCGGCGACGGCTCCGACATCGGCGGCGGCGCTTCGATCATGGGCACCCTCTCCGGCGGCGGCAAGCAGGTCATCTCCATCGGCGAACGCTGCCTGCTGGGCGCCAACGCGGGCCTCGGCATCTCCCTCGGCGACGACTCGGTCGTCGAAGCCGGCCTCTACCTCACCGCCGGCTCCAAGGTCGCCCTCCCCGACGGCCGCACCGTCAAGGCCCTGGAACTCTCCGGCCAGTCCAACCTCCTCTTCCGCCGCAACTCCCTCACCGGAGCCATCGAGGTGGTGGCGCGCAAGGGCACGGGCATCGAACTCAACGCAGCCTTGCACGCCAACTGATTTCAGCTCTCGCCGAGACGGCATCATCCCGAAACCGTTGGCGATGATGCCGTCTCGTTCGCATCTACCGCGTCGGTACCCGCCCTCGACGTCGCCTCTCAGCACCGATACCTGTTCTTGTTTCCGGCACGCACCTGTTCTTGTTTCCGGCACGCTTTTGGCCGGAAACAAGACCTAGGCAGAGGGATTGAACTCCCCGTCACGCACCCCGGCGGCGAAGGCGTCCCACTCACTCGCGGCGAACACCAGCGCCGGGCCGTCCGGGTTCTTCGAGTCACGGACTCCGACCTGCCCGCCGTCGAGGAAAGCGACTTCGACGCATTCGCGCCCACCCGAGCTACGACTGGACTTGAACCAACGGGCCTCGCGTAGATCAGCGACCATTGCCATACTCCCTTGCCATCTCCCGCAACTTCAATCGGCTCGGCCCTACGTCCATGCTGGCATTGAGGACCGTGTTGAAGGCGTCGCGATACGCGCCGACGTCGGCCGTACTTTCAAAGTACATACTGCCGATCATGCTCTCGGCAAACACGATTGTCGGCTCGAGAGACTTGCCCCTGGCATCCTGCGGGAAGTCCAAGATCACGAACGGCGGCATCACCACACCGGAGGGGGCTCCCGCTTCGAAAGGCAGCACACGCAATTCGATGTTGTCCCGCGTGCTCATGTCCGCAAGGTGCCGAATCTGCCTCGCCATGACACTGCGATCGCCGACCACAGTCCGCAGGACCGCCTCTTGCAGGACCACGATCAGACTCGCCGGATACCGCTGTCGCGTAAGGATATTCTGTCGCCGGAGTCTCATCTGGACTCGCCGATCCACCTCTTCTGCTGTCTCGTCTCGGAAGAACCGTACGTCGAGCGCACGCGCGTAATCGACGGTTTGGAGCAGACCTGGTACGAGCAACGATTGATAGATCGTGAGTTCCGTTGCGCCCGCTTCCAATCCGACATAGACGTTGAAGTCCGCGGGGATCACGTCGTCGTACGCGTGATACCAGGATCTCGCGGGAATCTGTTTCGCAAGCCCAACCAGCGCTTGGGTTGTCGTCTCGTCCAGTCCGTACAGCTCACACAGTTCACGCGCGGTACGGCTTCTGACCTTGTGCGTGCGCCCCGTTTCGAGGTTCTGGAGCGTGGTCTTCCCCCACTCCATCAACCCCGCCGCTTGCAGGATAGTCATCCCGGCGGCTTCCCGCGCCTCGCGCAGGTACCGGCCGAGTTGCCTGCGTGGCAACGTGCTGCCGGTTTCCTCTGAGTCATCACCGCTCACACCAACCCCCTTGCTCCGATTGCGACCACCATTTGGTCGCATTTCGACCGACCGTAAATATCTGCCGCGACCCGATCCTGCGGCTTCGTGCAAGTTGCTCGAGCTGTTGCGTTAAAGGGCTCTGAGCAGGCGTTTCAGTTAATCCTGTGCTTCATGAATACGGCAGAGACAAAAGCAATAGTCGATAACCGGCCGAAGGCGATCGGCCTCGTGCGCAACGACATCTCGGGACTGGCCGCGGCCAGGCATGCGCTCGAAGTTCGCCGCCATGCCGAAAAACTGGGATACCTCTATCTATATACCGTGCGCCCACCGACTCGCGTGTCCGATCCGGTCGGTTATTGCCTCCGCATCGCGACGGCCGTACAGGTGGCGGCTGTCGTCGTGCACGACCTGACGACAGTGGACCATTCACCTGCCCGGACCTGCGAGGTCTGCGACCTCGAAACCGTCATCCCTCCCGAGACGTGGGCCCGAGCGGCGACGTACCCACACGGCACTCACCTCTCCCCGGTTCGCGAAGTACCGACACACACCGACGTATCCCCCGCATTTCACCCGGTAGCCGCCGAGACGCATGCCGTCCTGAATGCCCTTGCCGCACTGGCCGACCCGAACGTCGACGCACGCATTATCCGCACTCGCCCCGCCGAGAGCACCTAGCCATGCCCGCGAACACACGCCGCACCGAGATCGGCGACCTCATCGCGACCTGGCGGATGAGCCATCATTGCATCGAAATTGTGAACGTACACAGCACATCTCACGGCACCGGGCCAACTCAGGACGTGACTTTCCCGCCCGGCACAGACCTCGCCGAGGCCCGCGAACAACACCCCCACTGGGCCCACCTGTGGGACGCGATCCGCCACCAGTTCTGGACCGCCCACACCCCTCCCCACACAACAGCGAGCCCACAGTGAACCCGAAGTACTACACCCACTGGGCAATCGTCACCACCGGCGGCACCTGCCCCCACCACGAGGGCCCCTGCCCCAACGGTGTCTGGGGCCCGTACACCAGCCTCCCCGACGCCGAATCCGCAGCCCGTTTCGTCCGCCCACCCCACAACCCCCACATAGTCCCGTACTGGTCCCGAGCCCACCAACCCCCAACTCCACCCGAACCAACCACCCACACTCGCCCTCGCCCCGTCAGCTGAACTCCCCACCCAGATCTCTCCTCCAGCAAGGACCCCATGACCACCTCTCACCACCCGCATGGCCGGGTGCACCCACCCACCCCGTTTGCTACATTCACACCAACCACGTCAGGCGTACGAAAGGGTGGGGATGCGCCGCTTCAAACTGGCCCTACTGGCCACAGCCGTACTCCCAGCACTGGTCGCCACAGGCGGCTGCATGGATAACAACTCCACGGACAAGACCCCCACCACGTCCGCAGCCCCGGCCCTCTTCGACCCCTGCACAGCTCTCCCGGACGACGCACTGCGGGCTGCTGGCGTGGACCCGGCAACCAAGCAAATCGGAGCCGCTGGTGTTCATCAGTCCGGTTGGGAAATTTGCGGGTGGGATGCACCCCAGTACTCGATCACTGTGTACTCATCGGCCCGCACAGTCGCCGATTACGAGAAGCGGCCCGACTATGGCGACTTCAAGGACGTGACGTTCGCAGGGCGGGCAGGCCGCCAGTTCCGCTCTCACGGCGGTACAGACGATCTCGGATGTGAGGTAGTGTTCCCGACCGCCCAGGGCACGATTCAAATCTCACTACTCAACAGTGCGGTTCTAGATAATCTGCCGAGCCCTTGCACTTTGCTACCCGAAACCGCCGCTGCGCTGGTCCCGTACTTGCCGAAGTAGGTCTATTACCCCGCAGGGAGGCCGGGAAATGAGTGCAGAGGACGCAACGAAGTGGAAAGGGCTCGCCGATCAAGCACGTGCGGGAGAAGTCTACGTCGACGACGAGGCTGTGGCTCGCGAATGTCTCAAAGCGTGTGGTGATCGCCTTAACCAGCTGAATGACACATTAAAAGAAATACGGCGAACTCAGACTGTATCGGGTTTCGGTGACTTCACAATGGCCGACGATCTCGCCAAAAAGTTCACAGAACAAGGCACCGACATTGAAACATCACTCCGCGAACACATCGAGACCGTGAAAAACATGCAAGAAGTCTTCCGCCTCTCACTGTCGAAAATCGTCGGCCAAGATGTCGACAACGCGGGCAACATCAAAAACACGCCTGCCTAGATCGAGCCGGTGAGCCGCGCCCACGCGGAGCAGTCGGTGACGATCGGCAGCTGGTCGGTGGGTTCGTCGTCGGTGTCGCAGGGCCCCGCGTGCAGTCGCGCGAAGAATACGTCCAATGACCCGTAGCGGGCACTGACCTCCTCCACGAAATGCAATACGTCCGCCTGCGACCTCAACACGGCTGCTCCTCCCTGATCGGATTCCACTACCCCGAGCCGACGTCACCTTTTCACCACTTCCGAGGCCGAAACCGACTCGCGCTGAGGGAGTTCCGTGTTCGAGGCTCGTCGTGACGTCGTCGACAACGGAGAAGGGCCGACGCTGCGCGAAGGTGGCGTGGGCGCGCCGTATCGACAGCGTCGGCCCTCTCCGAAAACTTATTCTCGGCGCGGCCGCCCGAGGGCCTATGTTGCCGACAACAAAGTGGGCGATGGAAGTGTGTCGGTGGCAACAGACCGCCTTCGTGAGAAGCGCGGGCTAGCATCGGTTTCCGTGCGGCACCGCGACCAAAACGCCATCATCGCCCAGCTCGCGAGAACACATACGCCCGGAGACCGGGCAGACGATGAGATCTGCCCGGTCTCCCGGTATGCGTCGCACCTGGTCACAGGATCGGGGCCTTACCCGCACCTCGTCAGGCGGCGTCGAGGGCCGCGGTGATCTTGCCGGCCATGGCCGCCGAGGCCGGGCTGGGCGCGCCCTTGTGGGACTGGGTGGCGGCGTCGAGAGCGACCAGGACCGTGGTGCGGAAGTTGTCCGCCTCGGCCTGGTCCTGCTCGGCGAGCAGGGACATCGCGGCGGTCAAGGCAGGGAGGACGTGGTCGGCCAGGTCTGCGACCGTCTTGCCCTTCAGAGTGATGTCCTTGGACTTCGCAGCCAGGACGTGACCGACGGAGCCGGTCGCCGAGGAGAGAGCGAGGGTGCCGTTCGTGGCGGCCTTGTGTGCCGAGCTGTGGTCGGCGGCCGCCATGAGCGAGACGGCACCGTACGCGGCGGTCCGGACGATGGCCTGGTCCTGGGTGGTCAGGGTGATGGACATGATGATCTCCTTCGAATATGTTGCGGTACACAGGGATTGAACGAACAAGGTGAAAGCGGAAGCTGTGTCACCCACCACCCTCGCGGTCCGGGTCGACCGCTCGGGGAGTTGCTGTGTTCGTCATGGGAACTACTATCAGCGCCCCTGCTGACACGACCGTGACGCCGACCTGACACGACCACTGACACGCCGATCCACGAGGGTCAGCCACACAAGTTCATGGTCGGCACCTCGGCTACGTGCGAGGCCGCGAGGACAGCCCTATGCGCCTCGACGAATCTTTCACCACGGCAGGCACCTGTCGGCGCGGCCACCACGACCCGCAGCACGCACGGTCGTCACTGCTCGTGGTCTGCCAAGGCCACAAGCCTCTTCGCCGTCGCGGTAGCGGAAGGCATCGCCGCGATCTCGGTGGCGACGGCATGGGCGGCTTCGTGCATATCCACGTCGGTGACCAGGCGATTCAGATCGGTGGCGGTGATGCGACGCGCGGCGACCGCCACCCCTGCCCCGCGACGCTGCACCGTGAGCGCGTTCCACCGGCGGTCGCCGGGAGCGGGAGTCGCCAGTTGCGGGATGCCGGCCCACAGCGCCGCGTAGATCGATCCCGCGCCGCCGTGGTTGACCATGGCGGTGCACGTGGGCAGCACCTCGTCCGGTCGCACCCAGCCCACGGTGCGGACATTGGCCGGAAGTGCTTTGGCGCGAGCGGTTTTCCGGTTCGGGCGGACGATGACGATATCGGCGTCGACGCCGTTCGCGGCCCGCAGCACGGAACGCAGCATCGCGTCGGGACCGTCGCCGAGCATCGTGCTGCGCGTGACGAGGATGCGCGGCCGGTCCGGCGGGACCCGCAGGAAGTCCGGCGTCTCGGCACCGGACGTCGCGTAGGGGGTGTAGCGCAGCGCCCGGCCCGGGACGGCGACCACACTGGGCGGCGCGATCGACAGGGTCGCCAGCGGCGGCGCGGCGGCCGCGCCGAGTACCCGCAGCATTTCCCGCCGCATGACGGTGCCGTCGTCCAGCGCGATGTTGTGCAGCACGGCGGGGACACCGGCATGCGCCGCGACCAGAGCCGCCTCGGCGGCGAAGGGTTCGTGTACGACCAGGTCGGGAGCGAACTCGGCGGCCAGCCGGTCCAGCCGTGGCAGCATCGCCTTGGCTGTGGGCGCGAAAAACCGTGCGCCACCGCGTGCATCGGCCATACCGCGCGCACAGCGCAGCGCCGCCACCGGGTGCGGTCCCAGCCCGAGGACGGCGGTCCGCACGAAACCGATGTCGGGCGCCACGTCGGCCACCGCGATATCGCCGGCCACCGCCGTCACGGCGTCCCCACCCGTCGCCACCAGCACTCGATGCCCGAGCGCGTGTAACCGCAGCGCCAGCGGCATCATCGGGAACAGATGCCCGATCAGCGGCGTCGCGACGAACATCACCCGCACGGCGGCACCGTGCCCTGGAAGCCGGACGCCAGTCGCCAGAGGATCTCGCCGCCACGTCGCCGGTGTGCCCGCCGGACCATCGCGACGACCCGCTTCCCACCTCCCAATGCCGGTAGCTGCGTGCGATATTCGGCGATCGCGCGGAGTTTGGCCGCTTCCGTGTCGCCGACCGGAACGGATCGCCACACCCAGCGGGCGTCCTCCGGGTCCTGTCCCGCCAGCGTGCTCGCGGCCGCCCCGCGCGACACCAAAGCCATTGCCTCCACGAGCATTCCGGCCAACGGGCTCGCCAGCGAGGGCGCGTCCCGCCACCGCAGGGGTGCGGTCACCGACACCGGATGCCGTCTGCGGCACAGTTCCGACAGCGCGTTGAAGTCCTCGTAGAACGAGAGGCGGCCGCGAACGGACGGGTCGGCGGCCGCACGCATGGCCGCCACGGCAACCTCGACGTGATCGTGATGTCCGCCGATTCCCAGCGGTGCCAGCACCCTGGTATCGGGGTCGCCCAGCACCTCGGTAACGACGCGCAGCACCGCGGGCAATTCGGTCAGATCGTCCGCGCGTGGCGGCACCCGGAAGACAGCGAGCCCGCTCCGCGGCAGCGGATCCCGAAACAACCTCTCCCGCAATCCAATCCGGTCTGCGGAGGCACCTAGTATCGCCAGCGCCCGATCGTCCTCGGCACACCGCGTCGCATAATCGCCGAAAACACGACGCCGACCCGACAGTCGCTCCACCGGCGGCCCAGAGGTGTAGACCGTCAGCACCCGCACGCGTTCACCGGCAGCCACCCGCCCAGCGATATACGCCCCCACCGACAACACCGCGTCATCGAAATGCGGCGAGATCACCACAAGCTCCGCACCCACATCTACACCTCACCTCCGCCCCGAAGTCGTCCCTCCAGTGGCACGGGCCGCACCGCACCACGGTTCACCCCGGCAACGCCCGCCCGCCCCACGTACTACCCACATTCACGCACCCTTTGCGCACTCCCGCACCCGTTTCAGAGTGCTGGAGAGGGTGCGGGAGTGTGGAGGGGGTGCGTGAATGTGGGTAGCGGGGACAACCGGCCGGAGTGCATACAGGTTCAGGCGAGGTCGGTGAGATGGAGGGGTGCGAGCCGGGCCGGGTCGACCAGGATTGCGATGGCGGTTATTCGGTGGTTGGTGACCGTGAACGAGATGATCGACAGGGGGGTGCCGTTCTCACGCCAGGAGATGTAGCCGGGACGGCCGTCGACCAGGACTGCCTGATGGTGGGCGACTGCGCCGGAGAACATTCTTGCGCCGGAGGCTACTTCGGTGGCGCCGAGGGTGACTACCGGGCCGCTCGGTGTGTCGACCGTCAGCTTCACCGCCGGGTCCAGGACACGTAGCAGGGCCTCGAAGTCGCCGTCGATCGCTGCGGCGCGGAAGGCGGCGACCGCTTCTCGTTGCTCCCGTCCGATCACCGCCGGTCGCTCCGTCGCCTGCACCTTTCTGCGGGCGCGGCTGGCGAGCATCTTCGTGGCGTCGGTGGATTTGCCGAGGATCTGGGCGATCTCGGCGAATGACACCGCGAACAGGTCGTGCAGGACGAATGCCAGCCGCTCGCTGGGGCCGAGCGCGTCGAGGACGACGAGGAGGGCGACGGCGACCGAGTCGGCAAGTGCTACAACCTCTTCCGGCTCGGCGTCGGCGAGTACCACGAGTTCCGGTAAACCGTCACCGTAGGGCGCCTCGGGATGGGACCCGCGGGACCGTAAGGTGTCCAGGCTGATTCGGCCGACCACCGTGGTGAGCCACCCGGACAGGTTCTCGATGGTGGACGGGTCCTGGCGGGCCAGCCGCATCCAGGCTTCCTGAACCACGTCCTCGGCATCGTCATACGACCCGAGCATGCGGTAGGCGACCGCGCGCAACCGATCGCGCTGGGCCTCGAACGCCTCGGCGACGCCGGACCCGCCCAGCCCCGCGGATAGGTCAGCCATCGGCCCGGCGCCGCTGGCGCAGTGAGATCCGGTTGCCGTCCGGATCCACCGCCTCGACACGAATACCGAACGGATAGTCCATCGGTTCGGCCTGCGTGAATTCCACCCCGCGCCGCCGGAACACGTCGAAATCCTTTCGCAGGTCATCCGATTCGAGGATGAGCGGGCCGGGCGTTGCGTCCGGGCGCGAATCGATCGGCTGACCGGCGGCCGGCTCGTGTCGCCACAGGATGATCTCGACCGGACTCCCGGCGACACCCACGGTCAGAAAGCGCCCGTCGAGCCCCGGATAGTCGATCCGCTTCTCCAGGCCGAGCCCCTCCGTATAGAACGTCAGCGCACGATCCTGATCGGTGACGTACACCGTCACGAACATAATGCTCGTCAGCATCCGGTCCTCCAGTCCCTTCATCGGCCCCGTTCGGGCCGTCGTTGGTATGACGGACGAGGAGGCGAGAAGGTAACAACCGGAAGCGCTACTCGATGCCGAAGGCGAGGATGCGGGTGGGGGTGATGCGGATGAGTTCGCGGGAACCGCCGTCGAGGTAGGTGTCGACGTCGCGCAATGCCTCGGCGGTGCCGCGGATTTCGAGGCAGCGGACCACGCGCGGGCTTATCGACTCGATATCGTCGACGACGAAGGAGACCCGGTCCTCCTTGGCGAGGTTGCGGAACTTCTGCGAGGCGCCCATATTGTGCCCGGCGATATCGATGGTGCCCAGGGCCTCGTTGTAGCGGAAGCCGACGGGGTTGTTCTGTGGCGAGCCGTCGGGGCGGATCGTAGCGAGCCGCCCGAGACGCTGGCTGCGCAGGTAATCCAACTGAGCGGGCGACAGCGTTGCGATCATGCGCCGACCGTACAACCTCGAGCACGCTCGAGGTCAAACGGATTCAGCCGCGAAGTCAAACGGATTCAGCCGCGAGGTCAAACGGATTCAGCCGCGAGGTCAAACGGATTCAGCCGCGAGGTCGGACGAGTTCAGCCGCGAGGTCGGACGCATTCGGCCCAGCGTCGATCGCGCTCAGCCCAAGAGCTTCTTCTGCACTTTTCCCATCGCATTGCGGGGCAGCGTGTCCACCCGACGGACCTCCCGGGGCCGCTTGTGTACCGAAAGACGCTGGGCGACATGATCGATGAGGTCCTGCTCGGACGCATCCGAACCCTCTCGCGAGACGACGTAGGCGACGATGCGCTGGCCGAGATCGTCGTCGGGCGCTCCGATCACCGCGACCTCGGCGACGCCGGGATGGCCGAGCAGGCAAGTCTCGATCTCGCCCGCACCGACACGGTAGCCGCCGGACTTGATCAGATCGACCGACTCGCGGCCGACGATGCGGTGGAACCCCTCGGCATCGATGGCGGCCACGTCGCCGGTGGCGAACCAGCCGTCTTCGGTCCAGGTGGCGGCGGTCGCGTCGGGGCGGTCGAGGTAGCCGTCGAACAGCATCGGGCCGCGGACCTGGAGGCCGCCGATGCTCTCGCCGTCGTGTGGCACCGCCGCGCCCGCCTCGTCGCGCAGGCGGGTCTCGACGCCGGCGACGGGCGTGCCCACCCATCCGGGCCGCCGCTCACCGTCGGCGCGGGTGGACAGCGTGATCATGGTCTCGCTCATGCCGTAACGCTCGACCGGGGCATGTCCGGTGAGTTCGCGCAGCCGCTCGAAGACCGGCACCGGCAGCGGCGCGCTGCCCGACACCAGCAGCCTGGCGCTCGCCAATTCCTTTGCGGCATCCGGGTCTTCGGCGATTCTCGACCATACGGTGGGGACGCCGAAATACATCGTGCCGTGGGCCGACGCGTAGGCGGCGGGAGTCGGTTTGCCGGTGTGCACCAGCGGGCTGCCCACGCGCAGCGGGCCCAGCACGCCGAGGATGAGCCCGTGCACGTGGAACAGCGGAAGTCCGTGCACCAGAACGTCGTTCGATGTCCACGCCCATGCCTCGGCCAGGGCGTCGAGACCGGCGGCGATCGCGCCCCGGCTGAGCATCACACCCTTGGGCGCGCCGGTGGTGCCGGAGGTATAGAGCACGAAAGCCGTTGCCTTCGCGCCGGGTTCGGGATAGACGTGCCAGGAGCGAGCGTGCAGCCGCACCGGAACGACAGGGAGATTCGAGCCTTCGGGCGCCTCCCCGAGCCACGCCTGCGCCCCCGAATCGGTGAGGATGTGCTCGAGTTCCGCCGCGCCCGCGTCCGGCGGCACCGGTACCGCGGTCACCCCGGCGATCAGGCAGCCCACCACCGCCAGCACGGTCGTGGCCGTCGGCCGGGCCAGGATCGCCACCCGATCCGCCTGGGCGATCCGCTCCGCGACCGAGGTGGCCGCGCCGATCAGATCGCTCCGCGACAGCGTGGCGCCGTCGATGGTGACGGCGTCCGGAATATCCGCCCCGGCGGCGACGGCGGCCGGATTCAGCGACCTCAACAGCGGCAATGACCCGTATGACACGGCTCGAGGCTACCAACGTGCGATCGGAATCCCCTCATGTGACAGTTGACACAATATTGAGTGGGTGAGAGTGTTGAGCTATAGCCTTCTCACCTAGAACGAGGTCGATGATGACCAGCACGGTTCGTGCGACGAAGCGCGAAAACGACGGTGCGGAACCCGAATTCGACGTCGCCCGTCATCTGGACGGGTCGGCGGTATTCTTCGGCGCCGCGGTCAATGTCATCATGCAGCTCAGCACGCCGCCGGTCGGGTATGGGGTGGTCGAGAGCACCGTCGACAGCGGCAAGATCTTCGTGCATCCGATCAAGCGCACCCGCACCACGCTCACCTATCTGGCCGTGGCGATGCTGGGCAGCGACGACGAGCGCGCGGCCTATCGCGAGGCGGTCAACCGCTCCCACCGCCCGGTCCGCTCGACCGAGTCGAGCCCGGTGAAATACAACGCCTTCGATCCGAAGCTCCAGCTGTGGGTCGCGGCCTGCCTGTACTGGGGCGCGCGCGACCTGCACGAACGCATGCACGGACCGACGCCGGAGGCCGACGCCGACGCCTTCTACCGGCACGCCGCCCGCCTCGGCACCACCTTGCAGATGCCGCCGGAGATGTGGCCGCCCGACCGCGCCGCCTTCGACCGGTACTGGGAGGAGACGCTGGCGCGGACGACCATCGACCCGCCGGTGCGCGGCTATTTCCAGGACCTCATCGACCTGAAGATGTTCCCGCCACCGATCCAGATGATGTTCGGCAGATTCCACCGTTTCGTCGTCACGGGCCTGCTGCCGCCGCACCTGCGCGAGCAGATGGACATGTGCTGGAACGAGCGCGACGACCGCAGGCTCGCCCGGCTGCTGCGCGCGGTCGGTGCCGTGGAGGCCCGAATGCCCGTGCGGGTCAAGGTGTTTCCGGTGAGCGTATTCCTGCTCGATATGCGCATCCGCCGCCGGTTCGGCCGACCGCTGGTGTAGGTCAGGGGATTCGGAAGCCCGGCACCACGTGCTCGCGCGCGAAGCGGCGCAGCGCGGCGTCGTCGTCGAGCGGGATGACCGTCTGCGGCGTGAGCGCCATCGACAGCGAGGTGCGCGCGAGCATCTCCGCCAGCGGCTGCGGATCGTAGTGCGGCAGTTTGCCTTCCGTCTGGAGCCGGGTGATGAACTCCGCCAGGTAGTCGCGCCCCAGCTCGATCACCGGCGCGCCCTGCACGGTCATGTACGGCAGCACGATCTCCGGCTCGGTCTTCAGCAGCCGGTCCAGCAACCGGTTGCCGCGCAGCCCGTCGAGGAACGCCACGAACAGCTCCACGATCTGGTCCTCGGCGCTGGCGTCGCGTTCGATCTGCCGCTGCACGGCCGCGTCCACCTGATCGACGAACTGGCGCGCCTGGTTCAGCGCCACCGCCTGGATGAGATCGGACTTGCCGGCGAACCGCCGATACAGCGTGGCCAGCGACAGCCCGCCGCGGCGAGCCACCTCGACCATGCTGGTCCGCTTGATGCCGAAATCCAGGAATGCCAGCAGTGCGGCGTCGAGCACCGGGGCCTGGGTCCGATCCTTCGTGTCCGCCCCACGCACCAGCGGCAGCAGTTTGGCCAGCTTGGCCATGCCCGATCCCCTTCCGCTCGATACGATGACAGCAAAATCATCGCACATAATCATTCCCACCAGTGACGCCCAGGCGGTCATTGACAGACCCACCGGTACGATGAGAAGGTGAGAATAGAAGTTTCTCACATTCCGCCCGACCTTCGGAGCGGAACGAGACCGAGGAGACGTGTCGCCGATGACCGCCGCCCTACGCGGGACCGACAACGAGCCGACCCCGCCGGAATCGACCATGACCCCGGAGATCGCCCGCGAGCACATCGATGGGGTCGCCGCGTTCCTCGGTGGCGCCGCGAACGTCATCATGCAGCTCAGCCACCCTCCGGTCGGCTACGGCGTGCTGGAGAGCACCGTCGACAGCGGCAAGGTCACGCTGCACCCGCTCAAGCGGCTCCGCACCACGCTGACCTATCTGGCGGTGGCCTGGATGGGGTCCGAGGAGGATCGCCGGGCCTACCGGGAGGCCGTGAACGGATCGCACCGGCCGGTGCACTCCAAGCCGGGCGCGCCGGTCAAGTACAACGCCTTCGACCCGAAGCTGCAGCTGTGGGTGGCGGCCTGCCTGTACTGGGGCGTCGACGATCTCTACACCCGCATGCGCGGGCCGATGGAACCGGAGCTGGCCGAGGAGTTCTACCGCTACAGCGTCCGGCTGGGCACCACGCTGCAGATGCGTCCGGAGATGTGGCCCGCCGATCGCGCGGCCTTCTACCGGTACTGGGACGAGAACCTCACCCAGCGCACCATCGACGAGCCCGCGCGGCGCTACTTCAACGATCTGATCGACCTGAAGATGATCCCGCGCCCGCTCCAGCTGGTGTTCGGCCGGTTCCACCGTTTCACCGTCACCGCCCTGCTCCCCCAGCACCTCCGCGACGAGATGGGCATGACCTGGACCGCCCGCGACGAGCGCCGCTTCCGCCGGGTGATCCGCGCGATCTCCGCCGTCTGGACCCGGCTGCCCCCGGTGATCCGGGCGGCCCCGCTGAATACCTATTTGGCGGACATGCGGATCCGTAGGCGCTTGGGCCTCAAACTGGTGTAACCCTCACTCCCGCAACTCGTCTCCCGACTCCCGCACACTACTTGCGCACGCCATCTCCCACTTCCGGCAAACCACTTCTTGTTTCCGGCGTGTTTTTGGCCGGAAACTCACGTGTGGATTCCGGCCGAAAGCGTGCCGGAAACAAGGGAGGGAGGCGGAAGGCGTGGAGGGGGTGGGTTCACTCGCGCTCGGTCAGGGCTCGTAGGAAGAACGTGAGGTTGGCTGGGCGTTCGGCCAGGCGGCGCATGAGGTACGGGTACCACTGGCGGCCGTAGGGGACGTAGACGCGTAGGGAGTTGCCGCCCCGGGCCAGGTTGCGCTGTTCGGCGTCGCGGATGCCGTAAAGCATCTGATACTCGAATTGCCCTGGGCCGATGGTGTTCTCGACCGTCAGCCGGGTGGCCGCGCAGATCATGGCCGGGTCGTGGGTGGCGACCATCGGGTAGCCGGAGCCTCGCATCAGCACGCCGAGGCAGCGCAGATAGGACGAGTCCACCTCCCCGGCGTGTTGATAGGCGACCGGCTCGGGTTCGCGATACGCCCCTTTGCACAGGCGAATTCGGGTCCCGCCCGCGGCCAGCTCGCGGCATTCGTCCTCCGCGCGGCGCAGGTAGGTCTGCACCGCGACGCCGAGCCAGGGGAATTCGCCGCGTAGCCGGCGGACGGCCGCGAGCGTGGCGTCGGTGGTGGTGTGGTCCTCGGCGTCGACGGTGACCCACACCCCGGCCTCCGCGGCGCGCAGGCACAGCGTGCGCAGATTTGCGGTGGCGACGGACGGTCCGTCCGGCTCCAGCGACTGCCCCAGCGCCGACAACTTGACCGAAACCTCCACGGGCCGAACGGGTTCGCCGGGCTCGGCGACCGCCTTCCCGGCCGCGGACAGCTCGTCGATGAGCGCGAGGTACTCCGTGACGGCGTCGTCGGCCATGGCCCGCTCGGTCGTGTTCTCGCCCAGGAAATCGACGCTCACCATCCGCCCGCTCTCCAGCAGTTCCCGCACCACCGGCAGCAGATCCGCGCGCGTCTCTCCGGCCACGAACCGCCGCACCACCGCGGCCGTCGCCGGAACCCGCAGCACGGCGTTCTTCACGCGCGAGGAACCCGCCGCGGCGAGGATGGCCGGACGCAGCGGGTTCATTCGTCGCCCCCGCCGGTGGCCGGCATCAGGACTCCATGTGCGGATAGCGGTAATCCGTTGGCGGGGTGAAGGTTTCCTTGAGGGCACGTGGCGCGACCCAGCGCAGCAGATTGAGGTACGAGCCCGCCTTGTCGTCGGTGCCCGAGGCGCGTGCGCCGCCGAACGGCTGCTGGCCGACGACGGCGCCGGTCGGCTTGTCGTTGATGTAGAAATTTCCGGCGGTGTACCGCAGGGCGGATGCGGCCTGCTCCACGGCCGCGCGGTCGCGGGCGAACACCGCGCCGGTGAGGGCGTAGGGCGCGGCGGTGTCGACCTCGCCGAGCAGTGCGGTGAAGGCCTCCGGGTCACCGTCGTCGTACACGTGCACCGACAGGATCGGGCCGAAGTACTCGGTCGTGAACGCCTCGTCGCGCGGATCGTCGGCCAGCAGCACGGTCGGCCGGACGAAGTAGCCCTCGCTGTCGTCGTAGGCGCCGCCGACCGGGATCTCGATGCCCTCGGACCGGGCACGCTCGATGGCGGCCACATTCTTGTCGTAGGCGCGCCGATCGATCAGCGCCCCACCGAAATTCGACAGATCGGCCACGTCGCCGTAGCTGATCTCGGCGGTCTCGGCGAGGAAGTCGTCGCCCATGCGCCGCCACACCGAGCGCGGGATGTACGCGCGCGACGCGGCCGAACATTTCTGTCCCTGATATTCGTAGGCGCCGCGAATCAGCGCCGTGCGCAACGCATCCGGATCCGCCGAGGCGTGCGCCACGATGAAGTCCTTACCGCCCGTCTCCCCGACCAAGCGCGGATATCCCTGGTAGTTCCGCAGATTCGCGCCGACCTGCTGCCAGAGATACTGGAACGTGCCGGTGGATCCGGTGAAGTGAATACCCGCCAGCCGCGGATCCGGCAGGACGGCTTCCGACAGCTCGCGCCCGTCGCCGGTGACCAGATTGATCACCCCCGGCGGCAGTCCGGCCTCCTCCAGTACCCGCATCGTGTGATACGCGGCCAGCGTCTGCGTGGGCGACGGCTTCCACAGCACCGTATTGCCCATCAACGCCGGTGCGGTGGGCAGATTCCCGGCGATCGCGCTGAAGTTGAAGGGCGTGATCGCGTAGACGAAGCCCTCCAGCGGCCGATAGTCCATCCGATTCCACACGCCCGCACCGGAATTCGGCTGCCACTCCTGGATCTGCCGGGCGAAGGCGACATTGAAGCGCCAGAAGTCGACCAGTTCGCAGGGCGCGTCGATCTCGGCCTGATACGCGGATTTGGACTGGCCCAGCATGGTCGCGGCGGCGACGGTCTCGCGCCACGGTCCGGCGAGCAGGTCGGCCGCCCGCAGCAGGACCGCGGCCCGCTCGTCGAACGGGGTGTCCCGCCAGCCCGGCGCGGCGGCGACGGCGGCCTCGACCGCCGCGGCGCCCTCCTGCCGCGTGGTGTCCGAGCAGGTGCCGAGCACGTGGCGGTGGCGGTGCGGCATGACGATATCGGAGCGGGGACCGGTGCCCGGGCGATGTTTGCCGCCGATCACCAGTGGTACGTGGACGGATTCGGCGGACAGTTCGGCCAGTTTGCCGACCAGGCGCTCGCGCTCCGCACTGCCCGGCGCGTAGGAGTGGACCGGCTCGTTGGCCGGAGCGGGGACAACCGTCACAGCGTCCATACCCCCAGGCTAACGCTGGGTGGGCGGGCGCGGGGCGTGCCTCGCGCGACCCTTTACCATCCGTACAGTGAGCGACGCGACGATCGACCTGCGACCCTGTGCGGGGCCTGCCGAATATCCGAAACTGGTGGACGTGTGGCGCAGCGCCGTCCTGGCGACCCATCATTTCCTGGCGCCGGCGGACTTCGCGGATATCGAGAGCCACCTGGCCGTCGACTACTTTCCCGCGGTCGAGCTGACCGTCGCGACCGTCGACGGCGGCATCGTCGGCTTCTCCGGACTCGCCTCGGGCCAGCTGGAGATGCTGTTCATCGATGACGCCTACCGCGGCCGCGGCGTCGGGTCGGCCCTGCTGCACGCCGCCCTCGACCGCTACCCGTCGCTCACCGTCGACGTCAACGAACAGAACCCCCAGGCCCTCGGCTTCTACCAGCACCACGGCTTCGTCGTCACCGGCCGCTCCGACACCGACTCGGAAGGCCGCCCGTACCCCCTGGTGCACCTGGTGTTCGCGGTCCCCGGGGACTGAGCGCCCACCATCCGGCCACCACGAGGAGACGTCAGGCCACCTCATGCCCGCCATCCCCGCCACCACGGGAGTCGTCAGATCACCTCATGCCCGCCATCCCCGCCACCACGGGAGTCGTCAGATCACTTCATGCCCGCCGTGTCGAGCGCACTGCGGGAACTAGGGGTTCAGGAAAGGCGGGCGACGGCGGCGGCTATGCGCTCGTCGGTGGCGGTGAGGGCGATGCGGACGTGCTCGGCGGCGGTGGGGCCGTAGAAGTCGCCCGGGGCGGCGAGGATGCCGCGGTCGGCCAGCCAGTCCAGGGTGGTGCGGCAGTTCTCGCCGCGGGTGGACCAGAGGTAGAGGCCGGCCTGCGAGTGGTCGATGCGGAAACCGGCCGCCTGCAACGCCTTTCGCAGGATCTCGCGGCGAGCCCGATACCGCTCGCGCTGCCGGGCCTCGTGCGCGTCGTCGCCGAGCGCCGCGGTCATGGCGGACTGGATCGGGAAGGGCACGATCATCCCGGCGTGCTTGCGCACCTCCAGCAGCTCGCGCACCAGCTCCGGATCGCCGGTCACGAATCCGGCGCGGTAACTGGCGAGATTCGACGTCTTCGACAGCGAGTGGATGGCCAGCAGCCCGGTGTGGTCACCGTCGCAGACCTCGGGATCGAGGATCGACACCGCGCGCTCGTCCCAGGCCAGGCCGAGGTAGCACTCGTCGGACGCCACGATCGCGCCGCGCTCCCGGGCGAAGGCCACCACCTTGCGCAGATGGTCCACCCCCAACACGCGGCCGGTCGGATTGGACGGCGAATTCAGGAAGATCAGCGCCGGGGACTGCGGGCCGAGCTGGGTCAGGCCGTCGGCACGGGCGACGCGCGCGCCCGCCAGCAGCACGCCCACCTCGTAGGTCGGGTACGCCACCTCCGGAATCACGACCAGATCGACGGCGCCGAGACCGAGCAGCCGCGGCAGGCCCGCGATCAATTCCTTGGTGCCGATCACCGGAAGCACCGCGTCGGATTCGACGCCGGTGATGCCGTACCGCCGCTTCAGCGCGTCGACCGTGGCCGCGCGCAACTGCGGCGTGCCGTGCGTGGCCGGATAGCCGGGCACCTCCGCGACCGCGGCGAGCGCCTCGCGGATCAGCGGATCGACGGGGTCGACCGGCGTGCCCACCGACAGATCGACGATCCCGTCGGGGTGAGCCGCCGCCCGCGCCTTCACGGAAGCGATGGTGTCCCAAGGAAAATCGGGCAGCAGACTGCTGACCCGGCCACGCTGCGACAAACCGTTACTCGCTCGCCATGGGCGGGAGTTCTTTGATGAACGCCGGGTCGTAGTCGGTCTTGCCGACCTTGGTGGCGCCGCCGGGCGAGCCCAGCTCGTCGAAGAAGTCGACGTTGGCGTTGATGTATCCGGTCCACTGGTCCGGCGTGTCGTCCTCGTAGAAGATTGCCTCCACCGGGCACACGGGCTCACATGCACCACAGTCCACGCACTCGTCCGGATGGATGTACAGCATGCGGTTGCCCTCGTAGATGCAGTCCACGGGGCATTCCTCGATGCACGCCTTGTCCTTCACGTCAACGCACGGTTCAGCGATGATGTACGGCACTGCCGCTCTCCTAGTCTGTCCTTGCCTGCGGGATACTTCCGCGCCCGCGCAACAGTATCCCGGCGCCCTTACATTACTACTGGTCAGCCTTGCCTAACTCGGTGCGGCCCGCAGCGCGGCGTGGAACGGCGCACCCCCTGGTCGAAGCCTTGCCGTCCGGTTACGAATCCTGTTCGGTCGAATCGGTTTCCACCGTAGTGACCAACATCCGCAACAGGTCTCGCAATTCCCGCTGTTGAGTATCGCTGAGTGAGGTGAGCGGTGATCCGGTCCCCAGCTTGGCGAGAACCGCGGCACGACTGTCCTGACCGGCCGGGGTGAGTTCGATCCGCTTGGCGCGCCGGTCGGTCGGGTGCGGTGTGCGCTCGATCAGGCCCTGGGCCTCCAGTTTGTCCAGCACGAAGGTGGCGTTCGAGGGCTCGCAGGTCATCCGGACGGCCAACTCCCGCGCGGTGATCGGCTCCGACAGCTCGCGCAGCGCGATGACCTGCGTGGGCGTCAGGCCCAGCTGTTCGGAGACCCGCCTGACGTGCACGTCGAGGCGGTGGGTGAACGAGTGCACCAGATGGCAGACATCGCGATCGATCTCACTGTCCACGGGGGTTTGCGACTCCCCCTCGGGCCACCGGCTCATGCCACGAGTCTAGCCGTGATGGTTCGAGCTGTGATAGTTATAGTTCGAATTATTCGAACTATAACTATATGGAGTGGCGATGCGCCTACCCGTCCTGTCCCTGATGCTGGTCGTATTCGGCCTCACCACCGGTGAATTCGCGATCGCCGGGATCCTGCCGGAGGTGGCGGGCGATCTCGCCGTGCCGGTGCCGTCGGCGGGCCTGCTGGTCACCGCGTACGCGCTGGGCATGATCGTCGGCGGGCCGGTGGTCACGGTGCTGACCGCGCGGGTGCCGCGGCGGCGGCTGATCGTCGGACTGGTCGGATTCGCGGTGCTGGCCAATCTCGGGTCGGCCCTCGCGCCCGGCTATCCGATGCTCGTCGTCACCCGGTTCGCGGCCGGGCTGATCGTGGCGACGTTCTTCGCGCTGGCCATCGCGACGGCGGTGGGGACCGCGCGCGAGGGCCGGGCGGCCTCGGCGATCGCGCAGGTGGCGCTCGGTATGAATCTGGGCATCGTCCTCGGCACGCCGGTCGGCACGGTCGTCGGCCAGCACCTGGGCTGGCGGGCCACCTTCGTCGCCGTCGCCGCGATCGCCGGGCTGGGATTGCTGATGGTGCTGCGGTTCGTCACCGAACTTCCACCCGCCGCAACGGGTTCCGTCTTCGGCGAGCTGCGGGTGCTGACGGACCGGAACCTCCTGCTCGCTATCGCCCTGACCGCGCTGGGCAGCCTGGGCGTGGTCGGCGTCTTCACCTACATCGCCCCGCTGCTCACCGATATCGCCGACTTCTCCGCCGCGGCCGTGCCCGCCCTGCTCCTGATCTACGGCGTCGGCGCGGTGGTCGGCAACCAGCTCGGCGGCCGCCTCGCCGACCGAGCCCTCCTCCCCGCCCTGATCGGCCTGCTCACCGCACTGACGATCGCCCTGGCCCTGTTCTGGGTCGGCGGCGAGATCCCTTCGGTTGCAGCGGTTCTCGTCTTCCTCCTCGGCACCCTAGCCTTCGCCGTCATCCCCGGCATGCAATCCCGGGTAATCAGCGCCGCCTCCGCCGCCCCCACCCTCGCCATCGCCCTCAACGCCGCCGGCTATCAGCTGGCCGCGGCCCTCGCAGGCCGCCTGGGCGGCTGGACCATCGCCGAGGGACCGGGACTCCGAGCACTCCCTCTGATCGCCGCTGCCCTCACCGCCACCAGCGTTGCCCTCGCCGTTTACATGCTCCGTCGCGACCGACATACGGCAACCGTGTAGCCGGCTGTGGATTCCGGCCAAAAGCGTGCCGGAAACGTGATCGGCCGGAGCGGGTGTCACCCCACCTGCAAGGACAATGCCGGGGCTCGGTGGGGTGGGCGGCCGTAGAGGGTGGTGCGTTCTCGGGTGGGGCGGCCTATGGCTGTGGCTATGTCGGTGAGTTCGGCGACGGTTTTGGCGGAGCCGTGTTCGGAGCCGGCCATGCGGGAGATGGTTTCCTCCATCAGGGTGCCGCCGAGGTCGTTGGCGCCGCCGTCGAGCATGACCTGGGTTCCCTTGGCGCCGAGTTTGACCCAGCTGGTCTGGATGTTGTCGATGCGACCGTGGAGCATGATGCGGGCCAGGGCGTGGGCGGCGCGGTTGTCGCGGATGGTCGGGCCGGGGCGGGAGGCGCCGGCCAGGTACAGCGGGGCGCTCTGGTGCACGAACGGCAGCAGGACGAATTCGGTGAAACCCTGTGTCTCGTCCTGGATTCCGCGCAGCACCCGCAGGTGGCCGACCCAGTGGCTCGGGTTGTCGACGTGGCCGTACATCATGGTCGAGCTGGACCGGATGCCGAGCTTGTGCGCGGTGGTGACCACATCGATCCACGCCGAGGCGGGCAGCTTGCCCTTGGTGAGCACCCAGCGCACGTCGTCGTCCAGGATTTCCGCAGCCGTGCCCGGAATCGTGTCCAGCCCAGCGTCTTTCAGCGCCGACAACCAGTCGTGGATACTCTGGCCGCCGCGCGAGGCCCCGTTCACGATCTCCATCGGGCTGAACGCGTGGACGTGCATCGACGGCACCCGCTTCTTCACCGCCCGCACCAGATCGGCGTAGCCGGTGACCGGCAGATCGGGATCGATACCGCCCTGCATACAGACCTCGGTGGCGCCCTCGACGTGCGCCTCCCAGGCGCGGTCGGCGACCTCCTCCGCGGACAGCGAGAACGCGTCGGCGTCGCCCTTGCGCTGCGCGAACGCGCAGAACCGGCAGCCGGTGTAGCAGATGTTGGTGAAGTTGATATTGCGGTTGACGATGTAGGTGACGTCGTTGCCGACGGTGTCGCGGCGCAGCTGATCCGCCAGTGCCGCAACGGCATCCAGCTCGGCGCCGTCGGCAGTGGCCAGCGCCAGGTACTGGTCGTCGGTGAGCCCGGCGGGGTCGCGCTCGGCCGCCCGCAGCGCGGACAGCACATCGGCGTCGAACCGCTCCGGCGCGCTGACGGCCAGCTCACGGACCCGCTCACGCACGGTCTCCCAGTCGCCGAACGCTCCGAGCCCCTCGCCACCGAGCCCGGAATCGCTGCGCGCCTCGGTATTCCGGCCGTCGGTATCGATCGCGGTGTTCAGATCGACGCGGCCGGTGGACTCCCACGACTCGTCCGGCTCCTGCCAGGGCAGTCCCCGCACTTCCGCATCCGGATTCGCCAGCCCCGTCTCGAGATCGGAGACGGCGGCGATATGCGCGCCGATCCGCGGATCGACCCACGGGCTCCCGGCCTGCACGTAACGCGGATGCGCGGAGGTGCGCTCGGCCAGGCGGTATCCGCCCGCCGCGGTGATCTCGGCCAGGGTGTCCAGATTCGGCCACGGCCGTTCGGGATTGACGTGGTCGGGGGTCACCGGCGAGACGCCGCCCCAGTCGTCGATGCCCGCGTCGATCAGCGCCAGGCACTCGGCCTGCGAGACCAGATTCGGCGGCGCCTGTATCGCCACGTCCGGCGGCATCACCAGGCGCGAGACCGCGACCGCGGCCAGGAACTCCTCGATATCGGCATCCGAATGGTCGCGCATGGCGGTATCGGTCTTGGCCCGGAAGTTCTGCACGATCACTTCCTGGATGTGACCGAATTCCTTGTGCTGCTTGCGAATCGCCATAATGGACTCGGCCCGCTCGGACAGCGTCTCGCCGATGCCCACCAGGATGCCGGTGGTGAAAGGCACCGACAGCCGCCCGGCATCGGTGATCGCGCGCAGCCGCACCGCGGGGTCCTTGTCGGGGCTGCCGTAGTGGCAGTTGCCCTTCTCGGAGAACAGCCGGGTCGCGGTGGTCTCGAGCATCAGGCCCATGGACTGGCTGACGGGCTTGAGGCGCGCGACCTCCTCCCACGACATGATGCCGGGATTGACGTGCGGCAGCATGCCGGTCTCCTCGAGCACCATGATCGAGACGGCCCGCAGGTAGTCCAGGGTGGAGTCGTAACCGTGCTCGTCGAGCCACTGCTGCGCCTCCGGCCACCGGTCCTCCGGCCGGTCGCCGAGCGTGAACAGTGCCTCCTTGCAGCCCAGCGCCGCGCCCTTGCGGGCGATGTCGAGCACCTCGTCGGGCGTCAGATACATGCCCTTGCCGGCCGCGCGCAGCTTGCCCGGCACCGTGACGAAGGTGCAGTAGTGGCAGCGGTCGCGGCAGAGCTTGGTCAGCGGGATGAAGACGTTCTTGGAGTAGGTGATGGTCTTGGACCGGCCCGCGGACTCCATCGCCGCGTCGCGCACGCGGGCGGCGCTGGCTTTCAACTCCGCCAGGTCGTCGCCGCGGGCGTGGAGCAGGACGGCGGCCTCGTCGACGTTGAGCGTGACTCCGTCGCGGGCTCGCCGTAGCGCGCGGCGCATCGCCGACGCGGCCGGGGCTGTGGGCGGGATGCCAGGGTTCGGTAGATCCGTCACACCCTCGATCATGCGTCAACCATCCGCGTTCTCTCCCTCCGGTACCTGTGCCGTGACACAACCTGGCATTCCGGTGGACTATTCCGTGCGGACCGGCGAAATGGGCGAATTCCGTGAAACGATGACTGCATGGCTGCTCCCCTCGATCGGGCCGCGACATCGCCCGAGCGGACGATCATGGCCGGGCCCGCGTGGCGGCCGAGTCCTCGCGCCCGGTTGCTGTGGGCGCTCGGGCCCGCGATCGGATGGGCGATCGTGCTGATCGGCGAGGTGATCTGGGTGGTCGTGGATGCCGATCACCGGGCGGTGCAGGCCGCGGGCGTACTCGCCACGCTGGTGGTGGCGGCGGTCGTGGTCTTCGCCGTTCCGATGTGGCGGTACGCGGTGCACCGCTGGGAGGTGACCGACGAGGCGGTGTACACGCGCACCGGATGGCTCACCCAGGAGAGCCGGGTCGCGCCCATCACCCGGGTCCAGACCGTCGATACTCAGCGCGGGCCGCTGGAACGGATGCTCGGGCTGGCCACGGTCACGGTGACCACCGCGTCCTCGGCGGGGGCGGTGCGGATCAGCGCCCTGGATCTGCCGGTCGCCGAGCAGACCGTCGCACGGCTGACCGAAATTGCCGCCCGGCATCGAGGGGATGCGACGTGAGCGCGGAAACCTCCGCGGTGGCCCACGCCTCCTGGCAGCGGCTGGACAAACGGATGTTGCTGGTACATCCCGTCCGGGAAGTGGTGCGGTACATCCCGGTGCTGATCCTGTCCGTGATCGTCGGGACCCGGAACGACAATCCCGGGTGGGGGCTGGTCGCGCTCGCGGTGATCGTGGGCCTGGCCGTCGCTCGCTGGTTCACCACCACCTATCGCATCGGTCCCGGCAATGTCGAACTCCGCACGGGGCTGGTGCAGCGCAAACTGCTGGCGGTGCCGCGGTCGCGCATCCGGTCGGTCGATATCGAGGCGGATCCGCTGCATCGGGCGCTGGGGCTCGCGGTGCTGACCATCGGGACCGGGCAGCAGGCGGGCTCGGACGAGCAGTTCAAACTCGATGCCCTGGACGCTCGGCTGGTTCCGGGTCTGCGGGTGGATCTGCTGCGGCATCTGCGGGAGGCCGAGGCGGAGGAGACATCCGGCGCGGAGTCGACCGCCGACGAATCCGTCTCGCAGGGGCGCGAGAGCGTGGAAATCGGCCACTGGCAACGGGATTGGGTGCGGTACGCGCCGTTGTCGCTGACCGGATTCGCCATCGTCGCGCCGGCCGTGGGCTTGGCGTTCCAGTACGGCCTCGCCGAAGCCGTCTTCCGATCCGATGCCGTGCACAGTGTGGAGGACCGCAGCGCGTGGTTCCTCACCGCCGTGGTCGTGGCGCTGGTCGCCGCGGTGGTGGCGATCGTCAGCCTGGCCGGATGCGCGCGCTACCTCGCCACGTGGTTCGGCCTCCGCGTCCTCGACGACGGCCGGACCCTCCACATCCGCCACGGGCTGTTCACCACCCGCCAGACCACCCTCGACCTCGCCCGCCTGCGCGGCGCCACGGTGAACGAACCACTCCTCCTACGCCTGGCCGGCGGCGCCGAACTCGAGTCGATCATGACCGGCACCAGCCCCCGCCAGAAAATCCTCCCCCAGGCCCCCCGCGCAGCCGTGGAACGCACCCTGGGCCACCTCCTGACAAGCCAGTTCGACCGAAACCTCGCCCCGCCGTCGAACGAAACCCACACGCCTCTCTCGGACGAAACGCACGCGCTTTCCGCAAGCGAAGCGCCCTCATTTTCCCGGCATGCTTTTGGCCGGGATCTCGCTGCGACGGCCGCAGCTCCGGCGACTATTCCGTTGGTAGCGCACGGAACTCGGGCTCGGCAGCGTCGGTATACGCGGGCGGTGGGACCCGTTGCGGCGGTGGCGGTTGCGCTCGGGGTGGTTGCCGGTGCGGGAGTGAATGTTCCGGTGTGGGCCTGGGTGGTGCTGGTGGTGTTCGCGGTGGGGGCAACGGGTTTGGCGTACGACAGGTATCGGGGGCTCGGGCATGCGGTCCTGCCCGCTGCAGATCGGCGGCCTACCTGGTTGATCACTCGCAGTGGCTCGCTGGACCGCGACCGGGACTGTATCGAGGCGCCGGGAATCATCGGCTGGACCGTACGGCAGACCTTCTTCCAGCGGCGGGCCGGTCTCGCCACCCTCGTCGCCGCGACGGCCGCCGGGAAGAAGCGGTATCACGTGGTCGACGTTCCCATCGAGCGAGCGTGGGAGTTGATCGAGGAGGTCACGCCGGGGGTTACGGGCGGGGGCGGAGGAAGGTCCTGCGGAAGAGGTAGAAGCCGGCGGGGATGAGGCCGCAGGCGAGGAGGGCGGGGGAGGTCCAACTGTCGGTGAGCATGACGTCGCCGCCGGGGCCGCCGGTGGCGCAGATGAGGTAGCCGAGGAGCCAGGCCAGGAGCGGGAGGGCCAGGGCGGCGGGGCGGGAGGCCACCACGCCCATACCCATCACCAGCAGCACGTTCACCACCGCCGCGACGAGCAGGGTGATCGGGAACGGTGTCGCGCCGAGGTAGGTGGGCAGGTACAGGACCTCGAGGGCCAGCGACAGCAGACCGTCGAAGACCAGGACTCCGGCCAGGACGCCCCCGAGCCCCTCCCAACCGGGCGGACGCACACCGGCCGCGCCGCCCGCGCGGGCGATCGAGGTGGCCGTCACGGCACCGGCGGGAAGCCGAGCAGGGTCAGCAGGTGACTCTGCATATCGACGAACCCGTAGAGCACCGACAGGTACAGATCGTGCTGCGCCTGCCAGTTGGGCTTCTGGCTCTCGACGAACGCCGCGATCGCGTCCTGCAGGCTCCAGTTGTACATGCGGGTCAGTGTAGGCGGCGCAGCCTCGTGCCCGTAAGACAAGATCACCGCCCGGCGTCCCCGAGCCCTGCGAACAGGTCGTGTTCCTTCCCGTCGGTCTCGACGGGCCCCAGCCGTCCCCGGGCGAGGATGAAATGCTCCTCCGGGAGGATCGGCTGCGCGATATCGTTCGAGAGGGCGAATTCGCGGCCGGAGGGGGCCACGGTCACCTGCGTCGCGTGGGCGCGCAGGGCGGCGCGCTTGGCCGCGAGCGCATCCGAGACATCGATGGAGGTCGTGACGGATTCGCTGGCGACACAGGGCAATTCGCCGACCGCGGGTAGCCGCCAGCCCGCCGGCAGCGCACCGGGCAGCCGATCGACCGTGCGGCGGGCCAGAGCCTCGGTGTGCAGGCGCAGGACCTCACCGTCGGTCACCGTCCAGTACACCTTCGGCACGGCCCAGCCCCCGGCGTCCGCGGCGTCGACCGCGGCCATCGTGACCCGGTGCGCGCGAATGTGATCCGGATGCCCGTAGCCGCCGCGCGGGTCGTAACACACCACCACCTGCGGCCGGACCTCGAGCAGAACCTCGGCCAGCGCGTCGACGGCCGCCTGGCCCGAATTCACGAACGCGCGCGGATGCAGGGTCTCGAGCAAGCGCGGATCGGAGGTCTCTCCCGCCATCCCGGAATCCCGCCAGCGGCCCGCGCCACCCAGGAACCGCGGCGAACCGGCGTCCAATGCGGCCAGCGCCCTGGACAATTCGCCGATCCGGTAGCCGCCCAGCTGATCGGCCCGAGCGCTGACCAACTGCGCCCACTGCTCGCCGATGACCTCGCCCTCCTCGCCGAGCGTGCAGGTCACCACGGTCACCGGAACGCCGCGGCGGCGGTAGTGCGCGATGGTGCCGCCGGTGGCGATGGATTCGTCGTCGGGGTGCGCGTGCACCAGCAGTAGGCCGCCGGTGGCGTCGGCGCTCACGACAGCCGCCGCCAGGTGGCCGCCCCGCCGAAGATCCCGACCTCGCTGGCGCCGCTCAGCGAGACCCCGTCCATGCGCGAGCTGGCCGCCGCCACCCCGTTGTCCTGCATGATCGGCAGGACGGTGCCCAGTTCCCACAGCCTCGGCTCGACATCGCCGAGCACCTTGGGCGCGTCCGTCCCGCGCACGGCGGCATCGATCGCGGGCTGCAGCGCCGGATCGCAGACGCCCGCGATATTGCTGGGCGCCTTGCGAATCGCCTCGATCTGAGAGGAGGTGGTGGTGTCGTCCTGGGTACCGGTCGACGCGGGCGGGCACCCGTAGCGCGACGACAGCACGGTGGCCGGATCGTCACCGGCCCGCTCCCAGCCGACGACCGCGTCCACCGTCCCCTCCAGCAACTCCTTGCCGTACAGATCCTCCGCCGAGTAGCTGCGCACACCGGCGTCGATACCGGCGCTGCGCAGCATGTCGGCGGCGGTATTGGCGACTGCCAGCGAGGTGGTGTCCTTGTCGACCGCGCCGATGCGGACGACCAGCGTCTTACCGTTCTTCGCGAGCGGACGCGGCTGCGGCGCAGGCGAAGTCGGCGAGGAGGCGCCCTGCTGCGGCTGTTCGGGCGCGCGGGCGAAGCCGGCCTCGGCGAGCATCCCGAACGCCTCGTCCGTAGACGGCCGCGGCGGCGCGGTCGGGGCGTACCCCGGATCCGCGGGCGAAAGTACTTGGGCGCGAGCCGGATCCATCCACGATCCGGTCTGGGCGCCGACGGTCGCCAGCAGTGTCGGATCCAGCAGTCCGAGGACGGCGTGCCGCACCCGCGGATCGGCGAGATCGCCCGTGCGCCCGTTCAGCGCCAGTTGCAGCACGCGCGCCTGCGGCATGATCGAGGTGCGCACCGCCGGAATCGCCTGCAGCTGAGCCTGTGTCGCCGTGCCGCCGCGCACCAGCGCCATCTGGGCATCACCGGAACGCAGCGATTCGGCCAGCTGGGCGGTGGTGCCGCCGCGCCGCAGCAGGATTTGGTCCGGGACCGCCGGCGTGCTCCAGTACCGGTCGTTGCGCTCGAGCAGGATCTCCTCGCGGCCGGAATCGGCCTGCTTGACCCGGAACTGCCCGCCCGAGATCGGGTTCTGGTCGATGAGGCCGCGCTCGACGGCCAGCGCCCGCTGGAAACCGCCGGGCGAATCCTTCAGCAGATGCGCGGGCAGCAGATCGGTGAACAGCTGCCGCCACGCCGGATAGGGCTCGCGGAAGGTGACCGTGACCGTCTTACCGCCCTCGGAGGAGCTGACATCGGAGATCAGCCGGTATCCCGCGGGGTCGACCACGCCCGGCTGGCTGATCATCTGCTGCCACAGGTAGCGGAAGTCCTCGGCGGCGATCGGCGCGCCGTCGGACCAGGACGCCTGGTTCTGGATCTTGTAGGTCAGGGTGAACGGTTCCTGCGAGGACACGTCCGCCGACACCATCAGCGCGCTGTCGGGCGTCCAGTCGGTCCCGCCGGGCGTCGTCGGCGACGAGGACGGCCGGAACGGGCTCGGGAACACCATCGAACTGACCGCGTTCGTGGCCGGCGACTGATTGGACCGTAGATGCGGGTTGAACCCGATCCCGATGTCGTCGACGGCCACCACCACCGTGCTCTTGGTGGGCTTGGCCGGAGTCGTCTTGGGGCTGTCCGTGCTCTCGATCGGCGGCGGCGGATTCGCCGTGCACCCGGCGAGCACCGTCACCGACGTCGCCAACACCAGCACCGCCGCGCGCCACTTGGCCCGAAAACTTGCCCCCGGCATCACGACCGGCACTCTACAGTGCTCGATTGCGCCGCCTCCGGCGTCGCGGGGGCACGGCCCCTGAGGCTCGTTTCTTCCGTCCTCCGCTCCTCCGCTTCGCTCCCCCGCTCCGTCAGTCCAGAAACGAGCCGGGCCGCGCCCCACATGGCTGCACCTTTCATTCGAAACGCTCGCGCCGGTGCCGCACCGGCCGGTGCGCGAGAGATTACGCGTTCCGGACGGCGCACCTGTTCCCGCATCCACGCGGGCCCGAGGGTCAGGCGTTCGAGGCGGCGCGGTCGCGGGCCTTGCGGCGGGAGAGTTCGCGGGCGCGCTCGGTGGCGTTGAGGATGACCTTGCGGACGCGGACCACGTCGGGGCCGACCTCGACGCATTCGTCGCCGGCGCAGAATTCCAGGGCGCCCTCGAGGTCCAGCACCATCGGGCGGGCCAGGGTCTCCAGCACGTCACCGGTGGAACTGCGCATATTGGTCAGCTTCTTCTCGCGGGTGACGTTGATGTCGAGGTCCTCCGCGCGGGGGTTGATACCGACGACCATGCCCTCGTAGGTGTCGGCGCCCGGATCCACGAAGAAGGTGCCGCGATCGGCCAGCTGCAGCATCGCGTAGGGGGTGACGCTGCCCGCGCGGTCGGACACCAGCGAGCCGGTGTGCCGCGCGCGGATCTCCCCGGCCCACGGCGCGTAGCCGTGCGAGACGGCGTTGGCGATGCCGGTGCCGCGGGTCTCGGTGAGGAAGTCGGTGCGGAAGCCGATGAGCCCGCGCGACGGCACGATGAATTCCATCCGGACCCAGCCGGATCCGTGGTTGGTCATCTGCACCATCTTGCCCTTGCGCGAGGCCAGCAGCTGTGTGACCGCGCCCAGGTGCTCCTCGGGCACGTCGACCGTCAGCTCCTCGTACGGCTCGTGCACCTTGCCGTCGACCATCCGCGTGACGACCTGCGGCTTGCCGATGGTCAACTCGAAGCCTTCGCGGCGCATGGTCTCCACCAGGATGGCCAGCGCCAGCTCGCCGCGGCCCTGGACCTCCCAGGTGTCGGGGCGCTCGGTGTTCAGCACGCGCAGCGACACATTGCCGACCAGTTCCTGGTCCAGCCGGGCCTTCACCAGCCGCGCGGTGAGCTTGGTGCCGCCGTTGCGGCCGGCCAGCGGCGAGGTGTTGATACCGACGGTGACCGAGATGGCGGGCTCGTCGACGGTGATGCGCGGCAGCGCCAGATCCTCGCCGGCGGCCACCTTCTCCGCGTCGGCGAGGGTGTCGCCGATCATGATGTCCGGGATCCCGGCGACGGCGACGATGTCACCGGCCTCCGCCTCCTCGGCGGGATTGCGCTCCACGCCGACGGTCTTCAGCAGCTCGGTGATCTTGACGCTCTTGACGCCGTCGGCACTCATCCACGCCACGTTCTGACCCTTGCGCAGGGTGCCGTTGTGGATGCGCAGCAGCGCCAGGCGGCCGAGGAACGGCGAGGCGTCGAGGTTGGTGACGTGCGCCTGCAGCGGCGCGGTGGCGTCGCCCTTGGGCGCGGGCACGCACTTCAGCAGCACCTCGAACAGCTCGTCGAGGTTCGGGGCGTCGGGGGCGTTGCCGTTCTCGGGGCGCGCCGTGGACGCCTTGCCCTCGCGGCCGGAGGCGTAGAGCACCGGCAGGTCCAGCGCCAGCTCGGCAGCCTCGGACGCCTCGTCGTCGAGGTCGGAGGCGAGGTCGAGCAGCAGGTCGTGCGATTCCTCGACGACCTCCTCGATGCGCGCGTCGGGCCGGTCGGTCTTGTTGACGACCAGGATGACCGGCAGCGAGGCGGCGAGCGCCTTGCGCAGGACGAACCGCGTCTGCGGCAGCGGGCCCTCGGAAGCATCGACCAGCAGCACGACGCCGTCGACCATCGACAGGCCGCGCTCGACCTCACCACCGAAGTCGGCGTGGCCGGGGGTGTCGATGACATTGATGACGGTGACGCTGCCATCGGCATTGTGCCGGTGCACGGCGGTGTTCTTGGCGAGAATGGTGATGCCCTTCTCGCGTTCGAGATCGCCGGAATCCATCACACGATCGACCGGTTCGGCCCGCTCGGCGAAGGCGCCGGACTGCCTGAGCATCGCGTCGACCAGCGTCGTCTTGCCGTGGTCGACGTGAGCCACAATCGCGACGTTGCGGAACTCGACAGACGACACGTGAAATCCTCCTGCTGAATGAGATGGTTGCCGGCCGACCCTCGACGTCGAGGGACCAGTGCAAGACAGGTGGACGAGTGACTCACCGGGCATGCGGCCAGCTATACAGTACCGAAATCCGCCAGAGCGGCCCCGATCGGTGCGGCTACACGCCCCAAACTTAGGCTATGCTTACCTCCCATGGGCAAGGTCAAGGCCAAACAGGTGTCGCGCCTGAAGCCGAAGAAGAAGTGCTGTCGCAAGAAGACGCGCTGCGTGAAATGCCCTGTCGTGGTCATGCGCATGCGGAAGGCCGAATCCGCCGGGATGTGCGGAAAAGACCTGAAGAAGTACCTGAAGCAGGCGCGTGCGGCCTAGCTCGCGGGGTACACCCGGGGTATGAGCACCCCACTACTGAGCGACGACGAGATCGCGACCGCACTGAAGGAACTGCCGGAGTGGACGCACACCGGCACCAGCATCACGCGCACCGTCGAGGCCCCCTCCTTCATGGCGGGTATCGAACTCGTGCGCCGGGTTGCCGCCGAGGCCGAGGCCGCCAACCATCACCCCGATATCGATATCCGCTGGCGTCGCGTCACGTTCACGCTCTCGACCCACTCCGAGGGCGGGCTCACGCGCCTGGATACGGCGCTGGCGGGCGAGATAGATCGGCTGGCTCAGCAGAGCTGAGCGCCCGCGCGTCCGCGCGCCGGGCCCGGCCGATCCGGATCAGCCAGATATAGAACGCGATCACCCCGATCGCGTCGACCGCACCCAGCCAGGACAGGATCCACGGCCGGGAGATGGTCCAGATCGTGGGCTGGAAGAACGACAGCACCCACGGCACGCCGATGAGCGCGGTCACCAGCCAGTAACCGGCGAGCACCCGGGCGCCGGCCGCGGCGCGCAGCGGCCCGTACAGCAACCACAGCACGACCGGAAGCAACCACATCCAGTGGTGCGACCACGAGATCGGCGAGGCCATCAGCCCGAACAACTGCACCACCAGCAGCGCGCCCAGCCGGTCCCCGGAATCCAGCGCTCGCCACGCGAAGTAGGCCAGCACCGCGAGCACGACCACGCCGCCGAACCACCAGAGCCCGAACGGGATCCGATGCCCGCCGAGATGCCACGGCCCGCCCGCGTCGTAACCCAGGATCCGGGTCAGCGCGCCGCGCAGGGACTGATTCCACACCGAGCCGACCGGCCCGATCCGGCTCGCGTCGCCGATCAGAGGCCCGAAGTAGGTGCGGGTCTCGGCCGGTGAGATGGCGAAACTCAGCCCGATCGTGGCCGCGAACACCACCGCGGCCCAGACCGCGCTCATCCAGCGGCGCTGGGTGAGGAAATAGAAGCCGGTGACCGCGGGCGTCAGTTTCACCCCGGCCGCGACGCCGACCAGCGATCCCGACAGCCACCACCCCGTGTAATAGGCCGCCGCGATACCCGCGAGCACCAGGAACGCGTTGACCTGCCCGTAGTCCATGGTCGTGCGGGTCGGTTCCAGCCACAGCCCCACCGCGGTCCAGCCGATCGCGGCCGTGCGCCAGCGGGTCTCGCGCGCGGCGTCACCGAGCAGCATCGCGAAGCTGATCCGCACCACGGCGTACAGCGCCGCCGCGATCAGCAGCAGCCACGCCACCGCGACCAGGGTGAACGGCAGATAGTGCAGCGGATAGAACACGACGGCGGCGAATGCCGGATAGGTGAAGGGGAGCGGGAAGTCCGGCGTCTTCTCCGAATAGGTGTAGTCGTAGAGGTGGCCGCTGCCCAGGCTGGCCGCTCCGTCGACGTAGACGTGCAGGTCCACGAGGTTCATCCCGTTGGGCGACAACAGCATCCACAGCAACCGGGCCAGCACGGACAGGCCCAGCGCGAGGAGGGCGATCCGGCGGGAGTGTCGCTTCACGGCACGCTGACTTTCGGCTGGGGTGGCGGGCCCGGACAAGATTACCGGCGGCGGTAACGACCCCTAGAGGGGCCTATCTTGTAACATTTGCATCACTGATCACTCCAGTAACATCGGAGTGGGGTTATCGTCCCAGAGCGGCAACAACCGATCCGACGCCGCCTGTGAGATCGCACCACGGCTGTACAACTTGGCTTCTCTATCCCTAAAGTGACGCAGGCGATGCGGCCGCATCGCCGGATGAGGTACCCGAGGTTAAGGACGGCTACACCAGTGCTTCGCACCAGAGGATCGCGGTTCGCAATGTCCGCGCTGGCCCTCGCGGCCGGTGCCACTGTCGCCGCGTCGACCGCGCTCGCCGCTCCGGCGCCGAAGCAGCAGGCCCCTGCCTCCGTCCCGTTGATTCCCGAGGGCGTCCCGGTCGACGCGATCGCCAGCCTCGCGCCCGCGATCATCGGCGCCGCCGCCAACGCCTCGACCATCGCCTCACCCGGCCAGCAGGGCATTCTCGACCAGGCCGAGCAGATCCTGAACTCCACGAATCTGCCGCCGCAGGTGAAGGCGGCCCTGCAGGCCATCGTCAAATTCCTCGACGGCAGCGGTGGCGGCGGTCCGGATCTCCCGGAGAACGGCCCCACGATCGCCCAGTTCCTCTACCCGACCATCGGCAAGGACTGCATCGGCCCCGGCTCCGATTCCGTCGGCACGGCACTGGCCGTCCCCGGCCCGGCCGAGCTACCGCCGCCCGGCCCGAACGGCGGCCAGTCCGGCTTCGTCTTCACCGCGCTGGGCACCAAAGGCCTGTCGCCGCAGCAGAATCCGCCGATGACGGTGCAGTGGTTCAACCTCGACAACCGCCAGGGCGGCACCCTCCCCCTGACCGACGAGGCCCACATCAACCCCGACGGCCCGGCCACCCTCTCGGCGATCGCCGACACCGGCCCGGGACGCGTCATCTCGGTGATCTCCGGATCGCTCACCACCCAGCCCTCGGCCGAGCAGGCGCCCATCACCTGCTCGTTCCTGCCGACCCTCGGCATCTTCACTGTCGCGCCCGCCGCCCCGTCGCCGGCGCGGACCCAGCCGCAGGCCCAGGCTCAGGAGGCACCGGTGCAACCGCAGGCCCAGGCTCAGCCGCAGGCCCAGCGCTGACGACAAGGCCCGGAGACGTCGCGTGTGCGACACTCCGGGCTTTTCGTCTTCCAACGGCCTTTCGGCTGTGGTAGACCGCTAATCATGACGACTGTCGATCAGCGCAAGTCGGTCATGTCCCGCCGCTCCTACCGATCGGTGCTGTCCACCCGATCGCATCGGTCGATCCTGTCGATCCGCTCGGAGGGATCCATCCTCTCCATCGGGTCGGCGTACTCGATCCTGTCCGTCGGCAGCGTGGGTTCGGTGCTGTCGATCGGCTCCATCGGCGCGTTCTTCAGCCTGGGCTCGGCGTTCTCCGGACTGTCCCGGTGGTCGCTGTTCGCCTGGATGGGGGTGCGCGAGGCGCCCGAGGCCCGCCCGATGCTCTCGGTGGTCCCCGACGAGCCGGATCTCTGCGACGACCCGACCTGCCACTGCCAGACCTGACGGGCGCTCACCACTGCCCGTACTGCGGCGTGAGGATGTCGTTGACGTCGACACCCACGCCGTCGACCGCGCGCTTGTCGATCTCGAACTGGTGCAGGTTCGCGGCCGGGTGCACGAAACCCTTCGGCGTGCCCCAATTGTGCTGCCAGAACCAGGAACCCAGGCCCGCGGCGTTCGCCAGCTCGATGGTGGGGGCATTGGCGTAGACGCCCACGTTCTCGTTGCCGAGCACCTGCTGCCAGCCCGCGAGGTAGGGGGCGATCATGGTGGCGAAGTCGGCGGCGCTGGGATTGTCGTCGATGGAGGCGTAGATGGGCGCGGTGTCGGATCCGCCCGCCTCGCGATGCAGTTGCAGCCCGCGGTCGGCGTGCCTCTTGCCCGCCTCCAGCCCGCCGCGCCAGTCCGCGGTCTCGCCCTTGCCGTACTGGTAGCAGGACACAATGGTCAGCCCAGCCGCCCGCAGCGACTCGACCTCGCTCGCCAGCAACGGTTTTCCGGCCATCCACTCCGCGCCCGGACGGCGGTCGGAGACGTAGCGGATCACCCCGGCGTGCCCGGCGGAGCGAATGGCGTCGGCCGAGGGCACCGCGCCGGCGTAGTCGAGCAGGGTGCCCAGCGGCGCGCCCGTGGCCGCGGCGTGCGGCGCCAGGGCCGAGAGGCCGGCGGCGGTGGCGGTACCGGCGGCGAGACCGAACAGGGTCCGCCGGGACATCGGGGTGAAACGCATCGGAGAACTCCTTCGCGCCGTACCTGACCTGGGAGTACCAAACCGGCGTACCCGGCGCACCTTCCCCAAGATATCCGCGCCGGAAGCCTCGAACGTCAACATATTTCACCACATGCACACAGGAACCGCCAGGCTCACCGGACACATCAATCACACGTGCCACACGCGTATGGTCGTGACGAGGTCAGATACGGTCCAGCCGGGCTTCCACGTCGATGGTGCGGCCGGAGGCGTCGGCGAGTTCGCGGCGGACGACGGCGGCGACCTGAGCGGCGATCTGCTGACGAATATTGCCGACCCGGCCCAGCGCCCGCGCTCGCCAGCCCTCGGCGTGCAGGTCGACGGCGATGGTGTGCGGATCGGGCGGCGCGACATCGATCACGATCAGCAGCGGATCGGCCGCGCGGGCGACCAGCACCAGCGGGATCTCGACCTCGGCGCGGTAGTGATTGGCCTTGAGAACGTCGACGGTGATCTCCAGCGCCACCGGGATACTCAGATCGAACGCCACCGGATCGTCGCTCACCCGCTCCGACAGCCGCGGCATCCGGACGGTGCCCCGCACCCCTACCGTCGCCGCCTCGCGCGGGCCGGTGCGCAGCGGGCCGACCTCGATCGCCCGGCCGGCGAGCCCCTCGACCACGTCGAGCACCCGCTCGCGCGTGACGATGAGCGGGAAGAACCGCCGCCCGAACTCGTCGTAGCCGATCCAGTCGAAACCCTCTTGGGCCGCATGCTCCGACCGGGTCCCGTTCATGATGGCCACGACATCGAACACCCGGCCGCTCCGCGCCGCCGGATCGGCCAGCATGCCGTTGAGCCGGTTGGCGACCTCGCGCTGCACCAGCACCGCGATGGGATCCAGCAGCAGCTCGAACGCCGCGCCGATGGCCTGCGCCCGCACCACGAAACTGACGTCCCGGGCCGCGACCCGGGGTATATCGATCACGATCAGCAGGGGGTCGGCCGTGCGCGCGTGCAGCGTGAGGTCGATTTCGACGATCGCCTCCAGCCGCAGCCGCTGGCCGCCCAGGGTGATGGTGACGTGCAGCGATACCGGAATCCGGACCTCGAAGGTGACATCCGGTCCGCTGCGCGCGATCACCGGCTTGCCCACGCTGCCCTCGGCGACGAAGCCGGCCAGACCCGCGGGCCCGACCGAGAACGGCCCGATGGTCATCCCGCGCCCGGCCATACCGGATACCGCGGCCTCGATCCGCGCCCGCGTCACCGCGTGCTTGACGAAGCGCTCACCGAATTCGGCGTAGTCGATCCAGGTGACGGGGTCGTGCCGGGTGGACTGTGGCATGAGTTTCGTAACCTCGCTGTGCCGGATGGTGTGCGCGCCCAACCACTGTGACACCCCCGGGCGCAAGCACTCTGATCAGTGCCGCGCGATGCAGATCCCCGTCCTGCCGATGAGGGGGCAGCAGGACAGGGATCGCGACGGCGGCGCTGCCGGGCACCGCCGAGTCCATCGTAGGTCGAGGTGCACCCGGTGCACCTCCCACCAGTAAGAGATATCCCCCGCGGGTGGATACGTTGACAAACGACCGAACCCGACCTTACCCGGAACCTCGGCCCGAGCGTAATGGTGAATTCTGATATCCCCCTGCCGTCATCGCGACAAACCGGCCGAAATGGCCTAGTTTCCCTCCCTGTGTCGTTACACTCGGCCCGGACGACAACTACACGGTGGGAGGGCTAAACCCTGGACACGCTGTGGAACTTCGTCGTCGATCATCGCATTCAACTGCTGACCGACTCGTATCTGCATGTCTCGGCGGTCGTGCAGGCGGTACTGCTCGCGACGATCGTGGCTGTGCTCATCGGCATCGCGGTACATCGCAGCCCCTGGGGTTCGGCGCTGTCCACCGCGGCGGCCAGCATCATCCTGACGGTTCCCTCGTTCGCCCTGCTCGGCCTGCTCATCCCGCAGATGGGCCTGGGCGTGAAGCCGACGATCACCGCACTCGTGCTCTACGCGCTGCTGCCGATCATCCGCAACACCATCATCGGGCTCTCCAGCGTCGACCCGGCGGTCTCCGATGCCGCCCGCGGCGTGGGCATGAACCGGCTGCGCATCCTGGCCCGCATCGAGATGCCCCTGGCCTGGCCCTCGATCCTGGCGGGCATCCGCGTCAGCACCCAGATGACGATGGGCATCCTCGCCATGGCCGCCTACGCCAAGGGCCCCGGCCTGGGCAACCTGATCTTCTCCGGCCTGGCCCGCCTCGGCAGCCCGACCGCGGTGCCGATGGCGCTCACCGGCACGGTGCTGATCATCGTGCTGGCGCTCGCGCTCGACGCCGTCCTGGTCCTCGTCGGCCGTCTCACCACTCCGAGGGGAATCCGTGACTGAAACCGCGACCGACACCCCGGAGCGCACCGGGGATCACGCCCCGGCCGAGATCGTGCTCGACTCGGTCACCAAACGCTATCCGGGACAGCGCGATCCGGCCGTCGACAACGTCTCCCTCACCATTCCCGCGGGCGAGATCGTGGTGTTCGTGGGCCCGTCGGGCTGCGGCAAGACCACGACCATGCGGATGATCAACCGGCTCATCGAGCCGACCTCGGGCACCATCACCATCTCCGGGCGCGACGTGACCACGGTGAACGCCGACAAGCTGCGCCGCCAGATCGGCTATTCGATCCAGCAGGCGGGGCTGTTCCCGCATCTGACGGTCGCGCGGAATATCGCGACCGTCCCCGGCCTGCTCGGCTGGGACCGCGGCAGGGTCTCCGCCCGCGTCGACGAGATGCTCGAACTGGTCGGCCTGGATCCCGGCGAGTTCCGCGACCGGTATCCGCGGCAGCTGTCGGGCGGTCAGCAGCAGCGCGTCGGCGTGGCCCGCGCGCTGGCCGCCGACCCGCCGGTGCTGCTGATGGACGAGCCGTTCGGCGCGGTCGACCCGATCACCCGCGGCCTGCTGCAGGACGAACTGCTGCGGTTGCAGGCCGAACTGCACAAGACGATCGTCTTCGTCACCCACGACTTCAACGAGGCGGTCAAACTCGGCGACCGAATCGCGGTGCTGGGCAACCAGTCCCGGATCCTGCAGTACGACACCCCGGCAGCGATCCTGGCCGAACCGGCGGACGACACCGTGGCCGGATTCGTCGGCGCCGACGCCGCGCTCAAACAGCTCACCCTGGTGCGCGTCCAGGACGTCGACCTCGGGCAGTGCCCCACCGCCCTCGACACCGACGACGTGGCGACGCTGCGGAGCGCACTCGCCGAGCGGAAGTGGAAGTGGGGCTTGGTACTCGACGCCCAGCGCCGCCCGCTACGCTGGGTGTCGGAGGCGCATCTCGGCCTGGCCACCTCGCTGCGCGAGATCGGCCTGCCCGTCACCGGCACGGTCGCGCTGCGCTCCTCACTGCAGGAGGCGCTGGAGGTCCTGCTGGCCGAGAGCACGGCCAACGCGGTCGTCACCGGCCGCCGCGGCGAGTACGCCGGCCTGATCAACATCGACACGCTGGTGGCGCACCTGTCCGAGATCCGTGCCGAACACCACACGGTCACAACGTATTCGGACGAGCAGACGTCATGAGTGGCGCCACTCGCCACACCGAGCGGCTGGCCGAACGCATCAGGTTGTTCGCCCAGCCGGTACTGGCGCTCGGACTGGCCGTCGGCGTGCTCTGGTGGGGATTCAGCCGGACGCTGACCGCCACCCAGCAGGCCAGCATGAACGCCGAGAACATCACCACCGCCACCCGCCAGCACGTGGTGATCACGCTGACCGTCATCGCCATCGTCGTGGTGGTCGCGGTGCCGCTGGGCACGCTGCTGACCAGGTCCCGGTACCGGCGGCTGGCGCCGCTGTTCGTCGGCATCGCCAATATCGGCTCGGCGGCCCCGACGATCGGCCTGATCGTGCTCACCTACCTGTGGACCCAGCAGACCGGATTCTGGGTCGGTGTCGGCCCGATCGCGCTGTATTCACTGCTTCCGGTGCTGCGCAACACGATCCTCGGCTTCGATCAGGTCGATCCGATGCTCGTCGACGCCGGTCGCGGCCAGGGTATGTCGGCGCTGACGGTGTTGCGCCGCATCGAATTTCCACTCGCGGTCCCCTACATCCTCGCCGGGCTGCGCACCTCCCTGGTGCTGGCGGTCGGCACCGCGACGCTGTCGTTCCTGGTCAGCGCGGGCGGCCTGGGCATTCTCATCGACACCGGATACAAGCTGCGCGACAACGTGACGCTGTGGGTGGGCGCGATCCTCGCGGTCGCCCTGGCGCTGCTGGTGGACTGGCTGGGCGCGCTCGCCGAACGATTCCTCGGGCCGAGGGGGTTGCGATGAGAACCCCGAGATGGTCCCGGCCAAAAGCGTGCCGGGACAACGGAACAGCGCCCGCGAGGAAGCGCACCGACATAGCACCCGCGAGGAAGCGCGCCAACATAGCACCCGCGAGGAAGCGCGCCAACATAGTGCCCGCGAGGAAGCGCGCCAACATAGTGCCCGCGAGGAAGCGCGCCGGTGTGTGCTCCAGGTTGATCGCTGCCGTGGCGGCGGCCGGGCTGCTCGCCGCCGGCTGCGGGCTGGAGGCCGGTGGCGCGGTGCCGCTGCGGGTGGGGCCCGGCAGCATTCGGCCCGTGCCCGAACTCGACGGTGTGCGAATCATCGTGGGCTCCAAGGACTTCACCGAGCAGATCATCCTCGGCTACATCCTCGAATTCGCGCTGACGGCCGCCGGGGCGGAGGTCCGGGACCTGACCGCCATCACCGGGTCCAACAGCCTGCGCGACGCCCAGCTGCACGGCCAGGTCGACCTCGCCTTCGACTACACCGGCACCGGCTGGATCAACTATCTCGGCAACGAGACGCCGATTCCCGATTCGGTCGGCCAGTTCGAGGCGGTCCGCGACCAGGACCGCGACAAGCACGGCATGGTGTGGGCCGATATGGCCCCGATGAACAACACCTACGCCCTGGTGACCAGCGCCGGGAGCCAGCAGAAGACGGGCGCCGCCACGCTGTCGGACTTCGCCCGCCTGGTGAATACCGACCCGTCCACCGGCCCCACCTGCGTCGGCACCGAATTCAGCGTCCGGCAGGACGGTTTCCCGGGCGTGGTGCGCAAGTACGGCGTCGATATGGGCAAGGTGAAGAAGCAGGTCATGCAGGACGCGCTGGTCTATCCGGCGACGGCCGACGGCACCTGCCAGTTCGGTTCGGTCGCCGCGACCGACGGCCGCATCCCGGCGCTGAATCTGAAGCTGCTCGAGGACGATCTCAAGTTCTTCCCGAAGTACAACGCCGCACTGGTGATGCAGGAATCGTTCGCCACCGCCCACCCGCAGGTCGCGGAGGTCATCGCGCCGATCACGCGGCTGCTCACCAACGAGAGCATCACCGAACTCAACCGCAAGGTCGACGTCGAGGGTCAGGAGCCCGCGAACGTCGCCCGCGACTGGCTGGTCGCCCAGGGGTTCGTGACCGAGGGGTGAGTCAGGCGATGGCCGTGCGCAGGGCCAGCCAGCCGCCGCGCGGATCGGCGAATCCGTGGTACATGAGCGGGATGCGCTGGTCCACGCCGAAATAGCGGTATACCGCCAGCATCGCCCACCGGACGGAATAGTCCTCGAAGTCGTCGATGCGGCGCGGGCCGATCGCGCGCTCGGGCAGCAGCGCCAGCCGGGCCACCTCGTCCGGATCGCCGGTGTCCAGGCCCACGGGACCGTCGCCGATGTAGTGGTCGTGATAGAGCGTTCGCAGGCCGGGGCGGGGAACGCCGGACCCGTACGCCAGCAGGCACGGCCGCGCGCCGGGCAGATGCCGCGCCTCGACGGAGGCGATCAGGTCCGGATCGCGCCGCGGTTCGCCGTCGACCGGCGCCTGCTCCAGGAGGTGCAGCATGCACGCGCCCCGCACACGCGGTTCGGGCACGAGGAACAGGCTGATCATCGGGTCGCGCCAGGCGGCCCCGGTCAGGCAGATTCTGGTATGCAACGAATCGGACATGCGGTCTCCTGGGGAAGAGGGCCGATCGCTCGCTACCCGTTCCAATATGCCACAGCGTTTCCCGCCGTGACCAGGCTTTCGAGCGCGACGGCCGATCCTCGCCGATGCCGTCCGCGGCGCGATCCTGGCACGTAGACTGACATCCTGGCGGAGGGGGTGCCCATGGTCGAATCACCGCGTGCGGCAGTACTTCTGGATGTCGACGGCCCGCTGAATCCGGCCCCGCCGCGCGGCGGCCCGCTACCGGAGGGCTACCGGCAATTCGTGGTCCGGCATCAGATCATCCCGGTGGTTCCGCCGGTCGAGCACCGGATCCTGCTGAATCCCGCGCACGGCGACCGGCTGCTGGAACTGGCCAGGGCGGGCGACGCGGATCTGGTGTGGGCAACGGCCTGGGAACACGAGGCCAACCGGCTGCTCGGGCCGATGCTGGGCCTGCCCGAACTCGAGGTAATCGTGTTCGAGGACACCGGAATTCGGCACCGCGACGGCCATCACGGAAAGCTGCCGGTGATCGACCGCTGGGCCGGCCGCCGGCCCATCTGCTGGTTCGACGACGAGTTCCAACCGGCCGACCAGGGCTGGGCCGAGCGGCGCAGCGACTCCGGAGCGCCCACCCGGCTCATCCCCGTCGACCCGCGCGGCGGGCTGCAACCGGCGCATCTCGAGGCGGCCCACGCATTCCTGCGGCAATCGGGGAACCCGGGGCACAACGGTACGGGGCGGTAGGTGTCTTTGGTCCCTAGCTCAGCGTTTGCGCCTCTGCGACCGTTGTGCATCCCGGTACTTCTTGACGGAAGGCGATGATCGGACCCGTGACGGTTCTCCTGTGGATCGTTCTGCCCTACTGCGCGTTCGTGTCGTTCGTTGTCGGCAACCTATGGCGCTACCGCCACGATCGCTTCCGCCCGGAGAGCTGCGGCCCGGACGCGGATCGGGTGGAGCGCTACGGAGCGTTCGCCTTCCGGCTCGGCGCGGGCCTGTTGCTGTCGGTCCGCGTGACCGACGTGATCGCGTCGGGACCCAGCCACCACCCGCCCGGACCCCTCGCCGCGCTGATGGCCGTGGTCGAGGTGATCGCGCTCCCGACCGCCGCGGCCGGCGCCGTGCTGCTGTTCCTCCCCACGATGCTCGCCGGAACGCGCCGCGCGCCGGTCACGCCGGTGGACCGGGTGACGCTGCCGCTGCTGATCGCGATCGTGCTGTCCGGGGTCGCCGTCCGGTTCGATCCGAATCCGGCGGACGACCACTACATGGCCGCCGCGACGCTGTTCGCCTGGGCCCGTTCGCTGTTCTCCGCCCACCCGAGCGCCGAGTTCATGACCGGCGCCGCGGCCCCGTATCAGATCCGGGGCCTCAGCCTGGTGATCCTGCTCGGCATCTGGCCCTACACCCGCCTGGCCGGGATCTTCGCGGGACCGGTCGTCCGCTGGACGTCCCGCCGCCGCGTCGTCCTCACACCCCGGCTCGCCAGCGAGCCGTTTCCTTGCCGATCTCGGTGACCGGGGGCTCGTGGTAGAGCCATTCGCGGGCGAGGCGGTGCCAGTTGTTCGTGGTCTCCAGCTGGCCGAGCGCGGCGAAGGTGAACAGGTCCACCCGGCGGGAGAAGACGTGCTCGGCGGGCAGCCGCTGCTGCCGCATGCCCCGGAACTGCGCGGCGCGGGGATCGACCGCGAGAACGACCGCGCCCGTGGCCAATTCGGGGGTGATCGTGATCTCCTCGTCGAGCAGATGCCAGCCCGCCGCGGCCCACACGTATTCCATGCATTCCTGCGGCGTCACGCCCGCGTCGGCATCGATGATGCCGCGCTGCACCCATTTGTCGTAGAGCTCGCGATCGCGGCGCTCGCACGCGATCCGCATGGCATTGCGCTCCAGTTCGACGATCGCCGGATCCATCGTGTTGTACAGCCCGAAATCCACGAAACCCAGCCGCCCGTCCGCGGCGAGCAGGATATTGCCGGGGTGCGGATCGCCGCAGAATTCGTAATCGGTGAACATCGGGGTGATGTAGAAGCGGTAGATCAGCTCGCCGATCCGATCGCGGTCTTCTACCGGCAGTGCCCGGATCTCCTCGAACGGTATGCCGTCGAGGTATTCGGTCACGAGGACGTGGTGCCCGCAGAGTTCCTCGATGCTGTCCGGAACCGTGATGTAGGGGTGATCGCGGTAGCGGGAGGCCACCCGGTGCTGGTTGCGGGCCTCGGCGACATAGTCGAGTTCGCCCTCGATATTGCGCGCGATCTCCTCCAGCACGTCGTCGTCGGCGGCGCTCGGCAGAATGGATTTCCACAGCCGGCTGATCATCGCCAGGTTGCGCATATCCGCCTCGACGGCCCGGTCCACGCCGGGATATTTGACCTTCACCGCGACCGTGCGCCCGTCGTGCAGCGTCGCCCGGTACACCTGACCGATCGAGGCCGCGGCGATCGCCTCCTCGTCGAAATCCGCGAAGTACCGCGACAGCGGCCCGAGATCGTCCTCGATCACCTTCCGCATATCCGGGAACGGCACCACCGGCGCGCGATCGCGCAATTCGGCGAGTTTGACCCGGAACATCTCGCGATGCGATTCCGGCAGCAGATCGACGTCGAGGACCGACAGCATCTGCCCCAGTTTCATCGCCGCGCCCTTCATCCCGCCGAGCACGGTGACGAATTGCTGCGCCGCCTGCAGCGTGGACCGTTCGGCGAGCATCTCCCGGGCCTGTTCCGGCCGCCCGATCATGAACAATTTGGTGCCGACCCCGCGGATCGCCTGCCCTGCGGCCAATCGGCCCATCCTGCTGCCCCGCGCGATACGCCCCTTCGGGACCCGACCGACCACTCTCGAACCTCCATTGGCCACGTTGCCACGTCGTCCCCCCTATTCCACCCCATCGAGGCCGGGAGGATCGGAGAATCGGCGATCGGACCGACCGACAGGTTCAGCGCTGAATTTTCATCACCCCGAGGCACACCGTACCCCTAAACTGAGCATGACTCATCTTCGGCAGACAGCGAAGCAGGGAGGGTGCGATGCCGACGAAAGCCCTGGGGCACCGCCGTCGCCCGACGCAGGATCGCGCCAAGGCGACCAGGGAACACATCCTGGACACCGCCGCGCAGCTCTTCGGCGAGCGCGGTATCGCCAACACCTCGACCAACCGCATCGCGGCGGAGGCCGGGGTCAGCATCGGCACGGTCTACCGGTACTTCTCCGACCGCTCCGTCATCGTCGAGGAACTGCTCGGCCGGCTGCTCGAGAATGTCGAAAGGCGCTTCACCCAGCGGGTATTCGGCCAGGCGGACCAGCCCACCGTGGAGCTGGTGACCGGCATCCTGGAGGTCATCGCCGACGAGCTGGTGGACAACGCCCGGCTCGTGCGCGCGCTGGTGGCGGGCGTGCAGTTCTACAGCAGCGGCATCCCCGAATTCGAGCCGCGGCTGCGCCTGCTGGTGAAGGTGCTGCTGATCCAGCTGCTCGGCCCCGGCGACGATCACGAGTACGACGTCATGACGTTCGTGCTGATCAACACCGGTTTCGCCGCGGTGCTGCGGGTCTCCGCGCTGGACGTCGACAGCCGCGAGCGCCAGGAGGCCCTCGAGATGACCGCGCGCATGATCGCGGCCATGGCCGAGGCCGAGATCAAGAGCCGCGCGGCCTGACCGACCCCGGGCGCCCACCCAAAAAGTGAGCACCCACCTAACTAATGCCGCGCAAAGCACTCCTCCGGGCGTCGCTTCTGATGACATTTCCGCTGGCTGACGGCCGTGTTGCCGGGCGCTGAAGATCATTCAAAGAGGAGTAGAAGGTGAGTTCGCGCTCGGCTTACCGTTTTGTCAGAGCAATCCGCGGGTGAAGCCCACCGCGTCTCTATCGAGGTGGAAGGAAGGTCGCCGATGACCGCCGACACATCCAACAGCTCCGGCCTGACCTATGCCGGGACTCCGTTCTCCACGCCGCTGCGGGACGTCCGAGCCCTATCGCGGCAGATGGTCGGACATTTCGTGGACACGGTCGCCCCGTGCCGGACGCTCCCCGGCGACGCGATCCACGGCGACGTCACCGCCATCACGCGGGTGTGCCTGGAACTGGCGATCAGCATGCTCGACGGCGCCGACGTCCCGGAGAAGACCCGGAAGCTCGAGGACACCGCGGCGCAGTGGGCGCGGGAAGGCGTGCCGATCGACACCATCCACCACGCCATCCACGAGGGATTCCGCCTCGGACTCGACCTCGTCACCACCAGCGCCACCAACAGCTACCGCCGCATCACCGAGGGCGACGAGCAGATGCTGGTGCTGCGCAGCGGCGACTACGACAACCTCGTGGGCGCGGCCAAGATGGTGGTCGACATGCTCGACACCATGACCACCGCGGTGTCGAAAGCCTATGTGCGCGAACTGCGTTCGGTGGTCAACGAGCACCACACGGCGGTGCACACGCTGACCTCCGCGCTGCTCGGCGGGCATTCCACCTCGACCATGGCCCGCGAGTGCGGTATCGAGATCGCCGAGCGGTACAACGTGCTGGCCCTGGCGGTTCCGCCGCATCCCGAGGAGTCCAGCCCGATGGTGGACGGCTCGGTGGTGGCCCGCCGCAAGCTGCGGCGCATCCAGGCGGCGATCGCCACCGATCACGCCGGGGAGACCATCCTGTCGCTGCTCAGCGTCGACGGCGGCACGCTGCTCATCCCCGCCTCCGACGACGTCGACCTCGATGAGCTCCTGGCCGCGCTGACCCAGGCGGCGCAGGTGCCCATCACCGCGACCGTCGTCACCGCGACCACGGAGGAGATCCCCGCCGCCGCCGACCGGGCCCACCAACTGCTCGACATGGTGCACCGGCTGCGGCTCGTGCGCGGCCTGTACCGCTTCGACGATCTCGCCCTCGAATACCAGCTCACCCGGCCCGGCCCCGGACGCGAGCACCTGGGCACCCTGCTCGACCCGCTCGATCCCCACCCCGAACTGCTGGAGACCCTGCAGCGGCACATCAGCAACAACCTGAACCGCCAGCGCACGGCCCACGCCCTGCACATCCACACCAATACGGTCGACTACCGCCTCAAGCGCATCGCGACCCTGACCGGCTGCGACCCGACCCACGCCAGCGGCCTGTGGTACCTGCGCTCCGCCCTCGTCGCCCGCAGCTACCGCCACACCGCCCACCTCCCCACCCCCATCACCACCTGATCCGCACGCGGATCGGGTACGCCCGCGAGACTGGCAGACTGTCGTACGGGTGATCGGATACCTGGAGATGGGAGCGACTGGTGAAGGCTGTGCGTTTCGACCACTTCGGGGGTCCGGAGGTCTTGGCGATCGTGGATCTTCCCGAGCCGCATCCGGGGCCCGGTGAGGTGCGGATCGCGGTCCGCGCGGCCGGTGTCAACGCGAGTGACTGGAAGAAGCGTCAGGGCCTGATGGACGAGGAGCTTCCGCAGACACTGGGGCACGAGGCGGCAGGTGTGGTCGACGAACTCGGCGAGGGCGTCGCGGATGTCGCCGTCGGCGATCGCGTCTTCGGTTTCTCCGCCGAGCCGGCCGCGCAGGCCGAGTCGGTGGTGCTGTCGCATTACGCGCCGATCCCGCCCTCGCTCGACTTCGCCGCCGCGGCCGCGATCCCGGCCGCGCTCGAGACGGCCACGCGCGCAATCGATCAGCTCGGTGTCCGCAGCGGCCATACGCTGCTCGTCAGCGGCGCCTCCGGAAGTGTCGGCAGCGCGGCGGTCCAGCTCGCGGTGGCGCGAGGGGCGCGCGTGATCGGCACCGCCAGTCCTGCGAATCACGAGTACCTTCGCTCGCTCGGCGCCGAACCTGTCGCCTACGGTGACGGCCTGGCCGAGCGGGTGCGCGCACTCGCACTCGAGGGCGTCGACCTGGCCCTCGACGTCGCCGGCAGCGGCGTCCTGCCCGAACTCATCGATCTGGCGGGCGGACCGGAGCATGTCATGACGCTCGCCGATTTCGCGGGCGCGCAGGAGCACGGGGTGCGATTCAGTCGCGGCGACGCCGGCCGCGCGATCCACGCGATAGGCGAAATCGGCGAGTTGATCGAGTCCGGCCGCTTCTCGCTCCCGGTCGCACAGACCTTCCCGCTGGCCGAGGTCGCGGAGGCGCACCGCGTCGGCGAGAAAGGCCACGCGCGCGGGAAGCTCGTGCTGGTGATCGGCGAGTAGGCCGAGGTCGTTGCCGCACCGATGAATTCGGGTGACCGGCCGCGTCTGTAGTTCGGAACGACGAACCGCGCTCGTATCGTCGCGCGGTGGACATCGCTGAACTGGAGGTTTCCCGGGTGTCGAACGCCACACGCGACGAACTGTGGGCCATGATTCACGCCGAGCGCGCGGCACTGGCCGACGATCTCGCCGAACTCGACGACAGCCAGTGGTCCCAGCGGTCCCTGTGCGGCCGATGGACGGTCGAGGAGGTCGTCGCACACCTCACCGCCGCGGCGAGCATCGGCCGATTCCGCTGGCTCCGCAGCATGGCCGGCGCCCGCTTCGACCCCGACGTACACAACGCCCGCCGCCTCGCCGAACACCGCGGCGCCACCTCCGCCGAGACCCTGAACCTGTTCCGCGCCATCGTCCCCCGCACCACGGCCGCCTCCGGCCACACCCCCGCCTGGCTCGGCGAGGTCGTCGTCCACGCCCAAGACATCCGCCGCCCCCTCGGTCTCCCTCGCCACCCTTCGGTCGAAGCGGCCACCGAGGTAGCCCACTTCTACGCCTCCCGAAACTTCACCGTCCCCAGCCGCACCGCGATCAAGGACCTCCGCCTCGAAGCCACCGACGGCCCCTTCACCACCGGCACCGGCCCTCGAATCACCGGCCCCACAACCGCTTTGGTCATGGCCATGGCCGGCCGCGCCCCCTACTGCGATGACCTCTCCGGCCCCGGCCTCCCCATCCTCCGCAACCGCCTCGCCTCCTGAACCGCCGCGTCGCTCGGGTTTACTGTCCGGATCGACCACGTCGAAATACGGACGTGGCCGCATTTCTGAAACATTAGACATTCTAACCAACACGAAATCCGGGTCGCCCGAACTCGAGAATAAGCACGACTTTTCCGACCTCAGCACACGAAGGCATTCAGCGCATTTCAGACACTACGCGCCAGTAGGCGGCGGAATTCTTGTGAACCTTCCACCCGAACGCTTCTCAGCGGATAACGTCTCGCAGCGCCGCCCGCGATGGAAGGAACCTCTTGACCCAGCCCGAGAAACCCGACGAGAGACCAGAACTGTCGTTCCCGCCGGTCGAGCCTCCCCCTTTTCCCGGCGAACAGTCGTCGAAATCGGGCATTTCGCGGCGGAAACTCGCTGCCATCGCCGGTGCCGTGCCGCTGGGCGCCGTCGCCGTCGGTGCCGTGTACATCGCCCGGAACGACGAGACCGCAGGGTCTGCCGCAGCCAAGGGCAGCGTCGCGACCAGCGCTCCCCGCAACGCGGCCAACTTCGGAGCCGTCCCCACGCAGACCGAGCCCCGCCCCGATCTCGCCCCGGAAATATCGAAGATCGGCAGCCGTCACATTGCCGCATTGCACGCTATTCATCTCTACATGAGCCACATTTCCACCTACGACCCACAATCACTGGACCAGTATTTCGCCGGTGCCATCGACGCAACCACCGGCGCATATCGCCAGCACCTGATCGATACCCACGGCGCCACCCGCGACTATTTCCTCGCCACGAATCAACGCAGCGAGGTCCTCGATTTCAACTGCGGCCTCCGCGCGATAACCGGAGCCACCGCCCTCGGTGTCGGCTACGTCAAACGCTCCACCACCAGCGACGCCACCCCAGGCCCAGCCATCTCCCTCGCCGCCACGGTGATCACCGCCGAAGAACAACCCGACGGCCGCTGGCTCGTCAGCGACATGAAACTCATTTCGACCTAGCTCTCGCGAGCAGGCTCCCCGATCTCCCACGCCGCCTCGATCATCCGGAAGATCTCGTCCACCGCCGCCTCCGGATCATCCGCCTCGCGGGCCAGGGAATGGGCGTCGATCACGAACCGGGCGATCGTCCGGCAGGTGGTTGTGGTCGAGGGCAGGTCGAGGTCGGCGGCGATGGCGTGGGCCAGCGACTCCGCGTGGCGCAGGCGCATCGACTCCTCGTACTGGCGGAGGGCGGGCGACTCGTCGATCATGTCCCAGATCGGGGCGGCGCTGTCCGATGCGCAATGTCGCACCAGGACATGCATTTCGCGGCGTAGCGCGGGGATGAGCGGCTCGCCCGGGGCACGGTCGGTGACCGCCTGCGCGAGTCGTTGTTCGAAGTCTTCGTCCCGCTCGAATACGAGGGCCTCCTTCGAGGCGAAGTGAGAGAAGAGCGTGGTGACGGCCACGTCGGCCGCGGCGGCCACGTCGCGGATACCCACCGAGCCGTACCCGCGGTCGAGGAACAACCGCAAGGCGGTGTCGGCGATCTTCTGGCGGGTCGCGGCCTTCTTACGCTCCCGGCGTCCGGGCGGCACGGTCATCCCATGACGCTATCAAATACAAAACACTAACTGTTTCAAAACACTAACGGTTAGTGTTACGGTCGACAGCATGAAGAGAGTGAGTTTCGCCGAGTTCGGCGGTCCGGAGGTTCTGCGGCTCGAAGACGCCGAGGAGCCCCACGCGAGCCCCGGTCAGGTGCGCATCGCCGTGCGGGCGGCGGGCGTGAATCCCGTCGACTGGAGAATCCGCGAGGGCCAGATCCTGGCGGCCCATCCCATCGAGCTACCCGCCGGAGTCGGCCAGGACGCCTCCGGGGTGGTGGACGAGATCGGCGACGGAGTCGAAGGAATCACTGTGGGCGACAAGGTCTTCGGCGAAGGCTCGAACACCTACGCCGAGTTCGCCGTCCTGTCGGCCTGGACCCGCATGCCCGAGGGCCTGACATTCGAGGAGGCCGCCGGGTACCCCTCCGTGGTCGAGACCGCACTCCGCATCATCCGCGAAGTCGGCGTGCGGCCCGGACAGACGTTGCTGGTCAGCGGCGCGTCGGGCGGAGTCGGATCGGCGGTGCTACAGATCGCCCGCGAGCGCGGCATCACGGTGATCGGCACGGCCGGAGCCGCGAATCAGGACTATCTGCGAAGTCTCGGTGCGATCGCCACGACGTACGGTGAGGGTTGGGTCGAACGGGTGCGGCAGCTCGGCCCCGTCGACGCGGCGCTGGATCTGGCCGGCTCGGGCGTGATCCGCGAACTCGTCGAGCTGACCGGGAACCCCGAAAAGGTGGTCACCATAGCCGATCTCGGCGCATCGGAGTTCGGCGTCCGGTTCTCCGGAGTGGCCGGGAGCGTGCCGGACGCACTCGCCGAGGCCGCCGACCTCATCGCACGGGGAAAGCTCCACATCCCGGTCGAGAAGTCGTACTCGCTCGCCGAGGCCGCGGCGGCGCACATCGACAGCCGCGCCGGTCACACGCGCGGGCGGCGGGTCATCATCGTCTGATCCGGTACGCCGTCCCTGTCCGGACTCGAACGCGCCGTGGCTACCATCGACCCACTCCCTCACTGACACAACACCTTCGGCGGTCGAGCGTCAGCCGAGGGCGAGGGCGAACCAGACGCACGCGGCGAGCAGCAGGATCATGATGGCCCATACCGCATAGGTGGTGTAGGTGTGCCGCATGGTCTCGCGCCTTCCGGTCAGACGAAGGTGAAGCGTTCGGTGTGAATGCGTTCGGCGGGTACGTCGAGGGCGGCGAGAGCGTCCTCCACCGCGGTGACCATCGGTGGCGGCCCGCAGATGAAGTACTGCTGCCACCGGTACCGGTCGGGGAGGTGGCGGTGCAGCAGCGCTCGATCGACGAACCCGTATTCACCGTCCCAGCTCTCCGGCGGATACTGCGGCACCGGCACCACCTCGATATCCACACGGCGTGTCAGCGAGGAGATTTCGGCGTCGAAGGTTTGCTCCTCCATTGTCCGGACCGCGTATATCAGCAGAAACGGCCGGCGGTCGCCACGATCGGCCATCGTGCGCAGGATCGAGACCATGGGCGTGATGCCGACCCCACCGGCGATCAGTACGAACCCCGGCCCTTCGTTGCGGTCCGGAGTGAACACCCCGTGGGGACCGTCGAGAAACGCGCGGGTGCCCGGAGCGACATCGCCTATGCCGGAAGTGAAGTCGCCGAGCGCCTTGATGGTCATCTCGATGCGGTCCGGGTCCTCGGCACTGGAAGAGAAGGAGAACGGATGCGCGGTGACGGCGAAGGGTGACCGGCCGACGGTCAGCCACCCGAACTGCCCCGGCTCGAAGCGGAAACCGGCGTGCCCGGCCGGCGTGAGGGTCAGGGTCGTGGCGTCGCCGCGTTCGGCGGTGACCCGTTCGACCTGCCACGGCCGCCGCAACCGCCGGATCGGCGCGACCACCCGCACCCACACCAGCAGCCCTACCAGTGCGAGGGTCATGAGCCCCCACAACCACACCTTCCACGCCGCGTCGAGGTAGTAGCCGACCAGCAGCATATGCGCCAACGCCAGGCCCACCACGACGACCGACAGCCCGCCGTGCAGCAGCTGCCACACCTCGTACCGGATCCGCAGACGCCGCCGCCACACCGAGGTCGCCACCACGACCAGCAGCAACACCGTGGACGCGACCGCACAGCGCGCCCGCCACGGGGCCTGCGCGAGATTCAACAGCGCGACGATGTCGACGCCACCGACCTGCAACAGGATCGGGTGAGCCAGGATGAACGCCAGCGCCACATAGGACACCTGACGATGGAACTGCACCAGCGCATCCTCACCGAACGGCGCCGCCACCGCCCGAAACCGCGCCACCAGCGCGAACTGCGCGCCGAGCATCGACATCCCGACGAACCCCAACGCCACCGCGAACTCCGTCCAGAACCCCCGCCCACCTTCGACGGGCCCGATCACGGCGAACACCAGCGGCACCACACCCACCGCCACATACAACGCGATCCATCCGACCCCCCGAACCACCACAGACACCACAACCTCCTACCGAAGGAGTGCAACGCTGTACCCGGCCGGCACATCTCCCCACGTTAGACGGGGTACGGGGCTCTACCTCGGTCCTCGGCAGGGCGTGTCCGGTGGGCGGCATCGTGGCCGACTACCGGACCCCGACCGTGGTCGGTGGCCATTCGGGCGGTTCGACGTTGAGTGGCTTTTCGGTGGCGTCGGCGGCCCAATCGAAGATCGGGGCGGGTGGGCCCCAGCGGGTCGGGGTGGTGAAGGAAACGGGGGCGGTGCCGAAATCTACGCCTTCGAAAGAGGTTTCGGCGGCGAAAGCGGCGCTGTCGAAAGCGGTGCGGGCACAGAATGTTCCGTCGCGGAACGACGCGCCGCCGGGGAAGGCGGCGCCCTGGAACCAGGCGTTGTCGGAGAATACCGCGCTGCGGAACGAGACCTTCTCCGAGAACGTCGCACCCTCGAACGAGGCGTTGCCGGAGAAGGCCGCGTCCTGGAATCGGGCACCGCGAGCGAACGTCGCGCCCTGAAACCATGCGGCGCTGGAGAATTCGGCTCGCCGGAACGACGCTTCGGCGCGAGCCGTCACGCCCTCGAAGGAGGCGTAACCGGAGAACACCGCGTTCTCGAAGGAAGTCGGTGACAGTAATGTCGCGCCGCGGAACGAGACCTCGGCGGCGAACCTCGCACCCTCGAACGACGCGGTCGCGAATGTCGTTCCCTCGAAGGACGTGTCGCCCGAGAACGTCGCGCGGCGGAAGGACGCGTCACCGGAGAACTCGGCGCCTCGGAAGTCGGCGTCCTCCAGATGCGCTGCGCGGAGGTCGAAGTCGCTGTCGGACCAGCGATACTCCGCACCCGGACGCAGATGCGCCGCAAGGACCCGGACGATGGTTCGGCGCACCTCGCTGTCGTTCTGCCGATATTCGAGATGCTGTTCCCGCTCCGGAAGATGCTCGGCGGCAGGGTGTTTCAGGATCTCCTTCGCCACGTGGTTGGTCCCGAGTTCGGGTGCATAGGGCAGTCTCAGGTATCCGCACAGAACGTCGATGCACTGCTGGCGGCGCAATCCTCCGGCCTCGTCGGCGGCGCCGGCCATCGCATACACTCCCGCGATCCGCACGGCGACGTCGGTGTCGCCGAGTTGCGCTGCCGCAGCGCCGAATCGCTCGACGAACCGGCCCTGCTCGAGATCCCGCTGCCGCCGGTAGGCGATGACCAGGGCAACCACGCCACCGACCCCGCCGACCACGGTGAGCGCGAGCTTGGTGACATCGATCGGACTACCCCCGACCCGCCCCGGATGGAAGACCAGGATCAGAACCACCTCCGCGACCGCGGCGATCGCGGCGCCCGCCAGCACCGCGAGACCGACGGCCAACGACAACTTCATGCCGCTCGACCACCGCGTGATCGACACCGCTCCCCGGCGCACGCGCGCCCCGATGCCCCGAACCAACCGCATCGCACGATTCTGCCGCACAAGGCCGTTCGAGCGTGCCGACCGGTTGAGGTTGACGGAGGCGAGCTTTCCGTGCGCACTGCTCTTTTTAGAGAGCAACGCTCACAGATCGGTGGAGAACGGATATGCAGGAAGTCTGGAAGTGGGCCAACCTCACGCTGGCATTCGTGATGGAGTTGGCCGCGTTCGCCGCGCTGGCTCTGTGGGGGTGGAAGGCCGCCGACACGACACCGGTCAAGCTCCTGCTGGCTGTGGGTGCGCCCGTCCTCGCCGTGTCGGCGTGGGGACTCTTCGCGGCGCCGAACGGGACCTTCGACCAGCCCCTGCTCGCGGTCGTCACCAAGGTCGTGGTTTTCGGCGGCGCGGCGGCCGGGCTATGGGCCGTGAACTACCGGGCGGCCGCGGTTGTCTTCGTCGCCGTCCTGGTCACGAACCTGCTGGCGATCCGGCTCGGGCACTTGACCCCGTGATCACGGTCGTGGCGTGACCGCCGGTGGCTCCCAGATTCCCTCGAGGATGGCTTGGTCCGGCCAGTAAGCACGCAGGTAGAGGGTGAACTCCTCCCCCGGCGCCGGGAGCCAGTTGCCGAGTTCCTTCGGATCGGTGGGCGCGGGACCGCCGGCGGTGAGGGTCAGTGAGCCGTCGTCGCCGTAGACGAGGTTCTTGTTCTTGGTGCCGAGCGAGAACCGGTCGAGGTCGTTGGGGTGGAAGAAGTGGTGTTTGTTGTAGACCGTCAGCGACCAGAACCCCTGCACCGGTGGAATCTGATCTGCGGTGAAATGCACTGTGTAGGTGGTAGATCCGTGTAGCCGGTCGCCGGCGGCGTCGAGGTCGAGATAGTAGTACACGGTCTCGTTCGGGGTGTTGACGAAGATGTTCGACTTGCCGATCGCGGTCCGCGACAGATAGTCGGTTCCGAAGTCGGCGCCGTTGCGTTGCGTGGTCCAGTTGTGCGCGACCGGGAACCCGATATTGCGGAATTCGAACAGCTCGGCCACCACCCGATCGGTGTCGACCGCGGTCTGATTCAACGCGTCGGCGATAGCGGGATCGCGTTCTGCCGCAGCCAGAATCGAGCGGAACCACGTGTACAGAGCGTCCTCACCCGGCAGCGGGGGCACCTCGTCGAGCACCTCGCCCAGAGTCGCGAAGAAGGTTTCCGGTTTCACCCACTGGGTTTCGCCCGCACCGCTGGTGGCGTCCCCGCCGCCGAACGACGGAGCCGCCGACCAATCGACCACCTTGGCGACGCCGTCGAACTCCGACAGCGGATACACGCTGATCCGGTCGACCAGCGGCGCGATCGCGGCCCGGTCCTCGGGGGTGTCGTCGAGGAACACCCGCGGGATCACCACCGCGATCCGGGTGTCATAACGGAAGACGTCGGTGATGCCCGCGGGCACGGTCCCGTCCCACGATTCGGGTGCCAGCAGGTAGAAACCCGGTGCGGTGCCGTACATCTTGCCCAGGCGCACGAACGAATCGGTGCGCTGATCCACGACCTGGTACACCCAGAACCGGTCGCCGAAATCGGGCACCTGCACCACCGACGGCCCCAATGTCGCGTCCATGACCCCGAAGCCGTAGGCGACGTCCTGATTCGGGCACGCCACCACGCGCTCCTCCGGCCGGATGTAGTCCCGCAACATGCCGATCGTTCCCGGCGGACCCGCGGGCACGATCCCCGCCAACAGCCCGGGACCGGGCAGCTGAGCCATGACGGTGCGCCGGTTGTGCATATTCACCAGCGGCCAGCCCCACAGATACGCGACCCTCCCCACCGTGTCGGCGTAGGCGGTCGTCATCTTCGGGTCGTCGAAAACCGAACCGGACATCAGCAGCCCTTCCTCGGAACACCACAGGCGATCGACGCTGCAACCGTAGACAGCCGATCCAGACCGCGACTCACCTCCAGAGGGTGAAATCGCCAGCACCCGGGGCCCTGTCTTGGCCGCGAATATCTGCCCATCGAATTACTGCCCACCCAACTGGGGTGCCGAAACTGATCCGCGACCGCAATTACCACAATATAGGGGGCAAGATGTTTCAACCGCGGCCATCGGAAACGACATATTCTCGCAGCATGAGATCGATAAAGAATATGCGAGTAATGGTTTCCGCGGCAGCGCTTTTCCTCGGTGTCGGTTTCGCCGCCATCGGGGCGACGTCCGCACAGGCCGATCCGGGGCAGCCCGAAGGGACCTGCGGCGGTGTCTACAACCCGTCGATCGGTGCGGGGAAAGCGCATTGGGAACTGCACTGCAAGAACGGGGCGATCACGGTGAGCGGGCATGTCACCGATACGCGGTCCGACGGCCAGTGCGTCAAGGTCAAGGCCGTATTCGAAGGTCAGACAACCGAATACAGCGCCGCCGCGTGCCCCAAGGACACCACCAGAAACTTCTCCTGGACTCATCCGGGATCGATCGCCGACGTCTACCTCTTCGCCTACCATGCCTGAAACTCGAACGGCGGCGGGTCGCGCGGTGCTGACGGTCGCCGCCGCGGTGGCGCTGTTCACCGGGGGTATCGGCGTCGTCGCCCACGCGGCGCCGGCCGCGCCCGGTGTGATCGATCAGGTCGACGACGCGGCCGGCGCTCCGTGCGTCGTCACCGGTTACAGCTGGCACGCCAGACAGGAAATGGCGGCCGAGAACATCACGTCCGATTACGTCGAACAGGTGGTCCTGAACACGTGCCACAGCGCAAAATGGCAAAAAGGCAACAAGACGTGGAAATACACGACCGGTCGCGGCGGACTCAGCGTCGTCGCCAACGGCAACGGTTATGTCGTCACCGTCTGGCGTAACTAGTGGTATGACGTCGACGACGCGAATGTCGAGCCCGAGAGGACAGCGATGACCTACCCCAGAATCGAACTCGATCGGCAAGTCAACGCGGCATCACTGAAATTTGCCCCGGTCGACCCTGGAGGCATCGCGGTGAGCCGCCCGGTCGAAGACGAGAACGGCGAGGTCATCGCCGTCCTCCGTTTCGCACCGAGCGGCGAACTGGTGGAGGTCGAACTCCTCGACGCCGACCACCAGATCCCGCGCGGCCTTCCCATCGTCTACAACGCGAGCCCGGGCGTGCAAGAGTAACCGCCCGAGCAGTCGAAAGCCCTACAGAACACGACCGAGTGCCAACAGGCCCCCGTGCAGCTTGCCATCGGGAAGGCCCGATCTCCGTTCTGCCCCATGAGCACACGTCGCTGCGCATTGGATCACGGCACATGCTGGTGGATTTCGCGGTGGCAGAACTGGAAGCCCAGCCGGTAACTCATTGGAGCCGATGAAATCGGCTTGAAGAAGTATGGACAGTACTGAGATATCCATCCCATTGTGCGACGCGGCTTTTCATGCCCTGCGCTGATGGAGTTAACTCACTGCGACGCTCTGACCAGGGCGGACCGTCTACGAAGACCGAGCGAGGGCGTGATTTCGGCGGTCTGTTCGACTTTCCCGTTGTGTGAATTGGTATTTTATGGCTCCTCCGGCACGCCGATACCGTCGCATTCATGGAATCGAATCTTCGGTCGGCGGAAGAACTATTGGTGGCGTTGCGGGCCGGTGAGGTGAGCTCGGTGGAACTCACCGAGGAGGCGATCGCTCGTATCGAGCGGGACGACAAGGCGATCAACGCGATCTGTGTACCGGACTTCGACCGGGCGCGGGCCGCCGCGCGCGAGGCCGACAAGGCGCGCGCTCGCGGCGAAGAGCGGCCGCTGCTCGGAATTCCGGTGACGGTCAAGGAGTGCTATGACATGACCGGGCTGCCCACGACCTGGGGCATGCCGCAACACGCGAATTATGTACCGGACGAGGATGCGGTACAAGTGGCGCGGCTGAAGGCGGCCGGCGCGGTGGTGCTCGGGAAGACGAATGTGCCGCTGGGGCTGCAGGATATCCAGAGCTTCAACGATATCTACGGCACCACCAACAACCCGTGGGATCACGAGCGCACGTCGGGCGGTTCCTCCGGCGGCTCGGCGGCGGCGCTGGCGTGCGGATTCGGTGCGCTGTCCCTCGGCTCCGACCTGGCCGGTTCGCTGCGCACGCCCGCGCATTTCTGCGGAATCTACGCACACAAGCCGACAGTCGGACTGGCGGCGACTCGCGGGATGGTCGCACCGGACGCGCAGGCACTGCCGACCGATCTCGACCTCGCAGTCGTCGGGCCGATGGCACGCACCGCCCGCGATCTCACGCTCCTGCTCGACGTGATGGCCGGACCGGACCCTCTGACGCACGGCGTGGCATACACCGTGACGCTGCCGCCCGCGCGCCATGAGCGACTCGCCGACTTCCGTGTCCTGATCCTCGACGAGCACCCGCTCATCCCGACCGGCTCCGCGGTGCGGGCGGGCGTGAACAGGGTGGCCGACGCGCTGATCGCCGGTGGGGCTCACGTCGAACGACACAGTGCGCTACTGCCCGATCTGGCCGAATCCGGGCTGCTCTACATGCAATTGCTGTTCTCGGGCTCCGTCGCGCGTTTTCCCGTCGACGAGTACGAGCAGCTGCGAACCCACGCCGCCGCATTGAACGCGGACGACCGGAGTCTCGACGCGGCGCGACTGCGCGGCATGGTGTTCAGCCACCGCGACTGGATCGAGACGACCAACCGTCGCGAACTCCACCGCCACGGCTGGCGTCAGTTCTTCACCGAGTTCGATGCCGTGGTGTGCCCGATCACGCCGACTCCCGCCTTCCCGCACGACCACGACCCCAACCTGCTGGAACGCCGGATCGACATCGACGGCACCGCATACCCGTACTTCGACCAGCTCGTCTGGGCCGGTCTGGCGACCATGCCCGGCCTGCCCGCCACCGCCATCCCCGCCGGCCGCTCCCCCGAGGGACTGCCGGTGGGGGTCCAGCTCATCGGTCCGATGTTCGAGGACCGCACCCCGCTGCGGCTGGCGGAACTACTCGAGCAGCAGCTCGGCGGATTCCGGGCACCGGAGTAACCCGCAACACGGGGTATCCACCCCACACAAAGCGGGCGTCGCGGCGGCAGGCATGGGCGCTGACCACCAGCATCCTCGCTCGGCGGGACCCGAGATCAGAAGGCGCTGCCGGTCCCGGGCAGCCGGAAACCGTTCCAGCCAGGCCCACCGTTCCAGCCGGGGCCGCGATCCCAGCCGGGACCCCGGTCCCACCCCGGACCACGATCCCGCCCTGGGCCGCGGTCCCAGCCGTGGCCACGGTTGCCCTTCCCGTGCCCATGCCCCCTGCCGTGCACCTGCTCCACCGTCACGGAAGCAGGCTCCGCGGCAGGCGCAGCCTCCGCGGACGCCGGCCCCGCAAAGACAACCGCCGTACCAGCCGCCACCGCGACCGCCGTAGCCGTACGCACCGCCATCCGCCGCGACCAAATTTCGGATTTCGCCATGCTGCATATCCTTTCCACCCTCATCGAGACGACGAGGGAAGCCGACCGGAACCACACCGGGCGGCCCCAACCTTCAACTACTATCTACGTACGTAGACAGTAGATAAGTCGAGCACGCGAGGCAAGCACACGCAAAGACCGACTCCCACCGCCAACCGACATTTCTTGTGAGAGAACATGTCTCGCGCCCTCAATAGCTCTTCACCAGGAGGTGCCGCTCGCCCTACCTGTCGAGGCGCAGACAGGACGACTGAGCCCCATCCGGAATCCGAACGGGGCTCGCAGAGTCGCTACCAGCAGCTATACGCGCTGCTCCACTTGTCGCAAAGGCCGCTACACGTTGAACCTGAACTCCACCACATCCCCATCACTCATCACGTAATCCTTCCCCTCCATCCGCACCTTCCCCGCTGCCTTGGCGGCGGCCATCGAGCCTGCCTCGATGAGGTCGTTGTAGGCGACCACCTCGGCCTTGATGAAGCCGCGTTCGAAGTCGGTGTGGATTACGCCGGCGGCCTTGGGGGCCGTGTCGCCCTGGTGGATGGTCCAGGCTCGGGATTCCTTGGGGCCGGCGGTGAGGTAGGTCTGGAGGCCGAGGGTGTGGAAGCCGGCTCGGGCGAGGGCGTGGAGGCCGGGTTCGGTCTGGCCGATGGATTCCAGGAGTTCGAGGGCGGACTCGTCGTCCAACTCGAGGAGTTCGGCCTCCACCTTGGCGTCCAGGAAGACCGAATCCGCCGGGGCCACACCGGCTTTCAGTTCGGCTATGCGGGCCTCGTCGGTGAGGATCGACTCGTCGGCGTTGAAGACGTAGAGGAACGGCTTGATGGTGAGGAGGGACAGCTCCTTCAGGAGGTCCGTGTCGAGCTTGTCGCGGACGGAGAACAGGGTGTTGCCCTCGTTCAGGACGTCCTGGGCCGCCTTGGCCGCCTCGAAGAAGGGCTTGCGGTCCTTCTTGATCTTGGCTTCCTTCTCCAGGCGCGGAACGGCCTTCTCCAGCGTCTGGAGGTCGGCGAGGATCAGCTCGGTCTCGATGATCTCGATATCGGCGAGGGGGTCGACGCGGCCGTCGACGTGGACCACGTCGTCGTCGGCGAAGACGCGCACGACCTGGCAGATGGCGTCGGCCTCGCGGATGTTGGCGAGGAACTTGTTGCCCAGGCCCGCGCCCTCGGAGGCGCCCTTCACGATGCCCGCGATATCGACGAACGACACGGTGGCGGGGACGATGCGCTCGGAGGAGAAGATTTCGGCGAGCTTGTCCAGCCTCGGATCGGGCAGCGGCACCACCCCGACGTTCGGCTCGATGGTGGCGAACGGGTAGTTCGCCGCCAGCACGTCGTTCTTGGTCAGGGCGTTGAACAGCGTCGATTTTCCGACGTTGGGCAGGCCGACGATACCGAGGGTGAGACTCACGAGAACAGGAGTCTACGCGGCAGGCCACGGCGTGCGGTTCCCGGTCCGCGACCTGGCGGCGGGCGAGCACGCCGTGACGCACGCGACCGCCACGCAGTTCGTGCGCGCCGCGCCCGGCGAGTCGTGGGTGCGGGTGCGCGGCGAACTGACCAGGCGCGGGCGCACCCTGGCCTTCGTGACCGCGACCGCGACACTCGACGACTCCCCCTCGACCGTGATCGCGACGAGTCGGATCACGAAGTCGATCATCGCCGGAACGGGCGGCCTCAGCGGTTGAGCGCGGCCCGGTGGTCCGAACTCGCGTAGGTGTCGTGGTCGTCGACCGTCACGACGTCGGCCACCCGGATCAGCTCGCCGGGCACCACACCGCCGTCGAAGTGGACGACGCTGGGAGTGAACACCGCGACCGCCGCGGATTCGACCACCACCACGCACAGTCGCGCGACAGGGCGGTCCGTATGCGGGCCGAAGGTCACGGTTTTCGCCAGGTCGTATCCGAATAGTGCTGCGAGACTTCGTATCTGCTCCTCATCCCAGCGCTGCCTGATACGCGATACGTCCCGGCGCAGATATCCGATCGCTCGCGGGCGACCCATGTTCGCGATTCTCCGTACTCGTCGATCCTGCCGAACGCAGGTGCGAGCCGACCCCGGCTGCCCGCACTCACGCCCGCTTCCTCACACTCGTCCGACTTCTCGCACGACTCGCCGGGCCTGGGCCATCAGCATGCCCACATTCACCGATTTGCGGCAGACCACGACCACCACGACATCGTCGCGGCCGTCGAGCCGGACGAAGAGGTGGGCCAGATTCTCGCTGTTGACGAGAATCTCCTGGAAATAGTGCGCGTCGGTGCGGACGCCGCGGCGCTCCTTCCAGATCTCCTCGATCATCACCACGTTGCGGCCCTGGAACAGCTCCAGGGTCGCCGCCGCCAGCAGGTCCAGGACCTCCGCCGGATGGTTGTCCACGGTCTGCACCGCGAGCAGCATTCCGGTCGTCATGTCGATCGCCCCGGACGCTATGCAGTCCGGTACCTCCGACCGCAGCATCTTCACCAAGATGCCGATCCGGTCGGTCAGATTGCCGGGCCCCTTGTTACTCGGTGTGTTCATCGCATCCTTTCTGCCGTCCGCCTATCCGGCGGTTTTCCGGTTGACGTGCACCGCGCGCGGAGGCCGGAAATTCCTGTGCGCGAGGCGGATACAGCTCGTTGATGCCGCTGGCGTTGCGGCGCCGCCGCGGCAGCGTGCCCCGGCGAAGGGGAACCGGGGCAGGTACGACGGCGGGGACACCCGAGGCAGGCACGACGACCGAGGCACCCGAGGCAGGCACGACGGCCGTGGCACCCGAGGCAGGCACGACGGCCGAGGCACCCGGGGCGGGTACGCCGGCCGAGGCGCCCGGTTCGGGGATGGCGAACGCGACGCCGTTCGGACCGGGCACCACCAGGGCCCGCTCGGCCAGCAACCGGGAGACCTCGACGGTGACCGGATACAGCCCGCGTCCCACCGCGAACGCGATGTCACGGCAGCGGTGCTGCCCGTCGACCTGCAGCAGGATCTCCCGCCGCGCACCGGCCGGGCAGTCGTGCAGCAGCGCGTCGCCATGGCCGGTGCGCGCCAGGCGATGTCGATGCGGCGACACCCGGCTGTTGGCGAGTGCGCGCAGCCTGCGCTCGGTTTCGGCGGTCAGCCGGTCCGCCTCGACACCGGCGAAGCCGTCGGACGGGCCGGTGTCGTCGAGATCGGCCGGATCCATCTCGATCCCGGCCGTCCAGAAGCTGCCGTCTATCCAGCCCGCGGCGATCGCGAACGCGCCGTCCAGCGTCGCCATCGCCTCGAGCGCACGCCGTTCCGCCTCGCCGGGCTTCTTGCGCCCCGGACGCGCCAGCAGCACGCCGACGCCGGGCGCCCCCGCAGTGCTGACCGCGAGAACCCGCCCGCGCACGACTCGCAGCCGGCCGCCCGGGTCGCCGGAGACGTGCAGATCTCCCGTTCGCATCGCCGCGGACGCCTTCGACAGTTCCCGCGCCACCTGCTGCGCTGCTTGTCGGCCGAGCGCCGGCAGCCGTGCCGAGCCAGCGGAAGGACCGGTCGTCATGGTTCGAACTCCGCGAATGGAGAAATAGACAGAACATCTGATCTCACTGAGGTGTGCACAAATGATCCCGGGCAGCCGGAATGGAAGGTGCGGCGAATATCGACTCGCCGGATCTGCCCGGGTCGGTCCACGAATGGAGAATTAACCTCTGGTCACCGAATCAGCAATTTGCCGGATAGCAACCAGAGCCGGGTAGTAGCCAGCGGGGAGCACGGGGAGATCGCACGAGAGGGTCCCTCGGATAGTCGATCGGCGATCGGATTCGCCCTGACTGCGACGGCCATCGGACTCGGTCGGCGCATGCCGGATATCCTGTCAGGGCGACAGTTTTAGAGCAACCGAATCCGCCAAATTAACCGGGCCGTCCCGGGCGGATCGCCGACGCCGGCATCGTCGTCCCTGCTAGCGGGCTCGCAATCAGCAAACCGGAACGAAGTTTGGTCTTCACCCAGGTCAAGTCTGGTTTACTCACGCGATTCCCCGGACTGTTCGGTCGATTTCGATCACGGGCAACCCCATCCACACGATCAACGGAACCACTGCCCAGAGAATCGGCCGCTAGAAAACCGACCGCTACGAATACGCGGCGTCAGTCGTCGGCGAATTTACCGAACCAGGAGCGCAAACTCGTTCGAATACCGCGAAGTATAAAATACTTCCAGGTCTATTTATACCGGACGCCTCGAATATTCCCCCGTTGCCGAGAATTTTCCGCATTCATCTGTACACGCACGGGTAGCGCTGTGTAGCGTCTGGATGCCTGAATCCAAATATGACAAGCGGTGGCACGGTGATCGGTATTGACGGCTGCTTGGAACGAATCATCGAGATTCCCGGTGCGCGAGGTGTGACACTGGTGGACGGCGTGAGTGGTCTCGCGATCGCCGCGGCCGGACGGCACGATCTGCTGGACGAGCACGAGAACGCCGCGGCGACCACGGACGCGGTCCGCGCCGTACTCGCCTGCCCGGCGCTGGTGACCGGCGACGCTGACGACGTCACCGAGATCATCGTCTGCGGACCGCGCGGTTACCACCTGCTGAACCTGGTGAGCGGCGACTTCGAGGGCCGGCTCTTCGTCCATGTGCTGTTCGACGAGGACACCGGGAATCTGGCGATGGCACGATTCCGGCTCCGAGGAATTCTGGCCGACCTGGGTGGACGACAGCCATGAACGTTGAACTCGCGGGGGTCCTGCGGCAACTCGAGAAGGAGAAGCGGACCGGTGTGCTACGCGTGGGCGACGGCTCGTTCCACCTCGTGGAGGGCGTCGTGGCGGCCGCGTCCTGTCACCGCGCGACCGGGCTGGATCAGCTCGCACTCGCGGCGGGGGCGGCGACCGCCGACGACTGGCGGCGGGCCGAATCCGGGGACCCCGCAGCCGTTCTCGGCTCGCCACGCCTCGAGGTCCTGGCGCTGCTGTCGGTCTTCGACGCCGCCTACTTCCTGCTGGCGGCCCCCACGGTCGCGAAATTCCGCCCTATGCCCCCGCATTGGCTCGCCCGGATCTGCCAGATCACACCGGGTGCGCTCGTCCACGAGATCGAGCGGCGCGGCGATCCGGAGACCGGGCTCTGGCCGGCCGGGTGGGTCGACCGCTATCCGATCATCCCGGTCCGGCGCGTCCGCAGGCGACGCGTGGTCCTCACGGCCTCGCAGGTCGAGATGCTCTCCGCCGCGGACACCCGCCGCACCATCACCGTGATCGCGCGCGACCTCGGCCGGACCACCTTCGCCTGCCTCATGGCGGTGCGCGATCTGACGGCGGCCGGGCTGGTCGAACCGCCCGTCCTGCTGCCCGGACCGGCGGACGACGAGGCGGCGCCGGACCATCCGCCGAATCACGCACCGGCACAAGCACCTACGACGCCGCTGCGCCGCCGGGTGCCGTCGATGACGCAGGTCCCCGTCCAGGACCGTTGGGAGCCGGTCGACAGGGACGTGCTCATCCGGCTGCGGGCGGCCCTGGAGGAGCTCGCGTGACCGCGCGGAAAGGCCGCTCGGCACATGATTGGAAGGTTGACCAAGGTGGGGATGACAACCGCGGCCGGGATTTCCGGGCCCGAGACGAATGCGGCCGTACTGGCCGAACTGGAGGGGCTGTGCGATCGGGTCCCGGGACTGACCGGGGCGCTCGTGGCCTCCGGCGACGGGTTACTCCTCGTGCACGCACTGCCCGCGACTATCGAGCCCACCGGGATGGCCGCCCTCGCGGCCTCCCAGCTCGCCCTGTCCTATCGGCTGGTCACGACCGCGCACGGCGGTGGGTTCCGCGAGGTCGTGGTGCACGGGAGCAGCGGTTACGTGGTGATCTACGCGGCCGGCTGGACCTCGCTCACGGTGCTGGCGGACCCCGAGGTGAATGTCGGTCGGCTGCACCTGGAATCGCGGCCGGCCGCCACCGCGATCGCCGACATGCTCGAAGCGACGAAGACAAGACCTCAGAGATGACGAGGCATCGGAAACCGATCGAAAGGAACGAGTACATGTCCAATCTGGATCTCGCACTGAAAGACATGATGGTGATAGACGGCGCGGTCGGGGCGGCCGTCGTGGATTACAACAGCGGCATGGCGCTCGGCATGCTCGGCAGCTCCAAGACCCTGGACCTGCAGGTCGCGGCCGCCGGGAACACCGAGGTGGTGCGCGCCAAGATGCGCACGATCGAGCAGCTGGAACTGAACGAGGACATCGAGGACATCCTCATCACGCTGACCAGCCAATACCACATCATCCGGCCGATGTCCGGGCGCAAGTCGAAGGGGCTGTTCCTCTACCTCGCGCTGGACCGGGGCCGCGCGAATCTCGCGATGGCGCGCCACCGCCTGAAGAATATCGAGGAGCACCTCGAGGTCTGACCTACGCACGTGAGTACCCAGTCGCCGACGCGCCGGACGGCACGTCCCGAAGCCGGGCAACCGTGCGGGGTGCGCCCCTGGTTGCCCGGTCTCGCGCGGGCTCACCCTCAGCGGCCGCCGAGGCCCGATTGGGCGATGCCGCGCACGAAGGACTTCTGGGCCACCGCGTAGACGAGCAGCAAGGGAGCCAGGACGGTGACGGCGGCGGCCATGAGAATGGGCCACTGCGTGTGATACTGCCCCTGGAGGCGCACCAAACCCAGTGTCACGGTAGCGATTTCGTTGCGCTGGATCATGACCAGGGGCCACAGGAAATCGTTCCAGACGCCGATCCAGGTCAGGACGGCCAGCACCGTGACGGCGGGGCGGGCGTGCGGTAGGAGAACGCGCCAGTAGACCTGCCACGTGCTGCAGCCGTCGAGGATGGCCGCCTCCTCGAGTTCCACCGGGAGGGTGCGGAAGAACTGGCGCATCAGATAGGTGCCGAAGGCGGAACCGAACAGGCCGGGCACGATCATCGCCCACGGCGTATCCACCCAGCCGAAGGAGCGCATGAGGATGAACTGCGGGATGGCCGTGACGGTCAGCGGCACCATGAGCGTTGTCAGATAGGCCAGGAACAGCAGCTCGCGGCCGGGAAAACGCAAGCGCGCGAACGCGTATCCGGCGAGCGAGCAGAAGAACACCTGCCCGGCGGTGATACATCCGGCGTAGACGACCGTATTGAGCAGCATGCGCCCCAGCGGGAGGAGATCGAACACCTCGGTGTAGTTCGACCACTGCGGATTCGACGGGATCGGATTCGGATCGCTGACCGCCCCTTCGGTTTTCAGCGAGGCGGCGATCGCCCACAGAATGGGGCCGACGGCGCACCAGGCGATCGCGATCAGCACGGCGTAGATCACCGCACCACGCACCGTCCGCCGCACGATGGCGCGTTGCCCCCGTGCGCTCACGCCGCTGCTTCCCGTCCCGCTCACGCCCTCTCGGTGTCCCGCCGCGCTCACGTCTGCCCCACTCCCCCGCGTACTCACCCCTCCTCCGGTTCCCTGCGCGCGAGCCACAGCTGTATCAGGGTGAGGATCAGGAGGAGGGCGAACATCACCCAGGCCAGGGCTGCCGCGTAGCCGATCTCGTAGAAGCGGAAGGCGTTCTGGAACAGCATGATTCCGAGGACGTAGGTGCCGGTCTCCGGGCCGCCGTTGCCGTCGGTGAGGGCATAGGCCTGGTCGAATGCCTGCACCGAGTTGATGATCGTGATGACGAAGACGAACGACAGCGCGCCCCGGACCAGGGGCAGGGTGACCGAGCGGAAGCGCCGCCACGCGCTCGCGCCGTCGATGCGCGCCGCCTCGTAGAGATTCTCCGGAATGCCCTGCATGGCGGCGAGCAGGACGACGGTCGCGAACGGCACGCTCTTCCACACGGTCACCACCGTCAGCGCGAGCAGGGCCCAGTTCGGATCGCTCAGCCACGGAACGGGTTTCACCCCGACCCAGCCGAGCATCAGATTCACCAGGCCGTCGTCGGTGGTGAACAGGAACCGCCACACCACGGCCATCGCCACCGTGGAGGCGACCAGCGGCAGGAAGGTCAGCGTGCGGAACAGGCCGATCCCCCGCAGTGTCCGGTTCAGCGCGGCGGCCACGGCGAGGCTGATCACCACCGTCGGCGCCAGCGCCAGCACGGTGAACACCGCCGTATTGCGCAGGGCGATAGAGAACAGCGGATCGTCCAGGAGCTGCCGGTAGTTGCCGAGTCCCGTGAATCGCATGGGCCCGAACAAGTCCCACGAATGGAAGCTCAGGTAGAGCGAGAAGCACAGTGGGAAGAGGAGGAACACCACGACGGCCGCCAGATTGGGGGCGACGAACGCGATCCCGGCCCGCATCCGGCGACGCTCGAGGTGCGAGCGGCGTCGGGTGGGCCGATCGCTGGGCGACACCGAAGCGCTCATGTCCGTGCCCGCAGCAGCGCATCGATATCCGCGGCCGTATCCGCCAGCGAATCCGCCTGCGCCGCACCGCGTAACACCCGGTTGCAGGTGCGGGACAGCAGGGACTCGACCTTTCCCCAGGCTGGTGTGATCGCGAACTGGCGAGAGTGCACGGGCCCGTCTGTCAGCACCTCGAGATTGCCGATCGCGCGGTGCGCGGCGGCGAATTGCGGTGAGTGCACGGCCGATCGCAGCACCGGGACGAACAGCCCCGATTCGGCGATGATCGCCTGCCCCACCGGCCCGGTCGCGAATTTCACGAATTCCCAGGCCTGGTCGCGCCGGGGGCTGTCGGCGGCGATGCTCAGCCCGGTGCAGCCGACATCCGTCATCGCCCCCGGCCCGCCGTCCGGGCCGACCGGCAGCACGGTCACGTCGAAATCGAGGTCGTCGCTGTCGGCGAATTCCGAATACAGCCAGTGCCCGCCGAGCAGCATGCCCGCTCGCCCACCGGCGAACAGGTCGTACGCCGACACCGACTGCTGATCGGCGACATCTGGCGCCACCCGGTGCCGCAGCGCGAGATCGGCGTAGAACTGCACGCCCGCCGCGAACCGCGGATCGCCGATATTGGTGCGGGCCGGCGCCATCGGCGGACTGAACCATTCGGCGCCGTTGTTCATCCCGAAACAGGCCGCGGAGTAATAGGGCACCCAGCCGTCCACGAATCCCCACCGGCGGACCCGGCCGCCCTCGCGATGGGTCAATTCCCTTGCGGCGGAGAGGAATTCGGCGAAGCTCCAGGCATCCGCCCAGCGGCGGGGCGGTCGAATACCGGCTCGCTCGAACAGCTTCCGGTTGTAATAGAGGAAGACACCGGACCACTGCTCGGGCAGCGCGAACTGCCCGCCGCCATAGGTGAACGTGTCGTACAGCGGCGCGTAACCGTCGCGCCGCAGGGATTCGCCGTACTGCGGGTCGCGATCGAGGATCGTGCGCAGATCCAGCAGCACCCCGCGCTCGGCCAGGCCCGCGTACAGCAACTCCCACGCCATCAGCACATCCGGGCACTTGCCGCCCGCGCAGTAGGTGAGCATCTGCTGCAAGGGATCGGGGCCGGACATGACCGTGCGAATGCGGATATCCGGCCGCCGCCGATGGAATTCGTCGATGATCCGCAGCCGCGCCCGCGCCTCCTCCGGCCGCGCCTGAAAGAAGAAGGTCACCGCATCGTCGGAATCCCCACAAGCCCCCGCCCCCGCCGCCAGCGGCAACGCCAGCGCGGACCGAAGCACGGAACGCCGCGTCGGTGCCACGAACCTCCCTCCGCGCAAGAACGACCCGAACTCCCGGCGCTTCCCGGCACGCCCACAGTTCTCCCCGGCACGCCCACAGTTCACCCGGCACGCCCACAGTTCACCCGGCACGCCCACAGTTCACCAGGCAGGCCCACACAGTTTTCCCGGCATGCTTTTGGCCGGGACCAGCACCGGAGCTTACGGATCCGCCGCCGCGCACAGCGGTATGACACGCGCACTGCTCCCCGTTCCCACCTGGCGAGAATCGACCGCGCAGTATGTGGGATCGGCGTGGGAGCATACAGTCGGACGAGCGACCGTGGCCGACGCCGAGACCACCGCCGAACCGCCTCTGCCGGGCCGTGACCAGCGGACTCCGGTAGCCCGTCCGAAGGGGAACCCCCGTTCGGAATATATGTTCAGACTTCCTTAAGTCCGGTTCGCGAGCGCCTCGGTTCGGCTACGTTGTGTCCGTTTCCGCAAGACCAGTGAGAAAGCACGGGAGAGTAGCTCGCATGGCGACCATCGAATACCTCCGAACGGATCCCGACCTACCTCCCGTGGGAGTCGTCGATCGTTCCCCGATCACCCCCGCGAAGAAGGGCATCTTCCTCGCGATCGCCATTTTCGGCGCGGCCGCCTGGGCCGTACTCGGTATCGCCCGCGGCGACGACGTCAACGCGGTGTGGATCGTGATCGCCGCGGTCTGTACCTACATCATCGCCTACCAGTTCTACGCGCGGCTGATCGAATGGAAGATCACCAAGCCGGACGACAAGGTCGCCACTCCCGCCGAGGAGATGGAGAACGGCAAGGACTACATGCCGATGGACCGGCGGGTCCTGTTCGGCCACCACTTCGCCGCCATCGCGGGCGCCGGGCCCCTCGTCGGTCCCGTCCTCGCCGCGCAGATGGGCTATCTCCCCGGCACGCTGTGGATCGTCGTCGGCGTGGTGCTGGCCGGCGCGGTGCAGGACTACCTCGTGCTGTGGGCGTCGGTGAAGCGCCGCGGGCGCAGCCTGGGCCAGATGGCCCGCGACGAGCTGGGCGTGGTCGGCGGCGCCGCCGCGCTGATCGCGGTGCTGGTCATCATGGTGATCCTGCTCGCGGTGCTCGGCATCGTCGTGGTCAACGCGCTGGCCGCCACCAAGGGCGCGGACGGGCAGTTGCACGGCGGCAGCCCGTGGGGCGTGTTCTCCATCTCGATGACCATCCCGATCGCGCTGCTGATGGGCCTGTACCTGCGGTACCTGCGGCCGGGCAAGGTCGGCGAGATCTCGATCGTCGGATTCGCGCTGCTGCTGCTCGCCATCATCTCCGGCCGCTGGGTCTCCGAATCGGGCTGGGGCCGTGACCTGTTCACGCTGTCGGGCACGACCATCGCGTGGATGCTGATCGTCTACGGCTTCATCGCCTCGGTGCTGCCGGTGTGGCTGCTGCTCGCGCCGCGCGACTACCTCTCGACGTTCATGAAGGTCGGCACCATCGTGCTGCTCGCGGTCGGCGTCGTCATCACCATGCCGGTGCTGAAGGCTCCGGCGGTGTCGCAGTTCGCCGGTAACAGCAGCGGTCCGGCGTTCGCGGGCAGCCTGTTCCCGTTCCTGTTCATCACCATCGCCTGCGGCGCACTGTCGGGATTCCACTCGCTGGTGTCGTCGGGCACCACGCCGAAATTGCTGGAGAAGCAGTCGCAGGCGCGGATGATCGGCTACGGCGGCATGCTGATGGAGTCGTTCGTCGCCGTGATGGCGATCATCGCCGCCAGCATCCTCGACCAGCACCTGTACTTCGCGATGAACGCGGGCGCGGGCGTCACCGGCGGGACCGCGGAGAAGGCCGCCACCTACACCAACAGCCTCGGGCTGAGCGGCGATCCGGTCACCGCGGGTGAGCTGACCCAGGCCGCGAAGGATGTCGGCGAGGAGAGCATCGTCTCGCGCACCGGCGGCGCGCCCACGCTGGCCGTCGGCATGGCCGAGGTGATGCACAAGTTCATCGGCGGCACCGGGCTCAAATCGTTCTGGTACCACTTCGCGATCATGTTCGAGGCGTTGTTCATCCTCACCACGATCGATGCCGGGACCCGCGTCGCGCGGTTCATGCTGTCGGACACCCTCGGCAACCTGGGCGGGCCGGCCGCCAAGTTCAAGAATCCGTCGTGGTGGCCCGGGGTGTTCGTGTGCTCGTTCATCGTGGTCGCCGCGTGGGGTTCGGTGCTGCTGATGGGCGTCACCGATCCGCTGGGCGGCATCTACACGCTGTATCCGCTGTTCGGCATCGCCAACCAGCTGCTCGCCGCGGTGGCGCTGACCGTGGTGCTGGTCATCGTGATGAAGAAGGGCCTGGTCAAGTGGGCCTGGATACCCGCGCTCCCGCTGATCTGGGATCTCGTGGTCACGATGACGGCGTCCTGGCAGAAGATCTTCTCCGCGGACAAGAACATCGGCTACTGGAAGCAGCACAGCATCTACAGCGACGCGCGCGAGGCGGGCAAGATCGTCGCGCCGGCGAAGACCATGGCGGATATGGACAAGGTGGTCCGCAACACCTTCATCCAGGGCACGCTGTCGATCGTCTTCGCGATCCTGGTGCTGATCGTGGCCGTGGTGGGATTGCTCGTGTGCATCCGGGCGTTCCGCAAGGGCGGCGGCCCGACCACCGAGTCGCCGGAGGCGCCGTCGAAGATCTTCGGCCCCACGGGCTTCCTCACCACCAAGTCCGAGAAGGAGACGCAGCGGGAATGGGAGGAGCGGGAGAAATCGGCCAAGGCTCCCGGCGCGCCACACGCCATGGCGACGGAATGACCTCCGCGGGCACACCGCGCGCCGCGCACGTCGGTCCCCTCCGGGCCGTCGTGCGCGGCGCGCGTGCCGTCGCGGGGTACATGAACGCGGTCCTGGGCGGCCAGGACTACGCCCGCTACGTCGAGCATCTCCGCCGCAACCACCCCGACACCCCCATCCCCTCGGAGCGGGAGTACTGGCGTGAGCGCCACGACGCCGCCGCGCGGAACCCAGCCAACCGCTGCTGCTGAACGGCACCCCCTGCACAGCACCCACCTCTAAACGCCCGTGAACTCAACCCACAAACCCAGGACCTCTCGTTTTCCGGCGCGCTTTTGGCCGGAATCTCGCCTGTGGATTCCGGCCATAAGCGTGCAGGAAACGAGGGGGGAGTCGCGCCGGAAGAAGGGGAGCTGCGCCGGAAGGAGGGGAGAGTTGGGCTGAAAGGGAGGGGGAGAGTCGTGCTGGAAGGGAGGGGAGTCGCACGGGAAGGCAGGTAGAGCATCCCGGGCACACATCCGGCAACCTTCTCGATAGCCAAAAGGCATCGCTGTGCAACATTCACACCCGGGGGGTAGGTGTCGTATTTCCGCTAGCGCAGATCGCCGCGGACTGACATGGTGGACTGCGTGAGTGCGAACGGTCTGGACTTCGAGCGCTGTTACCGTGCCGTGGCGACCCGCGATGCCCGCTTCGACGGCCAGTTCTTCACCGCTGTGCGGACGACCGGAATCTACTGCCGCCCATCGTGTCCGGCTATCACTCCGAAGCGCGCGAACGTCACATTCCTACCGACCGCCGCCGCGGCGCAGCAGTCCGGCTTCCGCGCGTGCCGCCGCTGCCTGCCCGACGCCGCGCCCGGATCGCCGCTGTGGAACACCCGCGCCGACCTGGCCGCGCGGGCGATGCGGCTGATCGCCGACGGGGCCATCGAGCGGGGCGGCGTGCCCTCGCTGGCCGGCGCGCTCGGCTACTCGCAGCGGCAGCTGACGCGGGTGCTGACCGCCGAACTCGGCGCCGGGCCGCTGGCACTCGCCCGCGCGCACCGCGCGCACACCGCCCGGCTGCTCATCCAGACCACGCGAATCCCGATGTCCGACATCGCGTTCGCCGCGGGCTTCGCCAGCATCCGGCAGTTCAACGACACCGTGCGCGAGGTGTTCGCCGTGAGCCCGACGACCCTGCGCGAGGAGGCGCGGCGGCTGCGCGGCGATACGCTGCCGGCCACCAACGGCATGCTGACGCTGCGGCTGCCGTATCGCGAACCGCTGGATCGATCGTGGCTGGAGTGGTTCCTGTCCTCGCACGCGGTGCCCGGCCTGGAGCTGTGGGAGGACGGCACCTACACACGCAGCGTGCGCACCCCGCACGGGCACGCGACGGTGCGGCTGAGCGTGCAACCCGGGCACGTGCGCGCCGGGCTGGCGCTGCACGATATGCGCGATCTGGCGCCGACCGTGACGCGGCTGCGCCATCTGCTCGATCTGGACGCCGATCCGATCGGCATCGACGAGGCGCTCGACGCCGGATTCCGCACGGGCCCCGGCGCGGTGAGTCCGGGTATCCGGGTGCCGGGTTGCCTCGACGGGTCGGAATTGTTGCTGCGCACCATGATCGGGCAGCAGATCTCGGTGTCGGCGGCGGCGACGCATACGGCGCGGCTGGTCGAGGCGCTCGGCGACACCGTCAACGGGCCGGTGCCGCGGCTGTTCCCGACCGCGGAGACCATCGCCGAACGCGGCGCCGAAGTACTGACCGGACCGGCCAGGCGCACGGGGTCGATCCTGTCGGCCGCGCGGGCGCTGGCGTCCGGGGAGCTGTCGCTGCATCCCGGGCGCACGGCGGGCGACGTGCGGCGGGATCTGCTGGCGCTGGAGGGCGTCGGACCGTGGACCGCCGACTACGTCACCATGCGGCTGCTCGCGGATCCGGACATCCTGCTGCACACCGATCTGGTGGTGCGCCAGGGCGCGGCCCTGCTCGGGATCGACCTCACCGATACCGGGCGCTGGGCGCCGTGGCGCTCCTACCTGTCCATGCACCTGTGGAAACGTGCCCTGGCCGAGCGGACGGCGGTCCCCGCGGCGGTGTCCCACGGCGGCGTGAAAGTGGGTGTGCGGCAATGAGCGTCGCCGAGTACGCGACCACCCCGACGCCGATCGGGCCGTTCACCACGCTGGTCGACGCGGAGGGCGCCGTTCTCGCCTCCGGGTGGACCGAGGACGCGGAGGGGCTGCGCGAGCTGATCCATCCACGGCTGCGGCCCGCCGAGCTGCGGCGGCGAGAATCCCTGGGCGAGGTGTCCCGGACGGTCGAGAAGTACCACGCGGGTGAGGTTTTCGCGATCGACGACATCGCGGTGCGGCAGATCTCGGGCCCGTTCCTCGTGCACGCCTGGGAGGTGCTGCGCAAGGTCCCGGCCGGAAACCCCCTGACCTACACGGCCTTCGCCGCCCGCTCCGGCCGCCCCGAGGCCGTCCGCGCCGCCGCCAACGCCTGCGCCCGCAACGCCGCCGCCCTCTTCGTCCCCTGCCACCGCATCCTCCGCACCGACGGCACCCTAGGCGGCTTCCGCTGGGGCCTCCCCGTCAAGCGCTGGCTCCTCGACCACGAGTTCCCGGCCAAAAGCACGCCGGGAACAGGAACCTGACCCACGCCGGAAGCAGGAAACCGACCCCCACGGGAAGCACGGCACTGGCCCACGTGGGAGCAGGACACTGGGCCACACGGGGAGCAGGACACTGGGCCACACGGGAAGCAAGACACTGGGCCACACGGGAAGCAAGACACTGGGCCACACGCGGAGCAGGACACTGGGCCACACGCGGAGCAGGAGACTGGCGCACCGGCTGATCTATCTTCCGGCACCGCGCGCCCATCTCTTGTTTCCGGCGTGCTTTTGGCCGGAAACCTAAAGGGGCGAACCGATCTGCTGGAGGAGGCCGTGGAGGTCCAGCTGGCCGTAGTGCTCTACGAGTAGACCGTTGTCGAAGTGGTCGATGTGGATGACGCCCACGGAAACGGCGGTTCCCGTGGGGGCGTGGGCGCCGAAGGAGCCGATGTGGGTGCCCTCGAAACGGCAGCGGGAGACGAAGCGGGCGCCGATGACCAGTACCTCGTCGAGGATGTGACGGCCGTCGGGGAATCCGCGGTAGAACACCTCCTGATTGCGCCGCCACGCCGCTAGGCCCATGGGTGGTCCGCTGCCCACTCGGACGACCAGGTCGGGTGAGACCAGCGCGCCGATCGTGGACCAGTCCTGCGCGTCGAGCACCTGGTACAGACGCTCGCCGGTTGTTCTCGTGGTGTCCTCCACGCTCATGAGCACCAAGGGTAGGTCGGAGTCCGCGATACTTCTCGCGGAAGGCTCAGGCGACGACCGTCCGCAGCCGGGAACCGGTGGGCTCACGGATGACGTGCAGGCGGCTCGGGATCCGCTGCCGCATCTCGTCCACGTGGCTGACCACGCCGACCACGCGTCCGCCGGACCGCAATTCGTCGAGGACGCCCATGACGGAATCGAGGGTGTCGGCGTCGAGACTGCCGAAGCCCTCGTCGATGAACAGGGTGTCCAGCACCAGCCCGCCGGATTCCGCGGCCACCACATCGGCCAGGCCGAGTGCGAGGGCCAGCGAGGCCATGAACGTCTCACCGCCGGACAGGGTCTTCGCCGGGCGGACGGCGCCGGTGTAGTCGTCGCGGATGTCCAGACCCAGCCCGCCGCGGCGGCCGCGCGGTCCGGCGGCGTCGCTGTGCACGAATTCGTAACGGCCGCCGGACATGCGGCGCAACCGCACCGATCCCGCGAGCGCCACCTCCTCCAGGCGCGCGGCAAGCACGTAGGAGCGCAGCGACATCCGGCGATTGTTCTCCCCGCGGCCGGCCACCACCTCGGCGAGTCCTGCCAGTTCCTCGTGGGCGCGCTGCATGGGGGCGATGCGATCCACGGCCGCCCACAGCTGGCCGCCGAGTTCCTCCAGCTGCGCCACGCGCCGGGCCGCCTCGGCGTGTGCGCCGACGGCGGCGTCCAGGCGGATACGAGCCTGGGCGACACGGGATTCCAGCTCGTCGAGGTCGACCGGTTCGATATCGGCCGCCGCCCGGATCTCCGGTTCGGCCAGGACCGCCTCGGCGTGCGCGCGGGCCCGGTCGGCGGCGACCAGTTCGGTCTCCATCTCGGCCTGCTGCTCGGCGGTGCGCGTGGCGGCGCCCACGACCTTGGCGTAGGCCGCCAGGGCCGCGTAGTCCGGATCGGAAAGGCCCTCGGCGGCAACGGTGTCCGTCGCCGGCGCCAGCTCCGCCGCGCGGGCCAGCTGTTCGACGCGGCGGGCCAGGACCGACACCTGCTCGCGAGCGGCGGCGGCCTCGGCGCGGGCATCGCGGAGATCGGCGGCGTCGCGTACGAGCGCCTCCAGGCGGGCGCGGCGGCGTTCCACCGTGCCGTCGGCGCCCGCGGCCTCGCGCAGCCGCTCGGTGAGTTCGGCCAGTCGCCGGTCGGCGCCCAGGATGCGTTCCTGGACCGCGCTGCGGCGGGATTCGAGGTCGCGCAGCTCGTCGTGCAGCCGGGTCTCGGCGGTGCGCAGGCCGGCCAGTTCGACGGTGAGATCGTCGTGCCGCGCGGCCGCGCGCCCGGCGGCCTCGTGGCGTTCGGTGGCGGCGTTCAGGGCGGCGGCCAGTTCCGCCTTGTCGCCGTCGCCGCCGCGGTCGACCAGAACCTCGATGCGGCGGTCCAATTCGGTGCTGCGGGCCAGTGCCCGGTCGCGGACGGCCTCGGCGGCGCGTTCGGCCGCTACGGCCCGTTCCTCGTCGGTCCTGGTGGCGGCCGACTCGGCCGGGCGAGCCGGCACCGGATGTTCGGTCGCGCCGCAGACCGCGCACGGCTGCCCGTCCGCGAGCGCGCCCGCGAGTTCGGCGGCCATACCCGCGAGCCGCCGCTCGCGCACGGTCAGGGTGTGTTCCCGCGCGTCGGTGTGCGCGGAGCGCGCCGCCTCGTACTCGGTGCGGGCCTGCGCCGATTCCGTGCGGCACCGCACCAGCTCCACCGCGGCCGTCGCGGCCGAGCGCAGCCGCTCGCATTCGGCGGCCATCCCGGCCAGCCCCGCCATCGCGTCGGCGGCCTCGCGCAGCCGCACCTCGGCCGTCCGGATCGTCTCGGGCAGTTCCGCCCGCCGCACCGCCATCTTCTCGATACGCCCGGCCAACTCCGCGGATTCGGTGCGCAGCTCGGTCAATTCGACCGTCAGCGCACTGGCCGACTCCGCATCGACCCGAACCTCGTCCAGCCCCCCGATCTGCGCCGTCCACCGCTGCACAGCCAGCCCGATCCCGCCCTCGGCCACGGAACCGGACGTGTCCGCACGGTCGGCCACGACCGAATCCTCAGCTTCACCAACGGAAGTCACACCCTCAGCTGAACCACCCCCGTCACGGGCGGCAGTCAGACTCTCAGCCGAACCGTCCTCGTCACGGGCGGCAGGCACACCCTCAGCCGAACCATCCCCGTCACGGGCGGCAGGCACAGACTCAGGCGTATCGCCCGCGTCACGAGCGTCGGTCGTATCCTCCGCAGCACGAGCGGCGGACGGGGCCGCGTTCTTGGGCAAGAAGCTCTCGATCGAGAACAGCTCCAGCTCAACGGGTTCCGTCAGATCGACGACTACCGCCTCATCGCCATCCGGCCCGGCGTCGAGGGACGACGGTTCGGCCCGCAACGGCGGCTCCGCGGTCAGAGATTTCCCGGCCCCCGGCAGCGACTCGACTCCTGCCGAGTCCTCAACTCCGGACGGCGATTCGGCACCGGACATCGGCTCGATGTCGGACGGCGTCCCAGCACCGAATACCGAGGTGGCGGCGTCCGGAGCCAACTCCGCGAGAGCGGTGGCGAGGTCGGTTTCCCAGAGTTCCCCGGCGGCGAGATCGGCCGCGGCCCAGGCGGTTCCGGAGAGTTCGGCGCTGGGGGGTTCGAGGAGGCGGGTGGCCAGGCGTTCGGCGGCCGCGCGGGCGTCGTCGTCGCGGCGGCGCAGGGCGACGGCGGCCGCACGCGCTTCGGTGAGGGCGGCGGCGACGGGTTCGGCGCGGCGGGCTCGGTCGAGTTCGGTCGTCAGGCGGGTGCGGTGGTCGGCGCGGGCGGCGTGGTCGGCGAGCCGGGCGCGAGCGGCCGTCAGACGGCGGCGGAGTTCCTGCAAGCGCCGCTGTTCCTCGGCGGCGGCCTGGGTGCGGGTCGAATCCTGCTGGCAGCGTTCCAGTTCCGCCGTCGCGGTGGTCAGATCGGTGCGCGCGGTGGCGAGCAACCGCTGCGACCACTCGACGGCTTCCAGCGGCCCGACGGTCTCCGTGGCACCGGCCCCCGCGGCGACCCCGACCTGCGCGACGGACCTATCGATACTCTGCCGCTGCGCCTCGAGGTCGGCGCCGCTCTCGCGCCGCCGCTGCGCGAGCCACTGCTCGGCGGTGCCGAAACGCTCGGTGTCGAAGAGCTTTTCGAGCAGCTTCTCGCGATCCTCGTTGTCCGCGCGCAGGAATCGCGCGAAATCGCCCTGCGGCAGCAGCACGACCTGGAAGAACTGGTCGGCGCTCATACCGAGCAGACGATTCACCTCGTCGCCGATATCCGGTATGCGCGAGAGATTGTGGCCGCGACCGTCGAGCCACTCCAGCGTGGCGGAGGCCTGCTCGGTGGCCCATCCGGTGCCGCGCTTCTTGGGGCGCTGGAACTCCGGCGAACGGATCAGCCGCAGCCGCCGGCCGCCGAGCGTGGCCTCCAGCATCACCCGCGGCGGGGTCTGCGGGTCGGCGTGATCGGAGTGCAGCCGCTTGCTCTCGCCCCGCGCGCCGGGCACCCGCCCGTAGAGCGCGAACGCGATCGCGTCGAGCACCGTGGTCTTGCCGGCGCCGGTCTGCCCGTGCAGCAGGAACAGCCCGTCGGCGCCCAGCTCGTCGAAATCGACGGCGGTGGTATCGGCGAAGGGGCCGAACGCGGTCATCTCCAGCCGGTGCAGCCTCATGCCGTCAGCTCGTCGGGGACGGCCGCCGCGGTCTCCCCCTCCGGTTCGGCGGCCGCGGCCACCAGCGCGCGCTCCATCCACTGCATCTCGCCCGGGGACGGTTCGCCGCGGACGTCGTCGAGGAAGCTGCGCGCTATGTCGGTATCGCGTCGGCCCTGCACCCGCTCACGGTAACGCAATTCCGGATTGCCCTCGGGCCGAACCCATTCCACGTGTACGGCGTGCGGGAAACGGGTGCGCAGCCGACGCAGCGCGTCCACCGGGCGGGCGTGGTCGGTCAGCGTCGCCGAGACGTAGTCGTCCTCCGCCGCGGCGTGCTCCGGGTCGGCGACCAGGTCGTCCAGGGCGCCGGTGAGCTGGCTGAGCCCGCGCACCTCGGGCAGATCGCGGCGCGTGACCTCGGTCAGCCCGTCCTTGCCCAGATCGACGATCCAGACCGCCTTGCGGTGCGAGCGCTCGGCGAAGGAGTACGGCAGCGGGGAGCCGCTGTAGCGCACGGCCTCCGACAGCGTCTGCGGCGAATGCAGGTGGCCGAGGGCGACATAGTCGACGCCGTCGAAGGCGCCCAGCGGGACCGTCTCCACCCCGCCGACCGAGATGGTCCGCTCCGAGCCCGTCGCCTCGCCGCCCACCACGAAGGCGTGCGCCAGCACCACCGATCGCGGATTGCCTCGCGCGTCGAGGTCGGCGCGGATACGGGCCATCGCGGCGTCCAGGATCTCCGCGTGCGAACGCGCCTGCGGCACCTCGAGTTCGGCGCGGGTGATCTCCGGTTCCAGATAGGGGATGCCGTAGCAGGCGATCTCGCCGAACTCGTCGGACAGCAGCACGGGATTCCGGACATCGGCCACGCTGGTGCGCAGGTGCAGCCCGCCGGCCGCGGCGAAACTCCCCAGCGCGCCGAGCCGGGTCGGCGAATCGTGGTTGCCGGAGGTAGCCACGATCACCGCGCCTGCCGCCCGGATCGCCTCGAATCCCCGGTTGCACACCGCGATCGCGTCGGCGCTGGGAATGGACCGGTCGTACACGTCGCCCGGCACCAGCACCACCTCGACGCGCTCCTCGGCCACGATCTCGGCGAGGGACTCCAGCGAACGCGCCTGGTCGGCAAGCAGATCCACACCGTGGAACGTGCGCCCTATGTGCCAGTCCGACGTATGCAGCATCCGCATGCCGCGAAACCGTAGACGCTCCCACCGACATATCCGAAACCGCCAGGCCGAACACGTTCCTGAAAATTCCCTTCGCCCAGCGTGTCGAACGGACACGCCACCGTGTTCGCTGACGACATGCCGGTGGGCCGACCCCTATACGGCAATTCCCGTGATCACGGCCTCGGGTGGTGACTCGACGCTGATCGTTCCCGGGACCACGGCCTCGGGTCGTGACTCGACGCTGATCGATAGCCGGGGTGGTCGTACTTGTCGGTGGGATGGGGCACTATCTGCACTCATGACCGCACCGATGCTGTTTGCGCTGCTGTTGGTGTTCGCCGCCGGGGTCGGGCTCGGGTGGCTGGGGCATGCCGCGCGGGCGGGGCAGCGGGCAGCGGCGGCCGAGGCGCAGCTGGCGGCGCTGCGGGACAACGAGAGGCTGCTGCGGCAGTCGCTGAGCGCGGCCAACGAGGATGCGGCGCGGCGCAATTCGACCGCGCTGGGCACACTGGTGGATCCGCTGCGCGAGGCGGTCGGCGCGCTGAACCAGCACCTCCGCCAGGTCGAGCACAATCGCATCAACGCCTACTCCGGCCTGCGCGAACAGGTGGCGGGCATGCAGCGGGTCTCGCATCAGCTGTCCACGCAGACCGGCCAGCTGGTCTCCGCGCTGCGGGCCCCGCAGGTGCGCGGGCGCTGGGGCGAGATCCAGCTGGAGCGGGTGGTGGAGCTGGCCGGTATGGCGCGGCACTGCGATTTCGACACCCAGGTCAGCCGGTCCGGACAGGACGGTGGGGTGCGGCCGGATCTGGTGGTGCGGCTGGCCGGCGGGCGGCACATCGTCGTGGACGCCAAGGTCCCGCTGGCCGCCTACCTGGACGCCACGGCCGAGGACGATCCGCGACTGTGTGGCGAACACCTCGCACGGCATGCCAAACACCTGCGCGGACACGTCGATCAGCTCGCCGACAAGGCGTACTGGACCGCGTTCGACCCCTCACCGGAATTCGTGGTGCTCTTCGTTCCCGGCGACCCGTTCCTCGACGCCGCGCTGACCGCGGATTCCGGCCTCCTCGAATATGCCTTCGGCCGGAATGTGATTCTCGCTACACCCACGACGCTGATCGCCCTGTTGCGCACGGTCGCGTACGGCTGGCGGCAGGAGGCGCTGTCGCGGGATATGGCGACGGTTCAGCAATTGGGCCGCGAACTGTACGCGCGGTTGGGCACCACCGGCCGCCACCTGGATCGTCTGGGCGCTCAGCTGGGAAAGGCCGTCGACGCGTTCAACCAGACGGTGACGACGGTGGAGTCGCGGGTCATGGTCACGGCCCGCCGCCTGCACGAGTTGGACGTGGGCGATCGGGAGGTACCGGCGATCGGCCGGGTGGAGTCCTGGCCGCGCGCCGCGGGGGCGGCCGAGACCACAGAGTAGAGCGGACATCCGCCCGGCCTCGAGACACGTTTCGGCCTAGGCAGATAGTGTGCTTTACGTGGCAGCTACCCAACGCGAGCGATCCGAGGTGCCCGCATCGCACCGCTCGATCATCCCGTCGGTGCCCGGCGTCCCCGCCGGCGCGGCGGTGTTGATCGCGGTCGCGTGCACTTTCATCGGGTTCTTCATCGATGCGGGCGGCAGTGGCAAGGAGCTGACCCTCACCTTCGCGGCCTGCTACATCGTGGGATGTGTGCTGGCGGCTCTCGTGGTCCGCTACCGGGGACTGTTCACCACGATGGTGACGCCTCCCCTGCTGTTGTTCGTCTCCGTGCCGCTCGCCTACCAGCAACTGACGGGCCGGAGTTCGACCTCGCTGAAGGACATCCTGCTGAATCTGGCGATCCCGCTGGTGAACAGATTTCCGACGATGGCGATCGCCACGGTCCTGGTGTTGCTGATCGGCGGCGGCCGCGTCCTGATGCATCGCCAGGAGCAGCAGCCGCGACCCGGCGGTGACCGTTCCCGCCGAGGCGGCTCGCGCAGCCCGCGCCCCGGCGACAGGGCTCGCCGCAGCCGTACCTCCGGCTCACCGGATACCTTGCGCCGCCGCGCCCGCTCGTCGGCCTCGTCATCGGCCGCCGATGCCGATCCGGAGCCCGCCCCACGCTCGAATCGACGATCCGGTGGACGTGTCGCCGAACGTCCGCCCCGCGTCTCCCCGGGCAAGAGCTACCCCCGCACCTCCGAGCGCGCCGCAGCCGAACCGACGCCCCGGCGCAGCCGTCCGCAGCCCGGCGACGTCCCGCCGCACCCGCGCCCGAACGTCCGCTACCGCGACCGCGATTCGGGCCGCGTCGAACGCTGACGCGCCGCGCGGGGTGCATGGTGCCCACGCCCGTTCACATCGAGTGAGGGGCGAACATCGTTACGTGGCAAGCGCATTCGCAAGCCGCCGAGCAACCTCCCGTTTGCGTCCGGGGACGAGAATTGCGTCAGCGGCGGGCGGGGCGGAGTTCCCGGGGGAGAGAAAAGACGAGGGTTTCGTTGGCGGTGGTGACCGGCTGGACCTCGCCGTAGCCGTGGTCGGCCAGGAGGTCCAGGACGCCGCGGACGAGGATGTCGGGGACCGAGGCGCCGGAGGTGACGCCGACCGTGCGGACGCCCTCGAGCCAGGCCGTATCCACCTCGTCGGCGAAATCCACCAGGTACGACGCACGGGCGCCGGCGTTGAGGGCGACCTCGACCAGACGCTGGGAGTTGGAGGAGTTGCGCGAGCCGACCACGATCACCAGATCGCATTCCGGCGCCATCGCCTTGACCGCGGTCTGGCGGTTGGAGGTGGCGTAGCAGATGTCGTCGCTCGGCGGATCCTGCAGTTTGGGGAAACGCTCGCGCAGCCGCTGCACCGTCTCCATGGTCTCGTCGACCGAGAGGGTGGTCTGCGAGAGCCAGATCACCTTGTCCTCGTCGCGCACGGTGACGCTGTCGACCGCGTCGGGGCCGTCCACCAGCTGGACATGGTCGGGCGCCTCACCGGCGGTGCCCTCCACCTCCTCGTGGCCCTCGTGGCCGATGAGCAGGATGTCGTAGTCGCTGCGGGCGAAGCGCTTGGCCTCCTGGTGCACCTTGGTCACCAGCGGGCAGGTGGCGTCGATGGCGTGCAGATTGCGCGCGGCGGCCGATTCGTGGACCGCGGGCGAGACGCCGTGCGCGGAGAACACCACGACCGCGCCCTCGGGCACCTCGTCCGTCTCCTCCACGAAGATCACTCCGCGCTCGCGCAGCGTCTCGACCACGTGCCGGTTGTGCACGATCTCCTTGCGCACGTAGACGGGGGCGCCGTGCTTCTCCAGCGTGCGCTCGACGGTCTCGACCGCGCGATCCACGCCGGCGCAGTACCCGCGCGGCTCGGCGAGCAGCACGCGTTTGGCCGAGCCGGACGACGCCTCGCCGGCCGACCGGGCGATTCCGACATTCAACGGGATAGCCGAGGACATGGCCCCAGCTTACGTGCGCCCATGACGACGCGCCCGGGCGGCGGGCCACGCACCGGCCCCGACACGCCTCCCGACGAGCCGAATCGCCGCGGTTTCCGGACACACCCCGACATCTCCGCGAGCCCCGGCGGCTGATTAAGTAAGGACATGGGTAAATCACGCGGCCCCACCCTTTGCATCACACCGCGTTTCGGGCACGCTATGACCATGTTTCGACCGCCGTTCATCGCCCGCGTCGCCGCCGGGGCCGCCGTGTACGCCATCGAGGAAACGCGCCGGCTACCCACGGCGGCAGTGAATTTCCCGATCACCGCCATCAGCCAGCTGCTGCAGACCACGATGCACGCGCAGCAGTTCGTGACCAGCCTCGCTCTGAAGGGCGACGCCGTCTTCGACCGCCTGGCCAATCGCCCCGTCGAGCAGCCCGAATGGGCGACCTTCGACGAGGACACCGAGTTCGAGCACACCCCCGGCAATGCCGCGGACCTCGCCCGGGTGAGCGCGTTCGATCGCTATTTCGACCCCGAGCCGCCGGCCGCGGAACCCGAACCCGCGCCCGTTGCGTCCGAACCGGAAGCCGCCGCGGCCGGACTCGAGGCCGCCGTCGCCGGATCCACCCCCGCCCCGGACGAATCCGATACGGCCGCAAAGGCTTCCGGCAACGGCGCGGTCGAGGTCACCGAGCCCGAGGTCGCGACCCGCTACGACTACACCAATATGACGCTGGCCCAGCTCCGCGCCCGCCTGCGCATGCTGACCGTCGACGACCTCGCCGCCCTGCTCGAGTACGAGCAGCAGACCCGCGACCGGGCGCCGTTCGTGACCATGCTGGCGAACCGGATCGCCACCGTGCAGGCGAAGTGACGGAGGCCCGATCCGGCGCCCCGGCCGGCCGCTCGGAGAACTCGGCCGAGCAGCCGTGGCCGGTGCGCTCCATCGCCGTCAAGGTGGCGCAGTGGATCGACCGCCTCGGCAGCGTCTGGGTGGAGGGCCAGATCACGCAGATCTCGCTGCGTCCGGGCGCCCGGACCGCGTTCCTGGTGCTGCGCGATCCGGCCGCCGATATGTCGCTGTCGGTGACCTGCGATCCGCAGCTGCTGCGCGGCTCCCCGGTGCCGCTGCAGGAGGGCAGCCGGGTCGTGGTGTACGGCAAGCTCTCGTACTTCACCGGCCGCGGCTCGATCTCGTTGCGCATCACCGAGATTCGCCCCGTCGGCGTCGGCGAACTCCTCGCCCGCATCGAGCGGCTGAAGGCGCTGCTGTCCGCCGAGGGCCTGTTCGACCCGCGCCTGAAGCGCCCGATCCCGTTCCTGCCCCGGGCGGTCGGCCTCATCACCGGCCGGGCCAGCGCCGCGGAACACGACGTGCTGACGGTGGCCCGGCAGCGCTGGCCCGCGGTCCGGTTCGAGGTCCGCAACACCGCGGTGCAGGGGCCGACGGCCGTGCCGCAGATCCTCGACGCCTTGACCGAACTCGACCGGGATCCCGAGATCGAGGTCATCGTGCTGGCCCGCGGCGGCGGCAGCGTCGAGGACCTGCTGCCGTTCTCCGACGAGACGCTGTGCCGCGCCATCGTGGCCGCGACCACCCCGATCGTCAGCGCGATCGGCCACGAACCCGACAACCCGATCTCCGATCACGTCGCCGACCTGCGTGCTGCCACCCCGACCGACGCCGCCAAGCGCGTCGTCCCCGATGCCGCCGCCGAACTGGCGCTGATCCGCGAGTTGCGGGAGCGGTCCGCGGCGGCCCTGCGCGGCTGGGTCGAGCGCGAGTCCCGCGCGCTGGCCCAGGTGCGCTCCCGGCCGGTGCTGGCCGAACCCCTGCGCCTGCTGGAACAGCGGCACGAGGAGATCGAGCGCCTGCGCCTGGCCGCCCGCCGCGCCGTCGACCGCGGCCTGGACAACCAGTCGACCACCGTCCGGCACCTACGCGACAAGCTCACCGCCGTCGGCCCCGCCGCCACCATGGCCCGCGGATACGCTGTGGTGCAACGGGTTACGGGCCAGGAGCGCCAGGTGATCCGCACCGTGGCCGACTCCCCGCCCGGCACCCAGCTGCGCATCCGGGTCGCCGACGGGGCGATCAGCGCGGCCGCGCTCGGCAGTCAGGAACTGGGTGGCACCCCGAGCAGGAAGGACACCGGCACATGACCGACAACGACCTCGCCGAGATCGCGACATTCGGCTACGAACGCGCCCGCGACGAACTGGTCAACGTCGTGAAGATGCTGGAACAGGGCGGAATGGACCTCGACGACTCGCTGACGCTGTGGGAGCGCGGCGAGGCGCTGGCGACCCGCTGCGAGGAACACCTCGCCGGGGCCCGCAAGCGCGTCGAGGACGCGCTGTCCCGCCGCGAAGAGGAGTGAGCATGGACATCCGTCGCGTGGTGCCGGATCTGCGGCCCGCCGATATGGAACGCACGCGCGCGTTCTACCGGCAGCTCGGCTTCGAGGAGGTGATGGATCTCGGCTGGATCGTCACTCTCGCTTCGCCCTCCAATCCGACGGCCCAGATCCTCCTGATCGGCGCGAATGCCGAGGGGCCGCAACCGGATATCAGCGTCGAGGTCGACGACGTGGACGCCGCGCACGACACGATGGCCGCCGCCGGGGCCGAGATCGTCTACACGCTGCGCGACGAACCGTGGGGCGTGCGAAGGTTTTTCGTGCGCGATCCGGACGGCACCGTGGTGAACGTCGTCAGCCACCGCTAGCTCAGCATGCGCACCAGGCGGTCGTGCACGGTCCGCCACAGCTCGGGGCCGAGATCGTGCTCGGCCAGCATCTCGAGCATCCGCACCATCTGAATGGCCCGGACCCGGGGCACCAGGCCGGGCTCGCGGGGACTGATGCCCACGCCGTCCAGGAAGGCGGGCCAGGCCGCGGTGAATACGGCCGGTCCGGCGAAGCTCACCGACCACGCCCACCACGCCACGTCGTACAGCGGATCGGCCATCCGCACGGATTCGAAATCCAGCAGCCCCGTGACCGAGGTGTCCTCGACGAGCACGTTCACCGGCGCGAAATCGCCGTGCGCGAGCACCGAGGGGCGGCCGTCGAACAGGGCCGGAAGATCGTCGAGCACATCCTCCAGCGTCTCGCTCTGCGCGGCGGACAGTGCGGGCGAGAGGCATTCGGCCCACGCGTCGGCGCGCGCCCGGAGGTACCGGGGGCGTGCCCAGGAGTCGTCGAGGTCCAGCTCCTCGAAATCCAGGTCGTCGCCCGACAATTCGGAGAAATCGGCCAGCAGGGCCCCCATCGACCAGGCCACCAGCGGGAACCGCGGATTGTCCAGTCCGGTGTCCGGGACGGGGACGCCGGGTAGGGCGTCGTACACGATCCACGGCGGCTCCGCGTCCAGGTCCGAACCTCGGACCGAGGGAATCGCAATACCCTTGTCGGCGGCCGGTTTCCGCAGGGCGTCCATGATGCGCACGCGCCGCTCGGCATCGGCTCTTCTGCGGTAACGCTGCAGGACCACGCGGGTATCGTCGGCGAGGGTCACCATATCGGTGCGATCCTGAGAACCCCATTCTGCCGGTACCGCACCGCTGATCGGCTGCCCCACCGTCTGTTCGAGCCAGCCGATGTCCGTGCGTTCCACTTGCTTGAGGTTAGCGGGACCACCCGCTGACACGCCACGAAACGGCGGGGCCGATCGACCGGACGCTTCGGCCTGGGTACCTTGTGACACATGCAGCCGGGTACCACATTTCCGGTCCGCGCTAACCGCGCGACGGCGATCGTGATCCGGTGACTACGGCGATACCGGTTGCGCCACACCGACGGCGCCCGCCAGCGCCTTGTAGGCGTCCTGGTTGCCCGCGCCCTTGACCAGCGCGCGGACCGAACCGAGGTCGGTGATCCACGCGGGTTCGCTGCCCTCGACGTGATAGACCGTCCAGGTGTGGTCGCCGATCTGCTGGGTGCCGCCGCGGGTGCGCGAGCCCAGGACGTGGTTGGCGAGCGCGTCGGCCGTGGCGTCGGTCTGGCTCAGTTGCATATAGGTGCCCTGCGGAGTGATGTAACCGACAGTGCTCACCGCTCCCCCGCCCGCTCCGGTCACGGTGTCGCGGCTGCCGGAGTTCGGCGTCCAGTCCCCCGGCAGGCCGGGATCGCGGATCGGGAACGGCAGGGTGTGCGCATCTGTCCGCAGGGCGGCGTGCACGTCGAAATCCGGGATCTTCCCCGGTGTCGGCCCGTTCGCCGAGAAGCTGCACTGGCTGGCGATGGCGGCGATGGCCACGCAGATCAGCACCAGCGGGATCAGCGACCAGAACAGATCCCTGTAGTCGTTCATGATCCGAGGCTTTTGGTACGACACTGTGTAATTGTGCCTCCGCTTCGCTCCGGCGGGGGACGCGGGCCGTCCTTACGGAAATGGAACAGCAGTACATGATTGGGGGAAACGGGCTGTCTGCGACAATTAGCGCGCAGCAGACAACTCGAGGAGGCACTCCCCATGACGGCACCCACGCCCGTACCCAGCCGCCGTGAGGCCCCGGATCGCAACCTCGCCCTGGAATTGGTCCGGGTGACCGAGGCCGGGGCGATGGCGGCGGGACGCTGGGTCGGCCGCGGCGACAAGGAGGGCGGCGACGGTGCCGCGGTGGACGCGATGCGCCAGCTCGTCTCCACGGTGTCCATGAGCGGCGTGGTCGTGATCGGCGAGGGCGAGAAGGACGAGGCGCCCATGCTGTACAACGGCGAGGCGGTCGGCGACGGCACGGGGCCCGAGGTCGACTTCGCGGTCGATCCGATCGACGGCACCACGCTGATGTCGAAGGGCTCGCCCGGCGCGATCTCGGTGCTGGCGGTGGCCGAGCGCGGCGCGATGTTCGACCCGTCGGCGGTGTTCTACATGGACAAGATCGCCGTCGGCCCGGAGGCCGCCGACGTCATCGACCTGTCGGTCCCGATCGCGGAGAACCTGCGCCGGGTCGCGAAGGCCAAGAACTCCTCGGTGTCGGATCTCACCGTCTGCGTCCTGGACCGGCCCCGGCACGCGCGCCACATCCAGGAGGTACGCGACGCGGGCGCCCGCATCCGGCTGATCTCCGACGGTGACGTGGCCGGCGCCATCGCCACCGCCCGCCCCGATTCCGGCACCGACGTGCTGATCGGCGTGGGCGGCACCCCCGAGGGCATCATCGCTGCGGCCGCGTTGCGCTGTATGGGCGGCGCGTTGCAGGGCAAGCTGGCCCCGAAGGACGACGAGGAGCGCCAGAAGGCCATCGACGCGGGCCACGACCTGGATCGTGTCCTGTCGACCGAGGATCTGGTCTCCGGTGAGAACGTCTTCTTCTGCGCGACCGGCGTCACCGACGGCGACCTGCTGCGCGGCGTGCGGTACTTCAGCGGCGGCGCCTCCACCCAGTCCATCGTGATGCGGTCGAAGTCGGGCACGGTGCGCATGATCGACGCGTACCACCGCCTCACCAAGCTGCGCGAATACGCCTCGGTCGACTTCTCCGGCGACGAGCACGCCGTCCCGCCCATGCCCTGACCCGCATGCCGCTCGACGGCGACTGGTTCGCCGTATTGACGCGCGTGGCCCGGGAGGCCGGCGCCGAGGGTGTTCCCGAGGTGCTGTCCGACCGGGCCGACGGGCCGGTCGTCCGCCTGGGCGAGGTGGTTGCCAAGGCCCACGCCACCGACACCGACATCCCCGCCCTGCGAACCCGGGTGGCCATAGCCGCCGATCCCCGCCTCCGGACCGTCCTCCTGCCACCCATCCCGATCGGCGACGACCTCCTCCGCCTCTCCTCCGACCGCCCGATCACCCTGTGGCGCTACGGCATCCCCGTCGACCCGGATACCCCCGAAGCCGCCCCGTGGGAAGAGGCCGCCGCCCTACTCGCCGAGCTGCACAGCATCTCGACACACAACCTCGGCCGAGCGTTGCCGAAAGCCGGTGGCCCGGAACGGGTACGGCATGCCATCGCCCGGCTGCGGTCGTCACCGCACGCGGATTCACCCGCCGCCGAGGTGATTCTTCGCGCCTACGACGCACTCCCCGACCTCGAACCCAGTCCCGATTCCCCAACGCCCCCGTCCTTCTTCCGGCATGCTTTTGGCCGGAATCCACCTGAACCAGCGATGGATCCCGGCCAAAAGCATGCCGGGAAAAGGAAGATGCCGGAGTCGGATCAGGCCGGGAAAACATTGGCGCATGGGGACTTTCACCTCGGGCAGCTGGTCAGGGTGCCGAATTCCGGTGGTGCGGGTGAGAACCCCTGGCGGCTGATCGATGTGGACGATCTGGGGTGGGGTGATCCGGTGTGGGATCTGGCGCGGCCTGCGGGGTTCTTCGCGGCGGGGGTTCTGGATCCGGTTGCGTGGCAGCGGTTTCTGGGGGCGTACCGGGCGTGCGGCGGGCCCGCGGTGCCGGGCGACGGTGCGGAGTGGGGGGTGCTGGACGGGCCGGCGCGGGCGCTCGTGGTGCAGGCGGCCGCGCGGGCCGTGGCGAAAGGGCGGGTGCTCGACGATCTCGACGTCGCTCTGATCGATGCGTGCTCGCGCATGACGGCGCTCACGTATGGTGGGTGACGCATAGGGCGCGGGCCGAATTCGCGCCGCGGAGGCAGGGAGTATTCGGCCATGCAATGCCCGAAATGTCACGGTTTCATGCAGACCTTCAACCGCAACGGTGTGCAGATCGAGCAGTGCACCAACTGCCGGGGAATCTTCCTGGACTACGGCGAGCTGGAGCACCTGACCAACTTCGGGGCCGCCTACGGCGCGCCGCCGCCCCCGGGCGCCGCTCCCGCATGGGGCGCCCCGCACTACGGCCACGGGCACGGCCATCACCACAAGCGCGGCTTCGGAAAGATGCTGTTCTCGTCCTGATTCGAGCGGCCGCGTGTGCGGAAGCCCTCACGCGTGGCGGCCCACTCCGGCCGGACGCGGGCATAGGGTCGGAAGTATGAGCGACGACCAGACGCAGTACCGCATCGAACACGACACCATGGGCGAGGTCCGCGTTCCGGTGAACGCGCTGTGGCGCGCGCAGACGCAGCGTGCGGTCGAGAACTTCCCGATCAGCGGCCGCGGCCTCGAGCGCGCCCAGATCCGCGCGCTCGGCCTGCTGAAGGCCGCCTGCGCGACGGTGAACAAGGATCTGGGCCTGCTCGACGCCGCCAAGGCCGATGCCATCGTCGCCGCCGCCACCGAGATCGCCGACGGCCGCCACGACGACCAGTTCCCGATCGACGTCTTCCAGACCGGGTCCGGCACCAGCTCCAACATGAACGCCAACGAGGTCATCGCGAGCCTGTCGGCGGGCAGCGGGATCACCGTGCACCCCAACGACGACGTCAACATGTCGCAGTCCTCCAACGACACCTTCCCCACCGCGACGCATCTGGCCGCCACCGAGGCCGTGGTGAAGGATCTGATCCCGGCCCTCGACCACCTGCGGCTGCGGCTGCTGGACAAGGCGACCGAGTGGCGCACGGTGGTGAAGTCCGGCCGCACCCACCTGATGGACGCGGTGCCGGTGACGCTGGGCCAGGAGTTCGGCGGTTACACCCGCCAGGTCGAGGCCGGGATGGAGCGCCTGTTCGCGACGCTGCCGCGGCTGGGCGAGCTGCCGATCGGCGGCACGGCCGTCGGCACCGGGCTCAACGCACCCGCCGGTTTCGGCACGAAGGTCGTCGCGGAGTTGCGGAAGTCGACCGGACTCGACGAACTGTCCGAGGCGCGTGACCATTTCGAGGCGCAGGCCGCCCGCGACGGCCTGGTGGAGGTGTCCGGCGCGCTGCGAACGATCGCCGTCAGCCTCACCAAGATCGCCAACGATATCCGCTGGATGGGTTCGGGCCCGCTGACCGGCCTGGGCGAGATCCAACTCCCGGATCTGCAGCCGGGCTCCTCGATCATGCCCGGCAAGGTGAATCCGGTGCTGCCCGAGGCGGTGACGCAGGTGGCCGCGCAGGTGATCGGCAACGACGCCGCGACGGCGTGGGGCGGCGGCAACGGCGCCTTCGAATTGAACGTCTACATCCCGATGATGGCGCGCAATGTGCTCGAATCGATTCGCCTGCTCGCCAATGTGTCCCGGCTGTTCGCCGACAAGTGCGTCGCCGGCCTGACCGCCGATGTCGAGCGCCTGCGCCGGCTGGCCGAATCCTCGCCGTCGATCGTCACGCCGCTGAATTCCGCGATCGGTTACGAGGAGGCGGCCGCGGTGGCGAAGGAAGCGCTGAAGGAGCACAAGACTATTCGGCAGACGGTCGTCGATCGCGGGCTCATCGGCGAGAAATTGTCCGAAGCCGAATTGGACCGCCGACTGGATGTGCTGTCGATGGCGAAAGTGGACGACGAGAATTAACAGACGAGTGCGCGGGCACGACATTCCGTCGTGCCCGCGCACATTTCGGCCTCAGAGGCCGATTACACCCAGCAACCCACCGAAGGCCGCGAGGCCCACTGCGATGAGCGCGGAAACCGCTGCGATGAGCATCGATCTCTCCTAACGCTGACGTCCGCCGACCGGCGAACAGTGGTCTATTTTCCGGCACCCGAGCTGGGGGTCCGGCGCGGGCACACCTCAGACGCCGACCAACCCTCTCAGGAAGCCGTAGAAACCCGCTCCGAAGTCCAGAAGTGCGCTGACGATGTCGAGAACCATGAGGTTTTCCTTTCTTGCCACCACTCAATGAGCAGATACTGGCTAATCGCAGGCAACCTGTGGTCTGTTTCACATCGTTGCGAACTTTTTCTACACTCGCCGGTCAGCGGCACGTCGACTGCTCGGCGGCGAACCGGCTTGGATAATCCTGCAGCTCGATATCGTTCTTGGCCGACTCGGCATATTTCAGCATCATGTCGAAACCGCGCGATTTCAGGAACCGATTGCGAAGGTGGATCCCGTATCCCCGCTTGGGGGCTAGGAAACGGCCCGGACTCGCATCGTCGGTCTTGCGCGAGTAGCGCTTCATGATGTCCTCGTAGCGCTCGAATGCCACGGCATGGTCGCCACCGGCCAGCGCCAGCTCACCGGCGAGGACGTAGGCGCCGACGACCGCCAGCCCGGTACCGAATCCGGCGAGGGTGTGACCGTAGGCGGAATCGCCGACGAGCGCGATCCGGCCCCGCACGAAATGCTTCATCGAGACCTTGCTGATCGAGTCGAGGTAGAAGCCGTCCAGGCCGGGCAGTTCGACCAGCATGCGCGGCACCTCCCAGCCCATACCGGCGAACTTCTCCGCCACGATGCGCCGCTGGGCGTCGATGTCGTCGCGCCCGTAGTCCAGTTCCGGCGACGCGAACATGTACAGCTGGGCGGCCTTCGAACCACCGGTCATCGCGAGCAGCCCCGGGGCGTTGCAACCGAACGAGCGCGCCCGCTCCCGCGACCCCTCCGGCATATCCTCCCAGTGCGAGGCGCCCGCGATCGCGTAGTAGTACCCCGAGTGCCGGACGAATTCCTTCTCCGGTCCGAAGGCCAGCCGCCGCACCCGCGAATGGATGCCGTCGCAGCCGACGACCAGATCGAAGGTGCGGGCAGGGGCGTGCTCGAACTCGACGTGCACGCCGTCGGCGGTCTCGGTCAGCGCGGTGACCGTATCGCCGAAGAGGTATTCGCACTCGCCGGCCGTCCGCTGGTAGAGCACCTCGGCCAGGTCGCCGCGCAGGATCTCGATATCCCCGCCGATGAAATCGCCCGGCAGGACGGCCTTTTCGCGGCCGTCCTCGTCGACGAAGACCCAGTCGGTCTTGCCCGTCTGCCGCCGCTGGATGTCGGCGAGCACATCGCCCATCCGCTCGAGCACCGTCATATGGGTCTCGCCGGTGAAGTCGATCGCCTGGCCGCCCGGGCGCAGGCCCGGAGCCTTCTCGACGACCGTGACCCGGAAGCCGTAGCGGTGCAGCCAGTAGGCGAGAGCCGGGCCGGCGACGCTGGCGCCGGAGACGAGAACGGTGGTGTTGCGCATGGCGGTGACTCCTCGAGTTAACTGCGTCCGACGGACGCTGTTGATGTTTATCAGCGTATGCTGGACGCAGATTCACGTCAAGTCGTTCTTTCGGGAAGGATGAGGAGCATGTCGGCACCGACCACCCTCGAACTGCTGTGGGGCGCCCCGCAGCGGCCCAAGCGCGGGCCCAAGCCCTCCCTGACGCTGGAGCGGATCGTCAGCGAGGCGGTGGGCCTGGCCGATGCCGAGGGTCTGGCCAACCTGTCGATGCAGCGGCTGGCCGAGCGGCTGGGCTGCGCGAAGATGGCGCTGTACCGCTACGTGCCGGGCAAGGCCGAACTCACCGCGCTGATGCTGGATACGGCGTTGGGCACGCCGCCGCCGGCCGCGCCGACGCCACTGCCGCATCCCGATGCCTGGCGCGATCACCTACGGATGTGGGCCGAGACCGTCTTCGACCGGATGCGCGCCCACCCCTGGTCGCTGGAGCTGGCCGGCGGCATCCGCCCGATGGGGCCCAACGAGATCGGCTGGCTGGAGAGCGCGCTGACAGGGCTGTCCGGATCGGGCCTCACCGGTCCCGAACGGCTCGATACGGTCGTGCTGCTGCTCGGCCACGCCCGCGGCCTGGTCCAGGTGACACGCGCGGCCGACGAGGACCTGGAATCCCGCCTCGGCGAGGAGATCGCCACGGTCATGGCGGCGCACGCCGACCGCTATCCGGAGGTGGTCGCGGCCTTCGCCGAGCAGGCGACCGGCCCCGAATCGGCCCGCGACAACGCCCTGCGTTTCGGCATCGATCGAATTCTGGACGGCGTCGCGGCGCTCATGTCCACCCGCTGACCGACCGAACGGCTTACAGTCGGACCATGTCCGAGCTACCCGAGCTACAGCAGGATGCGATCACCACGGTGCGCGAATTCTTCGCGGCGCTGGAAATGGGCGCGGTCGAGGAGGCCCTGGGCCTCCTCGATCCCGGCATCGTCTGGAAGAACACCTCACTCCCCGACGTCCGCGGCATCGGCCGCGTCGGCGGGCTGCTGCGGGGGTTGGACCGGCCGTCGTTCGGATTCCGCGCCGATATGAACCACATCGCGGCGGAGTCCACCGGCTCCCCCATCGAGGAGGGCAGCACGGTCCTCACCGAGCGCGTCGACTACCTGCGCGCCGGTCCGGTGGAGATCGCCTTCTGGGTGTGCGGCACCTTCGAGATCGTGGACGGCCGCATCACCCTGTGGCACGACCACTTCTCCTGGGAGAACTTCCTGCGCGGCACCGCCGCAGGCCTCTGGCGAGCCATCCGCCGCTGAGGCCCTGGCCCGGTGTCAGCCCTGCAGGTGGGACAGCTCCCCGCGGGCCGCTTCACCCTCGGCGCCGAAGTTGGTGCGAGAGAAGACGTTCCAGCGGTCGAGCAGGGGCTTGAAGACGAGTTCCCCCTCGCGGGCCGGATCGTAGACGCCCGCCTCGGCGAGGGCCTCGGTGCTGTTGCGGCCACCCGGCAGTTCGACCTCAGGGACGCGGAAGTCGGCGATCCGGTCGGCGATGGCCCGCATCGTCTGGTCCGGGGCCAGGTCGAGGGCGGCGGCGACCAGGTTGGCGAAGAAGACCGCCTGCAACTCGTCGTCGGCGGCGATGCGCTCGGCGATCGCGGTGACGAGCGGATTCTCCTGCAGCGCGGCGATATTCCGGTGGCGGATCGCGGCGGCCTGCTCCTCGAACGCACACGCGGCGAGCACGTCCAGCAGGTGCAGGGCGGGGCGGCGGAAGCCGGCGGTCATATGCGCCATCCGCATCCGCTCCAGCTCCACCGGATCCACCGCACGCTTCACCATCAGGTAGTTGCGGATGAGGATCTCGTGCCGGTTCTCCTCGGCGGTCCACCGGCCGACCCAGCGCCACCAGGGGCCGGTGCGCAGGTACTTGCCCAACTCGCGGTGGTAGGAGGGCAGGTTGTCGGCGATCAGGACGCTGACGGTCAGCGCGGTCCGCGCCACGTCGCTCAGCTCGGATTGGTCCTGCTCCCAATCGATTCCGCCGAGGAAGGCGAAGTTGCGGCCGTCGGCCCACGGCACGTACTCGTGCGGCTGCCAGCCGTCCGCCGCGGCCGTGTGCCGGCGCAGGTTCTCTTCCACCTCGAACGCGAGGGATTCCAGCAGCTCACGGTCGGTCAACAGAGTTTGCACCCCGACAACCTACCGATTCGACGGCCGGAATGGGGAATGTACCGGCAACACGCAGACAATCCACAGCAACGGCCCCGGAAACCTTAGGAGGTCTCCGGGGCCGCGCTCGAGGGGTTGCTACTTCTCCGTCACCGTGGTCTTGCGGTCCACGGAGGTCCAGCTGATGGTGCCGCCGGTGAAATCGCTCTCCTTGCCGCCGGCGATGTCCTTCTCGTCGGTGGTCGGGTAGCCCAGCTTGCTGTTGACGCCGCCGCTGTTCTCCCACTCCTGGCGGATGTCGCCCCACACCACGTGCGAGCCGGTCTTCTCGCTCGAGCAGATCAGGCCGGCGGTGAACTCCTGGCACGAGCCGCCGTCGGGCCCGCTCACCGCGGCGCCCGTCGGCTCGCCGAGCGCACCGGACGCCCCGCCCATCTCCGTGTACTTCGCGAGAACCGCGCCGGACACGGTGACCTCGCCGTTCTGCGTGGCGATCTTGGTCTCGGTCGCGGCGCCGCTCGCGCCGGTCTCGCCACCCATCGCGTGTTCCGAGGTCATACCGGCCATGGTGGTGGTCGTCGAGGCGGAGGAACTGTCGGAATCGTTGTTGTCGTCGTTGCTGCAGGCGGTGAACAGGAAGGTCGCCGCCGCGAAGGTCATCGTGCAGGCAGCCGTGCGTCGAGCGAAGTGGTGCATGTCCATCCTCTCGAAAATGGTTGCCGGTGGCGCCACTACGACGCCACCGGCAACTAAGGCCGATGAACGGCTATGTTCCGGCGAATAGAGGATCATCGTCCGAAACCACGCCGAACAGGTATCCCGTAGAAATATACCCGTTGACCTGTGAGGTGAAACACATGCCAGCCGTTTGCCCGAATCAGGCGTTCGGGCCGTACTCCTCCAACATCTCCGTGACGAGCGCCGCGATCGGCGAACGCTCGCTGCGGGTCAGCGTGACGTGCGCGAAAAGCGGGTGACCCTTGAGCTTTTCGATCACCGCGGCCACGCCGTCGTGCCGGCCGACGCGCAGGTTGTCGCGCTGGGCGACGTCGTGGGTGAGCACCACCCGCGACCCGCTGCCCAGCCGGCTGAGCACCGTCAGCAGCACGTTGCGCTCGAGCGACTGCGCCTCGTCCACGATCACGAACGAGTCGTGCAGCGAGCGGCCCCGGATGTGGGTGAGCGGCAACACCTCCAGCATGCCGCGCGCGAGGACCTCCTCCATGACCTCCTGGCTGGCCAGGCCGTCGAGCGTGTCGAACACCGCCTGCGCCCACGGGCCCATCTTCTCGCTCTCGGAGCCGGGGAGGTAGCCCAGTTCCTGCCCGCCGACCGCGTAGAGCGGCCGGAAGACCACGACCTTGCGCTGGGATCGCCGTTCCAGCACGGCTTCCAGGCCCGCGGTGAGCGCCAGCGCGGACTTGCCGGTACCGGCCTTACCGCCCAGCGAGATGATGCCGATGCTCTCGTCCATCAGCAGGTCCAGGGCGATGCGCTGTTCGGCGGAGCGGCCGTGCAGCCCGAACGCCTCCCGGTCGCCACGCACCAGTTGCAGCCGCTTGTCCGGGGTCACCCGGGCGAGTGCGCTGCCGCTGGCCCCGAGCAGCCGGATGCCGGTGTGGCACGGCATGTCCCGGACCTCGTCGAGGTCGATGACGCTCTCGGCGTAGAGCCGGTCGACCGCCTCCGGGGCGACCTCCAGCTCGGCCATGCCGGTCCAGCCCGACGTGATGACGTCCTGGGCGTGATACTCGTCGGCCTTCAGACCGACCGAACTCGCCTTGACGCGCATCGGAATGTCCTTGGACACCAACGTGACCGAATGACCCTCGGCCGCCAGATTCAGGGCGCAGGCGAGGATCCGGGAATCGTTGGTATCGGTACGGAACCCGACCGGAAGCACCTCCGGATCGGTGTGATTCAGCTCCACCTGGAGCGTTCCGCCCTCGGTGCCGATCGGCACCCGCTCGTCCAAGCGGCCGTGCACCAACCGTAGATCGTCCAGCATGCGCAGGGACTCCCGCGCGAACCAGCCGAGTTCGTGATGGTGACGTTTGCCTTCGAGTTCGCTGATCACGACCAGCGGAAGCACCACGTGATGCTCACCGAAACGCGTGACGGCCCAAGGGTCCGACAGCAGCACGGAGGTGTCTATCACGAAGGTTTTCAGCCCGGATTTGTGGGCGGATTGCGAGGCGTGAGCTCCCTTTCCGGAGCGTTCGCTCTGAGTAGAGCGGGCTTTCGCCGAGGGAGCGATGACGGAGCGTGCATCAGTCACGGTGGGCTCCTTTGTTGCTCGTGCGGCACCCCGCACGAACGTTCTCGCTGGGCCGGTCCGCCCTGGGGTCAAACAACCCGAGGGCCGGGGGCCGGCCCTCTCGTACTGAGTAGCTCAGCCACGATCAGGACCTCCCGTACGAGCCACACCGCCGCGGCCCGCACATCCGACGTTACTGCCGATCCCGGATTCCGGCTCAGGAGATTGCAGGCGTGTCGGTGAATATGTCGTTAACGTCGCCGCCGAATACCCACGCCGATGAAAGAACATGCTGTGACACACATCTCATTTTCGAACGGAGCGGTCACAGACTTCCGGCGCGGACGAATAATTAGCGCTCGAGTTGCTCCAGCAACACCGCGACCTGGCTGTGCTCCGGATCCCGGACCGCCGTGACCAACGTGACCGGCCCCCGCGCCGCCAGCTCGCGCAACCGCGCCAGCCCCTCTCGCGCCGCCGGTTGAGCCAGTTCGTCCAGGTATTTGCGACGGAACTCCGCCTCCCGGTGCTGCGGGTCGGCGTGGAACCAGCGCCGCAGCTCGGTCGTCGGCGTCACGTCCTTCGGCCACTCGTCGATGCGCGCCCGCTGTTTGCTGATGCCGCGAGGCCACAAGCGGTCGACGAGCACCCGCGTACCGTCTCCGGACTCGGGTTCGTCGTAGACACGTTTCACCCGGAAGCCGGACCTCGGTTGCTGTGCCATGACTCCATGGCAGCACATCCGGGGGCCGGGATACGGGGTCCACGCCGGGGCAGCGGATAGAGTCGATGCCATGGCCGATGTCGAGCATCTGGAGCAGCTGTCGTCGAAGGAGTTACACGACCGCGCGGTGAAGTACGCCGTCCGGCACGGCGATGTGCGGTTCCTGTGGCGGCTACTCGAGCAGATCCCCGCCGCCGAGGCCGCGGTCGGCGATATCGGCGAGAGCGAGGCCGACATCAAGTACGTGCTGCCGATGCTGGACGACTACGTGCATTCCGGCGACGGCAAGATCGCCGAGGTCCTGCGCCCGCTCTACATCGAATATCTCGCCGAACACGACTGACCGCCGGCTGTTGACTTGGAGTGCGCTCCACGTCTTAGCGTTTCCGGCATGAGCATTCGACTCGGCTACCAGATGCCGAACTTCAGTCATGCGACCTCGCCGCGCGATCTGTTCCCCTCGGTCGTCGCGCAGGCGAGGGCGGCGGAAGCCGCCGGTTTCGACGCCGCCTTCGTGATGGATCACTTCTATCAGCTGCCGGTGATCGGCTCGCCCGACGAGCCGATGCTGGAGTCCTACACCGCCCTCGGCGCGCTGGCGACGGCCACCGAGCGCATCCAGCTCTCGACGCTGGTGACCGGCAACACCTATCGCAATCCGGCCATGCTGGCCAAGACCGTCACCACCCTGGACATGGTCAGCGGCGGGCGCGCGGTGCTGGGCATCGGTGCCGGGTGGTACGAACTCGAACACCTCGCCTACGGCTACGAGTTCGGCACCTTCACCGAGCGCTTCGAGCGGCTGGAGGAGGCGTTGCAGATCATCCGGCCGATGCTGCGCGGGCAGCGCCCGACCTTCGACGGGAAGTGGTATCACACCCGCGAGGCCATGAACGAGCCCCGCATCCGCGACGATCTGCCGATCATGCTCGGCGGCGGCGGAGAGAAGAAGACCTTCGCCCTGGCCGCCCGCTTCGCCGACCACCTCAACATCATCTGCAACGCGAGCGAACTCCCCCGCAAGATCGAGGCGCTGCACCAGCGCTGCGAGGAGGCCGGCCGCGACCCCCAGACCCTGGAAACCAGCTTCCTCGGCTTCCTGATCGTCGACGAGGACGGCGACCGAGCCCGCAAACTCCAGGACGAACTCCTGGCAAAACAAGCGGCCCAAGACTTCTCCAGCGTCCCCACCGAGAATTTGCGCGCCAGCCAGTCCGACCGCCACTTCGTAGGCACCCCCGACGACGTCGCCGACCAGATCCAGCGCCGAGTCCTCGACCACGGCGTCGACGGGATCATCGTGAACATGGTCGCCAATGGGCACGAGGAGGGGGTTTTGGAGCTGGCCGGAAAGGCATTGAGCCCCTTGGTTCACGGCTGACCCCGGCCTGCGAGCCTTCTCCTCGTCACGAACTCGCCCGCACGTATTCCGAATACGGTGTTGCCGAAGCCTGGAGACGGGCACTGACGCTTCGGCAGTAGGAGACGATTCCGGGATCCGTCGTCACCGCCGAACCACCGACCGCGCGTCCGTCCTCGCCGACAAGGTTGAACGCAACGATCTCGTTGTCGATCAGCCACCAATCATCCAGCGGCACCTCGCCTGCGAGATGGCGGGGGAGGTAACCAATCGCCTCTCCCGCCTCCACATTGAGGGCGGAGCTCGCTTCGGCTGTCCTGGAGAACCTCTATCGTCGGCCGGAATTCCACTGAAGTATTTCCTCTCCCTTTTCAGAACCTCGATCTACCGGCGGCCCCGCTCGACGCCTCGTTCCCTACCGCGTTCTTCACGGCCGCCGCGAGTCGAACCCGCCGACGGAGGCTCCCGAAATGGCGACTCCTGCCCAGGTGCCGGACGTCCCTTGAACAGCAGATCTGTCACATCCGGAGGCAGCCGCGAACGCAGTCGAGCATCAGCGACTTCGCGTTGCCGCCGAGCCCTCTCGGCATTGTCGGCTGCTTCACGAGCGGCCCGCTCGCCGGCCTCCCGTTCCTCACGTCCGCGGGCATCCCACGCGTCCCGAAATTCTCTGACTACGCGCTCTGCTGCCTCTCGCTCGACTCGGCGCCGCTCGTCGCGTTCGCCCTGCTGTCGTTCCTGCTCCCGCAGGCGTTCGGCTGCTTCGCGTACCTTCGGCAGCCGCTCGGCCGCGCGTTGACGCCGTCGCAGCGCTTGAGCATTGACCAGTTCCAGTTGCCGACTGTCCTTTTCCCGTTCTTGACCCATTGCATAGATCTGCGCGGCCTGGTCGCGCGAGATGATCTGGTGCGTGAATCGGTCCGGGAAGTCGCGGGATAGTTTGTCTATCAGCTCCTGCGTCTTCTTCGAGATCTTCTCGCCCTCGACCGTGCGGAGTCGGTGACTGTGGATGATGCCCTTCTGGAGGAGGTAGTAGTCCTTGCGTAGCTGGTTCTCATCTTTCTTGCCCTCGACTCGCCCTGACTTGTCCTCGAGGCTGTCTGTGCGGTCACGGCCCTCGTTCTTGGCCTTGTCGAATTTCCTACTGCCGAATGGTGTCGAGTACGAGCGCGGTTGCTTCACATAGCCGTTCTCGCGGTCGCGGAAGTATTTTTCGGTACCGTTCTCGAAAATCCGGCCGCGAGTATTGCTGTCATGGCCGTGTCGGATGTCGTCGTAGCTGTCGCCGGGCATGGCGCACTTACCCCCCGTATTCGAAGTGGGTTGTCGGGGTGCGCCGGATCTATTCGACTGTCAAAGTGGCAGCGGATCGAGCTGTCACACAGAGGTTTTGGGATCTATCGACGGTCGCGGCGCAGACAGTCGTCGAGAATCGAGAGCACGGCACCGAATTCGCCTGTTGCGGCAAGTTCCGCCATATGCGTCATGGAAACGATGCTGGGCTGGTCACCCGCGAACTGCACGCAAGGGCCGAAGTGCTCGTAGAGCAGTTCACCCCACTCCGGATTGTTCACCCAGATCATTCCGGTGCGGCGGATGAACGCCTCACCGAGGAACCTGACCAGCTGATCGGCGATATCGTGGTTCTCCGGCGCGGTCAGGGTCTCGCGGTCCGGGAACACCGCAGAAATCGGTTCACCGAGCTGATCGAAAACCATTGGCTCCCACCAGTTCTCTGCACGGACCGGCGGCTCCAGGGTCTCGATGAGGAAGGTGTGTACCGCCGCGTTCATGCGGCCGGGATCGAGCCAGTCCAGCCACGCCTGCGTCTTCTCGTCGAAGTCGATGTCGAAACCGATCTGCTCGGCGTCGCTCATGTCGGGCTCCCCTCCTCGATTGGTTGCTGGTCAGCCTATCCGGGGTCACTGTCAAAGTTCGTCGTCCTCTTCGTGCTCGATGCGCTGCCGTATCTCCTCCACAGACCGGCCTTTGGGGGATGCGGCGCGGCCAGCACCACACCACCGCGCCGACGATGCCCAGCACGCCGAGCGCCGTGGCGCAGAAGATCCAGAAGTCGGTCACGGAAGCGTCCACAGTCGTTCACAGGGCAGCCTCGGGCACGTCGGGTCGGGTGGCTCGAACGTGACCGTGTCGGGCCGGTAGTAGGCGATCCAGTATTCGGCGAACCAGCGGGCAGCCGACTCGCAGGCCACGAACCTCAGCTCTTGCTCGCGCAGGAGGCTGATGTGGACGCGTATCAAGACGTCCGGTTCGTGCGGCAAAGGCGATTCGGGTTGAGCCGCAGAAGGTTCCGCGAAGCTCATCGCGGGCTCGCTAGTTCGGGCCGACGGGACCTGGACCGAGCCGTGCCGCCAGGCCCCGAGGGTCGGCCTGCCGGTTTGCGAGACCGTCCAGCACCTCGAGCAACGTCTGCGTGGTCACCCCCACAGGTAGCCGCACGTCGCTGTTGTTCTTTCGCGGGAACTTGATCCCGCGAGCTGCGGCCCGAACGCGTTGCGACTGGGCAGGAGGCACGACCTTCCCTGCCTTCACCAAGGCGCTGTACGCACTGGACTTCAACGGGCATTCGAGCATGTCGCACTTGATGTGTCGTTGCAAGACCCGGTGCGCTTCCACAACCGTGAGAGGCCGGTCGGGGTGAGCGTGAGCCCGGTCGGCGATGCCGGGTACCGACACCGTCCATGTCTCCGGCGGAGACACTGTTTCCAGGTCGAACAGCTCGCACGCTCTGCTCGGGGTGTGGTCGAGTGTCACGAGATCGTAGACAACCAGCGCGGCTGCATCGAGGCCAGCGGCCAGCCCGAGCGCGTACCCGATCGGATCGGTGTCGTCCGCCGGGGGCCGCACCGTGGACACGTATCGATACCCGAGTAGTTCGGCGTGACGCCGGATCAGCGCCGCGTGCCGTTGCTCGTCGGGTCCGGACACGTCGACACGTATCAGCCCGACCGCTACCGGTGTCTCGATACTTCGTTTCCCGGAATCCATGCCCTGTCCTCTCAGCTCGTCAGAAGGAGAGGCCCGCCGTCGGAGCGATCGATCGGCCGGGCGTCACAACTTGGGTTGGCCAACAAACCGCTGAGGACACTTCATGGACCGACGACGGGCCCGCGTTTAGGTTGACGGCTGAACCCGGCGGGACTGTCCCGCAGCGGGACACTCCCGATACCATGGGGTTTTGGTGCCGTCCAGGGAGTACGCACATGTCCGAACTTCAGCCCGACGACGGCCGATACGTCGGCAGTCAGGTGCGAATGATTCGCCGTCGGCGTGGCATGTCCCAACAGGTGCTCGCCGACCTCGTGGGCATGAGCAGGGGCGCCATCGCCAAGTACGAGGCCGGCGAGCGACCCGTCGATTCGCGCAAAGTGCTGCACGGCTTGGCGGGAGCGCTCGGTGTCGCAGTAGGTGACCTGACCGGGCACGAGCAAGAACGGCTCGACCCCTCCGCCGCCGGATTCCACACTGCCGTCCCGGATATCGAGACCGCCTTGTGGACAGAGGGCAACACCACGCCGAACGGCGCACCCCCCACGCTCGATGAGCTGACGGCGGCGGCACAGCGCGCGGCGCGGCTGCGGATCGCCTGCGACTACGCGACATTGGGGCCGATGCTCGCCCCGCTGTTGAACCACACCTACCGCTATCTGCGGGATGCGCAGGGTGCCGACCTCGACCGCGCCTGGGATGTGATGGCGACCCTCGCGCACACCACCGCGGCAGCGTTGAAGGCCCGCGGCTATCCCGCGCTGTCCTGGACTGCTGCACAACAGGCAGAGGGGGCGGCCGAAAAGATCGGCGGCACAGCAGCTCTCGCTTCGACGGCGTTCGCCCGAAGCCAGGTGTTGCTGGCGCGACCGGGCTCCCTCGTGTCGGCCTTGGATCACGCCGAGGGCATGGCCGAGAGGGTCGCGCCGGACGTCCGCACGATCGGCGAAGTCGAGACGCTAGGGATGCTGCACCTCCAAGCATCGCTCGTAACGGCCGCGCTGGGTGGAGATCCTGAGTCTCATCTGACGGAAGCGGCGGTACAGGCCAAGCGACTGCCGAAGGCGGAGGCCGGCACGTCGATCTTGCGGAATCCGACGTTCGGCCCGGCCAACGTCGCGCTGTGGCGGATGTCCGCGGCGATGGAGCGGCGGGAGCCAGGCGAGGTCCTGAAGCTCGCTCCGACACTGTCGCCGGACCAGTTGCCTGCCGAGGGCAGACGGGCGCAGTACTTCGTGGAGATCGGACGCGCGTACGCCATGCAGCGCAAGTACAGAGATTCGCTGTACGCGCTGCTGCGCGCGGAGCACGCCGCGCCTCAACATGTTCGGCAGATGACGCATGTGCGTGAGTTGGTCGGTCACATGATGCGTTCGGCGCGTAGGGATCTCACCACAGGTGAGCTGGGTAGGCTCGCTCAGCGCGTTGGCGTGGTCCCGGCCTGACCTAGTAATGAACACAGCACAGTGGGCGCTCATACTATCGATATTTGCTCTGGGCTGGACGATATTCACTACCTGGATCCGATGGCCGCGGATCGGCGTCGTCATGCGACAGGGTGTCGAGATCAGAGTTTCGTTTGGGGCCGCGGACAGCACCCCTGCGCGCGATACTTTCCATCTGATCGTGGTCAACAACGGCGCCGAGGCAGCTTCAATAGCGAATGCGGGCATTCGGTCGGGAGATGGATCGGTGACGTTCGACATCGAGAGTCAGCGTGACCGGGGTGCCAGCGTCGTTGGACCGGAGCTACCCGCCAGAATTGAGGCGCATGGTGCCCTGGCCTGGGTGCTTCCGCAAGAATTGCTCGGCAACTTCAAGCCCGGCACCCCGATTGTGGGGTATACGCACCGCTACAAGACACTCTGGATGGTTCCGGGTTGGATCAAGAAGCTTGCCAACAAGATGGATCGCAACGGGCGGGTATGGAAGTTCATCAGCAAGCGAGAGTCCCCGGTCCGGGAGTACGTGACCAAGAAGCGGTACACGAAGAATTGACGTAGGTCGTCGGCGCTTGACTCTTGCTGTAGCCGTACAACCACGGGCGTGAGGGCCAGCCCTGGAACCAGCCGCGCGACCGATAATCAGCCGTCGGCGCCGGGCGCCCAACCGTAGGGATTCCGTTGGGGTCTTCGTAGTTGCGGTGTTTTGGCCGGAGCGGACGTCGAGACCGGCACGCCGACCACAGCCGACGGCCGTACTATCGCGCGGCGGCGACGTGGGCGGTGATCAGGGTGTCCAGGAGGACATCCAGGTCTTGCCAGGGGAAGCTTGGGCGGTCTTGGCGGAGGGTGATCAGGCCGTGCATGGCTGCCCAGAGGCAGGTGGCGGTGGCGGTGGGGTTTGCGCTGCCGCAGGCTGCGGATGCGTCGACGAGTAGCTGGAAGGTGGTCAGGCCGGGGAGTTGGTCCTGCGTGGGCTCCCAGCCGGGGGTGCCTGCGGTGCCGAACAGGACGCGGTAGTGGCCGGGGTTGTGCAGGCCGTAGTCGCAGTAGGCTCGGCAGATTGCCGAAAGTCGTTGGGGGGCATCGTCTTCTGCGGATGCTGCTGCGGAGAGGGCTGCGTTCAGTTCGGCGAAGCGGAGGCGGTAGACCGCGGTCAGTAGGTCTCGGCGGCCTTCGAAGTGCAGGTAGACGCTTTGGGGAGCAACGCCTGCGGCGCGGGCGACAGCGCGCAGTGAAAGAGCATCCTGGCCGTCGACGGTCTCCAGCAATCGGCTGGCGGCGTGGACCAGTTCCTCGCGTAGCCGCTCCCCCTCGCCGCGGCGGTTGGGACGGCGGCCGGTGTCTCCTGAACTCACCTTGACAGGGTAACAAGACAGGCGTCTACTGACAGCCATCAGTAGACACCCGTCTTCCTAGGAATCGCCATGCTGAGCGTTACCCGCGTCGTCCATGCCAGCGTCCTGCTCGATTTCGGCGGCGCCCGGATTCTGACCGATCCCTGGTTCTCCGAGCGCCGCTTCTATCACCCCGGGGAGCCGCGCAGCGTGGCCACCGCCGCAGACCTTCCGGAGCTGGCGGGTGTGGTGATCAGTCACGCGCACTACGACCATTGCGATCTGGCCGCGCTGGCGGACTACCCGGACAAGTCGGTGCCGTTCGCGGTCGCGAAAGGTATTGGGGCGCAGGTACGTGCGGCCGGGTTCAGCAACGTGACCGAACTCTATGCGTGGCAACGGACGCACCTCGGGCCCGTCGAGGTCACCGCGACGCCCGCCGATCACGGCGTCCCCGAGGTCACCTTCATACTGCGGATGGACGGGCACACAGCCTATTTCGGCGCTGACACCCGGCGCATCGGCGAACTGGACGAGATCGCCGAACTGTTTCCGGAGGTCGATCTCGCTCTGCTGCCCATCAACGGCCTGCGGGTGCGCCCGCTGCTGAACCGGCAGGAAGTGATGGACGCCGAGGAGGCCGCCGAGTTCACCGGCGTGCTGCGGCCCCGCCTGGCCGTGCCGATCCACTACGCCTTCACCGGCGGGCCGATCGGAGATCGCCTGATGATCAAGACGATTCGCAACCGGCCCGACCTGTACCGGGATGCCGCAGGCGAATTCGCCCCCGACACCACCGTGCACGTGCTACCGACAGGGGAAACCCTTGTCGTGCAGTAGAACTCAGCCCAGCAGGCGCCAGTCCTCCAGGCCCTGATACAGCGGGAAGTCCTGGGCCAGCTTGGTGACCCGGCCGCGCAGCGCCTCGATGTCGGCGTCGCCCTTCAGAGCGGTCGCGATGATGTCGGCCACCTCGGTGAACTCGGTGTCGCCGAAGCCGCGGGTGGCCAGAGCGGCGGTGCCGATGCGCAGGCCCGAGGTGACCATCGGGGGGCGGGGGTCGAACGGAACGGCGTTGCGGTTCACCGTGATTCCGGCCTCGTGCAGCAGATCCTCGCCCTGCTGGCCGTCCAGCGCGGAGTTGCGCAGGTCCACCAGCACCAGGTGCACGTCGGTGCCGCCGGTGAGGACGGTGACGCCCTTCGCGGTGACATCGGCGGCGGTGAGGCGCTCGGCCAGGATCTTCGCGCCCGCGATCGTGCGCTCCTGACGCTCCTTGAACTCCTGGGTCCCGGCGATCTTGAACGCCACGGCCTTGGCGGCGATCGCGTGCATCAGCGGGCCGCCCTGCTGGCCCGGGAACACCGCGCTGTTGAGCTTCTTGGCGTACTCCTGCTTGGCCAGGATCACACCCGACCGCGGACCGCCCAGGGTCTTGTGCACGGTCGAGGAGACGACGTCGGCGTGCGGCACGGGCGACGGGTGCAAACCGGCGGCGACCAGGCCGGCGAAGTGCGCCATATCGACCCACAGGTACGCGTCCACCTCGTCGGCGATCTCGCGGAAGGCCGCGAAGTCCAGCTGCCGCGGGTAGGCCGACCAGCCCGCCACGATCACCCGCGGGCGCACCTCGCGAGCTTGCTTGCGGACCTCGTCCATATCGATGCGGTGGTCGTCCTTGCTCACCCCGTAGGCGTGCACCTCGTAGAGCTTGCCGGAGAAGTTCAGCCGCATGCCGTGGGTCAGGTGGCCGCCGTGGGCCAGGTCCAGGCCCAGCAGCCGCTCGCCCGGATTCATCAGCGACATCAGGACCGCGGCGTTGGCCTGCGCACCCGAATGCGGCTGCACGTTGGCGAATTCGGCGCCGAACAGCTCCTTGACCCGCTCCCGCGCCAGGTTCTCCACCACGTCGACGTGCTCGCAGCCGCCGTAGTAGCGGCGACCGGGGTAGCCCTCGGCGTACTTGTTGGTCAGCACGCTGCCCTGTGCCTGCAGCACCGCGCGCGGCACGAAGTTCTCCGACGCGATCATCTCGAGCGTGTCGCGCTCGCGGGCGAGCTCGCCCGCCATGGCCGTAGCCAGCTCGGGATCGAGTTCGGCGAGAGACTGGGTGTTGACAGAGGCGGCGGTCGTCTGGGTCACGATCACAGTCTAGGTGCCGTGTGTCGAGCCCTCGAACGGTGCTCACCATCTGTGGATAAGGCCGGCCGTTTCCGCGGCAGACGCCCTCGTTTCCCCGGCATGCTCTTGGCCGGGGGTCCTCGTCGGCGCCGGTAGTTTCCGGCCAAAAGCATGCCGGAAAACATAGGGGGCGCTGCGATGCGGGAGGGGTTGCGTCAGGGCATGCGGCGTATGGCTCCGGGGGTGAGGGGTTCGTCCAGCAGGCGGCGGAAGCGGTCGGAGCGATCATCGGGGTCGGGGGCGCGGTCGAGCCAACCTCCGAGGAGGCGGTAGCCCTCGACGTAGGTGCTGATGTAGGCCCGCCACAGGGGTGAGGAGAGGAAGCGCAGGGACTGCCGGGCGCGCTCCGGCGTCGCGAGGCTCCAGCGCTGGAGGAATTCCGCGACCTCGTCGGCGTCGCGGCCGCGGTCGTGCAGCAGCAGCGCCGCGTCCTGGCGGACGCCGAGCAGTTTCGCCGAGGCGGTCGAAAGGCGTTGCGCGCGTTCGCCGTCGAAACGCAGGCCCAGATCGGCGTAGATCTCCTGCGCCCACGCGCCCCAGTCGGGGCCGACGATCGACCGCAGCGCCAGGTCCGCGAGGCCCTCCGCCATCAGGCACTGCGGGGTGTTCACCACGAACAGCGTCTGCTCGTCCTGACCGGACGCCACCAGTCCAGCCTCCTTGCGGCAGTGCTCGGTGTGGTGGCCCGGATACGCCTCGTGCGCGATCAGCGCCGGCAGGTGCGCCATGTGCTGTTTCAGGTCGGAGTTGATCGCCACCCGCGAGCGATAATTCCCCAGGTAGTAGTTGAATCCCGACCACGGCTTGTCGCCGACCACCTCGTATTCGACGGTCTCGTGATCGGGCAGCGGATAGCGCTCCCGCACCCGCTCGCGCAGGGCGCCGGAGAACGCGTTCACGCATTCGCGCAGGCGCTCGGGCGGGATCTCGTCGGCGCGACGGTGCGCGGCGACCCGCTCGGGCAGCGGACCGTCGCCCGGCAGCACCTCGTCCATCCGCCGGTGGGCCTCGCGGTAGTCCTCGACGTCACCGGGCGCGATCTCGACGTCGAAATAGGCCTGCACCTCCTCGACGAAGGAGATCCGTTCCCCGGCGAACTTGCGACCGGAGCATTCCAGGGCCCGCAGATGCACGTCGAGGAATTCGGTGCGCTCGGGCGGCAGGCCCGCCTCCGGGAGTTCCTTGCGCAACGCCGCGGCCCGCGTCGCCAGATCCCGCGGTTCCGGCGGGGGCGCGTTGTCCACCGCACGGCGCAGCGCCGGATCACCGGTGTACGCGTCGACGAAGCCGGACTCGAGGCGGTCGAATGCCAGCCCCAGCCGCAGGTATTCGGTCACGAGCGGATGCGCCTGCATGACCACCGACCTTATCCCCTGATCGACGCCCTGTGCGCGACTACCGCGAGAGAAACATCACGGCAAGTTACCGGCGAGTAATAACACCCCGCGTACGGCGCCCCGTTGACCCAGAGGACAATTCGCCTATGCGAGGACAGTGGACCGGTTCTCACCGGGCCGGGCACGGCAGCTGTGAGAACTCCTCCGAAGCGCCGTGTTTATCGACCCGAGGACGTGGGTAATGGCGCGCATGAGTGAGCCGAGTCCCTATGTGGAATTCGACCGGAAGCAGTGGCGCACGCTGCGGAAATCGACTCCCCTGGTACTCACCGAGGAAGAACTGATCGGTCTGCGCGGACTCGGTGAACAGATCGACCTGGAGGAAGTGGCGGAGGTCTACCTGCCGCTCGCGCGACTGATCCACCTGCAGGTGGCGGCCCGCCAGCGGCTGTTCGCCGCCACCGCGACATTCCTCGGCGAAACCCATCCCGACCATCAGGTGCCATTCGTGATCGGCATCGCCGGCAGCGTCGCGGTCGGCAAATCCACCACCGCCCGCGTGCTGCAGGCGCTGCTCGCGCGCTGGGATCACCATCCCCGGGTCGACCTGGTGACCACCGACGGATTCCTGTATCCCACAGCGGAACTCACCCGCCGCGGGATCATGCATCGCAAGGGTTTCCCGGAAAGTTACGACCGCCGCAAATTGCTGCGATTCGTGACCGAGGTGAAAGCCGGCGCGGCCGAGGTGTGCGCGCCGATGTACTCGCACATCCTGTACGACATCGTGCCGGGCGATTTCCATTGCGTGCGACAGCCCGACATTCTCATCGTGGAGGGGCTGAATGTGCTGCAGACCGGCCCACGCCTCATGGTGTCGGACCTGTTCGATTTCTCGATCTACGTCGACGCGCGGATCGAGGATATCGAGAACTGGTACGTGAAACGTTTTCTGTCGCTGCGCAAGACGGCATTCGCGGATCCGAAATCACACTTCCACCATTATTCCCGGTTCAACGACAAGGAAGCCACGATCGCCGCGCAGGAGATCTGGAACGCCACCAACCGGCCCAACCTGGTGGAGAACATCCTGCCCACCCGGCCGCGCGCCACGCTGGTGTTGCGCAAGGATTCCGATCACACCATCAACCGGATCCGCCTGCGCAAGCTGTGATTTCCCGTCAGATCTTCCACGCGGCGTCCAGGCGCGCCGCGACGTCGATATCGCGCACCGCGGCGATATGCGGCTTCCGGATCTCCTCTGCGACGTAGCGGGCGACGAACCGCCGGATCTCGTGATCCACGCTGGCCAGAATCCGCAGCAGCTGACCGCGCCGGGTGGCCGTGGCGACATTGATCCGCACATCGCCGGAGCGCGGCTCGGCGATATCGATGATCACCCGCAGCGGTTCGGCGGTCCGGACGGTCAGATGGACGTGGACGTAGCCGTCGACCTGGAATCGGTGCCGGTCCACGGCGAGATCCAGCAGCAGGTCGACCGCGAGCGGGATGGCCAGGTCGAAGGTGATGTGACCGTCCACCGAACGTTCCAGCTTCGGCTCGCCCAGCTGCACCTGCGCCGACACCTTGGCCAAGCGCCCCGGCCCGACCCCGATCGGGCCGAAATCGAAAGCGGCGCCGGTCAATTGGCCGAATGCGCCCGCGATGCGCTGTTCCGAGGCCGCATACTCCAGGAACTGCCGCCCGAACTCCTCGTAGCTGATGTAGTCCGCCGGCGCCTCGACCGTGCCACGCTGCCCGGTCCGGATCTCGCTCATATTCGCGACGGTACGCGAGCGACAGGGCCCGGGTGGGACGCGATCATGGAATTGAAACGGAGCTGTGTTCGATTAGATCCCGGCCAAAAGCATGCCGGGAAAGAGCAAGCCTGCACACCGGGAAACGAGCAAGGCCTGCGCAGGGAGGGAAGGGCACCGGCCGTGCGTGCCAGGAAGGACGGCGCGCAAGCCGGGAGAGGGGGCGGGCGGCCTCAGATCCCGTAGCGGCGGTGGCGGGCGGCGTAGTCGCGGAGGGCGCGCAGGAAGTCGACGCGGCGGAATTCCGGCCAGTACGCCTCGGTGAACCAGATTTCCGAGTAGGCGCTCTGCCAGAGCAGGAAGCCGGACAGGCGTTGCTCGCCGGAGGTGCGGATGACCAGGTCCGGATCGGGCTGGCCGGAGGTGTAGAGGTGCTGGCCGATGGCGTTGACGGTGATCGACTGCACCAGATCCTCGCCGGTCTCGCCCGCGGCCATCTCCTGGCGAACCAGTTTGCGGACCGCGTCGGCGATCTCCTGCCGCCCGCCGTAGCCGACCGCGACATTGACGTGCACGCCGCGCCGGCCCGTCGTCGCGGCGGCCGCCTTCTCCATGCGGCGCGCGATATCCACCGGCAGCCCGTCCAGCGAGCCGACGAGGCGCACGCTCCAGTTCCGCTCCGGCGCCGACAACTCCTCCACGACGTCCGGGATGACCTCGAACAGCGTCTCGAGCTCGTCGCTGTCGCGGCTGAGGTTCTCGGTGGACAGCAGGTACACCGTGACCATCTCGATGCCCTGGGCCTGACACCAGTCGACCAGTTCGGCGATCTTCAGGGCGCCGACCCGGTGCCCGTGGCTGATGTCGTCGAAGCCGTTCTCGCGCGCCCAGCGGCGATTGCCGTCACAGACGACCGCGACGTGACGCGGATGTTGTTTGCCCGCCAGTTGTTTCGACAGGCGCGCCTCGTAGATGCGATATGGCAGGCCACGCACCCGACTAGCAAGTTCCACGAACAGCCACCCTACGCCCGTCCGCGTCGCTCCCCTGCCTCACCGGGTGGTTGATCGCGCCGAACCGGCCCGCGCATCCGCCCGAGCGGGCACGCTGGCCGATGTCCGCGCGGCCCGCACCGTGCCGCCGACACCAACCTACGGTACCGTAGGTTACTGAGGAGGTAACTTGTGACTGAGACGGTACGACCCGGAAATCCGGTGCTCGGAGCCCTCGGCGACCTACGGGATAAGCCGCTCAAGCCCCGGATGCGGGGGTGGATTCACACTTATGCGGTAGGCATCGCGGCGGTGGCGGTGGCGGCGCTGGTCATCGCGGCGGCGACCGTCTCCGCGACGGCCGTGTGGTCGACACTCGTCTACGGGTCGACCGTCTGCGGCCTCTTCGGCATCAGTGCGGTCTACCACCGGGTGACGTGGCGCACCGTACGGACCCGCACCCGCATGAAGCGGGCCGACCATTCGATGATCTTCCTGTTCATCGCGGGCAGCTACACGCCCTTCGCGTTGCTGGGGCTACCGCGCGAGACGGGGATACCGCTGCTGATCGTGGTGTGGGCGGGGGCGCTCGCCGGGGTCGCGCTGAAACTGCTGTGGCCGACCGCGCCGCGCTGGGTCGGCGTGCCGCTGTATCTGGTGCTGGGCTGGGCGGTGGTGCCGGTCGCCGCGACCCTCACGCACAACGTGGGCGTCCTGCCGATGGTGCTGCTGCTGATCGGCGGCCTGGCCTACAGCGGTGGCGCGGTGCTGTACGCGACGAAATGGCCCAACCCGTGGCCGACCACCTTCGGTCATCACGAGTTCTTCCATGCCGCAACGGTTCTCGCCGCGATCTGCCACTACGCCGCCATCTGGCTGGTGGTCCTCGGCTGACCGTCCGACGTGACGCAGTAGACAAGATCGCTCGGAACGCGGCGGCGGTCACCGCACGGGTTCTATGCTGCTCGTTCGTGTTCCCCGAACCGTTCCACCCGCTCGCCGCCGGTCCGCCGCCATGACGAACCGGCTGATCCTGTGGGTGCTGCGGGCGCGCTGGGGCCTGTCGTTCGTGGTGATGGGGTGCAATCTCGGCGGCCTGGGCGTCATCCTCGTCGAGCTGTGGCTCAGCGGATTCCTCGGCCGCCTCGGCCACGACTGGGTGCCCGCGATGGCACAGGCATCGATCTATCCGGCGATCGGCGCCCTCCTGGGGATCGGCTTGGCGGTGCGCGACCGGTTCCACTACTTCAGCTGGCTCGACCAGGGCCGGCGGCCCGGCACCGCGGAGGCCCGGCGGCTGCTGAAACTGCCGATCGCGATCACGGCACGCGCCCTGGCCATCTGGCTGCCGGGCGTGGTCATCGCGACGATTCTGTTCGCGCACGTGGTCCCCTCGCGGTCGACCGCGGTGATCGCGGCGATGTTCACGCTGGGCGCGTTCGAATCGGCCGGATTCACCTTCCTCGTCGTCGACCGGCTGATCCGGCCCACGGTGCCGACCGTCTCGTCCGTGCTCGGCGGCACCATGCACTGGAGTTCCACGGTGCTCAACCGGCTGGTGGTGTCGTGGGCGGTGGCGAGCGCGATGCCGCTGCTCATGCTGATCACGGTGCTCGCCGATCCGGTGGCGACCGCGGACGACCGCATCCGGACCGCCGTCTACATGTCGATCGTGGGGCTCGGCGTGGGCGCGCTGACGACGGCCACGCTGGCACGTGCGGTGGCGGCGCCGATGCGGACGCTGCGCCGGGCCCTGGATCGCATCTCACGGGGCGATCTGGACGTGCGGGTGCCGGTCGGCAGTGCCAGCGAGATCGGCCGGCTGGAGAATTCGGTGAACGAGCTGGCCGCGAACCTGTCCGAACGCGAACGGGTGCGGGCCGTCTTCGGACGCCACGTCGGCAACGAGGTCGCCGAACGCGCCCTCGCCCGGGGGCTCGACCTCACCGGCGATATCCGGCCGGTCACGGCGCTGTTCGTCGACGTCGTCGGTTCGGTGGCGCTGTCGACCGGGCTGGAGCCCAGCGAGTTCGTGGCCAAGCTGAACCGGCTGCTGTCGATCGTGGTGTCGGCCACCGAGGAGAACGGCGGTCTGGTCAACAAGTTCGAGGGCGATGCGGCCCTGTGTATCTTCGGCGCGCCGATCGCCTTGGGAGACAACGCCACTCCCGCCCTGCGTGCGGCCCGCCGCATCCGTGACGAGGTCGACGCGGCCGGCGAACTCGATATCGGGATCGGGGTGGCGCGGGGCATGGTGTTCGCCGGCGATGTCGGGACCGACACCCGGCTGGAGTTCACGGTGATCGGGGACGCGGTCAACGAGGCGTCCCGGCTCACCACCGAGGCCAAGCACGTCGACCGCCGGATCCTGGTGAGCCAGGCCGTGATCGACGCCGCCACCGCGGACGAGCGCGCGAAATGGGAGCACCGCGAGACGATTCAGCTCCGGGGCCGCATCGAGCCCACCTCGTGCTGGACGGATGTGCCGCAGACCCTCCCGGTCACGGCTTCCAGGTGATGCGCCCGCCCTGGAAGTCCTGGGCCTTGCCGCCCTGGTAGTCGTATTCGTCGCTGGTCGGGTAGCCGTAGCGGCCCTTCTCGGCGACCTCGGTGAACCAGGTGTCGCGGATCGCGCCCCACACCGCGTGCGCGCCGGTCTTCGAGGACCAGTAGACCGAGCCGCCGTTGAACAGGTTGTAGCGGCCCTGGCCGTCCTTACCGGCCTTCTGCTCGTCGGTGACCGGATAGCCGAGCGCGCCGTTCTCCCAGCCCAGGGCACCCCACTTGTCGCGGATCAGGCCGCCGACGGCGTGCGCGTCGGTGCCCACCGACCAGTAGATCGAGTTGTTGCGCTCGAACGCCTGGAACTTGCCGCCGAGGCCCGCGTCCGTCTCCGGTGAGATCGGGTTGCCGAAGGTGGCGAGCCCGCCCGCCCGGTCGTATTCGGCCTCGATCGCGCCGCCGACGTCGAAGGCGCCGATCTGCCGGGCCTGCGCGCCCCCGGTGCTCGCCACCACGGCCGCCGCGGCGGCGACGGCCAGCGCGCCGCAGCCGAACGAGCGGGCAGGACGGATTCTTCGACGTGGCTGTGTCACGAAAACTCCCTGGGCTGAGTGTTTTGCCTGGCATTTGCTGTCGGCCCCGAACATCCTCCAGAGAGGAGCCGGGGTCGGCAAGCACCGCGTCACGACACGATGTTGATCGGCTATGACCGGCAGCCCGGAAGGCGCGTCGATGCCTCCGGACGCAGATGAAATCGGCGGAAAGTCCGCGATCGTTACCGGTCCGAGACCAAAGCCGACTCGAGCTCCCGCGGATCGCTCACCGGAAGGTCGCACACCGCCCCGCGGCACACGTACGCGGCGGGCCGATCGGCAACCGGCTGGCGATCGGCCAGCAACGGCACGGCGTTCGGGGCCGCGGCCACGACGGCGGCGCCGCCGGGTGCGAAACGTCGGGCGACGACGGTCAGCGCGGCGGTCTCCGCGTCGGTGCCGCGGGGCAACGAGATCGCGACCTGGATGGGACCGCGCACGGCGGCCTCGGCCACGGCGAGCCAGTGCCCGCCCGAGCGCGGGGCGCGGGCCAGCACGATCGCGCCGCGCCGGAGGGTCTGCTCGGCGAGTTCGCGATAGCGGGCGGCGCGGGTCGCGTCGGTCAGCACCGACGCGGTCAGCAGGGTCTCGGCGAAGGACGAGGCGCCCGCCGGAGTCGCGCCGTCGAGCGGGTCGCGGGGCCGGCTCACCAGGGTCTCGGCATCGTCGGCGGTGTCGAACCAGGCGCCGGGTACCGCCGCATCGGCGAAATGGGCTACGGCCGTGTCGATCAGGCGTTCGGCGTGTTCGAGCCAGTCGAGGTCGCCGGTGGCCTGGTGCAGTGCCAGCAGGCCGGTCCCCAGCCAGGCGTAGTCCTCCAGCACACCGGCGGCCGTTCCCGCCACGCCGCCCAGCGAGGCGCGCACGAGGCGGCCGCCGATCAGGTGCTGCGTCAACAGGAATCGCGCGCACCGGGCGGCCGCGTCCACCCAATCCGGACGGGAGAGCGCGGCGCCGGCCTCGGCCAGGGCGGTGACGGCCATGCCGTTCCAGGCGGTCACCACCTTGTCGTCGCGGCCGGGCTGCGGGCGCTCGCCGCGGGCCCGGCGCAGCAGGTCGCGGATGCGGTCGAATCGGCCGGTGTCGTCCGGGTCGGTGTAGCGGGTGGGCACCGAGGCGCCGTGTTCGAAGTTGCCCTCGACGGTGATGCCGAAAACCTCTGCGGCCCAAGCGCCGTCGTCCTCGCCGAGGATCTCGGTGAGCTGCGCCGGCGTCCACACGTAGGTGGCGCCCTCGACTCCCGGGCCGGTCGGCTCCACGTGGGTGTCGGCGTCCAGCGCGGAGGCGAAACCGCCGTGTTCGGTGCCGAGATCGTCGAGCAGGAATCCGGCCGTCTCCTCGGTGACGCGCAGCGGAAGCCGTTGCCGCTCAGGGGTATCGGCTGTATACCTCGCCAGATGTGCGTACGCGCGCAGCAATTGGGCGTTGTCGTAGAGCATCTTCTCGAAATGCGGGACGACCCAGGCGGCGTCGACCGAATAGCGGGCGAAACCGCCGCGCAACTGGTCGTAGATGCCGCCGCGCGCCATGGCCTCGGCCGTCTGCGTCACCACTCGCAGCGTTTGCGCGTCGCCCGTGCGTTCGTGGTGGCGCAGCAGGCCCTCCAGCAACGCCGACGGCGGAAACTTCGGCGCGCCACCGAATCCCGCGTACCGCTCGTCCACATCGCGCAACACCGCGGCGACGGCATGGTGCAGCAGTTCGGGACCGATACTCAGCTCGCTGTCGGGCAGCCCGCCCGTCTGCTCCCGCAGCGCCTGCGCCACCTGCCCCGCGGCCTGATCCACCTCGTCCCGCCGGTTACGCCAGGTCTCCCCCACGGCCGTCAGCAACTGCGTGAACGACGGCATCCCCCCACGCGGCACCTTGGGGTAGTAGGTCCCGCAATAGAACGGCTCACCGTCGGGAGTCAGGAAGCAGGTCATCGGCCAGCCCCCCTGCCCCGTCATGGCAACGGTCGCAGTCATATAGACCGCGTCGAGATCCGGCCGCTCCTCCCGATCCACCTTCACACACACGAAGTTGTCGTTCATCAACGCCGCCGTCGCCCCATCCTCGAACGACTCGTGCGCCATCACATGACACCAGTGACAACTCGCATACCCCACGGACAACAGAATCGGCACGTCCCGCCTGGCGGCCTCCGCCAGCGCCTCGGCATCCCACTCCCGCCAGTGCACCGGGTTGTCGGCATGCTGGCGAAGGTAGGGCGAGGTGGCGTTACCCAAGCGGTTCACCCAGCCAGCCTCCCACACCGCAAGGCGGCATAGCGCGATGACATAGCAGCACAGTGCCTGACCGCGCCACGATTGCGGTCGACATCCAATTCGGCGGACAGCACCCGGGGATGAACCAACTATCGGTTTGTATTGCCCGCCAACACAATACGGAAGATTAGGTGCACCCATGGCGTAGCGTGTGCCCCGTCGTGACCGATGACTGAAACTATGATCGTCGAGAAACCCACACGCTGCGGATTCCATCTGCCCACATCGTTCGCCGGCGGGCCGGACCTCCTATCCCGGCGAGCGGCTGCGTACCTAGCCATCGCCGTCGCGACGGCCTGGGTGAGTACAGGATGTGTTCCCTCTTCCGATTCCGCTTTGGGGACGAGCACCTCGGCTGCAGTGACATCCCAACACACCACGTCGTCGACGCCGCCTGCAATAACAACCACCCCGACGTCGACCGCACCACCAGAGACCGCGCCAGCCGCACCATCACCAGAGACCACACCTGCCGGCGCCACTCGCACCCTTGTACTGATGCCGTCGGTTGTCTGCATGAACCTGCAGGATGCCCAGAACACAATCCAGGCTGCCGGAGTCTTCCTCTCTCGCTCACGAGACGCCACCGGAGCCGGACGGAAGCAGGTCCTCGACCGCAATTGGATCGTCGTCGCTCAGACTCCTACGCCGGGAACGCCGGTCGGCGAGGGTGAAGCGGTGCTGTCGGTCGTGAAGTACGGAGAACCGAACTCCTGCGGATGACGGCGGCTTCGACCGCCGGACACCTTCCTCAGTTGCGAATCGCTACGCCACGGTCGATCAGGACAGGCCCAACCGATGCCGCTCGGCAAGTATGACCCGCTGATCGCGAGGTACGGATTCGTCATCGAGGACGGCCGGACGGTGGTATTCGCCGTCGACCGCTAGCGGATCGGCGTTCTTCGCATCACTCTTCCGGGCGAATTCGTCGAACAGTAGCTGCTTGTGTTCCAGGATCTCGCGAATCCGTTCGTCCACACTGCCTTTTGCCAGCAGCCGGTACACTTGAACCTTCCGGGTTTGACCCATACGATGCGCCCGCGCGACCGCCTGGTCCTCGGAACTCGGTTTCCATTGCGGCTCGGCGATGATGACGACGGATGCGGCCTGGATATTGAGCCCTACACCACCGGCATCGATTTGGCTGAGCAGTGCTGCAGGCCCGTGACGGGCTGTGAAATCGTCGATCATGATCTGACGATCGCTCGGCGCGACGCTGCCGGTCAACGGTCCGACGGTGGCTGTTCCCAGGCTGCTCCGGATTGTCGCGAGGACGTCCAAGAAGTAGGAAAAGATGATGACCTTGCGGCCCTCTTCGAATGCTTCGTCGACGATCTGGGTCAGCCGTTCCAACTTCGCGGAGTCCGCAGCTTCGAAGGCGGCTCGACGCATTCGCATGATGTTGCGTGCGGACACCGCCGCACGATAGTTGTTCTCGTCCGCAGAACTGAGCTGCACCCATTCCTCGACCTCGATCTTTTCCGGCAGTTCGGTGAGCACGTCCTCTTGGTTACGTCGCAGGTAGACGGGTGCGACGGCGCGCCGGAAATGCCTCGCGCCAGCGGGTGCGTCGCTCGGATCGATCTTGGCGGCAAGCGCCGGGTCGAGGTAGCCGACGAGGTTGCGGAACTCTTCGACACGATTCTCCATCGGCGTGCCGGTCAGGAAGAGCAGCCGCTGGGATTGACCACTGACGCGCTTGACGTGCTGAGAGCGTTGGGTGTCCGGGTTCTTGACATAGTGGGCCTCGTCGAGCACCAGCATGGCGATTTCTATGTCCTGCAGGCAGTTCAGACTACCGAGGGTCGAAAACGTGGTAACTGCAACGCCTCCGTCCCGCAGCCACCGCTGACCGTTCGATTCACGTTCACGGCCGTGGAGGCTGTGCGCGGCGAGCTGTGTGTGCCTGCGGATCTCCTTGAGCCAGTTGATCTGTACGCTCGCAGGGCACACCACCATAAACCGCCGCTGCCCTTTCGCTGCCATATGCGTGAATACGGCCAAGGCTTGCACGGTCTTACCCAAACCCATTTCGTCGCCGATAATCGTACGCTGCTGGTGAATGGCATACTGCGTCCCGAAAAGCTGATACTTGCGTAGCGTCGCCTTCAACTGGCTGGTATCCAGCGGAACTGCCGAGATCTCTTGGCGCAGTTCGGGTTCGATGAACCCGTGTGCCGCATCGATGTCGTCGGACTCGCCCGCTCCGCCCAGCGTGGACAGCAGCGAATTCGCCGAAGCGGCATCGGCTAGGTAGTCGCGCCACAACTGCTCGCTGTCGTACGTTGCCGAATTACTGTCGCGTTCGGCACTGTGGATTGCCTGCCGTAGCGACTCGGTTCGCGGGTCGGCGAGGAGGGCTCTCAGCTGGGCGACTGCCGGTACTGCCGCGTCCCTCTTGTCCCGGCCGACGAACAGTCGTCGCCATTTTCCCATCGCGGCCGGCTGCGCCGCGGCAATCAAGGGCAATGCCCAGTTGCGGACTGCCGTCAGCGGTTCACGTAGCGACGCGAATGCCGAGTCGGCGTGGCGGGTTGCGGCCAACAGGGCAAGCAAGCGTGTTTGCCCGGGCGTGCGGCGCTGGGGATCGATCCTAACGGTCGTCGCCGCCCTGATCTGCGACTCGTACTGCCTCGCAGCGCGACTCGTCTCCTCAGCGGTACGCGGGCCGACGCCGGTGATCTGTGTGAGGTGCAGGGGATTGGCGACGAGAACGTCGGCAACAGTGCGGTAACCAGCTTTGCTCAGGGCGCCCAATCGGACACCGCTGGTCAGGAATGGACGCAGTTTGTCCAGGTCACACCGGCGGAGCTGGGCGATGACATCGTCGTTCACCAGGATGGCGAGTTGATGGCGGATAGCTGTTCGGAGGGCTTCGGGCGCGCGGAGTACCGCAGCCGCTCGCTCGATCAATACCTCTACGTCGTGAATGACGCTGCGGGCTGTGGACACCGTTACAACGGTGGCCGGGGGTGCCGGAGGCTGGGTCATCGAAACCCCTCTGAACGCGCGTTACTGCTGGATTGCCGTAGTAAAGATATTCGTCCGCTGGTGGAAACGGTATGGACCTTGGTCGTCAGATCGTGTCCTCGTGCCCCGAACGCGGCGGCCGGTTCCTCGCGGCCACACCCGAAGCGGGAGCGGTGACGCCGTTGGACTGATCACCACGGATGTGCGGAGTACGGTGATTACTTGACGGCAGGTAAGTAATCTTCTTATCGTGCGGAGGGCCGTTCAAGGAGGTGGGGATGCCCGGTGTGAGTGTGTTGTGGCCGGTGGGGGCCGCGGAGCAGCTCGTTGTGGACGGGGCTGTGGTGGCGGATTTGAACATCGGGCGGGTACTCGACGCGATTGTCGGGGACGACGGGTATGGGGTGCGGGGGTGGTTTGAGCGGCCGGTTCGGGATGTGGAGGTTGTGCGGTTTCGGCAGGAGGTTTTCGCCGATCTGGGTGATGATGCGGTGCGGGCGGTGTTCGAGGAGTTCGCGGTGGGGATGCGGACCGTGCGCGAGCTGCTGGCGGAGCGGGGGCGGCAGCATCATCCGGCTCACCGGCAGCGGTGGCAGCTTGCTGCCGCGGCGGAGTACGTCGATGGTGTTGTGTGGCTGGGTGGGGCGCTGGAGACGCTGCCGCTGGCCTCGCGGGCGCTGGTCCGGTGGCGCGAGTTCGTCGCGGCTTATGTCGCCGGGGCGGAGTTCGGGGGGCTTGTGGCGGCGGTGCGGCGGGTGCGGGAGGCGCTGGACGGGGTGCGTTACAGCATTCGGATTGTCGATCGCACCCTCGAGGTGGACGCCGCCGACGGTACAGCGGATTACAGCGCGACGATCGCTGACCTGTTCTCGCGCTTCGGTACTCGACCGCCGCAACCGGCACGGCAGCGGCCGGAAAGCGACGATATGAGCCAGATGGAGGAGCAGATCCTCGATCGCGTCGCCGCTGTGCACCCGGACGTTTTCGGCCAACTAGGCGAATTCGCCTGCAACTACGAGAATTTCGCCGCGGACGCCGTGCTGAGGTTCGATCGCGAGATCCAGTTCTATCTGACGTATCTGGCATTCACGCGGCGCGTCGGCGGGGCGATGTGCCTGCCGCACCTGGCCTCCCCGGGCGCGCCGATCCACGCCGAGGACGCCTTCGATCTCGCGCTGCTCACCCGCCGTGACCGGACCGATGACACGGTGGTGCCCAACGACTTCCGGCTCTCCGGTCCCGAACGCGTGCTGGTGGTGACCGGACCGAATCAGGGCGGTAAGACGACCTTCGCTCGCACGGTCGGCCAGCTGGTCTACTTCGCCGCGCTCGGGTGCCCGGTGCCCGCCCGGTCCGCGTGCCTGCCCCTGCCGGACCGGCTGTTCACGCATTTCGAACGCGCCGAGCAGGCCACCGACCCCGACGGTCGGCTCGCCGAGGAGCTGGTGCGCATCCGGGACACGCTGGCGAACGCCACCGCCGGCAGCGTCGTGATCCTCAACGAGAGTTTCAGCGCGACCGGCGCCGCCGACGCCGTGCGGATGGGCCGCGACGTCCTCGATCGGATCGTGGAGCACGGCTCGATCGCCGTATGGGTCACCTTCTTCGACGAACTCGCGCGTAGCGGCCCGGCCACGGTCAGCATGGTCGCCACCACCGACCCGGACGACCCGTCCCGGCGCACGTACCGGATCGAGCGCCGACCGGCCGACGGCGAGGCGCACGCCGTGGTGCTCGCCGAACGCTTCGGCCTGACCTACGACCTCGTCACCGCCAGGATCGCGTCGTGCGGGTGAATCTCCTCCATCCCGCGGGATACGCCGCCCGCCCGGTGTCCCACGGCGACAACGCGTTCGGCGATCTCGGCCTCGAATCGCTGTGCGTCGCCATGGCCGCCGGTGACACCGCGATCCTCGAGGCGGTGCGCACGGTCCTGGCGGCACCGGTGACCGATCCCGAGGTGATCCGCTACCGGCAGGCGGTGCTGGCGGACTGCCGCGCCAACCCCGGGGTTGTGCGCGAGTTCTACCGGATCGCCTCCGAGGCAACCGATATCAAGCGCTGGCGTGTCGGCCCGGCGCACCGGCCCAACGGCAAACTGCTGCTCGCGCTGCAATCCCTCACCGAACTGGTAACCATGCTGCGGCGCGTGCGCGCCGTCCGGGACCGCGGCGGCCATATCTTCCGCGCGCCCGGATTCACCGGCCTGATGGCCACTCTCGCCGACGGACTCGACGACAGCTACCTCGACAGCATCGACAAGCACCTGGCGGCAATGGATTTCGAGTACGGCGTGCATCTCAGCGCCGGGCTCGGTCCGGGTAACAGGATCTCGGATATCGTGCTGCACGAGCCGATTCGCCGCCGCCGGTTCGGTTTCGACCGACGCACCGGCCACACCTTCCGCGTGATCGAGGAACCCGATCCCGAATTCGACCCCGTGACGCAACTGCGCGGGCGCGCTCTGACCGTGATCGCCGAGGTCGTCAACGACGCGAACAACCAGGTGCAGGGCTTCTTCCGGGACCTGCGCACCGAACTCGCCTTCTACCTCGGCTGTCTGAACCTCGCCGAGCGCTTCGAGCGTGCCGGGCTGCCGCTGTGCCTGCCGACGCCGCATCCCGCCGGGAGTGCGCGGCTGCGCGGTACGGGCCTGCGCGACGTCGCGTTGTGCCTGTCGTCGGATCAGCCGGTGGTGGGCAACGACATCGATGCCGCGGGCCGTTCGCTGATCGTCGTCACCGGGGCCAACAGCGGCGGCAAGTCCACCTTCCTGCGCAGTCTCGGCGCGGCCCAGGCGATGATGCAGGCGGGGATGTTCGTCGTCGCGGACAGTTTCGAGGCCGATGTGCGCGACGGTGTCTTCACGCATTTCGTCACCGACGAGGACCGCACGATGTCACACGGCAAGCTGGTCGACGAGCTGGCCCGGATGAGCGAGATCGTCGACCGGGCCGGGCCGAATGCCCTGCTGCTGTGCAACGAGTCGTTCTCCTCCACCAGCGAGCGCGACGCCGCTCGGATCGCCGGACCGCTCATCGAGGGGCTGGTCGCCGCAGGTGTGCGGGTCGTGTTCGTCACCCATCTCTACGAATTCGCCCACCGGCGTTACGAATTCGCCCACCCGGCCGACCTGTTCCTGCGCGCCGGCCACCACACCGACGGCACCCGCACCTTCCGCGTCACCCCCGGTCCCCCGGAACCCACCAGTCACGCCGCCGACGTCTTCCACCGCATATTCGGCCGTATCCCCGGGCAACTCCTGAATCCTCCGCAGGGCCGTGGCGAAACCGCAACGCACCAATGCCCGTGAACGGGGTATTCGCAAGTATGAGTATCTCGACCTCGCTGGAGCACACCCCGGCCCGCCGCCGCCCCTGGTTCGCCGATCTCGAAGACGCCGAGCGCCGCGGCGCCCACGGCAGCGCCGGTATCGGCTACTTCGACTGCGATTGCGACTTATGCAGACGCAGACATCACGATCCCCCGTTCTGACACGCGGCTCACGCGATCTTGGGTGTCGCGCGCATGCCCACGTAGCAGCATTCGGTGCCGTCCGGCAGCGTCTCGAAGACGACCGGCATGTAGTCCTCGCTGAACGAGGGGCCCGCACCGGATGCGGCGAACACCTTCTCCGACACCGGAAGCAGTTCCATCTCCAGCGTCGGCGACAGATCCTTCATGCCGTCGACGAATTCGTAGGTCATATGCCCGGCACCGTCGTCCTCGCGGGTGACGGTGATGACCACACCCTCCCGGCGGTACGTGCCCACGAACGGGTCGATATCCACCGCGATCGGCGGTGTCGCGGGCTCGAACGCGGCCGGCATCCGGACCCCGGCGAGGTCGGCGAGCAGTTCCCGGAACAGGTCCGCGTACAGCTGGCGGGCGCCGCCACCGTTGGTCATCAGCGCCACGATCACGCCCGCGTGCGGGACCACGCGCAGGTAGGAGTACTGGCCGATGGCCGCGCCGTCGTGGCCGTACCCGCCGATTCCGTCCCAGTCGTACAGGGTCCAGCCCAGTCCCCAGCCGTCCGCGCTGACGGTCCACTTGTCCGGCACGTCGATCTCGCGGCGCTGCATGACGGCCACGGCGTCGGCGGCGAGCACCCGGCGGCCGTCGGGCGTGACGCCGCCGTCCAGATGCATCCGCGCGAAGCGGGCCATATCGCCCGCGCTGGTGACGACCCGGCCGTAAGGCCCGGCCGAGCGCGGCATCAGATCCCAGGAGGGCGCCGGATCGGGGTCGACGCCGGGATCGCCCAGGTGTGACATGGCGACCCGGTACCGCAGGGCCTCCTCCGGCAGCGTCATCAGGCGGTCCTGTTCGAGCGGGACGGCGATGTGGTCGCGGATCGCCTCGTCCCAGGTCTTCCCCGTCACCACCTCGATGAGGCGGCCCAGCACCACGTAACCGAGACTGCCGTAGGAGACGGTGCCGGGCGCGCAGTCCAGCGGCACCTCGCGCGCCGCGGCGACGTACTTCTCGAGGGCGTCGTCACCGCGCCCGGAGTCGTAGGTGAAGTCGTTGGTGACGCCGCCGGTGTGACTGAGCAGCTGCCGGATGGTGATCGTCCGGGTCGCCTCCGGATCCGGGGTCGAGAACTCCGGCAGCACGCCGGCCACGGGCGCGTCCAGATCCAGCTTCCCGTCGGCGACCAGCTGCATGATCAGCGTGGCCGTGTAGATCTTGGCGATCGATCCGGACAGGAACACCGAATCCGTGGTCACCTCGACACCGGTAGCGCGATTCAGCACCCCGCTGGCCAGCTCGTACACCTCACCGTCCACCAGCACGGCCAGCTGCGCGCCCGGCACATGATGCGCGGCGCGTAGTTCGTCCAGCCGCGCCTGCCACCGCGCCACCTCGAACCCGCGCCCTTCGGAATCCGCGGTTCCCCACGCGCCCTTCACCTTCCACGCGCCGTCGCCGTCCCACTTCACGTTCTCCGCCATGATCTTTCCCCTCAGTTCCGAACACCGTGCGTTATAACGCACACTGTACGTTCACCGCACAGTGTTCGCAACTGCCCTCCGAGATCCCCACCCACCTGCCGGTTCACGCACCCCCTCCACACTCACGCACCCGTTCCGGACTGCTGCAAGGGGTGCGCGAACACGCAAAGGGTGCGGCACGTGCTGCGGGCTCGCGAGGCGTGGCCGGACCAACTCACGCACTCTTTACGCACTCACGCACCCCGTTCATACCGCTGAACGGGGTGCGTGAGTGTGGAAAGGGTGCGGGAAAAGTGTTGGGGTGGAAAGTGTTAGGGGGTGCCGGGAGAATCGGGTTTGGCCGAGGGTTCCGGGGTGGAGGTGGTGGGGGTGTCCGAGTCGGGGTGCACGGCGCCGGGGTCGGTGCCCTCGTCCGCCTCCTGGTCCGGCTCGGGGTGTTCCGGGGAGAATTCGGCGGGGAGCCGCTTGATGTGTTTGTTCATCGAGCGGATCAGCAGGACCGTGCCGACCAGCAGCACCAGGATGATGACCAGGCCCAGGGGCGACGCCTTGCCGAATTCGGGGCCGGTCGGGTTGGTAGTGGGCTGTGCGAACAGGGTGACGATCATCGGGGGGCGTCCTCGAGCGCGGTGCGCGCGTCCTCGGCCTCGCGGATGCCGGCGAACAGGTCGGTCTCCGGGATCTCGGTCCGCACGCGGGTCTGCGCCAGCTCGAATTCCTCGGTGGGCCACAGCCGCTGCTGCATATCCATCGGGATGGCGAAGAACGCGCCGTTCGGGTCGATCTGGGTGGCATGGGCGCGCAGGGCGTCGTCGCGCTGCGGGAAGTACTTGGCGCATTCGATCTGCGTGGTCACGCGGGCCATGATGTCGCCGCGCGCGGCCGCCATCGACCGGAAGCGATCCAGCCACTCCTGCATCGGGAACGGTTCGCCGATCCGCTCGTACTCGTCGGCGAACACCTCCATGCGCTGGATGCTGAAGCCGTGGTCGTAGTACAGCTTCAGCGGCGTCCACGGCTCGCCGGCGTCGGGGAACCGCTCCGGATCGCCGGCCGCCTCGAACGCGGCCACCGACACCTTGTGGCACATGATGTGGTCCGGGTGCGGGTAGCCGCCGTTCTCGTCGTAGGTGGTCATGACGTGCGGCTTGAACTCGCGCACCACGCGCACCAGCGCCTCGGTGGCCTCCTCGAGCGGCACCAGCGCGAAGCTGCCCTCGGGCACCGGCGGCAGCGGATCGCCCTCGGGCAGGCCGGAATCCACGAAACCGAGCCAGTGATGTTTCACCCCGAGCGCGCGGGCGGCCTCGGCCATCTCCTCGCGCCGCACCTCCTCGATGCGGTCGAGGACGCCGGGCACATCCATGGCCGGGTTGAGGATCGAGCCGCGCTCGCCGCCGGTCAGGCTGACGACGAGCACGTCGTTGCCCTCCGCGGCGTATTTCGCGGTGGTCGCGGCGCCCTTGCTCGACTCGTCGTCGGGATGGGCATGCACCGCCATGAGGCGAAGTCCGCTCACGTCTCGTTCACCTCGTTGCTCACCGTCTTCACCTCATCGCTTCCCGCGGGTGTCGAGTTTATGTCGCGAGCGGGTCCCCAGTGGTCACCGAGGCTGCCGCAGTGCACGACATACACCCAGCGCTCGCGCCGATCTCCACCCCATATAGTTCCATTCGACCGTCATTTGTTCCGACCTACCCCCCTGCGGCGCGAGCGCCGGACCGGATGCGCCGCCGACCGACCACAGGAGCCACAGATCATGAGCGAGGCACCGCCCGCCGCCCCGGCCGACCGCGTCGCGGATCGGTACGGAACCCGGCCGCGGCGCCACCGTCGCTGGATCCCCTACGCGCTCGGCGCGGCGGTGGTCCTGGCCGGGCTGATCGTGTCCTACGCGGGCTACAGCAAGTTCGGGCCCAAGGACATCGAACCGGAACAGCTCGGGTACAGCATCGTGAACGACTCCACCCTCGACGTGCACTTCAAGGTGACTCGGGAACATCCCGACCGCCCCGTCGTCTGCTTCGTGCGCGGGATGGACTCCGACCAGGCCGAAGTGGGCCGCCGCGAGGTGCTGATCCCGGCCTCGACCAGCGGAACCGTCGAGCTGACGACCACCGTCCGCACGACCGGGCGACCCGCCGCGGGCGATATCTACGGCTGCAGCGACAAGGTTCCGGCATATCTCCGGGTCGGCGGGCGGTAACGCCGGAACCCCTATCCGGGCGAAACGCCTAGCAATCAACGCTCCGACCTGCGTATTTATAGATCGTGCTAAAATGGGCGGACACACGGTTCCGAACGCTCGGAGCCGTGTTTGCTGCATTGGCGGCCAGCGCTGACGGTTCCGGGGTACTGACATGCCCTCCGGACCTGGGCCTGTCGGGGTTCGAGGACATCCCCATGGGATCGCTCTAGCCGTCCACTGCCGTTGTGCCCGCCCCTGGGCGGGTACTGCGGCGGGTATCAGGGAATCCCGGCACGCCGGGAACAACTACTAGGGAGTGATCGAGATGACTGAGACGAACGTGACCTGGCTGACCCCGGAGTCGCATGAGAGGCTCAAGGGCGAACTCGACGCGCTCATTGCCAACCGTCCGGTCATCGCGGCCGAGATCAACGAACGCCGCGAAGAAGGCGACTTGAAGGAGAACGGCGGCTACCACGCCGCGCGTGAGGAGCAGGGCCAGCAGGAGGCGCGCATTCGCCAGCTGCAGGAGCTGCTCAACAACGCCAAGGTGGGCGTCGCTCCGACCAAGTCCGGCATCGCACTCCCGGGATCGGTCGTCAAGGTCTACTACGACGGCGACGAAACCGACACCGAGACGTTCCTGATCGCGACCCGCGAAGAGGGCATGGGCGGTTCCGATCTCGAGACCTACTCGCCGAACTCGCCGCTGGGCGGCGCGCTCATCAACGCCAAGGTCGGCGAGACCCGCGAATACACGCTGCCCAACGGCAACACCATGAAGGTGACGCTGGTCAGCGCGGAGCCGTACCACAGCTGACGCATCCGGACGGGCCCTCCGGCGGCAGCTTGCAGCACTGCCACCGAAGGCCACACAGCGCCGAACGGCGGCGGCCCGCACCGATTCCCTCGGTGCGGGCCGCCGTCGTGTCATAGGGGCTTGCGAAATCAGCCGAGCGCGCGTTCGACATCCGCGAGCAGATCGCTGATGTCCTCGATACCGACCGACAGCCGCACCAGATCGGCCGGAACCTCCAGCTCCGAGCCCTCGGTGGAGGCGTGAGTCATCGCGCCCGGATGTTCGATCAACGATTCCACCCCGCCGAGGGATTCGGCGAGGGTGAAGATCCGGGTGCGCGCGCAGAAGTCCAGCGCCGCCTGGCGCCCGCCGCGCAGCCGCACCGAGATCATGCCGCCGAAGCGGAGCATCTGCTTCTGCGCCACCGCGTGGCCGGGATGGTCGGGCAGGCCCGGGTAGATCACCTGCTCGATCTTCGGGTGACCGGCGAGGAATTCCGCGATGGTCTCGGCGTTGTCGCAGTGCCGATCCATGCGCACGCCAAGGGTTTTCACGCCGCGCATGGTCAGGAACGCGTCGGTCGGTCCGGGCACCGCGCCCGCGCCGTTCTGCAGGAAGGCGAACGCCGCGTCGAGTTCGGCGTCGTCGGTGACCAGCGCGCCGCCGACCACATCGGAGTGCCCGCCGAGGTACTTGGTGGTCGAGTGCAGCACGATATCCGCGCCCAGCGACAGCGGCTGCTGCAGGTAGGGCGAGGCGAAGGTGTTGTCCACCACCAGTTTCGCGCCGCCGCGATGAGCGATATCGGCCAGCGCCGCGATATCGCCGATATTCAGCAGCGGGTTGGTCGGGGTCTCCAGCCACACCAATTTGGTGTTGGGGCGCAAGGCATCACGCACCGCGTCGGGGTCCGAGACCGGCGCCACCGAGTACTCGATGCCCCACTGCGTGAAGACCTTGTCGATCAGGCGGAAGGTGCCGCCGTACGCGTCGTTCGGGATGACCAGGTGGTCGCCCGGGCGCAGCGCCGCCCGCAGCACACAGTCGGTGGCCGCCATCCCCGAGGAGAAGGCCCGCCCGTACCGCCCCGATTCCAGCGCGGCCAGGTTGGCCTCCAGCGCGGTGCGGGTCGGATTGCCCGTGCGCGCGTACTCGTAACCGCCGCGCATCCCGCCGACGCCGTCCTGCGCGAACGTCGAACTCGCGTAGATCGGCACGTTCACCGCGCCGGTCTGCGGATCGGGATCGTATCCGGCGTGCACGGCCCGTGTGGAGAACCCCAGCTGATCGTCGGTCATAGGCCCAAGCCTAGAAGGTGCTCGATAGTGTGATTCGCATGGTCACCGTAGACGAGCTGTTCGCCCTCGACTCCCTGCTCGGCGACACCGAACGCCAGATCCGCGAGACCGTGCGCCGGTTCGGTGAGCAGCGGCTGCGCCCGCACGTGGCCGACTGGTTCGAGCGCGGCACCTTCCCCGTCCGCGACCTCGCCCCCGAGCTGGGGAAGCTCGGCCTGCTGGGCATGCATCTCGAGGGGTACGGCTGCGCCGGCACCACGGCGACCGAATACGGCCTGGCCTGCCTGGAACTCGAGGCCGTGGACTCCGGGGTCCGCAGCATGGTGTCGGTCCAGGGCTCGCTGGCCATGACCGCCATCCACAAATACGGGTCCGAGGAGCAGAAACAGCGGTGGCTGCCGGAGATGGCGGCCGGGCGGGCGATCGGCTGTTTCGGGCTGACCGAACCGGACTACGGCTCCAATCCGGGCGGTATGCGCACCCGCGCCCGGCGCGACGGCGACGACTGGATTCTCGACGGGTCGAAGATGTGGATCACCAACGGTTCGGTGGCCGATGTGGCGGTGGTGTGGGCACGCACCGAGGACCGCATCCGGGGCTTCCTGGTCCCGGCGGGCACACCGGGGTTCACCGCCCGCGAGATGCATCACAAGCTGTCGCTGCGGGCCTCGATCACCGCGGAACTGGACCTGGACGGCGTGCGGCTGCCCGCCGATGCCGTGCTGCCCGAGGCGCGCGGGCTGGCCGGTCCGCTGGCCTGCCTGTCCGAGGCGCGTTTCGGCATCGTCTTCGGCGCCCTGGGCGCGGCCGGCGACTGCCTGAGCGCCGCCATCGACTACGCGGGCACCCGCCAGGTGTTCGACAAACCCCTGGCCGCCTACCAGCTGACCCAGGCCAAGCTCGCGGATATGGCCGTGGAACTCGGCAAGGGCACCCTGCTGGCGTTGCATCTGGGCCGGCTCAAGGATCGCGGCGAGCTACGGCCGGAGCAGGTGAGCGCGGGCAAGCTCAACAGCACCCGGGAGGCGATCGCCATCGCGCGCGAATGCCGGACGATTCTCGGCGCCAATGGCATCACCCTCGACTATCCGGTGCTGCGGCACGCCAACAATCTGGAGTCGGTGCTCACCTACGAGGGCACCGCGGAGGTGCATCAGCTCGTGCTCGGCGAGGCGCTGACCGGAGCCAAGGCGTTCCGCTGAAATATGCTGCGCGATAGCCAATTCCCGTATATCCACGAGTGAGAAGTCCCACTCCTGCGGACGCTGCATGATTGCTAGCATAAGTAAGTGTTTTTGCTCGGCTCCGCGTTGCTCGAAGTATCGGCGCGCAAGACCTTGAAGCGCCTGCACGCAACTCACGGAGTTCCGGCATCGACCGCCGCGAAGGAACTGCCCGCGTTGTCGGCGGCGCTGGACCAGCATGCCGCGGCGGTTCGCGACATTCTCGATCTCGGTGTGCGGAATTCGGCGATGGTGCCCACGGGCGTGCTGTTGGCCGGCTACGCCCGCGGGCTGCTGGACTCCGGTCCCGTCGCCGTGCCCGCGCCGGGCGATCTCGCCGGCTGGATCGGCGCCGAATGGCTGCAGCTGCGGCTGGCCGCGGTATGCATGCTGGCCCAGAAAAAGGCCTGAGCGGCCGCGGGTGACCGCGACCGCCCAGGCTCTATCGCCGCGTCATTGCGGCTGTGACGGGGTGCCGTAGCCCGGCGCCTCGCCGTATCCCTGTGCGGGCCCCTCGCCGGTGTCCGGCCGGTAGGCCGCGCCGCTGGTCTGCGGCGTCCACCGGTCGCCGGGTTGCGGAGAACCCGCCCACTGCTCCTGCCGGGTAGCGCCCTCGCGCTGCCGGGCGGCGTCCTCGCGGCCGCGCTGATACGCCTCGGCGTGCCCGCGCAGCTGCGGCATCTCACCCTCGACGGTGTTCAGCCAGCCCTCCCAGCGCTGCTGCATGGGCCGGACCAGGCCGCCGCCGATACCGACGACCAGGATGCCGCCGATGGTGGCCAGCACCGTGATCAGGATCGGCGTGGTGACCGACGTCGCGACGCCGATCTGGTTCAGGGCGGCGATGATGCCGACGCCCCAGATGAACACCGCGGCCAGCCGCGCCAGCATGCGCCCGTAGGACAGCCCGCTGAGCATATTGCCGATCAGGTCGGTGACCACCCGCGCGATCGCGCCCGCGACACACACGATGATGATCGCGACCGCGGCCCGCGGCAGCCAGGAGACGATGCCGTTGAGCATCGTGCTGACCGGATTGGGCCCGAAGACACCGAAGGCGATCTGCAGCGCGATCAGCAGGATCGCGTAGTAGACCAGCTTCACCAGCAGGCCGGTGGCGTCGTACCGGCTGTTGGCCAGCATGTCCTTGATCCCGCCGCGATCGACGAGCCGGTCGAATCCGACCCGGCGCAGGATCCGGTCGGCGACCTTGGCGATCACCTTCGCGATGATCCAGCCGACGACCAGGATCGCCAGGAATCCGATGAATTTGGGCACGAACGTCGCAATCGCGCTCCACGCGTTCGACATGCCCTGCTGAAAATCGATAGCCAAACTGGAGGTGTACACGCGACCCGTCCCTTCCGCTATCTCCCCTGTCCCAACAATTTGCCAGAACTACTACACGGCGGTTATACCCGTCCGTGATCATTCGAATCAGGGGTTTGCAAACATTTTGCTGCCGACTCGATAACGCGGTGTTATCGAGTCGGCAGCGCTGCGTCAGTATGCGGAGTTGACGTTGTCCATCGAGCCGTAGCGGTGCGCGGCGTAGTTGCACGCGGCGACGATGTTGGCGACCGGATCCCAGACGTCGAAGGTCGTGCCGTCCACGTGATACGCGGCGAAGGTCGGGTCGATCACCTGCAGCAGGCCCTTGGACGGGATGCCCGCGGCGGCATTGGAGTCGTAGAGGTTGATGGCCTGGGGGTTACCCGTCGACTCGCGCATGATGTTGCGGTAGATGCCGTCGTAGCTGCCCGGGATGCCGCGGGCGGCCATGATGTCCAGCGCCTGGTGGATCCAGCCGTCCAGGTTGTTCGGGTAGCTGGGGGCCGGCGGCGGCGGGGGCTCGACCGGCAGCGGCGCGGGCATGGGCGCCGGGGCCGGGGCCGCCTCGGGGGCCGGGGCGGGGGCCACAGCGGCGACCTCCGTGGCGGTGGCAGGGGCGTTATCGGCGGTCGCGGCGAGGGTGGAGGCCAGGGCGGCCGGCTTCACATCGGCCGTCCCGTGCCCGCCCGCGGAGGTCACGGCGGCGAAGGCGGCCAGCGCCAGGGTCGCGGATCCGGCGGTGCGCGCGACCGCCTTGGCTCTACTGCTCTTCAGGGTGTTCTTCGACATGCGCGGTGTTTTCCTACTCTGCTGGTGGCCGTCGCCGGCCTGCGACAGGCAGTGCGGAACCAGGGCGAGACCGGGTCGCGGCTCTCACCTGCGCACTGCATGCTTTTTTGAGACTGGTTATGAGAGAAGGGGATTCGCATTCCCCACGGACACGGCTCCGCTCAGTGGGTGCCGTGCCCCGGCGACGACGCGGGACGCGTGCGCGGCCGGCATTGGCGCTGACATCTCCTCGTACTATCCGGACGCGAGGTCGGATGACTGACGAGGTCACAGAATGATCGCGGCAGGTTAACGGAGACTGAACCGAAGGTTAACAAACGGTGCGGCACTTTGAGAGAATCTTCAATTTGCGCCCGCTATGACGCCATGACCTGGGAATCTGCTTGAAACCCCAAAGTGCTGCGGGTCACAGAAAAAGTTGCCGTGTCGTGCTGGACGTTGGCGATTTGACCGTATTCGCGGCCGTTTCCGCACCTCGGACGGTCACGGTTCGTGATCTTCGGGGCAGATGCCCGCACGTTGCCCGGCGCGCTGCGGATGGGCCCTCGCGCCCACCTCACAGCCGGGCCCGCGCCCGTGCGCATCACATTGTTACGACCGGTCATCCAAGCGCCATCTGGCCGTCACCACCAGGGCCAGGTTGAACGCGCAAGCTGTTTCATGCCCGGTGCTCCCGCTGCCAGTTACACCGCCGCGCGCACCGGCGCCCAGCGCATGCTGCCCGGAGGTTCGGAGGTAACCAGATGTTCGAGTCCTGTCATTCCCCGACCGATGTGGCACACCTGTTACGGGCGCGGTTCGGTTTTCCGGTCCGGCTGTTCGCGGGGCGGCCGTTCCTGTCCTGCGGTGGCCGGGTAGACGCCGTCTCCATGCCCGCCGAATTGGGCCGCCAGGTGCGCGAGCGGCTGCGCGCGGCGCCGGCGACGCCCGCCGTCGCCGATCCGCGCAATCGCCGCTGGGTATTCCTGACCGCGACGCCACAGCCGTATTACGATGTCACGCAACACCTTCGGCTCACAGCCTACGAGGTGGCCGTGCTCACCGCGGGCCGCCGGGTGATGCTGCCGGCCTCGGACTACCCGCTGGGCTGGCACTGGGCGAGCGAACCCGTACCGGGGCCGCTGCTGCTGCCGGCGCGGGCTATGGTCCTGCGCGCGGTGCGGGAGTCGTTGCCGATAGGGGCCGGTCATGTCCCCGCGTGAGACCGTCCTGCTGCCCGACTGGCACGAACTGCTCGCCGCGTTCTGCGGCCACCTCGACGACGACCCGGACGGCCACCCCGTGGTGCGCTGGGCCCGCGCCCTCGCCGAACTACATCTGCGCCGGCACGACGAGCCCAGCCACGCGGCCGAAATCGACGGCGGCCGAGCCGAACTCGTCGCCGCCATCGACAACTGGGTCGGCGCCACCCTGCATCCGCCCCGGAACCGCCGCCGCGGCCCGTATCCGGAATCCCTCGGCGGCGCCGTCGACCGCATGGCCGCCGCCCAGGTCCACGCCACCCGCCTGCTCCACACCGTCGCCGACATCTCCGACGAGCGCGTCCACACCGCCTGGCACCGGCTCGCCACCCTGGCCGACGACTGGTCCGACCTGGTCGACGAGGTGTTGCACGGCCAGCCGCGAATCAGGCAACGAGCGCGGTCGGCCTAGCGCGGCAACGGGATTCACCATCGACACGTTTCACCCGACTGGAACGGGTTCGTACGGAACATCTTTCACGCCCGCGCGTGTCCATCGGCGGAGGGCGCGCATGTGAGCAGGGTCAGTGGAAGGACAGGCCCGAACTGCTGAGGAATCCCAGGAGGTCGTGACGGGTGATGACCCCGATCGGCTTCCCGTCCTCCACGACCATGAGCGCGTCCGTGGATTCCAGGGTCTTGGTCGCCGCCGAGACGGGCTCGCCGGAACCGATCAGCGGGAAGGCCTCGCTCATATGCTTGGACACCGGATCGGTGAGGTGCGCGCGGCCCTCGAAGACCGCCGACAGCAGATCCCGCTCGGTGACGCTGCCGGCCACCTCGCCCGCCATCACCGGCGGTTCGGCGCCGACGACCGGCATCTGCGAGACGCCGTACTCGCGCAGGATCTCGATGGCATCGCGCAGGGTCTCCTGCGGGTGGGTGTGCACCAGGTCCGGGAGCGCCCCGGACTTGCCGCGCAGCACATCGCCGACCGTCCGCTCCGGCGTGGAGCCGTCCAGCCGGGAGCGCAGGAAGCCGTAGGAGCTCATCCAGTTGTCGTTGAAGATCTTCGACAGGTAGCCGCGGCCGCCGTCGGGCAGCAGCACCACCACGACCGCGTCCGGATCCCGCTCGGCCACCTGGAGCGCCGCGACGACCGCCATCCCGCAGGAGCCGCCGACCAGCAGGCCCTCCTCGCGGGCCAGGCGGCGGGTCATATCGAAGGAGTCGGCGTCCGAAACGGCGATGATCTCGTCCGGTACGGCCGGGTCGTAGGCGCTGGGCCAGAAATCCTCGCCGACGCCCTCGACCAGGTAGGGGCGGCCGGAGCCGCCGGAGTACACCGAGCCCTCCGGATCGGCGCCGATCACCTTGACCTTGCCGCCGGAGACCTCCTTGAGGTAGCGGCCCGCGCCGGTGATGGTGCCGCCCGTGCCGACGCCCGCGACGAAGTGGGTGACCGTGCCGTCGGTATCGCGCCAGATCTCGGGGCCGGTGGTCTCGTAGTGGCTGTCCGGGCCGCCGGGGTTGGAGTACTGGTCGGGCTTCCAGGCGCCGGGGATCTCGCGCACGAGGCGATCGGAGACGCTGTAGTAGCTGTCGGGGTGTTCCGGCGGGACGGCGGTCGGGCACACCACGACCTCGGCGCCGTAGGCGCGCAGCACGTTTCGCTTGTCCTCGCTCACCTTGTCCGGGCACACGAAGACGCACTTGTAGTCGCGCTGCTGGGCGACCAGCGCCAGGCCGACGCCGGTATTGCCGGAGGTCGGCTCGACGATCGTGCCGCCGGGCTTCAGCAGGCCCTGCTCCTCGGCGGCATCGATCATCTTCACCGCGATCCGGTCCTTCGAGCTGCCGCCCGGGTTCAGATATTCGATCTTCGCCGCCACCAGGCCGGAGTTCGGGCCCACCACGGAGTTCAATCGAACGAGCGGGGTGTTGCCGATCAAGTCGACGACGTGGTTCGCGATGCGCATGTCCCCATCGTTGCAGAGTCGCGACGCGCCCCTACTCGCGCCTCCGGTGGCCGGAAACCGCGAAGTCGGGGGATTCCCGCGCGAGTTCCGGCGTGCGCCGCGACTGCGGAGCGCTTTGCCCATATCATCGGCCCCGTGAGGATGCCGAAGAACGCCCGCACCGCCGCCGCCGTGCTCGGTTGCCTCGGGGCCGCGACGGCCATCGCGTCGTCCGCCCCGGCGAGTGCGCAAACCGTGGAATTCCCGCAGACGCCGAGTGTCTTCTTCGGCGGGCTCTGCTGGGGCAGTATCCGGACCTGGGCCGACACCAGCGCCGACTATCCGGGCCGGGCCATCATCAATGTGCAGTCGCTACCGATCGCGGGCGTGGGCCAGGGTCAGTACCCGCTCGCCCCGCTGTGCGATGTCGACACCACCGTCGCGTGGCGCAACACCACCACGGGCGCCGCGGGCGAATACCGCCTGAACGTGGTCGCCGGCATCTACGGCAGCATCCTGTACGCCCAGTTCCAGGACACCGGTCCGGGCCACATCGAGGTCACGACCACCACCGCCAACTTCAACATCCCGTCGCACGGCGCGTTCGACGTCGCCGGGCCGCCGCCCCCGCCGCCGGGCGAATAGGCCCGCGCGTCACCCCTTTCCGCGGCCGAGACGGATATCACCGTCGCCGCGGCAGGTGCTCACATTCACCGGATCCGGCACGATATACGCAGGCATGAAAACTTTCGGTGTTGCGGAGGGTGGTGTGGATCCATGGCGAGGACCTGGCGCACTGTCGCGATGACCGGCGCCGCCACCGTGGCGGCCGGTTCGGGCGCGGGCACCGCGTCGTGGGCGGCGTACCGGCTGCTGATGCAGCAGGCGACGGCCGCGCGGACGGTGATCGGCCGCGACACCTCGAAGCCGCCCGAGGCCGACGGCGTGTACACATCCGGATGCCTCGCACCCGCGCCGTGGCGTACCGGCGTGCCTTTCGACCTGCACCTGATGATCTTCGGCGACTCCACGGCCGCGGGTGTCGGCTGCCGGAGCGCCGAGGAGGTGCCGGGCGTGCGGATCGCGCGCGGGCTCACCGAGGCCACCGGACGCCGAATCCGCCTGAGTACCAAGGCCATCTCCGGCGCCACCTCCAAGGGTCTGGCCGGCCAGGTCGACGCGATGTTCGTCGCCGGTCCGCCGCCCGACGCCGCGGTGATCCTGATCGGCGCCAACGACGTCACCAAGAAGCATTCCGTGCTGCGCTCGGCGCAGCGGCTGCGCTCGGCGGTGGCCCGGTTGCACGAGGCCGGCAGCGTGGTCGTCGTCGGCACCTGCCCCGATCTGGGCGCGGTGGCGGCGATCCCGCAACCGCTGCGCACGGTCGTGCACGGCTGGAGCGTCCGGCTCGGACGAGCGCAGACCGGTGCGACCCGGGCGGCGGGCGGAACACCGGTGCCGATGGGCGATCTCCTCGGTCACGATTTCCGCACCACACCCGAGGTGTTGTTCTCCGCCGACGGCTTCCATCCCTCCGCCGCCGGGTACGAGCTGGCGGCCACTCACCTGCTGCCCGCGCTGCTCCAGGAGCTCGATCGGCGGGATTCGGGCATACCGGGTGTTCCTAGCCCGATCGGCGCGACGTAGATTCGGAAGAGAATTCCGTATTCTGTGTACCGAACGGCCGCTTGGTCGTTCGCCACCCGACGAAGGAGTCCTCATGCCAGAGGCCGTCATCGTTTCCGTTGCCCGCTCCCCCATCGGCCGCGCAGGCAAGGGTTCCCTCGTGGGCATGCGCCCGGACGACCTCGCCACCCAGATGGTGCGTGCCGCTCTCGACAAGGTGCCGGCGCTGGCCGCCACCGATATCGACGACCTGATGCTCGGCTGCGGACAGCCGGGCGGCGAGGCCGGCTTCAACATGGCCAAGGTGGTCGCCACCCAGCTGGGCTACGACTTCCTGCCGGGCGTCACGCTGAACCGCTACTGCTCGTCGTCGCTGCAGACCAGCCGGATGGCCTTCCACGCCATCAAGGCCGGGGAGGGTGACGTGTTCATCTCCGCCGGCGTCGAGACCGTCTCGCGGTTCCCGAAGGGCACCTCCGACGGCTGGCCGGACACCCACAACATCGCCTTCGGCGAGGCCGAGGCCCGCACCGCGAAGCGCGCCGAGGGCGGTTCGGACGGCTGGATCGATCCGCGCGAGAACGACGAGCTGCCCGACGTGTACATCGCGATGGGCCAGACCGCCGAGAACGTCGCCCAGTTCACCGGGATCTCCCGCGAGGACCAGGACCACTGGGGCGTGCGCTCGCAGAACCGCGCGGAGGAGGCCATCAAGTCCGGCTTCTTCGAGCGCGAGATCACCCCGGTGACGCTGCCCGACGGCACCGTCGTCTCGACCGACGACGGCCCGCGCGCCGGCACCACCTACGAGAAGGTGTCGCAGCTCAAGCCGGTGTTCCGCCCGGACGGCACGATCACCGCCGGCAATGCCTGCCCGCTGAACGACGGCGCGGCGGCGCTGGTGATCATGAGCGACACGAAGGCGAAGGAGCTGGGCCTGACCCCGCTGGCCCGCATCGTCTCGACCGGCGTGTCGGGCCTGTCGCCGGAGATCATGGGCCTGGGCCCGATCGAGGCCGTGCGGCGGGCACTGAAGCTGGCCGGCAAGACCATCGACGACCTCGACCTGTACGAGATCAACGAGGCCTTCGCGGTCCAGGTCCTCGGCTCGGCCCGCGAGCTGAACATGGACCTGGACAAGCTGAACGTGTCCGGCGGCGCCATCGCCCTCGGCCACCCCTTCGGCATGACCGGCGCCCGCATCACCGCCACCCTGATCAACAACCTCCAGACCCACGACAAGCAGTGGGGCCTGGAAACCATGTGCGTCGGCGGCGGCCAGGGCATGGCCATGATCATCGAGCGCCTGAGCTGACGCGAGAGACAGGGCACTAGCGGAAGACCGGCGTTTCTCACGCCGAAATAGGCCGCCGTTCTCATTGCCCCGTTGTTCCGGCAAAGCCCATCTTCATTGCCCCGTTGTCCCGGCCCCTGGGCCGGGACAACGGGGCCTTCGCAACTCAAGACAACGACGCAAGAAAGTCCCGAACCAAAGGCCCTGCGATAGACCGAAACTCCTCGAAATAAGCATGCCGAGCCCCGGCGATCATCCCCAACCGAGCCCCCGGAATACGCTCGGCCAGCAGGGGAGCATTACCGGCCGGATTGAACCGATCGTCACTCCCGTGCACCACCAGAGTCGGGGCGACGATGTCCGGCAACACATCCCACGCATCATGCCGATGACTGGCGATCAGATGCCGCCGCCGCGCATAGGACGGCATCCCCTGATCCCCCAGAGTCTGATAAGGCCCGCGATGCGCAGCGAGCCACGCCGGCGTGTACATCAGGTCCAGCAAAGTCCGCTCGGCCGTAGCGGGATCGGCCAGCAGCCGCCGGATATCCGCCCCACGATCCACCCCGTGCCGCCCGCCCGGCGAAGTACACCCGAGCACCAGCCCCCGCACCCGATCCGGATACCGCGCCGCCACCCACTGCGCCACCCGTCCACCCATCGATGTGCCGTACACATCGGCCCGATCGATCCCCAGCTCGTCGAGAACCGCGATCGCATCGTCGGCGAATCCCGGTGTGCTGTAGGCAATATCGGGCTTGTCACTGTCCCCCGTGCCGCGATAGTCGAACGTGACGGTCCGATGCACACCGTGGAAGTCGTCGCGAATACCGTCCCACCAGTGATGATTATTGGACTGCCCCGCGATCAGCAGCAGCGGGAACCCGTCCCCCTCGACCTGATAGGCGAGGCGAACCCCCTCGGCGGCCTTGGCATACGGCACGAACAGCGTCCTTCCTCACGAAAAACGGGTGGCCACCGATATTCTCGGTGACCACCCGCAGGGAGCATGGCTACTAATCGTTCTGCAAGTAGCTCAGCAGCCGCAGGATCTCGAGGTACAGCCAGACCAGGGTGACGGTCAGGCCCAGGGCGACGCCCCACGCGGCCTTCTCCGGCGCCTGGGCGCGGATCAGCTGGTCGGCGGCGTCGAAGTCGAGCAGGAAGCTGAACGCGGCGATGGCGATCACGACCAGGCTGAACACGATGGACAGGGCGCCACCGTCACGCAGGCCGAAGCCACCGGGGGTGAAGAACGCGGCGACCAGGTTGCCCAGCATCAGCACGACCACGCCGATCATGGCGCCGACGATCATGCGGGTGAAGCGCGGCGTGACCCGGATGGCTCCGGTCTTGTAGACCACGAGCATGCCGAAGAACACGCCGAACGTGCCGAGCACCGCCTGCGCGATCAGCGCGGAACCACCGACGCCGCCGAAGGCGACATTGGTGAACATGAACGACAGCGCGCCCAGGAACAGGCCCTCGAAGGCGGCGTAGCTCAGGACGATGGCCGGGTTGTCCTGCTTGCGGCCGAACGTCGCGACCAGCACCAGGACCAGGCCGACGAGCCCGCCGACCACGACGAACAGCGGCGCCAGCGCGTGGTTGGCGGCGGTCAGCCCGTAGGAGAGGACGGCCGCGACGGTCACGACGCCCAGCGTGATGCCGGTCTTGGTGACGACGTCGTCGATGGTCATCGGCCGGGTGGCCTGCGCGGGCTGCTGGTACGGCTGCTCGTAGCCCTGCGGCGGGTACTGCTGCCCGTACTGTGCGAACTGTCCGGCGCTCGCGGTCGCCGAACCGAACCCCGCGTAGCCGCCCTGCTGTTTCGGCAGATTCTTGAAGATCGGGTTGCTTGAGGTGCGCACCGTTCCCGTGCCTTTCCGAAGGTCGCGGTCCACGACTCTCGTGGCCGTTTGAAGTATCCAACGCGCCGCGGCGGAAGCAAGTTCCCGAACCGGGCATAAAAACGGACAAACGGGACTGTACTACCGCGTCCCCGATGTCGCCGGGAGCGGACGGGATGAGCGGAATCTACTCCTGCCGGGCGTCGTACAGGCCACGGACGGAGCGCGTCACCGTGAACTTGCGATTGCGCGCCACCACATCGGTCCGGCCGACCAGGCGTTCCATCACGCCCCGATAGTTCAGGTGCGAGTTGTAGACGGTCCACAGTTCGCCGCCGGGCCGCAGTACCCGGCCGGTCTCCGCGAACATCTTGATCGCTGATCCCGTGTGCACGGCCGCGCCCACGTGGAAAGGGGGGTTGCACAACACGAGATCGGCGCTGTGCCCGGCCACGCCGGTCATGGCGTCGTCGCGCAGCACCGTCACCCGGTCGGCGACCCCGTTGGCGGCGGCGGTGGCGCGCGCCGAGGCGACGGCCGCCGCGGACTGATCGGTGCCGACCACGCTGACGTGCGGGCGCTCCTTGGCCAGCGCGACGGCCAGTATCCCGGTGCCGCAGCCCAGGTCGATGGCGTCGCGGGCATCGGGCTTCATCCGCCGGACGTGCTGGAGCAGGAAGCGGGTGCCGATGTCCAGGCGCGGGCCGGAGAACGCCGCACCGTGCGCGACCACCTCGAGACCCACCTCGTCGAGTTGCTTGCGGACGGGAAACGGCGGCTCCCCGACCTGTTTGGGATCCTGCGCCAGCAGCATGCGCGACTTCTGCCGGCCACGGCTGGCGCGCACGGAGCCGAACGATTCGGCCAGGACGTCGTTCATCGCCGGCGTCAGGTATTTGTCGCGGCCCCCGGCGAACACCTCGACCTCGGGATCGGCGTACCGCGCGACGGCGTCGGCGATCTCGGCCAGGCCGGACAGCGCCCGGGGCAGCCGTAACAGCACCACCTTCACGTTTTCGAGCAGCCGGCGGCCCAGGTCGTGGGTGGCGTAGCGGTCGGCCAGCCCGGCCGCGCGGGCATTGCCGGCCAGCGCCAGCTCGCCGGTGAGCAGGTCCTGATGCACGCGGACCGCGCTCAGATCGTGCGCCGCGACGGCGCCCAGCGTGAGCGCGCCGTAACTGTCGTCGATCACCGCGACCCGTCCGTCGCCCGCCGCGGCCACGGCGTCGGCGGAGACGTCGAGAATCAGCCGGTCCGCGGCATCGACCGCGTACAGATTCACCGCCTCCACATCCGGGTACCGTCGCAACCGCCCCAATACGTCGTCGACCTCCTGCACTCCTACAGTGTGCTAGATCGTTGCCGTGTCGTCGCGGCGACCCCGGTGGTATCACCGAATACCATCGGCCCCATGCGTAACAGGCTGGCGTTGACGGTGGTAGCGGGACTCGCACTGCTGGCGGGTTGCTCGAGCGGCTCGACGGATCCCGTGCCGGCCCCGCCGCCGGCGCCGCCCACCGCGGCCATGCCGCAGGCGCCGCCCACCGCGGCCACGCCGCAGGAGGGCACGGCGTCCGCCGACGCCCGGCTGACGGTCGCCAATGTCCGCATCGGACACCATCCGGGTTTCGATCGGGTGGTCTACGAACTCGGCGGCGCCGGCAGCCCCGGCTGGCGGGTGCAGTACACCGATCGGGCGGTGGGGGACGGTAGCGGCAAACCGGTCGACGTGGCCGGGCAATCCGTCCTGGAGGTGCGGATTCTCGGCTCGTCGTACCCGTGGGACAGCGGGGTCTCCCAGTACGAGGGGCCCGATCCGGCGACCGATCCGAGCGCGCCCGGGATCGCGGGCGTGTATCGCACGGTGGTCTACGAGGGCACCACGCAGTCGTTCATCGGGGTGAACGGCGACCGGCCCGCGTTCTCGGTGGACGCGCTGGAGAATCCGGCCCGGCTGGTCGTCGACGTCGCGACCGGGTGAGGCGGCTCAGGCCTGCCCGGTCTCGAAGCGGGCGATCTTGTCCCCCGTCACCGTGAAGCGCCACGCGGTGCGCATCGCGCCCCAGCGGTCGTTGGAGTAGTCGGCGACGAAGGCGCGGCCGCCCTCGGCGACGGTGTCCGGGTCGACGGCCATCCGCCCACCCGAGTCGAAGGCCTCGCTCTGCACCCATTGCCGCAGGCCACGGTCGTTTCCGTCGTCCGACATGGTGGCGTCGTCGGTGAGCACGCCGAAGAAGGCGTCCTGGTCACCGCCGTTGAGCGCATCGATGAATTTCGCCACCACGGGATCGAGTTGGTCGGCCATCCTGGCACCCCTTCCGGGTCCGGTACGCACGAAATCCGGTCACCCGCAAACGTACCGCAACCCCATCTGACGATGGGAGGGGTAACTAAAGGCTCGAACGATGCCCTGACGGAGAGGGGACCAACGTCCTGACGAAGGGGGCAACCAACGCCCTGACGGAGCGGGAACCAACGCCCTGACGAAGGGGAACCAACGCCCTGATGAGCGGAGACCACAACGCGCTGACCGGCGGAGTGACCAACGCTCCCCGCGGGCGCGGCGGCTAGCCCTTTCCTGGCTCCTCGTCCCGCGCCTCGGAGCGCGGGCTCAACCGGATCACGCCGCGATCGAGGTCCAGCGAGCCGGGCTCGAACGGCTCGCCGGTGCCCGTCTCGTCGTCGCTCTCCTTGCGCAACTTGCCGCCGTGGAGGAGTTCGCCGAACTGTCCCATGCGTTTCAGCCTACGCGCGGGGTGGCCGTTATTCCTGTGGCACCGTCGCACTCGGCTCCGGGGCGGGGACCGATCGGGCGGCGCGGTCGCGGGGCAGCGCCGCGGCCGCCACCACCATGACGACCGCCATCACCGAGACGCCGATGAACACCAGCTGGATCGCCGACGAAAGCGCCTCGGGCGCCGGATGTTCCACGCCACCCACCCGGAGATTGACCAGCGCGCCGAAGACCGCGACCCCGACCGCGCTACCGATCGACCGCGCGAACATGGTGGTCGCCGTGACCACCCCGCGCTCGCTCCACTCGGCGCTGGTCTGGGCGGCGATGAGCGTCGGCGCCGCGACCCACCCCATCCCCGCGCCGATGACGAAGCAGCTGGCCGCGACCTGCCACAGCGTCGACCCCGAGCCGATCAGCAGGGTGGACAGCGCACCGAGCGCGGCCAGGCTGCTGCCGAGCAGCGCGGTGCGCCGGAATCCGATGCGCAGGTACAACTTTCCCGCCTGCGAGGCGGTCAGCGGCCAGCCCAGCGTGAGCGCGCCGACGGTCAGGCCCGCGACGAGCGCGCCGACGCCGAGCACACCCTGCGCGAAAGTCGGGACGTACGAGGTCAATCCGAGCATGACGGCCCCGATCAGCAGCGAGGCCAGGCTGGCGGTCACGACGATGCGGCGGGTGAACACCCACAGCGGCAGGATCGGGCTGCGGGCGCCACGCTCGACGAAGGCGAACACCACCAGCAGCGCCACGCCCCCGGCGAAGACCCCGATGCCGACCGGCGACGTCCACGCCCAGGAATGCCCGCCCTCCAGCAGACCGAGGATGATCGCTCCGGCGCCCCCGGCCAGCAGGACGGCCCCTAGATAGTCGATGCTCTGCCGCTGCCGGGGCGCGGTCTCCCGGAAGGAGCGGATCAGCACCCAGGCCGCGAGGGCGGCGAGCGGCAGGTTGATCAGGAAGATCCAGCGCCAGCTGACGTATTCGGAGAAGATCCCGCCCAGCAGCGGGCCGAGCACCGACGAGGCCGCCCACACCCCGGCCAGATAACCCTGCACCGTGGCGCGCTCCTCGAGGGTGTAGATATCGCCGGCGATGGTCATCGACATCGGCTGCACCGCCCCGGCGCCGATGCCCTGGACGGCCCGGAAGACGATGAGCGCCGGCATGGTCGTCGCGATACCGCACAGCAGCGAGCCGAGCGCGAAGGCCGCGATACCGAACAGCATCACCGGCTTGCGCCCGAAGGTATCGGCGATCTTGCCGTAGATCGGCACGGTCACCGCCTGCGCCAGCAGGTAGATCGAGAACAGCCACGGGAACTGCGAGAAGCCGCCGAGACTGTCGGTGATGGTGAGCACCGCCGTGGCGATGATCGTGGAATCCAATGCCACCAGCGAGGTTGCCAGCATGAGAGCGGCGAGGATGGCGCCGCGGTCGGACCGGAGGCCGATGGAGGATTTCCCGGTGGCGGCGCGCAAAGAACTTCCCTCTCGTCAACCCAGCTCGACTACAGGTCAAACATCCCATGAGCGGACCTATTCCATACGGCAAGGGGGTATCGCCGTCCCAGGGCCTAGAATGTCGGGCGTGACCCGACAGCATGCGACCCGAGTGCCCGGCTACGCCCGGTTGCTCGGCATGCTGGCGCTCCTGGCGGGCATCGCCCTGATGCACGTGGTCGTCTTCGCGACCGGGCACGCCCACGCGAAAGCATCCGCGGTGGTCACGGCAGCCATCCCGCACACCGCCGCGCATATGGCCGCCGAAACACCCGCATATTCGGCAAGCGCCGCCGGGATCGGCCAACCGCGAAGCGGCGAACCGGCAAGCGCCGCCGGGATCGGCGACCACGGGGCGATCGCTCACGGCGGCACCCCCATCGCGCGCGGCTCGTCGCAGATGCCGCCCGCGCATCACTCGGCCATAGCGTCGCCATCGATGGCCGCGCCCGTCGAGCACGACGCACAGGCCGGGGCGGGATGCGACGGCTGCGGCGCGGCGCACGGCGGCGTACACCCGTGTGTCTTCATCTTGGCGCTGCTGGCGCTGGCCCTGGGGCTGGCGGTCCTCGCC
>NZ_BAGL01000069.1 GCF_000308875.1 Nocardia transvalensis NBRC 15921
AGGCTGCACGCCAGCGAGTACTGGTCGGAGCGCCCGTCCAGCGACGCGCCCGTCAACTGCTCGGGCGACGCGTAGGCCAGGGTCGCGGTGAACGTTCCGGTCTGGGTGAGGTGGCCGCCGTCGTCCCGCAGGCGCGCGATGCCGAAATCGGTGAGGTAGACGCGCTCGCCCTTACCGCCGGTCGAGCGGGCCAGCAGCATGTTCCCCGGCTTCACGTCGCGGTGCAGCACACCGTTGTCGTGCGCGTAGTCCAGCGCCTCGGCGACCTCCTGGACGACCTGCACCGCCCGCTCCGGCGGCAGCTTGGCCGGGTCCAGGCTGGCGGCGTCGATCCCGTCGACGAACTGCATGGAGATCCACAGCTGGCCGTCCTCGAGACCGCGGTCGTAGACGGTCACGATCTTCGGATGGTCGAGCTGCGCGACGAGGTCGGCCTCGCGCTCGAACCGGGCCCGGATCTCCGCGTCGGACACCATCTCCCGGTTGAGCAGTTTCAACGCCGTCATGCGCGGCAGGCGCGGGTGTTTGGCGAGGTACACAGATCCCATGCCACCGCGGCCCAGCTGCCGCTCGATGACATACCCGGCGAAGACGTCACCATTGGCCAGCATGCCCGCTCCCACTTCCCGTGCCGCGCACCGGGACCGGCCGGCGCAACGGCAGTACCGCAGATGTACACACCCGTCGACGCGATCGGCGACCACGGAAAACACCGAAACCATAGCAGTCATCGCCGACCGCCACGTGGTCACCGGGACCCCGGGCAACCTGTCGGTGGGGACCGATACCCTCGACCCATGCGCATTGGAGCACACGTCCGCCAAGACAGTGATCCGATCGGCTTCGGCGAGCGTCTGGGCGCCGAGGTCATCCAGATGTTCGTGGTGGATCCACAAAGCTGGGACAAGCCGCAGCCGCACCCGCGGGCCGAGGAGATCAAGGCCAGCCCGATCGATGTGGTGGTGCACTCCTCCTATCAGATCAATGTGGCCAGCACGAACAACCGGCTCCGCATGCCCTCACGCAACGCGGTGGCCCAGCAGGCCCAGGCGGCCGCCGAGCTGGGCGCGTTCGGGCTGGTCGTGCACGGCGGCCACGTCCGTTCCGACGCCGAGGTCGAGGCCGGAATCGTCAACTGGCGCAAGCTGTTCGAGCGGCAGCAGGACAAGGGCGGCTTCGCGGTCCCGATCCTCATCGAGAACACCGCGGGCGGAAATCACGCCATGGCACGGTATTTCGACTCCATCGCCAAGCTGTGGGACGAGGTGGGCGACTTCGGCGCGGGCTTCTGCCTGGACACCTGCCATGCCTGGGCCGGCGGCGAGGAGCTGATCGGCGTCGTGGACCGCATCAAGGCCATCACCGGCCGCATCGACCTGGTCCACCTCAACTCCTCCCGCGACGACTTCAACTCCGGCGCCGACCGCCACGCCAATTTCGCCGACGGCACCATCGACCCCCAGCTGTTGGCCGAGGTATGCCGCACGGCAGGGTCGCCGGTGGTCCTGGAGACCCCCGCAGACGGCCTCGCGGAAGACCTGGCATACCTACGCGAACACGTCGGCTGAGCCCCCACACTTCCTTTCCCGGCATGCCGGGAATGAGGCCGGCGCAGCGGTGGTGGGCGGGTGGGTTTCGATCCCGTTGACCGGAAACCTGGTTCGGCGGGGGTGGCGGTGGTGTCCTCGGAACGTTGTTCGTTTTCGAGAAAGGCCCTGGTATGTCAGTCACTCAGGCAGGCACCGTGTCCGTCGTCAAGCTCGGTACCCACATCGGCGCGCGGATCGAGGGGGTCCGGCTCGGGGGTGACCTGGACGCGGATACCGTCGCGAGCATCCGCGCGGCGCTCAACGAGCACAAGGTGATCTTCTTCCGCGATCAGCAGCATCTGACCGAGGACGGGCAGCACGAATTCGCGCAGTTGCTCGGCAGCCCGACCACGCCGCACCCGACCGTCACCTCGGCGGGCGTGAAGAGCCTCGCGATCGACTCGCACCGCGGCCGCGCCAACAGCTGGCACACCGACGTCACCTTCGTCGACCGCGTCCCGAAGGCGTCGATCCTGCGCGCGGTCACGCTGCCCTCCTACGGCGGCTCCACCACCTGGGCCTCCACGGTCGCCGCCTACAACTCGCTGCCCGACCCGCTCAAGCGGCTGGCCGAGAGCCTGCGCGCCGTGCACACCAACCAGTACGACTACGCGGCCGCCCAGGAGGATTCGCCCAACGAGAAGGCCAAGGCCTACCGCGCCGAATTCCAGTCCACCTATTACGAGACCGAGCACCCCCTGGTGCGCGTGCACCCGGAGACCGGCGAGCGCGCCCTCCTGCTGGGCCATTTCGTGAAGCACATCGTCGGCCTGCCCAGCACCGAATCGCGGGCGCTGTTCCAGCTGTTCCAGGACCGGGTCACCCGCCTCGAGCACACCACCCGCTGGAACTGGTCGCTCGGCGACGTCGCCATCTGGGACAACCGCGCCACCCAGCACTACGCCATCGATGATTACGACGGCACCGAACATCGCAAGCTCACCCGCATCACGCTGGCCGGGGACATCCCCGTCGGCGTCGACGGCGTCCCGAGCACGGTGATCGAGGGCAATGCCGAGCACTACTCCGTGGTCGACGAAATCCCCCGGGCCGCCTGACCGATATCACCCCGCCCCGCGACGGCGGCCGCAGGAGACTGCTTGAATCGTCCGTATGGAGATTCGGCCGCTGGACGGGGTTCGGGTACTGGAGCTCGGAAACTACATCGCGGCGCCGACCGCCGGGCGCATACTCGGCGACTTCGGCGCCGAGGTGATCAAGGTCGAGCGCCCGAAAACCGGTGACGAGCTGCGCAACTGGCGGCTCTACGGCGGTGACACCTCGATGCTGTACCGCACCGTCAACCGCAACAAGAAGTCGATCACCCTCGACCTGCGGACCGAGGCCGGGCGCGCGATCGTGCTGGATCTGATCCGGCGGTGCGATGTGCTGCTGGAGAATTTCCGCCCCGGCATGCTGGAGAAGTGGGGGCTGGGCCCGGAGGTGCTCAGCGCCGCCAAACCGGATCTGGTGATCACCCGGATCTCCGCGTACGGCCAGACCGGTCCCCTCGCCCAGCGACCGGGCTTCGCGGCGGTCGCGGAGGCGGTCGGCGGGCTGCGCGAACTGGTGGGCGACCCGGACCGGCCGCCGGTCCGGGTCGGCGTCTCCATCGGTGACTCGATCGCGGGCATCTACGCCGCGTTCGGCACCGTGATGGCGCTGTTCCAGCGCGATCGCACGACCGGCCCACTCCCCTTGCCGCAGCGCGTCATCGATGTGGCGCTCAACGAGTCGATCCTGTCGGTGATGGAGTCGCTGGTCCCCGACTACTACGCCTACGGCATCAACCGGGAGCGGGTCGGCGGCCGCATGGAGGGCATCGCGCCCAGTAACGCCTACCCGTGCGGCGACGGCACGAGCATCATCATCGGCGGCAACGGCGACGCCATCTTCCAGCGCTACATGCGGGTGATCGAACGCCCGGATCTCGCCGACGATCCGGAACTGGCCGACAACGCCGGCCGCTGGCGCCATCGCGAACGGCTCGACGACGCGATCGGCGACTGGACGCGGCAGCGCACCCGAGACGAGGCGCTGCGCATCCTGGAGGCGGCCGGCATTCCGTCCGGTCCGATCTACACGGCCGCCGATATCGCGGAGGACCCACAGTACCGGGCCCGCAACATGATTCAGCCGTTCCGCGTCGACGTGGGCGAGGCCGAGCCGAAGGAGGTCGGATTCCCGGGTATCGTCCCGGTGATCGGCGGGCAGTCGCTGCCCATCCGGGCGGTCGGTCCGGACCTCGGCGAGCACACCCGCGAGGTGCTGTCGACGCTACTCGGCATGTCCGACACCGAGATCGACGCACTGGAGGTCCCCTGATGCTTCGCGATGTGACGCTGCGCGACGGCCTGCAACTGACCGGTAAGCCGCTGCCGACCGAGCGCAAGGTGGAGATCACCCGCGCCCTGCTCGGCATGGGCGTGCCCGAACTGGAGATCGGCTCGATGGCGCGCCCGGATCTGGTGCCGCCGATGGCCGACACCATGGCGCTGGTGGCGGCCCTGGAACCCGAAGAGCTGCAACGCTGCTGGGTGTGGGTGGCGACCCCGCGACAGGTGGCCCGGGCGGCCGAGGCGGGCGTGCGCAATTTCCAGTACTGCCTGTCGGTCTCCGACGCGCACAACGAGGCCAATATCGGCCGCACCGCCGAGGCCAGCGTGGCCGCCATGCCGGAGGCGATCCGGCTGGCGCGCGAGGCGGGCGGATCCATTCAGCTGTGCCTGGCGACGGCGTTCACCTGTCCCTTCTCCGGACCGACCGATCCGGACCGGGTACTCGCCATCGCGAACGACCCCCGCACCGACGGGGCGGCCGACATCGTGCTGGCCGACACCCTCGGTCAGGCCCACCCCGCCCAGGTGGCCGCGCTGGTCGAGGCCGTCGCCACCCGCACGCCGCGGCGCCGCATCCTCTTCCACGGGCACGACACCTGGGGTATGGGTGTCGCGAATTCGCTTGCGGCTCTGGCCGCGGGCGCCACGATGGTGGACGGCTCATTGGGCGGGCTCGGTGGCTGCCCGTTCGCTCCGGGTGCGAGCGGGAACACCTCGAGCGAGGACCTGCTGTTCGCGACGCGACCGGAGTGGTTCACTCCGCCGACGCTGGCCGCGCTGGTGGAGATCACCGAGGAATTGCTGTCCGAGCTCGGCGAGCCCAATCGATCACGCACCGCCGAGGGTGCGCGCTCCGAGGCGAAAGCTTTCGAATGGGTCGTCACGACCACCGGTTGACGCGCAACCGTTTTCGCTCCGTCGTTTCCGACCGACCGCACGGGAACTGCGGATCTCCCATACCGTGGATCCTGGAAGTTCCCCCACCGCAACGTGTTTCAATGCGATGATCGGATATTCCGACTTTCATGGATCATGTCTGTTTCACAACACACGCCACGACCTCGTCGTAGAATTGGCCCGTTGTCTTCCCGAGTCCCGAAGTGTGGCTCCCGTCTAGTACGGTAGGCGACTCTGGAGGAGAGATGGATCCTGGTTACCCCTGCGATCTGCCAGAATCCCTTATGGCACAGCACTTTTCGTCATCGATCGATGGCGGGGAGTGCGCCGCGGACACCGGGTTCGACAGCCCGGTCCCGCGATCGCCGGTCCTCCTGAACAAGCCGAATTGCAATTGCAAACGGCGCGTGCATATTTCGAGCACAGAAACCCCGTTGCTCGAAACACCCCAGACGCAACACACCCGGCGCAGGTGATTTCGTTATTACGATCCTTCAGGAGGCTTCATGCTGTTCCTCGATCGTCGCGACGCCGGCCGCCGTTTGGCCGGACATCTGATGGCATTTCGCGGCCCCGATATCGTGGTGGTCGGATTGGCCGGCGGCGGCGCCGCGGTGGCGTTCGCCGTCGCGGCGGAGTTGCGCGTGGCGCTCGACATCATGGTGGTCCACCAGCTCCGCATTCCGGAGCAGCCCGGACCGGCGTTCGGCGCGATCGCCGAGCGCGGGGTGCGCGTGGTGGACGGCGACCAGGCGCGCGCCCTGCGCACCGGAGCCACCGAGCTCACCAAGATCGAACGGCAGGAGCGGGACGCGCTGCGGCGCAGGGTAGAACATCTGCGCGGAGTGGGGCCGCGGCCCGAACTGGCCGGTAGGACCATCGTGATCGTCGACGAGGCCCTGGCCGTCGCCGCACCCGCGCGAGCGGCCTGCCGGGCCGCCTACGCCCACGGCGCCATCCGCGTCGTGGTCGCCGCCCCGATCGCCGCCGACACCGCCGTCGCCGCACTGGCCGGCGACGCCGACAAGGTCGTCTGCCTGCACACCCACGACCGGATCACCGATACCGGCGACTTCTACGAGGAGTACCAGCCCCTGGATGACGACGACGTCCGAGCCCTCCTGGGCCGGGAACCGGGCCCGGCCCTCTCCGCCTCTCTGGAACGCGCCGGCTGACCCGCACGCAAACGTGGTTTCCGGCCGAAAGCACGCCGGAAACGAGAGACCCGCCGGGCGTGGGTAGGACGGAGACTGCCCGCCGCTAAGGCCTTGGGGGTAGGCCGAGGCGGGTGGTCAGCCCGTCGAGCAGGCACCCCAGGGTCCAGGCGACGGGGTCGGGCGGGCCGGTGCCGGTGCGGCCGTGGAACCAGCGGGCGAAGGCCGGGTAGGCGCCGTCGGAGAGGATCGGTTCCACGATCGGGCGGGCGGCGGCGGCCAGCTGTTCGTCGGTGTGCAGGCCGGTGCGGGTGCGCATGCGCTGTTCCTCGGCCAGCTGGAGGGCGGCGCCCACCAGGTGGCCGTCGACGGCGGCGGTGAGCAGCGTCAGATCGTCGGCGGTGCGGTCCAGCGGCTCCAGCAGCGCGAACCGGTAGTCGAAGTAGCGCAGCGCATTCGGGCCCAGCGGCGGCCGGGTGTGGCTGAGCTCGCCGAACCACAGGTGCCGGCGGATGGCGGCCCAGGTGTCGAGGGCCAGCCGTTCCAGCCCGGCCCGCCAGTGCGTCTCCGGACGCGGCGCGGGCAGCGGGATCTCGCCGTAGACCGCGTCGATCATCAGGTCGACCAGTCCGTCCTTACTGCCCACGTACCGGTACAGCGACATGGGCGTGGACGCGCCGACCGCGGTGGCCACCCGCCGCATGGTGAGCGCCCGCGCGCCCTCCGCGTCGGCGATGGCCAGTGCGGCCCGCAGGATCTCGGCCCGGCTCAGGCTCGTCGTGGGCCGGCCGGGCGGTTCCGGTAGCGACCAGACCAGCGGGCCGGGGGCCTCCTCCGTCATCACACCTCCTTGCCCGCATTCAATCATTCGTGTACAACGTACACATGATGTACGACGTACACTCTCCTCGCGTCCTGGTCGTCGGCGGCGGCCTGGTCGGGTTGTCGGCGGCGCTGTTTCTGCAGCGTCAGGGCGTGCCCGCGCTGCTGGTGGAGCGGCGGCGGACCACGTCACCGCAGCCGAAAGCGCGGCGCATCAACCTCCGCACGATGGAGGTCTTCGGGCAGTTGGGGATCACCGAGCAGGTCCTGGACGCCGCCCGCGGGCTTTCCGAGCATCAGGCGATGGCGGCCGGGCCGACCCTGGCGCAGGCGCGGCGATTGCCGTTCACCCTGCCGGGCGGAATCCCGCAGTGGGACACCATCACTCCGGCGACGTCCTGCCTGTGCGCACAGGACACGCTGGAACCGGCCCTGCGCCGCATCGCCGAGGCGCGCGGCTGCGACCTGCGCTTCGGTGTGGAATGCACCGAATTCACCGAGGACACAACCGGAGTCGAGGCCGTCCTGCGCGCCGCGGACGGCGCCGTCGAGCGCGTCCGCGTGGACTACCTGATCGCCGCCGACGGCGCCGCGAGCCCGATCCGCGAGCGGCTCGGCATCACGCGCAGCGGGCGGGGCGCCCTCGGCCGCGCGGTCAACGTCTACTTCCGCGCCGATCTCCGAGATCTGGTGCGCGGCCGCGAATTCAATCTGTGCCAGATCGAGAACGAGTCCGTGCCCGGCGCTTTCGCCTCCGTCGACGGCGCGCTGCGCTGGATCTTCACCACCGCCGCGGATATCGATCGCCCCGCCGACGCGTGGCCCGATGCCCTGCGCACCGCGATCGGCGTGCCCGATCTCGAGATCGAACTGCTGAGCGTCCTACCGTGGGAGCCGGGCATGTTCATCGCCGATCGGTTCCGGGCGGGCCGGGTGTTCCTGGCCGGGGACGCCGCCCATGTCATGCCGCCCTACGCGGCCGCCGGCGCCAACACCGGAATCCAGGACGCGCACAATCTCGCCTGGAAACTCGCGCGGACGGTGAACGGCGTCGCCGGGGACGCGCTACTGGACACCTACCACGCCGAACGCCACCCCATCGGCTGGTACACCGCCGACCAGTCCAGCGTGCGCACCGCGAACCTGCGCGCGATGAATACCGAATCCACCGACGGCACACCGCTGGCCGATCCGATCGCCCTGATCCTCGGCACTCGCTATCCGGACGGCGCGCTCATCGACGACGAGAGCCCGCACACGATGGACCGCCTCGATCTGACCGGTCGGCCCGGAACCCGAGTACCCCACCACGTCCTGCCCGACGGCCGCTCCACGCTGGACCTGGTGGGCACCGAATTCACCCTGCTGGCCGGGCCGGCCGGCGCGGCATGGCACGACCAGGGCCTGGAGACGCATCGGATGGACGAGACCTTCTGCACGGCGGCCGGTCTCACGCCCTCCGGCGCACTGCTGGTCCGGCCCGACCAGGTCGTCGCCTGGCGCTCTCCGGAACTTCCGGCCGACCCCGGCGGCGCCCTGCGCGCCGTACTCCACCGCGTCTTGCGCCCCGGGATACCCGCCACCGCAGAGCGCTGACGGCCTTCGCCACCACCATTATTCGAGGTGTGAGCGGATGAACGCACCGATCTCGTCGGTGGCCGCGGCGGCCTCCGGGGTTCCGAGCATCGTGTGATAGACGTGCGGCAGCCCGTCACCGATCCGCAGCGTCGCGTCGACTCCGGCATCGGCCGCCACCTGCGCGAGCCGTTCCGAATCGCTCAGTAGCAGTTCGGCCGTACCCGCGTGGATCAGCAACGGCGGCACACCGTTCCACTTCGCGAACAGCGGCGACAGCAGGACCGCCGCGGCGGGCAGATCCTCTCCGGCGTCGCGCAACGCCGGCAGCAGCGCCGACACCAGAATTTCGGCGTCTCCTCGTCGTGCGATTCATCGCACCGAACCGCGCCTCGCCGCGCCGTATTCCGTGCCGGTCAGACGAACTCGTAGTGGGCGAAGTTGCGGACGGGTTCGAAACCGATCGCCCGGTAGATCTTGTTCGAGGTCGGGTTGGCGATATCGGTGAACAGGCAGACCTCGGAGCGGTTGTCGCGCAGCAACTTCGCCACGTGGGCGGTGAGGGCGCTGGCGTAGCCGCGGCCGCGGTGCTCGGGAGGGGTGAAGACGGGGCCGATGCGGGTCCAGCCGAAGGCGCGGGCCTGATGGGCCACCATGCACACCGGTCGGCCCTCGTCCTCCCACAACCACCAGCGGCCCAGCGCGACCCGGGTGCGGATGGCCTCGGCGCTCATGCCGACACCGGCCTCGCGGCGCATCTGCTCGGACCACAAGACGCACACCTCGATATCGGATTCGGCGGCGCGGCGGGCGAATCCGGACGACGCGGGCACGGTCAGCGTGCCGAGCCGGTACAGCCGGCTGGCGACATCCATGCGGAACGTGGTGCCGCACAGCGCGCTCCACTGCTCGGCGAATACCAGGGCGGTGCCGGGCAAGCCCTCCACTCCGGGCGCGGCGGGAACCCGCTCCGCCAGGACGGCAACCAGTTCCGGGATCGCGGGGTCGGGAACGTCGCCGAGGTACACGCTGTGGCCGGAGGTGCACATACCGGCGCCGATCACCGCGCCGTCGATGTGCACCGCCGCGAAAACGGCGGGCCCGTCGGACAATCCGGTGACATAGCTTTCCACCACGGTGGCGATCACCGTGTTGCGCAGCGGATCCCGCCCCAGGAACTCCGCGGCGCGGCGCTGGAAATCGGCCGCGTCACAGGTCAGTTCGATCCTCATACCCGCCCAGGGTAGGCGGGTTACCCGCTGCTGTCCGCGCGTAGTTTGAGCAACACCAGACCCGCGGTGAAAGCCAGAATCAGCCCCGCGACGGTGATCTCCACGCGCAGTCCCGCGATGCCGAGCACCGCTCCGGTCACCCCGCCGATGAATATCAGCCATGCCGCCACACGGGCGACGATCGCCCAGGCGGTGCGCCCGAATTCGGTTGCCTCCGAATCGGTCCGCGACACCGCGCGCTGCGGGGATGTCGAGTACGCTCCCATCACCACTCCTCGATGACGCCCGCCGATTCGCGAAATCCGCTGTCTACCGGCAAACTTCAGGCGTCTCACGTGTAACTTTGCTCACACGGTAGTTCCCCGTTGCCGAAACGTCACCCGACACGAGGGCGCGACACGCCGAAGTAACCGATTCGATATGTGGATCACGGTGGTTTGAGATGCGTCTCCGGTATCTTGCCGACCGAACGGCCCGTCTGGCCCGACGGCCACGCCTTGGTTAAGGTGAGGCGCACCCGAAACGTACTAGGAGCGGCGCACCCATGGAGAACAGGGCGGGTTCGGGGGGACGCGCGGGCGAGGACATCCCGCGCCGCTTGAACGGCCGAGTGGCCGGACCGGCGATGGCCGCGGGGGCGGTCTCGCTCGGGCTTGTGCTCATCGGCTCGTGCGGTCTCGGCCAGCACGACGTCTACGTCTCGCCGCCACCGCTGAACGCGGATCTGCAGTCGGCGCCCACCGGCGGCGGGCACAGCACCAGCCGCTCGTCGGGCACGACCGCGCCGGCGGTATTCATTCCGCCCTCCCCCACCTGGCGGGTCGCGATCAATCCCCCGGCGCCGCGCCGCACGATATCCGGCTTCCCCAGTGCCTCACCGACATCCGGGCCAGTGCCCCATCCGGCGCCGGGCGAGGTCACCCACGGCACCGACACCGAGGAGTCCGAACAACCCGCGTCGACAACCGTCCGGACGACCACCACCCGCCCGACGACGAGGCCGGCCCCCACCACCCGGCAGGAACCGACCTCGAACGACGAGGATCACTGAGGGGTTACAGCTCCACCAGCCCGTAATCGCCTACCCGGTCGGCGAGTACCCGCAGGTGGTCGAGTCCGCCGCCGAGGGTGCGTTCGACGGCCGTCAGCCGTGCCGTGTAGTGGCTGACCGGGTACTCGGTGGTGATGCCGATCCCGCCGTGCATCTGGACGGCCTCTTGGCCGATGTGCCGGGCGGCGCCGCTCACCTGCAGCCGGGCGCGGGAGGCCAGGGCCGGATCGACGTCGCCGTCGGACAGGGCCGCGGTCAGGTACAGGCTCATACTGCGGGCCAGTTCCAGCGAGACGTACATCGTCGCCGCGCGGTGGGTCAGGGCCTGGAATTTGGCCAGCGGGACGCCGAACTGCTTGCGGGTCTTCAGGTATTCGGTGGTCAGCCGCAGCGATTCGGCCATCGCGCCCACCGATTCCGCGCACAGGCTCGCCTGCGCCGCGCTGGTCTCCGCTGCGATCTCCGCCGTGCGATCGGTCGCGTCGCCGAGCGATTCGGCCGGGGCCGAGGCGAATTCGACCTGCGCGCCGCGGCGTTCGTCGAACGTCCGGTACGGCGTGCGGGTCACGCCCTCGGCCGTGGCGTCCACCAGGAACAGGCCCACGCCGCCGTCCGGCAGGACCGCGCTGACCACCAACTGGTCGGCGCAATCGCCGTGCGGGACAGGGTTCTTGACGCCCGTCAGGCGGTAGCCGTCGCCGTCGGCCTGGGCCCGCGTCGCCACCTCCGTCGCCGGCCACCGGGAGCCGGGTTCGTCGTGCGCGAAGGCCAGCAGGACGCCACCCGACACGACCTCCGCCAGCACCCGCTGCCGCTGCTCCTCGGTGCCGGCGCGGGCGATCAGGCCGCCCGGCAGCAGCACCGCGTCCAGCAGCGGCTCCGGCGCCAGGCGGCGGCCGATCTCCTCCATGACCACCATGGTCTCCACCGGCCCGGCGCCCACGCCGCCGTCCTCCTCGCGGAAACTCAGCCCCAGCACGCCCAGTTCGGCCAGCTGCGACCACACCTCGCGGCTCCAGCCGAGATCGGTCTCGAAGACCTTCAGCCTGGTCTCCGGGTCGTAGGCGCGAGCCAGCAGATCGCGCACGGTGTCGCGCAGCAGGACCTGTTCATCGGTGAGTTCGAAATCCATGTCGGCGCCTCACAGTCCGAGGATGGTGGAGGCGATGATGGTGCGCTGCACCTCGCTCGATCCTCCGTAGATGGTGGTCTTGCGGTAGTTCAGGTAGCTGGGGCCCGTGCGCTGGGCCCAGTCCGGGGAGCCGATGTTCTCGGCGCCCACCGGCAGCGCGTCCGGGCCGGCGACGTCGAGCAGCAGTTCGGTCGCGGCCTGCTGCAGCTCCGTACCGCGCAGTTTCAGCACCGAGGAGGCCGGATTCGGCTTGCCCTCACTGGAATTGGCGACCACCCGCAGCAGCGTCAGCTCCAGCGCCAGCAGCTCGTTCTCCAGCTCCGCCACCCGGGCCGCGAACATCGGATCCGACAGCAGCGTGCCGCCCGCGACCTTCGTCCGCTCCGCGTACTGCTTGGCCACGGCGAGCCGGACCTTGGTGCGGCCGACGCCGGTGATGCCGGTGCGCTCGTTGCCGAGAAGGAATTTGGCGTAGGTCCAGCCCATGTTCTCCTCGCCGACGAGCTGGTCGGCGGGGACCCGCACGTTCTCGAAGAAGACCTCGTTGACCTCGTGATGGCCGTCGATCAGCTTGATCGGCCGGACGGTGACGCCGGGAGTGTTGACATCGAAGAGCAGCAGCGAGATGCCGGCCTGCTTCTTGGGCGCGTTCGGGTCGGTGCGGACCAGGCAGAAGATCCAGTCGGCGTACTGCGCCAGGGTGGTCCAGATCTTCTGGCCGTTGACGATGTAGCTGTCGCCGTCGCGCACCGCGGTGGTGCGCAGCGAGGCCAGATCGGAGCCGGCGTCGGGCTCGGAGAAGCCCTGGCACCACCAGATGTCGAGGGCCGCGGTCGGCGGCAGGAAGCGCTCCTTCAGCTCCTGCGAACCGAATTGGGCGATCACGGGGCCGATCATGTTGGCGTTGAACGTCAGCGGCTCGGGCACGCAGGCGAGCTGGAGTTCGTCCTCCCAGATGTGCCGCTGGATCGGGGTCCAGTCCTTGCCACCCCAGGCGACCGGCCAGTTCGGCGTCGCCAGACCGTGCTCGTGCAGGATCTTGTGTGAGGTGACGATGTCGTCGCGGGTCAGCTCGCGCCCGTATTCGACCTTCTCGCGAATCTCCGCGGGGATCTCGGTCCGGTAGAACCGGCGCAGTTCGTCCCGGAAGGCCACCTCATCGGGTGACAGGGCAAGTTTCATGGGCGTCTCCCACCGTGTTCGGATGTCCGGCATCAAACCTACCCTTCGGTAATCGGGCGGAGGCCACCCGACCGGCCGGGAACTGGTACGTTGCTGCGGATAGGCCGCGCGCGTCCCGGTGGGGCCTCGTGCTTCCGGGATGCTCCCCCGTCGACGGCCCGGAGTTCACGACAAGGAGCACCACGAGTGAACGGCAAGACCTTCGCGCGCCTGGCCACGGCCGCGGCCGCCTGTGGACTGACCGCGGCGGCGACGCTCGGCAGCGCCACCGCCGATCCCGCCGCCACGCCGGTCGACGCCGGTATCGAGCAGCTCACCGCCACCGCGGGCAACGACCCCGCGGCTCGGGAGGCGGTCGGTTCGCTGGCGAATACGGCCCACCTGATCAGCGCGGCCAAGCTCGACCACATCGCGGGCGGCTTCACGCCGTTCATGTACCAGGCGCCGACCTTCGGCTGCGGCACCAACTTCCCGGTCTCGCTGACCGCGGTCGCCGGGGCCGCCGGGGTGCCCGGTCCGGATCGCGGCATCGCGGGCGAGTACGCCACCGTGCGCTTCCAGGCCACGCCGAACATGTGGGGCTACCCGACCGACTCCGGTCTCACGGTGGCCTGGCTCAACACCGGCAACGGCCGCAGCGGCGTCGCGACGCTCGACGAGCGCACCGAGACGGGAACGCCCAGCCTCACCAAGACGGTCGCCAGCGGCCCGGGCACCATCATCGCCACCATGTGGGGCACGATCGGCTACCCCGGCGCCACCTGCGTCATGACCCCCACGGTCGGCGTGATCACGGTCTACCCCAACCCCCTGACCGACCCCTACGCCCCCAGGCCGGAAACGCCCCGCCCGGGCCAGTCGAATCCGTCGGCCCCGGGCGCAGCCTCCACCGAAACCCCGCTGACCGCTCCGGACGCCCCCGCCAACTGACGGCAGGCACCCAACCGCGGGCCCACCTCCAACCGCAGGCCCCCCTTTTCCGGCACGCTTTTGGCCGGAATCCACGTCACCGTGCGGGATTCCGGCCAAAAGCGTGCCGGAAAAAGGGGGTGGTGGAAAGGGGGGGTGGGCGGAATGCCCGCCCTAGGAGCGGGGCTTGCGGCGGTCCGGGCGGCGGGGGGCGTCGCGGCGGGGGCCGCGGGTGAAGGAGCGCTGGCCGGGCGGGCCCTGGTCGGGTTGCAGCTGGATGAGGATGCCGCTGATCCTGGTGCGGCGCAAGGCGTCCAGGGTCTCCGAGGAGAGGTCGGCGGGGAGTTCGACCAGGCTGTGGTCGGGGCGGATGCTGATGTGGCCGAAGTCGCTGCGGCGCAGGCCGCCCTCGTTGGCGATCGCTCCCACGATGGCGCCGGGCACCACGCGGTGACGCTTGCCGACGGCGATGCGATAGGTGGCCATCTCGGCGCCGGTGGCGCGGTGCTGCGAGGGCCCGCCCTCCCGGCGGCGCTCACGGTCGTCGAACTTGCGCGGGGTGCGCTCGCGCCGCTCCGGCTCGGGCTCGGGTTCCATGAAGAAGTTCTCGCCGTCGTGCCCGCCGACCGCGAGCGCGGCGGCGATATCGGCCAGCGGGATGTTGTGCTCGGCCTCGTAGTCCTCGATCAGCTTGCGGAACAGCGCGAGGCTGGGCGAGGCGAGATTCTCGGTGATGGCGTCGTGGAACTTGACCACGCGCTGCGCGTTGACGTCCTCGACGCTGGGTAGCCGCATCTCGGTGAGCGGCTGCCGTGTGGCCCGCTCGATCGCGTCCAGCAGCCGGCGCTCGCGGGGCGCGACGAACAGCAGCGCCTCACCGCTGCGCCCGGCCCGCCCGGTGCGGCCGATGCGGTGCACGTAGGACTCGGTGTCGTGCGGGATGTCGTAGTTGACCACGTGCGAGATGCGGTCGACGTCCAGTCCGCGCGCGGCCACATCGGTGGCGACGAGGATGTCCAGCGTCCCCGACTTCAGCTGCCCGATGGTGCGCTCGCGCTGATTCTGCGCGATATCGCCGTTGATCGCGGCGGCCGAATACCCCCGCGAGCGCAGCTTCTCGGCCAGTTCCTCGGTGGCCTGCTTGGTGCGCACGAAGATGATCATCGCCTCGAACTGCTCGACCTCGAGGATGCGGGTCAGGGCGTCGAGCTTGCGATGGTGCGAGACGTGCACCCAGCGCTGGGTGATGTTGGTGGCGGTGGCCGTCTTCGCCTTGACGGTGATCTCGACCGGATTCTTCAGGTACTGCTTGGAGATCTTGCGGATCGCGCCGGGCATGGTCGCCGAGAACAGCGCGACCTGCTTGTCGGTCGGCGTATCGGCGAGGATGCGCTCGACGTCCTCCTGGAAGCCCATCTTGAGCATCTCGTCGGCCTCGTCGAGGACGAGGAACCGCAGCTGCGACAGATCCAGCGTGCCGCGTTCGAGGTGGTCGATGACGCGGCCCGGCGTACCGACCACGACCTGTGCGCCGCGGCGCAGCCCGGACAGCTGCACGGCGTAGTTCTGGCCGCCGTAGATCGGGAGCACGTGCACGCCCGGCATATGCGCCGAGTAGCGGCCGAACGCCTCGGCCACCTGGATCGCCAGTTCGCGCGTCGGCGCGAGGATCAGCGCCTGCGGAGCCTTGCCCCCGGGCTCCAGACCCATGAGGATCGGGATGGCGAACGCCGCGGTCTTGCCGGTACCGGTCTGCGCCAGCCCGACCACGTCGGCACCCGTGAGCAGCGGGGGAATCGTCGCCGCCTGGATCGGCGACGGCGATTCGTAACCGACATCGGCGATGGCCCGCAGGATGCGGTCCTCGATGCCGAGTTCGGCGAAGGACGGGTCGGCGGCGTCCCTCTCGTCGTCGTGGGGAACGCTGTCGACCGGTGAGGTACTCATATTGACCAGCAGTTTACTTCCTTACGGTGGTCGGCCGGACCATCGGCCCAATACGGTGAGACGTATGCAACCGTCCGAGCCCGGCGTGCCCGGCATCACCGGTCCGTCACCCGCGGCCCCCGACCGCACAGTCGGCGCCGGTTCGGCGGCGTCGGTGGTGGTCAGCTATTCGACGACGGAGGACGCGGGTCTTCGGCCGCCGGAAAGCCATGTCGACCTGGAGCCGGCCGCCGGCGTGTACCCGGCGCCCGCACCCGAATCGCCCCGGTCGATCGATGTCGCGGTGGTCCAGTTCGCCCCGCACACCGACAAGGACGCGAATCTCGCGATGCTGCGGGAGCAGGTGCGCGCCGCGGCCGAGCACGGGGCCCGGGTCGTGGTCGCGCCGGAGTATTCGATGATCGCGGTGGCCCGGCTGGACCGGCGGGTGGTCGACGCCGCGGAGCCGATCACCGGGCCGTGGGTCGATCGGTTGCGCGGGCTGGCCGCCGAATTCGGGGTGCATCTGGTCGCCGGGGTGGCGGAGGCGCCCGGCGGCGGGGAGTCCGATCGGATCTACAACACGCTCGTCGCGGCCGCGCCGGACGCCGAGTTCGCGGCGGTGTATCGGAAGGTGCACCTGTACGACGCGTTCGGATTCCTGGAGTCGGAGGTGGTGCTGCCGGGCGAGATCGCCGCTCCCGCGACCTTCGTGGTCGACGGGGTCGTCTTCGGCCTGCAGACCTGCTTCGATCTGCGGTTCCCCGAGGGCTGCCGCCGCGTCGCCACCGCGGGCGCGCACGTCCTCCTGCTTCCGGCGCAATGGGTTCCGGGCCCGGCCAAGGTCGACCAGTGGACCACCCTGCTGCGCGCCCGCGCCATCGAGAACACTGTCTACGTCGCCGCCGCGGACCAGGCGGCCCCGCGCGGCGCGGGCTCCTCGATGATCGTCGACCCGATGGGCTCGGTCCTGGCCGAACTCGGCGAGACCACCGGAATAGCCACGGCCCGTATCGATCTCGCCCACCTGGAGCAGACCCGAGCCACCAACCCCAGCCTCTCGCTACGAAGGTTCGAGATCACGCCGGGGTCCTGACAGAGCGCCGTCGTGCGGTCCGGGATCACACCGGGGTCCTGACAGAGCGCGGTCGTGCGGTCCGGGATCACACCGGGGTCCTGGCAGAGCGCGGTCGTGCGGTCCGGGATCACACCGGGGTCCTGGCAGAGCGCGGTCGCGCGGTCCGAGATCACACCGGGGGCGTAGCGAGCATGGATTTCCCGTGGTTCGGGCGGGGAGGGTGGGGGCGGAACTAGACTCGGTACACGATGATCTATCCGGATCGGGCAGCTGCCGGTCGTGCGCTGGGTGAGTCGCTTCTCCACCTGCGGGCGGCGGATCCGCTGGTGCTCGGGCTGCCGCGCGGCGGGGTGCCGGTGGCGGCGGCCGTGCGGGCGGTGATCGGCGGGGACCTCGACATCCTGCTGGTGCGCAAGCTGGGCGTGCCGTGGCAGCCGGAGCTGGCGATGGGGGCCATCGGCGAGGGCGGGGTGCGCGTCCTCAACGACGACGTGGTGCACCACACCGGCGTGACCCCCGAGCAGATCGCCGAGACCGAAGCGCTGGAACGCGCGGAACTGGAACGGCGCCAACGCATTATGCGCGCCCACGCCCCGCCCGTCTCGCCGCGGGGCCGCACCGTGGTGATCGCCGACGACGGCATGGCCACCGGCGCCACCGTCGCGGTCGCCTGCCGCCTCGTCCGCCTGCACGCCCCGCTGCGGATCACGGTCGCGGTACCGGTCTCCTCGGCCGAGGCGCTGGCCCGCATCCACGACCTCGCCGACGAAACCGTCTGCCCCCTGGTCCCCCGGGTACTGGGCGGAGTCGGCGGCGCCTACGACGATTTCCACCAACTGGACGACGACGAGGTTATCGAGCTGCTGGACGCCGGCACCTGAGCGCCACTCACCACTCGGCAGGCTCGCTGATCAACCGCTCGGCGGCGGCGACCAAGGGGCGGAGTTGGGCGGCGAAGGATTCGGCGGTGACGGGGAGGATGTCGACCTCGGTGCGGGTGCGGACGGCGTAGCGGCCGTCGCCGGTGATATCGATCCAGCACAGGACGCCGAGGGGGCGCATGGTGTCGTCCGCGCGGCGGGCGGAGACCACGATCTGGCCGATGCCGTCGCGCGGCTGTTTGAGCAGCCGTCGCATGCGGGCCGATTCCGTCGGGCCCGCGACCGGCACCGTCACCAGGTCGCGGCTGTCCTCGCGCACCCGGTTCAGGGGTGCGGTATGTCGCGGCCCGGTGCCCGGCGGATTCTCCGGCAGCACCGAGATCACCCGGGCCGCCAGGGTTTTCGGCGTGCCGACGAACAGCCGGACCTCGGCGCCGCGATCGGGTTCCGGGCCGGGCCGCTGCGCCGCGACCACCGTGACGTGCCCGGCCGCCGCACCCAGTACGCGCACCGGCTGCGGTTCCTCGCCGGACCCGTACTCGCCGATCACCTCCACCTGGATCGCCGGCCGCGCCAGCACGCGCAGCGCGGCCTCCAGGTCGGGATCGAGGGTGCTGTCGCACCATTCGCGCAAGGCGGGTAACTGGGCGGCGCGTTCGGCGCTGTCGCGGGCCGACAGCCGCACCGCGAGCGGATACGGGATCCGGTCACCGTCGGTGCGCTCCCAGGCCAGTGCGAACTGGTCCGGCGTGAGCGTCCATCTCACCGGTGGCGGCCCGCCTCGGTTGTCGCGATCTCGTTCATCCCGCCGTCAGTAGTCCTCGTCCCATTCGCCGACCACCGGCGGGGTGGTCGGATCGAACTGCCCGACCAGATCGGTGCCGGGTTCGGCCGGCTCCAGGAAGGTCGGTTCATCGAAGTCGTAGTACTCCTCGTCGTCCTCGTCCTCGTACCGGGACCGCTTGGGCGGCACGGGAACACCGGATCCGGGACGAACGGTCTCGCCGCCCGCCGCCAGCGCGGCACTGCCCGCGAGCCCGCCGACGACACCCGCGCCCATACCGCCGACCTGATCGGCGGCGGGATGCTGGTCACGGTCCTCTTTCTTGCGCTGTTCCTCCGTGCTCTGGGCGGTGGTCGCCGTCCCGCCGGGCCGAGGCGCGACCGGAACGGTGGCCACGGCCGGTGGGGCGCTCGCGGAGCTGTCGGCCTGCGGCACAACGGCACTCGCGGGCGCGGTGGCGGACGTCGTCACGGTGGGCGCGGTCGCCGCGGCGGTCACAGGGGCCTCCGCGACGGCCGGTGCCGCAGCGGCGGGCACACTCGCGGCGGCCGGTGCCGTCGTGGTCGCGGCGGGTTCGGTGTCCGAGGCCGGATCACCGGCGGGCACGGCCTCGGGCCGGGACGGGCTCACGGTATCCGCGTGCGCCGGTACCGCATTCGGCAACGCGGCCGGTCCCGCCAGCGCGGTGGGACCTTCCAATGAGTCGGTCGGGTCCGGGCCGCCGGTCTCGCCCGGCTCCGGCCGGGGATCCTCGGGCACCGGGTACATCCCGCCGTCGCCGAACGCCGGGACGGCGTGGCCCGTGGGGATGAAGGCGCCGGCGTACACCGTCTCCATCACCCGCACGACGTCCTGACGCACTCCCTCGGCCTGTTTCTGCGCCGAGACGTTGAGAGCCGCGCGCTTGGGATCCAGCAGCGCCGCCTCTAGATCCGCCCCGGCCTCCGTCGGCCGCGAGACCGTGGCCCGCAGCGTCTCGGCCGCGTCGTTGGCGCGGCCCAGCCGCTGGGCGACGGCGGCCATGACATCCGCGGCGTGCTGGCCCAGTTCCTCGAACGCCTGCATGGCCGCGGCCGCCTGCTGGGCCGCGCTGCCGCGCCAACCGTCGGCGATCGCGCTGCGGATCTCCGCATGCGCCTGTTGTACCGCGTCGCCCACTCCGGTGGCGGCGTTCTGCCAGGTCTGCCGACCGGCGGTGAGGACCTCCGGATTCAGTTGCAGCACACCGCGATAGATCTCGTCGTAGCGCATCTGGTCGAAGACCTCGACCGTCGGCGCGTAGTCCGGATCCGGCAGATCGGTCCGGTTGCCACTCGGCTTATGCATGGCCCACCCCCACCGTATCGGCGCCGACGCGGCCGATCGCCGCGGAGATGTCCGCCTCGTGTTCGGCGTAGGCGGTGGCGGCCGCGCGCAGTGCCGCGGCGAGCTGCCGCGCGGCATCGGCGTACTCCTGCAGCCGATCCAGCCCCTGCGCCGCCTTGTCCTCGAATCCGCGCCGCAGCGCGTTCCCCGATTCGAATCCGCCGAAGCCCGGCAGCGAGACGGCCGCGCGAAGCGTCCGGAGTTGCTGCTCGACCTCGTCGGCCAGTTGTTCGTAGCGTCGTGCGCAGCGTTCGTGAACGCCGTCGGCGACGAGGACACCGTCGATCCACAGCCGACCGTCGTCGACCGCCTGTGTCAGGGCCGCGACATCACTGCGCAGGTCCCCGGGTTCTTGCGACCGCACCCGGTCCCCCTTTCTCGTGCTGCCTCACGGGCGCACCGGTTCCGCGACGACGCCCTGGATCCACTCCGCGATGTCGGCGACGACCTGTGCCTGCACCGGTTCGTGGAGCAAATCGTGCCCGGCATCGGCATACTCGCGCAACCGCAACCCTACCGACTCGGCCCCCGTCGTCCAGTCCCGAACGGGATCGATCGGCGCCCGGCGATCGTCGGCGCCGTGCAGGACGAGCACCGGCAGGGCCGCCGGCAGCCCGGGTGCGAGGGTGATCGCGCGCCGCGGGGTGCCGGTGAGCACCAGGCCCGAACAGTCCGGCGCCGCCGCGAGCGCGGTGGCCGCGCCCAGCGAGTGCCCGGCCACGAACAGCGGCCGTCCAGGACACCGGTTCCGGACGAGCGCGACGAATTCCCGGGCGTCGGCGGCGAGTTCGTCGATGGTGCCGGGCTCGTCCGGGTCGCCCTCGCTCAGGCCCTGACCCGGCACGTCGAGCGCCCAGGTCTCGATGTCCCGGGCGCCCAGGCTCCGGCCGACGCGGTGATAGTGCCCGCTGTGCTGCCCGGTCCCCGGTAACAGCGCGACGACCGCACGGGAGGCGTCCACCGGCCACCGCCGGTAGTGCAGAAGTCCCCGTGGACCATCGAAAAAGGGCATACCGCAATCCTTTCCGCGTCGGTGATCGGCACGTCGTCGCGCGCCGCCGTTCAGGCCGGAACGCGGGCACGGACGAGATGCGGGCCGGCCGCGGCGGCCGGCTCCCGGCCCAGATAACGCAGCGCGAGGTCGACGGCCGGCAGATCCTCTTCCACCTCGAACCCGGTGCCGCGCAGCAGCCGAGCCATCTCGTCCGGGGTGAAGAAACTGATCCAGCGCTCCCCGATGGCCGCGAGCCTGCGCTCCCGCTCCTCGATCGTCGCCCGCGTCCGCGGGCTCGATTCCGGCCGCGGGACACCGTAGTCGATGATCACCCGACTGCCCGGTACCAGGCGCCCGAGATGGCCGAGTGTCTCCTCGATCGCCGTCCGGGTGAGGTAGACCGTCACCCCGAGCCAGATCACGAAGGCCGGTCGGGTCGCGTCGAAATCCGCTGCCGTCAAGGCCCCGTCCAGCGGCTGCCGTTCGAAGTCGACGGGCACGTAGGTCACCGACTCCGGAATCGCGATCCCGGCCGAGGACAGCCGCTCCCGCTTCCACGCCTGGGTGTCGGGATGGTCCACCTCGAACACCCGCAGCGCCGGATACGGATTGCGGTAGGCGAAGGTGTCCAGTCCGGCGCCGAGGATCACGGCCTGCCCGGTGCCCTCGCGCACCGCCTCCGCCAGCGCGTCCTCGGCGAAACGCGCGCGGGTGGCGATGAAGCCGCGCATGCGCTCGTGCCCGTCGGCGAAGAGGTGGTCGCCGGGCGGCAGGTCGTCGCCGAGGATGGTGCGGGCCAGCGGATCGCGGAAGATGCGCCCGCCGTCGAGTTCCTGGTGTTCGGCTCGATATCGGGCGGCACCCAGCGCGGTGCGGCTCGGCTGACCGGTCTGCACTCCCGATGTCCTTTCTGACGCGCCCGCCCAGACCATACGACGACACGCCCCCCTCACGCCACGCCGTTCTACCTCGACTGATTACGCTGAGGCGCGACTCGGCACGAAGAAGGCGACGGCCGGGTGCGGGTGTCCGAGGCGCAGGAGGGCCGCGTTTGATTCTGGTCGGTGATCGTGTCGTGTGCAGCACCGGTGATCTGGTGGCGGCGGCGCGCTGCGAGTTCGCCCCGCTGCGCGCGCTCGACGCCGAACTGGGACTGGTCGCGCCGGTGGGTACCGGCGCGGATGCGCTGTTGGCCGAATACGCCCGGATCGACCTGCCCGGCGAGGACGTCGTCCGCGTCGAGGAACCCGGGGCGGGCGGCGCGCGGGAGACCGTCGCCGCGCTGCGCGAGGCCCACGAGCGGACCGTTGCCGCGCTGCGCGCCGCCGCGCCCGCGATCGAGGGCGCGACCTTCTTCGACGGCTCCTTCGCCGCCCGATGCGCGGCGCTGGTCCGCACCGACAGCCGGCCCGCCGACGACCCGGCGCGAACCGACTGCCCGGCAACGCCTTCCGACGACGCCCCGGCCGCCCCGCTGTTCCCGAGCGACTGGTCCGACAGCGCGGCGATCGATCACCGCTGGCAGGGCCGGGTCGTCGACGGCGACGCGCTGAGCTGCTCGTTCGCCGACACAGCCGAACCGGCCGAGAGCCACGGCCCGGCCGTCCCGGCGGCGTTCACGCTCGCGGCCGGAATCGCCGGACCGCCCTGTTACTCCCTGTACGGCTCGGCGCGGGCCGACTCGCCGATCGCGACGCTCATGGAACTCGCCGCCTGCGCGGACGGGTTGCGGGCCGCGGGGCTGCGGGTGGATCCGGTGCTGCGGGTCCGGCATCCGGACGGCTCGTGGTCGGAGCATCCGCTCGCCGAGGCGGCGCGGGTGTACCGGGCGCGGCGACGGCGGCTGTTCACGATCGTCGAATACAAACAGAACGAACTGCTGCCCGTGCAGTGGGGCGACCGCCGGTACCTGGCGTGCGGTCGCTGCGCCACCTGCACCGCGGAACTGGTGGCGGGCCGCGATCTGCTGCTGGTGGCGGGCATGCGACCGGCGGTGCGCGCCCAGCTGCGCGACGCCGGCATCACGACCGTCGACCGGCTGGCACACGCCGATGCCGCGGTGACCCGGGTCGCCGCCCGGACGTTCTCGGCGCTGCGCCGGCAGGCCGATATGCAGCTGCGGAGCGAGCGCACCGGCGAGCCGATGCACGCGGTGATCAATGCGGAGGCGCTGTCCGCGCTGCCCGCGCCCTCGCCCGGCGACGTCTTCCTGACCGTCGCGGGCACACCGCCCGCCGTGGTCGGTGTCGCGGTACTGCCGGCGCGCGCGCCCGAGGAGGGTGAGGACACCGCCGCGATCCTGTTCCACGCCTTCGGCCTGCACGACGATCCGGCGGCGCTGCTGGAATTCCTGGCCGAACGCCAGGACCAGCATCCCGAACTGCGCATCTACCACTACCGTTCGCCCGCCCGGCCGCTCGTGGCCGACCTGTGCGCCCGCTGTGGGGCCGACGAGGAGGTCTCCGACGACCTGCTCGCCGCCCTCACGGATCTGTATCCGATCGTGCGGTCGGCCCTGGTCGTCGGCGAACGGTCCTACGCGCTGGGCGATCTGGGCGGCCTGCTCGGGTCGGCCGTCGCGGACACGGGTCTCGAGGCCGAGTGCGGGCGGGTCGTCCGGCTGCGCGACCGGCTGCGGGAGCTGGCCGCCGAACACGGCGTCCCGACCGCGACCGCCGCCCGCGATACGCCACCGGAGTCACCGGCGGCGGTCGAGGCGGCGCTGCGCGAATTCGCCTTCGACGACACGGCGGAGGCGTCCGATCCGGAGGCGACGCAGGCCACCGGGACGCGCACCCCCGCCCGGCGCGCCGCCGCGCTCATGTCGGCCGCGCTCGGCTACCGGCGGCGCGAACGGCAGCCACTGCACTGGGCGCACGCCGACCGTCTGCACCGGCCGATCGCCGAATGGGCCGACACCCCGGGCGTTCTCGCGGCCGACTGGGGCACGGTCGACACCAAATGGCACAGCACCGGTCACGGGCCGATGCGCCGCTATCTGAAGCTCACCGGGCGGCTGGGCACCGGCAGCGCGCCGCCGCCGGGGACCGCCGTCCTCACGCTCTACGACCGTCCGGTGCCCGGGATGCGGGCCGTGCCCGGACGGCGCGCGACCGCCCGCGCCACCGTGCTCGGCTGCGCACTGGACGACAACTTCGACGACGCCGTGCGCGTCGAGGAACTGCTGCCGGAGGGCTGCGCGCCGTACGACGATATGCCGGTCGCGATCGTCCCCGGACTTCCCGGCCGCGACGAGAACATCGAGGGCGCACTGGAATCCACCGCCCACCACCTGCTGATGACGCTGCCGGAGATTCCGGCGACGGCGGCGTTCGATCTGCTGCTGCGCCGCCCGCCGCGGCTGCGGACGGCCGAGGCGCTGCCCGAGGTGTTCGGCGACCACGCCGCCGCCGTGACCGCCGCCGTGCTGGATCTCGACGATTCCTGCGTCGCGGTCCAGGGGCCGTCGGGCACCGGCAAGACCGATACCGCGGCCCGGGTGATCGAACGCCTTGTGACGCGCTACAAGTGGCGCGTCGGCGTGGTCGCGCAATCGCACTGGGCGGTCGAGGAGGTGCTCGACGCGCTCGTGCGGATCGGGGTGCTGCCGGAGCTGGTGGCGAAGTCCGAGGCGCGCGCGGTGGCGCCGGAGTGGCTGGTCATCGATCCCGCTCGCTATCCGCGCTTCCTCGACAACGCCGTCAACGGGTGTGTGATCGGCGGGCTGCCCACCGATTTCGCCGATGCCGAGCGGGTCGAGCCCGGCAGTCTCGATCTGCTGGTGGTCGCCGACGCGGGGCATTTCCCGCTGGCCGACGCGGTCGCGGTGGCCGGCAGCGCGCGCAATCTGCTGCTGGTCGGCGATCCCGCGCCGTTGCCCGCGCACGGCGCCCACCCCGAACCGGTGCACGAATCGGCGCTCGGACGGCTGGTCGGCGGGAATGCCACGCTGCCACCGGAATTCGGCTACTTCCTCGACCGCACCTGGCGCATGCATCCGCGGCTGTGCGAACCGGTGTCCCGGCTGCGCTACGGCGGACGGCTGCGGTCCACCGAAACCGTCACCCTCGCCCGCGATCTCGAGGGCGTCTCCCCCGGCGTGCGGCCGGTGCCGGTCGAACACCACGGCAACGGCACCGAATCCGCGGAGGAGGCCCGCGAGATCGTGCGCCGGGTGCGCGCGCTGCTGGGCCTGCCCTGGCGGCAGGGCGCGGTGACGCGGCGGCTGCACCCGCACGACATCCTCGTGGTCACGCCCTATCACGCCCAGGCAGCGCGCATCCGAACCCTGTTGTCGCGCGCGCGAATCGAGGACGTCGTGGTCGGCACCGCCGAACGCTTCGCGGGCCGCGAGGCCGCCGTGGTCCTGGTCTCCATGACCACCTCCTCCCCCGCGGAGGCCCCCCACGGCATCGACACCCTCATCTCACGCCACTGGCTCACCACGGTCGTCTCCCGAGCCCTGTGGAGCGCCCTCGTCGTCCACTCCCCCCTCCTCACCGAATACCTCCCCGAAAACCCCGACCAACTCTCCGACCTCGCGGCCTTCCTCGACCTGATGTCGCAGTAACCAACCCGAAAGGCCCTCAGGCCCTACCTGTTTCCGACACGAGGCCCCACCTTGTTTCCGGCACGAGGCCCACCTTGTTTCCGGCACGCTTTTGGCCGGAAACTCCAGCCACACAACGCTATCCGAAATTCTGCCCCTCACCGCGATAGGTCGGCACCGTCACCCGCGTACCGTCGGCATCCACGACCTGCACGTGATCGAAGCGCTCACACAGCTCCCCGGCCTTGGCGTGCCGGAACCAGACGCGGTCACCCACGGCAAGGCCATCGACCCCCGTCAGCGGCGTCTGCACCTCACCCGCACCCTCGGTCCCGATGAGCCGCAACCCCTTGGGCCACACGGGCTTCGGCACCCGGGACTTCCCGGCGGGGCCGGAGGCGATGTACCCACCGGCGAAGACGGTCGCGATGCCCGGGGCCGGGTGGCGCAGCACCGGCAGGGCGAAGAACAGGGCGGGCCGCGGCGTGAAGGCGCGGTAGCCGTCGAACAGCGTCGGCACATACAGCCCCGAACCCGCAGTCACCTCGGTGACGCCGGGACTCGCGACGCTCACCTCGATCGAACCGCTGCCGCCGCTGTTGACGATCTCCAGCGCGCCGGTCACCGACCGCACCGCGTCCAGCACCAGCGCGCGCCGCTTGCCGATCTCCGCGGCCGAGGCCCGTTTCACCAGGCGCACCGCGGGATTGGTATCGGGCAGCCCGGCGATCTGCGCCTCGTAGGTCATGAGGCCGACCACCCGGAAACCGCGCTCGGTCGCGAGGCGGGCCAGCCGCTCGGCCTGCTCGGGCGTCCGGACCGGCGAGCGGCGCACGCCCAGGTGCAGCGGGCCGATGCGCAGCGACGCGTCCACGTCCAGGCAGATCCGCGGCGCCACCCGCTCGCTGCCGACGGCGGTCTTGATCAGATCCAGCTGCGCCGGATCGTCGACCATGAGCGTGACGGCCTCGCGCAGTGTCTCGTCCTCGCCCAGTTCGGCCAGCGCGGCCCGGTCCACGGTCGGATAGCCCAGCAGGATGTCGCGAGCGCCCTGGCGCGCCAGCCAGACGGCCTCGCGCAGCGAATAGGACATGATGCCGGCGAATCCCCCGGACGCGGTCAGCCCGGAGCCCAGCACCTCCTCGAGGACCGCACGACAGCGCACCGACTTACTGGCCACCCGGATCGGAACCCCGCGGGCCCGGCGCACCAAGTCGGCGGCGTTGGCGCGCAGCGCGGCGAGATCGAGGGCGGCCAGCGGCGGATCCAGATCCGCGGTGGCCGAATGCAGGCCGGCGATCGGCGACAGATCCGTCACGCAGTCCACTCAACCACGCAACTGGTCACTCGTCCAGCTTTACGTCAGAGGTCGACGGCCTTGGTGGACAGGCTCGAGACCAGATCATCCAGGACGACCAGCGTCGTCTCGTCGTCACAGTCGGCCAGCCAGCGCAGGACCGTGCCCTGCATGACGGCCACCGCGTAGGCGGCGATCGCCTCGACCGGCTCCAGCCATTCGGTCCGCGACCGGTCGGCGCACAGTTGCAGGAAGGCGCCGACCTCGGCGTCCAGATCGCGGAACAGGCGGGCCACGGCCGGATCGGCCACCGGATCGGTGCGATCGGCCCACCGCCTGCGCAGTGCCGCGATCGTCGACTCGTAGGTGCGGATCTGTTTCTGCGGCGCCGCCTTGATGGCCGGCCACAGCGCGCTGACACCGGCATGCAGAAGTACCCGCAGCGCACGCGTGCCGCTGCAGTCGATGGCGTCGGCCGCCTGTTCGACGGCCGCCACTACGGCCGGGCGAGGTCGCGCCTCGACCATTTCTCCACTAGCGCTCAACGACGACTCCCTCGGGCGAAAGAACGCGCGCACCTCGACTGCGCGGCTCGCACAACGGGTTGCAGATCCTCACTGATCGCCCCGAGCACCAACCCGGTCGACCCGTCCAACAACCATCAATGGTAGAGGTTTTCCGGGGATCGTGACCAGCTTCAATCGGTGTTTCCAGACTGAAAGAATGTTTTGTTACCCCTCCGGGACTCTGTCGAAATCTGACAGAGATCGTCGGGCACGGTCACAACCCCGTAACCGACAAGACTCTACGCGTTCACCGCCGGCCGCGCCGCCCCGCTGTGGCAGATCACACAACACGCGCGACGTCACAGCTTCGCCGCTTCGATCGACGAACGACACCCGGGAGATACCGGCCCGTCGATAGCCTGGAGAGGTGACTGTGGCGCGCCCTGATCAGTACCTCATTTCCGGAACCTTCAACTACCGCGATGTCGGCGGGCCGAGCACCGAGAGTGGATTACGTGTCCGCACCGGCGTACTGCTGCGGTCGGCACAGCTGTGCCGGGTCGACTCGGCCGGCCTCGAGACACTCGCCGAACTGGGCGTATCCACCGTTCACGACCTCCGCGGGCCCGACGAGATCAGGCATCTCGGCACCGATCTGGTCCCGCCGAGCGTGCGGCTGGCGAACACCCCGTTCGACTCGCGCATCGGCGAGAAGCCGCCGCACGAGGTCGTGCACGACGAGCCCTGGCAGGAGATGCTGCAGGTCTACCGGTCCTTTCCGGCCATGCCGGAGGCCGGCGTCGCCATCACCGCGATCGCGAATTCGCTGGTCCGCGGCGACGGCGCGGTGCTGGTGCACTGTGCCGCGGGGAAGGACCGCACCGGCTGGGCGATCGCCACGCTGCTGCGGGCGGTCGGCGTCAGCGAGACCGATCTGCTCGAGGACTACCTGCTCAGCAATGACGCCGTCGACGCGCTGCGCGACGACGTGGCCCGCAATTCCGGCGGCCGGGCGACCCTTCCGCTCGATGTGCTCGGCGTTGCACCCGACTATCTCGCCGCGGGCACGGATTCGATGTACGCGCTGTACGGCAGCCTCGAGGGCTACCTGGGTTCGATCGGCCTGACCGGCGAACTCCGCGACGGCCTCCGCGACCGCCTGCTCGAGTAACCGGCTTACTGCGCGCGGTGGACCAGACCGTCCGCATCGATGTCGACCTGGTCGCCGGTGTGGAACCAGGAGCCGGTGAAGCGGGATTCGGTGGTCTCCGGATCGTCCCAGTAGCGCGGGGCGACGTTCGGGCCGCGGCACAGCAGCTCACCGTGGCCCGCGGCCGCGCGCGGCCCCCACAGCGCCAGCTCGGTCCCGCCGAACGGGAAGCCGAGCAGATCGCGGGCGAGCGGCTCGCCCACATCGGCGAGGGCCAGGCCGATACCGCTGGTCTCGGTGGCGCCCCATACCGACCACTGCCGCGCCAGCGGGAACACCTCGCGCAGCGCGTTGGCCACCACCTCCGAGGTGCCCGGATCGGTCGAGGCCAGTTCGGTGCGATGGCCCGCGCTGCACACCTGCCGCACCCCCTCGGCCCGCAGCCCGGCCAGTTCGGGCAGCAGGCCGGCGTAGATGCGCGGCGTGGCCGCGACCATGTCGATGCGTTCGGCCACAATGGTTTCCGCGACCAGCGCCGGATCGGGGACGAGCACCACCGTGCCGCCGACGGCGAAGGTCGGCAGCAACTGGTCGACGCATCCGCTGGCGTGCGCCAGCGGCAGCAGCACCAGGTTGCGCAGGCCCTCGGTCGGCAGATCCAGGGCGCCGACCATCGACCGGACGGCCGACAGCAGGTTCTCGTTGGTCAACTCCACGCCCCGCGGGCGGACCGGAACATCCGAGGCCGCCACGCCGCTGGTGTAGCACAGCAGGGCCAGTTCGCTCAGCGAGGCGCCGTCGTCGATGAACGCCGCGCCGTCGGGGAATTCGGCGCACTCGCTGCCGCCCAGGACGAAATCCGCGCGGCTGTCGGCGATGACGCGGGCCGCGTCGTCGTCGGGCAGCCCGTCCTGCACCAGGACCGGCACCGCGCCCGAGAGCAGCGCGCCGAGGAATGCCTCGATCCAGCGCGCGCCCACCGGCATCCGGACCGCGACCCGGTCGCCGTAGCCGATGCCGTGTTCCTGCAAACCGCCGGCGATTCGCGAGGCGGAGTGCCACAGCTGCCGGTAGGTCAGCCGCGGGCCGCCGATCTCGACGACCGCCTCGCGACCCGAAAAGGCATGCACCTGAACGTCGAGCAGCTCGGTGAGCGCCGGATTCAGGTTGCCGTACCGCAGAACTCCGTCGGCGCCACGGGCAAGAGGGTTGTCGCTCCGCGGGTTTCGCGTGTGCGGGTATTCGACCAACATCTGTGCCATGGGCCCCTCCGAGCGCCTCGATCCGGCAGGCACCTGTGACTATATGACGCACATCACAAACGTGGGCGGATAGTCGGCAAACGTGTCCGCACCGGTACCCCGGCGGCCGGAGGGGGCGCCGCGCGTCATTGCCCGGTGTAGGTGGCCTTTCCGGGCCCGACCTCCAGGAAGCTCGCGACACCGCCCCGCAGATCCGCGGTGTCGAACAGCTCACCCGACACCTGCGGGGTCACCGAATCCGCGTGCGCCACACCGCCGGAGCGCCAGGCCGCCACGATCTGCTTGGTCGCCGCGTGCGCGCGGGTCGGACCGTCGGCCAGCCGGGCGGCGAGTTCGCGGGCTGCGGTGTCGACGTCCTCGTGCACGGCGTTGACCACGCCCCACTCCGCCAGTTCACCCGCGCCGTAGAGGTCGCCGGTCATCACCAGCTCGCGGGCCCGGCCGGATCCGGCGCGCTCGGCCAGCCGCTGCGGGCCGCCCATCGACGGGGTCAGGCCGACCACCGTCTCCACCAGGCCGAATTTCGCCGTCGATCCGGCGACCAGGATGTCGCAGGCCAGCGCGATCTCGAAGGCGGCGGTCAGGCACAGCCCGTGCGCGGAGAACACCACCGGGCACGGCAGTGCCTCCAGCGGATGAATGATCCGCGCGAACAACCGGCGCCACAGCTCGGCGCCCTCCTCGACCGACAACCCGGCGAATACGTGGACATCCACGCCGCCCGAGACGACCTTGCCCTCGGCACGGATCAGCAACGCGCGCGGCGGATCGGCGCTCAGCGCGGCGATATCGTCGGCCAGCGACTCCATCAGCGCCTGGTCGAACAGGTTCAGCGGCGGGTTGTCGATGGTGAGGACGGCGAGTTGCGCCCCCTTGTCGGTGGCGGCGCGTTCCAGGCGGGTGGGTTTCGAATCGCTCATCGGCCGAATGTATCGCGTGCTGTGTCGGTCCGATCTGCGAACATGGGGTGGTGAGCACCTCGTCGACCGGCAGCGCCACCTACATCGAACCCGGCGAATTCAAGCGGGACACCAACTACATCACCACCCGGATCACGGCCGACGGCCGCGACGGCTACCCGGTGGAGCCGGGGCGATATCGCCTGGTCGCGGCCCGCGCCTGCCCGTGGGCGAACCGGACGCTGATCGTGCGCCGCCTCCTCGGGCTGGAGGACGCGATCTCGCTCGGCCTGTGCGGCCCGACCCACGACAAGCGCAGCTGGACCTTCGATCTCGACCCGGGCGAGGTGGATCCGGTCCTGGGCATCCACTTCCTGCGCGACGCGTACTTCGCACGCATCCCCGACTATCCGCGCGGCATCACCGTCCCCGCGGTCGTGGACGTGCCGACCGGGCAGGTGGTCACCAACGACTACCCGCAGATCACCCTGGACTTCTCCACCGAGTGGACGGAGTTCCACCGCCCGGGCGCGCCGCAGCTGTACCCCGAGGCGCTACGCGCGGAGATCGACGAGGTCAACCGCCGCGTCTACACCGAGGTCAACAACGGCGTCTACCGCTGCGGCTTCGCCGGCGCACAGGACGCCTACGAGGCCGCCTACGACCGCCTCTTCACGGCCCTGGACTGGCTGTCGGAGCGGCTGGCGACTCAGCGATACCTGGTGGGCGACACCATCACCGAGGCCGACGTCCGGCTGTTCACCACCCTGGCCCGCTTCGACCCGGTCTACCACGGCCACTTCAAATGCAACCGCGAGAAGCTGTCGGAGCAGCCGGTCCTCTGGGCCTACGCCCGCGACCTGTTCCAGACCCCCGGCTTCGGCGACACGATCGACTTCACCCAGATCAAGCAGCACTATTACATCGTCCACGCCGACATCAACCCGTCCGGCATAGTCCCCAAGGGCCCGGACCTCTCCGACTGGCTCACCCCCCACGGCCGCGAAAAACTGGGCGGCCGCCCCTTCGGCGACGGCACCCCTCCCCCGCCACCCCGCGACGGGGAACGGGTCCCGGCAGGCCACACCCCCGCCTGACGCCACCCCGGCCTCGCACTCCGGCACGACACCACCCCGTTCCCGGCACGACACCACCCTGTTTCCCGGCACAACACCACCCTGTTTCCCGGCACGCTTTTGGCCGGGATCCACTCTCAGCAACCGGTGGATTCCGGCCAAAAGCGTGCCGGAAAATGGGGGGAGAGTCGCTACCTATTCGGTACCCGCGTAGGTGCCGAAGCTCCAATACACACCCTCGGGGTCGCGGCAGGTGAAGCCGCGGGAGCCGTAGTCCTCGTCGCGCAGTTCGCGGGTGATGGTGGCGCCCGCGGCCTTCGCGCGCTCGTACATCTCGTCGGGGTTGTCGATGACGACGTAGACGGATCCGACGCCCGGCGGCTGGTCGCACAGGGCCATGCCCTCGCGCTGGGAGCCGAGCATGATGCCGCCGCCGCCCGGCCAGCCGAGTTCGGCGTGTTCGACGATCGCGCCGTTGTCGTAGCGGGCGCGCTCGACGAAACCGAATGCGGTGCGGAGGAATTCGATCGCCGCGGGGGCGTCGCGATAGACGAACGTCGGCCACAGCGGCGCGGCGGTGCGGGTGACGGTAGTGCTGGTTTCGCTGGTTGTCTCGGTCATGGCGACGAGCCTTCCAGCGGCGCGGGCGGCACGGCTTGGACGAATGGGAACTGCTCGCGCGCCAGCCAGGTCGAGGGCGGCATACCCGCCAGCTCGCGCCACTCCCGCGCCATATGCGCCTGGTCGTAGTACCCGACGGACGCGGCGACCCCGGCGATCGACACCGCCGTCCGCGACGGCTTCGGCGCACCCGGCTCGGAGACGACCGACCGCAGCAGCCGGTGCGAGGCCTGGAACCGGGCCAGCCGCGCGGCGTCCTTGGGCGTGATCCCGAATTCGGCGGCGAACCGGCCGGCGAGATGCCGCCTGCTCCAGCCGATATCGGCGGCCACCTCGCCGACCCGGGCCTGCCCGGAGCCGGCGGTGAGCAACTGCCACGCCCGCCACAGATTCGCGTCGATGGCGGCCTCGGCGGCCCGGCGCAGCAGGATCTCGTCCATGATCGCGAAGCGCCGGGACCAGTCGTCGGTGGCCGAGATCCGCTCGCGCAGTTCGCGGGCGTCGGCGCCGACCAAATCGGCCAGATCGATCACCCACGACCCGAGTTCGGCCACGGGCACCCCGAGCAGCGCCCGCGCGCCCAGCGGCGTCACCGCGAGTTGGATGCCGTGCTGGAAGCCGCTGTGCGCGATCGTGCAGGGCCGCACGGTGAGGCCGCTGGCGATGGTCTCCCAGTGCCCCGGCCCCTGCTGCGGATGCGGCGAGACCGGGAGCCACAGCGGTTCGTCGATCGTGACGATCACGGTGAGGACGGTGCCCGGCATCCCGACATGCGTCCCCGGCTCGAACCCGCGCAGCCGATACCCTTCGTAGCCGCGGACGAATGCCCGCAGCCGCGGATCCGGCAGCCCCCCGGCGCCCTCGGAGACACCACTCACAGTTCAACGGTAACTCCCGGGGGAACCCGCCCACTACGGCGTTCGTTTCCGGAACCCGCGACGCGAACGGCCCCGGCGGCCGATCACCGTCGCAAAGCAGGACTCCATGCACTATCAATGGAGACAGACCGAACCATACGGAGGGTGTTCATGTTCAAGGGCGGTGCGGAAAAGGCGGTGAAGGCACTGCTCGACAACGGGGCGCAACTACAGGCGCCCGCTGTCGCCAAATACGTCGACCGGTACCGGCGCGCGCATCCGGGCGAGAGCCCGGCGCAGATCGTCGGGCGGCTGGAGCGCATCTACCTCACCACGGTGACCGGCAGCGGCACCGCGGTCGGCGCCACCGCCGCCGTGCCCGGCGTGGGCACCATCACGGCGCTCGCGGCGATGAGCGCGGAGACCACCTTCTTCCTCGAGGCGTCGGCGGTCTTCACCCTGGCCGTGGCGGCCGTGCACGGCATCGCGCCGGAGGACAAGGAGCGCCGCCGGGCGCTGGTGCTCGCGGTGGTGCTGGGCGAGAGCGGTATGGACATCGTCGAGAAGAACGTCGGCCACTCCGCCAAGAACTGGGGCACGCTGCTGGCCGACCAGATTCCGGGCATCCGCAATATGAACGATTCGCTGATGAAGCGGTTCGTCGTGCAGTTCATCGCCAAGCGCAGCGCGCTCATGTTCGGCAAGGTGCTGCCCGCCGGAATCGGCGCGGCGGTGGGCGGTTTCGGTAACCGCGCCCTCGGCAAGAGCACGATCACCAACGCGCGCAAGGCATTCGGGCCGGCACCGGCCACCTGGCCCGGCCCGCTGGTGATCGACGCCGACCCGCTGCCGGAGCTGGACCGCAAGTCCGGCGAGGCGCGATGACGGCGGCTCGTCCGCTCGCCTTCGCCGTCACCGGGCTGAGCAAGCGCTTCGAGGGCGTGCACGCCGTGCGCGAGGTGAGCTTCAGCGTGCCGGCCGGCGCCACCGCCGCCCTGGTCGGCCCGCCCGGCTCCGGCAAGACCACGATCCTGCGGATGCTGCTCGGACTGCTGCCGCCGACCGCGGGCAGCGCCTCGATCGGCGGGCCCGGCTCCGGGGCGCATCGCGCCGCGCGCCCGGTGGGGGCGATGCCGCAGCCGCGTGGCCAGCATCCGGCCCGATCGCCGCGTGACCATCTGCGGGTCTACGCGGCCGCCGCGGGCGTCTCCGACGACCGGGTCGACGCGCTGCTGGCATTGACCAACCTGGGCGCCGTCGCCCGCGAACCGGTCCGCGCCCTGCCCGTCGGCGCGCACACCCGCCTCGCGCTGGCGACCGCGCTGCTGGGCGATCCGCCGCTGCTGGTGCTCGACGATCCGGTCGAGGGCCTGGACCCGGGCGAGCGCGCCTGGCTGGGCGACTACCTGCGCGGCCATGCCCGCCGCGGCGGCGCCACGCTGCTGACCTCGCAGAGTTTGGCCGCGGTCCTGCCGATCGCCGATCAGCTGATCGTGCTGGGCGGCGGCGCGGTGGTGTACGAGGGCAGTCCGCGGCGGCTGCGGCGCAGCCATCCGGACCGGCTGATCGTCGGCGCGTCCAGCCCGATCGCGCTGGCGACGACGCTGGCCGCCCACGGTTTCACCGATACCGTGATGCGCGCCGACGGCCGGCTGGCGGTCGCGGAAGCGTCCCGGACCGAGATCGAGAACGCCGCCAGCACGGCCCGCGTGCAGCTCACCGAGCTGATCCCCGAGCCGGTGCATCCGGACCGGGTGCTCGCCGCGCTCACCCGCACCGCGCCCGCGCCTCCCCCGACCGCCCCTCCGATGCCCTACGGGACGCCACCATGATCCTCACCGTGCCCACGGACGCGAGCCGGGCCGCCACCACCGAGATCCGCAAGATCACCACGCTACGGGCGGGCTGGCTGCTGCTCGTGGCCTGCGCGGCGATCGGTTTCGTGGCCGCCGCCGTCACGGCGATCACGGGCACCGAACCGCAGAAGAACGAGACGCTCGCGACGGGGACGGCGAGTATCGGGCTCTATCTCGGGATCGTGGCCGCCCTCGTCGCCTCCGCCGCCTTCGCGGCCCTCGGGGCGGGCGGCGAGTACCGCTACCGGAGCATGCCGCTCACCGCGCTGTTCACCCCCGACCGCGACCTGCTGTGCGGCGCCAAACTCGCTGTCACCGCGGCCTATTCGCTGCTGCTCGCGCTGGCCGCCGAGGTCGGCGCGGCCCTCGGACTGGCCGCCTTCGGACGCGACAAGATCGAATTCGGGATGCGGCTGGTCGGCGTGTTCGGCGGCGGTCTGCTCGCGGCGATCTGCTGGGGCGTGATCGGCGCGAGCCTGGGCCTGCTGCTGCGCTCGGCGGTGCCCGCGCTCGCCGCGATGGCGGGCTGGCTGATCGTGATCGAACCGCTGCTGTGGCTGGTCCTGAAAGGCGCCGGAATTCCGGGTGTCGCGGTGCTGCTGCCGGGGTCGGCCACGGTCGGCACGGTCGCCGTGGACTCGTTCCCGAAGAGCCCGTTCCTGCCGCCGAGCGCGGCCTCGGTCGTGGTGCTCGTGGCGTGGGCGGCGGCTGCGGGCGCCGGCGCGTGGTGGTTCCTGCGCCAGCGGGAGATCTGAGCCTCCGGACCGGACAGCCGCCCCCGCCGGACGGGGTCGCGGAATACGAAGGTGTCACCCCGCGTCGGTAACGTCGAATCGCCATGATCGACACCGAGACAACCGCACACCGCAGCCCCGGCTGGATCCGCCGGCTCTGGGCCGCGTGCCGAGCGCATCCCGGACTGCTCTCCGGGACCATCGCGGCGGTGGCGGGCGGCGCGCTGGCCGAGGTGGCGGCGCCGCTGGCGGCCAAGCACGCGCTCGACAGCGCCCGGGTCGGCGATATGCGCGCGATCGGCGCGATCGCGGTGGTCCTGGTGCTGCTGGCGGTGGCCCGGTTCGCCACGGCGTTCGGGCGGCGGTGGTTCGCCGGTCGGCTGGCGCTGACCGTGCAGCACGAGATCCGCGTCGCGCTGCTGACCGCGCTGCACCGCTACGACGGCCCGGGGCAGAACGCGCTGCGCACCGGGCAGGTCGTCTCCCGGTCGATCACCGATCTGCAACTGGTTCAGGGACTGCTGGCGATGGCGCCGCTGTCGGCGGCCTCGCTGCTGATCTTCGTGCTGGCCGCCGCCGTGATGCTGGTGCTGTCGCCGCTGCTGGCGGTCGTCGCGCTGCTGACGGTGCCCGCGCTCGGGCTGGTGGTGTACCGGGTCCGGCCGTTGCTGCACGCGGCCACCTGGTCCGCGCAGCAGCGGGCGGCCGACCTGGCCCAGCACGTCGAGGAGACCGTGACCGGCGTCCGCGTGGTGAAGGGGTTCGGGCAGGAGGGCCGGATGGTCCGCCTGCTGGAGGGCCACGGCCGCGACCTCTACGCCGAGCGCATGCGCGCGGCCCGCATCGACTCCCGGTTCGCCCCGACGGTGGCGGCGATCCCGCAACTCGGCATGGTCGTGGTGATCGCGCTGGGCGGAACCCTGGCGCTGCACGGCACGATCGGCGTGGGCACCTTCCTCGCCTTCGCCGCCTACGTGACCATGCTGTCCTCCAGCACCCGCATCGTGTCGAACGTGATCGTCATGGCGCAGCTGACCCGTGCGGCCGCCGAACGCGTCTACCAGGTCATCGACAGCGCCCCCGCCGATACCGATCCGCCCGATCCGCGCCCGCTGCCCGGCGGCCCGCTGGGAGTCGAATTACGGTCGGTCACTTTCGGTTTCGATCCCGACCGCCCGGTCCTGCGCGATGTCGACCTGTCGATCCGGCCCGGTGAGACGGTGGCGATCATCGGCCCCGCCGGTTCGGGGAAGTCCACGCTCGCGCTGCTGCTGCCCCGCCTGTTCACCCCCGACGCGGGCCGAATCCTGCTGCGTGGCAATGCCTCGAGCGACGCGTCCGGAGATGGTGAGCGCTCCGACGAGGTCGATATCGCCGATCTGCGCGCATCCGATCTGCGGGGCGCGGTGGGTGTCGTCTTCGACGAGCCGTTCCTGTTCTCCGACACCGTCGCCGCCAATATCGCCCTGGGAAATCCGGGCGCCACACCCGAGGACATCCGTCGCGCGGCCGAGCTCGCCGCCGCCGACGGTTTCATCCGGGAACTACCCGACGGCTACGACACCGTGGTCGGCGAGCGCGGCCTCACCCTGTCCGGCGGCCAGCGCCAGCGCCTGGCCCTCGCCCGCGCCCTCCTGGCCGACCCCCGCGTCCTGATCCTCGACGACGCCACCTCCGCGGTGGACGCCGTCACCGAGGCCGCCATCTTCGACGCCCTCACCGGCGCCGCCCACCCCGGCCGCACCACCCTCATCCTCGCCCACCGCGAATCCACCCTCGCCCACGCCGACCGCATCATCCGCCTCCCCGCCCCACCCACACCCGACACCACCGATATCTGGCAGGGCTCCGACGCCGGCGACATCCCGCACAGCTCCGACGCCGCTTCCGGCATCCGATCGCCGCACGAGACGGGCACCGACGGTTCCGGGACGGCGAGCACGGACACCGATATTCCCCCGGAGATGCGTGACGACCTCGCCCGGCTCCCCGCCGCGACCGAGCGGCCGGGGCTGGACGATCGCGCCCTGGAACAGCCGGAGCCGGACTTCCGGCTGATCCGGCTGCTCACACCCGTCCGATGGCTCCTACTCGCGGTGGTGGCCCTGCTGGCCGCCGATGCCGCCATCGGCGTGGCGTTCCCGGCGCTGACCCGCTACGCCCTCGACGACGGCGTCGCCGCGGGCAGCGCGCGGGTGCTGGCGATCGCGGCGATCGCCGGCACCGTGCTGGTGGTGCTGAGCTGGCTGGACGAGGCGCTGGGCACGCTGCTGTCCGCCCGCGGCGGCGAGCGAGTGCTCTACGGGCTGCGCGTGCGCAGCTACGCCCACCTGCAGCGCCTCGGACTCGACTACTACGAGCGCGAACTCTCGGGCCGCATCATGACCCGGATGACGACCGATATCGACGCGCTGTCGACATTCCTGCAGACCGGCCTGGGCACGGCCCTGATCAGCATCGGCACGGCGGCGGGAATCGCGGTGGCGCTGCTGCTGATCGATACCGGCCTGGCCGTGATCGTCTTCGCCACCCTGCCGCCGCTGATCGGCGCGACGCTGATATTCCGCCGGGTGTCCGCGGCCGCCTACTCCGCCTCGCGCGAGCGGGTGGCCACCGTCAACGCCGACTTCCAGGAGAACGTCGCCGGCCTGCGCGCCACCCAGGCCTACCGCCACGAACCCGAATCCGCCCGCCGCTTCACCGCCTACTCCGACGCCTACCGCACCGCCCGGCTGCGCGCCCAGCGGGCCATCGCGCTGTACTTCGCCTTCGTCATCGCCTGGGCCGATCTGGCGCAGGCGGCGGTGGTGTACGTCGGCGCGCGCGAGGTCGCGCACGGCACCACCACCGCGGGCACCCTGGTGGCCTTCGTGCTCTACCTCGGCCTGCTGTTCAGCCCGATCATGCAGCTGTCGCAGGTGTTCGACGGATACCAGCAGGCCCGGGTCGGGCTGCGGCGGATCGAGGCCCTGCTGCACACGCCGTCCTCGATCACCCCCGACCCTCCGGACGCGGCCCCTGTCACCGACCGGCTGCGCGGCGAGGTCACCTTCTCGTCGGTGAGCTTCCAGTACCAGGACGCGAAATTCCCTGCCCTGGACGGCGTTTCACTGCATATTCCGGCGGGCACGACGCTGGCCCTCGTCGGCGAAACCGGCGCGGGTAAATCCACGATCGTGAAATTACTTGCGCGCCTTTACGATCTGCCCCGTGACGGCGACGATTCGATCCGCGTCGACGGTATCGATATCCGCGACTATCGCCTCGCCGACTACCGCGGCCGCCTCGGCACGGTCCCGCAGGAGGCGCACCTGTTCACCGGTGATGTCGCGAGCAATATCGCATTCGGGAATCCGTCCGCCGGCCCCGCGGAGATCGAGCGGGCCGCCGCGGCCGTCGGGGCCCGGGACATGATCGCGGGCCTGCCGCACGGTATGCGGCAACCGGTAGGCGAAGGCGGTCGCGGGCTGTCTGCCGGGCAGCGCCAGCTCATCGCGCTGGCCCGCGCGGAACTCGTGGACCCGGACCTGCTGCTGCTGGACGAGGCCACCGCCGTGCTCGATCCGGACAGCGAGGAGAAGGTCCTGGCGGCGAGCCGGTCGCTGGTGCGCGCCGGCACCGCGCGCAGCCGCACCGCGGTGATCGTCGCGCACCGGCTGGCGACCGCCGCGCGCGCCGACCGCATCGCCGTCGTGCACCATGGGCGCGTCGCCGAGACGGGCACGCACGACGAGCTTGTCGCAGCTGGGGGAATCTATTCCCGACTGTGGTCGGCGGCACGGTCCGAGGAAGGAATATTCTCATCTGTGGACGGGTCGTCACATATATGAGGTAGGTCTGTCCGGTAGACGTCGGACGGCCTCACAGCAGGCGCCACGGGGACGGGAGCAAAAGTTTGCGTAATCCGAAGAAACCCGCGGAGGCCGCCGTGGGGCGCGCTACCGGGCCTGGGCCTAACATCAGAAAGGGCGCATCGGCACGCATCACGCCGATTACCCGTGCCGAGCACGTCACAAACGTCGCAGCGCGAAGAACGAAATGAGGCGAACACCTGCTGTGAGCAGTTCAACATCCCAGTTCGGACAGAACCAGTGGCTAGTCGACGAGATGTACCAGAAGTACAAGCAAGACCCGTCGTCCGTCGATGAGAGCTGGCACGAGTTCCTGGCCGACTACACGCCGGAAACGACGAGTGAGACCAACAGCTCGGGTCGGGTGGGTGTTGACGCTAATCCGACCCCGGCGGCCCCGACGACCAACGCCGCCCCGACGCCTGCCGCCGCGCCCGCTCCGGCTCCGGCGCCCGCCCCCGCGGCCACCGTGGCCCCCGCCGCCGCTTCGCCCGCGCCGAAGGTGAACGCACCGTCCTCCTCCGCCGCGGCCCCGCCGCAGGCCCGCACGCCCCAGACCACGCCGGCTCCGGCCTCGAACGCCGCGCCCACCACCGGCGCCCCGAAGTCCGAGCCCGCCGCCGACGAGTCGAAGGTGCTGCGTGGTCCGGCCGCCGCCATCGTCAAGAACATGTCGGCCTCGCTGACCATCCCGACCGCGACCAGCGTGCGCGCGATCCCGGCGAAGCTGATGATCGACAACCGCCTGGTCATCAACAACCACCTGGCCCGCACCCGCGGCGGCAAGATCTCCTTCACCCACCTGCTGGGCTACGCGATCGTGCAGGCGGTCAAGGCCTTCCCGAATATGAACCGGCACTTCGCCGAGGTCGACGGAAAGCCGAACGCGGTCACCCCCGCGCACACCAACCTGGGCCTGGCGATCGACCTGCCCGGCAAGAACGGCAACCGGACGCTGGTCGTCGCGGCCATCAAGAACTGCGAGTCCATGACGTTCGCGCAGTTCCACACCGCCTACGAGGACATCGTCCGCCGCGCCCGCGACGGCAAGCTGACCGCCGAGGACTTCTCCGGCGTCACCATCTCGCTGACCAACCCGGGCACCATCGGCACCAACCACTCGGTGCCGCGCCTGATGCCGGGCCAGGGCGCCATCGTCGGCGCCGGTGCGATGGAGTACCCGGCCGAGTTCCAGGGCATGAGCGACCAGCAGCTGGCCGAGATCGGCATCGGCAAGCTGATGACGCTGACCTCGACCTACGACCACCGCATCATCCAGGGCGCGGAGTCCGGCGACTTCCTGCGCACCATCCACCAGCTGCTGATCTCCGACGAGCTGTACGACGAGATCTTCCACGGCATGGGTGTCCCCTACGAGCCGGTGCGCTGGCGCAAGGACATCAAGGAGCGCGGCGTCGACAAGAGCGTCCGCGTGCAGGAGCTCATCGCCGCCTACCGCAGCCGCGGGCACCTGATGGCCGACACCGACCCGCTGCGGCTGGTGAAGGACAAGTTCCGCAGCCACCCCGACCTCGACGTCACCCAGCACGGCCTGACCCTGTGGGACCTCGACCGCGAATTCAACGTCGCGGGCTTCCACGGCCAGGAGCGGATGAAGCTGCGCGACGTGCTGTCGCTGCTGCGCGACGCGTACTGCCGCCACATCGGCGTGGAGTACACCCACATCCTGGATCCCGAACAGCTGCAGTGGATTCAGGAGCGCGTCGAGCAGAAGCACGCGAAACCGACCGTCGCGCAACAGAAGTACATCCTGAGCCGGTTGAACGCGGCCGAGGCCTTCGAGACCTTCCTGCAGACCAAGTACGTCGGCCAGAAGCGCTTCTCGCTGGAGGGCGCGGAGACCGTCATCCCGATGATGGACGCCGTCATCGACCAGTGCGCCGAGCACGGGCTCGACGAGGTCGTCATCGGCATGCCGCACCGCGGCCGCCTGAACGTGCTCGCCAACATCGTCGGCAAGCCGTACTCGCAGATCTTCACCGAGTTCGAGGGCAATATGAACCCGGCCGCCACGCACGGCTCGGGCGATGTGAAGTACCACCTCGGCGCGCACGGCACCTACATCCAGATGTTCGGCGACAACGACATCGAGGTGTCGCTGACCGCCAACCCGTCGCACCTCGAGGCCGTCGACCCGGTGCTGGAGGGTCTGGTCCGCGCCAAGCAGGACCTGCTCACCAAGGAGGACCTGGTCACCAAGGGCGAGGAGGCGCGCACCTTCTCGGTCGTGCCGCTGATGTTGCACGGTGACGCGGCCTTCGCCGGCCAGGGTGTGGTCGCCGAGACGCTGAACATGTCGGGCCTGCGCGGCTACCGCGTCGGCGGCACCGTGCACATCGTGGTGAACAACCAGATCGGCTTCACCACCGCGCCGGAGAACAGCCGCTCCACCGAGTACTCCACGGATATCGCGAAGTTCATCGGCGCCCCCGTGTTCCACGTCAACGGCGACGATCCGGAGGCGTGCACCTGGGTGTCGCGGCTGGCGACGGACTACCGCGAGCGGTTCCACAAGGACGTCGTGATCGACCTGATCTGCTACCGGCGCCGCGGCCACAACGAGGGCGACGACCCGTCGATGACCCAGCCGTACATGTACGACGTCATCGACACCAAGCGCAGCGTCCGCAAGTCCTACACCGAGGCCCTGATCGGCCGCGGTGACATCTCCATGAAGGAGGCCGAGGACGCCCTGCGTGACTACCAGGGCCAGTTGGAGCGCGTCTTCAACGAGGTCCGGGAGCTGGAGAAGTACATCCCGGAGCCGAGCGAATCGGTCGAGGAGGAGCAGACCGTCCCCGGCACCGTCGTCACGGCCGTGGACAAGTCCGTTCTCCAGCGCATCGGCGACGCCTTCGTCGACGTGCCCGAGGGCTTCAGCGTGCACCCGCGCGTCAAGCCCGTGCTGGACCGCCGCCGCGAGATGGCCTACGAGGGCAAGGTCGACTGGGCCTTCGCCGAGCTGCTGGCCTTCGGCACGCTGATCGACGAGGGCCGCGCGGTCCGCCTGACCGGTCAGGACTCCCGCCGCGGCACCTTCACGCAGCGGCACTCGGTGGTCATCGACCGCAAGTCCGGCGCGGAGTACACGCCGCTGCACAACATCGGCAGCGCCAACCCGGGCTGGTTCGCGGTGCACGACTCGGCGCTGAGCGAATACGCCGCGGTCGGCTTCGAATACGGCTACTCGCTGGGCAATCCGGACGCGCTGGTGCTGTGGGAGGCGCAGTTCGGCGACTTCGTCAACGGCGCGCAGTCGATCATCGACGAGTTCATCTCCTCCGGTGAGGCCAAGTGGGGCCAGCTGTCGGAGGTCGTGCTGCTGCTGCCGCACGGCCACGAGGGCCAGGGCCCGGACCACACCTCGGGTCGCATCGAGCGGTTCCTGCAGCTGTGCGCCGAGGGTTCGATGACGGTGGCGGTTCCCTCCACCCCGTCGAACTACTTCCACCTGCTGCGCCGGCACGTGCTCGACGGCATCCGCCGTCCGCTCATCGTCTTCACCCCGAAGTCGATGCTGCGCAACAAGGCCGTGGTCTCCAACGTCTCGGACTTCACCGACGCCAAGTTCCGTTCGGTGCTCGAGGAGCCCACCTACGAGAGCGGCGACGGCGACCGCAACAAGGTCAAGCGGATCCTGCTGACCTCCGGCAAGCTCTACTACGAGCTGGCCGCGGAGAAGGCCAAGAAGAACCGCGACGACGTGGCGATCGTCCGGATCGAGCAGCTGTATCCGATCCCGTCCTACCGCCTCAACGAGAAGCTGGCGACCTACCCCAACGCCACCGACCTGGCCTGGGTCCAGGAGGAGCCGGCGAACCAGGGCGCCTGGCCGTTCTTCGGCCTGAACCTGCCGGAGTTCCTCCCGGAGCGGTTCGCCCGCCTCCGCCGGATCTCCCGCCGCGCCATGTCCGCCCCCTCCTCGGGTTCGAGCAAGGTCCACGGCGTCGAGCAGGCGGAAATCATCGCCGAGGCGTTCTCCCCGACCGCCTGACACCAGCCGACAGTGCGAAGGGCCGGATCCGCTTCCCCCAGAAGCGGATCCGGCCCTTCGCCGTTCCCGGGTGATTCGAGATGACAGGCCTACTGCTGCGCAGGATCGAGTTCGCGCCCACCGAGCGCTTCGACCCCTCCTCGTGGTACATGAACATCCCCACCATCGCCGAATTCTGTTCCGAGGGGCTGACTTTCGAGAACCCGGTGACCGTGATCGTCGGCGAGAACGGGGTCGGTAAGTCGACCCTGGTAGAGGCGATCGCCCGCAGCTGGGTGTCCGGCATGCACGACGCGCAGGACCACATGTGGGCGCCGGGCGGCTCCCCCGGCGACAGCGATCTGGCGAATCACCTGCGCTGCGACGGCGTTTACCCGCGCCCGACCAACGGCGGATTCCTCCGCGCCGAAACCATGGTGAACCTGTTCGCACGGGCGGACGCGATGCGCGTGCGCGATACCGACCCGTCCTGGACCGAACTCTCGCACGGCCAGTCGTTCCTGCGCTATGTCGCCGAACGCCCTGTCGGACAGGGACTCTGGCTGCTCGACGAGCCCGAGGCGGCGCTGTCGTTCCAGTCCTGCCTCGCCCTGGTCGGCGTACTGGTCGATCTCGCCGCCGAGGGCTCCCAGGTGATCATGGCCACCCACTCACCCCTCCTGGCCGCCTGCCCGGACGCCGAAATCCTCGAACTCACCGACGAGGGCATCGAGTACCGCGAGTGGGAGCAACTCGACATGGTCCGCAATTGGCGCACCTTCCTGGACTCACCACAGCAGTACCTGCGCCACCTGTGATCCCGGCCGAAAGCACGCCGGGAAACGGGAGAGAGCCGCGAAGACTGTCCTCCCCTGTGACGACCGTCGTCCCTCTTGCCCGGCAAGCCCTCCGCACCGTATATTCGGCGTGGAATATTTGATGTGGATGATGTCGGCGGCCCCCGTTAGGGTGCGTCGCGAGGGAGACGAAGGAGCGCGACCATGAAGAAGCAGCCGGGTGCCACGCTGACGCCGTTGGCGATGGCGGTGCTCGCGCTGCTGGAGGAACGGCCGATGCATCCGTACGAGATGTATCAACTGCTACTGCAGCGCCGGGAGGACTATCTGGTCAAGATCCGCCCCGGCTCGCTCTATCACACGGTGTCGCGCCTGGCCGAGCAGGAACTGGTCCGCGCGGAGGGTACCGATCGGGCGGGCAACCGCCCCGAACGCACCACCTACCGGATCACCGAACCCGGCACCACCGCGCTGCGCACCCGGATCGCCGACATCATCCGGCACCCGATCCGCGAGTTCCCGATCTTCCCGCTGGCCATGTCCGAGGCACACAACCTGCCGAAGGACGAAGTGGTCGCGCTGATACGCGAACGCGTCGGCGTGCTGGACGGCGAGCTCACCGAACTGGATGCCCTGCACGACTGGCTCACCACCCATCAGGTCCCGCGGCGCTACTGGATGGTCATCGAATACCTCCGCGGCCAGCTCGACGCCGAACTGGTGTGGCTGCGCCGCATCGCCGTCGATATGGAATCCGGTGCGCTGGAGTGGGAGGAATTCACCGCCGACGGGTCACGCGCCTCCCTCCCCGCCGACAACGACCAGCTCGGTCACGGCTGGGGCGCGGCGGTCACCGACGACGTCCTCGCCGAACTGCGGAAGGGTGGTGTGCTCCCTGCCGACCACTGACCGCCCCCGCCCAACGAACTTCCACCGTGTCGCCCTCCGCGAGCGGTGCTCCTAGAACAGGGACGAAATATATGACCACTCAACGTAATCCGTGGCTGGCGCTGTACGCGCTGGTCGTCGGGTTCTTCATGATCCTGCTGGATATGACCATCGTCGCGGTGGCGAATCCGAAGATCATGGCGGATCTGCACACCGACATCAACAAGGTCATCTGGGTGACCAGCGCCTACCTGCTCACCTACGCGGTGCCGCTGCTGGTCACCGGGCGGCTCGGAGATCGCTTCGGCCCCAAGAACATCTACCTGATCGGCCTCGCGGTCTTCACCGCCGCGTCGCTGTGGTGCGCGATGTCCGCCAGCGTCGAGATGCTGATCGCGGCGCGCGCGGTGCAGGGCCTGGGCGCGGCGCTCATGACGCCGCAGACAATGGCCGTGATCACCCGCACCTTCCCGCCGGACAAGCGCGGCGCGGCCATGGGCCTGTGGGGCGGCGTCGCCGGCCTGGCCACGCTGGTCGGCCCGATCCTGGGCGGCGTGCTGGTCGACTGGCAGGGCTGGAACTGGATCTTCTACATCAACGTGCCGATCGGCATCATCGCCTTCCTGCTGGCGTGGTGGCTGGTGCCCTCGCTGGAGACGCACGAGCACAAGTTCGACCTGGTCGGTGTCGCGCTCAGCGCGGTCGGCATGTTCCTGCTGGTCTTCGGCATCCAGGAGGGCAATGCCCGGGACTGGAACGCCTGGATCTGGACGATGATCATCGCCGGTGCGGTGGTGCTCGTGCTGTTCGTGGTCAATCAGGCCCGCAACACCGGCGAGCCGCTGGTGCCGATGAGCCTGTTCAAGGACCGCAACTTCGCGCTGTCCAGCGTCGCCATCGCGGCGATGGGCGCGGCGGTCACCTCGCTGATGGTGCCGGCGTACTTCTATCTGGAGGCGGTGCGGGACTTCTCGCCGACCCGGTCGGCCCTGGTCTTCGCGCCGATGGCGATCGTCACCGGTATCACCGCGCCGTTCATCGGCAAGATCTCCGATCGGATGCCGCCGCGCATCCTCCCGACCATCGGCTTCGCGGCGTTCGCGGCCTCGGTGTTCGGGTTCTCCGTGCTGATGAAGCCCGACGGTTCGATCCCGCTGTTCCTCGTGATCGCCGCGATCGCCGGCCTGTCCAACTCCTGCATCTGGGCCCCGCTGGCCTCCACGGCCACCCGCAACCTCCCGGTCCACCAAGCCGGCGCGGGCGCGGGCGTCTACAACACCACCCGTCAGGTCGGTTCGGTACTCGGCAGCGCCGCGATCAGCGCCCTGGTCTCGGCCCGCATGACGGCCCAGGGCCTCGGCGGCGCCAACGCCTCCGAGGGCGGCGGCACCGGCATGGGCAAACTCCCCGACGCCATCCTCGACAAGTTCAGCACCGCCCTGGGCCAGTCGATGATCCTCCCCGCCGCTATCCTCCTGATCGGCGTAATAGCCTCGGCCCTCTTCATAGGCCCCAAGTCCAAACCCGCTGACTCCCAAACCGACACAAAGGTCCCGGCCGACATCGGCCACTGAGTCCCCCGGTCCGCCCGGTGCATCCCGCACCGGGCGGGTCCGTGTTCACGCACCGACCGCAGCTCGGACGCACATCGGTACCGAGCCACGGTCAGCGAGTGAGCCCATCCAGCCGTCCCCACTCGATCCGGATCCGAATCGGAACATCGACCACCGATTCGGCCTCGGACGGTTGCAATTTCGCGTGCGGCCGATACTGCCGGAGCACATGGTCGAGTACGTGGGTCTCTATCGAGACCACGCGGTTGTCGGCCACCCACGCAATCCAGTACCAGGGGATCCCGGCTTGGGCGTATTCGGCCAACTTGTCGGCGGTGTCGACGCGCTCGGTGCCGGGCGATACGACCTCGATGATCAGCTCGATCATCGAGGCTGGGAGCGGTCGCAGCTCACCCGGGGCACATCGGAACAACGCCACATCCGGTCGTCGAATAGTGACCCGTGGCAGCTCCCACAGCACCACGTCGAAATCGGTATCCACGTCGAGGCAACCGTCGTTGTGCACGCCCATGTGGGTTTCTGCCGCGCTTTCGACCATGGCGGCAAGGCGACGGGCCGCCTTCTGATGTGCCCGCAGCGGCGACTCCGCGCGAACCGCCTCGCCGTTCACGACCTCTACCAGCCGACAGAATTCCTCGGGGAGCTTCTTCCAGATCTCCAGGGTGATCGGCGCCGGCTGCAGGTTCTCTTCCCGCGCCCAATCGAAGACTTCGGACAAGGTGCGCTCCTCGCATTGCCGACGATTCCGGATTCGATCCTAATCGCAGTACAGGGCGCGAACTGCATCGATCCGGCGGGTCACGCGACTCGGACCGAGACGTCCGGGTAACCCGAGGCGCCGTCGGGGATGACGTCGCGGGGTTCGGAGGTTTGGGTTTCGCCGGTGCCGTCGGTGGCTCGGGCGCGGAGGGTGTGGGGGCCCGGGGTAGCGGGCCAGGTGTAGGTCCACTGGCGCCAGGTGTCGACGGAGGGTTCGGCGGCCAGGCGGGCGGTTTGCCAGGGGCCGTCATCGATCTGGACCTCGACGGTGGTGATGCCGCGGTGCTGGGCCCAGGCGACGCCGGCGACGGTGATGTCGCCCGCGGTGAGCCGGCCGCCGGTGTGCGGGGTATCGATGCGGGTGCCGATCTTGATCGGGCCGCGGGCCGCCCATCCGCGTTTGGTCCAATAGGCCTGGGCGCGATCGAATCTCGTGATCTCCAGTTCGGTGACCCATTTGGTCGCCGAGACGTAGCCGTACAGGCCGGGTACGACCAGCCGGGCCGGATAGCCGTGCTTCACGGGCAGCGGTTCGCCGTTCATGCCTACCGCGAGCAAGGCGTCGCGGCCGTCGGTGAGGGCGGCGAGGGGACTGCCCGCGGTGAATCCGTCGATACTGCGCGACAGCACCATATCGGCGTCGGGATGCGGTCCGGCCGCGGCGATCAGTTCGTCGAGGCGATAGCCCAGCCAGCTGGCATTGCCGACCAGGTCACCGCCGACAGGGTTGGACACACAGGTCAGGGTCACCAACCGCTCGACCGGCGTCCGCCTCGCGAGATCCGCGTAGCTCAGCCGGATTTCGCGATCGACCATGCCGTGGATGCGCAGCGACCACGTGTCGATACTGACCTGCGGCACCACCAGCGCGGTATCGATCCGGTAGAAGTCGGCGTTCGGGGTGAGATACGGCGTCAGTCCCGGAATCCGGAGATCGGCCGCCGGATCCACCTGCGGCACAGGCGTATTCGGCACAGGCAGTTGCACCGCGGCGCGCTCCCCCGAGACATTGTGCGCACTGGACCCCAGCACCCGCCCCGCCACCCCCGTCGCGACGGCGAGCACCCCGACTCCGACAATCCCGCGGACCGCCTGCCGCCGATCCATCCGGGCATCGGCCGATTCCTCCGTGGCAGGGTCCGGACGGCCGGATCCCGAGGAGGCCGGCTCGCAGTACGAGATCAGCAGCCGGAGCACCGCGATCCCCAGCGCCACGCCCACGATCGTGGGGAGCGCCCACGTCCACGAGGCGGCCGGGCGGTTGACCGCGGCGACCACGGCCACCAGCCCGAACACGGCCAACAGCACCGAGCCCAGCGGTCGCGAGACCCGCTCGATCCGCCCCGCGAACGCGGCCACCCCCAGCGCGACGACGCCCATGGACACGAACAGCACCAGCTTGTCGTTGGTCCCGAAGGTGTCGATGGCCCACTCCCGCACCCCGTCGGGCGTGTGATCCACCACCGTGGCGCCGATCGCCGCGAGCGGCGCGCTACTCGTATCGACCGCGACCGAGACCAGCTCGGCGACGCCCAGCGCCAGCCCGGCCGCCACGATTCCGCTCGCCGCGCGCAGTCCAGATCCGGTCATAACGCGAGCGTACTGCGGTGATCCGCCGCCGAACCCCGTGATGAGCGCCCGGGGCGACGACGTCAGACATTCGTCAGAATCACACCCGCCGCCGACGTGGGACAGGCCACACGACCGGCGGAACGTGAGGTCCGGCACGTGGCGGTTCCACGGCCGCTACCCAGCCGTCTCTCAGGAATCGCGCGCTTAATGGGAACAGGGATACTGACCATTCGAGGACGTGATGACCTTGCATCCGAATCAGGGCAGTTGGCAGGCGCCGCAGTACCGACCTCCCCGGCCGCCGCGCCGGCACGGGCTGAACTTCACCATCGTCGCCGCCCTCGTGCTGGCGCTGGCCGTCACCATCGGCCTGGTGGCCTCGCGGTTCGGCACCTACGACCGCACCCCGCAGACGCCGCCGGAGCAGTCCGGCAACGTCATGCAGGCACTGAACTCGCAGAGCGGGTCGGCCGATCTCACCGACGCCGCGCAGCGGGTCGTGCCCGGCATCGTCACGATCAACACCCAGCTCGGCTTGCAGGGCGGCGGGGGCGCGGGCACGGGGATCGTGCTCACCTCCGACGGCGAGGTACTGACCAACAACCACGTGGTCGAGGGCTCCACCGCGATCGAGGTGACCAGCCTCGGCAACGGCAAGACGTACTCGGCGACCGTGGCCGGCTACGACCGCACCAACGATCTGGCCGTGCTGCGCCTGTCCGGCGCGTCCGGTCTCGAGCCGGCGCAGCTCGGCGATTCCGACAAGGTCGCGGTCGGCGACGAGATCGTCGGCGTCGGCAATGCCGGCGGCACGGGCAGCCCCACCGCGGCCAGCGGCCGCGTGACCGCGTTGAACCGCTCGATCACCGCCAGCGACGAATCCTCCGGCAGCTCCGAGCAATTGACGGGCCTGATCCAGGTGGCCGCCGATATTCAGCCCGGCGACTCCGGCGGCCCGCTGGTCAACAGCGACGGGAAGGTCGTCGGCGTCAATACCGCTGCCTCCCAAGGCTTCAGGCTCGGCGCCGGCGGCGGCCAGGGCTTCGCCATTCCGATCAACAAGGCCCAGCAGATCGCCAAGCAGATCCAGGCCGGAACCGCCTCGGACACAGTGCATATCGGCCCGACCGCCTTCCTCGGCCTCACGGTCAGCGACGCCGACGGCTCCGGCGCCCTGATCCGCAATATCGTTCGCGGCGGCCCCGCCGACCAACTCGGCCTCACCGCGGGCGCCCTCATCACCGCCATCGACGGCACCCGCATCGACTCGGCCAACACCCTCATCGCCACCATGGACAAACACCACCCGGGCGACAACGTCGAGGTCACCTGGACCGACCGCACCGGCCGATCCCAATCCGCCAAGGCCGAACTGGCCGAGGGCCCGGTGGGCTGACCGTCAGCGAACGAGCGCGCGGACTGCCGCCGCGGATGGGCAGCGCAGGGCCTCGGTGGCCAGGGAACGGCAGGTCGCGAGGTCCAGGGTGCGGGTGCGGGCCTTGATTTCGGGGATCGCGGGTGGGGTGACGCTGAGTTCACGGACGCCGAGGCCGAGGAGGATCGGGATCGCGGCCGGGTCGGCGGCCAGTTCGCCGCAGACGGCTACCGGGGTGGTCCCGGCGCCGCGGCAGACCTGGTCTATCAGGTGGAGGACGCCCGGGTCGAGGGCGTCGGCGAGGGAGGCGACGACGTTGTTGCCGCGTTCGGCGGCGAGGGCGTACTGGGTGAGGTCGTTGGTTCCTATGCTGAAGAAGTCGGCGTCGTCGGTGAACGCGGCTGCTTTGGCGGCGGTGGCGGGGGTTTCCACCATGATCCCTACGTCGATCCGAAGATCTTGCGGGGCAACCTCTTCCAGGAGTTGGCGGGCGGCGCGGACCTCGTCGATATCGGTGACCATCGGGAACATCACGCGCACCGGGTGGTCGGCGGCGACACGGGCGAGGGCGCGTAGCTGGTCGCGGAAGAGGTCGGGGTGGGCGAGAGTGAGGCGGATGCCGCGCAGGCCCAGGAAGGGGTTGGCCTCCGGCGGCTGCGGGAGGTAGGGCAGTGGCTTGTCGCCGCCGACGTCGAGGGTGCGTAGGACGACGCGGCGGCCGTCGAAGGCTTGCGCGGTCTCACGGTAGACCTGCTCCTGTTCGTCCACCGACGGCGGCTTCTCCCGGTGCAGGAAAAGGAATTCGGTGCGCACCAGGCCCGCGAAGTCGGCACCGCGGCGGCGAGCGTCGACCGCCTCGGCGACGCTGCCGATATTCGCTCCCACCTCGATCGCGACACCGTCCCGGGTGACAGCGGGCTGCTGCGCCGCCTGCTCGGCGCCACGGCGGCGTTCGCTCATTTCTGTTGCACGAGCGGAGAATTCGGCAACAACGGAAGGATCCGGATCTATCACCACCTGCCCGCTGTCACCGTCCAGCGCCACGGTCGTCCCCTCCGGGATACGCAAGACATCCGCACCCGCGCCGACGAGCACAGGGATCCCCTTGGCGCGGGCAATGATCGAGGCGTGCGAGGTCGGACTGCCCTCGGCCAGAACGATTCCCCCCACGACGGATCCGTCCAGGCCGGATACCTGTGCGGGTGTCAGGTCGGCGGCCACGAGAATTCCTGGCCTGCTGTCGATTCCGGCATCGGAGCCCGATATCGCGGCCACTACCTGATCGCGCACCGCCCGCAGATCGGCCGCCCTGGCCCGTTGGTAGTCGTCGGGGAGCCGTTCCATCTCCGCGGCGGCTTCGCCGAGTACCTCCGCCCACGCGGCGGCCGCGCCGGTACCGCGATCCATCCGCCGCCGCGCCTCCCCCACCAGCTCCTCATCCTCGAGCATCACCAGGTGCGCCTCGAAGATCTCCGCTGCCGACAGCCGCCCATTCCCCCTCTCGCGGGCCACAGCCGCACGGATATCGTTGTGCACAGCACGAATCGCGGAATCCAACGTCCGCCGTTCGTCTTCGGGGGAGCCACTCGCCCCCGGCGCGAATTCGACGGCCCGCGCCTGCCATACCGGTCCGATCGCGATCCCTCCGGATGCCGGACGCGGTTCCCGCGGGCGACCCGCCCCACCCGACTCCGGAGCAGGCTCACCGAACCGCTGCCCAGCCAGCGCGAGAATGGCATCGACGGCCTCCCGGGCATCGGGTCCCGTTGCCGTCACCTCGACTTGGTGCCCAGCCAGAACGCCCAGCGCCGCCAGCCGGCTCAGGCTCCGCGCCGACACGGGCCCGGCCTCGGTGCTGAGATTGCGCAGCCGGACATCGGTATCCCTGCCGCGCAACTCCGCAACCAGGCGCGCGGCCGGACGCGCATGCAGGCCGTGCTCGTTGTCGACCCGGAATGTCGCCCGCACCGCCTCGGATTCGGGAGCCTCCGCACTCGCCGCGTCCGATCCGGACCCGATCACGTCACCGAGCTGAGACTGCTTGCCGGACAAGGCGTTCACCGCCTCGTCCGCCACCTCCGCCAAAGCAGCTCCCCCAGCGGCCGACACCGCCGCCGCGACCAATCCTTCCACGACAGGCCCCGAACACAGCCGCACCTCGTGCGGCGAATCCAGCAGTTCCAGAGCGAGTTCCGCCGAGAGCACGGCACTGCCGAGATCCATCAGCACCAGCACGCCGTCGCCGCTGTCGGCGTCGGCGATCGCCGATGCGACCGCGACCGCATCGGTTCCGAACGTCTCCTCGTCGAGCCCGGCCGCGACCTCTACCCGCAGCGCCCGATCGGGCACCATCTCACGCGCCAGATCCACAGCGGCGCGAGCGAGCGGAAGGCTGTGGGAGACAACGACAATCCCGATCACGACAGCGCCCGCGCCGCGGCGACCACCAGCAGGGCCGCACTGGTCGCCCCCGGATCCTGATGTCCGATACTGCGTTCCCCGAGATACGACGCACGCCCCTTGCGAGCCTGAAGCGCGGTGGTCGCATCCCTGCCGGACGCGGCGGCGGCCACCGAAGCGGCCAGGGCGCCAGCGAAATCGCTTCCCGCAGTGATCTTCTCGTCGAAGGCATCGACGGCGGGCCGCAACGCATCGATCATCGTCTTGTCCCCGGGCTCCGCCTTCCCCCGCGCCACCACACCGGCGAGACCCGCGCGCAGCGCCGCGCCGAATCCCTCGGCATCGATCCCGTCCGACCCGACCGCCGCGGCGGCACGAAGGAAGAACGTCCCGTACAGCGGACCACTCGCCCCGCCCACCGAACGGATCAGCACCATCCCGGCCTGTTTCAGCGTCTCGGCCGAGGTCGCGGGCACGCCCTCGTCGAAAGCGGCTGTGACGGCGGCGGTTCCCCGCCGCATATTGCTGCCGTGGTCGGCATCGCCGATGGCGGCGTCGAGTTCGGTGAGCGCATCGGCGTTCTCGTCGATCAGCGAAGCGAATTCGCGCAACCAGAGCACCGGATCGAGGACGGTCATCGGATCACACTCCCCAGCGCAGGGCCGGAGTGCGCACCGGCGCATCCCACAGGCCCAGCAGTTCGTCGTCCACCTTCGTCAGGGTCACCGAACACCCCGCCATCTCCAGCGACGTCACATACGGCCCGACCAGCGAGCGCGCGATCGTCACCCCGTGCCCGCGCAGGACGCGGGCCACCTCGTTGTACATCACGTACAGCTCGAGCAGCGGCGTCCCGCCCATCCCGTTGACGAAGCAGATCACCGGATCGCCCGCCGCGAACGGCAGATCGGCGACGATCGGCTCCACCAGCATCTCCGCCACCTCGCGCGCGGACGCCACGGGCACCCGCCGCCGCCCCGGCTCGCCGTGGATGCCGATGCCGATCTCCATCTCGCTCTCGCCGATCTCGAAGGTCGGCTTCCCCGCGGCGGGCACCGTGCACGAGGTCAGCGCCATGCCCATACTGCGCGAGGCGGCGTTCACCCGGCTCGCGACATCGGCGACCGCGGCGAGCGGCCGACCCTGCTCCGCGGCCGCGCCGGCCAGCTTCTCCGCGATCAGCGTGCCGCCGACCCCGCGCCGACCGGCGGTGTACAGGCTGTCCTGCACGGCCACGTCGTCGTTCACCACCACCGCGACGACCTCGGCGCCGGTCTCGGCGGCGGCCAGTTCGGCGGCCATCTCGAAGTTCATGACATCGCCGGTGTAGTTCTTGACGAGGTGCACCACCCCCGCCCCGGCATCGACCGCGGCGGTCGCGGCGAGAATCTGATCCGGCACCGGCGAGGTGAAAACCTCACCCGCACAGGCGGCATCGAGCATCCCCGGCCCGACGAAGCCACCGTGCAGCGGTTCGTGCCCCGATCCCCCGCCCGACACGAGCCCCACCTTGCCCGCCACCGGCGCATCCCCCCGCACCACCAGCCGGTTCTCGCCATCGACCCGCAGCTCCGGATGCGCCGCGGCCATCCCGGCCAGCGCCTCCCCGACCACATCGGCCGGATCGTTGATCAACTTCTTCATCGCGGTCTCCCAGTGATCGGCGAAGCAGTCACTGCGAAGGCTGCCACGCCCACCCCACCGAAGTCCGCGATTCCGGCCACAAACAGCCGAAGGACGACGGCGCTGCCCGCGAGATCGTCGGCGGACAGCGCCGGCACTCAGGGACCTATTCGGCGGGGTTGAATCCCACCATCCACGGGACCGAGTACTTGTCGGTCACCATGCCGAACAGTTCGGCCCATTCGGTTTTGCCGAGGGGCATGGTGATCTCGCCGTCGGTGGCGAGGGCGCGGAAGACGCGTTCGGCCTCCTCAGGGGTGTCGAGATCGAGGGAGACCGAGTAGGACGGGTCGGTGGTGTTGACCGTGCGGTCCGGCGGACAGTCCGAGGCCATGAGGATCTGGCCGGGGCTGCCCAGCGGGATGGCCGCGTGGGCGATCCGGTTCCTGACCTCGTCGGGCAGGTCGGCGCCGTCGCCCATCTCGCCGAAGCGGACGAGTTGCAGCTCACCGCCGAATACGGACTGGTAGAAGGTGAACGCCTGCTCGGCGTCGCCGTTGAACATCAGATAGGGGTTCAAAGCCGTCACGGTTGCCTCCTCGAACGTAGCTACGAACGGGCGGACGACAATGGCCGCCGTCTCTTGTCGAGACGACGGCCACTGTAGAAGTTAATCGGCTCAGCCGTTGTAGATCGCGTCCACATCCGCGGCGTAGTTCTTCATGACCACGGCACGCTTGAGCGACATCTTCGGCGTCAGCTCCCCGGTCTCCTGCGTCCAGTCGACGGGCAGGATGCGGGTCTTCTTGATCTGCTCGGCATGCGAGACCAGCCTGTTGGTATCCGCCACCGCCGCGTCGACGTCGCTCTTCAGCTCCGGCAGCTCGATCAGCTTCTCGATCGGCAGATCGGCGGGCAGGCCGTGGCGTTCCTTCCAGCCCGGCAGCGCCTCGGGATCGAGCGTGATCAGCGCGGCGATGAACGGCTTACCGTCGCCGACCACCATGACCTGGCTGATCAGCGGGTGCGCGCGCAGCCCGTCCTCGAGCACGGCGGGCGAGACGTTCTTCCCGCCCGCGGTGACGATGATCTCCTTCTTGCGGCCGGTGATGGTGATGAAGCCCTGGTCGTCGATGGCGCCCAGGTCACCGGTCTTGAACCAGCCGTCGGCGAAGGCGTCCTCGGTGGCGGTCGGGTTGTTCCAGTAGCCGCCGAAGACGACCGGGCCGCGCAGCAGCAGCTCGCCGTCCTCGCCGAGCTTGGCCGCGTGCCCGGGCAGCGGGCGGCCCACCGACCCGATGCGGACATGGTCAGGGGTGTTGACGGAGACGGCCGCCGTGCTCTCGGTCAGGCCGTAGCCCTCGTAGATGATGACGCCCGCGCCGCGGAAGAAGTGGCCCAGCCGCGCACCCAGCGGACCGCCGCCGGACACCGCCGACTCGCAGCGCCCGCCCATGGCCTCGCGCAGCTTGCCGTAGACCAGCTTGTCGAACACCGTGTGCTTGAGCTTGAGAACCAGTCCGGCGCCGCCCTTCTCCAGCGCCTCGCTGTAGGCGATGGCGGTCTCGGCCGCGGCGTCGAAGATCTTGCCCTTGCCGCCGTCGTGCGCCTTCTGCTTGGCGCCGTTGAACACCTTCTCGAAGACGCGCGGCACCGAGAGGATGAAATCGGGCTTGTACTGGCCGAACTGCTCGACCAGCGTCGACCAGTCGGCGGTGTGCGCCACGGTGACCCCGGCGTCGAACGCCGCCAGCGCCACCGCGCGGGCGAAGACGTGCGCCAGCGGCAGGAACAGCAGCGACCGCTTGCCCGGCCGCAGGAACTGGTGCATGGCCGAGCGGTCGGCCGCGGATTCGGCGTACAGGTTCGAGTGCGAGAGCATGACGCCCTTGGGGCGTCCGGTGGTGCCGGAAGTGTAGATCAGGGTGGCCGGCGAGGCCGCCTTCACCTGCGCGCGCCGCTCGTGCACGGCCTGGTCCTCGAGGTCCTTGCCCCGGCCGATCAGCTCGTCGATCGCGCCCGACTCGAGCTGCAGCACATCGCCCAGTTCCGGCAGCCCGGACTCGATCTCGGCGATGGTGGCGCGGTGCTTGTCGTTCTCGACCACCAGCAGCTTGGTCGCGGAGTCCTCGAGGATCCAGCGGGCCTGCTCGGCCGAGGAGCTGTCGTAGATGGCGACGGTGCAGCCGCCGGCGGCCCAGATGGCGAAGTCGAGCACGACCCACTCGTAGCGGGTCGAGGCCAGGATGCCGACCCGATCGCCCAGGTCGATACCGCTCGCGATCAGTCCCTTGGCCACGGCCGTGACGGTCTCGGCGAACTCGGCGGCGGTGACGTCGCTCCAGCCGCCCTTGCCGTCCGGCCGGTTGAATACGACCAGCCCGGGCGTCTTCTCCGCATGCCGGAAGGCGCCGTCGGACATGTTGGCGTCCTCGGGAATGGTGTAGGTCGCCGGGACTTCGAACTCTCGCATCGGTGCCCTTCCACGTGGTTTACTCACCGGTAATTTACGCCACTCGCTACGGTCGTGCCCGCCCGACCACCCGCATGGCTCGTCCTCATCCTATGGACCGCGTTCGCGCTGCTCGCAGCGATTCGCCGAGGAACGCGGCCAGCTCGCGCGTCGCCGCCGCGGCGGGCGCGACGAGCGAGGCCTGCAGCTGGGCCACATGCCACAGCCCGCGGGTGACGCTGAACTGGGTCGGCACATCGGCCGCCCGCAGCGCCGCGGCCAGCCGCACGCACTGGTCGTGCAGCAGCTCGCCCTCGTCCACCTGGACGTAGGTCGGCGGCAGCCCGCGCAGATCGCCCAGCAGCGGCGCGTAGCCGGGGTCCAAGCCGTCGCCGTCGCCCAGGTAGGCGGCGGCGCACGCGCGCGACCACGGCTTGCTGATCACCAGATCGCGGCTGCGATCCGGCGACTGATTGGGATCGGCCCACGGCGCGATGAGACCCAGCGCGGCGGGGGCGGTCCCGTGCTCGTCGCGCAGGCGCAGCGCGAGGGCCAGCGACAACCCGCCGCCGGCCGAATCACCGGACACCGCAATGTCTTCCGGCCGCAATCCGGTCGAGACCAGTTCCTGGAACGCGGCCTCGGCATCGTCCAGCGCGGCCGGGTACGGGTGTTCAGGCGCGAGACGGTAGTCCGGGACGTAGACCGGCAGGCCCGTCTCCGCGGCGAGATGCGCGGCCAGCGACCGGTGGGTCGCGGGCGAGCCGACGGCATAGCCGCCGCCGTGCAGGTAGAGCACCGCGCCGACGGACGCGGGCGACCCGGCGGTGATCCGCTCGGCCGGGCGCCCACCCAGGCGGATCCGCTCGACCCGGGTACCGGCGGGCAGCACCTGCAGCACCGAACCGGCGTCGAGCAGGGCCCGCTGCACCTGCCAGGGCAGCGCATGGTGCATCGAGATCCGGAAGACCGGATTCAGCAGCGCGCGGGCGATCGGAAGAGGCAACGAGAAGGCAGGCACTGTGGACACTCTCAGGGCAGGAACCGGCGGTTCACGACGCTCGCGATGCGCTGGTAGTAGGACGCGGTGGTCCGGACGAACAGGTCCAGCGCCTTGGCCTCCCACCCGATGAGCACCCGCCCGTGTCCCTTACGCACACCCTCGGTGATGGTCTGCGCGGCCATCTCGGGGGTGTGCAGCGCCAGCTGCTTGTCGAACTGCGCGGCGACCTTCTTCTGATCCAGCCCTTGGGTTTCCGCGACGGTGGCGTTGCGCGCCACGGCGGTCTTGATACCGCCGGGGTGCACGCAGGTCACCTGGACCGGCTCGCCCTTGACCAGCATCTCCTGCCGCAGCGCCTCGGTGAAGCCGCGCACCGCGAACTTGGCGGCGTTGTAGGCGCTCTGGCCCGGCACCGCGATGAGGCCGAACAGGCTGGACACGTTGACCACGTGGCCGTCGCCGGATTCGATCAGGAACGGCAGGAATGCCTTGGTGCCGTTGACGACTCCCCAGAAGTCGACGTCCATGATCCGCTCGATGTCCTTGAACTGCGTGTGGACCACGTCGCCGTGATGGGCGATGCCGGCGTTGTTGTACACCTGGTGCACGACGCCGAAATGCTTCTTCACCTCGTCGGCGTACAGCAGCACGGCCTCGCGCTCGGCCACGTTGAGCCGGTCGGACTTGACCTCCGCGCCCGCCGCCTCGCAGCGCTTGACGGTCTCGGCCAGACCTTCGGTATCGATATCGGACAGGGCGAGTTTCGCGCCCCGGCGGGCCAGATTCTCCGCCAGCGCGCGCCCGATGCCGGACCCGGCACCGGTGATCACACAAACCTTGCCCCGGAAGTAAGCATCATTGCTCACTGTGCCACCACTTTCAGATCGGACCGGACCTCGGCCCCGTTGATATTCGCGGTCGTGTCGTAGGCGGACACATCGAACTTTTCGAGCATCCTACGGAAGCGGAAGGTGAAATCGGGCCACAGCGTGGTGTTGTTGCCGTGCTTGTCGAGATACCAGCTGGCGCAGCCGCCGGTGTTCCAGACGCTGCCGACCAGCTTGCCCTGTAGCTCCCGGTTGTACTTGTCCTGCACGTCCTTTCGCACCTCCACGGTGCGCAGGCCCCGTGCCTCGACGGTCTCGATCGCGTCGGCGACGTAGTTGATCTGGGACTCGATCATGTACACCATCGAGGTGTGGCCCAGGCCCACGTTCGGGCCGAGCAGGAAGAACATATTCGGGAAGTTGGCGATCGCCGCGCCCTTGTAGCCCTGCTGGCCGGCGTCCTCGAAGACCTCGGCGAGCGTGCGCCCGTCCCGTCCGGCCACGACCTCGTACGCCGGGGAATCGGTGACGTGGAAGCCGGTCGCGACGATCAGGGCGTCGATCTCGCGCTCGGTGCCGTCGGAGGTCACGATCGAATTCGCGCGGATCTCCTTGATGCCGTCGGTCACCAGGTCGACGTTCTCGCGGCCCAGCGCCGGGTAGTACTCGTTGGAGATCAGCATGCGCTTGCAGCCGATGCGGAAGTTCGGGGTGACCTTGCGCCGCAGCTCCGGATCGCGGACCTCGACGGCCAGCTTGGCGCGGGCGATGAGGCCGAGGGCGGCCATCGCGGGCGGGAACTTGGCCAGGCCGACCACCTGGGTCTCGCGGGCGGCGTAGATGGCGGCGCGCGAGAGTCGCTGCACGCCCGGCACGTGTTTGAAGGCCAGCCGCTCCGCCCGCGTGTACGCGCGGTCGATGCGGGGCAGCAGCCACGGCGCGGTGCGCTGGTAGACGTCGAGATGCGCGACCTTCGGCGCGATGGACGGCACGATCTGGATGGCCGAGGCGCCGGTGCCGATGACGGCGACCCGCTTGCCGGTCAGGTCGGCGTCGTGGTTCCAGCGGGCGGAGTGGCAGATCTCGCCCTGGAAGTCGTTGATGCCCTTGATATCCGGCAGATTCGGCTCGCACAGCGCGCCGACGGCGGAGACCAGGATGTCGGCGGTGAACGCGCCCTTCGAGGTCTGCACCTCCCAGCGCGCGTCGGTGTCGTTCCACCGGGCGCCGGTCATCTCGCAGTCGAAGACGTGCTTGTCACGCACGCCGTGCCGGTCGGCGACACCCTGGATGTAGCGCTGGATCTCCGGCTGCTTGGAGAACGAGCGCGACCACTCCGGGTTGAGCGCGAAGGAGTACGAGTACAGCTGCGAGGGCACATCGCAGGCCGCGCCCGGATAGGTGTTGTCACGCCAGGTGCCGCCGACATCGCTGCCGCGCTCGATCACCAGGTAGTCGTCGCGACCCCGCTGGCTCAGCCGGATCGCGAGACCCAGGCCGGAGAATCCGCTGCCGACGATCAGCACGTGTACATGACGGGCGGTCAGCTCGACGCCTTTGTCTGTAACCTTGCGACTCATGTACCCGAGAGTAGGGGTTTATTGAGCAGGAGTCAACAGTATTGACCAGCGTTCAGTAGGATGGCAACCGTGGCTAGAGGTGGAAACGGCAAGCGCGTACGGCTCAGCCCGGACGAGCGGCGCGAGCAGCTGATCGTGCTGGGTGTCGGCCTGCTCGGCGAGCGCGCGCTCGAAGACATCTCGGTCGGGGACATCGCCGAACAGGCGGGTATCTCCCGGGGCCTGCTGTTCCACTACTTCCCGTCGAAACAGGACTTCCATCTCGCCATCGTGCAGCGCGCCAACGCCGAACTGCTGGCCCGCACCGCCCCCGATCCGAACCTCGCGCTGTTCGACATGCTGCGCGACGCGGTGCAGCGGTACGTCGACTACGTGAGCGAGAACCGCACCTCCTACCTGGCGCTGCTGCGCGGCCCGGCCAGCGCCAGCCCGGAGCTGATGGCGCTGGTCGACCAGACCCGCGGCGCCATCGTCGACCGCATCCTCGCCGAGGCGCCGATCCCGATCGAGGATCCGGATCAGCCGCGGCTGCGCCTGGCGGTGCGCGGCTGGATCGCCTTCGTGGAGGAGACGACGCTGAGCTGGCTGCGGCACGAGACGATCACCCGCGAGCAGCTGATCGACATGCTGGTCGAATCGCTGCCCGCGCTCGCGCTGAATCCGTTGCTGACCCAGGCGCTGCGGGAGTGACTACCGGCTGTCGGTGATATCCCAGCTGAACCGGTCGGCGCCCGCGGGCCCGCGCCGACGGATGAGATCGGTGAGATACGCGGCCGGTTCGACGAGGGCGAAATCGTTGCCCATCCCGACCACCATGCCGACGAAAACGGCGGCCCCGGAACGGACTTCGGTGTAGACGACGCCACCGGAATCACCGTGGTCCACGGCGAAGGTGGTCAGCAGGTGGGTGGCGGCGGCGTCCCGGATCGTGCCGCAGGTGGTTCCGGTGCGCGCGCCGGTCTTGCAGACCCGCTGTCCCACAACCGGATCGGTGTCGACGGCGGTGATCGACAGCCGTCCCGTGGTGGCGACGGCGCTCACCTCGTCGGTCAGCCGGATCAGGGCCACGCCGAGAGCGTCGGCGGCGCCGTCGGGCACCCCCGACTCGAAGATGCCGATGAGGGCGTTGGTGTCGGCGTAGACGCGTGCGCCCGCCTCGAAGCAGTGGCCGGCGGTCACCGCGTATCCGGTGCCGCCGATATGCCCGGTCAGCGCGACCGAGCACTGCTCGTCACCGGTGTGGACGGCCATGCCCGGATAGACGGCCACCCGGGGCGCGGCGTCGGCCGCCGGGGCGACGGCGGTGAGGGCGGCGGTCAGGATCGCGGCGCACAGCAGCGCGATCCGGGATCCTGGATTGCGCATGACGGCCTCCGAATGTGACAGGGAGACTTCCACGTTAAGCCCACTGCACCCGTTCCGGGCACAGTCTCCGGTTTCGTCTTCGTAACCGGTGACCTACTTGGAGACGTACCACCGGAACGAGTCGGAACCCTCGGGACCGCGGTGCCGGATGAGGTCGCCGAGCCGCTCGGCCGGCTGGACGAGCGTGAAGTCGTCGCCCATTCCGACCACCATGCCGACGAAGACACCCATGTTGTAACTGGTGCCGCTGTACACGATGCCGCCGGAGTCGCCGTGGTCGACGGCGAAGGTGGTGCGCAGGTGGGTAGCCGTGACAGCACTGATGGTGCCGCAGGTCGTGCCGGTGCGCGCACCCGTCTTGCACACCTTCTGCCCCTCCGTCGGATCGCTGTCGACCGCGGAGATCGCCAGGTCGTCGGTCTTGGCGGAGACGACGATGTTGCCGGAGAGCCGCACCAGGGCGAAGCCGAGATCGTCGGCCTCGCCGTCGGGCACGCCCATCTCGAAGGTGCCGATGCGATGGCCGTTCTCGTCGGACACCGCCGCCTTGGCCTCGAAGCAGTGGCCCGCCGTCACGGCGTACTTGGTGTTGCCGATGTGACCGAGCATGCCGATCGAGCACACCTCGTCGTCGGTGCGGATGGACATTCCGGGGTGAACCCGCACCTCGCCCGCGGCGCTCGCGGGTGCGGTCGCGGCCGCCGTCGCGGCCAGCAACGCGGCGGCGAACAGCACGATCCGGCCCGGGGACCGGCGGCTGCGGGCACGACGGGACGACGAGTACTCGAGATGAGGCATGGCAACTCCGAAAATCACGGCGAGACTTCACAGAATAAGGCCCGCGGGCCCGGAAGCTCCCGCTGTCGGGAAGTTTCGCCGATCAGTTCTCGTATTCGTAGCCCGATCGATCGCCCGCCCGGTAGGCCGAGAGGGCGGTGAGGGCCGCGGCGGCGAGGAGCATGACGCCCGAAACCAGCAGGGCGACATCGAGTCCGCGGTGGAAGGCGGCGTAGGTGGCGTGGATGACCTGGTCGACGATCGGGCCGTAGGCGGCCGACGCGGCCTGGTCGCCGCCGGCCGGGACGTTGCCGGTCTTGATGGCGTCGATGACGATGGCCTGGAAGTTCGCCGGGATGTCGAGTTCGTTCAGCCGGCGCACCAGATCGTCGTCGAGGAAGGAGTTGACCAGCGATCCGAGCGCGGCGACACCGACCACCGCGCCGACCTGGCGCATCGTATTGGTCGCGGCGGCGGCCATTCCGGAGTGTTCGGCGGGCACCCCGGACAGCACCGCCGAGGTCAGCGGCACCACCGCGATGCCGAATCCGAGCCCGGCCACGGTCAGCGCCAGGGCGAGCGGCCCGAATTCGACCGTCACGCCCAGGCATTCGCGCGCGAGCAGGATTCCGGCGGCGCCCAGGACGCAGCCGGTGATCATCGGGGTGCGCGAACCGCGCAGCGCCACCCAGAATCCGGCGACCAGCGAGCCCAGGATGATCGCGACGGCCATCGGGGCGAAGACCGCCGCCGTGCGCCATCCCGAGTAGCCGATCACCTCCTGCAGGTACAGCGCGGTGAAGAAGAAGATCGAGAAGATGCCGAAATAGACGGCGAACGCCACGATCAGCGCGCTGCGCACCATCGGCACGCGCAGATACCGGAAGTCGAACATCGGGTTGCGGGCCCGCGTCTCGACCACCAGGAAGCCCACGAACGCCAGGCCGCCGATCACGAACAACGTGATCACCGAGACGGCGTCGTAGCCCACCTCCTCGCCCGAGATCCCGGCGTAGATGACACAGCCGAGGAATGTCGCGCCGAGCACGAATCCGGCCCGGTCCACCGGACCCGGCTGCGGGTCAGCGCTTTCCGGCACGTACCGCACGGCGGCCGCCAGCACGACGACGCCGACGATCAGGTTGAACCAGAAGATCGACTGCCAGCCGAACGCCCCCACCAGCAGCCCGCCGACGACCGGTCCCGCCGCCAGCGCCAGCCCCGAGACCGCGGCCCACGCGCCCAGCGCCTTCGCCCGCGCGCCGCGCTCCGGATAGATATGCCTGATCACCGACAGCGTGCCCGGTTCGGAGGCCGCCGCGCCCAGACCCATCACCCCGCGCCCGGCGATCAGCACGGCCACGCTCGACGCGGTCGCCGACAGCACCGATCCGGCGCAGAAGACCACCAGCCCCGCCACCATCACGCGCTTACGCCCCCACCGATCCCCCAGCGTCCCCGCGGTCAGCATCACACTCGCGAACACCAGCGTGTACGCATTGACCACCCACTGCAGCGAAACCACACCCGCATGCAGATCCGACTGGATATCACCAAGCGCGACACTGACGACGGTGGTGTCCAGAAAGGTCACGAACAGCACCGCGGTGACGGTCGCCAGCGCCACATTGGGCCGTGCCGCGCGAGTGGGGGTGGTCATCGGCCATCCGGTGTCGGCGTGCTCATCGGCTGCACCCTTGCCGTCGCACTCATCAACCGCACCCATGGCGTCGCACTCATCATTCACCCCGACGTCAGTTTGTCGGGGTGGCACACACCGGGGGTGGGTTGCCCTGCAACGTCAGTAGGGCGCAGAACGTGGCGGCCGTGACCTTCCAGGTTCCGTCCTGCCGGATCGCCGAGCCCTGCTGGTTCGCCAGGGCCGGTTTGCCGCCCATCAGGATGGTGTAGGTGACGTCGGCGTGGTCGGTGCCGGTGCTGGCGACGCCGGAGACCTCGGCGCTGGTGGCCTTCGCTATCGGCGAGTCGGCCTGGGCCTTGATGGTGTCGGCGAAGGCCTTGCCGTTCTCCAGCAGCGCCATCTTCTGATCGGCGCCGGTGCCGCCGTCGAAGAAACGCTCGTAGGAGTCGGTGACCGCCTGAGTCACCGAGGGCGGGCCGGTGGTCGACGCGGTGTCGGATTGGTTGTCGGAGCCCCCGCAGGCGGCGGCCGACAGTACGAGAGCGGAGGCGGCGAATATCGTCGCCGCGGTTCGGGTGAACATGTCCCGGTTGAACATGTCCCGCCTCCCTGGAAGTGGGTCGGTTCGACGGCGCTACCGGGCCATGCGCCGCTGCGCCGCGACGGCTTGATCAACTCGCTCAGACTACTCGCCGGAACGGACCGGCGAGCCCGGTTCGGCGACAGCCGCCGAACCCGCCAATTCGTCCAGGACCCTGGGCAACTCGGCGGCGAACGCGACCGGATCCAGCAGCGCCGGATCGGCCGACAGACCGATGCCCAGCACCCCGCGCCAGCTCAGCACGCCGGCCACGAGCGGCACCCCGGGCGCGGGCGGCAGGATCGGGAAGACCTGTGCGATCGGCAGTCCCGCGAAGGTCATATCCCGGTCGGGTCCCGCCATATTCGACACGATGGCGTGGAAGAAGCGGACGCCGTACACGTTGCGCGCGAACCAGCCGACGGCCGGCTCCGGCGCCAGTCGCAGCGCCCTCGACATGACGAAATGCGATGCGAGCGCGCGGGTTCCGCT
>NZ_BAGL01000068.1 GCF_000308875.1 Nocardia transvalensis NBRC 15921
CTCGGCTTCCCCGACGCCGACCGCGACCGCTTCCTGGCCTGGGGCGATGCCGCCTCGCCACTACTGGACATCGGTACCAGCTGGCGCACCACCCGCGCGGCCTCCGCCGCCATCATCGAGATGGATCCATATCTTGACGAGCACATCGCCCGGCTCCGGCGCGAACCCGGCGACGACATCCTCTCCGGCCTGGTCACCGCCGGCGACCTGGACAATCGGGAACTGAAGGCGTCGGCGACCCTGCTCATGGGCGCCGGCTTCGAGACCACCGTGAATCTCATCGGCAACGGCATCGTCCAGCTACTGCGCCATCCCGACCAGCTGGCGCGCCTGCGTGAGGAGCCGGAGCTGTGGCCCAACGCGGTCGAGGAGATCCTGCGCTTCGACGCCCCGGTGCAGAACACCGCGCGGATCGCCGGGCGCGACGTCGAACTCGCCGGAGCGCCCGTGCGCGACGGCAATACGGTCGTGCTGCTGCTCGCCGGCGCCAACCGCGATCCGGCGGTCTTCGAGAATCCGGACCGCTTCGACATCACCCGCCCGAACGCCAAGGAGCACCTGACGTTCTCGTCGGGCATCCACGTCTGCCTCGGCGCCAGCCTGGCTCGCATGGAGGGCGCGTACGCCCTGCGCGCGCTGTTCGAGCGCTTCCCCGATCTCCAGCTGTCCGGCGAGCCGCGCAGGCGGCCGCTGTTCACCCTGCACGGGTACAGCCACCTGCCGGTCAGCCTGGGTCAGCGCGCCGAACAGCCCGCCGCCGTCTGACCCTCAGCTGAAGCCGACGACCCGATCGCCCCACGCCGTGTGCAGGTCGTGGTCGGGATCGTCGACGATGCGGTCGGCGGCGTCGATGACCAAGGTCGTGCGGGTGGACTCGCGATAGGGCGGCCAGTGCTTGGACCCGTCGAGCGCCGCGGGCACACCGTGCTCGGCGAAGGCCAGCCAGCGCCGCATCATCCGGCCCGACACCTCCGTGGCGACCTTGCGCCCGCCCAGCCAGAACGTCGGATCGTGGTTCAGCGTGCCGAAATTGCCGAAGACGTACGGCAGTTCGGTGGCATGTCCCGCCCCTACCCGGGCCGCCTTCAACATCGGCGTGGCCTGATCGAAGCGGTACATCCAGGTGCGGGTGTGGCGGGAGTGCGCGTCCGCGACCCAGTGCGCCGGCATCCGGAACGCCGCGTCGGTGGACATCGCCAGGGCCCCGCGCGTCTTGGCCAGATCCGGGTAGGCGGAGGTGATCTCGGCGATCCGTTCGGGCGGCAGCTCCGGGTGGTCGGCGGCGACCGCGTGCAGCATGGCGTTCACCGCGTCCGGGGTGACCGGCATGATCGGCGACCGGAACAACCGGAACAGCGACGCCTCCTCCTTGTTGGTGCCGATGATCAGCGGCACCCGGTGCGAACGCCCCTCCTGGAACCGGTCGGTCGGATACGCGGGCAGCAGATCGCCGTCGACCACGGGCGCGGCGGCCAACCGGCCCGGTGACTGCAGCGGCACCTCGTCGAGCAGGATGCCCGCGGCGTCGACGATCCGCTCGATCGGGCATTCGAGCAGTTCCGACACCCGCTCGCGCGGCAGATCCATCAACTCCAGGAACCGCTGCGCCACCCCGGTCGCCCGGTTGGGCCCGAAAACCGTGGTGGCGGGCGGACTCTGGGCGATGGCGCGATGGAACAACCCGGCCGCGGGGGGCGAGGTGAGCAGCGCCGTCACGCAGCCGGCGCCGGAGGACTCCCCGAAGATGGTGACATTGCCCGGATCGCCACCGAAGGCGGCGATATTGTCGCGCACCCATTCCAGCGCGGCGATCTGGTCGTGCAGGCCGAGGTTGGTGACGAAATCGTGACCGAGGGAGGACAGGTCCAGGAAGCCCAGCGCGCCCAGCCGGTAGTTCACGCTGACCACCACGACGTCGCCGGTCTCGACCAGCTTGCGGCCGTCGTAGATGCTCTGGGCCGCGGTACCCAGGCAGTACGCGCCGCCGTGCAGCCACACCATGACCGGCCGCGGCTCGTCGGTGGTGGCGGCGGGCGCCCAGACGTTCACCCAGAGGCAGTCCTCGCCCATCCGCAGGCCGGAGTCCACCGGGACCATGGCGCCCATGGACTGCGGCGCGATCTCGCCGAACTCCGTGCAGTCGCGCACCCCGTCCCACGGCTCGGGCGGCTGGGGGCGGCGGAACCGTTTCGGACCGGCGGGCGCGGCGGCGTACGGGATGCTGCGCCAGACGTGCACCGAACCGTCCCGGAAGCCCCGCACATCCCCCACTGCGGTCCGTGCGACAGGGGCGGGACCCGACTCGGCAGTACTGGCCGGCTCCAGAAACTGAGTGCTCATGCCTCCGCCTCGCTAACGCTCGGCTCCGGCACGAGCACTCCCGTAGCTGTGCCTGTTGTTCGCTCGCTGCGCTCGCTCATGGCTCGCACCTCCTCGTACTCCTGCTATCGAGAGTACGTCCGAGATCATCTCCGACAGCGCGATCTCCTCGGCGACACCGTCATGTGCGATCGATGTGGCCGAGGTCTCGACCGGGGTCGATCCGGTCGCGTACCCGTTGCTTGAGTATCGCGATATCCGGAAATCCGCCGTCCGCCTTACGTTCCCAGATCTGCTCGTCGTCGAGTGTGATGCGAAAGACCCCGCCCGTGCCCGGTACCAGCGCGACCCCCGACAGGTCGGTGCCGAAGGTATTCAGCAACTCCTGGGCCATCCAGCCCGCCCGCAGCAGCCAGCGACACTGCGTGCAGTACTCGATCGCGACGTGTGGCATATTCGCACCCTACGCGTGGCCGGGGGGAATTTGCCCGAAAGCTTTCGTCCGACAACCCCTTCGCTTCGTGCACGAATAGTTCTACGTTGCACCATATGAGCGGCGGGCGACGGCCGCAACCCCTGTGGGCACACTCACCGCTACCATTACAATTCGATATCACCCTCGACATACGCCCACGCGTTGTCGACCCGAGCAAACTCACTGCATTCGTGCAGTACCCCGCGCCGGCCGTCCGACCGGTAGTGAGCGCGGAACTCCACCACACCCGTGGTGTCGAAGGGCCCGCCGCGCTCGGTCCGCGCGATCTCCAGATACAGCCAGCGCTGCTCCGGATCGAGCGTCAGCGTCCGCGGCCGGGTCCGCGGATGCCACGATCGCAGCAGGTAGCCGGCATCCCCGACGGCGAAGGCGGTGAAGCGCGACCGCATCAGGGCCGCGGCGGTCGGGGCCGGGCCGGTGCCGTCCAGGCGCGGGCCGCAGCAGCCCGCGAAGGTCTCGCCGCTGCGGCAGGGGCACGGCGCGGTATCGGCGGGGCGTTCGGGCATCCGCCGATTATCCACGGGCGGGCCGGCCGCCCGGCGCGTCGGCGGTGTCCCCGAGTCCGGCCAGTTCGGCGGCGAGCCGGGTGGTCTCGTCGTACCAGCCGCGCAGCTCGATCACCGTCGGCGCCAGCTCGTAGTCCTGATGGTGCCCCGCCCGCGACAAGGCCGCCCACAGCGTGGCGACGCGAGCGGCGGTATCGGGTCCGGTGTACGGCGCCAGGGCCAGCAGTTGCGCCCGCATACTGCAGCGCGCCACCGGCGGCGCGACCCGCAGCCATAGCTGATCCATGCACTGCTCCAGCACGATTCGCAGGATCCACACCGTCGCGCGCGACCACAGCCCGCCCGCGTCGGTCACCGCGCCGCTGAGCAGTTCGTCGGCGGCGGCGAGGCGCTGCGCGACGGTCGGGGTCACGGATTCAGCCACTTGACGAGTTTCCTGGTACCGGAGATCAATTCGCCGCCGTTGCGATCGATGCGGATGTGCGCCCCGGCGGCCGCGTCGCGCAACACCGACCGCGCCCAGGGCGCTTCGCGATCGAGTTGCGCGTTGAGATCGTCCACGCGATCCGGGTCACCGAAGATCGCCAGCGAGACCTTCTCCCAGGTGGTACGGGCGGCGTCCACGCGCCGCTGCACCTCGCGATGGTCGACCCCGGCGCCGAGCAGGGTGCGCCGCGCGCGGGCCAGCGCGGCCGCCTCGATCGCCGAGCGGCAGCACGTGATGACCAGTTCGACGGCGATGGCGCGCGGGAGCTGTTTGGTGCGCAGCAGCGCGTTGGCGTCGCTGAGATAGCGGCGCACCGGATCCTCCGCGACCCGCAGTTCGACGGTCGAGCGCTCCCGCCGCTGCACGTCGAGGACGGTGGCGTCCAGGCGCAGCCGCCGCACGGCCTCGGCCAGGCGCTCGTCGTGGGTGAACACCACGACCTGGCGTCCGCTGCGGGCGGCGGCGGAGAGCACCCGCGCCAGGCCGTCGACCTTGGCCGGATCCATCGCCTGCACCGGATCGTCGATCACGACGAAACCGAACGGGCTCTCCGGCACGGTGGCCCGCGGCAGGAACAGCGCGAGGCCCAGCGCGTGCAGTTCGCCCTGGCTCATCACCCCGAGCGCGGTGCCGCCGGTGTCGTCGACGGTGACGTCGAGCAGGACCTTGCGGGTGGCTCCGGCATTGCCTTGCAGGCGAATCGCGCCCAGGTCCACATTGCTCTGCTGCCGCAGGCCGCGCCAGATCCGGCGGGCGTGATCGGCCAGCGGCGCCATCCGCTCGTCCCGCAGACCGGCGGCCGCGGATTTGAGCCAGTCCTCCGCGCGGCGCGCGGTGCGCAGTTCGGAATCGGCGGCGGCGACCACCTTGGCCTCCTGCAGCCAGGCGGCGATGCGCGGCACCAGCGGCGTCCAGACCGCGTCCAGCCGGTCCAATTCCTTGCGGGCCGAGCGGCGCAGCGTCTCCAGGCCACGGACGGCGTCGGTGTGCGCCACCCGGAGGCGGTCGGCCAGGTCCGGCCCGTATTCGATCTCGGCCAGCGCCGCCCAGGCCGACCAGGTGCGGCGCGCCGGCCCGGTGTCGACGTTCGGCGCGTCCGGCGGCGGCGGATCCAGTTCCGCGGGAACGGGTTTCACCAGACCGCGGGCGCGCTGCACCGCCTGCTCCAGGGCGGTGCGGGCGGCGGTGAGCGCGGCGGCGCGATCGGTGAGTCGGGAGATCTGCGCATCGGTCTCGCGCTGCCAGGACTGGTCGAGGACGCCGCGGCCGCAGACCGGGCAGGCACACGTCCCGGCCGCCTCGCTGTGGGCGCGGGCGCGGCGCAGCAGATCCAGCACGCGCAGTTCGGATTCGGTATCGCCGGTCGAGCGGGCGGCCAGTTCGGCGGCGCAGCGGTCGACGTCGACGGCGGCGGCGTCGACCTCGGCCGGTTCGGGCAGCCGCAGTCGCAGGATGGCCTGCAGGGCCGCCGCGCCGGTCGGATCGTGCCGTGCGCCCGCCAGTTCGCGGCCGATCGCCGTCAGATCGGGCGGCGTCGCCTGTAGCAGATCGGCGACGCGGGTCGCACGGTCGTCGGCGACGGTCGACAGCGCCACCAGCAGGGCATTGCGTTCGTCCCGGGACTGCCGCGCGGCGCGCTCGAGTTCGAGTCTGCGCACGCGCGTGCGCTCCTGCGCCGCGGTGAGATCGTCGAGGCCGAGCAGCTGGTGCAGGGCGTCGAACAGGTCGCTGGGGCGGCCGTCGACGAGGGCGCCGAGTTCGCTGTAGGACAGGAACGGCCGGTACAGCTCCAGCGCCCGCGCCCACTCGTCGGGATGAAATTCGGTGGGCGCTTGCCCCTTTCGCTGCTGCGTCCAGGTGCCGCCGGTGAGATCGGCGCCGTCGGGCCATTCCCGGGCGACGGTGAGTTCACCGTCCGTACCGGCGGTGGTCATCTCCAATTCGATGCGGGAGACGCTGCCGTCGTGCAGATTTCGCCAGCCCTCGCGCCACACGGCCGACCGGCCCTCCCAGCGCCGGTTGACTCCGGTGAGCGTCAGCTCGGCCGCCTCGGCGAAACTGGATTTACCGGACCCGTTGCGGCCCACCACCAGCGTGAGCCCCGGACCCGGTTTGAGTTCCAGCGTCGCGGCGGGGCCGATTCCGCGGAACCCGCGAACGCGGATGCCACGCAAAAAGATTCCGCTGTGACCGGGGCCGGAGCTGGTACGGCCCGGTTCCACGCCGAGTGCGTCCAGCACCGTGGCGGCGACTTCCGGGGTGATCGACGGGTCGGAATTCAGGCGGCGCGACACCAATTCGATGAGACCTGGTGCGGCATCCTCCGGTCCTACCCCCAACTGCCACTCCCTCAGACGTCCGACGACCAGGATACCGCGGGCCGCGCGGACCCGAAGCCGTGCCGAACGCTACCGGATCACCGGCCGATCCGCCCGCGCGACAGCGCTTTCGGCGAACCGTCCCGGGCGGGACGCTATGGCCATCGAAACGGTTGATCCGGCCGATGTCCACCCCTCGGCCGTCCCGGCCGGGCAGTTCCACGGGTTTCACCCAAACATCAGGTGGCTCGGATCAACCGAACAGGTCAGAATGCCAGAGTTACAGGATATAAGCAAGGGCACTTAACAGTGCAATCGTTCTCTGCGCCACGGAGATTGAACTCGCTACCGCTCAGCGAACCTACCCGGCCGCGCGAAGCAGGCGCAGCTGGCCGATCTCGGCGGCGTTCTTCATCAGTTCGGCGTTCACCCACGCCGCGGTGTGGGCGACGGTGCGGTCCGGCGTGTCGCCCCACGGGAACGCCGCGGGCGCGTCCAGGTCGGCATCGGTGTAGGCGTCGAGTACCGCACGCCAGTCCGCGCGCAGGTCGTACAGCCAGCCTGCGACCTCGGCCTCGCCCGGCCAGCCGATCTCGGTGCGGTCGCGCACGGCGTGGCCCCGGGCGTGGTCCAGCGTGACCGACCACCACCAGCCGATGTGCCAGGTGAGCCAGGCGATGGTGGGCACCGGAATCGGATCGGGTTCGGTCTCGGACCAGTCCGGGATCCACACGCCCCCGGGCCCCGGGCGTACCGTCCAGACCAGCGGCGCCGGTTCCCAGCGGTAGTCCTCCGGGGTCAGCGCGCGCAGGTGCAGTTCGAGCAGGGCCCAGGTCATGTCGAACTGCCAGCGCAGCAGGTCGGGGCGGGAGACGGACATCGGGCGATGATCGCACAGGTGGACGCGGGACGCCCGCGAATTGTCGGTGGGTTGGAGTAGAAATCGGACAGCACGGCGAACGGGGACGAGGACTCATGCGGGGGTGCGATCGATGATGTGGACAGCGGAGCAGATTGCCGCGCTGGCGCCGGATGCCGCCTCGCTCACCGCCGCGCGGAAGCTGCACGGCAAGTGGCGCGATACGGGCCGCAACGGCAGCGCGCTGTGGGGACTGTGCCAGGGCAGCGGCAGCTCGCCCTACCGAACGGTCGTCGACCTGGACGGTCCGGCTTACAAGTGTTCGTGCCCGAGCCGGAAGTTCCCCTGCAAGCACGCGCTGTCGCTCTTGCAGACCTGGTCGGACGGCGCGGTGGGCGAGGTCGCGGAGCCCGCGGATTTCGCGGCCGAGTGGCTGCGGGCCCGGGCGGCGAAACCCGCTCCCAAGGCGGCCCGCACGTCCCGGGAGGCGACGGTGGAGCAGCGCCGGTCGCGGGTCGCCGCGGGCCTGGCCGATCTGGAGATCTGGCTGTGCGACCAGGTCCGCACCGGGCTGGCCCAGGCCGACCGTTCGTTCGGCGCCTTCGAGGGGGTGGCCAAACGCATGGTCGACGCGCAGGCCCCCGGGGTCGCGGCGGCGTTGCGGCAACTTCCTCGCAATGTTGTCCTCCGCGAGGATTGGCCGGCCCTGCTGCTGCGCGAATACGGCCGTCTGCACCTGCTGGCGGCCGCCCACCGCCACCTCGACGAGCTGGGTCCCGGGCTGGCGGCCGCGGCCCGCGCGCACATCGGATATCCGGCCCCGGCCGAGTCGGTGCGCGCCGAGCCCGCCGTCCGCGATCAGTGGATGGTGCTGGGGCAGCGCATCACCGAGGACGAGCGGCTGTACACCCGCCGGGTGTGGGCCCGCGGCCGCCGCACCGGACGCTGGGCGGTACTCGTCGACCACTCGTTCGGCAGTCCGGCCTTTCCCCCCGACACCCCGGGCCCGGGCTTCATGTCCGAGGCGAACCTGCACTTCTATCCCGGCGCGGCGGCGTTGCGAGCGCTCTGGGGTGAGCGCCTCGGGGCGCAGGAACCGTTCACATCGATCCCCAGCCGAGTGGCTGCGGCGAACACGAACGGATCCGGCGCTTCGGAGGGCGCTCGGTGCGGCACCCTCGACCGCAGCAGAACCGCCAGCGCCGTCGGCATTTCCGACGAGCGCCTCGGCGTTCCCGGCAACCGTTCGAGTAGTGGTCCCGGAAATCGCACGGGTGAGGATTCGGCGGCCTCCCGGACGGCTCCCCCGAGCGGGCCCGGCACGATCGCGGCGGCATTGGCCGAGCACGCGCGTGCGCTGAGCGCCGATCCGTGGCTGCGGTCGTGGCCGGTACTGCTCGCCGATGTGGTGCCGGTGGTGGACGAGAACCGGTGGTACGTGGCCGAATTCGACGGCACGGCGCTACCGCTGGCACGGCTCGCCGAGCAGCCCTGGCCGTTGCTGGGTGTGTCCGGCGGGCACCCGATCACGGTGATCGGCGAGTGGACCGCCGACGGTCTCGTCCCCGTCTCGGCCTTCGCCGACGGCGACATCGTCGACGCCGGAGCCGATTCGATCGGTACCGCTTCCCCGGCACCGGCGGGCGACCTGACGTCGGCGGCGCTTTTGGGCACCGCGCGCCGCGTGCCCGAGACGGCGGGCCTGCCCGGCCCGGTGGCGGCCGCCGCGCGCACCACCGGCGATCCGGCCGCCGCGCTCCTCGAAATCGCCGTTCTGCAAGACACTTTCGAACGCGGCGGCACGATCCCGAGCACGACCACACTGCCCGACCCGGCGGGCGACGACGAGCGCCCACTCCTGCCGAAACCCGCGGGATACCGCCTGACACGCCTGCTGGCCGAGCGGTCCCCCTTCTTGCCGGAGTGGTTCGAGGCCGCCGCGCGGCACGACTACCGCGCACCCGACGCACTCTGCGCCGCCCTGCTGGATCATGCGAAAACCCAAGTCGCACTGCGGGAACCGCTGATCCGACTTGCGGGAGTTCGCGGTGCGTGGCTGGCACGGCATGCTCCGCACTGGCACGCCCTGGTGCGCGCCGACCCCGAGTCGGCCGACGTGTGGTCCCACGGCCGCCCCGCCGAGCGGCGGGCCTGGCTGGCGGCCTTGCGCGCTCGCGATCCGCGGGCGGCACGCGAGACGCTCGCCGCTTCCTGGCGGACCGAACCCGGACCGGTACGGGCCGAATTGCTGGCCGTCCTCGCCGTCGACCTGACGCCCGACGACGAGCCGCTGCTGGAGTCCGCGCTCGACGACGCGCGGGCCGAGGTGCGCCGCACGGCCGCGGATCTCCTTGCCCGCCTTACCGATTCGGCTTTCGCCCGCCGCATGGAGGAGCGGGTGACGCGGTGGATCACCCTGGCCGGCGATCGGATGAGCGCTCATCTCCCGCACGCGCTCGACGATGCCGCACGCCGCGACGGCCTCGCCGACCGTACCGGCGCCACTGCCTTCCGGCTGGACGGCGCACCCGACGTGGCGGCCGAATGGCTGCGCCGCACCGTGGCCGCCACCCCGCTGCCGCACTGGGACACGGTATTCGCGACGCCCGAGCGCGCCGTCCGGATCCGGATGGCCGACGAGATGCTCGGCCCGATCTTCGCCGGCTGGGCCGACGCGGCGCTCGCCCAGCGCGATTCCCGCTGGGCGGCAACGCTGTTCGAGGTCCTGACCGCGACGCCGACCCTCGGGGCCGATCTGGAGCTGCGGCGCGAACTGTTCGCCCTGCTGCCGCTGGCGGAGCGCGTGCGCTATCTGCGGCGGCTCGACAGCAACTGGCTGGCCGATGTGGAACTGCTGGTGCGGGCGGTGCCGCGGCCGTGGCCGCGCCCGCTGGCCGAGCACCTGCTCCACCTACTGTTCGACCGGGCCCAGCTGGCGGCGGCGCGCCCCGGCGCCGCGGGCCGGACCCCCGCCTCCTACCGCACCCTGTTCCGGACCGCCGCCGTGCACTTCCCGGCCGATGCCGCCGGGGCCGTCACCGCCACCGCCCGGCGCTGCGGCGATCCCGCCTGGCAGAACACCTTCGACCAACTCGCCCACGACTTGGCCCAACGCACCACGATGCTCGAGGAGCTGCAGTGACAACGACCGAGACCGCACGCGACAACGACCTGCTGCGCCCGCACGCCGAACAGGCGTTCGCCGACGAACTGCGCGCGCTCGCCGCGATCGACGACCGCCCGCGCCCACCCGCGTGGCGGCTGTCGCCATGGGCGGTGGTGACCTATCTGCTCGGCGGCACCCTCAGCGACGGCACCGTGATCAGCCCCAAATACGTCGGTCCGCGCCGGCTCATGGAGGTGGCGGTGGCGACCCTCGCGACCGACCGCGCACTGCTGCTGCTCGGCGTGCCCGGAACGGCGAAAACCTGGGTGTCGGAACATCTTTCGGCCGCGATCTGCGGCAGCTCCACGCTGCTGGTGCAGGGCACCTCGGGCACCGCGGAGGAGGCCATCCGGTACGGCTGGAACTACGCGCGGCTGCTGGCGGAGGGGCCGAGCGAGGGTGCGCTCGTATCCTCGCCGGTCATGACGGCCATGCGGTCCGGCGCCATCGCGCGCGTCGAGGAACTCACCCGCATCCCCTCCGATGTGCAGGACGCGCTGATCACGGTGCTGTCGGAGAAGACGCTGCCGGTGCCGGAGCTGGGCACCGAGGTCCAGGCGGCCAAGGGTTTCAATGTGATCGCGACCGCCAACGACCGCGACCGCGGCGTCAACGAGCTGTCCTCGGCGCTGCGGCGGCGGTTCAACACGGTGGTGCTGCCGCTGCCGGCCGACGAGGACGAGGAGGTCGCCATCGTCGTCCGGCGCGTCGAACAGCTCGGCGCCGCACTGGAACTGCCCGCGGTACCGGCCGCCGCCGAGGAGGTGCGCCGGGTGGTGCGGGTGTTCCGCGAGCTGCGCGCGGGCATGACCGCCGACGGCCGCACGAAACTCAAATCCCCGTCGGGCACGCTCTCCACCGCCGAGGCCATCTCGGTGATCACCAACGGCCTGGCCCTGTCCGCGCACTTCGGCGACGGTGTCCTGCGCGCCGCCGACGTGGCCGGCGCGGTGCTGGGCGCGGTGGTCAAGGATCCGGTGGCCGACACCGTGGTCTGGACGGAATACCTGGAGGCCGTGGTCCGTGAGCGCCCGGACTGGGCCGATTTCTACCGCGCCTGCCGCGAGGTCAACGGATGACCCCGGACGCCGAGCGGCCGCCCGAGACCCGGATCTTCGGTATCCGGCACCACGGTCCCGGATCGGCACGGTCGCTGCGGCTGGCATTGGCGGATTTCCGGCCGGACGCGATCCTCATCGAGGGGCCCGCCGACGCCGATCCGCTGGTCGTCTACGCCGCCGCCGAGGGATTGCGCCCGCCGGTCGCGCTGCTGGCCTACGTCCCGGATTCTCCCGCGCGCGCCGCGTTCTGGCCGTTCGCGGCGTTCTCCCCGGAATGGCAGGCGCTGCGCTTCGCGGCGGAAAACGCTGTGCCCGTGCACTTCTGCGACCTCCCGGCCACGTATGTTCTCGCCCAGGACACGGAGCCGGGCGACCGCACCGACCCGCTCGCCGAACTGGCCGCCGCCGCGGGTTACGACGATCCGGAGCGCTGGTGGGACGCGGTCATCGAATCCAGCGCCGACGCGGACACTTTCGATGCCATCACCGAGGCCATGTCGGCCCTGCGGGAAACCGTCGGCACCACCGATTCGGAAGCCCCGGAGTCGATACCCGTTGCCGACGAAGGCGGTGACGCGCAATCCGCTGCGGCAGAAGATAATCCGCCGAGTGTCATGAATACGCCGGTGGATGCCCACACCCTGCGGCGCGAGGCGTACATGCGGCAGGTCATGCGGAAGACGCTGAAGGGCGGGGCCGTACGGCTGGCGGTGGTGTGCGGTGCGTGGCACGCGCCCGCGTTGACGGGCAGTCTGGGACCGGCGGCTCCCGATGCACGGCTGCTCAAGGGGCTGCCGAAGGTGAAGGCGACGCTGACCTGGGTGCCGTGGACGCATTCGCGGCTGGCGGGCGCGTCCGGATACGGGGCCGGCATCACCTCGCCCGGCTGGTATCACCATCTGTTCACCGAGACCGAACAGCCGATCGCCCGCTGGCTCACCAAGGTGGCGACGACGCTGCGCGCCCACGATCTCCCCGTCTCGAGCGCCCACATCATCGAATCCGTCCGGCTGGCGGAGACTTTGGCGGCGCTGCGCGGGCGGCCGCTCCCGGGACTGTCGGAGGTCACCGACGCCACCCGATCCGTCCTGTGCGACGGCGACGAGACGATGCTGCGGCTGGTCGTCGGCGAACTGGTGGTCGGCGAAGCGCTCGGCGCCGTGCCCGACGACACGCCCACCGTGCCGCTCGACGCGGACCTGCGGGCGCGGATCCGCACACTGCGCATGAAACAACAGCCCTCGGCGCGACAGCTGGATCTCGATCTGCGGCGCGAGATCGATGTGGGCCGGTCGCACCTGCTGCACCGGCTGCGCCTGCTCGGAATCGAGTGGGGCACACCGACGACCGGCGAGGTCCGCAACTCCGGCACCTTCCGCGAGACGTGGACGCTGCGCTGGGAACCGGAACTCTCGGTCGCGGTCGTCGAGGCCTCCCGCTGGGGCACCACCATCGCCGCGGCGGCCGAGGCCAAACTGCTCGATACGGCCGCCTCCGAGGCCACCGTCGCCGACCTGAGCGCGGCACTGGAGCAGGCCCTGCTCGCCGATCTCGGCGGCGCCGTCGACGGGCTGGTGACCCGGCTGGAATCGGTGGCGGCCCTGGACCACGACGTCACCCACCTGCTCGCCGCCCTCCCCGGCCTGATCCGCACCCTGCGTTACGGCGATGTGCGCAGCACCGATCTCACGGCGCTCACCCGCGTCACCGACGGCCTGCTCGTGCGGATCTGCGCCGGGCTGCCCGGCGCGGTCACCGGGCTCGACGCCGATGCCGCCGACCGGGTTCGCGCCCTGCTCGAGGCCGCCCATCTGGCCGTCGCCACCCGCGACGACCCGCGGGCGAGCCGCGAATGGCTGGCCGCGCTGCGCGGGCTGGCCGACCGCGACGACGTGCACGGCGCGCTGATCGGCCGCATCGTCCGCCTGCTGTGCGATGCGGGGATCTTCGACGACGCCGTGGCGGCGACGAGGTTGTCGGCCGCGCTCTCGATCGGTCACACCCCCGCCGAGAAGGCGGCGTGGATCGACGGTTTCCTGGGCGGCCGCGGGCTGCTGCTCGTGCACGACCGCGAACTCCTGCGCCTCGTCGACACCTGGCTGCGGGACCTCGACGAGGACCAGTTCGTCGCCACGCTGCCGCTGCTGCGCCGCACCTTCGGCTCCTTCGAATCCGGGGAACGCCAGGCCATCGGCCACGCCGTCCGCCACCGCGCCCCCGGCACCCCGGCCCCTACCGCCGCTCTCGATCCCGACCGCGGCGAACTCGCTCTCCGCGCGATCACCGAGATCCTGGCGGTCGCGGTATGAACCACGCACCGAATTCCCGAAACGACCGGATGCCGACGACTTTCGAAATGGCAGGGCCGACGCGATGACAAATCCCGACGAAACCCACGCTCGCCGTTGGCGATTGGTTCTGGGCGCACCGGCCGAACAGGGTCTGGGCGGGCTGGATTCCGCCGAGGACATCGCGATGGACCGGGCGCTCTCGGCGCTCTACAACGCCGACGAGCAGACGCCGGCGGAGAAGCGGTCGGCCGGATTGGGCGGTTCGGCGCCGAAGGTCGCGCGCTGGCTGGGCGATATCCGCACCTACTTCCCGTCGACCGTGGTGGAGGTGATGCAGCGCGACGCGGTGCAGCGCCTCGACCTCACCCGCCTGCTGCTCGAGCCGGAACTGCTGGAGGCGGTCGAACCGGACGTCCACCTGGTGGGCACGCTGATGAGCCTGAACCGGGTGATGCCGGAATCCACCAGATCCACCGCCCGCGCGGTGGTGGAGAAGGTGGTGCGGGAGATCGAGCGGCGTATCGCCGCGCGCACCGTCGCCGCGGTCTCGGGCGCGCTGAACCGGGCGGCCCGGATCTCGCGGCCACGGCTGCGGGATATCGACTGGGACCGCACCATCCGCAGCAATCTCGCGCACTACCTGCCCGAGCACCGCACCGTGGTCCCGCAGCGGCTGATCGGCTACGGCCGCCGGGCCCAGGCGGTCCGGCGGGACGTGGTGCTGGCGATCGACCAGTCCGGCTCCATGGCGAGCAGCGTCGTCTACGCCTCGGTGTTCGGCGCGGTGCTCGCCTCGATGCGATCGCTGAAAACCTCACTGGTGGTGTTCGATACGGCCGTCGTCGACCTCACCGAACAGCTCACGGATCCGGTCGACGTCCTGTTCGGCACCCAACTCGGCGGCGGCACCGATATCAATCGCGCGATCGCCTACTGTCAGCAACTGATCACCCGGCCGGCCGACACCCTGTTCGTGCTGATCTCCGACCTGTACGAGGGCGGCATCCGCGACGAGATGCTGCGCCGGGTCGCCACCATGAAGGAGGCGGGCGTGCAGGTGGTGGTCCTGCTGGCACTGTCCGACGACGGCGCCCCGGCCTACGACCACGACAATGCCGCCGCCCTCGCGGGCCTCGGCATTCCCGCGTTCGCCTGCACGCCCGACCGCTTCCCGGACCTGCTGGCGGTGGCCCTCGACCGCGGGGATCTGCACGGCTGGGCCCACGCCAACGCCGGAAAGGGCTAACTCCCGAACAGCTGAACACCCTTCATGATGATGCTCAGCATCAGATCGACCATCTCCAGCAGTTCCATATCGCGCACCCTTCGTCCGAACACACGAACCGGGACAACGAAACAGCCGACCAAGCGTAGCGGCAGCGATCGCCTCACCCGCCGACTCGACGGCCGTGTCCCGCAGGAAATCTCACGGCCGCGTCCGGATCACATATCCGCGATGGCCGCGAGAGGCGGTGTGCGCGCGGCACGCACGCCCGGCCACAGCGCGGCGAGCACGCCGACGACGCCCGATCCCACCAGCATGAGCACGATCTGGCTCCAGGGCACGGCGATCGTGCTCAGGCCCAGATCCCGCAGCGTGCGCAGGAATCCGACGCCGAGCCCGAGTCCCAGCACGACCCCGACCACCGCGCCGAACACCGCGATCAGCATCGATTCCAGATAGATGGTTCGCCGCACCTGTGGGCGCTGCATGCCCACCGCGCGCAGCATGCCGATCTCGCGACGCCGCTCGACCACCGACAGCGCCAGGGTGTTGACGATGCCGAGGACGGCGATCACCACCGCCAGCGCCAGCAGCCCGTACAGGATCGCCAGCATGGTGTTGATCTGCTTGCCCTGCGCGCCCTTGAAGTCCTCGCGGTCCTGTACCTGCACGACGACGTAGGGGGCGGTCGCCTTCTCCAGCCCCGCCCGCATGGCGGTCAGGTCGGCGCCGGGCACGGCCTCGATCAGCACCAGCACGTCGGTGCGGAACGCCACCGGCATCACCTGGTTGTACAGCGACGGCGGCACCACCATCGGGCCGAGCAGCTGGGTGTCCTTGTAGATGCCGGACACCGTGACCGAGAACTTCTTACTGTCCAGGCTGGTCAGCTCCACCCGGTCACCGGCGTGCCAATTCCGGTCGCCCGCTTCGGTTTCCGAGACGAGGATATCGTTCTCGCCGAATGCTCCCGTGCCGGAACGGATCTCGTAGTTCAGGACCTGATCCATCGGGCCGCTGGGCGAGGTGCCGTAGATCTGGTCGTCGCCGACCTTCATCGCCACGCCGCGCACGGAGACCACATTCTGCACACCCTCGACGCCCTTGGCGGCCTGTGCGGCGCCGAGCGGGACACCGATCATCTGCGGACCGGAGAGCACGTAATCGGCCTTCACGCCCTTGTCGACCAGTTCGCCGACGCTGGCCTTCGCCGAGGAACCCAGCATGCCGATCAGCGACACCAGCATCAGGCCGAGCGTCAGCGCGAAGGCCGTGGCGGCCGTGCGGCGCGGGTTGCGCACGGCGTTGTTGCGGGCCATGCGGCCGATCGGACCGAACGGCCGCACCAGGACGCCGAGGCCGTTCACCACCGGCCGCGACATCGCCGGCGAGGCGAACAGCACCGCGAAAATCAGTGCGGCGGCGCCGATTCCGACGGTCAGCGCCGCATTGCCGCCGGTGTTGCGGGCGCCGAGTACCACCAGCACGAGACCGGCCACCGCCAGCACCGCGCCGATGATCGTGCGCAGCCGCAGCGATTCGCCGACCGACGCGTACTCCGCGCGCATGGCCTCGACCGGCGGGATCTTCGCCGCCCGCTGCGCGGGTGCGTAGGCGCTGGCCACGGTCACCGCCAGCCCGACGCCCAGCGCCGCCAGCACGGTGCGCGGCAGCACCTGCATGGTGCCGGTGGGCAACCCGAGATCGAAGGCGTTGAGCAGTGCCGACAGGCCGAATGCCAGGCCGACGCCGCCCGCGAGACCTATTGCGCTGCCGATCAATCCGATCACGGCGGCCTCGGACACCACCGACAAGCCGACCTGTCGCCGGCTGGCCCCGACCGCGCGCAGCAGCGCCAGCTCCCGCAGACGCTGCGCCACGATCATCGAGAAGGTGTTGTAGATGATGAAGGTGCCGACCATCAGCGCAATCGCGCCGAATGCCAGCAGGAAGTAGTTGACGAACTTCAGCGCGTTGCCGACCTGCGCCTTCAGGTCCTCGCGCACCTGAGCGCCGTCCAGCACCTTGAACTGCGGCAGCTGCTGCGCGATCCGGTCCCGCAGGGCCTGATCCGATACGCCCGGCGCGGCCGCGACATCCACGTAGGCGACGTGCTGACCGTCGGTGAACAGCTGACGCGCCTGATCGTCGGGGAACAGGACGCCGATGAATCCGCCGGAGTCGGAGGGGAATTCGTAGATGCCGGTGACGGTGACGTCGATATTCCCGTGCGACGGGACCAGGATCGTGGCCTTGCCGCCCGCGGACAGCCCGGCCCGGTCGGCGCCGCCGATATTGATGGCGATCTCCCCCGGCTTACTCGGAGGCACACCGTCGACGAACTTCTCCGGCTCCGCGATCGCCCGGTCCGGCGGCAGGTAGGACTTGCCCCAGCTCGGGGCGCCGCCGGTCTGCACGGCGTGCCCGTCCTTCAGCAGCACCACCGGCCCCTGGACGGCGGGCGCGATCGCGCGCACGCCGTCGGTGGCCGCGACCTTGTCCACGACGTCGTTCGGAACGCCCAGGGACTGTTGCTCTTTCGGCTCGACCCGCACGGAGACGCCCTTGGCCTGCCCGGCGAAGATGCCGTCGAAGGTGCTCTGCAGGGTGTCGGTGAAGACGAACGAGCCCGCGACGAAGGCGGTGCCGAGGATCACCGACAGCAGGGTCAGCGCGAGCCGCAGCTTGTGCGCGGCCAGATTGCGCAAGGTGACCTTGCGCATCGGATTGCCGGCCATCAGACGTTCTCCAGCGACTTCATCCTGTCGAGCACGGTGTCCGCGGTGGGCTCCCGCATCTCGTCCACGATGCGGCCGTCGGCGAGGAATACCACCCGGTCGGCGTACGCGGCGGCGTGCGGTTCGTGGGTCACGATCACGACGGTCTGGCCGAACTCGTCGACCGACGCGCGCAGGATCGACAGCACCTCGCCGGACGATCGCGAGTCCAGGTTGCCGGTGGGCTCGTCGCCGAAGATGATGTCGGGCTTACCCGCCAGCGCCCGCGCACAGGCGACGCGCTGCTGCTGGCCGCCGGACAGCTCGCTGGGCCGGTGCTCGAGCCGGTCGCCCAGCCCGAGCCGCTTGATCACCGTCTCCAGCCATTCGTGGTCGGGCTGGCGGCCCGCGATATCCAGTGGCAGCGTGATGTTCTCCAGCGCGGTCAGCGTCGGCACCAGGTTGAACGCCTGGAAGACGAAGCCGATGCGGTCGCGCCGGAGCTTCGTCATCTGCTTGTCCGAGAGCGTGGTCAAGTCGGTGTCGCCGATGTGCACCGTGCCGGAACTGGCGGCGTCGAGACCGGCCAGGCAGTGCATGAGCGTGGATTTGCCGGATCCCGACGGGCCCATGATGGCGGTGAACTCGCGCTGGGCGAACTCGGCAGACACCCCGTCCAAGGCCCTGACCTGGGTATCCCCCATCCCGTACGTCTTCACCAGATCGGTCGCGCGGGCCGCGGTTGCCGTGGGGCCGGCGGCCGGTTCGGTGCTCAGGGCATCGGCAGTCATGCCTCCCAGTGTTCCGGCACCTGCGCGCTCGCGCCATCGGGGCCTTCCCCCAATTACCTGGGGCACTCACGCTCACACCTCGCGGATGCCCGGGACATTCTCTTGCCCACAGGCCGCGCGAGCGCGGGCCCGCATACCCTCGGGGTCATGGTCGTACTGACGCTGGTCGTCCTGGGCGCGGTCGTCGCCGTGCTCACCGCGGGCGTCACCACCCGCGGCGGCGCGACCCACATGGATCGGCCCACGATGGAGTGGGCCGTCGCCCACCGCACCGACGGGCTGACACCGGTCGTGCGGATCGTCACCGATCTGGGCGGCACCGTCGCGATGACGGCCGTGGCGGTGGCCGCGTGCGCGTGGTTCGCGTGGCGGCGGCGCCGGTATCCGATGCTGGTGACCGCGGCGGTCTCGGTCGGGGCGCTGGTCACCGTGACCGTGATGAAGGCCCTGGTCGGGAGGCGGCGGCCGCCGGTCGAACATCTGGTGACGGTGGAGAGCCATTCGTTCCCGTCCGGGCACACGCTCGGCTCGACGGCGGTCGTCGGGACGGTCGCCGCGCTGCTGGCGCTGTCGCTGCGGCGACGGGCGGCGCGGATCGCGGTCGGTGCGGCCGCCGTGCTGTTCACCCTCGCGATCGGGCTCTCGCGGATCTATCTGGGCGTGCACTGGCCCACCGACGTGCTGGCGGGCTGGGCCCTCGGCGCGCTGTGGATCATCGCGGGCGTGACGGCGGTCCGGCGGCGCCGCGCGGCCGAACGACCGTCCGCACCGGTCGAATCCGATGTCCGCCCTACAGCGCGGCGATGAGGATCAGCACCACCAGCAGGAGCACGATGCCACCGACGATGATGCCGACGACCACGCCGTTGTTCGACTTCTGCGGCTGCGGCGGATAGCCGTATCCGCCCTGCGTGTACTGCGGGACATGCTGCTGAGGGTACTGCGGGGCGGACTGGTAGACCGGCTGCGGCGGCGGGGTCGCCGCGCGGACCGACGCCGCGGTCGGCTGTGCCATCGGGCCGACGGTCGGAGTGCCCGGTCCGGTCGGCGGACGCGGGCCGGTCGGCA
>NZ_BAGL01000067.1 GCF_000308875.1 Nocardia transvalensis NBRC 15921
CGGGCGCTGCGAGGTGCTCGCCGGTGCGGACAATCTCGACGCCGTCCTGCTGCACATGGTCCTGCTGGGGCACGACTTCGAGGTCCTCGATCCGCCGGAACTCGGTGCGCGCTGCCGTGCGCTGTCGGAGCGGCTGCGGAAGGCCGGTGGTCCGCTCGCGGAGCGCGGCGACGCTGCCTGTAGCCTGGAACGCTGATAACGCGCATCCAGGCGGGTTCACCCCCGGCCCGGGGCCAGAAGGGAGATACGGATGGGTAAGCGAGGACGCAAGAAGCGCGGCCGCAAGAAGAACGCCGCCAACCACGGCAAAAGGCCCAACGCCTGAGTCGTGCGCACGGCACGGCCGTAGCACCGAAAAACGAAGAGCGGCACACCATTCCGATCAGGAACGGGTGCCGCTCTCGTCGTGTCTACGCTTGTCGCCGGCGGGTCAGACCTCGCCGGTCTCGATGCGCGTCTCGGTGATGGTGACGGATTTACGGATCTCCAGGGTCAGCCGCTCGCGCAGCGACTCCGGGGCGCGGTCACCACCGCACTTGGTGCTGAGCAGGCGCTTCAGCTTCTCCTCCAGGCCGTACGCCTCGATACACGGCGAGCAGTGGTCCATGTGGTGCTGCAACCGCTCGCGGGTGGCGTCGTCGCACTCCCCGTCGAGCATGAGCCAGACGTCGGCAAGGACCGCCGTGCAATCCAGTTCCAAGTCGTCACTCACTGGTTGACCTCCTGCCGAGCATTTCCCGTCCGGTCCCGATCGAATCCCCGCTCGTGCGCGACATCGGCCAGCAGGCCCTTGAGCTGCTTGCGGCCGCGGTGCAGGCGGGACATGACCGTGCCGATCGGAGTCCCCATGATGTCGGCAATCTCCTTGTAGGGGAAGCCCTCCACATCGGCGTAGTACACCGCCATCCGGAATTCCTCCGGTAGCGACTGCAGTGCCGCCTTGATGTCGTCGTCGGGTAGCGCCTCGAGCGCCTCCATCTCCGCGGACCGCAGACCGGTGGAGGTGTGCTCGGCGGTGGACGCCAGCTGCCAGTCGGTGATCTCGTCGGTCGGATACTGCGCGGGCTGGCGCTGCTTCTTGCGGTAGGAGTTGATGTAGGTGTTGGTCAGGATCCGGTACAGCCAGGCACGGAGGTTGGTGCCCTCGCGGAACGACCGGAAGCCCTGGTAGGCCTTGGCGAAGGTCTCCTGCACCAGGTCCTCGGCGTCGGCCGGGTTGCGGGTCATGCGCAGGGCCGCGCCGTAGAGCTGGTCCAGCAGCGGGAGCGCATCACGCTCGAACCGCCGCGCCAGCTCGGCATCGCTGGCGGTGCTGCGGGCAACTCCGGGCTGACCGTCAGCCGTCTCGTCTTCGGGGTCGTCGATCGCCGGATCGGCGGGCTCCCCGATTCCCGTGTGCTCGGCTTCCTCGCGCTCGCGCGCGGTGTCGTCGCTCGTCACGCCCATCCCTTCGATCGCCGTAGCTGTTGAATCTACCGCGAGCGGGGTGGGCGCCGGGAACCCGGTGTCGGGCGTCACGGCGTCGATCGGGGCGGACGACGAGGACCATCCGGCGATCACCGGGCGTTCGTCGACCAGCACGGTCACCGCAGTCTCCTTCGCATTCGATGGGTTGTGCGCCTCGTCCGGGTCCTCCCTGGACGGGCGGCGTACCGCGTGCAACATGGCCGACGCCCACTGTGTTCCCGGCCGTGACAGCTCACCCCTACTGTTGATCGGCATGGCAGGTGCTTCGACCCCGGCGATCCGCGCGCTGACCCAGGCGAAAGCCGCACATCGCGTGCATTCCTACGCGCACGATCCGCGCAGCGACTCCTACGGCGCCGAGGCGGTCGACGCGCTCGCGGCCGATCTGGGCGTGGTGGCCGAGCAGATCTTCAAGACGCTGGTCATCGAGCTGTCGACGGGCGGCCTGGCGGTGGCCGTCCTGCCGGTGCCGCGGACGCTGTCGCTCAAGGCCGCCGCGGCCGCGTTGGGCGCGCCGAAGGCCGCGATGGCCGACCGTGCGAAGGCCGAGCGAACCACCGGCTATGTACTGGGCGGCATCTCGCCGCTCGGGCAGAAGCGGGCGCTGCCCACGGTGCTGGACGACTCCGCGCTGCGCTGGGACCGGATCCTGTGCAGCGCCGGAAAACGCGGGCTGGAGATCGAGCTGGCGCCGGCCGATCTGATCCGGCTGACCTCGGCCGTGACCGCCTCGGTGCTCGCCTGAGCGGCTGTTGGACAAGAATGTAACCGTTGAGGGAGGTGACCGTCGCGTGGACAGTGACGAGGTGATCGACGTGATCGGCCAGCAGCTGATCCGGCTGGGCCGCATTCGCGAACGCACCAATGCGCAGGTCGCGGCCGCTTCCGGAGGTGAGATCGAGATCTCCGCCTACAGCATCATCTTCCGGCTGCTCGCCGACGGCCCGATGCGGTCCGGCGCGCTGGCGGAGGCCATGTTCTCGGATGCCTCCACGATCAGCCGCCAGGTGGCCGGGCTGGTGAAGCGCGAATTGATCGAGCGCCGCGCCGATCCCGACGACGGGCGGGCCAGCGTGCTGGTCGTCACCGACGCCGGCCGCGAACTGGCCGGCCAGCTGCGCCGACGCCGGATGGAGATGCTCGAGCACATCGTGGCGGACTGGGATCAGGGCGACCGCGAACAACTCGCCGTCCTGCTGCGCCGGTTCGTCGACGACTACGAGACGGCCCGCCCGGCCCTGCTGACGCAGCCGGACACGCCGGGCTCACGGGTGTAAATCACATAAACCACATAAACCACACCCGTATCTGTGCATTACTTGTCACGGCCAGATTCGTTCGACCGTGAGGATGTGATGCGGAAATGTCCCACCGGCAGCGTGTGCGCTCCATGGTCGTCGCCTGCGGCGCGATCCTCGTCGTGGGTTCGGGTGTGCTGACCGTCGCCCCCGCCGGGGCGGCGCCGGACCCCAACTTCCCGCTCGGCAACAGCCCGGGCGTGCCGAACCAGCAGTCTCCGGAGAAGCGGCTCGACAAGGTTCCGGAGAAGACCGAGAAGCTGGGCGGAAGCGCGACGGGCAAACTTCTCGATCTCGGCGAATACATCATCAAGTGCGGACTCAATATCGCCACGCCGACGGTGAAGTGCGAGTAGCACACATCGCGGTAGGAACGCCCGGATGACGGGCCGCCCGCTGGGGTTGGCGGGCGACCACGCGACACAGGACAGACGCGGGCGACCGGCAGGCCGGGGTTCAGATCAGACTGATCTGCCCGGCCTGTTGTGTATCCGCACCCGCCGCGGGCGCGCCCGGCGCGGCGGCCAGCAGTTCCGGCCCGTTGTTGCGGACGCTGTTGACCAGCGACGACACCGGCCGCGCCACGATATCCGACACCCGTTCCGGCCCAGGCGTTTCCAGCAGCTCGTGCGGGGCCGGGTGGTCGGGGTCCAGCCAGGCGTCCCAGTGCTCGCGGGGCAGCACCAGCGGCATGCGGTCGTGGATGCGGGCGAGGTCGCCGACCGCGTCGGTGGTCAGGATCGTGCAGGACAGAATCGGGTCCATATCCTCCACCTCCCGGTCGCGCCAGGTGGACCACAGGCCGGCCATGTAGAGCCGGGAGCCGTCGGCGTAGGACATGTAGAAAGGCTGCTTGACGGCTTTGCCCTTCTTCGCGCCCTCGCCCGGCGCGCTCTCGACCAGCCACTCGTACCAGCCGTCCATCGGCACCAGGCAGCGGCGGCGCTTGGTGGCGTCGCGGAAGGAGGGGGCGGTCTCGGCACGGTCAGCGCGGGCGTTGAACAGCGGTTTGCCCTTGGCCGGGACGCCGGGCTCGGCGGCCTTGGTCCACACCGGGATCAGGCCCCAGCGCATGCGCCGGATCCGCAGCTTAGCCTCGTCGTCCTGATGGTCGCGGTCGTGCCGCTCGACCACGGTGAGCACCTGGTTGGTGGGCGCCACGTTGTAGTTGGCGCGGTCGAGATCGGGCGGATCGCCCGTCTCGTCGACGGCGTCGAGCTCGGCCGCCAGCCGGGCCGGATTCGCGGTTGTCGCATATCTGCCGCACATGGTTCCCATGCTGCCACCGCCCACCGACGAATTCCGGCTCCGCAGCCACCAGCCGCCGACGAAGTTCGGCTCTCGGACGTCGGCCGCGTGGCCGAATGCCACGAAACATGGCCGAAAATCCAACTGAAGGCGGTTGACATCACATCTAGGGTATGAGAACTTCGAGCCGTAACTCTCTCACTAGGGGTCGCCGAATCATGTCCACCACCGAGTCACTCGCCGAGACCACGTTGACCTCGGTCGATCCGGCCACGGGCGAGGTCATCGCCAGCCACCGGATCGCCGACGAGCAGGAGGTACACGCGGCCGTCGACAGAGCCCGTACCGCCGCCGCGACCTGGGGTGCACTGACCTACGACGACCGCAAGCGCCACCTGTTGCGCTGGGCCAGCCGGCTGGTCGAGAAGTCCGACGAACTGTGCGATCTGATCCACGCGGAGAACGGCAAGCCCAAGGACGACGCCTTCCTCGAGCTGCTGCTGGCGCTCGAGCACATCTCCTGGGCGGCCAAGAACGCGGAGAAGGTCCTGAAGACCAAGAAGGTCTCCCCCGGCGCGCTGATGTCCAACTTCGGCGCCTACATCGAGCAGCGCCCGCTGGGCGTCATCGGCGTGATCGGGCCGTGGAACTACCCGGTCTACACGCCCAACGGCTCGATCGCCTACGCGCTGGCCGCGGGTAACACCGTGGTGTACAAGCCGAGCGAATACTCCACCAGCATCGGCAATTTCGTCGCGCGGGCGTTCTCCGAGGCCAATCCGGACCTGCCCGATGGCGTGTTCACCACCATCAACGGCTATGGCGCGACCGGCGCCGCGCTGGTGCGGTCCGATATCGACAAGATCGCCTTCACCGGTTCGGCGGCCACCGGCAAGAAGATCATGGCGGCCGCCGCCGACAAGCTCACCCCGGTCCTGCTGGAATGCGGCGGCAAGGACGCCGTGATCGTCGCCGCCGACGCCGATATCAAGGCCGCCGCCGACGCGGTCGCCTACGGCGCGACCATGAACAGCGGGCAGACCTGCGCCGGCGTCGAGCGCGTGTACGTGGACGCCTCGATCCGGGACCAGTTCGTCGACGAGGTCAAGAAGATCCTGTCGAACGTGCACCCGGGCTCGGACAGCAAGGCCAGCTACGGCCCGATGACCATGCCGAGCCAGATCGATATCGTGCGCCGCCACATCGAGGACGCGCTGAAGAACGGCGGCACGGCCGTGCTGGGCGGGCCCGAATCCGTCAAGGGCCCCTACATCGAACCCGTGGTGCTGGTCGACGTGGACGAGAACTCCGCGGCGGTGCGCGAGGAGACCTTCGGCCCGACCGTCACCATCCGCACCGTACAGAACATCGACGAGGCCGTCCGGCTCGCGAACGACTCCACCTACTCGCTGGGGTCGACGGTCTTCTCCCGCAAGCAGGGGCTCGAGATCGCCCGCCGCATCAAGGCCGGCGCCACGTCGGTCAACTCCGTCCTGGGCTTCGCGGCCATCTCCGCGCTGCCCTTCGGCGGCGGCCGCGACTCCGGTATCGGCCGCATCCACGGCGCGCCCGGCATGCTGGAGTTCACCGCGCCGCACTCGATCGCGGTGCAGCGCTTCGCGATTCCCGGAATGGCGCTGCTCAGCTACTCCCGCACCGAACGGACGATGAAACTGCTGCGCAGGGTCGTCCCGCTGCTGCACGGGCGGAACAAGTAGCCCGGGTGCCGGAGCCGCCGCATTTCCCCTGGTCGGAACTCGGATTCCGAAATCGACACGGAACAAGGTCATGACCGAGCGGCTACCGGCGCCTCCCATGAGCGAAGATGGGGGTGTGAGTTTCTGGCCCGCGCCCCATACCGCCCACGCCGTGCAGGCGACCGTGACCCTGCCCGGGTCGAAGTCGATCACCAACCGGGCATTGATCCTGGCCGCGCTCGCGGACCGGCCCTCGACGATCACCGGTGCGCTGCGCAGCCGCGACACCGAGCTGATGATCGGGGCCCTGCGCGCCATGGGCACCGAGATCACCGGTGACGCCGACACGTTGGCCGTCACGCCCGCGGAATCCCTGCACAACGCCACCGTGGACTGCGGGCTGGCGGGCACCGTCATGCGGTTCCTGCCGCCCGTGGCGGCGCTGGCCTACGGCAATGTGGCGTTCTTCGGCGACGAACAGGCCCGGCTGCGCCCGCTGAGCACCATCCTCGACGCCGTCCGGCAGCTCGGGGTCGAGATCGAGGGCGATTCGCTGCCGTTCGTCGTACACGGCTCGGGTTCGCTGCGCGGCGGCGCGGTGACCATCGACGCGTCGGGATCCTCGCAGTTCGTCTCGGGCCTGCTGCTGTCGGCGGCCCGCTTCGACGAGGGCGTGACCGTCCGGCACGAGGGCGCCCCGTTGCCGTCCCTGCCCCACATCGCGATGACGGTGCAGATGCTGGAGCAGGCGGACGTGCGCGTGCAGGCGCCGAGTAGCCCACGCGGCGAACAGGTCTGGACGGTCGAGCCCGGCCCGATCCATGCGGTGGACTGGGATGTCGAGCCCGACCTGTCCAACGCCACCCCGTTCCTCGCGGCGGCCGCGGTGACCGGCGGCGAGGTGACCGTCCCGCACTGGCCGTCGCTGACCACCCAGCCGGGCGACGTCATCAGGGAGATCCTGGTGCGCATGGGCGCCGAGGCCCGCCGCTCCGACGGCAAGCTCGTCGTGCGCGGACCGGACCGTCTCGCCGGCATCGATATCGACCTGCACGACGTCGGCGAGCTGACCCCGACCGTCGCCGCGCTGGCGGCGCTGGCCGATTCTCCGTCGCGGCTGCGCGGCATCGCGCACCTGCGCGGGCACGAGACCGACCGGCTCGCGGCCCTGTCCACCGAGATCAACCGGCTCGGCGGCAAGGTCTCCGAGACCGAGGACGGACTCCAGATCGAGCCCACCCCGTTGCAGGGCGGGCCCTGGCACTCCTACGCCGACCACCGCATGGCCACCGCGGGCGCCATCCTCGGACTGCGGGTGCCGGGCGTGGAGATCGAGGACATCGGCACGACGGCCAAGACGCTGCCGAACTTCGTGGAACTCTGGAACGCCATGCTCGCCGACGGCCACGTGGACGCCGAGGCGGCGGGGGCGGCGCACTGAGACGCCGCGAGTACGACGAGTCGGATGTCCGGGTGCGCCCGGGCAAGAGTTCGCGTCCTCGCACCAAGACCCGTCCGGAACACCGCGACGCGGTACCGGCCATGGTGACCGCCGTCGACCGGGGCCGGTGGAGCTGCGTCCTCGACGGCGATCCGGAACGGCCGATCGTGGCGATGCGCGCCCGGGAGCTGGGCCGCACCCCGATCGTGGTGGGCGACCGCGTCGACGTGGTGGGCGATCTGACCGGCCGGCCCGACACCCTCGCCCGGATCGTGCGGGTGGCCGAGCGCACGACGGTCCTGCGCCGCACCGCCGACGACACCGATCCGTTCGAGCGGGTGGTGGTGGCCAATGCCGGACAGCTGGTCATCGTGGTGGCGCTCGCCGACCCGCCGCCGCGCACCGGATTCGTGGAGCGCGCCATGGTCGCGGCCTACGCGGGCGGGCTGCGACCGATCCTGTGCCTGACCAAGCACGATCTGGCGGCCGAATCCGAATTCGCCGCGGAGTTCGCCGATCTCGACCTCACCATCGTCTTCGGCGGCCGCGACGATCCGCTGGACGCGATCGACGCGCTGCTGCGCGATCAGCTCAGCTGCCTGCTCGGCCATTCCGGCGTCGGAAAATCCACTCTCGTGAATCGCCTTGTGCCGGAAGCGGAACGGGCCGTGGGCGCGGTGTCGGGAGTCGGCAAGGGACGGCACACCTCCACGCAGTCGGTGGCGTTACCGCTGCCCGGCGGCGGCTGGGTCATCGATACGCCCGGAATCCGCTCGTTCGGCCTGGCGCACATCACCCCCGACGATGTCATCCAGGCGTTCGCCGACCTCGCCGACGCCATCGAGGACTGCCCGCGCGGCTGTACCCATCTGGGCCCGCCCGCCGATCCGGAGTGCGCGCTGGACGACCTGCCCGGCAAGCAGCGCCGCGTGGCCGCCATCCGGCTGCTGCTGGTCGCGCTCAATTCGAACGATCCGTGGGTGGTCGGCAACGGTTAGGGGCGATCGGAGATCTCGTAGATCACCTGCCGCCCGTCACGCACGACGATCGACATGTGCTGGCGGTAGACGATGACCTCGCCGGCCGGGCGGCGCTCCTCGACGTCGACGTCGAACTGGTCCGGTGCGCGTTCGACGATGTGGACGCAATGCGTTGTGCCGACCGGGATCTCGGCGTCGATCGCGCGCTGGAGATGGTCGGCGGAGGAGATGTTGACCGTGTCGCGCGCCACGAAATCCTGTGCGTGCCCGCCGTTGCGCTCGGTGTAGTAGGCGTATTCGAAGCCGAGGATCGCCGCGGCGCCGCTGGCGGTGTCGCCGGGTCCGTTGCCGACCGTCAGGCCGCCCGACCGCTCGGGGGCGCAGGCGGGCACCGGTGGCGGGGGTGCGGGTGTGGGCGTGGGTGTGGCGGCGGGAGCGGAGGTGGTGACGGGAGCGGCGACCGCGGGCACGGGGTTACCCGCCACCGGATCCATCTCGGCGGAGGCCATCGTGATGATCGCGCCGACGACGACGCCCGCGGCGGCCAGTGCGATAGCGACCACGATCCCCAGGCGGCTCAGTAGCCAGCTGCGCGGCTTGCGCGTCGCGGGCGCCAGTGCGCGCTGTACGACGTCCGGGTCCAGTGCCCATTTCGGTGATCGGCCTGTCTCCGAGCCCATCACTTCCCCTTCCTCCTGTCCCGCAAGAGGTCTCGCGCCTCGACGACAATGCACGGCGCGGCCGGAATCCACAAGTGGGGATACTTCCCGGCGCTGGGGATAATGGGTAGTTGCGGCGGGATGCTACAAGGCGCACGCGCGAGGGGCGCTTCGAGAGCGGTCGCACCGCCCATTTTCCGGAGCACATCGAGGATGCGGGCGGACGAAAACGGCGAACAATGAGTCGCGCGCCACAGAATTGCCGTATCTATTTTCTTTTCGAAGTAATTCGCTGCGCAATTCGTGAGTCGACCCATGTGATTACCCCGGCCGCGACATGATGCCGTCGCCGGAGAGCCGTCGGCACGCCCGCCTCGAGGTCCGCTATGAGTAACGCCCCGGAAACACGTCGATCGCGCAACATCCGCGAGCCCGGCGGCGTGCCCACGGCGGCGTGGCCAGCCAGGTACCGGACACAGCCCCGATAATCGTGACGCGCGTCTCAGACCAGCGATGTTAGTCGCATCACATAACAGACCAGAGGGCATGTTCGCGGGCGAATCGGCGCCGCCGGGCCCCGGACCGGCCCCCTTCCGCAAAACCCCACTGGAGAGACGAATCGGACAGCCCTACTCGCAAGTAGAAATTCTGAGTCGGAGACATTTCGCTAATGCGTTTGTGACCCAGCTCTCCGGAGGCGCACGCGATGGCGGTTGACCGGCGAACTGCATGGTTCTACGGTCGTTAACCGATGGTCGATGTCGCCCATTACTACATTTGGTTTCAAATAAATTCGACCGGAGCTGAAACGGGAGACCCCCGCTCACACTCCGGCTCGAGAAAAGATAGAAAGCTTCAGGCCCGCAACCAATGGTTCAGCCAAACCCACGGCACACCAACCAAGTCCGGCACGACCGCCCCGAGACCGGGCGGCAGCCATACGATCTCGCGGTCCCACCCAGTGACCCGCGCGTGAACTGGGGTTTCCTGTGTTCGGCGGCACTGAGCCTGACCACGTTCTCCCTGCTCTTCCACCCCTGGCTGACCGCCGAGGGCCCGAAGGGCCGGGTCACCTCCGATGCCTTCGGGCGGATGGAGGGCGTCACCTCGTCGTTCAACGACCCGCGGGCGGCCGAGGGCTTCGAGCCGCTGCACATCAATGGCAGCTGGGGCGTTCTCACCGCGGCCCTGGCCGTCACGACGGTCTTCGCGGCGCTGATCTACCTGTGCGACCGCGGTGCGTCTCTGGCCAAGTTCGTCATGGGATCCAGTGCGGCACTGGCTCTCTCGGTGTTCTGCACCCTGCTGTACCTCAATGCCAAGGCGCCCGAGTTCAAGACCCTCGCCGAGGAGTCGTCGAGCGGCAGCGGGCTGCGCAACCTGTTCTCGGGCAATAAGCCGGCCGCACACGAGGTCGCCAGCGCGGGGCTCGGATTCGCGGCCCTGCTGGGTGGCGTCACGGCCCTCGGCGCGGTCCTGATCGCCGTGGCCGCCGCCCTGCCGAAGCGCGTCGTCGAACAGTCGGACGCCGAGCAGCCCGCCGTCCTCGCACAGCAGGCCGTTCCGGAGCCCGCTCCCCAGGCGGCCGAGCCCGTGCTCACCGCACCGGCTCGCACCACCGCTCGCACCCGCAAGCCGCGCATCACCGCGCAGCCGCGCACGGCCACCGCGCGCGCCACGGCCCGGCGTCACCCCGACGTCGAGGGCCTGCGGATCCAGCTCCCCTACCGCCCGATCGCGGAGGGCAGCAAGGCCGAGTACATGTCGCTCGTAGGCTCCGCCTCCCAGCGCTAGCACCCGGCCCGACAGCGCCCGCTCCCGATCGGAGCGGGCGTTTCGTCATTACCATGGCGGTATGCCCGTCGAACCGGTTCGTGTCGCCGGAGCCGTGGTGGACGTCGCGGTCCCGGCCCGGCGAGGCGGTATGGCCGGGGTCAGGATGGCCGGATTCCGCGGCCGGACGGAGAGCATATTCGATCTCCAGATGGTTCCGTATCCGGCGTTGACGCTGCTCATCGATTCCGGTGACGCGATGCTCGTCGACGCCGCGGACGGCGAACAGCGGCGCGGGAACGTCGTCGTCGGCCTGGCACCGGTCGGCGTCCGGGCGGGTGCGCGGGAGACCGACGCCTTGCAGATACGGCTGTCGCCGGTGGTCGCGCACGCGGTCCTGGGCGCCGCCTCGGAGCTGGGCGGCGCCGTGGTCACCCTGGACCGGCTGTGGGGACGCGATGCCGTCCGGCTCCAGGAACGCCTGCACGCCACCACGTCCTGGGACGAGCGGTTCGCGATCGTCCACACCCTGCTCGCCCGGCGGTACGAGGCGGGCCGGCGGGTCGATCCGGAGGTCGCCTACGCCTGGCGCCGAATCATGCTGAGCCGAGGCGGAATTCGCGTCGACCACCTCGCCGCCGAAACCGGCTGGACCCGCAAGCGCCTGTGGTCCCGATTCCGTACACAGCTCGGCATCACCCCCAAGCGAGCCTCGCAACTCGTCCGCTTCGACCGTGCCGCCCATCGGCTGGCCCACGGCCACAGCCCCGCCGAGGTCTCGGCCGCGACCGGCTACGCCGACCAATCCCACCTGACCCGGGCCACCCGGAGCTTCACCGGCCTCACACCCACCGCCCTCGCCACCGCCCCATGGCTCGCCGTCGACGACGTCGCCTGGTCGTAAGGCTCCATCTTTCTTGTAATCAGCTTGCTACGTAACGCTTTTCGACATCGGGTCGTCGGCCTTCGAGCAATTCGAACAGGATGCGGCCCATCGATTCCCGCGCCGTCTGCTTGTCCTCGGCGCGGGTGATCGCCAGGGCGGCCGCGGACAGCGATCCGTACAGCACGTGTGAGAGGGCGGTGGCGTCGGCGGTGATGATCGACCCGTCCTCGCGCAGCGCCGTCAATGCCGCCTCGAGCGCACCCTCGACGTGTCGTTCGCCGTGTTCCCACCACTGCACGAATCCGAGCGCCGTAGGGCCGTCCCGGAAACAGATCTGCTGGTAGGCGGGGTCCAGACAGCGATCGAGAAAGGCATTCAGACCGGCGACGACCGCCTCCCACGGCGTCGTCGCCGACCGGGAACTCGCGGCGATCGCCGCGACGGTCTGCTCGTCGACCAGCTCCAGGGCGGCCTGGAACAGCGCCCGCTTGTTCGCGAAATGGTGATACACCGCGCCCTTGGTGACGCGGGCGGCCGCGGCGATCTGATCGGTCGAGGTGTTCTCGAACCCGTTGGCCGCGAACAGCTTCGCCGCACCCTCGACCAGCGCGCGCCGCGTATCGGCCGCGTTCTCGTCCCGCCTCGACAGCATACTCCGAGTATGTGACATTCCGGTCTTCAGAATCAACCCCGGCAGGCACAGACTGGGCCCCGACCACGAATTCGACACTCGGGAAGAACCTCGACAATGCCTGTGCGACAGACCCCTTGGGCCGCCCTCCGCGACCTCACCGTCACCACACCGTGGATGGACGGCACCGCGGCCTCCTCCGCCGGCCCGTACATGTTCAGCCTCACCCAGTTCACACCCACCCGGCTGACGGACCTCCCGCAGATCTGGCGCGCGAGCCGAGCACTGTCCGACCAACTCGTGCGCATCGACGAGGCCATCGGCGTCACGACCTACATCCGCCCCGCCCACCACGCCCAAGTCGGCTCCCTCTCGATCTGGACCGACCCGCGAGGCCTGAACACCTTCATGACCCTCCCCGACCACATCACGATCATGAACAAATACCGCACCCGCGGCCTCCCCGTCCGCTCCGCCACCTGGTGGTCCCACTCCCTCGACCCCGAAGCCGCAGTCCGCGAGGGCCTCCACCTCCTCGACACCCACGACACCCAACGAGTCAGCACCCCGAAGCCCGCAGAGGCCGACCACGCGCAATCACAGGATTGAATCGGACAAATCCGGATTTCGGTAGCTGTACCGATGTGGGCGATGTACCTACGGAGCCAATGTAGGTGCCGAATATCTCGTCGAATCCACGAATTCCGGGAGGAAATACCAGATGCGGAAAAGGCAGTTCGTGTTGCGGAGTGCGCTCGCCGTCGCCGCGGTGGGTGGCGTGATCGCGACGGTCGCGCCCGCCGCCGTCGCCGCGGGGCCCCGCGCCGATCTCGGTGATATCCACACGCTCGGCGATATCTGCTACGGGCGGGGCTGGGTGAGCGGGTCCGCCGATGACGCCCAACCCGGCGCCACGCAGTTCTGGGTGACCTTCACGAGGTGGACGCCCACGTTCGGAAATCAGTGCGGCGTCACGGTGATCGTGCAGTGGCGCAACCTCGACACCGGCGCTGAGGGCACGGTCCCGGTGCCGGTGGCCGACACGGGAACGGCGACCAACGCGAACCGGCCGGTGCTCGTGAGCGCCACGACCGGGTCGGGCCGCGTGTCCTTCACCGCCTCCACCGACCGGCCCCACCTGCCGCCGGCGACGGTCGAACTTCAGGTGCCGTAAGCCGCCCTGCTGCGGTAATCGACCGCGTAATCCACCCGAAAGCCATGTGTCGGCGCCGACGAATTTCGGGTGGACTCGCCGTCTGTACGTCTGAACAGACCGATACACAGGAGTCCGATATGACCAGACCGTTTCGATTCGGGGTCGTCGCCCCGCTCATGACCGACTTGCCGCCATGGCGAGACCACGCGCGCCGCATCGCCGACAACGGCTATTCGACACTGCTGGTACCCGACTTCCCGCTCACTCAACCGGCACCAGCCCCCATGCTGGCCACCATCGCGGCCACGACCGACCTGCGCGTGGGCACGTGGGTATACGCCTCCCCGTTCCGCCCGTCATGGATGACGGCCTGGGAAGCGCACTCCCTGTCACTGTTGACCGACGGCCGCTTCGAAATGGGCATCGGCACCGGCAGACCCGGAATCGAAGACGAACTCCGCGACAAGGGACTGCCCGTCACATCCCCGAGCGAACGCCTCGCCACGATACGCGAAACCGTCGAAAAGCTGAGGGAACTCGACGGCCCCGACCACCACACGCCTGTGGCGATGGCGGTGCTCGGCCCGAAAGCCCGCGCCCTGGCCGCCGATATCGCCGACACGGTCACCTTCGCGGTGGGACCTCAGCCCCGCGCCGAGGTCACCCAGCTGGCATACGACGTCCGCGCGCGCGGCGATGTCGAACTGGCACTTGCCATCTCGGTCGTCGGCGACTCCGCCGCAGCCCATATGGCGCCCCCTGACATCGATATCGCCGCACTCCACGCTGCGGACGCCCTGTCCGTACTCCCGGCCGACCCGGCGGCCGCCGCGGAGGAAATCCAGCGCCGACGCGAGGAAATAGGCTTCTCCTACTTCATCTTCGGCGCCGGCCAGGCCGACAACTTCGCACCGATCGTCGCGAAGCTCTCCGGAAACTAGCCCGCCGATGTCGGAAACACACTGAGAGACACTGACATGCGAAAGTTGATTCTGGGATTCTACGTCTCGCTGGACGGCAAGAGCGCCGACGGCGACAACGGAATCCGCGACGTCATGATGAGCATCGACGACCCCGAGCAGGAGAAGTACTTCGTCGACCAACTGTGGGAGGCCGGGGCCTTCCTGATGGGCCGCAACACCTACGAGATCATGGCCGGATACTGGCCCACCGCCGACCATCCGTCCGCCAAGGCCATGAACGAGATCCCCAAGGTCGTGTTCTCCCGCACCCTGAAGTCCGCCGACAACTGGCCCGAAACCCGAATCGCGAGCGGCGATACCGCCGAAGAGATCGCCAGGCTCAAGGCCGAGCCGGGCAAGGACCTCGTCGCCGCCGGCGGCACCGAGTTCATGCATTCCCTGATCAAGCTCGACGTCGTCGACGAGTACCGACTGTGGGTCCTGCCCGCCGCCACCGGCAAAGGCGCACCACTGTTCCCCGAACTGGACCAGGCCGTGAGATTGCGCCTGGTCAAAAGCACAGCCTTCCCCTCCGGAATCCTCGAACTGCGATACGCACCAGCCGACAGGTAACACCCGCCAACCACCAACTCCGCGGCCCCCGACACGCGTCAACCGAACTATCCGCACACGGATTTGCTGTCACGGACGCAGACGGCACTGTCGGTGAGTCGAACCTCGACGCAGCTGTTGGAATCCTTGCTGAACGAGGACTGATCGACCGGCTGGCACAGTACTCAGTCACCGCGTATGCGACGCTGCTCGGCAGCAGCTCCGAGTGGGCTCTCCACAGTGCGTGGCATCGATTGGCCGAGTTGTCTTTGGCCTACGGCGATTTGGCGCGAGAGATCGCCCTGCGCCGACGGCGGTTGCCTGATTTCTCGCCTGCGCAGCTTTCATCGCAGGGCAACTCAACCGAATCGCCACGCACATCACCACGTTCGTCGGCAGCTCCCGCAGCTTGCCGCCGCCGGGCACCCTGCGCGGCTCCGGAGGCGACAGCATCGACCTGTCCGCGCAGCCGAACGCGATTCCGGTGGCGAGTATGTCGTCCGCAATACTCTGCACAAATGGCTGTGGGGTGACGTGCTCGTCGACGCCGAATGCGCCACCCGCGACATCTCTGAAGCTTCGTCAGCGCGGTCGAAGGCCGCGTACCGTCCGGTCCAACTCCCCCGAGAACGCCGAGTTCATCGCCGAGGCCGGTCCCTTGACAAGCGACCACGTGCTCCGGATCAGCGTCCGCTCCGGACAGCACACCACGGCTGGCGGAACAGTACTGTGGAGCGAGCTGGCTCGTCCCGACCTGTTCCGATGGCAGTGAACGTTGCAGTGCAATACTGGTGACCTGGAACGTTGACTCGAGCGAATCCGACCGCGACAGCGTGGAACGAGGAACTGATGACCGCCGACCCGATGCCTCCGGCTCCCGAGCCGCTGCCGGGATGGCTGGTGCCTCCGCCCGGCGGGTTCACCGCAGAAGATCTCGACCGGCTGCCCGATCTGCCGCCGCACACCGAACTGATCGACGGGAGCCTCGTCTTCGTGAGCCCGCAGATGAACTTCCACGCTCTCGTCATCGACCTCTTGGTCGCTGGTCTGCGTCGGTTCGCTCCGGGCACCTTACGCGTACGACGTGAGATGACGGTGACTCTCGACCGCCGGCAACGGCCGGAACCGGATCTGATGGTCGTCCACGCATCCTCGGTCCTCGGTCCGGAACAGACGACATTCCAACCCGACGACGTGGTGCTGGCAGTCGAAGTCGTCTCACCGGACTCGGTCGTCCGCGACCGGGAACGCAAGCCGCAACTGTACGCACGCGCCGGGATACAGCACTTCTGGCGAGTGGAGAACGTGGACAGCCGGGTCGTGGTGTACGTGTACGAACTCGACCCTGCCACAAAGGCTTATGCGCCGACCGGCATCCACCACGATCGTTTGAAGCTGACGGTGCCATTCGACATCGACGTCGACTTGACGGAGTACACCGCGCTGTAAAGCGCTGCGCGTCAGCACTTCCGGGATAGCACACCGAATCATATTGACCGGCTTGACCTAGCCGCAGGCATAACAAAGCGCCCACCCCGGGACACCGGGGTGGGCGCTTCTTGGTGGCGGAACTACCTGCGGCGCTTGGACTTCGGGGGCTTGGCGCCGTGGCGGGAGTCGCGGGCGGCCTCGCGGCGTTCGCGGCGGGTCATGCCGTCGTCGGGGTGGCCGCCGTATTCCTCGGCGTCGGTGTGGCGGGCCGTGTGGCCGCCCTCATCCGGGCCCGAGTAGGTGAGGCCGCCTACGTCGCGCTGGTCGATTCCCTTGGCGCGCAAGGCGGCTGGGGCACCGGAGCCGTTGACGGGCTCCTCGGCCGGGGCGGCGGGGGCGCCGGCGCCTACCGGGGAGCGGAGGCCGGGGGCCACGCCGGCCTGCTGCTGGGGCTGCTGGACCTCGACCTGGAGGTTGAACAGGAAGCCGACCGACTCCTCCTTCAGGCCCTCCAGCATGGCGGCGAACATGTCGAAGCCCTCGCGCTGGTATTCGACCAGCGGGTCGCGCTGGGCCATGGCGCGCAGGCCGATGCCCTCCTTGAGGTAGTCCATCTCGTAGAGGTGCTCGCGCCACTTGCGGTCCAGGACCGACAGCAGGACCTGGCGCTCCAGGTTGCGCATGCTGCCCTCGCCCGCCAGCTCGTCGATCTCCTTCTCGCGCAGGCCGTAGGCGTGGTGGGCGTCGTCGAGGACGGCCTCGAGCAGTTCCTCGCGGGTGAGGTCACCGACCTCGCCGGACTCGTTCTCGCCGGTGAGATCCTTGTAGTCGATGCCGACCGCGTACAGCGTCTTCAACGCCGTCCACAGCTTCTCCAGATCCCAGTCCTCGACGTAGCCCTCGGCGGTCGCGCCGTTGACGTAGGCCGTGATCACGTCGGTGATCATGTTCTCGACCTGGCCCTCCATGTCCTCACCGGACAGGATGCGCTGACGCTCGGCGTAGATGACCGTGCGCTGCTGGTTCATCACCTCGTCGTACTTCAGGACGTTCTTGCGGATCTCGAAGTTCTGCTGCTCGACCTGGGTCTGCGCGCTCTTGATCGCGCGGGAGACCATCTTGGCCTCGATCGGCACGTCGTCGGGCAGGTTGAGCCGGGTCATGATCGACTCCAGCGCGGCGCCGTTGAACCGCCGCATCAGCTCGTCGCCCAGCGACAGATAGAAACGGGACTCGCCCGGGTCGCCCTGACGACCGGAGCGGCCGCGTAGCTGGTTGTCGATACGCCGCGACTCGTGCCGCTCGGTGCCGAGCACGTACAGGCCGCCGGCCGCGCGAACCGTCTCGGCGTCCTCCTCGACCTGCTGCTTCACCCGCTCCAGGGTGGGCAGCCAGTGCCGCTCGTACTCGTCCGGCGTCTCGACCGGGTCCAGGCCCTCCCGGCGCAGCATCGAGTCGGCGATGATGTCCGGGTTGCCGCCGAGCACGATATCGGTACCGCGACCGGCCATATTCGTCGCCACGGTGACCGCGCCCGGGCGGCCCGCCTCGGCGATGATCTGGGCTTCCTGCTCGTGGAACTTGGCGTTGAGCACGTTGTGCGGGATACCGCGCTTGGTCAGCAGCTTCGACAGGTACTCCGAGCGCTCGACCGAGGTGGTGCCGATCAGCACCGGCTGATCCCGCTCATGCCGCTCGGCGATGTCGTCGGCGACCGCGGCGAACTTCGACTCCTCGGTCTTGTAGATCAGGTCCGACTCGTCGACGCGGATCATCGGCTTGTTGGTCGGGATCGGCACCACACCCAGGTTGTAGATCGAGTGCAGTTCGGCCGCTTCGGTTTCGGCCGTACCGGTCATACCGGACAACTTGTCGTAGAGGCGGAAGTAGTTCTGGAGCGTGATGGTGGCCAGCGTCTGGTTCTCCGGCTGGATCTCCACCTTCTCCTTGGCCTCGATGGCCTGGTGCATGCCCTCGTTGTAGCGGCGGCCCACCAGGATGCGGCCGGTGAACTCGTCGACGATGATCACTTCGCCGTTGCGGACGATGTAGTCCTTGTCGCGGGTGTACAGCTCCTTGGCCTTGATGGCGTTGTTCAGGTAGCTGACCAGCGGCGAGTTGGCGGCCTCGTACAGGTTGTCGATGCCGAGCTGGTCCTCGACGAATTCGACGCCCTGCTCGTGCACGCCGATGGTGCGCTTCTTGATGTCCACCTCGTAGTGGACGTCCTTCTTCAGCAGCGGCGCGATGCGCGCGAACTCGGCGTACCACTTCGAGGAGGCGTCGGCCGGACCGGAGATGATCAGCGGGGTGCGGGCCTCGTCGATCAGGATCGAGTCGACCTCGTCGACCACGGCGAAGTTGTGCCCGCGCTGGACCAGATCGTCCAGCGAGTGGGTCATGTTGTCGCGCAGGTAGTCGAAGCCGAACTCGTTGTTGGTGCCGTAGGTGATGTCGGCGTTGTAGGAGACGCGACGCTCGGCCGGGCTCATGCCCGACAGGATCGACCCGACCTCGAGGCCGAGGAAGCGGTGCACGCGGCCCATCCACTCGGCGTCGCGCTTGGCGAGGTAGTCGTTGGTGGTGACGATGTGCACGCCGTCGCCGCTCAGCGCGTTGAGGTAGGCGGCCAGCACCGAGGTCAGGGTCTTGCCCTCACCGGTCTTCATCTCGGCGATATTGCCGATGTGCAGGGCGGCGGCGCCCATCACCTGCACCTTGTAGGGCTTCTGGTTCAGCACCCGCCACGCCGCCTCGCGGGCGACGGCGAAGGCCTCGAGCAGCATCTCGTCCAGCGTCTCGCCGTCGGCGTAGCGCTCCTGGAACTCCCGCGTCTTGGCCCGCAGCTGGCTGTCGGAGAGGTCGGCGTACTCGTCCTCCAGGGCGAGCACGTCGTCGGCCAGCCGCGCGAGCCGCTTGACGACGCGGCCCTCACCAATCCGTAGCAACCTCGTCAGTGTCAGCGCAGGCACGGGTCTCGTCAGTCCTCTGGTCGGGGTCGTGGTCTAGCGCGCTACGTGAGCGGCAACGCCCATGGTACGGCGGCATCCATGGTAGGTGCCGACCTCATCGCAGCCGCAGCGCGGCCAGCCGCCAGTCGCCGCGGCGCGCCACGATGCGGGCCGCGACGGCGAACCGCCGGTTGCCGCGATCGTAACCGCCGAAGACCTCGGCGCTTCCGGCCGCCACCGTCGTGGCTCGCACCGAGACCAGCAGCGCCGGGCCCAGCCGCCGTTCGGCCGCCGCGGTTCGGGCCAGCGTCTCGACCGCCGCCACGACCGTGGGCTCGGCCAACGGCCGCAGGTGGGCGGCCGGACGGCGGCCGTCCAGCACCTCCAGCACCAGCCGCAGCGACCGCTCGGCGAATCGCATTGCCGCCGAATTGTTTTCGGCCGGAGAAGCGTACGATGTAGAGCGTCCGTCGTGTGGTGTGCGGCGCTGTGCCCGATGCGGGGCGCCTGCCGCGGCGCGTCCGGGCACGCGGTGACGGCAGGGCAGTGCGGCCCGGCCCGGATGACCGGCGCTCCGCAATGGTGGCTCGAAGTTCGGCGCGACCGACAGTGACCGGCGTTGGCTGCCCACGAATTCCCCCTCGCAGTCGACTCCCCCTGACACGAATCGGACCAGCATGCCACGGCTGCCGCGGTGCGTGAAGGATTTCCCCGGTATCGCGAAATGTCCCACACGCCGGACCGAACGGGTTTGTGTGACCTCACAATGGAGCGAGTATCGGAAGGGAGCACCGGGCAGCGTGATCACGAGACTGACGCCGCAGGACGCGTCGTTCTACCGGCTCGAGTCGAGCAGCAATCCGATGCACATCGGCTCCCTCGCGATCGTGCGCGACCCCGCGCAGGACGAGTCCGAACGGTCCCCGCTGGACTACGACGGGCTGGTCGACCTGGTCGAATCCCGGCTCCCGCTGGTGCCGCACTACCGGCGCAAGGTGCGTGAGATCCCGTTCGCGCTGGGCCGCCCGGTCTGGGTGGAGGACGGCGACTTCGATATCGCGTATCACGTCCGGCGCGCGGCACTGCCCGCTCCGGGCAGCGACGAACAGCTGCACGATCTGGTGTCCCGCCTGGCGTCGCGCCCGCTCGAGCAGACCCGCCCGCTGTGGGAGATGTATCTGATCGAGGGGCTGTCCGGCGGCCGGCGCGCGATCTTCACCAAAACCCATTCGGCGCTGGTGGACGGCACCACGGCGCTGGAGATCGGGCACGTGATCCTCGACACCGGACCGTCGCCGCGCGAGGTCGCCCGCGACGCGTGGGTCGCCCGGCGCGAGCCCGGCGAGGCGGAGCTGCTCGCGATGGCGCTGATGGAGCTGGCCGGACAGCCCGGCGAGGCGCTCGACGTCCTGCGGCACGCGGGCGGCAACGCCTTCTCGATCGTGGGCGCGGGCGGCCGGGCGCTGGAGCGGGCGGTCTCGCTGGTGCGCAGCGCCGCGATCGGCTGCCCCGACAGCCCGTTCAACGCCCGCACCTCCCGCAATCGCCGCTTCGACGTGGTGCGGACCGATCTGGAGGACTACCGCAAGATCCGCAAGCGGTCGGACTGTTCGATCAACGACGTGATCCTGGCCGTCGTGACCGGCGCGCTGCGCATCTTCCTGCAATCGCGCGGGGAGATGCTGACCGAATCGGCGGTGCTGCGCGCGGTGGTGCCGATGTCGGTCTACGTCGAGGGCCCGGACGGCGACCGGCTCAAGCCCGCGAGCGAGGTCTCGACGATGCTCGTCGATCTGCCGGTGGGCGAGCCGAATCCGGTGATGCGGCTGTCGCACATCGCCCACGCCACCGAGGCCAACGCCCGGCACCGGCGCGGCGTGCGGGCCCGCACGCTGGTGCACATGGCCGGATTCGCCCCGGCGAGCCTGCACGCCATGAGCGTGCGCGCGGCGAGTACGTTCGCAGAGCACACGTTCAATCTGGTGATCACCAACGCGCCGGGTCCGCAGCAACCGATGTACATCGGCGGCGCGCGGATGCTGGAGATGTATCCGGTGTCGCCGCTGCTGCGCAACCAGGCCTCGAGTATCGGGATCACGTCCTACGACGGGCGCGTGTTCTACGGACTCAACGCCGACCGCGATGCGATGGCCGATATCGGAGTACTGTCCGCGGCGGTGCACGAATCCATGGAGGAGATGCTCGGTGCCTGCGTCCAGTGAGTCCGGCAATACCCCCGGCGACAGAAAGCTACGCGTCTACGTTCCCGCCACCGTTCCGATGCTGCGAGCGCTGGTGGCCGACCGGGAGATCCGCGCGATCAACGACACCGCGTTCGCGGTGACACCGGCGCTGCGCGAGGCCTATGCCTCCGGCGACGACGAGGAACTGGCCGAGGTCGCGATGGGCGAGGCCGCCCGCGCCGCGCTGCGCCTGCTCGCCGAGGAGCGCGAGGCGGCGACCCTGCACGCCGGCGACGATGCCGACGACCCCGACAATCCCTATTCCGGCCCGGTGTACCGGCGCGCGGTGATCGCCGCCGACGTCACCGGCGCCGCGCTGCGCCCCGATCTGGACGACGCCGTGGTCCGGCTGTCCGCACCGATCACCTACAACCGGATCGCGTCGGTGCACGTCGACCTCGCCGAGGCGGAGCCGGCGGTGGCCAAGGCCGTCGATGTCGTCGATGCCGCCGACCTGGGCGACGAGGACGCCGAGTTCGTGCTCGGGGACGCCGAGGACCATCAGTTGGCCTGGTACGCCACCCAGGAACTCCCTTTCTTGTTGGACCTCATGTAGTTTTCCCGCCCTAACCTACGATGCCGTAACCTTGTGCCGAGGGCGCCCGCGGGCGCATCGAACATCGTCAAATCCAGGGAAATGAGCATCCGCACGATGGTCCTGAAATCGGTACAAGGCGTCCGGGAGTGGCTGGAGGCCCCGGTCGCCGAGGCGAAAATGGCCGGCCGGACGCGGCTCAACGCACTGCGTGGAGCTGCCGCCCGGGTCACCACACCGCTGCTGCCCGACGACTATCTGCATCTGGTCAATCCGCTGTGGTCGGCACGCGAACTGCGCGGTCGCATCGTCTCGGTGCGCAAGGAGACCTCGGACGCGGTCACGCTGGTGATCCGGCCGGGCTGGGGCTTCGATTTCAAGTTCACCCCGGGCCAGTACATCGGCATCGGCGTCCTGGTCGAGGGCCGCTGGCACTGGCGCTCCTACTCGCTGACCTGCCCGCCGGATTGGACCGATCCCGAAAGCCGGTCGAAGCGGCTGATTTCCATCGCGGTCAAGGCGATGCCGGAAGGATTCCTGTCCAGCCACCTTGTCAACGGCGTGCCCGAGGGCACCGTCGTGCGGCTGGCCGCGCCGCAGGGCGGCTTCGTGCTGCCCGAGCCGCCGCCGTCGAAGGTGCTGTTCCTGACCGCGGGCAGCGGCATCACCCCGGTGATGGCCATGCTGCGCACCATGGATCGGCGCGGCACCTGGGCCGACGTGGTCCACGTGCACTCCGCGCGCACCGCCGAGGACGTGATGTTCGGCGGGGAACTGCGCGAATTGCACGAGCGGCACCCCGGTTTCACCTCCCACCTGCACCTCGCCGGCGAGCGCGGCAAGTTCGCGCTGGCGGACCTGGACGAGCTGCACCCCGACTGGCGCGAGCGCGAGACCTGGGCCTGCGGGCCGCTGGCGATGCTCGACGATATCGAGAAGCACTGGGCCGCAGCGGGTTTGAGCGATCACCTGCACGTCGAGCGGTTCGAGGTCGAGCGGTCGGCGGTCGGCGAGGGCGGCACGGTCACCTTCGCTCGTAGCGGCAAGACCGCCACCGCCGACGGCGCCACCACGCTGATGCAGGCGGGCGAGGGCGCCGGCGTGCAGATGCCGTTCGGCTGCCGCATGGGCATCTGCCAGACCTGCGTGGTGAGTCTCACCGACGGCCGCGTCCGCGATCTCCGCAACGGCAACGAACACCAGGCCGGAGAGAAGATTCAGACCTGCATCTCCGCCGCCGCGGGCGACTGCACCCTGGATGTGTAGGCGGCCGCACCGCCGCGTGTAAACGCCGGTTCATGGAAACCCGATACCCTCGGGGGACATCAAGGAGCTAGGGAGACCGCGGTGGCCATCACCGATATCAAGGCGTTCGCGCATCTGACGGCGACCGATATCGAGACCCTCGGGCAGGAACTCGACACGATCCGCCGGAATGTGGAGCAATCGCTCGGCGAGCGCGATGCCCGCTACATCCGGCGCACCATTCGCGCGCAGCGGATGCTGGAGGCGGCCGCGCGGGCGACGCTGTTCGCCAGCCGGAATCGGTGGGCCTGGGTGGCCGGGACCGCGATGTTGTCGGTGGCCAAGATCATCGAGAATATGGAGCTGGGCCACAACATCAGCCACGGCCAGTGGGACTGGATGAACGATCCGGAGATCCACTCCACCACCTGGGAATGGGATATGACCGGCCCGTCCTCGCAGTGGCGGCGGGCGCACAACTACTCCCACCACACCTACACCAACGTGCTCGGCAAGGACGAGGACCTCGGCTTCGGCATCCTGCGCATGACCCGCGACGAGGAATGGCGGCCGGTGCACCTCGCGCAGCCGCTGGCCAATCTGGTGCTGGCCGCGACCTTCGAATGGGGTATCGCGCTGCACGATTGGACCATCGACAAGGAACTGTCCGGCGTCCCGCGCTGGCAGGTGATGTCCGAACCGAACCGGGCGTTCGGCCGCAAGATCGGCCGCCAGGTGGCCAAGGATTTCGTGATCCACCCGGCGCTCACGGGTCCGGCGTGGAAATCGACGCTGAAGGCCAACGCGACCGCGAACCTGGTCCGCAACCTCTGGGCCTATGCCGTGATCTTCTGCGGCCACTTCCCCGACGGCGCGGAGAAATTCACCATCGAGCAGCTGGAGGGTGAGACGCGCGGCGAATGGTATCTGCGGCAGATGCTCGGCAGCGCCAACTTCTCCGCCGGACCGGTGATGGCGTTCGCGAGCGGCAACCTCTGCTATCAGATCGAGCACCACCTGTTCCCCGATATTCCGAGCAACCACTACCCGGAGATCGCGGTCAAGGTGCGGGAGCTGTGCGACAAGTACGACCTGCCCTACACCACGGGGTCGCTGGGCAAGCAGTATCTGCTGGCCTTCCGGACGATTCACAAGCTGGCGCTGCCGGACCGCTTCCTGCGCCGCACCGCCGACGACGCCCCCGAGACCTCCTCGGAGCGCAAGTTCGCGGGCCTCACCCTCCCCGCACTGCCGAGCACCGAGCAGTGGGCCGACAGCCACTGGCCGGTGGATCCGCTGACCGGGCAGCGGCGCGGGCTGCGTTCGGCGCTGGTCGAGGCGAAGGCGGCGCTGCGGGAGAAGGCGCGGCAGGAGAAAGAGGCGCTGCGCGAGGCCAAACAGGCCCTGCAGGAGAAGGCGCGCGAGGAGCAGACGGTGCTGCGTCGGCGGGCCCTGCGCGAGCGCGCGATCCGGCGCGTACGCCGCCGTCGGCGCGCCGATTAAGCACACGTTGGCCACGATCACAATGCGGCGTACGCCACAGTTGTGAGTCGATCCGGAGACAACCTACGGAGCCGTAACCTACGGTAGTGTAACCGGCATGGCGATCTCGGATGTCAAGGAATACGCACACCTCACCCCCGAGGACGTGGAGGCGATCGGCGCCGAGCTGGACGCGATCCGGCGCGAGATCGAAGCCTCCCGCGGGGAGCGCGACGCCAAGTACATCCGCAATGTGATCCGTCTGCAGCGCGCCCTGGAGATCTCCGGCCGCGCGGTCCTGTTCGCCAGCTTCCTGCCGCCGGCCTGGCTGGCCGGCACCGCCCTGCTGAGCACGGCCAAGATCATCGAGAACATGGAGATCGGCCACAACGTCATGCACGGCCAGTGGGACTGGATGAACGATCCGGAGATCCACTCCTCGTCGTGGGAATGGGACAACGTCGGCCCCTCCGAGCACTGGAAGATCACCCACAACTTCCTGCACCACAAGTACACCAACGTGCTGGGCATGGACGACGACATCGGCTACGGCCTGCTGCGCGTCACCCGCGACCAGCGCTGGGCGCCCTTCTACCTGGGCCAGCCGGTGTACAACCTGCTGCTGCAGATGTTCTTCGAGTACGGCGTCGCGATCCAGCACCTGGAGCTCGGCAAGGTGGCCAAGAAGAAGTGGCCCGCCGACAGCCCCGAGCGCAAGCAGTTCGAGGAGGACCGCCGCCTGGTCCTGAAGAAGGTCGGCAAGCAGGTCGCGAAGGACTACGTGATCTTCCCGCTGCTGACCGGCCCGGCCTTCCTGTCGACGCTGACGGCCAACCTCACAGCCAATGTGGTCCGCAACGTGTGGACCAACGCGGTCATCTTCTGCGGTCACTTCCCCGACGGTGCGGAGAAGTTCACCAAGGCCGATATCGACGGCGAGACCCAGGGCCAGTGGTACCTGCGCCAGATGCTCGGCAGCGCCAACATCTCCGGCGGCCGGCTGCTGCACTTCATGACCGGCAACCTCTCGCACCAGATCGAGCACCACCTGTTCCCCGATCTGCCGAGCAACCGGCTGTCCTCGATCGCGGTGCGCGTGCGCGAACTCTGCGACAAGTACGACCTGCCCTACACCACCGGCTCGCTGCCGGTGCAGTACGCCAAGTCGTGGCGCACCATCATCAAGCTGTCGCTGCCGAACAAGTACCTGCGCCGCACCACCGACGACGCCCCGGAGACCAGGTCGGAGCGCGCCTTCGGCGGCCCCGCCACGATCGACCCGTCGACCGGCCGCCGCCGCGGCCTGCGCACCGCGCTGAAGGAGGGCAAGCGCCGCATCGCCGAGCGCCTCCCCGCCCCCGTCGCCTGAACCACCGTATCCACGCACCCCGTGCCGGTCCCCCTCGCCGGCACGGGGTGCGTCTTTTCCCCCACCTTCTTCACGTGCGAGACGGGTCGCCTGATTGACTGTGGCCGTGTCAGCTGAGCCCGGTATTTACGATGTGATTCGGCGGCGGCGCGATGTGCGCGCGGAGTTCAGCGGGGATCTGGTGGACGACCGGACGCTGCTGCGGATTCTGGATGCCGCGCATCGGGCGCCGAGCGTCGGTAATTCGCAGCCGTGGGATTTCGTGGTCGTTCGGGATCGGGAGACGCTGACGACGTTCGCGGCGCACGTCGCGGACAAGCGCCTCGAATTCCGTGACGCGCTGCCGGCCGAGCGGGCCCGGACCTTCGAGCCGATCAAGATCGAAGGTATTACCGAGAGCGGTACCGGGATCGTCGTCACCCACGACGATCAGCGGGGCGGGCCGCACGTTCTGGGGCGGGCCAGCGTTCCCGAAACCGGGCTCTACTCCACGATTCTCGCCATTCAGAATTTATGGCTGGCGGCTACCGCGGAGGGCGTGGGCGTCGGGTGGGTGAGTTTCTACGACACCCCGTTTCTGGCGGATCTCATCGGGTTGCCGGTGGGGGTTCGCCCGGTGGCGTGGTTGTGTGTGGGGCCGGTGGATTCCTTTCAGGAGGTGCCGGATTTGGAGAGGTTCGGGTGGCGGGCACGGCGGTCGTTGGAGGAGGCCGTGCATTGGGAGCAGTTTCGGGGGTGAGGGGTTGGGACCCTTGTCAGCGGAATCTGATGTCGATGGTGGCGAGGCCGAAGATCTTGCGGCCGCCGGACTTTGCGACGAGGGCTATGACCGCGGAGCGGGTGTCCGGGTCGAGGGATTTCACACGGCCGGAGAAATCGATGCGGCCGCCTTCGTCCGCCGAGACGATCGCGGTGTTGGACAGGCGGACTCGGTAGCGGGTGATCGCGCCGGGATCACCGGACCAGGCGGAGACGAAGCCGGCGCCCAGGCCCATCGTGAGCATGCCGTGGGCGATCACGTCCGGCAGGCCCGCGAGGCGCGCGACCCGGTCGTCCCAGTGGATCGGATTCGAATCACCCGAGACGCCCGCGTAATTCACGAGATCGCCCCGGGTCAGATGCGCCTCGCGAATCGGCAGTTCGTCGCCGACGGACAGGTCGTCGAACGACAGCGTGGTACTCGGCTCGCGCTCGGCGCCCCGCGGCGAGAGGTTCATCTCCCCCTCGGGCCGCACCGGCATGTTCTCGCCCGTCTCCACCTCCGCCGCGGATCCGTTGCGGCCCAGCATCTTCACGTCGTGAATCATCACGTTCTCGACGGCGTCCGTGATCCCCGGATCCACGTCCTCACCCGAGACGCCGACCACCGTCGTGTGCATCACGTGCACCACCTCACCGGCCTCGTCGGTGAAGGTGTTGGTGACGGTGATCAGATCTCTGCCGGCGATCCGGCGCACCGACGACAGTTCGACATCGGTGACCAGCCGATCGCCCGACACGATCGGCCGGTACTGCTCGAACACCTGCTCCGTCTGCACGAACATGTCGTAGCCGACCACGACATCCTCGAAGAGTTTGCGGTTGGCCGCCATCGCCGGAATGGAGACGAACGTCAGCGGGACGACCAGCCCGCCGTAGCCGCACTCGACCGCCGCACTCTCGTCCCAGTGCGCCGGATGCCAATCCTGCACCGCTCTCGCGTACTCGCGGACCTTCTCCCGCTCGACTCCGTACGAGCCGTCGGCCAGGTAGTAATACCCGACCCTCGACGCCACATCGGGCGCATCGACCTCAACAGTCACAGTCAACCTGTCCTTATCTCGAGAACGCGGCCACCGGAGACTATCGAATTCCGGACCCGAAATGGGGTATGAAACCGAGCAGTATCGTCCCGCCGGGACTGGAAACCCTCACAGCCTCGGCCGAAGTCAGACGCGCTCCAGGACCGCGGACGCCCCGATGCCGCCCGCGGCGCAGATGCCGAGGAGTGCGGCGCTCTTGCCGGAGAGGGCCAGTTCGTTGGCCATGGTGGTGACCATGCGGGCCCCGGTGGCGCCGAAGGGGTGACCGAGGGAGACCGAACCGCCGTGCACGTTCAGCGTCGCCGGGTCGATCTCGCCGACGGCGGTGTCGCGGTCCAGCCGGGTCCGGGCCCACTCGTCGCTGCCCAGCGCCGCTAGGACCGACAGGGTCTGCGCGGCGAAGGCCTCGTGGATATCGACGAAATCGACGTCGGCGAGCGACATTCCGGCCTTCTCGAGGGCACGGGGCATGGAGATGGCCGGGCCGATGAGCACCTGATCGCGCGGGTCGACGCTGACGTAGCTCCAGGACCGGAAGGCCGCCAGCGGCTGCACGCCCAGCTCCCGCGCCTTCTCCTCGCTCATCAGCAGCACCGCGGACGCGCCGTCGGTGAGCGGGCTGGCGTTGCCGGCCGTCACGGTGCCGTTCTTCGCGAAGACCGGCGCGAGCGTCGACAGCTTCTCGACGCTGGTGTTCGCCCGCACCAGACCGTCGCGGGTGACCGACTTCCCTTCGGGCGTCACGACTTCCAGCACCTCGCGATCGAAGCGGCCGGAATCGATGGCCGCCGCGGCGCGGTGGTGCGAGCGGGCGGCGAACTCGTCCTGCGCCGCGCGGGTGACGCCGTGGATGCCGGCCATCTTCTCCGCCGACTCCCCCATCACCTCGCCGGTGGTGCGCTCCTCGATCTTGGGCCGCCGGGGCACGAGATCGGTGAACGGCGCCAGCTGCGCGACCGCCGAGAGGTAGTCCTTCGGCTTCGGCTTGCCCAGCGCCAGCGGTGCGGCCGCGTGCACCATCTTCTGCGGCAGCTTCACCTCGGCATTACTGGTGGAATCGCTGCCGCCGGCGATCATGATGTCGTATTCGCCGCGCTCGATGGCGGCCGCGGCCGACGTCACCGCCTGGAGCCCGGACGCGCACGCCCGGGTCACCGTGTGGCCCTCGCAGCCGGGGTCGAGCTTCAGGTCCAGGGCGATCTCGCGGGCGATGTTCGGCGCCGCGCTGGGCAGGATGACGCCGCCCCACACGATCGCCTGCACCGTCTCCTTGGGCAGGCCGGTGCGCTCCAGCAGCCCCGCGACGGCCGCGTCGGCCAGGTCGATGGAGTCCATCCGGGTGTAGTCCGTGAACGCCCGCACGAACGGCGTGCGCGCCCCGGAAACGATCACGGCACGGCGAGCGCCCTTGGTTGCCATGGAAATGTCCTTTCGAGAGACCACCTGGCACCGAACTTACTCCGAAGTAAGGAGAAAATCGAGACACGATGTCACAGACAAAAGGGCCACCGAACATGGTTCAGGGCCGACAGCGGGAGACCATCGGCCCTGACTGTGCTGCGACAGCGGCTACGCGAGCCTGATCAGGCCGTAGTCGAAGGCGTGCCGACGGTAGACCACCGAGGGCCGGTCCGTCTCACGGTCCTGGAAGAGGAAGAAATCGTGGCCGACGAGTTCCATCTGGTACAGCGCGTCGTCGACCGACATCGGATTCGCGGGATGCACCTTGGTCCGGACGATGTGACCCGGGCCCTCGTATTCGCCGGCCTCCGACTCCTCGGGCCGGTGGTCGTGCGGCGCGGATCCGTTGGCGCCCACCGGAATCGCCTCGTCCATCAGCGATGCGGTGGCCTCGGCGACCGACAGCGGGGTCTTCTCCCCGTAGTGCACGCGGCGCCGGTCCTTGCTGCGGCGCAATCGGCTCTCCAGCTTCATCACCGCGGACTCGAGGGCGGCGTAGAAGCTGTCGGCGCAGGCCTCGGCCCGGGCGACCGGACCCTTGCCGCGGGCGGTGATCTCCACGCGCTGGCAGTTCTTGCGCTGGCGGCGATTGCGTTCGTGGAAGAGTTCGACGTCGAACAGGTAGATCGACGGGTCGAAACGCTCGACTCGGGAGAGCTTGTCCGCGACGTGCACGCGGAAGTGATCGGGAACCTCGACATTGCGGCCCTTGACGACGACGTCCGCGCGGGGCGTCCTGGGCGGATCCGCTACAGGCGACTCGGCACCGTCGCGTTCGAGATAGAACGCACTGCCGTCACGGGTCGAGGGGTCTGCTGCTTTCACTGAAGGTCGTGAAGTCGTCACGCGTACCTCCCGGATTTGGCCACACAACCGATGCATGTGCGGCGGGATTCACTCGCGCCGAGTCGAGGACGTCCCCGGGGAAACTCGGCACGAAAGTCGTCCGAGGTGCCACCTCCAAACTCTGTGGTTCGGGTGTCATTCGCTCTGTCAGCAACGCTATTACGACAGCGATCCGACCGCCAGTGTTCACACGAATTTCAAAGGTTCAAGCCGCGCATGTCACCAACACGCCACGCACCGCCACGCCGAAACGGTCCAGTGTGCGGACCGCCTCGGCGACCGTGGCGGCGGTCGTCAGGACGTCGTCCACGATCACTACCTCGGCATTCGCCTGGAGTAGGGCGGCGGGCAGCGCTCGACCGGCGATGGTGATCCCGCCACGGAGATTGTGTCGACGGTCATCCGGGCTCAGACCGACCGAATCGCGCACGCCGCGCCGCGTGGCCAGCACCGGCGCGCATCGGCAATCCGGCAGCCAACCCGACGCGACCCGGGCGGTCCGGGTCACCGGATCGCCGCCGCGGCGCCGCGCGGCCGCCCGCCTGCTCGGCGCGGGCACCAGCACCAGCGGCCGACCGCGAGCGCGCAGACCCGCCAGCCCCCGCGCGACGGCCAGCCCGAGCGGCGCGGCCAGATCGCGCCGTCCGCACTCCTTGGCCGCCAGCACCGCCCGCCGCGCCGGCCCCGCGTACGGACCCAGCGCCCAGCACGGCACACCGGGGTCGGTGCGCGGCCGCACCCGAACCGGCGGCCCCGCCAGACTCGCGGCGCAGTCACCACACCAGAGGGCCCCGAGTCTCGCACATCCCCCGCACGCCCGCGGCAGAATCAGATCCAGCGGCATCCGAGAAGTATGCGCGCGCCCACCGACACGGTTCCCGCACAGGACGATTCAGCCCGGCAGCACCGGAACGGCGGTCGGGCCGAGGTTCTGGACCTCGCGCCAGAAGCGTTCGGTATTGGGCTCGGCGGACTGCAGTTGCATCACCGCGCGGGAGTCGGCGATGTACTGGGTGTCGACCGAGGCGCTCACCACCCGTACCGGCGGGGTGAGGTTCTGACTCGTCACCGGATCCGATTGGGAGCCGTCGATCAGGACCGTCTTGACCGGGTCGATGCTGCCCTCCCGGGCCAGCATGAGGGTGTCCCCGCTCAGCCAGTCCAGCGAGACCACCGAGGTACTCAGGCCGAGCGCGATCGGGAGCGGCGAGGTCAGCGCGTACTTCCCGTCCGGCTGCGGCACGACCACGACCACGTACGCCTTACCGCCGGCGACGATCGCCGCGCGGGCGCCGGTACGGGACATGCGCAATTCGGTGATCGGCGTCCGGAGCATCGGTTCCGAGGCCGAGGTCGGCGCGGAGAACAGCGCCGACGTGTCGACGTCCTGGACCGAGACGTTGCCGGTGCTGCGGTCGTGCACCGCCCTGACCACACGCTCCCCGTCGACCACCGACCACGCGGAACTGCCGTCGGCGGTCCACGAGGGCCGGGAGAACGTGTTGCCCTCCGCGACCGCCAGCGCGGTGCCGTCGTAGCTGCCGATGACCAGCGTGTGCGAGGGTTCGGCGGGTCCGCGGCCGCTGTCGGCGACCGCGGCGACCAGCTGGCCGTCCGGTGTCAGGCCGACGGACTGCAGATTGCGGGCCGCGCCGAAATACCCTGGCGTCGGGACGATTCCGCTATCGGTGACCTTGATCAGCGCGCCGTCGCGGACCGCGTGCAATCCGATCTTGTTGTGCATGCCGGCCGTCGGATTCATCGCGTTGACGTCCGCGACGGACCAGCCGGTACTGGCATATCGTTCGTCGAGCGGCTTCCCGTCACCGAGGATCAGATACGGTCCGAGAATGTCCGCACCGGACAACGTGAGCACCACCTGCGCCGCGAGCAGTTCCTTGCTGCGCTGATCCAGGCCCGACGCTCCGGCGAAATCTATCTGCACGCCGCCCAATCCGACGCCGACACCCTCGGTATCGCCGTTGGCCTTGGCGATCCCGCCGCGCACCGTCACCGCACCGGACAGCACGTTGCGCACGGCCGGCGCCAGCGAGGGCTCCGGGCCCTCCGCGAGCAGCGACAGCAGCCGCTGGGTCAGCTGATCCTTCCGCACCGACACCCAGCGCAGATCCGGAACCATCGACGTGCCCGACGGATTCGCGAAGTTCAGGGCGTAGCGCCGGTACGACTTGGAGAACGCGGTGGACTCCATCACGACACCGGGCGGCAGCTCGTCGATGCGCCACTCGTTGCCCACCTTGGTCATCTCGATCTTGTCCTCGAGCGTGTTGTCGAGGACGCGATAGGAACCGTCGGGTTCGAGTTCACCGATCTTGCGGGCCCGGACCTGATAGGTCGCCGTCTCGCCGGTACGCGATTCGCGCAGCGTGTCCGGCTTCTCCACGATCACGGTGCGGGCGGTGTCGTCCCAGCTCGCCGCTGCCGCCGGGGTCAGGTACTGGCGCGCGGTCTGGTGATGGTTGGACGGATCCGCGGTGGCCTGAAGGAAATCGCGTAGCAGCAGGTCGGGATCGCGGCCGCTGATCGGCTGCGAGGGGTTGGCCGACGTGGGCTCACGTTCGATGGTGCCCAGCGCCTGCGGAGCCGACGAATCCGGCAGATTGGCACATCCGGCCGAGGCCAGCACACAGGCCAGCACGATGCCGAGTACGGCGCGCGCCCAGCGGCCGGAACGACCGGACGGACGGCGCGGTGCGGACCCCATCCGCGTTGCGAACCGCACGTTCATTGTTTCTGGTCTCCGGTGTCGGTGTACAGCGCGTCTGCGGACGATCCCGCACCGTTCCCGGAACTGTCGGAAGGTCGCAGACCGGACGAATCTTCTGCTGCCGCGGTCGTATCCATATCTGAGGGGGCCGAGGTGGCATCGGGCGCCGCCGGATCGTCCCCGTCGTCGGCGTCCGGGGCGATGTCCGGATCGTCGGCCTCGCCCGAAATCTCCTGCGACGCGGCCGATTCCACGGTCAGCAGCTTGCGCTTGGGCGGTTCCAGCGACAGCGGGCTGTTGCCCAGCTTGCGCCCGCGCACCAGCGGCAGCGTCAGCCGGAAGCTGGCGCCCATCCCCGGCTCGCCCCACGCCTCCAGCCGGCCGTCGTGCAGATTGGCGTCCTCGACGCTGATCGACAGGCCGAGTCCGGTGCCGCCGGAGCGCCTCATGCGCGACGGATCCGAGCGCCAGAACCGGTTGAACACCAGCTTCTCCTCGCCCGCCCGCAGGCCCACGCCCTGATCGCGCACGACGATGCCGACCGCGTTGGCCTCGGTGTCGCCGCGCATGCGGATCAGCACCGGCTTGCCCTCGCTGTGGTCGATGGCGTTGGCGAGCAGATTGCGCAGCACGCGTTCCACGCGGCGCGGATCGACCTCGGCGACCAGCGGATCCTCCGGCAGGTCGACCACCAGTTCCACCGACGACTCCTTGGCCAGATGCCGCACGGTCGAGATGGCCGCTCGCGCGCACATGCGCACGTCCAGCGACTCCACCTGCAACTCGGCGACGCCCGCGTCGTGGCGGCTGATCTCGAGCAGGTCGTTGAGCAGACCCTCGAACCGGTCCAGCTCGGTGACCAGCAGCTCCGCGCTCCGGGCCAGCGCGGGATCGAGTTCGTCGCTCGAGCCGTGGATCAGATCGGCGGCCATCCGCACGGTGGTCAGCGGCGTGCGCAACTCGTGACTGACGTCGGAGGTGAAGCGGCGTTGCAGATTTCCGAATTCCTCCAGCTGGGTGATCTGATTGGACAGGCTCTCGGCCATCTCGTTGAACGACATGGCCAGCCGGGCCATGTCGTCCTCGCCTCTGACGAGCATCCGCTCCTTCAGCCGGCCGTCCGCGAAGCGGCTGGCGATGCGGGCGGCCGATCGGATCGGCAGCACCACCTGCCTGGTCACCAGCGCGGTGATGGCGGCGAGCAGGACCAGCAGAACGACGCCGCCGATCAGCATGGTGCCGCGCATCAGGTCGAGGCTGCGCTGTTCATTGTCGAGCCGGAAGATCAGATAGATCTCCAGCGTGGGCACCTCGGTGCTGGGACTGCCGATGACCAGGGCCGAGCCGCGGTACCCGTCGGTGTCCGAGACGGTCGTGAACTGGTAGCTGACCTGGTTCTGCTGCACGAAACGGCGCAGTTCGGCCGGGACGTCCTGGACCGGCCCCTCGGTGAGTTCCTGCTGGCCGTCGCCGACCATGGCCAGCGCCGCCTGGTAGCTGCCCGCCGCGCCCGCAGCCTGCGACGTGCTGCCGGTGGACAGGGTGCGCAGCGCGTCGAGCAACTGGATGGCCTGGGTGCTCGAATCGTGCGCGCCGGTCAGCTGCGTCTCGACGGTATTGCGGGCGCGGCTCATCTCCTCGACGGCCGCGTTGATCTTGGCATCCAGCAGGCGGTCGGTGATCTGGCTGGTCAGCACGACGCCGAGAATCGTGATGACGATCAGCGAGAGCGTGAGCGTGGAGACCACGACACGCAATTGCAGCGAACGCCGCCATACGTGGCCCAGTGCTTCCCCGACGGTTTTAGACCAGGCCACCGAAGCCGCCAGCAACCGCTTCGCGCGGTTTCTGGAGCTTTCGATCACGGGGGTCCGGCCTTGTAACCCACACCCCGGACGGTCAGCACGATCTCAGGATTCTCCGGATCTTTCTCGACCTTCGCGCGCAGCCGCTGGACGTGCACGTTCACCAGGCGGGTGTCGGCGGCGTGCCGGTAACCCCACACCTGCTCCAGCAGCACCTCGCGGGTGAAGACCTGGCGCGGCTTGCGGGCCAGCGCGACGAGCAGGTCGAATTCCAGCGGGGTCAGCGAGATCTGCTGGCCGGAGCGAGTCACCTTGTGGGCCGGCACGTCGATCACGATATCCGCGATGGACAGCAGCTCCGCCGGCTCCTCCTCGGTGCGGCGCAGGCGCGCGCGCACCCGGGCGACGAGTTCCTTCGGCTTGAAAGGCTTGACGATGTAATCGTCGGCCCCCGATTCCAAGCCCAGGACGACGTCGACCGTATCGGTCTTCGCCGTCAGCATCACGATCGGCACACCGGAATCGGCGCGCAGCACGCGGCATACGTCGATGCCGTTCATGCCGGGCAGCATCAGATCCAGCAACACCAGGTCGGGGCGCAGTTCCCGGACCGCGGACAACGCCTGTGTGCCGTCGCCGACCACGTGGGGATCGAAACCCTCACCACGCAAGACGATCGTCAGCATCTCCGCGAGCGCCATATCGTCGTCGACGACCAGAATCTTCGGCTTCATAACTACTATGTTGTCATCTCTCCGGCTCGGAACGGGCAACCACGCCAACACTGGTACATTACCGACGCACATCCAACCCTATCGGGCAACCTTTTCCGAGAGGCGCGCGGCGAGTGTTGCCGGATCGTCATGCGGCGCATGGATCCACCAGGGACCGTGCCACCGCGATTCGGCCAACACACGATAAACCGACGCCGTCCGTTCCTGCAGCCCTTTGTCGCGTTCGTAGGCATCCAGGGCGCGGGCGCTGTCGAGTTCGCCACGGCGGCGGGCACGTTCGGCCGCGAGTTCCGTCGGCACGTCCAGCAGCACTTGCAGATCCGGCACGGGCAATTCGAACCTGCCGAATTCCAATTCCGCTACCCAGGAGGCAATTTCACCATCCGCGGACTGGTCGGTACGAGCGGCGTTGTAGGCGGCATTCGAGGCGACATAGCGATCGAGCAGCACGATATCGTTGTCGGCCAACGACTTCAGCAGGTCGTCGCGAGCGTCGGCGCGGTCGAGCGCGAACAGCAATGCCATCGCGTTCACCGAGGCGGCGAGGTCGCCGTGCCGGCCGCGCAGGGCCTCGGCCGCCAGATCGGCGTGCACCGAGCGCCCGTAGCGCGGAAACGCCATCGTCTCGACCCGCAGTCCGCGCTCCCGCAGATCCGTGACGACGGCGTCGATCAGCGTGCGCTTACCCGCGCCGTCGAGCCCCTCGACCGCCACCAACGCTCCCATGCGCATCAGGTTAGACGGTCGCGACGCGCGCGAGCCCGTCACCCGCGTGACAACATGCGTTGCCTTTTCGTGGCTATGGTGACGCGAATGCAGCCCCTCCGAACCAGTTCCCCTCGCGTCCGCCGGGTGATCGCCGCCGCCGGATGCGCGGTGGCCGTGGCCGCGCTCCCCGCGTGCGGCGACGATTCGACCTCGACCACGTCCACGACGGCCGCGCCGGCGTCCCGCACGGTGGACCTGCAGGCCCATCGGGGCGGGCGCGGCCTGCTGACCGAAGAATCCCTCGCCGCCTATGCGCACGCCCTCGAACTCGGGGTCAGCACGCTGGAACTCGATATCGGGCTCACCGCCGACCGGGTTCCGGTGATCTGGCACGACGCCACCATCCAGGCGGACAAGTGCACCGATACCGCGCCGGCGTCCCCCGCCGATCCGCAGTACCCGTATGTCGGCAAGACGATCCACGAGCTGACCTACGCCCAGGTCCACACGCTGGACTGCTCGAAGAAGCTCGCGAACTTCCCCGAGCAGCAGCCCGTTCCGGGGAACCGGATCGCGCGGCTGCCCGAACTGTTCGACCTGGTGAAGAGCTATCCGGGCGCGTTCGAGACGATCCGCTACAACATCGAGACCAAGATCGAGGCGGAACATCCCGAGCAGACGGCCGCGCCGCAGGAGTTCGTGGACGTGATCCTCGACGAGGTGGATCGCGCGGGCGCCACCGGCAAGGTGGAGATCCAGAGTTTCGACTGGTCCAGCCTGCCGCTGGTGAAGCGTCGCGATTCGACCATCCCCACGGTCGCGCTCTACGACGACACGACGTTCAAGGCGGGGAGCCGGTGGCTGGGGCCCGTGCGTTTCGAGGACCACGCCGGTGATCCGCTCGGGGCGATCGCGGCCCTGGGCGCGAACATCTCCTCCCCGAGTTATTTCCCCACCCAGACCAGCCCCACCAAGGTCACCGACCCCGGCTTCACCTTCACCGCCGACGCCACCTACGTCCGCGCCGCCCACGAGAAGGGGTTGCAGGTGGTGCCGTGGACGGTCAACGACCAGGCAACGCTGGAGGCGCAGCTGGATACGGGCGTGGACGGGGTGATCACGGATTACCCGGATCGGGGACGGAAGGCGTTGGAGGCCAAGGGGTTTCCGCTGCCTGCTTCGTATCGGAAGTGAGATCCCGTTGTCGCGGCCCCAGGGGGCCGCGACAACGGGAAAGGAATAAGCCCGGGGCCCATCATTCAAAGAATCAGCCCAGGGCCGCGGGGATCTACGTCAGTAGCGGTAGTGGTCGGGCTTGTAGGGGCCCTCGACGTCCACGCCGATGTATTCCGCTTGGTCCTTGGTGAGCTTGGTGAGTTCGCCGCCCAGGGCCTCGACGTGGATGCGGGCCACCTTTTCGTCGAGGTGCTTGGGGAGGCGGTACACCTCGTTGTCGTATTCCTCGGGCTTGGTCCACAGTTCGATCTGGGCGATGACCTGGTTGGAGAAGCTGTTGGACATCACGAAGGACGGGTGGCCGGTGGCGTTGCCCAGGTTCAGCAGGCGGCCCTCGGACAGGACGATGATCGACTTGCCGGACTCCTTGAACGTCCACAGGTCCACCTGCGGCTTGATGTTCAGGCGGTCGGCGCCGGAGCGCTCCAGCGCGGCCATATCGATCTCGTTGTCGAAGTGGCCGATATTGCCCAGGATGGCCTGGTCCTTCATCGCCTTCATGTGGTCGAGCAGGATGATGTCCTTGTTGCCCGTGGAGGTGATGACGATATCGGCGTCGCCGATCGCCTTGTCCACGGTGACCACGTCGAAGCCGTCCATCAGCGCCTGCAGCGCGTTGATCGGGTCGATCTCGGTGACCTGCACCCGCGCGCCCTGGCCCGCCAGCGATTCCGCACAGCCCTTGCCGACGTCGCCGTAACCGCAGATCAGCACCTTCTTGCCGCCGATCAGCACATCCGTGCCGCGGTTGATGCCGTCGATCAGCGAGTGCCGGGTGCCGTACTTGTTGTCGAACTTGGACTTGGTGACCGAGTCGTTGACGTTGATCGCCGGGAAGGCCAGCTCACCCGCGGCCGCGAACTGGTACAGCCGCAGCACGCCCGTGGTGGTCTCCTCGGTGACGCCCTTGACGCTCTCGGCGATGGCGGTCCACTTGCCCTTGTCGGTCTCGAACCGCTCCCGCAGCAGGTTCAGGAACACCGTGAACTCGGCGGAGTGCGCCTCGTCCGCGGGCGGCACGACGCCGGCCTTCTCGTACTCGGCGCCGCGCAGCACCAGCATGGTGGCGTCGCCGCCGTCGTCGAGGATCATGTTCGCGGGCTCGCCCGGCCAGGTCAGCATCTGCTCCGCCGCCCACCAGTACTCCTCCAGGCTCTCGCCCTTCCAGGCGAATACCGGGGTGCCCTTGGGCTCGTCGGCCGTGCCGTGCGGGCCGACGACCACGGCCGCCGCCGCGTGGTCCTGGGTGGAGAAGATGTTGCAGGACGCCCAGCGCACCTGCGCGCCCAGGTCGACCAGCGTCTCGATCAGCACCGCCGTCTGCACGGTCATGTGCAGCGACCCCGAGATCCGCGCCCCCTTCAGCGGCTGCACCTCCGCGTACTCGCGACGCAGCGCCATCAGGCCCGGCATCTCGTGTTCGGCCAGCCGAATCTCCTTGCGGCCGAACTCGGCCAAAGACAGGTCCGCCACCTTGAAATCGATCCCATTGCGGTGGTCGGCAGTCATCTTGCTGCTCACTGCGGTCGTCATCTGCCTCTCCTGGTCGGCGTGTACTCAGAAGAGGCTAGCCCCTCGGATGCGTACGCGATACGCACGGGCGGAGCCCGGAGGCAAGATTCACACGAACGTACCCCTATTCGGACATATCCGACCGCCGACGACCGAGGAGCCGACCGCACGATCGGCGGTGCGACTCCCGATCCGCCGGCTAGGCCGGGGCGGCCTGCCCGTGTGCTGCGAGGATCCGATCGCGTTTGCGCGGTGCGATATTCGCGCGGCTCACGTCGCCGCCGTAGTGGGCAAGTACGCGCGGGTCCATCACCCGGCGCCACAGCGGCGGGAATGCCGCGAGCAGGATCATGGTGGCGTACCCGGCCGGGAGTTGCGGGGCCTCCTGGGAACTGCGGAGGGTCTGGTAGCGACGGCCCGGATTGGCGTGGTGGTCGCTGTGCCGTTGCAGGTGGAACAGGAAGATGTTGGTCACCAGGCGGTCCGAGTTCCAGCTGTCGGCCGGCGAGCAGCGCGCCCACAGCCCGTTCGGCCGCTTCCGCCGCAGCAGGCCGTAGTGCTCGACGTAGTTGACCGTCTCCAGCAGCCCGGCCGCCAGCACCGCCTGTAGTAGCAGGTACGGCAGCAGCGCGGGACCGAAGGCGATCACCAGGCCCGCGTACAGCACCACCGTCATGGACCACGCCTGCAGGATGTTGTTGCGCGGACTCCACCAGCCCGAATCCCTGCGCCGCAGGCGCTCTCGTTCCAGCCGGATTCCGGACCGGAAACCGCCGACCACGCTGCGCGGCAGGAACTCCCAGAGCGATTCCCCCAGCCGCGCGCTGGCGGGATCCTCCGGCGTCGCCACCCGCGCGTGGTGGCCCTTGTTGTGTTCGACGTAGAAGTGCCCGTACCCGGACTGTGCCAGCGCGATCTTCGCCAGCCATCGCTCCATGCGCTCGACGCGGTGGCCCAGTTCGTGGGCGGCGTTGATCCCGATCCCGCTCATGAAGCCCAGCGTCGCCGCCAGGCCGAGCTTGTCGACGACGGCGAGCCCGTCGTTCGCCCACAGGTAGGCCGCGATCCCCAGGCCGAACAGCTGGATCGGGAGGAACAGGTAGGTGCACCACCGGTAGTACCGGTCGTTGGAGAGGAGTTCGTAGTCCTCGTCACTGGGGTTGTTGCCGTCCTCGCCCACCACCCAGTCCAGCGTCGGGATGGCTATCAGGACGATGATCGGCCCGAGCCACCAGAACACCGGATATCCGGTGTACAGCACGAGCTGTGAGGGCAGCAGAGCACAACTCGGGGCAAGTAACCCCAGCACCCATAGGTGACGCTTTGGATCAGGCGAACCCGAGCGTTTGCCGATCGTTTGCAAGTCTGCCCCGCTAAGAAATACCCTGGAACTGTTGCCAGTAGATATCTACAGCCATGACGCCTGTTACACCTCACCAAAGCCGGGAAGGGTGGTCACCGTTACAAACCCCTCGGTTCTTTTTTAAGTCGTCGATAAGGTGACGCCTGTCACCGCATCTCACGGGCAAACGTCGGTCTCGCATGCACCCCGCTGTGCTCGCGTTCGGACGAACGGTGGCGACAGCGCAAGACTGTGCCAGTCGATCACGAGCTTCCACAATAGGGCGGCGGGGTAATTGTTATACAACACAGCACGATTCGCGCGCGACGACCCGGCTCAACGACGCCACACGTACCGCACCTGTGGCCGGCCCGCGCGACCGTAATCGCTGCGCCGCTCCACGACTCCGTCCTCGGCGAGCCGCTCAAGATACCGCCACGCGGTCACGCGCGAGACGCCGACCGCCCGGCCGGTTTCTGTGGCCGACAACCCCGCCCCTACCGCGCGCACCGCCCGTGAGATCTCCTCGAGGGTCTGGGGCGCGATCCCCTTCGGCGCGGTGGCTTTCGGGTCGGCGGTGCGCAGGGCGCTGAAGGCCCGATCGATATCGCCCTGGGTCACGGTCGCCGCACCCTCGGGCAGTGCGGCCCGGAACTCCAGATAGCCCTCCAGCTTCTCCCGGAACGCCGCGAACGTGAACGGCTTCAGCAGATACAGCACGACGCCGTGGGCGACGGCGGACCGCACCATCTCGAGGTCGCGGGCCGAGGTGATGGCGATGATGTCGGGCCGCGGGCGCAGCCTGGCCAGGGCCGCGGCGACCTCCAGCCCGCTGATGTCGGGCAGCCCGATATCCAGCAGCACCAGGCCGACCGGCTCGCCCGCCTCCGCCGCCCGCCCCGCGGCGCGCACGGCCTCGCGGCCCGTCCCCGCGACCGCGACGGTCGTGAAATCCGCCATCCGCTCCAGATAGACGCGGTGGGCCTCGGCGATCTGCGGTTCGTCCTCCACGATCAGCACCCGGACGGTCATCGCGGAATCCTCACCTCCACAGCGGATTCGGGGGTTCGCTCCGCGCGCAGCGTGCCGCCGTGGCGGGCGACCAGGCGCCGCACCAGGGCCAGGCCGAGCCCCTGGTGATCGGTCTTGGTCGAGTAGCCGCGTTCCATGGCGCGCGTGAACACCTCCTCCGACATACCGGGACCGCTGTCGGCGATCCGCAGGTAGAGCCCTGTATCGTCTTGGCGCACAGTCACTTCCACCCAGGCGTCGGGCGTCTGCGCGACCGCGTCCAGGGCGTTGTCCACGAGATTGCCCACCAGGGTCACCATCTCGTGCGCGGTCAGCGGGGCCGGTGACTGCAGCACCGTATCCTCGTCCACCGTCAGTTCCACGCCGCGCTCGATGGCCTGATCGACCTTGCCCAGCAGCAGCGCCGCCAGCGCCGGCTCCCGCACCGCGCCCGTCAGCCGGTCGATCAGCGCCTGGGACAGCCGCAGTTCGGCCGTCGCGAAGTCGACCGCCTCCCGGTAGCGGCCCAGCTCGACCATCGTGACGACGGTGTGCAGGCGGTTGGCGGACTCGTGCGCCTGGGCGCGCAGCGAATCGGCCAGGCCGCGTACGGAATTCAGCTCGCCCATCATGTCGCGCAGTTCGGTGTGATCGCGCACCGTGAGCACCGTGCCCAGCGGCCGGCCCGCCCACGTGACGACGTCCTGATTCACCACCAGCACGCGCTCGGCCGTCACGTGCATCTCGTCGCGCACCTGCTGGATGTCCAGGCGGCGCAGCGAGACCGGGAGATCGGCGCGGCGGACCGGACCGTCGGGCAGTTCCAGCAGGCGGCGGGCCTCGTCGTTGACCACCGCGGCCGTCTCGGCGTCGCGGTCGAATACCACCAGCCCCTCGTGGATGGAATGCAGTACGGCGTCGTGATGCTCGTAGAGCGTGCGCAGTTCGGCCGGGGCGAGGCCGTGTGTCTGGCGCAGCAGCCGGCGACGCAGCAGCAGCGAACCCGCCACCGCCAGTAGCAGACCCGCGCTCGCCGCGGCGATGATCAGCGGCAGCTGCTGCCGGACCTGATCGCCGATGCGGGCCCGAGTGACGCCCGCCGAGACCAGTGCCACGATCCGGCCGTCGCCGTCGTAGACCGGGGTGACCGCGCGGATGGACGGGCCCAGCGAGCCGGTGTAGGTCTCCGTGAAGGTCGTGCCCGCCAGCGCGCGGTCTATGTTGCCGCTGAACGGCTTCCCGATCCGATCCGGTTCGGTATGGGTGTAGCGGGTGCGGTCGGGGGCCATCACGACGATGAAATCCACCCCCGTCCGAATCCGGATGCGCTCGGTCACCGGTTGCAGTTCGGCGGTGGGATTCGAGGCGCGCACGGCGACGGCGGTCGAGGGCGCCTGCGCGACCGCGACCGCGATGCCGGTGACCCGCCGCGCGGTCGCGTCGTCCTGATCGCGCCGCAGCTCCCACACGGTCAGGGCCACCCCGACCGCGACGACCGCCACCAGGACGACCAGCTGGACGACGAAGACCTGGCCCGCCAGCGTCATCGCCCGGCCACGCCTGTTACGACGTTGCACCAGCACGCCTCCCGGTGAACGAAATGTACGAAACAGTGACCCCGGTCACGGTAGCGGCCACCATAATCTGCAGACCGCGTGACCTCACGCACAGCAGTACCGGAGGAACCCCAGCCTTATGTCAGAACAGACGACACGGACGCAGCGACGCGACCGTACCCACTGGCTCTACCTAGCCGTCCTCGTGGCGGTGGTGGCCGGCGTCTTCGTCGGCTGGCTGGCGCCCGGCTTCGGCAAGTCGGTGGGCGAACTGGGCACGATGTTCGTCAACCTGATCAAGATGATGATCTCGCCGGTCATCTTCTGCACGATCGTGCTGGGGATCGGCTCGGTACGGGCGGCCTCGCGCGTCGGCAAGGTCGGCGGCCTCACGCTCGCCTACTTCCTGACGATGTCGACCGTCGCGCTGGCGATCGGCCTGGTGGTCGGCAATCTGCTGCATCCGGGCAGCGGACTGCACATCGCCGAGCACGCGAAGGATGCCGCCAAATACGCCAAGCAGGCCGAGGGCGCGGGCGGTACCTGGCAGTTCCTGGAGAGCATCGTCCCGAACTCGCTGCTGTCCGCCCTGACCTCGGGCAGCGTGCTGCAGACGCTGTTCGTGGCGCTGCTGGCCGGATTCGCCATCCAGGCGATGGGCCGGACGGGCGAGCCGATCCTGAACGCGGTGGGCCTGATCCAGAAGATGGTGTTCCGGATCCTGACGATGATCCTGTGGCTGGCGCCCCTCGGCGCGTTCGGAGCCATCGCCAATGTGGTGGCGTCGACGGGGCTGGAGGCGGTCAAGCAGCTGGCGCTGCTGATGGTCGCGTTCTACCTGACCTGTGTGGTGTTCGTATTCGGTGTGCTGGGCGCGTTGATGAGGGTCACGTCCGGTGTGTCGATCTTCAAACTGGTCCGGTATCTGGCGCGCGAGTATCTGCTGATCGTCTCCACCTCGTCGTCGGAATCGGCGCTGCCGCGGCTGATCGCGAAGATGGAGCACCTGGGGGTCGAGCGGACCACCGTCGGCATCGTGGTGCCGACCGGGTACTCGTTCAACCTCGACGGCACCGCGATCTACCTGACGATGGCGACGCTGTTCATCGCCGACGCGATGGGCAAGCCGCTGTCGTGGGCCGAGCAGCTGGGCCTGCTGGTGTTCATGATCGTGGCCTCCAAGGGCGCGGCGGGAGTCACCGGGGCGGGCCTGGCGACCTTGGCCGGCGGGTTGCAGAGTCACCGGCCCGAACTGCTGGACGGCGTCGGCGTGATCGTGGGCATCGACCGGTTCATGTCGGAAGCCCGTGCGGTCACCAACTTCTCGGGCAACGCCGTCGCCGCCGTCCTGATCGGCACCTGGACCAAGACCATCGACCCCGACCGCGTGCGCTCGGTCCTGAACCGCCAACTCCCCTTCGACGAGACGACCATGTCCGACGACCACGCCCCCGAACCACCCGCAGAAGAAAAGAAAGACCTGGTCCCGGCCTAACCCGCCTTGTTCCCGGGCCGGGCCCAGTGCGCCGGCGTGCTCCACCACCCCCCGGGTGTGGGCACGCCGGCGCTTCCATGTCTCCGTCAGTGCAGGATCAGATCCGTATCACCCGGGGGCGCGTCCACCGGCCACCAGCGCAGGTCCGTCGACTCCGAACTCTTCACCGGGACAGCGCCTTTCGGGGCCTTGACCTTGAAGACCAGGTCCAGGTGGCGGGTGGGGACGCCGAGGGAGCAGGTGATCGGGTGGGCCTGAACGCCGTAGAGGCCCGGCTCGAGTGTCAGGTCCTCGATGCCGGATTCCTCGGTGGCCTCGCGCAGGGCGGCGGCGGGGACCGTGTCGTCGGATTCCTCGCAGTGCCCGCCCAACTGGATCCACAGGCCCACCCGCGGGTGCAGGGTCAGCAGGACCTCGCGCTCGTCGTGCGAGAACACCATGGCCGAGGCGGTGATGTGGCCGGCGGCGCACTCGCGCAGGCACCCGCGCGGCGCCGAGGCCAGGAACGCCAGCATCGCCTGACGCAGCGACTGCTCGGGAGAGGTTGGCGGCGACCAGGTTTCGAGCAGTTCGGTGGCGGATTTGTGCAGCGTTTCCGCGGTCATCTATACCTTTCGTCTCACAACTCGAGCAGCCCGAACCCGGTGTCGCGCGGCTCCCGGGGCGTCAGCTCCTCGGTCGGATAGCCGATGGCTATGCCGCCCAGCGGGTTCCAGTCGGGTTCCAGGCCCAGCACGTCGCGGGTGATCTCGGGGGCGAAGATCGTGGATCCGATCCAGCAGCTGCCGACGCCCTTGGTGGCGAGGGAAACCAGCAGGCCCTGCACGGCTGCGCCGACGGCCACGGTGAACATGGTCGACTCGGCGTCGCGGCGGCGCTGGTCCGGATAGTCGTGCGCGCCGTCGGGAACGCAGAACGGGATGATCACCTCGGGGGCGTCGAAAAGGATGCGGCCCCGGGCGATCCGGCGTTCCACCCGCTCGGCGGGCAGGCCGTCGGCCGTGAGGTCCGCGCGCCACTTGTCCGCCATCGCCTGCAACAGCCGCTCGCGCACGTCGTCGCGGCGCAGCCACACGAACCGCACCGGGCGGGTGTGGTGCGGCGCGGGCGCGGTCAGCGCCACGGAGACGGCGGAGCGGATCAGCTCGGGATCGACAGGCGTATCGGCGAACTGCCGCACCGAGCGCCGCAGCAGCAGCGCCTCGCCGCGACCTCGATCGAGGGCCTCGGCGGTGCCCAGCCAGAACAGGTCCTCCTCGCCGCCGCGCAACAGGGCCGCGGCGGTGGAGCCGTCGTCGTAGGGGGTCCAGCCGCGTACCACGGCGACCGGGACGCCACCCAGCTTCCCCTTCGCCAGATCGGCCGCGGCGGCCAGTTCGTCCGCGACGGCCACCTGCGTGACCTGAAGTTCGTTGCCCTGCCCGTCGATAGCGCCGGCGTAGTCGTGCAGGACGCGCAGCCCGGCCGCGCCGATCGCGGCATCGGTCTGGCCGACCCGCCACGCGCGGCCCATGGTGTCGGTGATGACCACGGCGACATCGACTCCCAGCCGATCGGCCAGCGCGGACCGCAGCGCCTTGGCGCTCCCGTCGGGGTCGGCGGGCAGCAGCACCAGTTCGTTCTGCTCGACATTGGAGCCGTCGATACCGGAGGCCGCCTGCACGATGCCGATGCGGTTCTCGGTGATCAGCGTCCGGCCCTTCTGGGCCAGCACCCGCACCGCCTCGTCGCGGACCAGCCTGCGCCGCAGCGCATCCCGCTCCTCGGGATCGGTGGGCGCGGTGACGACCCGGCCCTCGGCCTTCGCGACGATCTTGCTGGTGATCACCACCACGTCGCCGTCGCGCAGCCAGGGCGCCCGCGCCGCGAGGTGTTCGGCGACATCGTCGCCGGGGCGGAATTCGGGCAGCCCGGTCACGGGCAGAATGCTCAGCTCCCCGCCGGGCGCGTGGTCACCGGCGGGCGGCGGGACGAATCCGGGTGCGATCGGCTCGCTCACGGCTTCACCCCCGCGAGATCCAGTGCCTCGCGCACCATTTCGGCGGTGGCGGCGGGATCGGTCATCAACAGGGGCACGCTCCGCACCTCGACTCCCGGCACCTCGGCCGTATCGGTGGAATGGATCAGCCAGCCGTCCAGAATGCCCGTCTCCGTGCGGGCGCCGTAGTGCCGCCCGACGGCCTCCGCCGAGGTCTCGACGCCGATCACCGACAGGCATTCGTCCGCCATGCCGCGCAACGGCTTTCCGTCGATCACCGGGGACAGGCCCACCACCCGCGCGCGAGTGGTGCGCAGCGCACCGCGAATACCGGGCACGGAGAGCACGGAACCAATGCTCACCACGGGGTTCGAGGGGGCCAGCAGAACCACGTCAGCTTCTTCTATGATTTGCGTCACACCTGGGGCCGGTTTGGCCTGATCCGCCCCGATTGTGACGAATCCATGGGTCTCGACGGTCGCGCGATAGCGTACCCACCACTCCTGGAAATGAATCGCGCGACGTTCGCCAGGCTTCTCCGGGTCGCTGATGACAACATGTGTTTCACATCTGTCGTCGGTTGCGGGGACAAGTTTCACGCCGGGCTGCCAGCGGTTGCACAAGGCCTCCGTGACCGCCGAGAGCGGGTACCCGGCGCGCAACATTTCACTGCGAACCAGATGCGTGGCGATATCGCGATCACCGAGCCCGAACCAATCCGGCTGCGCGTGATACTTCGCCAGTTCCTCCTTGGCGTGCCAGGTCTCACCCACCCGGCCCCAGCCACGCTCGGTGTCGATGCCGCCACCCAGGGTGTACATGCAGGTGTCCAGGTCGGGACAGATTCGCAACCCGTGCATCCAGACGTCGTCGCCGACGTTGACCACGGCCGAGACGTCGGCCTCCGGCAGCAATTCGCGCACGCCCTGCAAGAAGCGCGCACCCCCGACTCCACCGACCAGCACGGCAATGCGCGGGCCGCTCACGGGCGCGATGTCCGCTTGTTCTCCAGTCACATCCGCACAGCCTATGCGGTGCCGCCGAGGTAGCGTTCCGGAGCGTATTAGCTGCTCATTTGCTACTCGAGGGTTACCGAACCGCGCCGAAGGCGGTCGCGGATAGTAACGGAATTGTGTCGGCAGCTTGACCATCGCCGCGTCCGGCGTGTCTAATCACAGACATGTCATTCCGGGCCCGCGCGAGAGTGCAAGGCGTGGGCCACTTTTCGAACACCCGTTCGTATCGGGATGACGCGCTCGGGGATGTCCGCGGGACAACGTCGCGGTGTTGGGCCGTCGGTGGGCAGATTGATTCCGACGGAAAATCATTCTGCGCTAACACATAGTGAGGAGGCGGAGCGATGGCCGAGAACTGGGCCCCGTCGGGCAATTCGAGCGGTGTATCGCAAACCGATTCCACAGCAGGCGCAGCACCTGGCGCCTGCGCTGACAGCCGGAACGACGAACGAGAGGGGGGAACGGTGACACCACCGCAGGGAGGACAGTGGGCACGGGCACAGCAAGCGCCCGAACCGCCGAAACTGAGCCTCATCGTCACCGACTTCGACGCCATGTTCGACAGCATCGAGGAGCAGTGGCAGGAACGGGCGCTGTGTGCCCAGACGGATCCGGAGGCGTTCTTCCCCGAGAAGGGCGGCTCGACCCGCGAGGCGAAGCGGATCTGCCTGGGCTGCGAGGTCCGTGACGAGTGCCTGGAATACGCACTCGCGCACGACGAGCGCTTCGGCATCTGGGGCGGCCTCTCCGAACGGGAGCGCCGCCGCCTGAAGCGCGGCATCAGCTGACGAAGCGGGCCCGACCGCCGCTGCGCTGCACGAGGGAAGCGCACGGCGGGCACGGCCCCTTCCAGAGCACCATGCCCATTACCCGGAGCTACCCGGGCCCATTACCCGGAGGCGTGATCCGGGCCCATTACCCGGAGGCGTAGTCCGGGCCCAGTACCCGGAGGCGTAGTCCGGGCCCATTACCCGGAGGCGTCATTCCTCCGGGTCGATGACGTCCGGATCTACACCCAGGTACGTGGCGATCTGCTGGACCAGCACCTCGCGCAGGAGGTCCACCAGGTCGTCGGGGTCGCCGGCGCGCAGTTCCAGCGGCTTGCGGAACAGTACGACGCGGGCCCTCGTGGCGGCGCCGTGCCGGTCCACACCGGCCGGGACCAGCCTCGACAGCGGGACCGGGCCGTCGGCGACGACCTCGTCCGGCCAGGTCACCGAATCCGGGTGCAGCGGGCGGATTTTCGGCACGTCGTCCACCGCGATATCCAGTTTGGTGAGTCGATCGTGCCACCGGCTGTCCAGCGGGGCGAACGCCTCGAGCACCAGCCGGTCGAACTGCTGTCCCCGGGTGCGCCAGGCCGGCACGGTCGGTGGCAGCATGGGTCCGCGCACCCCACGCCCACGACGTATCACCGACCGCGCGGTGGGCGGCCGCTTCCGTGAACGGGTCATGTGTCGAATCTAGTACTCGGTGGATTCGACCCCGAAAACCGGTGAACCCGGCCGCATCCTCGCGTGTCTCACAGCGCGCGGGGCCGCGGCGGGTTACCCTCCAAGACGTGATTCCCATGCGTCGTTGCTGCCGCCCCGGCTGCAAGAACCCGGCCGTCGCGACGCTCACCTACGTGTACTCCGACTCGACGGCCGTCGTCGGCCCGCTGGCCACGGTCGCCGAACCCCATTCCTGGGATCTGTGCGACACCCACGGCTCGCGGATCACCGCGCCGAAGGGCTGGGAGATGGTCCGCCACGAGGGCGGCTTCTCCGCTCCGGACGAGGACGACCTGACCGCGCTCGCCGAGGCCGTCCGGGAGGCCGGGATGCGCCGCCGCGCACCGGAACCCGACCCGCGCGGCTACCCCGGCTACCCGGGCCAATCCGAGTACGCCGCCCCCGCCCCGCAGCGTCAGCGCCCGGCCCGCCCCGGCCGTACCGGCCGCCGCGGCCACCTGCGCGTCCTCCCAGATCCCCCGAACTGACCGGCAGCGCCTCTCCACCGGCAGCGCCTCTCCACCGGCAGCGCCTCTCCACCGGCAGCGCCTCCCCACCGGCAGCACCTCCCGACCGGCAGCACCTCATTTTTCCGGCGTGCTTTTGGCCGGAAACCGTATGGCCAACGATGGTTTCCGGCCAAAAGCGTGCCGGAAACGAAGGGCAGCGGTCAGCCGGAACGAGGTGGATGTCAGCGGTCAGCCGGAACGAGGTGGATGTCGCTGCCGTATGCGTTGGGTGGGAAGAGCGGACTGGTCGGCCGATGTTCGCCTACGGCGAAGTAGGGCGGTTCTCAGAACACCCATAGGTGTACCGAATACTCTGCGGGCGGCTCGCCTACTAGGGTGTCTGTCATGACAGTCGCCCGGTCTGCCGAGTCCGTGAAAGCAGTTGTCAAGGCGTACGACGTTCGCGGTGTGGTCGGAGAACAGATCGATGCGGATTTCGTGCGGGACGTGGGCGCCTCCTTCGCCCGGCTGATGCGCGGCGAGGGCGCGACCAGAGTCGTCATCGGGCACGATATGCGGGATTCCTCGCCAGGCCTGTCCGGCGCCTTCGCTCACGGCGTGCTCGATCAGGGCCTCGATGTCGTGCAGATCGGCCTGGCCTCCACCGACGAGCTGTACTTCGCCTCCGGACACCTCGGCTGCCCCGGCGCCATGTTCACCGCGAGCCACAACCCGGCCCGCTACAACGGCATCAAGCTGTGCCGGGCCAACGCGCTGCCGGTCGGCCAGGACACCGGGCTGGCCACCATCACCGACGAACTCGTCGGCGGCGTGCCCGCCCACGACGGCCCGCGCGGCGATATGACCGAGCAGGACCTGCTCGACGCGTATGCCGAATTCCTGCGCGGACTGGTCGATCTGAGCGGCATCCGGTCGCTGAAGGTCGCCGTCGACGCCGGCAACGGCATGGGCGGCCACACGGTGCCCGCGGTCCTGGGCCCGGTGACGCAGCTGGAGATCGAGCCGCTGTACTTCGAGCTGGACGGCTCGTTCCCCAACCACGAGGCCAACCCGCTGGACCCGAAGAACCTCGTCGACCTGCAACGCTTCGTCCGCGAGACCGGCGCCGACATCGGCCTGGCGTTCGACGGGGACGCCGACCGCTGCTTCGTCGTCGACGAGCGCGGCGAACCGGTCGCGCCGTCCGCGGTGACCGCGCTGGTCGCCGAGCGCGAGCTGGCCAAGGAGCCGGGCGCGACCGTCATCCACAACCTCATCACCTCGCGGACGGTGCCGGAGCTGGTGACCGAGCTGGGCGGCACCCCGGTGCGCACCCGCGTCGGGCACTCCTTCATCAAGCAGCAGATGGCGGCCACCGGCGCGATCTTCGGCGGCGAGCACTCGGCGCACTACTACTTCCGCGACTTCTGGGGCGCCGACTCCGGCATGCTCGCGGCCATGCACGTGCTCGCCGCGCTCGGCGGGAGCGACGGGCCCGGAGGCGGCAGCCTGCGTAACCACGGAGGGACCCGTGGACGCCGCGTCGAACACAGCGAGAAGGACCGGCCGCTGTCGGAGCTGGCCTCGTCGTACACGACCTACGCCGCCTCCGGGGAGATCAACTCCACGGTGGACGATGCGCAGGACCGCACCCGCGCCGTACTCACCGCATTCGAGGGGCGGGCGAAATCGGTCGACCGCATGGACGGGGTCACCGTGCAGCTGCCGGAGGACGCCTGGTTCAATCTGCGCGCCTCCAATACGGAGCCGCTGTTGCGTCTCAACGTCGAAGCACGATCTCAGGAAGAAGTAGACGCACTCGTAACCGAGATCCTGAGCATCGTCCGCGGCTGACTGGAATAGTGGAATCACAAGGTGCGAATTCGTTCGCAGTTAAAGCTTCACCCGGGCGCGCACCCGGCCTGGTGACCCGATTGAGGGGAGGTGGCAACGCCCGATGATCGCAGGGACACCGGTACTCGATCTCGATGACGTCGCCTCGCTGGAGGCCGCCGACTCCGGAGGAACATTACGTTCGGCGGCGTCGGCGGGTGCGCAGGTGCGCGCCACCGCCGCGGCGGTCGACGAGGATGTGCTCGTGCGGCTGCGGGATATGAACCCGCGCAGCCTGGTACTCGTCTCCGGCTCCGGCCGGGCCGACCGCGCCGCCGCACTGCTGATCGCCGCGCTGGGCGACCACGCCGGCCTGCCCATCGTTCCCGCCACCGCCATCCCGCAGTGGGTGGGCCCGCTGGACGCGGTGCTGGTGGCCGGGGACGACGCGGGCGACCCGCGCCTGATCGGGGCCGTCGACCGCGCCGTCAAACGCGGGGCCGAGGTCGTCGTCGCGGCGCCCGAGGAGGGGCCGATGCGCGCGGCCGCCGCCGGGCGGGCCGCGCTGCTGCCGCCGCGGGTGCGCGTCCTCGACCACAACCGGATGGTCCGGTTCCTGGCCGTCGGCATCGCGGTGCTGCACGCCGTGGATCCGGTCCGGATCGGCCCGCTGGTCCCCGATCTGACCGTGCTCGCCGACGTGCTCGATGCCGAGGCGCTGCGCGACGGTCCGCACAACGAGGTCTTCCACAACCCCGCCAAGACCCTCGCCGCCCGGATGCAGGAGCGCCGCATCGTGCTGACCGGCGACTCCCCCGCCGCGGCCCAGGTCGCCGCGCATGCCGCCGAGGTACTGCTGCCGGCCGCGGGCCGGATCGCCGCCGCCACGGGCCTCGCCGACGCCGTGGCCGCGAACGCCCGCCTGATCGAATCGGCCGGGGTGGCCGCGCCCGGTTACGATCCGCTGTTCCACGACGAGCAGCTCGACGGCCCCGCGCCGGTCGAGCGCGTCCGGATCTTCGTGGTGAGTTCCGACGCCGACCAGGTGGCGGCGCGACGGCGGCTGGCGGTGTTCGGCGCGAGCGCGGGGCTGGTCGACGCCGACTTGGTGAATGTGGACACCGAGCTGATGAGCACCGAGGCCGGCGTGCCGCGGGCCGAGGAGCCCCGGCCGCCGGGCGCGAGCCGCGGCAGCGAACTGGAACAGCTTGCGGTGCTGGTACTCCGGCTGGAGATGGCGGCGGCGTATCTGCGCTTACTGGGTTGCCGCCCCGCCGACGACCGTCCCGAACGGTACGACGGGGGACCCTACTAGTGCACGAACTCGTTGGTGCGTTGCGTTCCTACGCCTGGGGTTCGCGCACCGCACTCGCTCAGCTGTGCGGCCGACCGGTCCCGTCCGCCCATCCGGAGGCCGAACTGTGGTTCGGCGCCCATCCCGCCGATCCCGCGCAGGTGCGCATCGACGGCCACAGCAGCTCGCTGCTCGATGTGGTCGCCGCGGATCCGGAACGCGAACTGGGCGCGGTCGCACCGGCATTCGACGGGCGGCTGCCGTTCCTGCTCAAGATCCTGGCCGCCGAGGAGCCGCTGTCCCTGCAGGCGCACCCCAGTGCCGCCCAGGCACGCGCCGGATTCGAGCAGGAGAACCACGCGCGGGTCCCGCTGGATTCGCCGATGCGCAACTACCGCGACGACAGCCACAAGCCCGAGCTGGTGGTGGCGCTGGGGCGGTTCGAGGCGCTGGCCGGATTCCGCGATCCGAACCGGACGGTCGCGCTGCTGAAATCGCTGGCGGTTCCCGAACTCGTCCCGTACGCCGATCTGCTGGGCGCCCAGCCGGATTCGGCCGGGCTGCGGACGCTGTTCACCACCTGGATCACGCTGCCGCAGGCGATGCTCGCGAAGCTGCTGCCGAAGGTGCTCGACGGCTGTGTGCGGTACCTGTCGGACAAGAACGGCGAGGCGGGTCCGGGCAAGGAGTTCACGGCCGAGGCGCAGACCGCGCTGGAGCTGGCCGAGGCCTATCCCGGCGACGCCGGCGTGCTGGCCGCGCTGCTGCTGAACCGGATCACCCTGGAACCGGGTCAGGGGCTGTTCCTGGCGGCCGGGAATCTGCACGCCTACCTGAGCGGCGTCGGGGTGGAGATCATGGCCAACTCCGACAACGTGCTGCGCGGCGGGCTGACCCCCAAGCACGTCGACGTGCCGGAGCTGCTGCGGGTGCTCGACTTCGAACCGCTGACCGTGCCGATCGTGGAGGCGGAGCCGGTCGAGGTGGCCGCGGACGGATCCGGCTCGTACGGCTACAGCACCCCCGCCCTCGAATTCGCGCTGCGCCGCTTCGAACTCGCGGCGGATGCGGAGCCGACGCCGGTGCCGCGCACCGGACCGGGCATCATATTGTGCACGGCCGGCACGGTGCGGCTGCTGCAAGGCACGGACGAGCTGCGGATCCCCCAGGGAACCGCGGCCTGGATCTCGGCCGCGGACACCACCATCCGCGCGCAGGCGGTCGACGGCGCGGCGCAGCTGTTCTGCGCGTGTGTCGGCGGGGAATGATGATCCCGGCCAAGAGCATGCCGGGAACACGAACGGCGGGCGGCGACGCGCCGGGACGATGACGGTAGGGTACTCGGGCAAACCGGACATGCCGGGTTTCGGCGTGCGGTGAACGAAAGGACCGATGCGGCACCATGTCTGCGGGTGGCGGTAAGAAGGCGATCCTCGCGGCGCTGAGCGCGAACCTCGGCATCGCCATCGCGAAGTTCATCGGCGCGGCGATCACGGGCTCCGGCTCGATGCTGGCCGAAGGCGTCCACTCGGTGGCCGACACCGGCAACCAGGGGCTGCTGTTGCTCGGGCAGAAGCGGGCCGAACAGGAGGCCGACGCGCTGCACCCGTTCGGGTACGGGCGCAATCGCTACTTCTACTCGTTCGTGGTCGCGCTGGTGCTGTTCTCGCTCGGCTCGATGTTCTCGATCTACGAGGGCATCCACAAGGTCCAGCATCCGGAGGAGCTGACGTCGCCGATCGTGGCGATCACGATCCTGGTGCTGGCCATCGCGCTGGAGGGCTACAGCTTCGTCACCGCCATGCGCGAATCGGCGCCGCTGCGCGGTAATTCGAGCTGGTGGCGGTTCATCCGCAATTCCCGCAACCCGGAACTTCCGGTGGTGCTGCTGGAGGACACCGGCGCCCTCATCGGCCTGGTGCTCGCGCTGGGCGCGATCCTGCTCACGATCGTGACCGGCGATCCGGTCTGGGACGGTATCGGCACCCTCGGCATCGGCGCCCTGCTCGGCATCATCGCCGTCGTGCTGATCGTGGAGATGAAGAGCCTGCTGATCGGCGAGGGCGCCACCCCCGACCAGGATCGGGCCATCCGCGAGAACCTGGTCGACGGCAGTCGCATCGATCGCGTGATCCACCTGCGCACCGAATACCTCGGCCCCGACGAGCTTCTGGTCGCCGCGAAGGTCTCGATCGTGCCGGGCCTGGAGATCAAGGACATCGCCGCGGCCATCGATGAGGCGGAGGGCCGGGTCCGTACAGCCGTCCCGATCGCCCGGGTGATGTACATCGAGCCCGATCTGTATCGCACGCAGCCGGTGTGAGGTCGTCTACGTGGCGGCTGCCGCCCCACGGAGCACTGTCAGCGGGTCTGTGGTGATGTGGTGGTCTCGTAGGGCGTGGCGGGCGGCGTGGAGGCCGGACATGCCGTGGACGCCGGGGCCCGGCGGGGTGGCGGAGGAGCAGAAGTAGACGCCGGGGATGGGTGTGCCGTACGGGTTCCAGCGGGGGGTGGGGCGGAAGACGGTCTGGGCGAAGGTCATCGCGCCCGCCGAGATGTCGCCGCCGACGTAGTTGGCGTTGTAGGCGGGCATCGCCGCGGCGGTGCGGACGTGCTGAGCCAGGATCAGGTCGCGGAAACCCGGTGCGAAGCGCTCGATCTGGGCGATGACGTCACCGCTGATGTCGCGGGTGGACCCGTTCGGCACGTGGGCGTAGGCGTAGAGCGTGTGGCCGCCCGCGGGGGCCCGCGAGGAATCCACGACGCCGGGCTGGATCACCAGCACGTACGGGCGATCGGCGTGCCGCCCGGCCGCGACCGCCCGCTCGGCCGCCACGGCCTCGGCGCGGGTGCCGACCACGTGCAGCGTCCCCGCCCGATCCAAGCCCGCGGCCGACCACGGCACCGGGCCCGACAGCGCGAAGTCGACCTTGCAGGCCGCGTCCCCGTAGCGGAACCGCCCCAGCCGCTTCGCGTACCGGGCGGGCAGGCGATCACCGGCGAGGCGCAGCAGTTCGGTGGGCGCGGTGTCGAGCAGAACCGTACGCACGCCGTCGAATTCGGCCAGCGAGTCGACGCGGTGGCCGGTCACGATCCGCCCGCCGTGCCGCTCGACCTCGGCCGCCAGCGCGTCCATGATCGCCTGACTGCCGCCGCGCGGCACCGGCCAGCCGCCCGCATGGGCCAGGCTGCCGAGTAGCAGGGCGACACCCGCGGCCGAGAACGCGCGCGGCGGGATAATGGCGTGCGCGCTCACCCCGGTGAACAGCGCGGGCGCGACCTCCTCGCGAAAACGCAGGTCCCACAGCGGCGTCGACTGTTCGAGCAGCCGCCGCCCGAACCGCACCCCCGTCACCGCGTCCAGCGGCGGATGCCGCATATCCGACATCCCGAGGTCGACGAGGCGTTCCCAGTGCCGGACCAGCGGACCGAACAGGCGTCGCCAGGCGGCCCCGTCGCGCCCCAGATCGTCGGCCGTCCGGTTCAGGTCGCGCCAGGCCACCCCGGCCGCTCCCCCGTCCAGCGGATGCGCGTAGGAGACCTCGGGCGTCAGCAGCTCGACGCCGTGCGCGGCCAGATCGAAGGCGCGGAAGAACGGCGACGCCAGCGCCATCGGCTGGGCGCCCGCACACACGTCGTGCCGATAGCCCGGCAGTGTCAATTCGGCCGTCCGGCATCCGCCGCCGACGGTATCCGCGGCCTCGTGCACCTCGACCTCCAGGCCGGCGCGGGCCATAATCACCGCCGCGGCAAGCCCGTTCGGCCCCGATCCGACCACTACCGCATCCGCCATGATCACCACTGTAGGCGCGGGGTCCGCCCGGTCGCGGTGGCGTCGCTCTCAGCCCCGGGTCCAGTGACGGACGAGAATGGCCAGGCGCTGGTCGCGAAAGTCGGGCCGCAGGCGGCCGTGCTCCTCCAGGGTCGCGAGGCCGTGCAGGGCGCTCCAGCAGACCTCGGTGAAGGTCTCGACATCCTCGTCGCCGGCGAAGGGCGCGAAGACCGCCGCCAGCTCGCCGAACGCGTCTTTCAGCGCCTGGGGCGCGTCCTCACCGAACCGGAGATCCACCTTGAGCACGAACATCGCGTCGTACAGCGCCGGGCTGCGGCGGGCGAACTCCAGATAGCCCCGGGCCACCGCGGTCAGCGCCTGTTCGGGCGTGGCCGCGGCCTCCCGCAGGCGCTTGGACTCGGCCGCCATCTCGGCGCAGCCCTGTTCGGCCACCGCGGCGACGATCGCGTCCTTCCCAGCGAAATGGCTGTACAGCACGGGCTGGCTGTACTCGATGGCATCGGCCAGCCGCCGGACGGTCACCGCGTCCCAGCCCTGCGCCTCGGCGATCTCGCGAGCGGTGTCGATGATCAGGCGATGACGCTCGGCCCGCTGCCGCTCCTTGCGTGTCTGGGTGCTCACCACCGAGATTCTAGCATTGCTAGGCAAGATAGCTATGCATTGCTTTTCCGTCGCGGCTACACGTCGGTGGAGAAGCGGATGCCTCCGTCGGGCAGGTCGACACCCGGCCAGATGCGGGCACCGCGCAGCAGTTCGCAACGCGCGCCGACGCTGGCACCGTCACCGATTACGGCATCGCGCACCAGGGCGCGCGGGCCGATGCGGGCGCCGAAGCCGATGATCGACCGTTCCACCGTCGCACCGGCTTCCACGCGAGCGCCGTCGAACAGCACCGCACCGTCCAGCCGGGCCCCCGCCCCGACCTCGGCGCCCCGGCCCACGACCGTGCCGCCGATCAGCAGCGCGCCCGGGGCGACCCCGGCCCCGCCGTGCACCAGCGACTCGCCGCGCTGCGACGGCAGGGCGGGCGACGGCGCGATACCGCGCACCAGATCCGCGGAGCCGCGCACGAAATCCTCGGGGGTGCCCATATCGCGCCAGTACGAGTTGTCCACGTGACCCTGGATGTGCGCGCCCTCGGCCAGCAGCGAGGGGAACACCTCGCGCTCCACCGAGACCGGGCGACCGGCCGGGATCTTCTCGATGTACTCGCGGCGGAACACGTAGCAACCGGCGTTGATCTGATCGGTCGGCGGATCCTGCGTTTTCTCCAGAAACGCCGTCACCCGGCCACTGTCGTCGGTCGGCACGCAGCCGAACGCGCGCGGATCGCTCACCCGCACCAGGTGCAGCGTCACGTCGGCGTTGGTCGAGGCGTGGGTGTCGAGCACCGCGCCCAGATCGGCGCCGCCCAGCACGTCGCCGTTGAACACCAGCACGGTGTCGGCGCGCAGCTTGGGCAGGACGTTGCGGATGCCGCCGCCGGTGCCCAGCGGCTGGGTCTCGGTGACGTACTCGAGGTCCAGGCCCAGGTCCGCGCCGTCGCCGAAGTGCTCCTCGAACACCTCCGCCTTGAACGACGTGCCCAGCACCACGTGGGTGATCCCGGCGTCGGCGATGCGCGCGAGCAGGTGGTGCAGGAACGGCAGGCCGGCCACCGGCAGCATGGGCTTGGGCGCGGACAGCGTCAACGGGCGCAGCCGGGTGCCCTGGCCGCCGACCAGGATCACGGCATCGGTCCCGGCGCCGGCCGGTACAGCGGTGGTGTCCGGCATCAAACTCCCCTGTTCAGGTTCGGTCCACGCGAGACGTGGGTGAACGATCGTCGCGCCCTACTGCTGCGCGGCGCGATCTCGCTCGCGCAGCGCAGATCGAACCGCAAGGCGGCAGCGGATCGCAAGTCCGGCGCGCAGGGCCAACCGCAACGGGGCCTGCCACCAGTGCGGATGCCGGTCCGCCTGGAAGCGGTACGCGGAGGCGTGGTGGGCCGGCAGCATCGTCTCCGGGTGGCGACCCGCCGCATGCCCCTTCGCGTGCGTCACCTCCGCCGTCGGCACGTACACATTGTGCCAGCCGGCGCGACCCATCCGGTCGCCGAAATCGACATCCTCCATATACATGAAGTACCGGGAATCGAATCCGTCGATGCTGTCGAAGGCCTCGCGGCGCACCAGCAGGCAGGAACCCGACAGCCAGCCGACCGTGCGCTCCGAGATCTCCTCGTTCTCCTGGCGGTACCGGCGGCTCCAGGGGTTGCCGGGCCAGACGGTGCCGAGTATTGCGTGCCCGGCGCCGTCGAGGAGTCCGGGCACCGAGCGCGCCGAGGGGTACAGGCTGCCGTCGGGCTCGCGCACCAGCGGGCCCACCGCGCCCGCCCGCGGCCAGCGGCGCGCGGCGGCCAGCAGCTGATCGATGGAGTCGGTGCCCCAGCGGATGTCCGGGTTGGAGATCACGATGAACTCGATATCCGGATCGATCTCGGCGACGGCGCGGTTGATGGCGCCGCCGTAGCCGATATTGCCCCCGGTGCGCAGCAGCCGCACATGCTCGTTCGCCTCGGCCGCCAATTCCGGTGTGCCGTCGGTCGATCCGTTGTCCGCGAGGATGACCTGCGGTTTCTCACCGGTGGCGGTGGCTAGCGTACTGATGAAGTGCTCGAGGTGCTCACCGGGCGAGTAGGTCACCGTGACAACGGCCAGGCCCGGCCGTGCGACTGAATCCGTGGCGTTCACGAGGACGCAGCCTAGTCGGCGACGCGGCGCAGCGCGTCCCCCAGTGCCTCCCGCCAATCCCGCAGCGGGCTGAGACCGGCCGCGATCCAGGCTTCGTCGGACAGCACCGAATACGCCGGGCGCCGTACGGGACTGGGATATTCGGCGCTCGTGCACGGCCGCACCCGGTCCGGATCGGCACCCACCCCGGCGAACACCGCGCGCGCGACGTCGTACCAGGTCGCGCGGCCGGTATTGGTGGCGTGCAGGATCGGCGGAAGCTCGTCGCCCGCGGCGATCCGGGAGGTCAACTCCAGCAGTCCGGCGGCCAGATCCGGGGCGAAGGTCGGGGAGCCGGTCTGGTCGTCGACCACCGTCACCGTCTCCCGCTCGCGCTCCAGGCGGCGCATGGTGGCGACGAAGTCCCGGCGGTCGCCGGTGTAGACCCACGCAGTGCGCACGATGTGCGCCCCCGGGCCCGACCGCAGCACCGCCTCCTCGCCCGCCAGTTTGGACCGCCCGTACACGCTCGTGGGCGAGGTGGGATCGCCCGGCTCGTAGGGCCGGGTGGAGGTGCCGTCGAAGACGTAGTCGGTGGAGATGTGCACCATCCGCGCCCCCACCGCGCGGCATTCCTCCGCCAGTACCGCCGGGCCGGTCGCATTGCCCGCGAAGGCGGCGTCGGGCTCGGATTCGGCCGCGTCGACGGCGGTGTAGGCCGCGCAGTTGAGCAGGATGTCGTCCGGGCGCAGCACCTTGCGCACCGCGGCGGCGTCGGTGATGTCCAGATCGTGGTGGCCGAGCGCGAGGGCGGCGGGCTCGTGGGCGAGCACGGCCCGCCCCAGCTGCCCGCCCGCGCCCGTGACGACGAGTCGCGGTCGATCGGCCGGTACGGCGGCGGGAGGCACAGCAGTCACGCGGCCAGTCTGGCACGCCGAGCCATCAGCGGTTGAACCCTCGGCGGCGCAGCGTTGACTAGCCTCATGCTCAGGGGAGGACATGCTGACGGAGCCGTCGAGCCGGGGTCAGGGGGATATCGGAAGGAATACGAGGGTGGCGCGGACAAGAGCTGGATCGGAGTGGCGGCCGCGCGACGCCGGGCCGCGCGCCGGACAACCCGACAACCGGTCCGGCCGGATGCTCGCCGCGGCGGCCGCGGTCGTCGTATTCATCGTCACCGGATTCGGCTGGCACAGCGTCGACGGCCTGATCTCGGGCATTCAGCGCATCGGCAACCTGGGTCTCGGCGGCGGGCGCGACGGCGCCACCGACATCCTGATGGTCGGCATCGACAGCCGCACCGACGCCCGCGGCAATCCGCTGTCGGCCGACGAGCGCGCCATGCTGCACGCGGGCGACGAGGTCGGCACCAACACCGACACCATTGTGCTGGTCCGGGTGCCCAACGACGGCCGTTCCGCCACCGCCGTGTCCATCCCCCGTGACTCCTATGTCGATATCCCGGGCGTCGGCATGGGCAAGATCAATTCGGCCTACGGCGCCAGCAAGGAGGCGTCGCGGCAGAAACTGGCCGATCAGGGCAAATCGACCGCCGACATCGAACGGCAGTCCACCGAGGCCGGCAGGCAGGCGCTGATCAAGACCGTCGCCAACCTCACCGGCATCACCGTGGACCACTACGCCGAGGTCAGCCTGCTCGGTTTCGTGCTGCTCACCGATGCCGTCGGCGGCGTGGACGTCTGTCTGAACAACGCGGTCGACGAACCGCTGTCGGGCGCGGACTTCCCCGCGGGCGACCAGCGCCTGAACGGACCGCAGGCCCTGAGCTTCGTGCGCCAGCGCCACGACCTGCCGCGCGGCGATCTGGACCGGATCGTGCGACAGCAGGTGTTCATGGCCGGGCTGGTGAACCAGACGCTGAGCGCGCGAATCCTGGCCAATCCCGGGAAGTTACAGCAGCTCAGCGATGCCGTCGGCCGCACGATCGTGCTCGACGAGGACTGGAACGTCATGCAGTTCCTGCAGCAGTTGCAGGATCTGTCCGGCGGGCAGGTGCGATTCGAGACGATCCCCGTCAAGGATCTCAACGGCAGTACCGCGGACGGGGAATCGGTCGTCAAGGTGGATTCGTCGGCCGTGAAGGCGTACGTCGCCGGAATGGTGGCCGACAAGCCGAAGGATTCGGACGCGGCCGCCCCGTCGTCGGTGACCGCGGACGTCTACAACGCCAGCGGCACCCCGGGCCTGGCCGGGCAGGTCGCACAGGCGTTGGTGGGCAAGGGTTTCCGCACCGGCACGGTGGACAACTGGATCGGCGGGCCGGTGCAGAGCAGCCGGGTGCTGGCCCGCGACACCTCCGACGCGAAAGCGAAGGCGGTCGCCAAGGCGCTGGGCGGGCTGCCGGTGATCGCGGAGGCCGGGCTCGCGGAGGGGTCGGCCCGCGTGGTGATCGCCGGTGACTACTCTGGTCCGGGTTCGGCGGCGGGCAGCCTGTTCGACATGTCCGGGTCCTCGGGATCCTCCGGCACGGCGACGCCCGTACCGCCCCCGCCACCCATCACCGCAGGCCAGAACGGACCGAAATGCGTGAACTGACCCAGACCGTCACCGCGGCTCTGCTCGATCCGATCCTCGCCCGCGACCCCGCCGGCCCCCGGATCACCTATTACGACGACGCCACCGGCGCGCGCATCGAACTGTCCGCCCTGACGCTGGCGAACTGGGCCGCCAAGACCGCCAACATGATTCGCGACGAATTCGGCATCGCGCCCGGCGGCCGGGTGGCCGTACTGCTGCCCGCGCACTGGCAGACCGCGGCGGTGCTGCTGGGCTGCTGGTGGGCCGGCGCGGAGGTGGTGCTGCGCCCGGACGCCGACGCCGAACTGGCCCTGGTGACCGCGGACCGCCTCGCCGACGTCGACGAGGTGACCGAGGTGGCGGCGCTGTCGCTGGATCCGATGGGCGCCCCCGTGCGCGACCTGCCGATCGGCGTCACCGACTACGCGACCTCCGTCCGCACCCACGGCGACCAGTTCCTGCCCGGCGGCGCCGGTCCCGCCCTGGACGGCATGCCGGCCGCCGACCTCCTCGCCGAGGCCGGCAAATCGGCCGAGCGCCAAGGTTTCACCGCCGACGACCGGGTCCTGTCCAGCACCCCGTGGGACACCCCGGCCGACCTGATCGACGGCCTCCTCGCCGTCTACGCCGCCGGCGCCTCCCTGGTCCAGGTCGTCAACCCCGACCTCACAAAGCTCGACGCCCGCATCGCCACCGAACGCGTCACCACCACCCGCCTCTGACTTTTCGAAGACAGAGGGGTTCTCCTACCCCGGTAGGTGGTGGCGGTCCGACTGTGGGACGTTTCACTGCACGGTGGGGTTCCGTACGGTGGTGGGAGGTCCGGACGACGAACGGGGATGGCGATGAAGCCGCGGTACTGGTTTCGGTGGCTGGTGGTACAGGGAACCCCGCGGCTGGCGCTGCGGACCTATTCCCGGCGCGGGGAGACGCTGGCACAGCTGATGTCCGCGCCCGCCGCCGTACAGGACCCGATACCGCTGCTCGAGTCGATCCGGGCGCGGGGGCGGATCGTGCGCACGCCGTTCGGCTGGGCGACCGCCGACCACGAGCTGTGCCGTACCGTCCTGCGCGACACCAGCTTCGGCGTCGCCGCGGCCGAGGGCTTCGTCCCCAAACCGCTGCGCCGCCTGATGCAGATGGCGGAGCTGCCGCCCAATCCGGTGAGCCCGCCGTCCATGCTCGTGATCGACCAGCCCGACCACTCCCGTATGCGCAAACCCGTCGCGTCGGCGTTCACCCCGCGCGCGATCGCCCGCCTGCGCGAGCGCGTCGAATCCGTGACCGCCGAACTGCTGGCGGCCCTGCCGTCCGGCGGCTCCGCCGACCTGGTGGCCGCCTACGCCTCGCAGGTGCCCATCGCGATCATCTCGGAGATG
>NZ_BAGL01000066.1 GCF_000308875.1 Nocardia transvalensis NBRC 15921
CCGCGTCGAGCGGACAAGCGCGACAATGTATTCCAGAACATCGTCGTGTACGGCCACCCCCTCCACCGCCGCCCGCATGCCGAGCACGTCGGCGGCCTCGACCACCCGGCGGGCGCGGGGTTCGCGGACCGTGCGGTCCACGCGCTGCCGCAGCAGCGACTTCTCTTCGCCCGCACCGAGATACCCGAGCCGCAGCCGGACCGCGAACCGGTCGAGCTGGGCCTGCGGAAGCGCGTACGTCCCCTCGTGCTCGACGGGATTCTCCGTCGCCAGCACCACGAACGGCGACGGCAGGCGACGCGTGACTCCGTCCACGGTGACCTGTTCCTCGGCCATCGCCTCCAGCAGCGCGGACTGGGTCTTGGGCGGGGTGCGGTTGATCTCGTCCGCGATCACGACGTTGGTGAAGATGGGCCCCGCGCGATACTCGAACTCCCCGGATCCCGCGTTGTACACCGCCGACCCCACCAGATCGGCGGGCAGGAGATCGGGCGTGAACTGGACGCGGGTGACGCCGAGTCCGAGCGCCGTCGCGAAGGACTTCGCCGTCAACGTCTTTCCGAGTCCCGGCAGATCCTCGAGCAGGACGTGCCCCCCGGCCATGATCGTCGCAAGGACGATCGTCAGCACCGGGCGCTTGCCCAGGACGACCCGATCCACCTCGTCGAGCACCCGCTGCGCGGGCGTGCGATCCGCCCTACCGTTCGTGCTCATCGCTGCCGCCCGATCATCCCGACAACCGCGCCGAACCGACCGCGGTCCCCCAGATCGCCATGGACATCGCGAGATTCGCGAGCACGGTGACGATGATCGCCATCCGGATCGCCCGGCCGGCCGCGACGCCGACGCCTTCCGGCCCGCCGGTCGCGAAATAGCCGTAATAGCACTGGATGAAGACGGTCAGCACCACCATCACCACCAGCTTGAGAATCGAGTAGAACACGTCGGTCGGGACCGCGAAGATGTGGAAATAGTGCTCATAGGTGCCGCCGGAGACGTCGCCGATCACCGCGACGGTGAGCTGTGCCGATATGTACGAGACCGCCAGCGCCACAACGTAGAGCGGCACGGCCACCGCCGCACCGGCGATGATCCGGGTGGTGACCAGATAGGGCATGGGGCGGATCGCCAGCGATTCGAGCGCGTCGATCTCCTCCGAGATCCGCATGGCGCCCAGCTGGGCGGTGAACCGGCATCCGGCCTGGACGATGAATGCCTGCGACGCCAGGATGGGGGCGATCTCACGCGTTCCGCCCAGCGCCGTGATCGCACCCGTCACCTGCCCGATTCCCAGCAGATCGAGATTGGAGAACGCCTCGATCCCCACCGTCATGCCGCCGAACGCGCACATGACCAGCATGACCCCGACGGTGCCGCCGCCGGCCACCAATGTGCCGTTCCCCCAGGTGATATCGGCGATGAGCCGGTTCACCTCGCGCGAGTAGTGCCGCAGTGTCAGCGGGATGTCCGCCAGGGCGTGGAGCAGGAAGTAGACCATGTGGCCCGCGCCCGCGAGTCCTCGTTTCGGCGCCTGGGCGGCCCGTCGGGCGGGGCGCAGAGCGGCCGGCCGGTATGTCGTCGCCATCGCCTACCCCAACCGGCTCGGGACTATGGAGTTGTAGATCTGCGAGATGATCACGTTGGCGCCGAACAGGACGAGCGCCGACTGCACCACCGCCGCGTTCACCGCGTTGGCCACCCCGCCCGGACCGCCGCGGGCGTGCAGCCCGTGGTAGCTGGCGATGATCCCCGTGAAGGCGCCGAACAGCGCGGCCTTGACGATCGCGATCAGCAGGTCGTTGGAGTCGGCGAAATCCACGAATGCCTGCAGGAAGGATCCCGCGGTGCCGTTGTCGGCGTAGATGAAGAAGCCGTAGGTCGCCGCGAAGCCGACGAAGATCACGAACCCGCACAGCATGGTGCTGACCAGGGTCGCGGCCAGCAGCCGCGGTCCCACCAGCCGCTCCAGCGGGTCGACGCCCATCGTCCGCATCGCGTCGATCTCCTCGCGGATGGTGCGCGAGCCGAGATCCGCGCAGATGGCGGATCCGACCGCACCGGCGATCATGATCGACGTGACCAGCGGCGCGCCCTGCTTGACCACGCCGATCCCGACCGCGGCGCCCACGAAGGAATCGGCGCCCACCTGCTTGATCACCAGGCTCACCTGCAGCGATACGACTACACCGACCGGAATCGCGACGATCATCGTCGGAATCGCGGAGACGCTCGCCATGAACGAGCACTGCCGGATGAACTCGCTCCAGTGGAACCGGCGGCGCAGCAGCGCCACGATCACGCCGACGATCACCTCCCGGCCCATCGCGATCTGCAGGCCGAAGGTCTCCAGAGCCCGTTTGGGGTGGTCGTCCCAGAACTGCCTGGCCCGGGAGAGCACCGCCTCCCCCGATCCGCGTCGTACCCGACCGGCCTCCGGCGCCTGCCGCAGGGGCACCGCAACGGCCTCATCCCGCGTACTCACACCTAATCACCTACCTTGAGTCGTGAGCCGACTCTCAGTATGTGAGTGGTCGCGCGGTTTGTCCATACGACACAGAGATCTCGGGTGCGCGTTTCGGCGCGAGCAGGGAAGGGGGTTGGCCGACAAGAGAAAACGGCCCCGGAACCAGTGGTTCCGGGGCCGTTCATTTGTAGCGGGGACAGGATTTGAACCTGCGACCTCTGGGTTATGAGCCCAGCGAGCTACCGAGCTGCTCCACCCCGCGTCGGTGAACACAACATTACACACACGTGCCGAGTATGGACAAATCGTGTGGTCAGAGGGTGTTTCCGGGGTGCGGTCGATGATCATCGCAAAGGGGCGAACGGTTGGGGAGCGGCCGAATCGCGGCAATAGTGACGACCGACCGGTTCCATTCCGCGGATGATGGCCGCAATTGCTCACGCACGCGCGCGTTTCCAAAACAAGCCCCGACTAACGTGATCCAGGCCACATTTTTTGTGTGATCCGCCACACATCACGAATGGATAACAGACCGACCAGAATTTGCATTTGCAGCATAGCCGCCCTGCATCAACGTTCTTTTTGCGGTTATGCACATCATGCATACTCGACGTTATCAAGACGTGATCTGCCGAAATCTGTTCGTTATCGTCGTGCTCGGCCCGGATCGACCAGTGAAGGGCTCCAGACCCGAACCGCTGCATGCCGGTAACCCTGCCCCGCGGTTCGAGGGATCCCCGACCTCCTGGGGGCAGGGACACGGCGGAAGATCGCCGCGCCGGTGGGCGCAGGGAGGGACACCACCATGAACAAGAACCGGAAGATCAGCAGTCGCGCCCTCGGCTTCGCCGCCGTCACCGGCGCACTTGTTGCCGTCCCGTTCACCATGACCAGCACCGCCTCGGCCGCCCCAGCGCACGATTGGGACGGCGTCGCCCAGTGCGAGAGCGGCGGCAACTGGGGCATCAACACCGGTAACGGCTACTACGGCGGTCTGCAGTTCTCGCAGAGCACCTGGAATGCCAACGGCGGCAGCGGCAGCCCCGCCAACGCCTCGAAGGCGGAGCAGATCCGTGTCGCGGAGAACGTGCTGGCCACCCAGGGCCAGGGCGCCTGGCCCGTCTGCGGGCAGTACCTGCGCTGGGGCGCCGACGAGGCCGCCCAGCCCGAGCCCGCCCCGCAGGAGGAGGCGCAGGCCGCTCCGGCCCCAGCCCCGTCCGAGCGCCAGGCGCTCATCGACCAGGCCAAGACCACCGGTGGTCAGGTCGCCACCCAGTTCGGTGTCACCGACCAGTACCAGCAGATCCTGCAGCAGCACAACGACTTCATCGAGTCGCTCGCCCGCTGACCCGGCCTCTCCGCCATACCGGAGAAACGGGAACGGCGCCGTCATCATTGGGGATGACGGCGCCGTTCGCGTTCGGAGGTACGCCTAGCCGCCGGACTTGTTGTAGTCGTCGACCGCCCGCTGCAACGTCTCCAGGGCCTGGCCGAGGCGGCCGAGATCGCCCGACTTCTGGGCGTCCTGCACGCCCTTCAGCGCGTCGTTGAGCTCGCGGACCGCGGCATCCTTACCCGCCGATCCCGTCGGCGGAGTCACGGGCGGCTGCGTCGGCGGATTGGCGCCGCTCTGGCCGGACGGCGGATTCACCGCCTGCTGGCCGGGCTGCTGTGTCGCCGCCGAGCCGATGCCCGACTGGACGTCGTCGAGGGCGTCGCCGAGCGTCGCCTGATAGCCGACCTTGTCGCCGGAACTCGCGAGGACCTTGACCAGCTGCGGGAACGACGCGGCATTCGGACCCGCGTTGCGTTCCAGATACCACGGCTCCACATACAGGACCCCGCCGTCGCCGACCGGCAGGGTCAGCAGATTCCCGTATTTGATCTTGTTGGTATTGCCGCCGGTCAGCACGGTGCGGTCACTGGACACCCGCGCGTCGGTCGTCATCGACGTCTGCACCTGTTGCGGGCCGGGTGTCTGCGAATCGGTCGGGAGTCTTCGCACCGTGAATTTGCCGTAATTCTCCGGATCGGAATTGACCTGGATATAGGCGGCGAGGAACTGCCGTTTGTAGCCGACCATCGCACTGGTCAGATTGAATGCCGGCTTCCCCGTCTGTGGATCACCCAGCAGCACGTAGTACGGCGGCTGATGCGCGTTGGTCGGGGTGTCGGAGGTCGGATCGCTGGGCACCGACCAGAACGCGTTCGTGGTGAAGAACTCGCGCGGGTCGTTGACGTGGTAGCGCGACAGGATGTCCCGCTGCACCTTGAACAGATCCTCCGGATAGCGGAAGTGCGCCTGCAACTCCGGCGAGATCGCGCTCTTCGGCTGAACCGCGTTCGGGAACACGCCCTCCCACGCCTTGAGCACCGGATCGTTGGTATCCGTCTCGTAGAGGGTCACCGTGCCGTCGTAGGCGTCGACGGTGGCCTTCACCGAGTTGCGGATGTAGCTGACCTCCTTGCGCGGCAGCATGCGCCCGGTGTTCTGGTCGATCGAATCCTCGACCACGCCGTCCAGCGAGGTGCGCTGGGCATACGGGAAGTTGTCGAGGGTGGTGTAGGCGTCGACGATCCACTGGATGCGGCCGTTGACCACCGCCGGGTAGACGTCGCCGTCGGCGGTCAGCCACGGCGCCACCTGCTGCACCCGGTCGCGCGGGTTGCGGTTGTAGATGATCTTCGAATCCGAGCCGATCGCGCCCGAGAACAGGATGTTGCGCTCGGCGTACTTGGCCGCGAACGCCAGCCGGTTGAACCAGTTGCTGATCGGCACGCCGCCCGAACCCGTGTAGGTGTACTGCGAGGTGCCCGTGTCGTATTCGCGCGGCGGCTGCTCGTTACCGCCCACGATCGCGTAGTCGGCATCGGACTTGGAGATCATCTCGCCGTAGTAGATGCGCGGCTGGTCGACCTTGATGGCCTGCTTGTCCTTGGGCGTGAACAGGTCGCTGACCGTGGACTGGTCACCGACGTTGAACACCGGGTAGCCGTAGCCGCCCGAATTCGTCCCCGCCGAACCCGTCGCGGCCTGCTGGGTCTCCTTGGGCGGAGCGACGTTCACGCGGTTGGCCGGCGCGGCGACGAATCCGTTGCCGTGCGTGTAGACCGTGTGCTTGTTGATCCAGTCGGTCTGGTTACCGGACAGGTTCTGCGGCACCAGTTCCCGCGCGCCCACGATGTAGTCCTGGATGTCGCCGTTGACGGTGTAGCGGTCGATGTCCAGCGGATCGGGGAAGCCGTAGAAGTTCTGCAGCTGCTGGCGCTGGATGAAGGTCTGCGTCAACAGGTTCGGGTCCAGCAGGCGGATGTTCTTGATGGTCTGCTGATCCGCGGGGATCGACGCCGGATCCTTGGTCGGGGTGCCCTTGTAGTCCTGGTATTGGACCTTGTCGTCGGTGAGCCCGTATGCCTGGCGCGTTGCGGCGATATTGCGCTCGATGTAGGCCGACTCCTTGGTCGCCGCGTTCGGCCGCACCTCGAACTGCTCGACGATGAGCGGCCACACCGCGCCGATCAGGATCGACGACAGCACCAGCAGCGCCGCGGCCATCGCCGGAACGCGCAGGTCCTTCAGCACGATGCCGGTGAAGAACGCGATCGCGCAGATGATCGCGATCGACATCAGGATCAGCTTGGCCGGCAGGACCGCGTTGATATCGGTGTACGAGCCGCCGGTGAAGGTGGGCTCCTTGCGCGTGCTCGACAGCAGCGAATACCGGTCGAACCAGTACGCGATCGCCTTGAGCAGCACGAAGGTTCCGGCGATGACGGCCAGCTGGATGCGGGCCGGGCGGGTCAGGGTGCCCTCGCGGCCGGACAGGCGCAGGCCGCCGAAGACGTAGTGCGTCACCAGATTCGCGAAGAATGCGATCACCGCCGCGACGAACAGCCAGTTCAGCAGCATCTTGTAGAACGGCAGATCGAAGGCGTAGAAGCCGACGTCCAGGCCGAACTGCGGATCCTTCATATTGAAGGAGCCGCCGTGCAGGAACATCTGCACCGTCACCCAGCTGGACTGCGCCACCAGGCCCGACAGCAGGCCGACCAGCACGGGGATGCCGATGCCGAACAGCCGCAGCCGGCCCATGACCGTGGTGCGGTAGCGCGCGATCGGATCGTTGGGCCCGGCGACCGGGACGAAGACCGGCCGCGTCCGGTAGGCCGCCAGCAGCGCCAGCCAGATCAGCAGGCCGACGACGACGGCGACCACCAGGAACAACAGGATCCGGGTCAGCAGCACCGTGGTGTACACGCGGCGGAATCCCAGTTCGCCGAACCACAGAAAATTGGTATAGGCGTCGACCAGGCGCGGCCCCACCAGCAGCAGAGCCGCCAGTACTAGGGCGGTCACGAGCAGCACCCGGCTGCGTCGGGACAGCGAAGGTAAACCCGTCGGGGGGCGCATGCCCACGATGCCACTCTCCCAGGTCCGGCGGTGCGCGACTTCCCGGTCGACACACCGCAGTCCGATGTTGCGGAGGTCCCTGCGGACCGTCTCTCGCGCCCCACTCTACGTAAAACGGGTCGAGTTGGATCACGATGCCTCCGGCGCGGGTCGCAACTCGCTACGGGCGAACGCCGGCACCGACAACGGTTCGCGGCCCGGCTCGTGTTTCGGTGGCCGCCGCGCAAGCGACGAAGGAGCAAGCGGCGGTCGCCGAAACACGAGCCACAGGGGCCGCGAACCCACGGCGCCGAAGGCGACGCCATAAGCTCTGCCCGTGACCATCGCGAACCCATCCACCGCCCTGTACCGCTGTATCCGCGAGGTGGCCGAGTACGCCGAGGACGAGGGCTGGGATCGGCCGCCGCAGCTGTTCGCTCTGGTGCCCACGGCGGACCTGGTCGCGGCCGAGCCGACCCTGGAGGATCAGCTCGCCGACGGCGCCGAGCTGACTCCCGTTGCGCAGGAACCGCTTCCGGACGACCTGCGCTCGGATTCGATGGCGCTCGACGAGTTCCTGGCCACCACCAGCTGGCCGCCGGCGGTCGCCGGATGTGTGCTGGTGCAGCAGATCGTGGTGCTGCCGCCGGACGCCGAGCAGACCCTCGACGAGGCGATCGCCCCGCTGATGGCCGACCGCGACGCCGCGGACCGCGCGGGCCGCGACGCCGCCGTCACCCATCCCGGCCGCCGCGACGCGCGGCTGTACGCGGGCGTGCTGCGCGACGGCGTCTCGCTGTGCCTGCTGCAGATCCGCCCCGACGAGGACGAGGACGACCCCTTCGGCGACCTGGACCTGCGCACGGCCCCCAATCTCGCGCCGAATGTCGTCGAGGCCCTGCGTCACACGCTCGAGAACGAGCCCGACTAGGCCGGGCGGTCTCGGCCACGCGCGCTTGACTGTGCCGTAACGGCACACCAGAGACTGACGTTCGAGCCGGTGCGACCGTGCCGGCCGCCCCGGTGTCCGAGGAGTGACTGTCATGGCGTGGAGTACCCGTCAGCTCGCCGACCTCGCCGGCACGAGTCTGCGGACGGTGCGGCACTACCACGACGTCGGCCTGCTCGCCGAGCCCGAACGCTCGTCCAACGGGTACAAGCAGTACGGCGTCCCCCACCTGGTGCGGCTGCTGCGGATCAAGCGGCTCACCGATCTGGGCTTCTCGCTGAACCAGATCGCCGAGATGGGTGACGGCGGCGGCCATCCCGAGGAGGCGCTGCGGGCGCTGGACGCCGACCTGGCCGCGACCATCGAGCGGTTGCAGCGCGTGCGTGTCGAGCTGTCGCTGATCCTGCGCAACTCCTCCCCGACCGACCTGCCCGCGGACCTGGCACAGGCCACCGTCGACGCGGGTCTCAGCGACAACGACCGGTCCTTCGTCCTCGTCATGACGCGGGTGCTCAGCTCCTCGGCCCTCGACGCCTACAAGGAACTGCTGCGATCGCCCGACGCACTGCCCTCGGGTCCCGATTTCGACCGCCTGGCCGCCGACGCCGACGAACGGACCCGGTCCGAGCTGGCCGAACGCCTGCTGCCCGAGATGCGCGCCCTGCTCGCCGACATTCCGGAACTGACCGATACCGCACCGGGTGTGCCCGACGCCGCGCACACCATCCGGACGGCGCTGACCGATCTGTACAACCCGGCTCAGGTCGACGTGATGCAACGCGTCGGCCGAAGGCTCGGGGCGACGACGGGAGAGGATCAGGAATGAGTCCGTGGACGAACCACCGCCTCCGGCGGCGGGGCACGGTGGTCCTGCTCCTGGTGCTGGCGCTGGGCGCGTGCGCCCGGTCGGAACCGTCCGGACCGGAGACCGGCCTGGCGCGTTTCTACGACCAGAAGCTGTCGTTCGGGGCATGCGAGGGGTATGCCACGACCGCGGCGGACACTCGGGCGTTCGCGGGCGATCCGGGGTTCCGGTGCGCCCGCGTCGAGGTACCGCTGGACTACGACAACCCCGGCGGCCGGACCGCGAAGATCGCGCTGCTGAAGGTCCCCGCGCGCGGTGAGCGGATCGGATCGCTGCTGCTCAATCCGGGCGGGCCCGGCGGGCCGGGTATGAGTATGGCCGCGCTCGGGGCGAAGACCCTGGCGAACAGCGCGGTCACCGAGCGCTTCGATCTGATCGGATTCGACCCGCGCGGCGTCGGGGCCTCCACCCCGGCCGTCGACTGCTTCACCGACGCGGACCTGGACCGCGGGAAGGCCGTCAGTTCCGTCACCGTCGGCGACGGGACGTGGACCGAGAAGGACACCCGGGGCCTGGCCGACCGCTGCGCCGCGGGGTCCGGCGGCCCGGATGTGCTGGCGCACCTCGGAACTCGCGACGCGGCACGCGATCTGGATATTCTGCGCGCGGTCCTGAGCGACGAGAAGCTGAGCTATTTCGGCCAGAGTTACGGCACCCGCCTGGGCGCGGTCTACGCCGAGATGTTCCCGCGCAATGTCCGGGCGATGGTGCTCGACGGCGGCATCGATCCGCATACGGGCACCTCGGAGCGCCGCCTGTCGCAGTTCGCGAGCTTCCAGCGGTCCTTCGACACGATGGCCGCCGACTGCGCCACCCGGCCCGGCTGCCCGCTGGGCGCCGATCCGGCGAAGGCGACCGAGACCTTCCAGAACATCGTCCGGCCGCTGATCGACCATCCGGTCCCCGCGGGCGGCGGCCGGGAACTGGACTTCAACGGGGCCTGGGGCTCGGTGGGCGCCGGACTGTACGACGCGACGGCCTGGCCCGCGGTCACCAGGGGGATCGCCGAGGTCGCGGCCGGGCGCGGGGACACCCTTCTCGCGCTGAGCGACGCGTTCGGCGGGCGCGACCCCGACGGCCACTGGAGCAATTTCGGCGAGGCCAACTACGCGATCAACTGCATGGACGAGGACCGCCACACCCCCGAGCAGGAGAGCGATCTCAAGCGCCGGGTCCAGGAGGCGGCCCCCTACACCGACTCCGGTCGCGGCTTCGCGGGCGCGCGGGACGGCTGCGAGGCGTGGCCGGCCCGGCCGACCCTCGGCTACCCCTACGCCACCGGCATTCAGGGCTTGCCGCAGACCCTGACGATCTCCGTCACCGGCGACCCCGCCACCCCCTACCAGGGCGGTCTCAACCTGGCCCAGGCCCTGGGCGGCGCCGCGCTCGCCGTCGAGGGCGAACAGCACACCGTCGCCCTGGCGGGAAAGAGCGCATGCGTGAACGAAGCCGTCGCCGAATACCTTGTCGCGCTGAGGATTCCACCCGCGGGCGCACGCTGCACCCTCTGACCGCAGAACTCCGCGCCGCCCAGCACCCCCGACCGCCGGATTCAGCCCGCTGAGCACCCGCTGCACCCCAGGGGATGGCCGGACTCCGCCACCTCTCACGCGCTGCATCCTCGGCGGCCGAACTCCGCCCAGCACCCGCTGCACCCCGAGACGGCACCCGCACGGCCGGTGTCCGCTGCGGACACCGGCCGTGCGGGTGGGTCAGCCGCAGGTGGGGGCGTCGTCGCGGCCGGCGGTGATGCTGTCGAGGGACTGGACCGCGGTGGTGAGGGTGTCGACCTTGACCAGCTTCAGGCCGTCGGGGATGCGCTGGCGGGCCTCGTTGCAGTTGTCGGCGGGGACGAGGAAGGTCTCGGCGCCGGCCTCGCGCGCGGCGATCATCTTGTACTGGATGCCGCCGATCGGGCCCACCTTGCCGGCCGGATCGATCGTGCCGGTTCCGGCGATGAACTTGCCGCCGTTGAGCTTTCCGGGGCTGAGCTTGTCGATCAGGGCCAGGCTGAACATGAGGCCCGCGGACGGCCCGCCGATATCGGCCAGGTTGAAGGTGACGTCCAGCGGGCCCTGCGGGACCTCCTCCGGCGTCACGCCGAGGTAGCCCTTCGACTTGTCGTCGGGCCGGGCGCCGAGCTTCACCTCGATGGTCTGTTCGGTCCCGTCGCGGCGCACCACGATCGGCAGGACGGTATCGGGCTTGGCCGCCGTCACGGCCTCGACGACCTCCTTGGAGGTGCCGACCGGTTTGCCGGCGACGCTCACCAGCACGTCGCCCTTGCGCAGCACCCCGTTGGCCGGGCCGTCCTCGGCGACGACGCGCAGCTTCACCGTCGTCGGGTACTTCAGGTAGTGCAGCGCGGCCAGTTCGGCGTTGTTCTCGGAATCCTTGAAATCCTGCTGGTTGGACTTGTCGATTTGATCACGCGGCACGCCCGGCGGATAGACCTCCGCGCGCGGCACCAACCCGTAGCGCCCGTCCGCCCAGAGCGCGAACGCCTCGAAGATATTCAGCCCGTCGCGAACGGAGACCGTGGTCATGTTGAGGTTGCCGGACGTCGGATCGACGGGTGCGCCCTGCACGTCGACGACCTGTTTACCTTCGACATCACCCAGCGTATTGAAGGTGGGACCGGGGCCGAGCGCCACGAACGGCACCGTGACGGCACTGCCTACGACACCGAGTACGAGGACGGGGATCAGGGCGGCCAGCAGCGTGAGGATCCGTCGATTCACCCGGCCCACAGTAGCGGCTCGCCCGTGGCCACCCGCGTAACGTTAGGGATATGAGCGACGTGCCATTCGGATTCTCCAACCGTGATGACGATCCCGACCGCGACAAGCGGGGCGATCAGTCCGGTCCCGGCGCGAACAACCCGTTCGGAATCGGGGGTCCGGGTGGGGGCGGATTCGATCCGTCGCAACTCGGGCAGATGCTGACCTCGCTGGGGCAGATGTTCTCCACCATCGGTCAGCCCGGCGAGCAGTCGGGCGGGCCGGTCAACTACGACATCGCCAAGCGGCTGGCCCGCCAGCAGCTGGGCTCGACCGTCGAGCCGGTGTCCGCGAGCACCCAGCGCGCGGTCGCCGACGCGGCCCATCTGGCCGAGCTGTGGCTGGACGCGGTCACCACCCTGCCCGCGGGCGCGACCAAGACGGTCGCGTGGACCCCCAACGACTGGATCGAGGAGACGCTGCCCACGTGGCGGCGGCTGTGCGATCCGGTGGCGCAGCAGGTGTCGGGCATGTGGACGGCGACCCTGCCGGAGGAGGCGAAGGAGTTCGCCGCGCCGATGATCGGCATGCTGGGGCAGATGGGCGGGCTGGCCTTCGGGTCGCAGCTCGGCCAGGCCCTGGGCCAGCTGGCCAAGGAGGTGCTGACCTCCACCGATATCGGCCTGCCGCTGGGCCCGGACGGCACCGCGGCGCTGCTGCCGGCCGCCGTCACCGAGTTCAGCGAGGGTCTGGAGCGTCCGGAGAGCGAGATCCTGGTCTTCCTGGCCGCCCGCGAGGCCGCGCATCAGCGGCTGTTCGCGCACGTGCCGTGGCTGCGCCAGCAGGTGCTGGGCGCGGTCGAGGATTACGCGCGCGGCATCCGGATGGACTTCTCGGCGATCGAGGAGGCCGCGCAGAACATCGATCCGATGTCGCTGACCGATCCGTCCAAGCTGGAGGAGTTGCTCTCCCAGGGCACATTCGAACCGCAGACGACCCCGGAACAGAAGGCCGCGCTGGAGCGGCTGGAGACGCTGCTGGCCCTGATCGAGGGCTGGGTGCAGGTCGTGGTCACCGAGGCCGTCGGCGACCGGCTGCCCGGCGCCGGCGCGCTGGCCGAGACCCTGCGCCGCCGCCGCGCCACCGGCGGCCCCGCCGAGCAGACCTTCGCCACCCTGGTCGGCCTGGAACTGCGTCCCCGCAAGCTGCGCGAGGCCGCCGACCTGTGGCAGCGCCTCACCGCCGACGCCGGCATGCAGTCCCGCGACGCCATCTGGGCCCACCCGGACCTGCTCCCCAGCTCCGAGGACCTGGACAACCCGGCCGGCTTCATCGACACCGTCATCGGCGGCGGCACCAGCGCCTTCGACGACCCCCTCGCCCAACTCGCCGAATTCGAGGCCCGCGAGAAGGAGCGGAAGGAAGGCGGCGAGGCGAAGGACACGGAGAAGCCGGACGACGACTCCGGCGACACCCCCACCTGACCACCGCCGCGCCGCCCCAACCGTTTCCGGCGCACCCCCACCCCACCGTTTCCGGCACACGCCCACCCCACCGTTTCCGGCACACCCCACCCCACCGTTTCCGGCACACCCCACCCCACGGTTTCCGGCACGCTTTTGGCCGGAAACCACGCCGCTCAGTCCCCCTACGACAGCAGCACCTCCGCCAGGCGACGCCACCGCGGCACCGCCGACTCTCCCGGCGCGACGCCGATGACCTGCACCGCGACGTGGTCGGCGCCGGCGGCGACGTGGGCGCGCAGGCGGTCGGCGATGTCGGCGGGCTCACCCCAGAACACCAGGTCGTCGACGAGACGGTCGCTCCCGCCGCCCGAGGTGTCCTGTTCCGAGTAGCCGAGGCGGTGGAACTTGGCGAGGTTGTACGGGGTGGTCAGGTACGGGACGAGGTGGGCGCGCGCGATCTCGCGGGCCCGGTCGGGATCCGTCTCGAACAGCACCGCGTGTTCGACGCCGAGGAAAGTGCCGGGGCCCAGTATCTCTCGCGCCTGGGCGGTGTGGTCCACGGTCACGTGATAGGTGTGCGCCCCGGCCGCGCGGTCGCGGGCCAGCTCCAGCATCCGGGGGCCGTAGGCGGCCAGGATGCGGCGGATCGGGCGCGGGTCGTCCTGCTCCCGCGCGAGCCGGTCCAGATCGTCGAGGTACCGGTTCATGGCGGCCAGCGGCGTGACGCCCGGCAACCCCTGCCCGACGCCCAGGCCGAGGATGTGCCGGTCCGGATACGCGTCCGCCAGCAGCCGCGCGGCCCCGTACGTGGCCAGCGGCTCGCGCGGCGCGAGTTGCGCGATGGCGTTCACCACGGGCAGCCGCTCGGTGACCGACAGTAGGTAGCCGGCATGCGAAAGCGCCTCGCGCCCACCGACTTCCGGAAACCAGAACGCCCCCCAGCCTTGCTCCTCGACCGCGCGGATCGACTCGCGCAGCCCGGCCGCGGGCAGATGTTCGAAGTCGAAGGTGTAGATCCCGAAGGTCCCGATGTCGAGGCCGTCGATGGTGCCCATGGCAGATCTCCCTGTATCGGTCACGCCGCACGTGACGCATCGTCGTATCGAAGAATTACGATACAACAAACATCGCAGATCTTCGATCTGTTCCGGCCCGATGCCCCGCACGCCCACCGAATCCCGGCACGCCCACCACATTTCCGGCACGCTTTTGGCCGGAATCCCTACAACACCCGCCCCAACTCAGCCACCAACTCCGCGATCCGCCCCTCGTCCCGCCGATAGTGGGTCCACTTCCCCACCCGCGTCGACCGCACCAGCCCCGCCCGCTCGAGCTCGGCCATATACGCCGACACCGTCGACTGCGCGAGCCCCACCTTCTCCTGGATATGGCTCACACAGACGCCGACCTCGGTCATATCGACGATGGCGCGCTCCACCGGGAAGTGCCGCTCCGGATCGCGTAGCCAGGCGAGAAGTTGCAGCCGCAGCGGATTCGCCAGCGCGCGCAGGGCCCGGACGAGATCCGGATCGGGCGCGTCCGGAGTCTCTGGCATGCGCCCAGAATACCGTCCGGATACCGACATTTCGAAGGATGTCGATGCGAGGCCGGTCGGCCGCCCGCTCCCCCGGGCCTCGGAATCGAGCCCTGATCAAGGAGATTCGCGCCGGTAGGATGGATGCACACAGCCGCTACGTCGGCTCCACACATCCGGCCGCCCGCACCGAACAGCCCACCCGCCGCACCTGCATACGGAGGCCTTCGTGACCTTTCGCCCCACCACCGACCGACCGGCCACCGTCAGCACCGATCCGATCCGGGACTACCTGCACCGCATCGGCCGCACCGCACTGCTCACCGCCGAGCAGGAGTACGAACTCGGCGAGCGCATGGCGGCGGGCCAGGATGCCGAGCAGCGCCTGGCAGCGGCCGAGGCGGAGGGCACGACACTCACCACGGCCGAGCGCCGCGAACTGACCCGCGCCGTCCGGTCCGGACGCACCGCGAAGAACCACATGATCGAGGCCAATCTGCGGCTGGTGGTCTCGATCGCCAAGCGCTATCCGGCGCCCGCCGGCATGTCGCTGCTGGACCTGGTCCAGGAGGGCACGCTGGGCCTGATCCGGGCGGTGGAGAAGTTCGACCACCGGCGCGGGCTGAAGTTCTCCACCTACGCGACGTGGTGGATCAAGCAGGCCGTCGGCCGCGCGATCGACGACAAGAGCCGCGCGATTCGCCTGCCCGCGCACGTGGCGGAGGTCCTGCACCGGATCACCCGCGCCCAGCGCACCCTCGACCAGCAGCTCGGGCGGCAGGCCACCGATGACGAGCTGGCCGCCGAACTGGACCTGCCCGCCGCCAAGGTGCGCGAGGTGCTGCGTCATGCGCGCGAGCCGATCTCCCTGCACCTACAGGTCGGCGACGACGACACCGAACTCGGCGCGCTGATCGCCGACGAGTCGCCCGATCCGGCCGATACGGTCGCCGCCTCCCTCACCCGGGGCCGGCTCGCCGATGTGCTGGCCACCCTGGCCGAACGCGAGGCGCAGGTACTCGTGCTGCGCTACGGGCTCGACGGCACCGAACCGCGCACCCTCGAACAGGTCGGCCGCCTACTGGGCGTCTCCCGCGAGCGCATCCGCCAGATCGAGGCCAAGAGCATGACCAAACTCCGCAAACCCGCCAGTACACGGGTCCTGGACGGCCTGCTCGGCTGAGGTCGCGTCCCGGACGGCCTGCTCGGCTGAGGTCGCGTCCCGGACGGCCTGCTCGGCTGAGGGTCGGGTCCCGGACGGTCTCCTCGGCTGAGGTCGGGTCCTGGACGGCCTGCTCGGCTGACCGCTCAGGCGAAGCGCGCCTCGGCCGTGGCGTATCCGAAGAGCTTGCGGCCCTTGGCGATTGCCTCGATGCCGATGGTGGCCGTTCGCCGGATCGGGTTCAGCCAGGTGACGCGACCGCGGAATTCGATCGGGACGGGCTCGCCGGTGCCGATCGGCAGGTAGTGCATCTTGGGCGCGTACTGCACGCGGTACTTCGATACGGCCGTCGGATCGCCGAGCCACGACGAGAGGTACCCGGCGGCCAGGCCGAGGCTGAGCATGCCCGGCGTCACGGCGCCCGGTGAGGTCGTGGGCACGCGGTCGTCGGGCCCGAGCCGCCCCAGCGTGCCCACCACGCTGGCGTGATGCATGACGTCCGCGGGGGCGAGCGTGTGGCGCCGGACCGGTAGCTCGAATCCGGCGCTCAGCTCGGAGAACTCGACGACCGGCCGCGGTCCCCGGGTCGCGGCGGCGTCCCGGCGGCGGGCGGGCGCCGATTCGCCGAGGACGGAGAGGCGCGGCCGGTGCCGGGTCGGCACCAGCTCGAGCCCCCGCTCGTACCCGCTCGGCCCGGTGCGGTGCGGCGGGACCCGCTGGGTGTGCACCAGCAGCGTGGACGAGCCGACGGCGACGACCTGCGCGTGGCGATCGCGCAGCGTGGTCACCATCGACACGATGTCGTAGTCGCGATAGTGCCGGAACGACTCGAAGTGGACATCGCATCCCACCCGGTCGCCGGCCAGCAGCGGGCGCGCGAGATCGAGGGACCGGTCGGCGTGCAGGATGCGGCCGATGTGGAAGCCGGGCACCAGCGCCGCCAGCGTCTCCTCCTCGGCCCGCATCCACACCATGGTGGCGAAGGTCGGCGGCGCCACCAGCGCGCCGAATCCGCGGACGGCGGCGGCATCCGCGTCGAGGTGGATGCGATCGCTGTTGCCGACCGCCAGCGCGTACTCGCGGATGTGGTCGGCGTCCACCGCGAAGGTGTTGCGCGACCACAGTCGTTCGTCGGCAGCCACGTGCGGGACGTCGACGGATGCGCTTCCCATAGTGCTCCTTTGCAGCGTATCCGGGGCCGGGCCGTTCGGGGCGAGGTCCATATCACCGAACACCCATTGTTTTCCCGTCGAGCCGCGAATTTCACCACTCGCGGTAGGGGTCTGGAGAACTCACCGCATTCCGGGCGATCGGGTTGTGACTCCCCCTGCCCCGCCGCCACCGCCGACTGTGAAAGGTCTCCGTCCAGGGCCGATGGGGCGCGCTGTCTCAGCCGGTCCGTGTGCGCGAGGCGATTTCGCGGCCCGGAATGTCCGGAAAGGCGGAATCCTTTGGTAGCTGGGAGGTTCCGTGAAGATCGTTTTCCACAGGCGCGGGACGAACCTTGGGAGAAACACCCCCGCTGGGGATGAATTCGGCGGCAGGCTGCGGAGAGGACACCGGCGAGCGGGGCGCGGACACCCCCGTGTCCTGGCCGATCATCCTGTTGATGACCCCCGAATTCTGTGGATAACCAGCGATTTCGGGCGATCTCACAGCGCCCGGTGTGCGAATACTGTGGATATGACCATGTTTCGGCCGCGCGGGCCGATGCTGCATCCGCGAGTGGCGGTGCTGCGGCGTCCGTCGGGCGCGGTACAGCTGGGGTGGGATCCGGAGCGGGCGGTGGTGGTGCAGCCGCCCGGAATCGCCGCCGACCTGATCGCCGAATTCCTGAAGCTCCTGGACGGTCTGCGCAGCCATCCGCAGATCATCTGGCAGGCAAGCCGTTTCGGTATCCCGGCCGCCGACGCGCTACAGCTGCTGGCCGATATCGACCGTGCGGGCCTGCTGGTGCGTCCCCACTCCCGCGCGGAGACGGTGCGGACGCTCCACGTGCACGGCCGGGGTCCGCTGTCGGAGGCGATCGCCGCGGGCGTGCGGCGGCTGGGGCTGCGGCCGGGCCGGACGCGCGCGGCCGGTACGGAGCGGCCGGTGGGCAGCGGGGCCGATCTGGTGATCCTGGCCGACGCGCTGGTGCCCGAACCGCACCTCGTCAACGACCTTGTCCTGCAGCGCGTTCCGCACCTGCAGGTCCGCATCCGCGACGGCCGCGGCGTGGTGGGCCCGCTGGTCCTCCCGGGCGGCACCAGCTGCCTGCGCTGCGCCGACCTCACCCGGCGCGATCTCGACGCGGAGTGGCCGCACCTGGCCGCCCAACTGCTCGGCCGGGTCGGGTACGGCTCCCCCGCGATGATCGCCGCCACCGCGGCCCTGGCTCTGCGCGATGTCGAGATCATCCTCGGCGGCGCCGCCGATCCCGCGCCCCAGACGCTGGACACCACCCTCGAACTGGATCCCGACTCCCATCACATCGACCGCCGCTCGTGGCCCCCGCACCCCGCCTGCGGGTGCCGCGCCGTGCTCACCGCTCCACCGGGGGCTCGCAAAAATGACGGTTGCCGCGGCGGGCAGCGCGGGGACCGGTCGACGTGACGGGTGACACATCCAAGGGAGTGGGAACCGTCACAGAACCAGAGTGTGACCGATACCACCACTGTGAGAGGTCCATGAGTTCACCCGATTCCCATGGCACACCGCTCGGTCCGTCGGCCATGATGGTTGGGTGTCTGAGATTGTGCGACGTCGCTCCTCCCGCAATGCCAAGCTGGCCAAGATCCCGCTCGGGATCGCGGGCCGCGCGGCCGTGGGCTTCGGGCGCAAGCTCGCGGGGGGCGACCGCACCGAGATCAACGCCGAGCTGAACCAGCGGGCCGCCGAGCAACTGTTCGCCGTCCTGGGCGAGCTCAAGGGCGGCGCGATGAAGTTCGGCCAGGCGCTGTCAGTGATGGAGGCCGCGGTTCCCGAGGAATTCGGCGAGCCCTACCGCGAGGCGTTGACGAAGCTGCAGGCCGCCGCGCCGCCGCTGCCCGCTCCGGCCGTGCACCGCGTGCTGGACCAGCAACTGGGCACGGGCTGGCGCCAGCGGTTCGCCGCCTTCGACGACACCCCGGCGGCCTCGGCCAGCATCGGCCAGGTGCACAAGGCCGAATGGTCGGACGGGCGCGTCGTCGCGGTCAAGGTGCAGTACCCGGGCGCCGACGAGGCCCTGCGCGCCGACCTCAAGACCCTGAACCGGATGGCCGGCATGATCGGCGCGGTCGTCCCCGGCGCGGATGTGAAGCCGATCCTCGCCGAGATCACCGAGCGCACCGAGGAAGAACTCGACTACCGCACCGAGGCCGCCAACCAGCGCGCCTTCGCCAAGGCCTTCGACGGGCATCCCCGGTTCCTGGTGCCCAAGGTGGTGGCCAGCGCGCCCAAGGTGATCGTCACCGAATGGCTGGACGGCACACCGGTTTCCGCGATCATCAAGCGCGGCGAGGAGGATCCGGCGGGCACCGTCGAACTCCGCAACCGGGTCGCCGGGCTGATGGGCGAATTCCACTTCTCCTCGCCCGCCATCGTGGGCAAGCTGCACGCCGATCCGCATCCGGGCAATTTCATGATGCTCCCCGACGATCGCCTGGCGGTCATCGACTTCGGGGCCTGCGCGCCCCTGCCGGACGGGTTTCCGGTCATCCTCGGCCAGATGGTGGCGCTCGCGGTCGAGGATCGCTTCGACGAGCTGACCGATCTGATGTACGGCAACGGATTCGTCATCCCCGGCCGCCGGATCACCCATCAGGAGCTGGCCGACTACCTGCGCCCGTTCACCGATCCCATCCGCACCGAGTCGTTCCACTTCACCCGCCGGTGGATGCAGCGCGTCGCGGGCAAGGCCACCGACGTCAGCCGCCCCGAGATGAAAACCGGCATGTCCCTGCAACTTCCGCCCGAGGACATCATGATCTTCCGGGTGCTGATGGGGTCGATCGGCATCTGCGCCCAGCTCGACGCCGAGGTCCCCTTCATGAAGCTGATGCAGGACTGGGTGCCCGGCTACGCCGAATATCGCTCCGCCAGCTGATCTTTCACGCCGTATACCTCCCACAACGCACTGAACATTCACAACGCGACCTTGCGGATGATCTCTTCCGATCGTCATGAGGTAAAAACTGTGCTGTGCCCTCGCGGCGCCGACAATGAAGCCCGAAACCGTTGGGAGGCTGGGCGAGTGCACGCGAACAGTGAGGTACCGAGACGGCTCGGCCTGGCCGACGTCGTGCACAACCGGCGGCTGGCGGCCAAGCTGACGCTGGCGCAACTGGCCCAGCGCACCGCGCTCTCACCGTCGTTCCTCAGCCAGTTCGAGAACGGCCACACCAATTCCAGCCTGCGCTCGCTCCAGCGGATCGCGGGCGCGCTGGGCACCACGGCCACCGCACTACTGGCCGAGGCGAATCCGGCCCCCAGCGAGGCGGTGGTCCGAGCGGAGCCGAATCCCCTTCCGGCCCAGGATCTTCCGGACGAGGGCTCGAGGCGATCGCTGGTACACGGCCGCCGGGACCTGCGAGCCCTGGAATACACCGGCGGCACGGCCCGAGCCGACCACGATTCCACCCGCGACAGCGACGAATTGATCTACGTGGTGCGCGGCACGATCACCGTCCTGGCCGGCGGCGCGGAGACCGAGCTGTCCACGGGCGACTCCTACTACTGCACGGCGGGCGAGAGCCACAGCTGGTGGGCCCACACCGACGAAACGGTCACCCTTCTACTGTCCGTAGCGGACGGTCTGGTCGTCCGCCGTCCACCGCACCGGCCCCGCTGAGACCGGCCTCCACCCCGCTGAGACCGGCCTCCACCCGCACGCCCATCCCCACGCCCATTTTCCGGCACGCTTTTGGCCGGAATCCACTCGCCGCACAGTAGATTCCGGCCAAAAGCGTGCCGGAAAAAGATGACGCCCCGCCGGGGATGATGCTTCGCCGGAAAGCGGGCACCCAAAGGGCGAGCCCCGCATCTCGAACAGAGATGCGGGGCTCGGTCGGGATTCGAGTCTTGCGTAGCCATCACGCCACGGCGACCTTGCGCGGGCGGCCGCGGGGCCGCTTGCGGGCGATCACGACACCCTGGTCGAAGATCTCGCCGCCCCAGACCCCCCAGGGCTCCTGGCGATCCAGCGCCGCCGCCAGGCAGCCCTTGCGGATCGGGCAGGTGGCGCACAGTGCCTTCGCCTCCTCCAGCTGCGTGGGGCTCTCGGCGAACCACAGGTCGGGGTCGCCGACCCGGCAGGGCAGGTTGAGGGTGACCCCCCGGGTGCGGGAGGTCGGGGCCACGGTCGTGCAGCAGGTCACGCGAGGAACGGTCGCGGTCGACACGTCGTCTCTCCTTCAGCTCGTGCAGCGGTTGTTTCGTTTTCCGTGAAACCGGTGCCGGTGGCTGGAGAGCCGGTAAAACTATGGCCACGGTTTCGCTGTGCGCGATCCGTGGCCAGGAGGCTCAGGGTGGGTGTCCCCTACCTGAGTCGACTTCGATGTCGAGATCTGATCACGGTCGCTGGTTTGGTGCGGCGGAGGCGGGCTGCCGGCATACCGACCATCGGGTGGTCGGCCGCACCGGCATTGGCGAATGCGTCTGCGTGCGCATCGGCAAAGGCCAGATGCCAGCCCCGCTCGGGCTTGTCCGTCTCGATCGCATGCTGCGGCGCCGGCACATCGGCTCCGAGAATGCTCACGCCGGACAGGCCGGTCCCCTGCAAGGCGAGGACCCCCCGGGAGGCAGGCGCATAGGAAATCGCCGACGGCGCATTGCCGATCGAAGCGATGTACAAGGTGATGCTCATTGGTCTGCCTCCCTCCTAACTCGTTGTCCGATTGTTGACTGTGCGCGCCGGAATGCCCTCCCGGTGCGTGGTCCCCACCCTACGGGGGGCTTACACAACGGCACAACCTATTTTTCACCTGCAGTTTTATGGTCTTGCGCACCGGCGTGCGAGCGCACTATCGCTAGTACGTCGGCGCCGTACTGCCCGAGCTTCTTGGCCCCGATTCCGGGGATGGCCACCAGCGCGCGATCGTCGGCGGGCAGCTGCTCGGCGATCGCGGTCAGTGTGGTGTCGCTGAACACGACGAAGTGCGGGAGCGACAGTTCGTCGGCCTTCTCGCGCCGCCACTCCCGCAGGGCCTCCAGCAGGACCGGGTCGATCTCCGCGGGGCAGCGCGAGCAGCGGCCGAGCATGGTGGATTTGGTGCCCAGCAGCGGGCGGCCGCAGATGCGGCAGGTCGGATGCCTGCGCTTGCGCGGGTCGCCGGTGGGCTGGGCGATACGCGAGGCCGGGGAGTCGTCGGGCACCAGACCGGCGAGAAAACGGCTGCGGCGGCGCGTCTTGCGCCCGCCCTCGCTGCGCGCCAGCGCCCACGACAGCCGCAGATGTTCGCGGGCGCGGGTCACGCCCACGTACAGCAGCCGCCGCTCCTCCTCGAGGGCGGCCTCGTCGGCGACCGTGCCGCCGTCGCCGAAGACGTGTGCGATGGGCAGGGTGCCGTCGGCGAGGCCGACCAGGAATACCGCGTCCCACTCCAGGCCCTTGGCGGCGTGCAGCGAGGCCAAGGTCACGCCCTGCACGGTCGGGGGGTGGCGGGCCTCGGCGCGAGTGGCCAGCTCGCGCAGCAGACCGCTCAGCTCGAGGTCCGGATCGTTGGCGGCCAGTTCCTCGGTGAGTTGCACCAGCGCGACCAGGGACGCCCATCGTTCCCGGGCCTGGGCGCCGGTGGGCTCCTCGGTGGTCAGGCCCAGGCGGCCGAGGGCGGCGCGGACGAGGCTGACGAGCCCGGGGCCGCGAGCATCGGGCAGGTCGTCGCGGGCGGCGGTCTGGCGCAGGGCCTGGACCGCCTGCCGGACCTCGGTGCGCTGGAAGAAGCCCTCGCCGCCGCGCACCTGATACGGGATGCCCGCCTCGGTGAGGGCGTGCTCGTAGGCCTCGGACTGGGCGTTGATCCGGTACAGCACGGCGATCTCGGCCGCGGGTACGCCCCGGTCGATCAGGCGGGCGGCGGCCTTGGCGACGGACAGGGCCTCGGCGGGCTCGTCGTCGTATTCGGCGAAGGCGGGCTCGGGACCGTCGGGCCGCTGGCCGATCAGCTGGAGGCGGGTGCCCGCGATGCGGCCGCGCGCCGCGCCGATCACCCGGTTGGCCAGCGAAACCACCTGCGGGCTGGAACGGTAGTCGCGCTCGAGCCGGACCACCGTGGCGTCGGGGAAGCGGCGGGAGAAGTCGAGCAGGTGATTCGGGCTGGCGCCGGTGAAGGAGTAGATGGTCTGGTTGGCGTCGCCGACGACGGTCAGATCGTCGCGGTCGCCGAGCCAGGCGTCGAGGACGCGCTGCTGTAGGGGGGTGACGTCCTGATATTCGTCGACGACGAAACAGCGATAGCGGCCGCGGAACTCCTCGGCGACGGACGCGTAGTCCTCCAGCGCGGCGGCGGTGTGCAGCAGCAGATCGTCGAAATCGAGCAGCAGGCCGTCCGGAGTGTTCTTGAGCTGCTCGTACCCGGCGTACACGGCGGCGACCTTGCCCGCCTCGTACGGGATGTCGCGGCGCAGGCGCCCGGCGGTCGCGGCGTAGTCCTCCGGGGCGACCAGCGAGGCCTTGGCCCACTCGATCTCCGAGGCCAGATCGCGCACGCTCTCGGTGGAGGTGGGCAGGCTCGCGGTGCGGGCCGCCTGCGCGACGATCGGGAATTTGCTGTCGATCAGCTTCCACGGGACGTCGCCGACGATCTGGGGCCAGAAGTAGCGCAGTTGCCGCAGCGCCGCGGCGTGGAAGGTGCGCGCCTGCACCGTATTCGCCTCGCCGCCCAGCCCCAGGCCACGCAGGCGAGAGCGCAACTCCCCGGCGGCACGGGCGGTGAAGGTGACCGCCAGCACCTGGTCGGCCCGGACATGGCCCGCCGAGACCAGATGCGCGATGCGATGGGTGATGGTGCGGGTCTTCCCCGTGCCCGCGCCCGCCAGTACGCACACCGGGCCGCGCGGAGCGGTGACGGCGGCGGCCTGCTCGGGATCCAGTCCGTCGAGCCGCAGCGCGGGGGTGGGGGTCGATGCGGGCACGGGCTCCATCATGACAGTGCGGTACGACAGAAAACCGACCCCCACGCATTACTGTTCGCTCGTGGCCTCGGACTCACCGATTCGCGAACCGGAACACGCCGACCGGCACGCGACCTGGATGGAGCTGTTCTTCGACCTGGTCGCCGTGGCCGGAATCGGCCAGCTGACCCATCTCCTGCACCATGGTCCGTCGCCCTCCGATTTCGCCCTGTATGCCGTTGCGTACCTGGCCTTCTGGATGGTGTGGGCGTGCGTCACGCTCTACGGCGACATCGCCCGCGATCAGACCCGGATCGCACTCATGCTGGCGGCGATGCTGGGCCTGGGCCTGATGGTGGCCGCGGTCGCCGGTATCCCGGAACGGCATTCGACGACCTTCGCCGCGGTGTACGTGGTGGTCCGGATGGTCACCGACCAGGTGTGGGGGCGCGGGCGCGTGGTGGTCGACTGGCCCACCGCGCAGTTCGGCGCGGGCACGCTGCCGTGGATCGTCTCGCTGTGGGTGCCCGAGCCCTGGAAGTACTGGCTGTGGGCGGCCGGGCTGGCGGTCGACATGTGGGTGATGTTCGCGATCAGCGGCGAGCGGATGATGGCCGGCGCGCAGGAGGCGCTCGACCGCCGCCTGCGCCGATCCCGCCGCTTCGAGGGCAGGGAACCTCCGAAACTCGAGGCGCTGCACGCCGATCCGGCCCATCTCGGGGAGCGGCTGGGCCTGTTCGTGATCATCGTGCTCGGCGAGGGCGTCATCGTGGTGGTGGACGCGGTCGGCGGCGTGGCCTGGACCGCGCGGGTGCTCGCACTGGGCCTCGCCGCGTTCGTCGTCCTCACCGGCATGTGGGCGCTGACCCTGAACTTCGGCATCATCCCGCGCATGATGTCCGGCACGGACCCCGCCGCCGCGCTGCCGAGCCGGCACATCATGGCCCAGCACTGCTGGCTGACCGGGGCGATCGCCACCGTCACCGCGGGCCTCGGCCTGTCCCTGGATCACGTCGGCGGACATCTGACGACGGGTATCGGCTGGGTGCTGGGCGGGGGCGCGGCCGCCTACTTCCTGATCACCGGCCTCGGCGGCGCCCACAGCGGCGCGGGGTGGCGCTGGACGATCGCCTGGCCGATCCCGTGCGCCGCCCTGGCCGTCCTGCTCGGCGCCCTCGGCCCGCACCTCGGCGCCCTCTGGCTGGTCTGGGGCCTGGCCGCCCTGATCCTCTGGTCTGTCGCCTGGGAGACCCACGCGCGGGGCCTCTGGCCGCGGCGCCGCGAGCGGCGATAGATCCCGGCCAAAAGCATGCCGGGATCAGTACGGGAGGCATGCCGGGAACGGGGCGGGAGGCATGCCGGGAACGGGGCGGGAGGCATGCCGGGAACGGGGCGGGAGGCATGCCGGGAACGGGGCGACGGGCACTGGGGGCGCCCGCGGATCTAACCGCGCAGGTGGCGGAGGGCGGTGGTGAATCCGGCGGTGCGCTCGCCGAGGGGTGCGAAGAATTCGTGGTCGCAGGTCTCGACCGCGACGATGGCCCGATCAGCCAGGGCCACACCGGCTTTCGTGGCGACCAGGGATTTCGCGCGCCGGTCGTGCGGGTGGTCGCGGCGCTCCACCAGGCCCTTCTGTTCGAGGGCCCGCAGTACCTGCGACGTCATCATCGGATCGGTGGCGGCGTGCGCCGCGAGGTCGCGCTGCATCACCGGCTCGCCGCCGGTCGCGTCGGCCAGCCAGGTGAGCGAGGCCAGCAGCACGAATTGCACGTGCGTGAGACCGAACGGGGCCAGGGCCGCGCGCTGGGCGGCCTGCCAGCGGTTGGTCACCTGCCACAGCAGCAGTCCGGGGCTCTCGTCGGCGTCGGCGAATTCGGAGCGCAGTCGATGCCTCACGCGCCGACCATAGCCCGCGAGATGACGGCGAAATCGTGGGCGCTCAGCTCGACGAGCCCGCGCCGCAGCACCACGCCCCAGTGGGGTGTGCTGGTGAGTTCGAGGTCGCCGCGCAGCTCGTCGATCGGGGCCTCCCGCGCCTCGGCCGCGTACGTGACCGCCCGCCGCCAGGGCCGGAAGTCACCGCCCTGATCCTCCGCCTGCCAGACCGGCCGGTCGTCGATCGTGCCCAGGGCGGTGAACGCCTTGACCGGCGCGCCCTCCCGCATGCCGGTGCGGGGCGAGTAGTACACCAGCCCGTCGCCGGGGCGCATGCGCTCGGCCGCGGCGCGCTTGCCGTGGTTGGCCTGCGCGATGCCCAGTTCGACGCCGCGACGGACGTGGTCCCGCGAGACCACATTGAGCCAGTACCTGGTCATCGTTCCTCCTGCGTTCCACAGATAGTATGCATGCATACTATCTGTTCGGTCGATACGGGGAACAGGTTCGGCACTGTCGATGTTGAATGCTGTCGTGACTGCTAGCGACCTGACCATGTACTCGACGACCTGGTGCGGCTATTGCCGCCGCCTCAAGAAGCAGCTCGACGAGGCGGGCATCACCTACACCGAGGTGGATATCGAGCAGGACCCGGCCTCCGCCGAGTTCGTCGGAAAAGTCAACGGCGGCAACCACGTGGTGCCGACCGTGAAGTACTCCGACGGCTCGACCGCCACCAACCCGAGCCTGGCCCAGGTGAAGCAGGCGCTGGCCGCCATTTAAGACCATGGCTCCCGTGTCCCGGCATGCCTTTGGCCGGGATCACCCCTCCGCAGCCCACGACTCCACAATGCTGCGGGCGATCGAGATGGACCCCGGCAGGAACAGGCGCTGCTGTTCGGCATTCCCCGAGACACCGGTCGGCGCGCCCCACGCGCCGGCCGACAGGGCCTGCCGCACGTCGGCGCGCGTGAACCAGTACGCCTCGGCGATCTCGCCGTCGGTGAAGGCCAGCGGCTGTTCCGGATCGGCGACGGCCGCGAAGCCGAGCATCAGCGAGCGCGGCAGCGGCCACGGCTGACTGCCCAGGTACTGGATGTCGCGCACATCGATGCCGACCTCCTCGCGGATCTCGCGCTGCACGCACCGCTCCAGCGACTCCCCCGCCTCCACGAACCCGGCCAGCAGCGAGAACATCGTCTCCGGCCAGGTGTGCTGACGGGCCAGCAGCACCTGGTCGCCGCCGTCGTGCACCAGGCAGATCACCGCCGGGTCGATGCGCGGGAACTCCTCGTGCCCGGCCGCGCTCACCCGCGTCCAGCCGCCGTTGGCGGGTGTGGTCGCGGTGCCGTCGGCCGCGCTGAAGCCCGCCCGCTCGTGCCAGTTCAGCAGGGCCAGGGCGGTGGACAGGATGCCGAGGGTGACGTCGTCGAGGTGCAGGGTGCTGCCGACCACGCGCAGGTCCATCAGCGTGCCGTCGATATCGTTGTCGCGCACCGCCCACAGGTGGGCGCCGCCGTCGACACCGAGGAACACCGCCTCCGGAACGGGCTCGGCCGCCAGCGTCTCCGTCGATTCCAGCAGCACCGAGTCACCCTCGACGCGCACCTGACCGCGGCGGTTCATCCGCAGCAATCGTGCCCCCGGCCAGCCTTCCTTCAACGCCTTGTCGTCCGATCGCAACTCCTCGGCGCGATCGAGCGCGGAACGCGACAGCAGCGGAACGTCTTTCAGCCGAAATCCAGACACGATCCGAGCGTATAGGGCCGGAGCGACAGGAGCGGAGGCGGCAGCCTGCACACCATCCGTTACTTGTGCACGCGGCGGATGTACAGCAGCCGGTCGCCCGTTTCCAGGGCGTCCACCTCGGGCTCGTCGACGCGGATCAGGTCGCCGCCGCGGACCACGCCCAGCACGATGTCGCGCAGGTGCCGCGGGGAGCCGCCGACCTCGTCGGGATCCACCTCGCGCTCGGCGATGGCGAAGCCCGCCTCGGGCGTGAGCAGGTCCTCGACCATGTCGACGACCTTCGGCGTAGTGGTCGCGATGCCGAGCAGGCGGCCCGCGGTCTCCGAGGACACCACCACCGAATCGGCGCCCGACTGCCTCAGCAGATGGACGTTCTCGGCCTCCCGGATCGACGCGACGATCTTGGCCTGCTTGTTCAGTTCGCGCGCGGTGAGCGTGACCAGCACAGCCGTATCGTCGCGGTTGGCGGCCACCACCACCGAGGCCGCGTGCTGCACGCCGGCCAGCCGCAGCACATCCGACTGCGCCGCCGATCCGTGCACCGTCACCAGGCCCGCGGTGGCCGCGCGCTCCAGGGCCACGGGATCGGTGTCGACCACGACGACGTCGCCGGGCTGCACGCCGTCGCCCAGCATCGCGTCGACGGCGGTGCGCCCCTTCGTCCCGTACCCCACCACCACGGTGTGATTGCGCACCTTGTGCCTCCATCGCTGAATCTTGAACACCTGTCGGGACCGCTCGGTCAGCACCTGCAGGGTGGTACCGACCAAGACGATCAGGAAGAGGACCCGCAGCGGGGTGATGACGATGGTGTTGATCAGCCGGGCCTGCGGAGTGATCGGCGTGATATCGCCGTAGCCGGTGGTCGACAGCGACACCGTCGAGTAGTACAGCGCGTCCAGCAACGACAGGTCGTCGCCTTGATTGTCGTGATATCCCGAACGCCCGAAATACACCACCAGCGTCGCGCCGGCGAGCAACGCCATCGCGAACACGACGCGACGAGTCAGCGAAGCCCAAGGGCTGGTTTGAATCTCGGGTATTCGCAGAATGCCGACCAGGGCGTAGTCGGGACGGTCGGTGAGTCGGCGCAGACCGCGCGACTGCTCATCGAACACGGGTATCACCGATCCTGTCCTGCACCACGGATCCGCAGCGTACCGGGCCGACGCCGGCTCGACAGCACGGCACGCGGGTGGCATCGTGCAGACATGACCTCCGACTCCACCGCACGGCCGCGTCGCGCGCAACTGATGGCCGCCGCGCTGTTCGGTATGGGCACGTTGCATTTCGTGGTGCCGGGCCCGTTCGATTCGATCGTGCCGCCCGCCCTGCCCGGAAAGGCGCGCAGCTACACCTACTGGTCCGGCGTCGCGGAGCTGACCGTGGCGACGACGCTGGCGCTGCCCCGCACGCGACGGCTCGGTGGACTGCTGGCGGCCCTGCTGTTCATCGCCGTCTACCCCGCCAACGTCCAGATGGCGGTCGACAGCGTGCGCAATCCCAAGGCGCCGACCGCGCTCAAGGCGATCTCGATCCTGCGGCTGCCGCTCCAGTTCCCCATGATCCGGCAGGCGTTGAAGGTGCGCCGCGAGGCGGCCTGATCCGGCTAGCCGGACGTCTCCTCCGAGGCCGCGGACCAGCTCGGCGCGGCGGTCGTGAGAAATTCGGCCAGTTCCTCCGGACCGGGCAGGTTCGGCGGCTTGATGGTGCGGCCGGTGCGCACGTAATGGAATGCGGCGTCGATCTTTTCGAGCATCTCGTGCTCGTCGGCGCCGAGCCGCCCGGCCAGCAGGCGGGCCCACGCCAAGCGGTACACGGCCAGCTGCATCGACACCGCGGCCTCCTCGGCGCGGGTCGGCTCGGCGCCGGTCTTCCAGTCCACCACCAGCCAGCGGCCGCCGGGTTCGGCGAATACCGCGTCCATGCGGCCGCGAATGAGCGTGCCCGCCAACGACGTTTCGAAGGCGACCTCGACCTCGGCGGGATTGCGGTCGGCCCACGGCGAGGACAGGAACGACTCCTGCAACCGGACCAGATCGGCGTCGGCACCGCCACTGTCGGCGGCGCCGGGCAGTTCGTCCAGCCCGAGCAGCCGGGTCGAGCCGAACCACTGCTGCAGCCACGCGTGAAACGCGGTGCCGCGCCGCGCGAACGGGCTCGGCGGATACGGCAGCGGCCGCCGCAGCCGCGCCGCCAGCTTCGCCGGATCGGCCCGCAACTCCACCAGCGCCGTGGCGGGCAACTGCCCCGGCAACTCCACCTCCCGCACCCCGTCACCGGCAGCGAAATGCTCCGACAGCAACGCATCGACATCAGCCGCCCAGCCCTCGGGATCATCGTCCGCCGGCGATGAGTCCTTGTGCTCCCCACGGGGTTCCTCGACCGGACCGGGCGTCTCGTCCGCCGGATCACCGAACAAGGACAGCTGCCCGCCCGGCTCCCCCGCGTACTCGGCGAAGGTCTCCTCGCCCGCTGCCCGGGCCGCGTCGTTCTGCGATGTCTCGCCCAGCGGCGACCCGTCCGCCGCGGCACCCTCGTCGTGTCGTGGATCCGGTTCGGGGGGAAGGTCTTTCAGCGCGGCCCGGACCAGATCGGCACCCTCCCGCACGGCGGCGCGACGCCTGCCCAGGGGGTCGCGGGGCCACTGCGCGGAGGCGGGGTCGTCGGTGAAGGGGTTGACCGCGTCGGTGGCGGGCGGGTCGGCCCACAGGTCGATGCGGACGGCCGCGCCGAGGGCGGAATCCGGGTGCTCCACAGCGTGTTTCAGGTCGAGCAGGAAGTCCGACGGGCCCTTGGGGGTCGAACCGGTTTCCGCCCAGTGGTGGGCCGAGACGAACAGGACGCGTTCGGTCCGGGTGAGCGCGACGTAGAACAGGCGGCGCTCCTCGTCGAGCCGCCGGCGGTTGAGGGCGTCCTTGTGCTGTTTGATGGCGCGATCGAGATCGCTGCGGTCATAGAGGTCCGAAAGATCCAGGACGGGAACGCCGTCCGCGGAGTCGCGCTGCCGGTCGCCGCGCAGGGTGGTGGGCAGCTCGGCGAGCGCGCCCAGCCAGGTCCCGGCGGCGGTGCCGGACGGGAACACACCGCGCGCCACGTGCGGGACGGCCACCACCTCCCATTCCAGGCCCTTGGCGGCGTGCACGGTGAGGATCTGGACGCGGTCGCGGGCCACCTCGACCTCGCCGGGCTCCAGGCCGTTCTCGACCTCCTCGGCGGCGGCCAGGAACGTCAGCAGTCCGGGCAGCGTCGCGCGGTGATCGCTGGTGTAGTCGGCGACGACCTCGGCGAAGGCGTCGAGGTGTTCGCGGCCCGCGCCGCCGCCCGCCGACGCCCGCCGGGCCTGGGTCTCCACGCCGACACCGATGGTGCGCTCCACATCGGCCACCAGTTCCGGCAGCGATTGACCACTGCGCTCGCGCAATGCCGCCAGTTCCCGGCCGAGGTCCACGATGCGTGCGTACCCGTCGTCCGAATACTGTTCCGCCGCACCGGGATCGGCGATCGCGTCGGCGAGTCCGGCCCGTTCGGCCGGTTCCGGCGCGACCGTGCGCAGCGCCTCGGCCAGGCCCGCCGAATCGGTGATGGCGGCGGCCTGTTCGGGCGGCCGCGTGATCGACAGGTCGCGGGCCCGGCGGGCCAGCGCGGCCAGATCGGAGACGCCCAGCCGCCAGCGGGCGCCGGTGAGGATGCGCACGGCGGCGCTGCCCGCGGCCGGATCGGCGATGAGCCGCAGGGTGGCGACCACATCGGCCACCTCCGGCGTGGCCAGCAGGCCGCCGAGTCCCACGATCTCCACGGGTAATCCGCGCTCGCGCAAGGCTTCCGCGAGCGGCGCGGCATCGGCATTGCGCCGCACCAGCACCGCGGACGTGGGCGGCGGCACACCGGCGTCGGCGCGCGTCTCCCATTCCGCGGCGATCCGTTCGGCCACCCACTCCCGTTCGGCCGCAACGGTTTCGGCCAGCGCCAGCGCCACGGTTCCGGCGTCGGCCCCGGGCCGCGGCCGCAGCGCGTCGACGGTCACCCCGCCCTCGACGTCGCGCAGCGGCTCCGCCACCAGATTCGCCAGTTCCAGGGCCTCCGGCGGATTGCGCCAGCTGGTCAGCAGCGGCAGTATCGGCGCGGGAACGCCGGGCGCGCTGGGAAAGTCGGTGGCGAACCGCGGCAGGTTGGCCGCCGACGCGCCACGCCAGCCGTAGATGGACTGCATCGGATCCCCGACCGCAGTCACCGCCAGCCGCTGCCCGCCCTCCCCGAGCCCACCCACCACAGCGGGATCGGCACGCGCGCCTCCGAGCACCGAATCCGCACCGCCACCGAACCCGTACGCGGCCTCCGGCTGCGCATCGGTACCCGAGCCCTTCTGCGCGACGGGACCCGAACCCTGTTGCGCAGCCGGACCCGAACCCTGTTGCACGACCGGACCCGAACCCTGTTGCACGACCGGACCCGACCCCTCTTGCGCAGCCGGACCCCAACCCTCTTGCACAACCGGACCCGAACCCTGGTGCGTATCGAGACCCGAATCCTCTTGCGCATCGGGAACCCGATCCTTCTGCGCGGCAGCAGAATCGGATCCCTGCGCATTGCCCAGGTCGCCGAAGAGGGCCGCCAGCAGGATGCGCTGGGCATGGCCCGTGTCCTGGTACTCGTCCAGGAGGACCAGCCGGAAGCGATCGCGTTCGGCGATACCGACCTCGGCGTGCTCGGCCGCCAGCCGGGCGGCCAGCGACATCTGGGCGCCGAAGTCCAGCGCGCCGCGCCGGCGCAGTTCCTCACCCAGCCGCCGCACCAGCGGGAGCAGCGCCACCCGCTCGTGCTGCACGGCGAGTATGCCCAGCAGCTCCTGGCTCGGGCCGCCGCGCTGACGGGGACCGCGGGGCAGGGTGAGGATCAGCTTCTCGAGTTCGGTGTGCGCCTCGGCGAGCTGTTCGGCCTCGACCAGATGCTCGGCGAGCTGTCCGGACAGCGCGAGAACGGCCTCGGTGACCGATACCGGGGTGCGGTCGGTGTCCAGGTCGCCGTCCCAGCCGGTCACCACCCGGTGCGCGAGCTGCCACAGCTGAGTCTCGGTGAGCAGGGTCGCATTGGGTTCGACCGGCAGCAGCAGGCCGTGCTCGCCGAGCAGCCGCCCGGCGTAGGAGTGGTAGGTGCTGATCTCCGGCTCGGAACCGGTCAGCCGGGCGCGCAATCGGCCGCTCGGATCGATCTCGCGCAGCAGGGGCGCACCGGCGAGCCGGGCCAGCCGGGTGCGGATGCGAGTCGTCAACTGCTGCGCGGCTTTCCGCGTGAACGTGAGGCCCAGCACCGCGTCCGGGGCCACGAGACCGTTGGCGACCATCCACACCACGCGCGCGGCCATCGTCTCGGTCTTGCCCGCGCCCGCGCCCGCGACCACCAGCGTCGGGCCGGGCGGTGCGGCGATCACCGCGGCCTGTTCGGCGGTCGGCGGCGGCAGGCCGAGCGCCTCCGCGAGTTCTTCCGGCGTGACGGGCCCACTCATGTGTCGGTCACCTGCCGTCCGGTGTCCTGGACCGGGCAGCTGCCCGAGACCGAACAGTGCCGGCAGCCGTCGTTGCGCATGGCGAGATAGCTGGGCCCGCGGGTGGCGCCGGCCGCCTGGTGGATGGCGTCGCGCCACTGCTCGACGCCCTCCGCGTCCAGCGCGCCCTGAAGGCGCTGGGCGGCACCCTCTTTCGCGCTCGGCTTGGCGACGTAGACCAGGCGCGCGCCGCCGGGCTCGGCATCGGGCGAGCCGTCGTCGAGCGCGCCGGCGGCGGCTGCCACCTGATAGGTCGCCAGCTGGGCGTGGTCCTGCGCGGCCTGTTTGGAGATCGGCGTCTTCCCGGTCTTGACGTCCACGATCACGAAGCGCCCGAAGGCATCTCGCTCGACCCGGTCGACGCGACCGCGGATCCGCACCGCGTACTCGTCCGGCCCGCGGGCGGGCAGCACGCAGTCGACGGGCACCTCGACGCCCATCTGGGTGAGTTCGGCGCGGGTGTTGTGCAGCCAGGCCAGGAACGTGTCCAGCATCGTTTCGGTGCGCCGCAGATCCTGCCGGGAATGCCAGCTGGTCGGGCCCGTATCGGCCGCGGTCGGGTCGACGGCCTTCCACGCCCGCGCCAGCGCCTGCTTGACCTGCGCCTCCGATACCTGACCGGCCAGCGCCTGCACCAGCGTGTGCACCAGGTTGCCCTTGACCGCGTACGGGTTGTCGCCGTCGTTGCCGCCGTGGCGTTCCAGCGCCCAGCGCAGCGGGCAGGTCTGCAGCAGTTCGACCGTGGACGGGGACAGCGCGACCGGGCCCTCCGCCTCGCCCCACAGCGGCAGCTGCGAGCTGAGTTCGGCAGTGCCGTACCAGTCGTCGGGGTGCGCCCCGCGCACACCCGCGCGCGCCAGCCGAGCCAGCTCCCGGGCCGCGCGCTCCCGCCGCCCCGGCTGTTCCTCCACATCGCAGACCACACCGCGCAATTCGGCGATCAGCGCCTGCATGACCAGGGCGCGGCCGGGATCGATCGGCGGCGGGATGCGGCCGGGATCGCCCGGATCGGCGGTCTCGTCGAGTTCAGCGAGAAATCGCGACGGCACCAGATCCCGGTCGCCGCTGACCGATTCGACCGCCGTCACCAGCAGGGAGCGGCGGGCGCGGCTGCACGCGAGCAGCAGCAGCCGCCTTTCCTCCGCCAGGATCGGCGCGGCGCGGCTCACCCGCTCGCCGGAATCGACCACGCCCGCAACGAGATCCACCATGTCCTCGACGCCGAGCAGGGTGCCGCGCGGACGCAGGTTGGGCCAGATCCCCTCCTGCACCCCGGCGACGGCGACCACATCCCATTCGCGACCCGCCGCGGCGTGCGCGCTCACGATGGCGACGGCGTCGTTCCGATCGGTCAGGGGCGCGGAATCCTGCGGGATCTCCTGCATTTCCAGGTATTCCACGAATCCCTCGACGGAGGCGCGCGGGAGCCGGTCCACGAAGGCGGCCGCCGCGTCGAACACACCCACCGCGGCGTCCAGATCCCGGTCGGCCTGCATGCCGACGGCCCCGCCCCGCTCCGACTGCCCCACCCAGCGCCGCTCCAGATTCGACGCGGTCCACAACCCCCACAGCACATCCTCGACCCCCGCCCCGCGCTGCGCCGCCCGCCGCGCCCGCCCCACCGCCTTCAGCACCCGCCGCAGGGGCGCGGCCTCCACCTCGGTCAGCCGATCCAGAATGGTGAAATCCCCCACCCCGGTGATCAGGTCCCGCAAGACCTCCGCCGACGACTTGTCCAGCTCCGCCGAGTACACGGAATCGACTGCCTCCCAGGCGAAGTCGTCGTCCACGGCACTCCCGCGCCGCACCGCCGCAGGCCCCTCGGATTCGGCCTTCCCCTCCGACCCTGCTCGGAGGCCCTCGTCCGCCCCACGATCCTCGCTGCCCTGCGCCTGGCCCGGTTCCGCGTCTCCCCCGGCCGCCTCCCACGGGTCGTCGGCGGGCCGGGGCTTGCCGCGTTCGAGGATGGTGCGGCGGACGCCGCGGCGGAGGCGGCGCAGGGCGATCTGGTCGGCGCCGCCGAGGGGGCCGGACAAGAGGTCGAGGGCGTCGTCCTCGGTGAACAGGTCGGGGCGGGGGCGGTCGGCGGCGAGCAGGGCGCGCAGTGACAGGAGCATCCACGCGGCGCCGCGACGGCGGGCCAGCGGGACGTCCGGCTTCGGTTGCAGGACAGGCACTCCCGCCGCGAGCAGGGCGCGCCGCAGCGGGGCGAGCGAGAGCGGAACCGAACGCACGATCACCGCCATCCGCGACCACGGCACGCCGTCGGTGAGGTGCGCGCGGCGCAGGTGGTCGGCGATCAGCGCCGCCTCCTTCGCCGGTGTGGTCAGCACCCGCACTCGCACATCTCCCGGATGGTCGCTATCGGATTCCTCGGTAGCCGTGGCGTTCTCACGACCGTCGAACCGATGCGGGGCGCTCCCCGGCAATCGCGCGGAGATGCGGGCCACGGCCTCGTGCACCGCCCTCGCACCGCGGCGGTCGACGCCCAGCACGATGCGCCGCTCGGCCGCGGTCTCCAGATCGGCGACGAACCGGGCGTCCGCGCCGCGGAAGGTGAAGACGGACTGATCCGGATCACCGGCCACCACCGTCGTCGCCGCGCCCGCGCCGATGGCCCGAACCAGTTGCGCCGCCAGCGGATCCAGATGTTGCGCGTCGTCGACGAGCAGGCAGCGGATGCGATCGCGCTCCTCGGCCAGCAGGTCCGGATCCAGGGCGAGCGCGTCCAGCGCCGCGCCGACCAGTTCCGCCGCGTCCAGGGCGGGCGCGCTCGCCTCGGGCGCCTCCACGCCGACCGACCAGCGCAGCAGCATCGACTGTTCGTAGCGCTCCGCGAAACGGCCCGCCGCCACCCATTCCGGGCGGTCCTGGCTCTGCCCGAGGTCGATCAGATCCTCCGGCCCGAGGCCGCGCTCGGTGGCGCGCAACATCAGATCGCGCAATTGCTCGGCGAACCCGACGGTCCCCAGCGCCGGTTGCAGCCGCTGCGGCCACCACTCGGTATCGCCGCCGTAGCCCTCCTGAATATCGGCCAGCTCGCCGCGCAGCATCTCGCGCAGCACCACGTCCTGTTCGGCGCCGGTGAGCAGCCGGGGCGGCGGATTGCCGTGCGCGGCGGCGTGGCGGCGCACGATGGCGAAGGCGTAGGAGTGCACCGTGCGCACCAGCGGCTCCCGCGTCGCGCCCGGCACGCCGCCGAACCGGTCGGCCAACCGCCGGGTGACGGCATTGCGCACATGCAGCGCCGCCTGTTTCGAATGAGTGAGCACCAGCACCGATTCCGGATCGGCGCCGCCGGAGATCCGGTCGGCCGCGATATCGGTGAGCAGCGCCGTCTTACCCGTCCCCGGGCCGCCGAGTACCTGCCACGGCCGCCATCCGGCCTCCGCGGCAACACCGGTGAACAGCGGTCGGACCTCGGCGCCCCATTCTCGCGCCCGGGTGGCCGGCTCGCCGCGACGCACCAATCGCACCGAGTTATCCGATCGCATCACAGCCGCTATTTCAACAGACGCCCCCGACAGAAATTGCGCCCCGGCAGCAAACTGTGCCGCTCATATCGGACGTATCCGGCCCGTGATAGGGATCCCGCCCGACCGTTATCGGCGACACACCGAATTTCTACGAAACACCGCGGGCCGTCCACCGGGCTTATTCGAACATATTGTCGAATTACCGCAGCGCCTCCCACCGCACACCGGACAACCGGACGGGTCGCCGCGGCCACGCGGCCTCGCAACCACGGCCGGATTAGGGTTGGATCGAGATATGCGCGCCCTCTACCACGAGAACCTGCGGCAGCTCACCGAGCTGCTCCACGCCATGTGCCTGCGGGACCGGGCCGCCGTCGAGGCCGCGACGGATGCCGTGGTGAACGCGAATATCGAACAGGCCGAGGCCGCGATCGATATCGCCGCCGAGGTGGAGACCATGCAGCAGTCGGCCGAACAGGAGGCGATACGGCTGCTCGCGCTGCAATCGCCGGTGGCCGGTGAGCTGCGGCAGGTCGTGACCGCCATCCAGCTGACCGGAAATCTGCAGCGCATGGGCGCCCTCGCCGGTCACATCGCGACCAGTGCGCGCCGCCGCCACCCCGGTCAGGCGATCGTGGATTCGGTGCGGCCGCTCGTCGCCCGCATGGGCTCGACCGCGGCGGATATCGCCACCAGCGCCGCCGACGTCCTCGATTCCGGCGACCCCGCCGCCGCGGCCACCCTCGACAGCCAGGACGACGCCATGGACCGGCTGCACGAACGGCTGCTGGCCACCGTCCTGGACCACGAGTGGGACGCGGGCATCACCACCGCGGTCGACGTCACCCTGCTCGGCCGCTACTACGAACGCTTCGCCGACAACGCGGTCGAGGTCGGCCGCCGCACCATCTTCCTGGCCACGGGCGAGACCGCCGAGAACTGGACCCCCGACCTCTAGTTGGCGCAGTCGGCGTAGCCGTCCTCAGTCCGCGCACGGCCGGAGCGAAGGCGGAGGTACGCCTAAGCCTCAGCCCGTCCAGGCCCGGGTCACCCGGCCGTCGCGCACCTCGAAGTTCAGCCTGTCCGCGCGGTACTCCAGGGTGATGATCGCCCCCGGCGGCAACGACCGCACCGTCTGCCAGCCGCGTTCCCGCGCCCGCCGCTCGGCCTCCGCCGCGGCGAGGCCGACATACGCGGCCGGATCATCCTGGGACTGCGGAACCGATGCCATGCGACCACGCTAGCCCCCGCCTACGGCGAGGGCATGGAGGAACAGCCGGGCATGTGGAGGACAGCGAGGGCATGGAGGAACGGCCGGGACATGTAAGAAGGCGGGGCATGTGTCCGAACGGGACGGGCATGTGTCGGGGCGACCCGGCACAATGGTCGCGTGTTCGAACTCCATGTCCATCGCTATGGTCCGGCCGACGGTCCGCTCGTCCTCGCGCTGCACGGGCTCACCGGGCACGGGCGCCGCTGGGAGGCGCTCGCCGACCAGCTGCCCGAGGTCCGGATCGTGGCGCCCGATCTGCGCGGGCACGGGCGGTCCCCGGCGCTGCCGCCGTGGACGTTCGAGGACGTGGTGGAGGATGTGGCCGGTCTGCTGGACGGCGCACCGGCGGTCGTGGCCGGGCACTCGTTCGGCGGCGCGGTCGGAATCCATCTCGCACAACGGTATCCGGAGCTGGTCCGGGGCCTGGTCCTGCTGGATCCGGCGATCGGGCTGCACCCCGGCATGATGCTCGACATCGCCGAGAGCATGCTGGCCGCGCCCGACTACCCGGACCGCGAGGCCGCCCGCCTGGACAAGCTGGAGACGGCGTGGGCCGACGTCTCCCCCGAACTGCTCGAGGCCGAACTCGACGAGCACCTGGTTCCCACCGCATCGGGCCGGGCCGGCTGGCGCATGAATCTGCCCGCCATCGTCTCGTATTGGGGCCAGCTCGCCCGCCCCGCCGTCCTGCCGCCCGCCGACCTGCCGACCGTCCTGGTCCAAGCGATGAAGTCGCCGTTCGTCACACCCGAATTCCGCACTGCGCTCACCGCCCACCTGGGCGACCGCCTGACCGTCCACGAATTCGACTGCGACCACATGGTGGCCCAGGCCCGCCCGGCCGAGACGGCCGCCGTCCTGCGCGCGGCGCTCTGACATGCCCACCACCGACGCCGAGATCGAGCGGGTCCGCGACCTGGTCGCCGCGATCCCGCCGGGCCGGGTCGCCACCTACGGCGATATCGCCGCGGCGGCCGGGCTGTCGACGCCGCGCACGGTCGGCTGGATCATGCGCACCGACGCCGCCGACCTCCCCTGGCACCGGGTCCTGCGCGCGAACGGCACCCCGGCCCCGCACCTGGCACACCGCCAGCTCCGGCAGCTGGCCGAGGAGGGCTGTCCGGTCCGCGGCGACCGGGTCGACCTCGCGGCCGCCCGGCACCGCTTCGAATAATCCGGCGGCACAAGCCGAGCGAACCGGCCGACCGCACCGAAAATGCGCCGCCGGTGCCGGTCCGGAGGCTACCGTGGAATCATGTCCACCCGTCTGGCGTGCGTGGTGTTCGACGCGGTCCGGCCGCGGGCCGTGGCCCGGTTCTGGGCCGAGTTGCTGGGCTGGGAGGTGGTCCTCGACCGTCCCGGCAAAGTCGACGTGGCCGCGACCGATCCGGACGCGCACGACGTCGCACTCACCTTCCTGGAGACGCCCCAGCCCAAGTCGGGCAAGAACGGCATCCATCTCGACCTGGCCACCCGATCGCTGGATCATCAACGCGTGCAAGTGGATCGAGCACTGTCGCTGGGCGCGCGGCACATCGATATCGGGCAGGGCGACGTACCGTGGACCGTCCTCGCCGACCCCGAGGGCAACGAGTTCTGCGTGCTGGAGCCGCGCGAGCAGTACGTCGACACGGGCGCGATCGCCGCGATCGTGATCGACACGCGCGACCCGGCCCGGCTCGCCCGGTTCTGGTCGACGGCCTCGGGCTGGCCGGTGACCCACGACGACCACCGCTTCGCCGGCATCCGCTCGGTCACCGAACAGGGACCGTGGCTCGAGTTCCTGCGCACCCCCGGCGGCGGGCAGGTCCCCGGCAGCCGGCGATTACACCTGGACCTGATCCGGTTCCCCTCCGACGACCCCGACGAGGAGGTCGCCCGGCTGCGCGCCGCCGGTGCGACTCCGGTGCGGCCCAACGCCTCTCGCACGGGCGGGCCGCCGCCCATCATGGCCGATCCGGAGACCTACGAGTTCTGTGTGCTGCCACCGCACGACGAATAGCCTCACCGGCGGCCGTCACCGCATGGTGAGCGCGACCCGACGAACTACGATCGGCACCATGACCGACCTACCGGGCAGCGGCTCGTGACCGACGCCGACGCGATCGTGCTGGCGGGCGGCCGCGCCACCCGGATGGGCGGGGTGGACAAGCCCGCGATCGTGGTCGGCGGCCGCTCGATGCTGGACGCCGCCCTGACCGCGGTCGCCGCGTGCGCCCGCACGGTCGTGGTCGGCCCGCACCGCCCCGAACTCGCCCCGGAGGTGCGGCAGGCGCAGGAGATTCCGGCCGGATCGGGCCCGGTCGCGGCCATCGCCGCCGGACTGCGGTCGCTGGAGGAGTGCGATTTCCCCGCCGGTCTGGTGGTCGTCCTGGCCGCCGATATGCCGTTCCTGACCACCGCCGCGATCGACGACCTGCTCCGCCACGCCGCCACCTCCGATGCCGACGCGGTCTTCGCGGCCGACGAATCGGGGCGGCCGCAGTATCTGGTCGGGGTGTGGCGGCGCGGGGCGCTGCTGGCCGGCCTCAACCAGCTGGACTCGGTGATGAACCAGCCGATGAAGGCGCTGGTCCCGGTCGACACCCTGATGGTGCCGCTGCCCGGCGTGGCCGATTGCGATACTCCCGACGACGTCCGGCGGGCCCGCGCGCACGCCGCGCCGCTGACTCTCGACGAGGCGCGAACAGTGGTGCGCCACAATCTATCCCGTCTCCCGGTCCGGCAGGCGGCCCTGCCCGCGGCGCGCGGCGGGGTCCTGGCGGCCCCGCTCACCGCCGCCGAGGCGCTGCCCCGGTTCGACGTATCGGCGATGGACGGCTACGCGGCGTCCGGGGACGGCCCCTGGCAGCTGCGGCACGATGTCGGATTCGCGGGTGGTCAGCGCCCGGTCGGCCTGCTGCCCGGCGAGGCCGTCCGCATCGCCACCGGTGCGCACGTCCCCGAGGGCACCACGACGGTCGTCCGCGACGAGTTCGTCGCCGCCGGAGCGGACGGCGTGCTGCGGCGGATTCCGGACACTCCGATCCGCGACGACGTGCGCCGCCGCGGCGAGGACTGGCAGCCCGGGGATGTCGTCGCGCCCGCGGGCACCCCGGTGTCGGCGGCGCTGCTGTCGGTGGCGGCCGCCGCCGAGGTGACCACGGCCGCCGTGCGCGGTCCGGTGCGGGCGCGCATCGTCATGACCGGCGACGAGATCCGCAGCGAGGGCCCGCTGCACACCGGCCAGACCCGCGACTCGATCGGGCCGGTGCTGCCGGATCTGCTGGCGTGGTGCGGGATTCACGCCTCGGACCGCGTCCACCTGCGCGACACCCCGAACGGTTTCGACGAGGTCCTCGCGGCCGCCGCCGACTGCGATCTCCTGGTGGTGGTCGGCGCGACGGGCGGCGGGGCCGCCGACCAGCTCCGCGACGCCCTCGACCGCACCGCCGCCCGAATCCTGGTGCACCGGTTGCGCATGCGCCCCGGCGGCTCCACCGTTATTGCCGAAACCAGCAGCAACACAACGGTTCTCGGCCTCCCCGGCAACCCCTTCGCCGCGGTCGCCACCCTGCTGGCGCTGGCCCCCGCCATCGTCGACGGCCACACCGGCCGCCTCCCCGCCCGTCCCACGCTCGGCCCCCTCCGCAACGCCGCCGAGATCTCCGGCCCGGCGCCGCGCCTAGTCCCCGCCCGCGCCCACCCCGACGGCGGCTGGCACGGCGACCTCCACATCCGCACCGCCCACCTGGCCGGCCTCCTCAACCGCGACGGCCTGGTCATCGTCCCGCCCGACGCCCCCGACGGCACCCAGGTCGAATTTCTCCCGCTGCCCAGCTGAACGGGCAAGGTGGCGTTCTCCGTTCTCCTCGCTGAGCCGAGGGGGTTGCGCACGGTGCCCGGGGTCGGCAGTCTAGAACGCGTTCTAATTCTAGGAGGACGCATGACCACACCCGGAAAGCTCGTCACCGCCTTCTGCGCCGAATGGGGAACGGGCACACCCGAATCCATCGCCGAGTACTTCAGCGACGAGGCCGTGTACCACAACATCCCGATGGAGCCGCTGGCCGGGAAGGCGGCCATCCTCGAGTTTCTGCGGGGGTTCATCGGCGGATTCGGGAATATCGACTTCGTGGTGCACCATCAGGCCGAGGTCGGGAACACCGTGCTCAACGAGCGCACCGACCGGTTCAGCATCGGCGACAAGAAGGTCGAGTTGCCCGTGATGGGCACGTTCGAGGTCCGGGACGGCAAGATCGTAGCCTGGCGCGACTACTTCGATATGGCCCCGTTCGCGGCCATGCAGCAGTCGTAGCGGCCCGCCGGGTCTCGGCGAATAACCCACTGATCACCTGCCGGACACCTGGCGATGGCAGCGTGGCGGCGTGCGGGTCGACACGGATACGGAGGCCGCGGGCCGGGCGGAGTGGTTCCATCGCTGGTGCGAGGTGGTGGCGTCCCGGCTGCCGCTGGGATTGGACCGCCTCGTCCCCGCGACGTTCCTGGGCTTCGCGTTCATCAACGGCTGCACGTTCGCCATCGATCTGATCCTGCTCACGGCCCTGCACGGCTGGTTCGGCATCGGCCTGCCGATCGCGGTGACGGTGGCCTACGCCTGCGCGTTCGGCCTGAGCTATCTGGCCAATCGGACGCTGAACTTCCGCTCGCACGCGGCCGTGGGCCCGCAGGTCGCCGTCTACATCGTGGTCGTGGTGATCAACTACCTGGCGTTCATCCTCGGCGTCTCCAGCCTGCTCAGCGCCATCGGCGTCGAGTATCACCTGGCACGGATAGTGGCGGGCGCGTGCGAGGCCGTCTTCATGTACGGCGCCATGCGCTGGGTGGTGTTCCGGCGCTGACAGCAGGATGTCACGCGCCGAGCGGCAGCGCCGGGCGATCGTGGCGGGCCGGGTCCGGAATCGGCACCGCCGCCAGCAACCGCCGGGTGTAGTCCTCCCGCGGATCCCCGAAAACCGCGGCGGGCGTCCCGGTTTCGACGACCGATCCGGCCCGCAGCACCACCACCCGGTCGGCGACCTGGTGGACGACGGCCAGGTCGTGGCTGATGAACAGGCAGGCGAAGCCGTACTCCGCACGCAGATCGGCGAAGAGGTCGAGGACCTGCGCCTGCACGGAGACGTCCAGGGCGCTGGTGGGTTCGTCGGCCACGAGTAATCGCGGAGCGAGCGCCAGGGCGCGGGCCAGCGCCACCCGCTGCCGCTGTCCGCCCGACAGCTCACCGGGCCGCCGTCCGGCGTAATCGCCCGGCAGCCGGACGGATTCGAGGAGCTGCGCGACCTTGGCGCGCACCAGCGATCCGCTCGCCACCCGATGTACTCGCAGCGGCTCGCCGATCGAATCCTCGATGGTGCGGCGCGGATCGAGCGACGCGGCGACATCCTGATGGACGAGGGCGACGTTCTTGCGCAGCCCCCGGAGTTCCCGCCCGCTCAGGCCGCGCAGCGACACGCCTTGCAGCACAACCTCCCCCGAGTGCGCGGGCACCAAGCCCAGCGCCGCCCGCCCGAGAGTGCTCTTGCCGGAACCGGATTCACCGACCAGCCCGATCACCTCGCGCGGCGCGACCGCCAGCGATACGTCACGCAACGCCCGGAAGCGCTTACCGCGGCCGCCGTAGACCACCGTCAGATCCCGCAGCCGCACCACGGGTTCGGACGCCTCCGGCACGGTGACCTCCGGCTCGGCGGGACCGGCCCCATCGGGCAGTCGCGGGACCGCGGCCAGCAGCGTCCGCGTATAGGACTCCCGTGGCGTCGCGAACAGCTCGCGCACCGGCCGCTGCTCGACGACCCGGCCACCGCGCAGCACCACGACCCGGTCCGCGATCTCGGCGACCACGCCCAGGTTGTGGGTGATGAACAGGACGGCGGTGCCCTTGCGCCGCTGGAGATCTCGCAACAGGTCCAGGATCTCGGCCTGCACCGTCACGTCCAAGGCCGTGGTCGGTTCGTCGGCGATGAGCAGATCCGGCTCGCCCGACAGCGCCAGCGCGATGACCACCCGCTGCTTCTGACCGCCGGACAGCTGATGCGGATACCAGTCGACGCGCCGCTCCGGCTCCGGAATGTCCACCAGCCCCAGCAGTTCCACCGCCCGCGCCCGGGCATCGGCCCGCGAGATCGGCCCGTGGGCCCGCAGCGCCTGCGCGATCTGGGTCCCGATCTTCTGCACGGGATTCAGCGCGGTCTGCGGTTCCTGGAACACCATGGCCGCGCGAGTTCCCCGCACACCGCGCAGCGCGTCCTCGCTTGAGCCGACGATCTCGGTGCCGTCCAGCAGGACCGAACCGGTCGCCCCCGCACTGTCGGGCAGCAGGCCCAGCACCGCGCGGGCGGTCAGCGATTTGCCCGATCCGGACTCCCCGACCAGCGCGACCACCTCGCCGCGCCGGACCTCGAGAGCGACCCGGTCGACCACGGTGCGCGATCCGAAACGCACCGTCAGCTCGCGGATGTCCAGTACCGGATCGTTCCCGTCACTCATGCGATCCTCCTCGCCCGGCCCAATCCCTGGGCGATCAGCAGAAATCCGAGCGTCAGCCCCGCGACCACGACGAGCGGTCCGACGGCCATCGCCGGATTCGCGTCCATATTCGAGATCGATTCGGCGATCACCGATCCCAGCGACGGCTGCGGCGGCCGCACCCCGAGCCCGATGAAACTCATCGCCCCGTCCACCGCGACGGCGATCGACATCGACAGCGCCAGTTGCACCGCCAGCGGTTCGAGCACATTGGGCAGCACGTGTTTGCGCACCGTCCACCAGGTGCCCGCGCCGATCACCTCGGCGGCCTCGACGAACGCCTGCTCGCGCACCCGCAGGATCGCGGTGCGGATCTGGCGGCCGAACACCGGGACCTCGGCGGCCACGATCACGATGACCACCGCGTGCGCCCCGGGCCCGGTGATCGCGGCCAGCGCGATGGCGAGGATGAGCGCGGGAAAGGCGAGCACCACGTCGAAGACGCGCTGCGCCACGGTGTCCACCGCCGCGTTCACCCCGGCCAGCAGCCCGATCGCCGATCCCAGCACCGCGGCCAGGGGTACGGCGACGAAGACGATGAGCAGGTCGACACGCAGTCCGTGCAGCACCCGCGCCAAGACGTCGCGATTGAGTTCGTCGGTGCCGAGCCAGTGTTCCGCGGTCGGCGGCAGCAGGTTCGCGCCGGTGATCTGCGTGACCGGATCCTGCCGGCTCAGCACCCCCGCGAACAGGCCCGCCAGCACGATGACGCCCACCAGGATCAGCCCGGCCAGCCCCTGCCCGCGCAGCAGCGCGTGGCGCGCGTCACCGGAAACCTTTGTCGCGGAGCCCGTATCGCCTATCACCGCGGTCATGACCGTCCTCCGATCCGGATCCGCGGATCCAGCCACGCGTGCACGATGTCGGTGAGCAGTTGCAGCAGCACGAATACGGCCACCGACAGCAGCAACAGCACCTGCACCACCGGATAGTCGCGGCGGTTGATGCCCTGCTCGATGAGCTGCCCGATGCCGGGCCACGCGAAGATCGCCTCGACGAGGACCGCGCCGCCGAGCAGGTGGCCGGTCTGGATGCCGAGCGCGGTCAGCATCGAGGGCAGGGCATTGCGCAACGCGCCGCGAGTGACGATCTGCCACTGCGAGATTCCCTGCGACCGCGCGGTCAGCACATAGGGTTTGCCGAGTTCGGTGCGCAGCGCCTCGGTGAGGAACCGGGTCAGCGCCGCGCCCACCGGCAGCGCCAGGCATATCGCCGGCAGCAGCAGGTACTGCACGGCGATATCCGGCCGCGCCACGAAACCGTCCGGCGGCACGCCGCCCGCGGGCAGCACCGGAATCACGACGGCGAACAGGAGCGCCAGCAGCACCCCGGTCACGAAGGTGGGCAGCGCGACGGCCACGGTATTGGCGGCCGCGATCACCGCGTTCAGCCACCGGTTCGGCCGGACCACCGAGGCCACACCGAGTATCAGGCTCACGACGACCGCGAGCAGCAGCGCGGCCGCCGTCAGCACCAGCGTATTGGTCAGGCCCTGGGCCACCAGGTCGGAGATCTGCCCGCCGAGGACGTAGGACCGGCCGAGGTCGAAGGTGGCCAGGCCGCCGAGCCAGCTCAGGTACTGCGCGGGAATCGACCGGTCCAGCCCCAGCTGGTGCCGGATCGCCTCGATGGTCTGGGGCGTCGCGTCCGGCCCGGCCAGGGTGGTCGCCGGATCGCCGGGAACGAGGCGCATCAGCAGGAAGATGAGCACCGACGCCAGGAACAGCACCAGTGCCGCGGAGGGTAAGCGGCGCAACAGATATCGGGTCACGATACGAATGCCTCCGTGAGCAGGGTCTCGCGGCGTTTGGTCCAGCCCACCCCGTGCACCCGCTTGGACGCGGCGACCTGGTTGAGCCGGACACCGATCTCGATGAGGAACAGCCCGTCCAGCAGCTGATCGCTGACCGCCCGATACGCCGAGACCGCGGCGGCATCCGTACCACCGGTGCGCTTCCAGGCGGTGTCGGCGGCGGCGACATACGCGGGCGACTCGTAGTGCGAGGCGTTCTTGCGCGCGTTGAACGGGTAGGCGCTGACGGTCAGCGTCGAGGGGACGAACTGCGCCCACGAGTGGTCGGTGACCCACAGCCCCGGAAACTGGCCGCCGATCAGCTTTTTCACGAAGGTGGCGTCGTCGTTCGGGTCGAGGGTCACGTCGATGCCCACCTCGGCGAGGTTGGACTGCACGATCTGCGCGGTCGCCCCGTACGCCGGGACGCTGGTGTTGTAGGACAGCGGGATCTCCGGCGGCTTCCCCACCTGCGCCACCAATTCCCGTGCCTTGTCGAGGTTCCGGGAGTATTTGGTGTTGCGGGCCTCGTCGTACGCGGGAGAGTTCTTGGGCCACGGCACGTTCAGCGCGTATCCGGCGCCGCGGTACACCTCGTCGATGATGCGGTCGCGGTCCAGGGCGTAGGCGACCGCCTGCCGCAGCCGCACGTCGGCCAGCGCCGGATTCTGCACGTTCACGCCGACATACATCTGGAGTTCCGCGCCGTCGTAGGTGATCGACTTGAATCCCGGCCGCTTGGCGAGGTTTTCGATATCGCGGGGATTGAGCCCGTGCGCGAGCCCGATCTGCCCCGACCGCAGGGCGTTGAGCTGGGCCTGGCTGTCTGGAACGACCGAGAATTGCACCCGGTCCAGATACGGCCGGTCGGGAACCCAATAGTGATCGTTGCGCTCGAAGGTCAACTGGCTGTTCGGAATCCGGTCGACGAACCGGAAGGGCCCGGTGCCGACGAAGGCGTCGCCGGTGGCCAGCTGCCCGATCGTCTCCCGATCCAGCATCGGCGCGGTGTCCAGCAGGTCGAAGATATTGCCCAGCGGAGACGCGAACCGCAGCACGATGCGATGCGGGGCGCTGGTGTCGTAGCCGGTGATGGCCGCGGCCGTACTCTTCAGCTGCGCCGACCATTTCGGGTCGGCATAGGTGCGCAGCGCGAATTCGACATCGGCCGAGGTGAACGGCCGCCCGCTGTGGAAGGTGACGTCGTCGCGCAGGTCCAGGGCCAGCGACAGGCCGTCCGGCGCCAGGCTCCACGACTTCGCCAGCAGCGGTTGCGGTTCCAGCCGGTCGTTCGGGTAGCGGATGAGCGATTCGTACACCAGGCCGATCAGCGCGGGCGTGGTCGCGGTATTGGTGAGGATGTTGGTCGGGACGATATCCCACGGCGTGCCGACCTTCAGGGTGCCGCCGCGAACGGGAGTGGCGTCGTCGCCCACGGCATCGAGTTCACGCACCGCCGACGTGCACCCCGACAGGCCCGCGCCACCGGCGATCGCGAAGGCGACGAGACCCGCCCCGCGCAGGAAGGTACGGCGGCTCGCGGCGCCGGGTGGTGAACTCATAGCTGGATCCTCGAAGTACGGGAGAACGCGCCGGTGCGGCATCAGTCACGCACGAGACGGCGACAGCACGACGGGTCGCCCGGCCCGCTTCGGGGCGCGCAGGGCCGACTCGTGTGCATGATCGTCACGGTAACCGGCCCGAATCCGCCCGGCACCGGTTGCGCGCACCCTGCGCGAAACCCTGGCGACAGGTATCCCGGTACGGTTTCGCTGGACCGATGCCTGTGCCTGACCACGCCCGCGGCTACGACGACTTCGCCGGAACGATCGGCCGGACCACCGCGGACTCCACGCCGCGGTGGACCTACCCGCCGGCCGCGCCCGCCGGTGCGCCGAACATCATCGTGGTGCTCGTCGACGATATGGGCTTCAGCGATATCGGCCCGTTCGGGTCGGAGATCGAGACGCCGACCCTGGACCGGCTGGCCGAGCGCGGCATCCGGCTCACGAACTATCACACCACGCCGCTGTGCTCGCCCTCGCGGGCGGCGCTGCTCACCGGAATCAATCCGCACCGTGCGGGTTTCGGTTTCGTCGCCAATGCCGATCCGGGCTATCCGGGGTTGCGGCTGGAACTGGCCGACGACGTGCTGACGCTGCCGGAGATCCTGCGGGCGGGCGGCTACGCGACCTACGCGGTCGGCAAGTGGCATCTGGTGCGCGATGCCACCATGAACCCTGCGGCCCACCGGGATTCGTGGCCGACGCAGCGCGGTTTCGACCGCTATTACGGCTCGCTGGAGGGGTTCAACTCCTACTTCTATCCGAACCAGATCGTCTCCGACAGTTCGGTCGTCGACGTCGAGGCCTATCCCGACGACTACTACGTCACCGACGACCTCACCGATACCGCGATCTCCTATCTGAAGGACCTGCGGGCGCACGACGCGACCAAGCCGTTCTTCCTCTACTTCGCTCATGTCGCGATGCACGGGCCGCTCCAGGCCAAGCAGGTGGATCTGGAGAAGTACCGGGGACGCTACGCCGAGGGCTGGGATCGGCTGCGGCACAGCCGTTTCGCCGAGCAGATCGCCCAGGGCCTGTTCCCGGAGGGGACGCGGCAGAAGCCCCGCAATACCGAGCCGGGCTACGAGGCCCAGGAATGGGACGCACTGCCGGAGGACCAGCGCCGCCGCTTCGCGCGCTACATGGAGGTGTACGCGGCGATGGTCGACAATATCGACCAGAACCTCGGCCGGTTGCTGGACACCGTGGATCGGCTGGGCGAGTTGGACGACACCATCGTGGTGTTCACCTCGGACAACGGCGGCACCGCCGAGGGCGGGCCCGTCGGAACCCGGAGCTACCTGGCGGAATTCGCGCACGTCGACGATCCCGGCTGGGTCGGCGACGTCCCGCACGACGAGGAGCTGATCGGCACCGCGAGGCTCGGCGTGCATTATCCGCGCGGATGGGGGCAGGCCTCGAATACGCCGTTCCGGTTCTACAAGGGGCAGACGTTCGCCGGTGGCGTGCGGGTGCCGTTCGTCGTCTCGTGGCCGAAAGGGTTGCCCGCCGGGGAGATTCGCCGCGAATACACCTATGTGACCGATCTGGCCCCCACTCTGCTGGAGCTGGCCGGGCTTCCGCGTCCCGAGACGCGTAACGGGTTGCCCGCCAAGGATTTCGACGGGGTGTCCGCGGCCGCGGTGCTGCGCGATCCGGAGGCCGCCTCCGACCATGTCGAGCAGTACTCGGAGATGACCGGGCACCGCGGCTTCTACCGCGACGGGTGGAAGCTGCTCGCGCTGCACGAACCGGGCGCCGATATCGACGACCCGCGGTGGCAGCTGTTCGATGTGCGCACCGACCCGACCGAGCTGCACGATGTCGCGGCGCGGTTTCCGGAGAAGGTCGCCGAGCTGGCCCGCGCCTGGGATGAGGCCGCCTGGCGCAATACCGTATTCCCGCTGGTCACCCGCGCGGATCTGGCCCGGCGCCGGCCGGAGGAGGCGCGGCTGTCCGAACCGGTGCGCCTGCTGCCCGGCACGCCGACGCTGGAGCGCTATCGCTCGCAGCGGCTGATCGCCTACCGCGATTTCACCGTCACCGCCGAGCTGGGCGGATTCGCCGGCGGCGACGAGGGCGTGCTGGTGGCGCACGGCGATCCGCAGGGCGGCTATCTGCTCTACGTCGAGGACGACCGGGTGGTGTTCGGATTCAACGCCTACGGCAACCTGGCCACCGTCTCGGCTCCGCTTCCCGCCGGAGCGCGCTCGATCGCCGTCACGGCCCGCGTGCGGCCGAGGCTGCGCTGGGACTTCACCGTCAGCATCGACGGCACGGCCGCCGCCCAACTCCCCGACCAGGTCCAACTCGTCGGCATGGCCCCCTGGACCGGCATCTCCGTCGGCGTCGACGCCCGCGGCCCCGTCGACTGGGACCTCCGCCACCGCCGCGGCCCCTTCCCCTACACCGGCAACCTCATCTCCCTCACCTACACCCCCGGCCCCCTCCAGGTCCCCGGCGACACCATCCGCGCCCTCGAATCCGAATCCGAGTTGATAGCCGAATAGCGCCACCCATCACTCCGCCCCGCAGTCCACCACTCCGCCCCCGCGATCCACCCCACCTCCCACTCCGGCACCCGGACCGCCATCTCCCTGTTTCCGGCATGCTTTTGGCCGGAAACCACAGCCGCACCCCCGAATCCCCACTGAAATCACGCAGACGGATGCAGGATGAGACCGTGCGGCCCCCTCGGCTCCTGCTCCAGGTTGCGGCCGCGGCCGCCGCGGTGGTGTGGACGGCCGCGGCCGCCTGGAGCGTGGCGATCGGGCTGTTCGCGGCAGCGGACACCCGCTGCGGCGCCACCTCGGCGCGGGTGGATATGACCGGCGGCTGGTGGGTCATCGCCACCCTCGCCGTCTGGACCCTGCCGTTCGCCCTGTGCGCCTTCGTCTTCCGCCCCCGCTGGGCCGTGCCCGCCGCCTGGACAGCGGTAATCGTCGACCTGGTCGTGGTCGCGGCAATGTTCGCCCACCCAATCCGTTTCTGCTGGTGAGGCTATGCGCGCAACGCTTCGACAATCTTGTCTATACGCCGCGCGCGGGTTTCCGGCCGCTTGGCTCCGGTTACCGACGTGACATGTTCGCGACGGCGGGTGTATGAGAGTCGGTCGAAGGGCTCGCGCACACCGGCGTCGGCGAGGGCGGCGGCCAGGTCGTCGGGGATGTCCACGGTGCGTTCGGCGGTGTCGCGCTCGAGCGTGACGTCCACGGTGTCGCCGGGCTGCTTGCCCAGTTCGGCGCGGATCGCCTTCACCAGGCCGATGCACGGGCCGTTGCCCATGGACACGATCGACCCGGTGTAGTCGACACCGTCGAAGGTGGCGCGCACCGGGATTCGCCCGCCACCGCCGAGCGCCGCCACGACCTCGGGAGGTACGGGGATATACGCGTTGTTTCCGCCGGCGGGTTCGATCACGGCCTCGAATCGCTCCATACCGCGCAGCCTAATCCGCGGGCGGCACACGCACCGGGATATCCGTTCCGCGACCGCCTGGCAAACGATTTACCAGTCGGCAATTCGGTCGACGTACCGTGTGCGACGTCCGTCTCATCGCACCGGAAAATCGGACCCGAGGGCGCCCTCCGGGTGTGTAAACAAATGTAAAGCGCCCGAGAACCAGCCGTTTCCAAAGCATCACCGGCCGACCCGAAAAGGCCCCTCGGACTCTAGGAATCCCGTATCCGCCCAGGTCGCCCCCGCGCAGGTCGAGCGGCATCGCTACCCGGCAGTGACCACCACGTTTCCCCCGCCTCACAACTCACACGGGCCCGTGGAGCGGTGTGAGAGAACCGTTTTGCGCCCTCGCCCGGCGTCCTTACTCTCGGTGCCACAGCCCGGTTTTCAGCTCGAAGGGGGCGTTGTGGTTAATTCGCATACAAAGGGTTCGACCCCCTCCGATACGAACGGGAGATCCGCCGCCTCCGGCGACGCACTGCTGCGGTTGGGCAAATACTTCAACCGGGGCGAGGTGTCCGAGGATCTGCGCACCGTGCACAAGGTGGGCGGCCGCGGCGCCGACGAGTTCTACCGCGACCGCTGGGCGCACGACAAGGTGGTGCGTTCCACCCATGGCGTGAACTGCACCGGGTCGTGCTCGTGGAAGATCTACGTCAAGGACGGCGTGATCACCTGGGAATCGCAGCAGACCGACTATCCGTCCGTCGGCTCCGACAAACCCGAGTACGAACCTCGCGGCTGCCCCCGCGGCGCCTCGTTCTCCTGGTACACCTATTCCCCTGCGCGCGTGCGGTATCCGTACGTCCGCGGCGTCTTGCTGGAGATGTACCGCGAGGCCAAATCCCGGCTCAAGGACCCCGTCGCGGCCTGGGAATCACTCGTCGAGGACCCCGAGCAGGCGCGGCGGTACAAGAGCGCCCGCGGCAAGGGCGGATTCGTGCGCGCCGAATGGTGGGAAGCCGCCGAGATCGCCGCCGCCGCACACGTTCACACCATCAAACGCTACGGCCCCGACCGCGTCGCCGGCTTCTCCCCCATCCCGGCCATGTCCATGGTCTCCCACGCCGCCGGCGCCCGGTTCATCTCCCTGCTCGGCGGCTCCATGCTCTCGTTCTACGACTGGTACGCCGACCTGCCCGTCGCCTCCCCCCAGGTCTTCGGCGACCAGACCGACGTCCCCGAATCCGCCGACTGGTTCGACGCCGGCTACCTCATCATGTGGGGCTCCAACGTGCCGGTCACCCGCACCCCCGACGCCCACTACATGACCGAGGCCCGCTACCGCGGCCAGAAGGTCGTCGTCGTCTCCCCCGACTACGCCGACAACACCAAATTCGCCGACGAATGGGTCCCCGCCCGGCCCGGCACCGACGCCGCGCTCGCCATGGCCATGGGCCACGTCATCCTCACGGAGTTCTTCCGCGACCGCGCCACGCCCCGATTCCTCGACTACATCAAGCGGTACACCGACCTGCCGTTCCTCATCACCCTCGACGAGCACGAGGGCGGCTGGAACGGCGACGGCGAGTACCGCCCCCACACGTGGGTGCCCGGAAAGTTCCTCACCGCAGCGGATCTCGGCGATACGGCCGAGGGCGCCGAACACAAGACGGTGCTGCTCGATACCGCCGGGAACACCGTGGTCCCGAACGGCAGTCTGGGCCATCGCTTCTCCGCGTCCGGCGCCGGTCGCTGGAATCTGGACCTGGGGGACATCGATCCCCTGGTGACGCTGTACGGCCGCACCAACGACGCTGCGGCCGTGCAGTTGCCTCGCTACGACGGCGACGCGGGCGGCGTGCTGAGCCGTGGCGTGCCGACGAGAATCGTTGCGGGCAAACGGGTCACGACCGTCTTCGACCTGCTGCTCGCCCAGTACGGCGTCGCGCGTGACGGCCTGCCGGGAACCTGGCCCACCGGCTACGACGACGTCGCCGAGCCCTACACCCCGGCCTGGCAGGAGACCATCACCGGCGTCCCCGCCGCGCAGGCCGCGCGAATCGCACGGGAGTTCGCCGACAACGCCGACCGCTCCGGCGGCCGGTCCATGATCCTGATGGGCGCGGGCACCAACCACTGGTTCCACTCCGACCAGATCTACCGCTCCTTCTTCACTTTGACGTTGCTGACCGGGTGTCAGGGCGTGAACGGCGGCGGCTGGGCGCATTACGTCGGGCAGGAGAAGTGCCGCCCCGTAACCGGCTGGGCCACCTTGGCTTTCGGCCTCGACTGGCAGCGACCACCGCGTCATATGCAGGGCACCGTGTTCTGGTATCTGGCCAACGACCAATGGCGCTACGACCCGTTCACCGCCGAATCCTTCACCTCCCCACTGGGTTCCGGCCGGTTCCGCGGGCGCACCGCCGCCGACAACATCGCGCTGGCGTCGCGGCTGGGCTGGATGCCGTCGTATCCGACCTTCGACCGCAACCCCCTCGATCTCGTCGACGACGCCGAGGCCGCGGGGAAGACCCCGCAGGACTACGTGGTCGACGGCCTGAAGTCCGGGGACCTGCGTTTCGCCTGCGAGGACCCCGACGCGCCGGAGAACTTCCCCCGCTGCCTGACCGTCTGGCGCGCCAACCTCCTCGGCTCCTCCGGTAAGGGGAACGAGTACTTCCACAAGCATCTGCTGGGCTCGGACTCCAACCTCCAGACCACCGACACCGCCGGAGTGCGGCCGCAGGAACTCGAATGGCGGGACCAGGCGGCGACGGGAAAGCTGGATCTGCTGCTGTCGCTGGACTTCCGCATGACCTCGACGACCCTGTTCTCCGATATCGTGCTCCCCGCCGCCACCTGGTACGAGAAGCACGACCTGTCGTCCACCGATATGCACCCGTTCGTGCACGCCTTCTCCCCCGCCATCTCCCCACCGTGGGAGGCCAAGACCGATTTCGAGGCGTTCCACCGCATCGCCCGCGGGTTCTCCTGGCTCGCCGAGAAACACCTCGGGGTACGCAAGGACCTGGTCGCTGTTGCGTTGCACCATGATTCGCCGGACGCCCTCGCACAGCCCGGTGGTCGCGTGCTGGATTGGAAAGCGGGCGAGTGCGAGCCCGTCCCGGGAAAGACGATGCCGAAACTCGTTGTCGTCGAACGGGATTATCCGAAACTGGCGGAGAAGATGGCCGCCCTCGGACCGCTGATCGATACGCTCGGCGTCACCACCAAGGGCGTCACCACCTATCCCGATGCCGAGGTGACCTACCTCGCCGGGGTCAACGGCACCGTGATCTCCGGCGCCGGACAGGGCCGTCCGTCGCTGGCCAAGGACGTCCACGCGGCGGAGACCATCCTCGCGCTGTCGGGCACCACCAACGGGCGTCTCGCGGTCGAGGGGTTCCAGGCGCTCGAGCGGCGCACCGGAACCAAGCTGGCCGATCTGGCCGCCGAGCACGAGGGTAAGCGGGTCACCTTCGCCGACACCCAGGCCCGGCCCGTCCCGGTGATCACGTCTCCGGAGTGGTCCGGCTCCGAGACCGGGGGCCGCCGGTATTCGCCGTTCACCATCAACACCGAACGCCTCAAGCCCTGGCACACCTTGACCGGACGGCAGCATTTCTACCTCGATCACGACTGGATGATCGAACTCGGCGAGCAGCTGCCGATCTTCCGGCCCCCGCTGGACATGTCCGCGCTGTTCCGCGAACCCGATGTCGGATCGGTGACCGACAAGGGCGTGACGGTCCGGTACCTCACCCCGCATTCGAAGTGGTCGATCCATTCCGCCTACCAGGACAACCTGCATATGCTCACCCTTTCCCGGGGTGGCCAGGCCATCTGGATGTCGGAGAAGGACGCGGCGAAGATCGGCGTGGCCGACAACGACTGGATCGAGGCGATCAATCGCAACGGCGTCGTGGTCGCCCGCGCCATCGTCTCGCATCGCATGCCCGAGGGCACCGTATTCATGTACCACGCCCAGGACCGCGCCGTGGACGTCCCGCGCATCGAGGGACCGAAAGGCAGCGCCGAGGGAGCCGGCTTCGTCGGCAGGGGCAAACGCGGCGGCATCCACAATGCCCTGACCCGCATCATGATCAAGCCCTCACACCTGATCGGCGGCTACGCCCAGCAGTCGTTCGCCATCAACTACCACGGCCCCACCGGAAACCAGCGTGACGAGGTCACGACCATTCGCCGGCGCGGCCAGAACGTGGAGTACTGATTATGCGTGTCATGGCACAGCTCGCCATGGTGATGAACCTGGACAAATGCATCGGGTGTCACACCTGCAGCGTCACCTGCAAACAGGCCTGGACCAATCGCGCCGGCACCGAATACGTCTGGTTCAACAACGTGGAAACCCGTCCCGGACAAGGGTATCCACGCCGGTACCAGGATCAGGAGAAATGGAAGGGCGGCTGGACCCTCAACCGCAGGGGACGGCTGACGCTCAGATCCGGTTCCCGGATGAAGCGCCTGCTCAATATCTTCGCCAATCCCGACCTGCCCACCGTGTCGGACTATTACGACCCGTGGAGCTACGACTACGACAATCTCCTGTCCTCCCCCGCCACCGACACCACCCCGGTCGCGCGGCCGAAATCGCTGATCACCGGCGAGGATACGAAGGTCACGTGGGGCGCGAACTGGGACGACGATCTGGGCTCCGGACCCGAGCAGGTCGGTAAGGACCCCCTGCTGGCCAAGCTGTCGGATCAGGTGAAGCTCGAATTCGAGCAGACGTTCATGTTCTACCTGCCCCGCATCTGCGAACACTGCCTCAACCCGTCCTGCGCGGCGTCCTGCCCCTCCGGCGCGATCTACAAACGCGCCGAGGACGGCATCGTCCTGGTCGATCAGGACAAGTGCCGCGGCTGGCGGCAGTGCGTCACCGGCTGCCCGTACAAGAAGATCTACTTCAACCACAAGACCGGCAAAGCCGAGAAATGCACCTTCTGTTACCCGCGCGTCGAGGTCGGCATCCCCACCGTCTGTTCCGAAACCTGCGTCGGGCGGCTGCGCTATATCGGCGTCATGCTGTACGACGCCGACGCCGTGCAGGAGGCCGCGTCGGTCACCGACGACAACGATCTCTACCCGGCACAACTGGGCGTCTTCCTCAATCCGCACGACCCACGGGTGATCGCCGAGGCGGAGGCGGCCGGGATCTCGCCGGAATGGATTCAGGCGGCGCAGGATTCGCCGGTCTACAAACTCATCGTCGACTATCAGATCGCGTTGCCGCTGCATCCGGAATACCGCACCATGCCGATGGTCTGGTACGTCCCGCCGCTGTCACCGATGGTCGACGTGCTGTCGGAGACCGGGAACGACGGCGAGAACGTGTCGAATCTGTTCGGCGCGATCGATGCCCTGCGGATACCCGTCGAATATCTGGCGGAACTGTTCACCGCCGGTGATGTCGGACCGGTGCGCGCCGCGCTGCAACGCCTCGCCGGAATGCGCGCGTTCATGCGCTCGATCAATCTCGGCCAGGAGCCCGATATGTCCATTCCGGACGCGGTGCGGCTGGAGCCCGAGGAGATCGAGGCGATGTATCGGCTGCTGGCGATCGCCAAATACGAACATCGCTACGTCATCCCCACCGGCGCCACCACCCGCGCCCACGAACTCGACTCCCTCGCCACCGGATGCAGCCTCGACACCGACGGCGGCCCCGGCATGACCGCCTTCGACGTCATGGCCGACAAGTTCCATCTCACCGACACCAACGGCGCCGCGCCCGACGACAAGTCGGCCCGGGTGAATCTGCTCAACTGGGACGGCAGGTCCACCAACGGCCTTCTGCCGGAGCGCAATGGAACGAACGGCAACGGCAACGGGTCGGCGGTAAACGGCTCCACCACACCCGAAACCAGCGGGGTGGCACGATGAACCGGGCCGGAGGGCTGCTGTGAGTCTGTTGAAAATCCGCCGCCGCCCCGAACCCACCGTCGCGATGCCCGAGCGCGACCGCCGCCTGGTCTGGCGCATCGCCGCACTACTGCTCGACTACCCCGGCACCGAGACCCTGGCCATGGTCGGCGAATTATCCGACGCCACAACGGAACTCCCGGACGAGGTCCGGACGGCCCTGGACGGATTCCTGCGGCACCTGCGCGACACCGACCCTCTCACCCTCGCCCAGCGGTACGTCGAGACCTTCGACCTCCGCCGCCGCGCCAGCCTCCACCTCACCTACTACGCCTACGGCGACACCCGTAAACGCGGCATGGCCCTGCTCCGCTTCAAACACGCCTACCGCCACGCCGGCGTCGAACTCGGCGACACCGAACTGCCCGACCACCTCCCGGTCCTGCTCGAGTTCGCCGCCACCGTCGATCCCATCGGCGGCGAACGCCTTCTCGGCGAACACGTCCCCGTGATCGAACTGCTACGACTGTCGTTGTCCGACACGGGATCTCCGTACGCGGACGTCCTGGCCGCGGTCGTCGCCACCCTGCCTCCGCTCACCACGGCCGACCGCCGCCGCATCGCCGAACTCGCCGCCCAGGGCCCACCCGAGGAGGAAGTCGGCCTGCAACCCTTCGCCATGGACCCCAGCCTGGTCAGCGGCCCCACATCATCCACCGGATCGGAGTGCCGACGATGACCACCACCCTCTGGACGACCCTGCCCTATGTGGCATTCACGTCCTTCCTCCTCGGCCATCTCTGGCGCTACCGCAACGACCAATTCGGCTGGACCACAAGGTCTTCCCAGATCTACGAGAGCCGTCTGCTGCGACTCGGCAGTCCCCTGTTCCACTTCGGCATGCTCGGGGTCATCGGCGGGCACGTGCTCGGCGTGCTGATTCCCGAGTCCTGGACCGCCGCCGTCGGCATCACCGAACACGTCTACCACCTGGTCGCGGTGACCGCGGGAACGGTCGCCGGCATCGCGGTCATCGCGGGAATCGCCATCCTGCTCTACCGCCGCGTCACCGTCCCGGCCGTCCGCCAGGCGACCACCACCAACGACAAGATCATGTACGTCCTGCTCGCGGCGGCGCTGACCACCGGCCTGCTCAACACCGTCGGCAGCAACCTGCTCTGGGGCCGCCACAACTACCGCGAAACCGTCTCGCCCTGGTTCCGCAGCCTGTTCACCCTGCATCCCGAGCCGGATCTCATGGTCGGCACACCCTGGACTTTCCAGGCTCACGGCCTGATCGTCCTCACCCTCATCGGCCTCTGGCCCTACACCCGCCTCGTCCACATGTTCAGCGCGCCCGTCGGCTACCTCGTCCGCCCCTACGTCGTCTATCGCAGCAAGGAATACGCGACGCCCGACAAAAACCGGTACGCCAAGGCTTGGAACGCGCCGGTGCTGCCGCCGTCCCGGTAGCTCCATGGCCGTGGACGCTCTCTTATGTCCGAGAGCTTCCCAGCGATGTTCGCGTCTCGCCGAAACCGGTGTACTTATCGCATGACAACGACGCAGGCGAGCACCGCCACCTCGACCCTCGGCTCCCTCTCCCTGGTGGTCGCCACCATCTCGACCGGCCTGCTGGCCGGAGTGTTCTACGCCTACGCCAGCTCGGTGATGCTGGCGCTGCGGCAGCTGGACGACCGCACCTTCGTGGACGTGATGAACCGGATCAACGTGGTGATCGTCAATCCGGCCTTCATGTTCAGCTTCCTCGGATCGCTGGTCTTCACCGGCATCGCCGCCGCGCTGCATCTGCGAGCGGATCAGCGCACGGTGCTGTGGTGGATCCTGGCGGCGCTGGTGCTCAACGTGATCAGCTTCCTGATCTCCGCGGGCGGCAACATCCCGCTGAACAATCAGCTCGCCGACGTCAGCGGCGGCGACTTCGCGGCGCTGCGGCAGCAGTTCGAGGGCTCCTGGGTGACCCTGAACATCCTGCGCGGCGTGGCCAATACCGCGGCCGTCGGCGCGCTGGCCTGGGCGCTGCGGTGTGCGGGCCGTGGCTGAGGTGACCGGTCCGCCGTCAGATCTCGATCTCGCGGCGGACCACCTTGCCGGTCGCGTTGCGCGGCAACGGATCCGCGGTGATCACCCACCGTTCGGGCACCTTGAAGTAGGCCAGCCGGGCGGCGGCGAAATCGCGCAGCTCGACCTCGGTGACGGCGGCCGGGTCGGCGACGACCACGACGGCGGCCACCGCCTGACCGAGGTCGGGATGCGCGATTGCGAGCACCGCCGACTCCACCACGGCGGGATGTTCGTCGAGCACGTTCTCGATCTCGGTGGGGTACACGTTCTCCCCGCCGCGCAGGATGAGATCGCTGCGGCGGCCGGACAATCGGAGCCGGCCGTCCTCGACGATGCCGAAATCGCCGGTGTGCAGCCATCGCCCACCGTCGACGGCCGCCGCGGTGGCGCCCTCGTCGTTCCAGTAGCCGAGCATCACGTACGGGCTGCGGACGCAGATCTCGCCCTCCGCGCCGTCGGGCACCGGCCGGTTGTCCGGATCGCGGATCTCGACCGCGACGCCGAGGATCGGGCGCCCCACCGTCTCCGGATGCGCCACCAGCTCCGGCGGCGTGGCAACCGTTGCGGCCGTACCGCTTTCGGTGAGACCGTAGCTGGTGGTGAGCGCCACCTGCGCGACCGGCAGCGATTCGCGCAGGCGCCGGTGGAAGGCCGGGGAGGACGGTGCGGCGTTGAGCGAGAACGCCGCCAGCGACGTCAGGTCGTATCCGGACAGGTCGTGCTCGAGAATCCGGCTCGCCATGGTCGGCACCGCGCCCCAGTTGGTGACTCGCTCGCGCTCCACCAGCCGCAGCACCCGCTCGACATCGAACGAACCCTGATGGATCACGACGGCCGCACCGGTGGCCAGCCGCGGGATCACCAGATTGTGCAGGCTCGCGATGTGGAACAGCGGTGAGGTGAGCAGGAAGCGCTTGTCGCTGGGCTCCCGATGCGGCTGCCCGCGGAAACCCGCCGCCATCGCATCCGTGAACCGGTGGTAATCGGCGACCGCGACCAGATTCCGGTGCGAATGCACGACACCCTTGGGCCGCCCGCTGGTACCGCTGGTGTACAGGATCACCGCCGGATCGTCCTCGGCGACCGCGGCCCGCGGATTCGCACCCGAGTACTCGGCGATCAGAGCCGGAAGATCGTCCTCCATCGTGAGCACCGGAATATCCCTCGCGCCCGACTCGCGCAGCAGCACAGCTCTTTTCGCATCCGCGATCACCACCGCGGGCCGCGTGTGCCCGAGCCCGTAGGCGATCTCCCGGGGCGCCCACCACGCGTTGTACCCGACCGCGATCGCGCCCAGGCACTGCGCCGCCCAGAACGCCACGACCCAGTCGGGGCCGTTGGCGGCCAGGATGCCCACCCGGTCGCCCTTGCCCACCCCGTAGCGATCGGCCAGCCCCCGCGCCAGTGCGCCGGCCGCGGCGGCGTGCTCCGCGAACGACATCCGGCCGTCGGCGGTCACCAGATACTCGCGCTCACCCCACGCCACCGAGGCCTCGAGCACCTCCACCAGCGAACGACGCCGATCGCGCAGCACCGGAATCGGCGCCCCCAGCACCTCCTCGACCACCGTCTCGAACGGCCCGCCCGGCCCCGTCAGCTCGGCGGTCACGCGCGCCGCGACAGCCTGCGGATCGACAGCATTCGCCACAGCACCCACATCCCCGATAGTCATCGTTCCGACACCGGCCCCGACCTCACGAGTCCCCGTCCGGCCGACGCCGCGCCGGACAAGGCGCGAGCACCGTACGCACACCAAAACTAGAACTCGTTACAGTCGTGACGTGGCACACACGTTAGCACCCGCCCGAAGGCCCACGCGATACCTCTGAGCAGGACAAGGGGGTTATGGGGCAGAGATCGGGGCGCGGGAGGCGCAGGGGCAGTGGGCGGACGCAGCGTGGGTTTACTTCCGCCCACTGCCGGGAGTCAGCCTGTTCGGTGGCGCTTATGGACTACTTGCCACCGCCTTAAGGCGACTACTACCGCGCTCGCTTGGCCGGGAGGGTTCGGGCGTAGGCGAGGCCGCGGGTGATCCACTCGTGCAGCACATCGTCGTCGCCGACCGCCTCGGCGCTGATCCGCAGCCAGTTCCGCATCTCGCGGCCGCCCATCACCATGCGGGCGACCGTATCCGCCTCGAGCAGGGCGTCGGCCTCGTCGGGGTCGACACGGACCATGAGGCCGCCCTTCCCGCTGGCGGCGACGGCCATATTGCCGCCGAGCAGGAACGCCAGCCCGCCGAACATCTTCTTCTCGACCACCTCCGGCAGCGCCGGACCGAGCAGATCCCGGATCCGGTCGGCCAGTTCCTCGTCGTAGGCCATACCGGCATTGTGGCCGACACCACCGACAAGTTCGATCGCACCGAGAATTCACCGAGAGTTCCCCAGCCACGGCGACGGTCGGGTTGCCAGAACCAGCGCGCTGGACGAGCATCCACACCCATGCCGTCGAATCGCTTGAACCCGGCCGGGGACATTCCGGACACGGGGATTCCCGAAGCGCTTGCCGCCACCATGACCATGGCCGAGCAGTACGAATGGCACCGCTCCTATCTCCGGCGGCATTCGGTGTCGCGGCGCAACTTCCTGCGCGGCTCGGCCGCCGCCGCGGCGGTCGCGGCGGTCGGCGCCGCACCGTTCGCGGGCCGCGCCTACGCCCAGGACGCGCAACTCGCCGTCGGCGGGCGGCACGTCGGATTCGGCGCCGACGCCGCCAGTCAACTCCGGTTCTCGGCACAGCTGTCGCGAAACCCCCACGGCGCCAAGGTTTTCCTCGACCACGGGCCGACGCCCGCACTGGGCGGCAGCCTCGAGGCCGAGGTGCGCAATCTGGTCACCCAGATCCCCAGCAGCGACGGCGGCGTGCTCGCGGCCGAGCAGTTCTACGTGCACGCGCCGGTCGACGGGCTGCCGGGCCGGCTGCCGCACTTCTACCGCTGGCGCACCTCCGACGGCTTCACCGGCGAGGTCCGCTCCGCGTCCACCGCCATGCCCACCGCGCGAAACGCGGTGCTGCCCTTCCGCTTCACGATGATGGGCGACCAGGGCACCGACGAGACGCCCGCGCTGCCCGGCGGCGTGGCGCCCGGCGACTACGACGACATGTACTACAAACCGGACAACGCGCCGACGGTCCGGCACGCCGACAACGTGATGCGCCAGATCGTCGCCAGCCGACCGGATTTCCACGTCCTCGCCGGTGACATCGCCTACGCCGATCCGTCCGGCGCGGGGAAGGATCCGCAGTTCGTCCCCGCGGGCGGCAAGGCGGGCAGCGGCTTCGACAAGTTCAACCCGTTCGTGTGGGACGTCTATCTCGGCACGATCGAGGCCAGCGCCTCGACCACGCCGTGGATGTTCACGACCGGCAACCACGACATGGAGGCCGCCTACGACACCCACGGGTACGGCGGACACCTTGCGCGCCTGGACTTTCCGGGCAGCGGCCCCGCGGGCTGCCCGTCGGCGTACTCGTTCACCTACGGCAATGTCGCGGTGCTGTCCCTGGACGCCAACGACGTGTCCTACGAGATCAAGGCCAATACGGGATACTCCGGCGGCGCTCAGACCGGGTGGGTGGAGCGCGCGCTCGCGGGCTACCGGGCCGATCCGAATATCGACTTCATCGTGTGCTTCTTCCACCACTGCGCGTACTCGACCACCGATTCGCACGCCAGCGACGGCGGCCTGCGCGACGCCTGGTGCGGCCTGTTCGACCGCTATCAGGTGGATCTGGTGCTCCAGGGCCACAACCACATCTTCGAGCGCACCGACCCGATCCGCGGCGGCCGGCCCACCAAACCGGCCGGGGACAACGCGATCGTCTACCCGGAGTCCGACGGCACGGTCTACTACACCGTCGGCGGCGGCGGACGCCCCCGCTACGGGTTCCAGCCGGGCTCGGAGGAGACCTACCGCGGCCACGAGGTCGCCGACACCACGGTCCCCAACAGCTACGTGTGGACCACCGACGGCGGCAAGCAGGACGAGGCGGCCCCGTGGTCACGGGTGCGCTTCCGCAACTACTCGTTCATCCGCGTCGACGTCCGCCCCGGCTTCTTCGCCAGCGAGATGGACGTCGTCGCCGTAGACGAGGACGGCCGCGAATTCGACAAACTCACCTACCGCCGCCAGGTACACGCCTGACCCACCGACACCCCGCGTGCACCGACCCGGCGCACCCACCCGTTGCCCAGGCTCACACCCACCCATTGCACCGGCGTGCGCTGATTCGTTGTTCCGGCGTGCTTTTGGCCGGAACCCTCACACACCCAGCGCGGCGGCGAACACCGGCCACGAATCGTGCACGTCGTCCTGCCAGTACGGCCAGGCGTGCGTACCGGAGCGCAGCACAACCGTGGCCGGAATACCCAGTGCCCCGAGCCGATCCGTCAGCTCGCGGGTGCAGCCGTTCACGATCGACTCCATGACGCCGCCCACCGACATGCGGTCCGCGAGCGCGCCGACATTGCCCGCGATCGACGGATCGGCGAGCGTGTCGTGCACGCCCGGGCCACCGGTCCCGGCCGAGATGTACAGCGCCACACCGCGCAAGCGCTCGGCGTTCACGATCGGGTCGTGCGCGGGCCAGGCCGGATTGTCCGGGCCGCCCCACATATTGGCGGCGTTCGCGCCGAAGACCCCGAGCTGCGAGTGCACGTAGGCACGCGAGACCGGATCGCTGGTGCGCGGGCAGCCGCTGTAGGAACCGACGGCCTGGTACCTGCCCGGCGCCTCGATCGCCAGGTCCAGCGCCGAGGTCGCCGACATCGACGTTCCCGCAACGGCATTGCGGCCGGTCATCTGGAAGCGCTGTTCCAGCAGCGGCGGCAGTTCGTGAATCAGGAAGGTGGACCACTGATTCCGGCCCAGGACCGGATCGTCGGCGACCCAGTCGGTGTAGTAGCTGGCCCGCCCGCCCATCGGCACGACGACGTTGACGGGCTTGTCGGCGAAGAACTGCGCCACATCGGTGCGCCTGGTCCAGGGACCGCCGTCCTCGCCGCCGTCGACCGCATTGAGCAGATACAGCGCGGGCGCGGGCGCGCCCGGATGCGACATCCACACCGTGATCGGCCGGTTCATCGCGGCGGAGTACACCACGACCTCGAATTGGCGACCGCCGAGAGGCCGCACGTCGAGAATCGCCGGACCGTCACCGGGCGCGGCGTGTGCGGAGGCAGGCACAATCACGGCAAACATCGCCGTCAGGACGATCAGGCAGCGCAGGACCCGGTGCATCCGTGCAGTATCCCACTGTGGCACACCGATCCCCGCGCGCTCACCGGGCGTGTTGACCCGGCGACCCGCATCCGTACGGCAATCGCCCACCGCGGCCGACGCGCGGCCCCTGCGGTCACCCTCGATCGTGGGCGTCCTGCAAGACCTTCAGATCGATCTTCGACATGGTCCGCAGCGCCGCGCCCACGGCCGCGGCCCGGTCGCCGGCCAGCAGCGCCGTCAGCGGCTCGGGGACGACCTGCCAGGCCAGCCCGTACCGGTCGGTCAGCCAGCCGCACGGCCCCGGCGTGCCGTCGGCGGTGAGCGCCGCCCACAGCCGGTCGACCTCGTCCTGGGTCTCGACGATCACCTGGATGGACGTCGCATCGGTGAACGAATGGCCCGGACCGCCGTTCAGCAGCGTGACCGCGTGCCCGGCCAGGTCGAGGGAGACGACGAACACCGCGCCGTCGGGACCGCGGGTGATATCGGTGATGCGGGAGTCCGGCACCGCGGCGGTGTAGAACTCGGCCGCTTCCTCGGCGTCGTTGTCGAACCAGAGGAAGGTGTTGACGCTGGTCATGATGTGCTCCTTGGGTTGTACCGACGTACTGTCACCCTTCGGTCGGAGCCGCCGACGGACTCTCGACGTACTTCGCGAAAATTCTTCGATTTCTTTTTCCGACGCGCGCGACCGTTCAGCGTTCTCGCAGCTGGTCCAGGGCCGCCTGGCTGTCCTCGTCCGCCGCGCGATAGATGATCAGCCGCTGGTCCGGATCCTGGAGCGGCATCAGGGCCTCGAAGGCGACTGTCACCCGGCCCACCTCCGGATGTATCAGGGTCTTGTGGCCGCGCCCGTTCACCCGGACATCCCGCTGCCCCCACAGCTTCTCGAATTCCTCACTCCGAGAGCGGAATTCCCCGATCAGGTCGGCGAGTACCCGGTCGTCGGGGTGCGCGGCCCACGCCGCGCGCAGGTCGGCGATGCCCTCGCGCACCGTCCGCTCGCGCTCGGCGAAGAATCCGCGCATCCCCGGATGCAGCATGCACATCCACATGGAGTTGCGCTGGGACGGCGGCAGCGTATCGAAATCCAGGAGCAGCCTGGACATTTCGCGATTCCACGCGAGGATGTCGTAGCGGTGGTTCACCACCATGGCCGGGCGCGGCGACAGGTCGGCCACCAGCAGCGCCAGCTCCGGCGCGGCCGTGGTGGCCGGTTTGGCCTCGTGGGGCCGGCGCTGGCGGGCCAGATCGAACAGGTAGGCGCGCTCGTCGGCTCCCAGCCGCAGGGCGCGGGCCAGCGCTTCCAGGACCTCCGCGGAGGGCCGCAGCCCGCGACCCTGTTCGAGCCGCACGACATAGTCGGTACTGACGCCCGCCAGTTCGGCGACGTCCTCGCGCCGCAGGCCGGGGGTGCGCCGGGACCGCCGCGACGGCAGGCCGAAATCGCGCGGGTCCAGCCGCTCGCGCCGGGCGCGCAGAAATGCCGCCAGCTCCCGTGTCGCATCCACCGTCTCGGTCATCGATTCGATCCTACGGGCAGCCTGGTACCGGCGCTCCCAGGAAAAGCCTTCCCTTATCCGCAGGTCGCGACCGTCGCAGACTGGGTCACGACGTCGGATACGAACAGGAGAAGACGATGGCTCTCACCCTCGACACCTACCGGCTGCTGGGACGGTCCGGACTGCGGGTCTCGCCGCTGGCGCTGGGCACGATGACCTTCGGGGCCGACTGGGGCTGGGGCGCCGACCGCGACGAATCGCGCAAACTGCTCGATCTCTACCTCGATCGCGGCGGCAACTTCATCGATACCGCCAGCATGTACACCAACGGCAGCTCCGAGCGGCTGCTGGGCGAGTTCACCCGCGACAATCGCGAAAGCCTGGTGCTGGCAACGAAATACACCATGCAGCGGCGGCCCGGCGATCCGAATGCCGGCGGCAATCATCGCAAGAGCATGTTCGCCTCGGTGGAAAACAGCCTGCGGCAACTGAATACGGACTACATCGATCTGCTGTACCTGCACGCCTGGGATTTCCACACCCCGGTCGAGGAGATCCTGCGCGGCATGGACGACCTGGTCCGCCAGGGCAAGGTGCTCTACGTGGCGATCTCCGACGCGCCGGCCTGGCAGGTCTCGCGCATGCAGGCCATCGCCGACCTGCGCGGCTGGTCGCCGCTGGTGGCGCTGCAAGTCGAGTACAGCCTCATCGAGCGCACGGTGGAGCGGGACCTGATCCCGATGGCGCGGGAGATGGGCCTGGGTGTGATCCCGTGGTCGCCGCTGGCCGGCGGGGTGCTCACGGGCAAGTACGGCCGCACCGACCTCGCGACCGACCGCGTCGACTCACCGGAGGGCACGCGCAAGAACGTCGTCGTGGCGCAGAACCAGCTGACCGAGCGCGGCCTCGCCATCGCCGACGTGGTCAAGCAGGTCGCGACCGAGATCGGCCGCACCCCCGCCCAGGTAGCCCTCGCCTGGACCCTCCTGAATCCGGGCGTGACCGCCCCCATCATCGGCGCCCGCACCCCCGACCAACTGGAGGACAACCTCGGCGCCCTGGACATCGACCTCGCCCCCGAACACCGCGCCCGCCTCGACGAGGCCAGCGCCATCACCCTCGGCTTCCCCCACGACATGCTCGCCCTCGACATGACCCGCACCGTCACCACCGGCGGCCTGACCATCCAACCCCGCCCCTGACCCCTTCGCGACCGAGCCACGGCTGCCGTGCTCCCGCACCCCTTGCGGGCTGCCCTGGGCGCGTGAGTTGTGCACCCGGGTAGCCCGGAACTGCCGGTGGTCAGGCGGCCGCGGGGGTGAGGGTGCGGGCGGCGGTGGTGTAGCGGTCGAGGAGGAGGTGGACGGCGGCGGGGTGGACGCCCAGGGGGGCGGCTACGCCGTCGGCGCCGGCCTCGTGGAGGCGCTGGTGGAAGAGGCCGTGGGCGAGGAGATACGAGGCGATGAAGACGCGGCGGGCGCCGGATTCGCGCAGGGCGGCAACGACTTCCGGGACGCGGGGGGTGCCCGTGGCGATGTAGGCGACGGGGACCGGGGTGCGCAGGTGGTCGCCGAGCATCCGGGCCGCGCGGCGGACGTCGTGGCGGGCGCGGGCGTCGGAGGAGCCCGCCGCGGCGAAGACCACGGCATCGCCGGGACGCCAGCCCGCCTCGCGCAACCGCAGGCGCATGATGCGGGCCAGGGCCGGGTCGGGGCCCAGGGCCGGGGTGACCGCGACCGACGGATGCTCGCTCTCGGCGACCTCCCGCGGAACATCCTGGTACACGTGGTATCCGGACGCGAGAAACGCCGGAACCACCACGGCCGGAACGGATCCCAGATCCCGCAGCACCTCCGAGGGTGACGGCCCCAGCACATCCACGAACGCCGTCCGCACCAGCGGGGTGTGCAGTCCCGACGAGCGGAGTTCATCGGACGCCTTCGGTATCCGAACTTCCCGCGAGACAACAAGTTCCGAAATCGGCGCGGGAGTGACCGCACCTAGTTCCCGCGTGACGGCGGCGGCGAGATCGGCGATCATCCCCACTCCCCGTGCGCTTCTGGTGCCGTGGGCGACCAGCACCAGGGCCGGGGCGCTCACCAGACCCCCGCCATCGGCTCGGGGCGCTGGGGCCGGAGCGACGGGCCGTAGCCGACCGGCGGGCGCGGATTGTTATCGATGCATTCGGCGGGGTCCAGGGCCAGGCGGTAGCCGCGTTTCACCACGGTCTGAATGGCCTTGGGGCTGCCCAGTCCGGCGCGCAGGCGGGCGATACCGGTCTCCACGGCGTGGGTGTCGTCACCGCCGCCGGGTAGCGCCGCCAGCAGGTCCTCGCGGGAGACCACGCGGCCGGGCTGCCGGGCCAGCGCCCGCATCAGCGCCATCGGCGCGGGGGCCAGCTGCCGGACGGTGCCGTCGACCACGACGCATCCGCCACGCACGCTCAGGATGTGCCCGGCGGCGTGAATCCTGTTGGCGCGCCGCGGAAGTTCCTCGGCGACGTGCCGCGCCAGGGCGCCCAGCCGGGCTCGGCCGGGCATGGTGGTGGGCACGCCCAGTTCCTCGAGCGGCGCGGCGGTGATCGGCCCGACGCACGCGGGCAGGACCCGCGCGCGGAAGGCATGCAGGATCGGCTCCAGCAGCCCGGTTTCCTTGGCGCGCATGAGCGTCGAGGCCACGGCGGGCGCACTGGTGAAGGTGACACAGTCCAGCGCCGAGGTGACGATCGCCTCGATCATCCGGTCCATCGGCGTCGTATCCGGCGGCGGCGTCCAGCGATACACGGGCACCGGCACCACATCGGCTCCGGCACAACGCAATACCTCGCAGAAGTCGGGCACCGGCTCCCACTCGGTGGTCGCACCGTGCAGCTGCACCGCGATCCGCACGCCCTCCACGCCCTCGGCGAGCAGGTGATCGAGCACCTCCGCCGACGACTCCGAGGCCGGCGACCACTCCTCGCGCAGTTCGGCGGCGCGGATGGCGCCCTTGGCCTTCGGGCCGCGGGCCAGCAGCCGGGTCGACCCCAGCGTGCCGCGCAGATCCTCGGCCAGGCCCCAGCCCTCCGCCGCCTCCATCCAGCCGCGGAAACCGATACCGGTCGTGGCGACGGCGATCTGCGGCGGATCGGCGACCAGCTGCCGCGTCACCCGCTCCAGCTCGTTGTCGTCGGCCAGCGGAATGATCCGGATGGCCGGAGCGGCGAGAATGGTGGCGCCCCGCCGGGTCAGCAGGGTGGCCAGTTCCTCGGCCCGGCGCGCCGCGGTGACGCCGATGGTGAAGCCGTCCAGGCAGGCGGCGTTGGTCACGGGTTCGACGGTCACGGCGAGTCCTCACCAGAACAGTCGATGGGCGCGTTCGATACCCCGACGATACCGTCCACGACACGGACGCCGTACACCGGAAGGGCCGCCGTCGCATCGTCCAGGCAGTGCCCGTCCAGCAGCGAGAAGGCCTGCTTGAGCAGCGGAGATGCCACCACGGGCACGCCACCGCGATCACCGACGATCCCGCGCGACATGACCGCGGCCCGCCCGAACGGATCGATATTGCCGACGGCGTAGAGGGAGCCGTCGGGCAGCAGGAACAGGGCGGCCTGCCGGCCACCCTTCAGCAATACCGCCACGCCGCGGCCGGGGATCAGATAGTCGAGCCGGCACGCCGAGGTCCAACCAGCGGTGGTGACCTGCGCAATGCCGGGTGTGTCGATCACGGTCATCGGTAACTCCTGTGCTCCGAACGCCCTACCCATTGGTACCGGCGCCCTGTTTCCACGCTATTACGCGCCTATTTCCCGTGCGTGGCGCTCGCTGTGTCGCTGCTGACAGGCAGCTCAGGCATACCGTGCCCAGCATCGGCCTGCCCGACGTGCCCTCCGTGGTTACGCAGGCTGCCGCCTCCGGGCACGTCGGGCATGCCGTGCCCATCATCGGCCTGCCCGACGTGCCCTCCGTGGTTACGCAGGCTGCCGCCTCCGGGCACGTCGGGCATGCCGTGCCCATCATCGGCCTGCCCGACGTGCCCTCCGTGGTTACGCAGGCTGCCGCCTCCGGGCACGTCGGGCATGCCGAGCAGGACAGGGACCTTGCGCTCGCCGCTGTCGTCGAAGCCGATCGTGGGATCGGCCTCCTCCGGCGCGTTGACGAAGGACACGAACCGCGACAGCTTCTCCGGATCGTCCAGCACCGCCGACCACTCGTCCCGGTACCCGGCGACGTGCTCGGCCATGGCGGCCTCCAGCTCGTCCGCGATGCCGAGCGAGTCCTCGCATACCACCTGTTTGACGTGCTCGATGCCGCCCTCCAGCGACTCCTGCCAGGGCGCGGTGCGTTGCAGGCGGTCGGCGGTGCGGATGTAGAACATCAGGTAGCGGTCGATGTACTTGATCAGCGTCTCGTCGTCGAGATCGCCGGCCAGCAGCACCGCGTGCTTGGGGGTGAGGCCGCCGTTGCCGCCGACGTACAGGTTCCACCCGTTCTCGGTGGCGATGACGCCGACATCCTTACCCCGCGCCTCGGCACATTCGCGGGCGCATCCGGAGACCGCCAGCTTCAGCTTGTGCGGCGACCGCAGTCCCCGGTACCGCTTCTCCAGCAGCACGGCCATGCCGACCGAATCCTGCTGCCCGTAGCGGCACCACGTGGACCCGACGCAGCTCTTGACCGTACGCAGCGACTTGCCGTAGGCGTGCCCGGATTCCATGCCGACGTCGACCAGCCGCTGCCAGATCTTCGGCAGCTGCTCCACCCGCGCACCGAACAGGTCGATGCGCTGACCGCCGGTGACCTTCACGTAGAGGCCGAAATCCTTGGCGATCTGGCCGATTTCGATCAGCTGCTCGGGCGTGCACTCGCCGCCGGGCATGCGCGGCACCACCGAGTAGGTGCCGTTCTTCTGGAGGTTGGCCAGGAAGTGGTCGTTGGTGTCCTGCAGCGCGGCCTGTTCGCCCTCGAGGATGTGATCGTTCGAGGTCGAGGCCAGGATCGAGGCCACCGTCGGCTTGCAGATATCGCAGCCGGATCCCTTGCCGTGCTTGGCGATCAGCTCGGAGAAGGTGCGGATTCCGGTGACCTGGACGATCTGGAACAGCTCCGCGCGCGACTGCTCGAAGTGCTCGCACAGCGCCTTGGACATCTCCACGCCCGACTGCTCCAGCAGCTTCTTGAGCATGGGAACGCAACCGCCACAGGAGGTTCCGGCCGATGTGCAGCTCTTGATGCCGGGGACATCGCACGCGCCCTCCGCGATTGCCCCGCAGATCGTGCCCTTGGACACGTTGTTGCAGGAGCAGATCTGCGCCTCGTCGGGCAGCGCGTCGGCGCCCAATTCCGCACCGGCGGGCGAGATCAGGGCCGCGGGCTCGGCGGGTAACTCGCTGCCGACCAGCGGTCGCAGCGCGGCGTACTGCGAGGCGTCGCCGACCAGGATGCCGCCCAGCAGGGTCTTGGCGTCGTCGGAGATCACGAGTTTCGCGTAGGTGCCCTTGGCCGCGTCGTGCAGCACGACCGACAGCGCGCCCTCGGTGGTGCCGTGCGCGTCGCCGAAGCTGGCCACGTCCACGCCGAGCAGCTTGAGTTTGGTCGACAGGTCCGCGCCCGGGAATTCGCCCGCGCCGCCGAGCAATCGGTCCGCCACGATCTCGGCGGTGGTGTAGCCGGGGGCCACCAGGCCGTAGCAGGTGCCCTCGACCGCGGCCACCTCGCCGACCGCGTAGATGTGCGGATCCGAGGTCCGCAGGCCGAGATCGGTGACGACGCCGCCGCGCGCGCCGATCTCCAGCCCGGCGTCGCGGGCGATCTGGTCGCGCGGGCGGACGCCGGCGGAGAACACCACCATCGACGCGTCGATGGTCGACTCGTCCGACAGCGTGACCCGCAGTCCCGCACCGTCTTCGGCCGGTTCGATGGCGGACGTGCCGACCCCGGTGTGGACGTGCAGGCCCAGATCGGTGACGAGGCGCTCCAGGATCGCGCCGCCGCCCTCGTCCACCTGCACCGGCATCAGCCGCGGCGCGAACTCGACGACGTGCGGCGTGACACCCATCAACCGCAGCGCGTTGGCCGCCTCCAGGCCGAGCAGGCCGCCGCCGACCACGACGCCCACCGCGCCCGGACCGGCCTGCTCGGCCGCGGCCCGGATGCCGTCGAGGTCCTCGATGGTGCGGTAGACGAAACATTCGGGCCGGTCGTGGCCGGGCACCGGCGGCACGAACGCGTACGAGCCGGTCGCGAGAACCAGTGCGTCGTAACCGATCACGTCGCCGCCGGAGGTGGTGATCTTGCGGGCGCCGGGATCGACGGACTCGGCGAGCACGCCCAGTCGCAGGTCGACGAGCGGGTCACCGGCGTACTCGTTACCCGGCAGCGCCAGCGCGCTCGCGTCCCAGGCGCCGACGTAGGACGACAGGCCGACGCGGTCGTAGGCCGCCCGCGGCTCCTCGCCGAGGATCACGACCTGCCAGCGGCCGTCGGTGTCGCGCGAACGCAGGGCCTCGACGAACCGGTGACCGACCATGCCGTGACCGGCGACCACCACGGTCTTGCGCTGGGCGGATTCCACAGTGGGGTTCATGACTGTCCTCCGAGTGGTTCTGGTCAGGCTCTGGGCCGGCGGGTGGTGGACTGGGACGCGCTGCCGGACACCGGATCTCCGGATTCGGCCTCGAGCACGAACGCCTCGGCTTCCACGACGACATCCGGCTCCGGCCGGCGCCGGGCGCTCGGCCGGCGCAGGAACACCGCCCAGCACACCGCGGCGCAGACCAGGTAGAAGACCATGAAGACCCAGAAGGCGGTGGTCGCGGACTTGGTCGAGGCGTAGGACGAGCGCAGCACCAGGTTGATGCCCACGCCGCCGAGCGCGCCGACCGCGCCGACGAATCCGATCAGGGCGCCCGAGGTGTTCTGCGACCAGGCCGCCCGGGTGGCCGAATCACCGGGCAGGCTACGGGATTTCGCGTCGAATACGGACGGGATGATCTTGGTGACCGCCCCGTTGCCGATTCCGGAGACCACGAACAGCGCGATGAAGCCGATCACCATCGCGGCCATCACGGCGCCGGTGGGCACGTGACCGTTGCCGTCGGCGACCGCGCTGGCCGCGGCTACCACGAGGGTGGCGAGCGTCATGACGACGAAGCTGACCACGGTGACCCGGCTGCCGCCGAACCGGTCGGCCCACTTGCCGCCGTAGGGCCGGGTCAGCGAGCCGAGCAGCGGTCCGATGAAGGCGATCTGCGCGGCGTGCAGCGCGGCCTCGGCGGGCTTGCCGCCGCCGGCGACGAAGCTGACCTGCAATACCTGCCCGAACGCGAAGCTGTAGCCGATGAACGAGCCGAACGTGCCGATGTAGAGGAAGGCGATCGCCCACGACTGCGGCGCCTTCAGCGCCGTGACCATGAAGGAGTAGTCGGCCTTCTGGTTGCGCACGTTGTCCATGTAGAGCGCCGCGCCCGTGGCCGCGACCACGATCAGCGCCAGATACACCAGGCAGACCACCGAGGCGTGCCCGTAGGCGCTGCCCAGGGTGGCGATGACGGCCAGGCCGACCAGCTGGATCACCGGAACGCCGACATTGCCGCCGCCCGCGTTGAGCCCGAGGGCCCAGCCCTTGAGCCGCTGCGGGTAGAAGACGTTGATATTGGCCATCGAGGAGGCGAAGTTGCCGCCGCCCAGGCCCGCGAACGCGGCCACGATCAGGACGGTCGTGAACGAGGTGCCCGGCTGATTGATGAAGTACAGCGTCAGCAGCACCGGCACCAGCAGCGCGAGCGCGGAGAAGATGGTCCAGTTGCGCCCGCCGAATTTCGCGGTGGCGACGGTGTAGGGAATGCGCAGCACGCCGCCGACCAGCGTCGGCACCGCGCCGAGGAAGAACTTCCCGGCCGTGTCGATGTGGAAGACGTCGGTGGGCATGAACAGCACCATCACCGACCAGATCGACCACACCGAGAAACCGACGTGTTCGGCGAAGACGGACCAGACCAGGTTGCGGCGCGCGACGTCCTTACCGCCGGCCTCCCAGGCGTCGACGTCCTCGGCGTCCCAATGCTCTATGTCGTGATTGCGCGTCAGCGTGGTCACTCAGGGCCTCCTGAATCTCGGATGGCCCCAAGGTAGAAAACCGGTATTGCGCGGATGCTGCGCGAAATGACCGCCAAATCAAAGGTTGCTCACGTGGATCGAGGGGAATCCGTGAGAACCCGGCGAATGTTTCGTGCATGTGACACAACGGTTTCCGCCGGTCAAGAAATGCCCACCCCGCGACCGCCGGGCGGTGAGATCAAGGGCGGCAAGTGTTCTGGCACACATCTTGGCCCAGACCTCACCGTCCGGCAAGTCCTACGGTGAATTCACTTCACCACGTGTCTTCGAGCATCCTGGGCTTGCACGCCTGCCACGCACCCGCCAGCAGGACCAGCACGGCGACCGCCAGCAGGGCGAAGGGGGCGCCCCAGCCGTGGGTCACGTCGTGCAGCACGCCGAACAGCAGCGGGCCGACGCAGGCCACGGAGTAGCCGACGCCCTGGGTGAAGCCGGACAGGGAGGCCGATCCGGCCTGGGTGCGGGTGCGGAGGTTGATCAGCGTCAGGGCCATCGGGAAGGTGCTCGGGCCCAGGCCCAGCAGGATCACCCACAGCCACGGCGCGGCCATCGGCGCGGTCAGCAACCCGGCGAAGGCGATGAAAAAGCTGATGGCACAACCGATCACGATCGGGAACGGATTGCGCACGCGGGCGGTCACGCTGGGCGCGGTGAGCGCGGCCACCAGGCCGACGAGCGAGAACACACCGACCATGGTCCCGCCGAACGAGTCGGAGGCCCCGGCGTCGGACAGGATCTTGGGCAGCCAGGTGAACATGGCGTAGGTGCTCAGCGAGGTCATGCCGAACATGCCGGCCATCCCCCAGGCCACCGGCGACCGCCACACCTTGCCCGCGGCGGCCCCCTGCTGCGGCAGCGCGGTCACATCCACCTGGTCACGGCCGCGCCGATCGCGCAGCACGCCCAGCCACGGCAGCGCGGCCGCGAAGCCCAGCAGCGCCCACAGGCCCAGCGAGATCCGCCAGCCCTCGGCATCGGCCACCGGCACCGCGATCATCGCCGGAACCACCGTGCCCAGCTGCACCATCGTGATGTAGAGCGAGCTCAGCACCGCCAGATGATCCGCGAAGTACCGCTTGACCAGCGGCGGGATCACCACGTTGCCGATACCCATACCGGCCAGCGCCAGCGCCGACAGCACCAGCAGCTCCCAGGTGTCGGGCACCATCGCGCGGGTCAGCTGGCCGACGCCGGCCATCAGCATGGCCACCAGCGCCGTGCGTTCCAGCCCGAGCCGCCGGACGAAGATCGGCGTGAGAACGCCCGCGAAGGCGAACATGGCGGTGGGGATCATGCCGAAGACGCCGACGATCGCGGTCGAGTAGCCGATATCCGAGCCGATCCGCTCGGCGAGCGGGGTGAACGCCGTCACCGCGAGCCGCAACGTGAACGCCGACATGAGGATGGCGGCGAAGACCAGCAGCCGTCCCTCGATCAGGGAGCGGCGACGACGGTCCACCTCGGCGGTGGTCTGCTCAACGGTGACTGTCACCGAAAAATCATAGGATGATTGGGTGATAGGACGCAAAGAATGTGAGCAGGGGTACTCTATGGAGCGTGCAGCCCGTCCGTCGCACCAGCCTCATCGCTCAGGTCACCGAGCAGCTGCGTGCCGAAATTCGTTCCGGCCGTTGGCCCGTCGGCTCCCGCATCCCCACGGAGCCGGAGCTGACCGAGCTGACCGGCACCGGTCGCAATACCGTCCGTGAGGCCGTACAGGCCCTGGTGCACGCCGGCATGCTCGAGCGCCGCCAGGGCTCCGGCACCTATGTGATCGCCACGTCCGACCTGGGTGGCGCGCTCGCGAAGTACTTCGCCGACGCCGTCGAGCGCGACATCCTCGAACTGCGCCAGGCCCTGGACACCCAGGCCGCCCGGCTGGCCGCGCAGCGCCGCGACGACACCGATATCGCCACCCTGCTGCGCCTGCTCGAGGAGCGCCGCCAGGCCTGGGACGAGGAGAATCCGGCCGCCATCGAGGCCGACGTCGAACTCCACCGCGCCATCGTGGTGGCCAGCCACAACGCCGTGTACCTGGAGTTCTACGATTCGCTGCTCCCGGTGATCGAGGAGGGAATCCGTTCCCGCACGGCCAAATCGGGCGACGCCTACCACTCCGAACACGCCGACCTGGTACACGCCGTGATCGATGGCGACCCGGAGCGCGCCGCCCGCGCGGCCAACTGTTTTCTCGGTTCGCTGATCGCCGAATATCCAGGCAAGTAGACACGGCCGCAGAGCCGTCTCCGGCGCTGTCACCACCCGATATCCGGCCACGTAAACGAGTCGTCACCGCCGTGCCGAGGCTCGGGTGAGCGGGAATTGCCCGCGTCGTCATGTCGTGCGACGTGTGTGTAACGCCACATCCCTACGGTTGGACCCCGACCGTGATGAGGGCGGTCACCCATCGTGAGAGGACGCGCCGATGACCACCACCGACGCCGCAGTACCGACCGATCCGGACACCTCCGCCTTCCGGCATCAATCCCGCGGGCGCTGGCTGCACCGGTGGGAACCGGACGACGAGACCTTCTGGGAGAGCGGCGGCAAGCGGACCGCGCGCAAGAACCTGATCTTCTCGGTATTCGCCGAGAACCTCGGCTTCAGCATCTGGGTGCTGTGGGCCAGCGTGGTCACCGCCATGGGCCCGGCCGGGTTCGCCTTCCTGGACGGGCTGGGCCGGGGAAACCCTGTGGCCGTGGGCAATTCGCTGCTGCTGACCTCCACGCCGACCCTGGTCGGCGCGGCGCTGCGCATTCCCTACACCTTCGCCATCCCCCGCTTCGGCGGCCGCGCGTTCACCGTGTTCAGCGCGGGCATGCTGCTGCTGCCGACGCTGGGCCTGGCCTGGTTCGTCAACAAGCCGGAGACACCGTTCTGGGTGTTCATGCTGCTGGCAGCCCTGGCCGGGGTCGGCGGCGGCAACTTCTCGTCGTCGATGGCCAATATCAACTTCTTCTTCCCCGAGGGCAAGAAGGGCGCGGCCCTGGGCATCAACGCGGCCGGGGGCAATCTGGGCGTGGCCCAGACCCAGCTGTTCGTGCCGTTGGTCATCACCCTCGGCACGCACATCATGGCCAAGGACGCGGGCGGCTACCGGTTCGGCATCACCCTCGCGACCCTGATGTGGGTGCCGTTCATCCTGATCGCGATGGCGGGCGCGCTGCGGTACATGGACTCGCTGTCCGGCGCCCGGACCGACGGGCGCTCCTACCGGCTGGCGCTCACCAACCGGCACACCTGGGTGATGGCGGTGCTCTACATCGGCACCTTCGGCTCGTTCATCGGCTTCTCCTTCGCCTTCCCGACCCTGCTGAAGGCCAATTTCCCCGAACTGGCGAAGATCGGCTGGATGAGCACGATCGGCAACCTGGCCTTCCTGGGCGCGCTGGTGGGCTCGATGAGCCGGCCGTTCGGCGGCTGGATCTCCGACCGGCTCAGCGGCGCCCGGATCACCTTCTACGTCTTCGTCGGCATGGCGGCGGCCACCGTGCTGATCATCGCGTCACTGGGGGCGAAAAGCTTTCCGCTGTACCTGATCTCGTTCCTGATCCTGTTCGTGCTCACCGGCATCGGAAACGGGTCCACCTACCGGATGATCCCGTCGATCTTCATGGCCGAGTGCAAGCGGCGGGCCAGCGAGGCCGGCGAGGACACCGCCGCCGCACTGCTCGCCGCGAAGCGGCAGGCGGGCGCGGCGATCGGGGTGATCGGCGCGGTGGGCGCCTCCGGCGGCTGGGTGCTGCAGCAGGCACTGCGCCTGTCCAACAACCACTTCGGCACCATGTCGCCGGCGTTCTGGGCGTATGCCGTGGCATTTCTGGCGATGGGCGGAGCCACCTGGTGGTTCTACCTGCGGTCGTCGTTCGCCGTATCGCGTGCTCCGTCACTGGCTTACGCCGACGTGTAACACTCCGCGGTCCAGGACAGATGATCAAGTACGCGGGTAATGCTCTGTGCCCCCGACCGATCCGGCCCTGACCAAGCCGGATCCCCCGAGCACGGTCGCCGTCGTCCCCCCTGCCGTCGGCGACCGTGCTCACCCGCAGGGCACATCGGGGGAATGGCAGCACGCCGTCACGGAAATCGAACGACCGCACGAACATCCCGGCCATACGACCGGACGAGCCGGGTGGTACGAAATCCGGCTCAGAGGCGCATGCGGACCATGTCGGCCGTGCGGGCCAGTCCCGGAAAGGCTTCCGGGGTCGAGCGCGGATGCAGGGCGTGGACCGCGAGGCGAAACATGACCGCGCGCACCACCATCTGCGGCCACTCGGGTAGGTCCGACCATCGATCCAGCAGGCCGTCGTCGGCCCCACCCCAGGACAGCGCGTCGACCACGACCACCCCCGCCGCCCACGGCGCCGGACGCCAGTAGGGCGTGAGGTCGGTGAGTCCCGGCGTGAAGGTCCCGGCGAACAGGACCGTGCCGAACAGATCGCCGTGCACCAGCTGGGACGGCGTCTGCACGGGTTTGCGCAGGGTGGCCAGCTGCGTGAGCATTTCGAGGCTGCGCTGCCCGTCCGGCGAGGTCGAGGGCAGCATGCCGCCCACCTTCAGGCTGCGCAGCGGGACCGGCTCCCAGGCGGCGCGATCGGCGGCGACGAAGACGTCGACATCCACCCAGGGCGCGATCGGCTGCTGTACCAAGAATCGGGGCCGCTCCAGTGCCGCGGTGGCCTGGTGTAGTCGCAGCGAGACCGACACCACCTCGTCGTGCCGCGGTTCGGGCGTGCCTTCCAGGAATGTGTCCGCGCGCCAACCGGATACGACGTACCGGCCGTCGGTGCCGCGCACCGGGCGGGCCAGGCGCAGGCCGTCCACCTGCAGTGTCTCGCGCACCTTGGCCGACCAGGCGGCCCGGGCGTGATCGGCCACCGGGGACAGCACCACGTCCCCGCACCGCCATCCGCCGTCCCAATCACCGAGCGCGACCGGCGTCACTTCGCGCAGGCCGAAGGTGGCCCGCACATGCTCGGGAGGTTCCACAGAAGTCACGGCCGTACCGTACTCCCGGACTGTTGTCCACCCAGGAAGCCGCGCCGAGGTAGCGATCAGCACGCGAGCTAACCTGCCTCTCCGCGTTGCCAACCCGCCTCTGCGCGCTTCAGGACGCACGAGCAAACACTCCGCGGATTTTCAGCAAGCTCCACGCAATTACTCGGCAACCTCTGCACGCCCGGCGAGTCACCCGCGTCATCGCGAATCCCGTTGGTACGCAAGCAAAATATACGCGAAAATCCCCTAGCGTACCGGGCGGTTCTCCCCTGTCCCCCGCCCTAGGGGCGGGGGACAGGAGATGGGATCAGCCCAACAGGACATGGTCCCGGCGCGCTTTTGGCCGGGATCAGTAGACCGGGAGGCTCGGATCTATCTGGTTGGCCCAGGCGATGATTCCGCCCTGGAGGTGGACGGCGTCGGAGAAGCCGGCGTTCTTGAGGGCCGCGAGGGCCTCGGCGGAGCGGATGCCGGTCTTGCAGTGCAGGACGATGGGGCGGTTCTGGGGCAGTTCGGCGAGGGCCTCGCCGGAGAGGATGCGGTCCTTGGGGACGAGCGTCGCGCCGTCGATGCGGACGATGTCCCACTCGACCGGCTCCCGCACGTCGACGATAGCGACGTCCTTGCCCGCGTCGAGCATGTCCTTCAGCTCGCGCGCGGTCACGGTCGAGCCGATCGCGGCGGCCTGGCCCTCCTCCGAGACGACACCGCAGAACGCCTCGTAGTCGATCAGCTCGGTGATCGGCTGCCGTTCCGGATCGCGGCGGAGCTTGATCGTGCGGTAGTTCATGTCGAGGGCGTCGTAGACCATCAGCCGGCCCAGCAGCGATTCGCCGATACCGGTGATCAGCTTGATCGCCTCGGTCACCATGACCGATCCGATCGAGGCGCACAGCACGCCCAGCACGCCGCCCTCGGCGCACGAAGGCACCATGCCCGGCGGCGGCGCCTCGGGGTAGAGGTCGCGGTAGTTGATGCCCCGGCCGTCCGGCGCGTCCTCCCAGAACACCGACACCTGGCCCTCGAACCGGTAGATCGAGCCCCAGACGTACGGCTTGCCCGCGAGCACCGCGGCGTCGTTGACCAGGTACCGGGTCGCGAAGTTGTCGGTGCCGTCGACGATCAGGTCGTATTCGGCGAACAGTTCGACCGCGTTCTCCGGCTCGAGGCGGATCTTGTGCAGGCGCACATCGATCCCGGAGTTGATCTCGAGAATCGAATCGCGGGCGCTGTCGGCCTTGCTGCGGCCGATATCGGATTCGCCGTGGATCACCTGCCGTTGCAGATTCGACGCGTCGACCTCGTCGAATTCCACGATGCCCAGGGTGCCGACCCCGGCGGCGGCCAGGTACAGCAGCGCCGGCGAGCCGAGCCCGCCCGCGCCGATCACCAGCACCTTGGCGTTCTTCAGCCGCTTCTGGCCGTCCACCCCCAGATCGGGAATGATCAGGTGGCGGCTGTAGCGGGCGACCTCATCCTTGGTCAGCTCCGCGGCCGGCTCGACCAGTGGCGGCAGGGTCTGTGGTGATGACACGTCCTGAACTCCTCGAATCGAATTCGCCGATCTCACCCGTGCAACACCGCGAATCGGACCGTTCTTCCCGACCATCGTGCCGCACCGGCCACGTCGTCAGCCGCGCGGGTACGGCCAGGGGTTGAAGCGGCATTTCTTGCCGTCCATCGGCACCACGCCCTGCGGGTCGAGCGCGGCGATGTCGTTGTTGCGGGTGCCGAAGGTCTGCTGCATCATCACCGGCGCCAGCCCGCCGTCGGCCTCGCACGGCTGGTGTTCGTGATAGCCGATGGCGTGCCCGACCTCGTGGTTGATCTGGTACTGGCGGTAGGACCCGATATCGCCCTCGAAGGCGGGCGCCCCGCGCACCCAGCGCACCTCCGAGAGCACCACGCGGCCCAGATCGCCGTTGTAGCAGGAGGAGTCGATGGGAATCTCGAATCCGCACGCGGTCTTGGTGGTCTGGCGCGAGGTGAGCGAGATCCGAAAATCGGGATCGCCGGAATCGACGCGGCGGAATCCGAATTTGGGATCGTGCGTCCAACTCTTGGGATTGGACAGGGTGGCCTCGACCATCTTCGCGACCGCCTCGTCGCCGCCGAGCGCGCCGGTGTCCACACCGTCCTCGATCTCGACCGTATAGCTGAACAGATGGCCCTGCGCCGCGCCCACCTGAGTCGTCGTGCCGCGCACCAGATGCCAGGCGCCCGTGCCGTTCTCGGCGTACGGCCCGCCCTCCGGCAGCGCGCCGCTGGCGAGTTCGGCGGGGAATTTGCCGTCACCCCGCGGCGGCGCGCCGATAATGCCCGATTTCTCGGTGTGTTGGCTCAGCCGGCCGAGTCCGGGGGCCCCGGCGACGACCGCGTCGCCACCCCCCTTGACGGCGTCGACGACCACCAGCACGGTGATCACGAACAGCACCGGCAGCGCGTACGCCCGCCAGCCGTAGGTGGAGACGAACCGCCGCAGCGGGCTCTTCTTCCGCCTGCCGCCGGACGACGGCCGCGACCCGTCCAGGAGCGGATTCCAGCTCGCGGTCAGCGGCTGCCGGGCCGGATCCATGCCGTTGACCAGGCCGTTCGAGTGCCCGTTCGGGCCGCGGGTACCGGGATAGAGTCCGAGTGGGTCGTAGACATCCCCCTCGGGCTCGGTGCGGCGCCGGGCGCCGAGACCTCCCGGGCGCGACGTCAGGGCGCCCACCAGGCGGCGCGGATCCCGCCCGCCGGTAGGTCGGCCCCGTTCGTCGGTCACTTATCCAGAGTCTCACAACCGCCCCGACCGCATGGTCGGACCCGGCTCCGACCGGCAGGGGTTGCGATATTTCTCACGGCTGTGCGAGATTGCTCTGGACGGCCAGTTACTGGCAAGTTGCCAATAGCCGTTGTCGTCCGTGGGCGATCAGACCGCCGAAGCGTGCCACGAATGCGGTGCGTTTCGCGTATGGTGCTCCGAGCGTCAGCGAGGTCAGCCGTGAACGCGGCGCGCCGAGAAATACATTGCGCGCCGTGAGTGGGAACACCGAGCGCCAGCAAGGTGAGCCGTGTGCGAGTATCGTTTTACGGATACCCGTGCACATACTTTTCCGCCGGGAATCGATTGGGAGAGCCGAAATGACAGACCTCGTGGACCGGATGACGTCGCCCCGACTGTCGTCCGAGGCCATGCCGAGCAAGCGCGGAACTCGCCTGCCCCGCGAGGCACGCCGCGCGCAACTGCTTGCGGCGGCCAGCGAGGTTTTCGTACTACGCGGATATCACGCGTCCGGCATGGACGAGATCTCGCAGTGCGCCGGAGTCTCCAAACCGGTGCTGTACCAGCACTTCTCGAGCAAACTCGAGCTATATCTCGCGGTGCTGCAGAACTACATCGACGCGCTGGTGTCCAGCGTGCGGCAGGCGCTGCGCTCCACCACCGACAACCGCCAGCGCGTGCGCGCCGCGGTGCAGGCCTACTTCGATTTCGTCGACCACGAGACCCAGGGTTTCCGGCTGGTCTTCGAATCCGATCTGACCAGCGAGCCGCAGGTGCAGCGCCGTGTCGAGCAGGCCACCGAGGCGTGCGTCGACGCCGTATTCGACCTGGTCGCCCACGATTCCGGGCTGGACCCGTACCGCGCCCGGATTCTCGCGGTGGGCCTGGTCGGCGCCAGCCAGATCACCGCCCGCTACTGGCTCGAGGCGGACCGGCCCATCCCCAAGGAGGAGGCCGTCGACACGACCGTCGCGCTGTGCTGGGGTGGCCTGTCGCGCATTCCGCTCAGCAGCCCGTCCTCACCGCGCTTCTAGCCGTACCGAAACCGAAGGGGCGAGACCTGATCAGGTCTCGCCCCTTCGGTTTTCGAGTGGGTGCCGTACTACACCGCCGCGAAACCCACGCGGCCGCTGGTCGACGTGCCGATCTCCACGTAGGCGACCTTGGCGGCCTGGATCAGGTATTTGCGGCCCTTCTCGTCGGTCAGTGCCAGCACGCCGCCCTTGCCGTCCAGCGCGCCCGACACCAGCGTCTCGACCTCGTCCGGGGTCTGCGAACTGGTGATCACGAGCTCGCGCGGGCTGTCCGAAATACCGATCTTGACCTCCACGGCCAAACCTCCTCGAGTCTGATGTGTCCTGCTCAGGCTAATGCAGGACGGGTGAGCGGAGTTAACGCTGTCAGCGAACGGGAACTATCCCAGACCCAGCACGCGCATGCGCTCCGCGTGGCTGGTCTGCATGCGCTCGAACAGGGCGGCGATGCCGTTGAGATCGCCGGTGGCGATGAGGACCAGTTCGGTGAGCTCGTCGCGCTGGGCCATCACGAACTGCGCCTGCGTGATCGCCTCGCCCAGCAGCCGTCGACCCCACAGCGTGAGACGGTCACGCTCGGAACGGCTCTCGGTGACCGCGCGGCGCACCTCCTCGACGACGAATTCGGAGTGGCTGGTCTCGGCGAGCACGTCGTGCACGACGCCGGCCACCTCGGGCGACAGCGAATCGGCCAGGACGGTGTAGAAGTCGGCGGCGATGCCGTCGCCGACGTAGAACTTCACCATGGACTCGAGCCACGTCGAGGGGTCGGTCGAGGCGTGGTAGTCGTCCAGCGCGCGCACGAACGGCGCCATGGCGTCGAAGACCTCCGCGCCACGCTCCGCCAGCGCGCGTTCCAGGGTGTCGAAGTGCTCCATCTCGGCGGCGGCCATCTTCGCCACCGCCACCCTGCCCCGGAGGGTCGGCGACAGTTTCGCCTCCTCGGCGAGGCGGTAGAACGCCGAGATCTCGCCGTAGGCGAGCACCGCGAACAGATCGAGGACACCGGGGTGGTCGGCGGGAATGCGGGCGTCGGATTCGGTGGAAACGCCCAGCGCGGCAGACGGGTTTACTCCCATGCCACCACCCTAGTCGGCGCAGTCGGCGTAGCCGCCCTCAGTCCGCGCACGGCCGGAGCGAATGCGGACGCCTAGTGCGCGCGGCGGCGGGCGCGTGGCCGGTCAGGATCGATCCCGCAGAAACTTCTCGAGGTAGGTCCACGTGGTGTCGCGGGCGGCCGGTCCGGTGAGGATGCCGAGATGGCTGCCGGGCGCGGTCTCGTAGCGCACCTCGGGCGCGCCGGTGAGGGTGGTGACACCGTGCTCGACCGCCGCGGCGGGGGTGATGACATCGCCGGGCCCGCCGACCAGCAACACCGGCGCGGTCACCTCGGCCAGCTCGATCGGCGGCCGCGCGCCCAGCCGCACGATCCCCCGGCCGATGTCGTTGGCCAGCATGAACCGGCTCCACAGCTGGTTGTAGAACCGGCCCGGGTAGCCCGGCATCTCGGCCTGGAAGCGGTCGATGGTCTCCATCCGGCCCAGGGTGGCGTCGTCGGTGATGTTGGTGGCGACGAACAACGGGCGGCGCAACTCCCGCTCCCACGCGGTGGCCCGGTAGGCCAGCCGGGTCAGCGGGCCGGGAACCCCGCCGGCCGCGCGCACCAGCGTGGAGACGCCGACGCCGCCGGTGAACCGGGCCAGCGCGCGCACCTGCGGCACCCCCGTGACACGGTCGTAGTTCAGCGGCGCGCCGACCGCGGTGATCGAGCGGATCGGCAGCGCGGCGTCGGCGGCGGCCGTCAACAGCGCCAGCACGCCGCCCAGCGACCAGCCGACCAGATCCACGGGCGCCCCGTTCCGATCGGCGGAGACCCGGCCGATCGCCTCGGGCAGGATGTCGTCGATCCAGTCCTCGAAGCCCATGCGGCGGTCGGCGAAGGTGATCTCGCCGTAGTCGACGACGTACGGGTGGTGGCCGGATTCGAGCAGGTGGCGCGCCAGGCTCTGGTCCGGGCGCAGATCGAAACAGCTGGCGGGGGCGGCCAGCGGCGGCACCAGCAGCACCGCGGCGTCGGACGCGGTAGGCCCGTCCGCCCGCTCGAACCGGCGCACCTGCCGGTGCGGTTCGTCCCACAGGACCGTCGACGGTGCGGGGGCGGGCGGCTCGATACCGTCGCCGAAGGTCAGTGCCCACGCGTTGCGCGCGGCGATGGTCACGGTGTCTGCCAGGCTCACGGACCCAACTTAACCTGTTACTCCGCGTCTCACATATGTGGGATCGGCCACCGCGCGCCCGGCGATTCGGCCGCCCGGCGGGTCGCGGGAAATTCGGCGAACGGCCTGAATTGTGCTGTGCCGCAATGCACGCCGCATCCCGGAACGAGGGTACGACGAAGTGCCCGGCCTATTGACGCCGGGGAATAACCGGAGCCGGAAATGAGGTTGAAGAAGCTATCACGCTACAATCTGCGTGAGCAACGGAAATTCACCCCACTTGCGGTAACGATCGCAACCGGGCAAGGGTCACCGTCGCTCACGGAAAATGTGCGCGCACCAGATCCGCACCACCATTGCGCCGCGCCAGGTCGATGCCATCACGACGGTGTCCCGCAGCGGTCCAGGTGGAGAGAATGCCGGATACGTGGTCGTCGCGGGCCGTACGGGTCCGCCCCACGCCTCGTGCGCGCTTGATGCGAAATACACGAGGAAAGGCACGAACCTGAGCAAGATCACTGTCGAACAGGAGCCGGGGCTGTCGGAGACGCTGCTCACGGCGGAACTCGACCCCACTCACACCGCACCGACATTCGCCGAATTGGGAGTGCACCCGGAAATCGTCCGCGCACTCCACGAGATCGGAATCGAACGCACTTTCGCCATCCAGGAACTCACCCTGCCGCTGGCACTGGCCGGTGAGGATCTCATCGGCCAGGCACGGACCGGCATGGGTAAGACTTTCGGATTCGGCGTCCCCCTGCTGCACCGAATTTCCACCGCCGACTCCGGCACCGTGACACTCGACGGCACGCCGCGCGCACTGGTCATCGTGCCGACGCGCGAGCTGTGCATCCAGGTCACCCAGGATCTGGAGAACGCCGCCAAGCACGTGGTGAACGAGCGCGGCCCGCTGCGGGTGACCTCCATCTACGGCGGCCGCCCCTACGAGTCGCAGATCTCGGCGCTGCGCGAGGGCGTCGACGTGGTCGTCGGCACGCCCGGCCGCCTGCTGGATCTGGCCGAGCAGCAGCACCTGATCCTCGGCAAGGTCGGGGTGCTGGTGCTGGACGAGGCCGACGAGATGCTCGACCTGGGCTTCCTGCCCGATATCGAGCGCATCCTGACCATGGTCCCCGACCGGCGTCAGACCATGCTGTTCTCGGCGACCATGCCGGGGCCGATCATCACGCTGGCCCGCACGTTCCTGCACAAACCCACCCACATCCGGGCCGAGGAGCCGCACGACTCGGCGGTGCACGATCGCACCTCGCAGTACGTCTACCGGGCCCACGCGCTGGACAAGAGCGAACTGGTCGCGCGGGTGCTGCAGGCCGAGACCCGCGGCGCCACCATGATCTTCACGCGCACCAAGCGGACCGCGCAGAAGGTGGCCGACGATCTGGCCGACCGCGGTTTCGCCGTCGGCGCCGTCCATGGCGACCTGGGCCAGATCGCCCGCGAGAAGGCGCTGGACAAGTTCCGCAAGGGCCGGATCGACGTGCTGGTCGCGACCGATGTCGCCGCCCGCGGCATCGATATCGACGACGTCACGCACGTGGTCAACTACCAGTGCCCCGAGGACGAGAAGACCTACGTGCACCGCATCGGCCGCACCGGCCGGGCCGGGCGCACCGGTGTCGCGGTCACGCTGGTCGACTGGGACGAGCTGAAGCGCTGGGAGTCCATCGACGCCGCGCTCTCCCTCGGCATGCCGGAACCCGTCGAGACCTATTCGCGGTCCCCGCACCTCTACGAGGATCTGGGCATCCCCGAGGGCGTCTCGGGCACGCTGCGCCGCAAGCCGACGGCCCGCGACGAGGACGCGGTCGTCGTCGAGCGGGAGCAGCGCGCCCCCCGCAAGCGCAACCGCAAGCGCACCGTCCGCGGCAGGCCCGTCGACGGCGTCGAGGGCGAAACCACCGACACCACAACGGAATCCGTGGACACCACCGCCGATTCCCCGGAGTCGCAGGACGCCTCGGAGTCCGGCGACAAGCCGGCCCGACGCCGCCGTCGCCGCCGCCGCACGCCGGGCGAGACCGGTGCGGCAGCCGACTCCGCAACCGACGAGACAGCGTCGGGCAACGACACCGCCACGGACGAATCCTCCGAGGACGAGTCCGACAAGCCCGCCCGCCGCCGCCGTCGCCGCCGCAAGCCCGCCGACGCCGACGCGAACACCGGTGCCGCGGTCGACCAGGTAAGCACCTCGGCGTAGTCGCAACGTTTCCGGCACGCTGTCGGCCGGAATCCATCGCGAGGGACGTGGATCCCGGCCAAAAGCGTGCCGGGATAAGCGAGGGGCCACGCCGGAATTAGCGAGTGGGCCGCGCCGGAATCCCTCGCGAGGGGCGAGGTGCCGGGAGGAAGGGCGGCGGCGGAATCCGCTACCCTCGCTGACGTGCTCGCACCCGAACGGCGGACGCGCGCCGATATCTGTGCCGCGGTCGCGATCGCCGTCGTCCTGGTGATCGCGGGCGTGGTCGTCTGGGTGACCAGTGATGCGCGCGGCACCACCTCCGAACCCGCCGCGCAGGCGGCCGGGGCGCCCGCGTCGGCGACCGCGCTGCCGCAGTCGCTGGGCGAGTTGTGGCACGAATCGGACGGCGCGAGCACCCGGGCGCTGGCCTCGGGCGGCGTCGCCGTCACGGGGGACGGGGGCACCGTCACCGGGCGCGATCCACGCACCGGCAAGCAGCTCTGGAAATACGAGCGCGACCTGCCGCTGTGCGGGGTGGAGAGCCAGTTCGGCACCGTCGTCGCCACCTACCGCGACGGGCGCGGTTGCAGCCAGACCACGCTGCTGGCCGCCGATACCGGCGCCCGGCGCACCGCCCGCAGCAGCTATATGGACCAGCAGGTGAAGCTGTCGGTGGACGGCACCTACACGCTGGCACTGGGATCCGACCGGCTGGAGATGTGGCGCTCGGATCTGGTCCGCACCCTCGAATACGGCTACGTGGACGCACCCGTCAACGTGCGTACGCAGCCGCGCAAGGACTGCCGCCTGCTGTCCGGCGCGTCCAGCACCACCCGGCTGGCGGTGCTCGAGCGCTGCCCCGAGGAGACCGCCGACCGGCTGACCGTCCTCAATCCCGCGCCCAAGGACAACAGCACGCCCGAGGAGTACGGCTCGCACGTGCTGACCGAGGCCGGCGCGATCTCCGAGAAGGCCCGGGTGATCGCGGTGTCGGATACCCGGATCGCGCTGTACCTGCCCGGAACCGATACCGAGGCACCGGAATTCGCGATCTACGACCAGGCCGCCAACTCCGTCGCCGTGCACCGGCTCACCGCGCCCCTGGCCGACGAGACCACCGCGACCACCCGCCTCGGTTCCGCCTTCCTGGTCTTCACCGGCAACAGCGTGATCGCCCTGAGCGCGACCACCTTCGACCCGATCTGGACCGCCTCCGACGCGCTGGGCAATCCGGCCATGATGGCAGGCCAGTTGATCATGCCCGTAACCGACGGCCTCGCCGTCATCGATCCCGCCACCGGCGCGCAGACCTCACGAATCCCGGTGCGGCGCACCGACTACCACAACGAGCCCATCTCCCTGGCCGTCGTCGGCTCCACCGTCCTGGAACACCGCGGCACGGGCCTGTACGCCCTCGGCTGATTCCGGCCGAAAGCGTGCCGGAAACAAAGAAGACGGTCCCTGCTTCCGGCACGCGTCTCTCTGCTTTCCCGGCACGCCTCGCTCTGCTCTCCCGGCACGCCTCGCTCTGCTCTCCCGGCACGCCTCGCTCTGCCCTCCCAGCACGGCCTCGCTCTGCCCTCCCAGCACGGCCTCGCTCTGCCCTCCCAGCACGCCTCGCTCTGCTTTCCCGGCACGCTTTTGGCCGGGAATCCCGCCGGGACGAGGTCTTCGCACCCTCGTCCGGCATGATCGACGGCATGGGCGACACAGATTTCCGGCTGGTATTGCTCCGGCACGGCGAGACCGAGTGGTCGCGGGCGCGCAGGCATACCGGGCGCACCGACGTGCCGCTGACTCCGCTGGGTGAGGAGCAGGCGCGGGCGGCGGGACGCCTGCTGGGCACCCTGGAGTTGCGCGATCCGCTCGTGCTGACCAGCCCCAAACAGCGGGCCGTGCGCACCGCCGAGCTGGCCGGGCTCACGGTCGATCGGACCGACGACGACCTGCTCGAATGGGACTACGGCGACTACGAGGGCATCACCACGCCCGAGATCCAGCGGACCGCGCCCGGCTGGACGATCTTCACCGGCGAGGTGCCCGGCGGCGAATCGGCCGCCGAGGTGGGCGCCCGCGCCGATCGCGTGCTGGCCTCGATCGAACCGGACCTGAACGCCCGCGACGTGCTGCTGGTCGGCCACGGCCACTTCTCCCGCGCGCTGATCGCCCGCTGGGCGGAATTCGACGTCCGCGAGGGCCGTCGCTTCTTCCTGTCCACCGGCGCGGTGTCCGTCCTGGGCCACGACCACCAGGCCCGCACCGTCCTGGCCCACAATCTCGTTCCGGCCTTGAACGGAGGCGACCGATGATCCGCCGCGCCGCGCCCGCCGATGTGCCCGCGCTCGTCGGCCTGGTCTACGACCTCGCCGAGTACGAGAAGTCGCGGCACGAATGCGAGCTGACCGACGAGCAGCTGCACGCCGCCCTGTTCGGCCCGAATCCGGCGGTGTTCGCCCATGTCGCACAGGACGATTCGAGCGATGCCGTCCTCGGCTGCGCGATCTGGTTCCTGAACTTCTCCACCTGGACCGGCACGCACGGCATCTACCTCGAGGATCTGTACGTCAAGCCGGAGGCGCGCGGTCTCGGCCTGGGCAAGGCGCTGCTCACCGCACTGGCCCGCGAGGCGGTCGCCCGCGGCTTCCACCGGGTGGACTGGTCGGTGCTGGACTGGAACACCCCGTCGATCGACTTCTACGACTCGCTCGGCGCACGGCCGCAGACCGAATGGACCGGCTACCGCCTGGAGGGCGACGCCCTGGCGGCCCTGGGACGGTCCTGACGCACGCCCGCGTACCCGAAGTGGTCAACTGACCAAAAGCGCGTCAGCGTGCCGTTCCGGGCCCGCCGCGGGACCTCTCAGTCCACGTCGCCGGTGTCGTAGACCTCCGCGGCCCAGCGCGTCGACGGAGGCGAGAACAGCAGGCCCAGCCCGACGAGCGCGACCAGCCCCAGCGGGATCCCGAACTGCGGCTGCCCGTTGATCATGTACCACGACACCGGCAGCAGCAGGATCTGCGCGATCACCGCGATGGCCCGCCCCCAGCGCCGCCCGCGCAGCAGCCCGAGGCCCGCGGCCAGCACCGCGCCGCCGAAGATCACGAACCACGCGGCGGTGCCGTAGGCGCTGGTCTGACTCTGATCGACGCCGCCGAGCCCGCGCACCAGCAGCACGATCGCCACGACCACCCCGGCCGCACCCTCGAGCGCCGCCAGCGCTCCGGCCGCCCGCACCGTCGACGGCACCCGCTCCGGTGCCGTGCCCTCGTCCGCGTTCCGCTTCGCCACCCCGCCAGCCTAAGACCATCGATGGCGGGGCACGGGGTGGCCTATGACCATCGCTACGGGGCACGGGGCGACCTAAGACCATCACTCGCGGGGCACGGGGTGACCTATGACCATCGCTCGCGGGGCACGGGGTGGCCTGAGACTGGGACAGTTGCCCTCGCCTCAGTACGCTGCATGCGTGCGGACGTTGCTGATCGTGAATCCGAATGCCACCTCGACGACACCGGCGACCCGCGACCTGCTCGCCCATGCGCTGGAGAGCCGGACCCAGCTGATCGTCGCGCACACCCAGCACCGCGGGCACGCCGCCGAACTCGCGCAGTGGGCGGCCACCAACGAGATGGATCTCATCGTCGTGCACGGCGGGGACGGCACGGTCAACGAGACGATCAACGGCTTCCTGCCGCTGCCGCAGGTCGACGACGGGCAGGCGTGGACTCCGCGGCTCGGCGTCATCCCGGGCGGCTCGGCCAACGTCTTCGCGCGCTCGCTGGGCATCCGCCCGGATCCGGTGGCCGCCACCAATCAGCTCATCGATCTGCTGTCGCTGGAGAAGGATCGCCGCATCGGCCTGTCCATCGCCGACGACCGCTGGTTCACCTTCTCCGCGGGCGTCGGACTCGACGCGGACGTCTGCGAGGCCATCGACAACAGCCGCGCCCGCGGGCATGCCGCCACGCCCGCGCGCTATCTCCGGACCACGGTTCGTCAGTTCTTTCGGGCGAAACGCCGTGAGCCGTCCGTCACACTTCGGATCGCCGATCACGAACCGGTCACGGGCGTGCATTACGCATTCGTGACCAACACCAGCCCCTGGACTTATCTCGACTCCACTCCGGTGGTCACCAACCCCGGCACGCGATTCGAAACCGGTCTCGGAGTGTTTGCCATGCGGACCATGGGGGTACTGCCAACACTGTGGGTTGCCCGGCAGCTGTTGGCCACCGACGGAAATCCCAAGTCGCGCACATTGTTTCGTGCGGACGATGTTCCGGCGGTCCGCATCTCGGCCACCGAGCCGATCGGACTGCAAATCGACGGCGACTTCATCGGCCGCCGGGACGTGGTGGATTTCACCTCGGTGCCGGAGGTGCTCGAGGTGATCGCGCCACAGCCCGAATCGGTCCGACACAACTGAGAAACATCGCGGTTGGGCTGCGAAAACCGATTCGAGCGAGTACAAAGGACTCGGTTGGCCCCCGATGTAGGGGTCTTACAGCGTGAGCTTCCCCACGGTGCACCACCAAGCTATTGACATCTACGGTGTTCGTGAAAGCATTCACAAGCAACCGTGCGGAAACATTCGAGTCGCACAAGTGAACGGACCACAAACCCGAGGCGCACCGATGCGCCCAGCAAAGGAGCAGAGAGAATGGACTGGCGCCACACTGCCATCTGTCGCGATGAGGACCCCGAGCTGTTCTTCCCGGTCGGTAACAGCGGTCCTGCACTCGCGCAGATTGCTGATGCCAAGCTGGTGTGCGCCCGCTGTCCCGTGACCGCCGAATGCCTGTCCTGGGCCCTCAAGTCCGGACAGGACGCCGGCGTGTGGGGCGGTATGAGCGAAGACGAGCGTCGGGCGCTGAAGCGTCGCAACGCCCGTACCCGCACCCGTAGCGTCGTCTGACGGCGCTGCGCGTTACGGCCACGCGAGACCCGCACAGCCCGGCCCGTAACGCTTTCTCGGCCCGGCACCGTTGTTCAGGTGCCGGGCTTCATTGTTTCTCAGCGAGATGAGCGCCGCCCCAACGGAACTCGCAGCACCGCATCCGTGCCGATATCCGCGCCGGGGTGTAAACCGATCGAGCCGCCCAGTTCCGCGGTCACCAGTGTGCGGACGATCTGCAGACCCAGGCGGTCGGAGCCCTCGAGGCTGAACCCGTCGGGCAGGCCGCGGCCGTCGTCGCTGATGATGACGTCCAGCCAGCGGGCCGACCGCTCGGAACGGATTGTCACCGTACCGTTCTCGCCCGCGTCGAAGGCGTGCTCGATGGCGTTCTGAACCAGTTCGGTCAGGACCATCACCAGCGGGGTCGCGCGCTCGGCGGAGAACACGCCGAGCGAGCCGGCGCGGCGCACCTTGATCCGCGCGGTGTGCACGGTCGCCACATCGGCCATGATCGGCAGCAGCCGGTCCACGACCTCGTCGAGATCGACCTCCTCGTCCACCGACATCGACAGCATCTCGTGCACCGAGGCGATCGAGGTGACCCGGCGCACCGATTCGGTCAGGGCCAGCCGCGCCTCCTCGTTCTCGGTGCGGCGGGCCTGTAAACGCAGCAGCGCGGCCACCGTCTGGAGGTTGTTCTTCACCCGGTGGTGGATCTCGCGAATGGTCGCGTCCTTGGACAGCAGCGCCCGGTCGCGGCGCTTGACCTCGGTGACGTCGCGCACCAGCACCGCGGCGCCGGCGAGTTCACCGTGCGGCCGCAGGACGAGGGTGCGCAGCAGGACGGTGGCCCCGCGCGCCTCGACCTCCATCCGCCGCCCGGACTTGCCCGCGAGCGCGGCCTGGATGTCGTTGACCACCTCCTGCGCGTCGAACGGGTCGGTGATCAGCGAGCGCGTGGTCTGCGACAGATCCTGTCCGGCCAGCTCGCTCTGCAGGCCCATGCGGTGGTAGGCGGACAGCGCGTTCGGGCTGGCGTAGGCGACGAGGCCCTCGGTGTCGATGCGGATGAATCCGTCACCGGCGCGGGGACTGGAGTGCGAGCCCGTGCGGTCCTCGAGGGTCGGGAAGGTGCCGTCGGCGATCATCTGGCACAGGTCGTCCGCGCAGGCCATATAGGCGTGTTCGAGGGTGCCGCGGATCTTCGAGCGCTGCACGTCGGTATCGCGGCCGAGTACCGCGATCACGTCGTCGCCCACCCGGACCGGGATGGCCTCGCGGATGGCGTGCACGGGGGTGGGGTGGTAGACGCCGGTGGACTCGCCGTCGGAATCCACCCGCACGATCTCCCCGGTGAGCAGCGCCTCGAAGACCTGCGGGTGATCCTCCTTGGAGGCGAGCGTGCCCACCACGTCCTCGGGGTGCACGGTCGCCGCGGTGGTCGGGCGGGCCTGCGCCACGCACACCACATCGGCGCCCTCGGCGACGGGTCCGGCCCCGACCCACAGCTGCAGATCCGCGAACGAGAGATCCGACAGCAGTTGCCAATCCCCCACCACCCGCTGCAGATGATCCACGGCCGCGCCCGGCAGATCGGTGTGCTCGGCCAGCAGATCACTCAGTGTCGACATCTACCACGCTCCTCGTGCGAACCACCGTCAGGAGATGACGGCGATCACATCGCCTTTCTGCAGCACCTGGCCCGGCTCGACGTTGATGGAGGTCACGGTGCCGTCGGCCTCGGCCACGACGGGGATCTCCATCTTCATCGATTCCAGCATCACCAGGGTGTCACCCTCGCGCACCGTCGCGCCCTCCTTCGCGACGATCTCGTAGACGGTCGACACCATCTCGGCGACCACTTCCTCGGCCATGACACCCTCTCGATCGATCGGCACTGCTCGGGCCGTACATCCGGTGGACGTACAAGCCAATCACACCGGCCGCTCGGACGTGCCGTCAGATTCGAGAACGGCGACTCCCGGACCCTCGAGATCGGCCAGGGCGATCCGCCGTCCCGAGACGGCCAGCAACAGGGCGAGTACGGGTCCGCGCACCTCCGGCCCGTCGCCGAGGGACAGCTCGGTATCGACCGCCACCAGGCGGATCCCGGAGACCAGTTCCTTGGCCCCGCCCAGCGACGCCGAGGTGCGGGTCTGCAGGCGCAGGGCCCTGACCACGGCTTCCGTCGGGTAGGCGCGCGAGATTCCCAAGGGGCGGCGGATGTCCTCGCCGTGCACGATCTCCTCGACGAACCGGCTGTCGAGGGGCGCCGGGGGCGTCGACCGCCGCGTCGCCACCGATCGCAGCCGCCGCAGCGTCTCCGCCGGTGTGGCGCCGCGGGCGCGCTCTATCCCGCGCGCGTTCTGGCGATGGAAGTCGAACCGCGCGCGAATCATGCCGGCCACGAATCCGAGTCGCGTCGTGCGAGCGGTCTCGGCGAGATGAGCGGCCACATCGTGCACGGTCCACCCGTCGCACAGCGAGGGCACGTCCCACCGCTCGTCCTCGATCCGGGCGAGATCCTCGATCAGCGCCGCCCGCTCCGCGTGCACGATCGGCCAGACGTCGCTGCTCACAGCCCCACCTTCGTTCCCGCGTTGTTCCCGCGTTCACGACTCCCCTGTTCTCGCGTCCACGACCGCACCGTTGTTCCCGCGTCCATGCCTCTACCTCTGTTCCCGCATTCGTGCTTTCTGCTCTGTTCAGTCGGGACGGGATTCGGGGCGGGAACTCATCGGCTCAGTCGAGGCAGAACTCGTTGCCCTCCGGATCGGCCATGACGATATGCCCCGCGTCCATCGGCGGTACGGGCTCGTAGCGCTGAATCCGCTTGGCGCCCAACGCTATCAGCCGCTCGCACTCGGACTCCAGCGCCGCCATCCGTTCGTCCCCGCGGAGTCCGGGCGCCGCGCGGACGTCGAGGTGGACGCGATTCTTGACGACCTTGTCCTCGGGCACCCGCTGAAAGAACACACGCGGACCGCGCCCGTCCGGGTCTTCGATGGCCGAGCGCGAATTGCGTTCCTGCTCGGGAACGCCGATCCGCGCGAGGAAATCGTCCCAGGCGGCCAGCGGATCCGCGCCCGGAGGCAGGTCGATTCCGGGCGGGCCGGGATGGATGTACCCCAGCACCTCCCGCCAGAAGATCGACACCGCCCGCGGGTCGTGGGCGTCGAAGGTGACCTGGAATTCGCGGCTCATCGGAGTTCTCCGTTCGTCTCGAGGTGGGTGTGCAGGTAGAGGTCGCGCAGCAGGCAGACCTCCGACAGATGGTGGATCAGCTCCCGGTGGATGTGCAGCACCAGGTCGGCCATGGCCAGTTCGGGATAGGGCTCTTTGTCTCCGACCGGAACCCGCAACCCGTCCTCGCCGAGGTCGCGGACCCCGGCCAGCCAGACGTCGAGCTGGGTCTCGAGCTGGTCTAGCGCGGCGCCCGCGGTGGTCGCGTACTCCCACGTGTCGTACGACGCGGCCGGCGCGCCGAAATGCGCGGCGTTGCGCATGGCGAGGACGCCGACGATCACATGGCCGAGCCGCCAAGCGATCGTGGTGAACGGCGCGGGCGCCGGCTGGGGGAATGCGAAATCGATGGTGTGGTCACCGGCGCCCGCCTGCATCTGTGCCGTGGAAGCGCCGCGCGGTCGCACGCTCCAGAAGTCCGGTACCGGCGACCAGAAGTACTCGTCGTCGGTGAGGCCGTCGAGCCGGGCGCGGAGCTGGTTGTTCCAGTGGAACTCCCACTGATCGCGCAGGCTCCGATTCCACGTGAATTCGTCTGTGTCCATAGGGCACAGCCTGGCACCCCTAGCGGACAGTATCGGTCCGCTATCTCTGGCACAGTGGTCGTATGAGCGTGGCGAGCGGCGAGGAGCGGGGCACCACCGAACGAGTGCTGACACTGCTCGGACTGCTCCAGCAACGCCGGGTGTGGACCGGTCCCGAACTCGCCGGCCGGCTGGGCGTCACATCGCGCACCGTCCGGCGCGACGTCGAGCGGCTGCGTGCGCTCGGCTATCCCATCCAGGCCGGTCAGGGCGTCGGCGGCGGGTATCAGCTGGCGCCGGGACGGGAGCTGCCGCCGCTGCTGCTCGACGACGAGGAGGCGATCGCGACCGCGGTCTCGCTGCTGGCGGGGGCGGGCGGCGCGGTCACCGGGACCGGCGACGCCGCGCTGCGGGCGCTGGCCAAACTCGACCGGGTGCTGCCCGTGCGGCTGCGGCACGAGGTGCGAGCGCTGTCGGGCTCGGTGGAATCCTTCGGCGCGGATCACGCGCCCGTCGATCCGGGAACCCTCATGACGTTGGCCCGCGCCTGCCGCGACGAGGTCGAGGCCGAGTTCGACTACCCGTCGAACAATCCGCCGCGCCGGCGCCGGGTCGAGCCGTATCGCCTGATCGCCTCCGGCCGGCGCTGGTACCTGCTCGCCTACGATCTGGACCGCGACGACTGGCGCAGCTTCCGGGTGGACAGGATGACCGAGATCGGCACGCGGACCTGGCATTTCCGGCCGCGCGCGGTGCCCGACGCGGCGGCCTACGTCCAGGAGGGCGTGGCGAGCCGGGTCTATCCGAAACGCGCGCGCTTCCTCGTCCACGCCCCCGCGGAGACCGTGCGCGTGCAGATTCCGGCGCAGGCGGCCGTGGTGCGATCGCGTGACGA
>NZ_BAGL01000065.1 GCF_000308875.1 Nocardia transvalensis NBRC 15921
ACCAGGGCGCGCGCGGACCGGAGCGACCAGGGCGCGCGCGGACCGGAGCGACCAGGGCGCGCGCGGACCGGAGCGACCAGGGCGCGCGCGGACCGGAGCGACCAGGGCGCGCGCGGACCGGAGCGACCGGAGAGTACGGCGCGGGCGCGAACGTTTATTCCCGCACGTAGTAGCGGAGGGTGCCGTAGGCGGTGAGGGCGGCGAAGGCGATGCCGACCGGGACGATGGTCATGGCCACGATGAGGATGTCGTCGCCGGTGATGCGCGGGAACACCTTGGAGGAGAACAGATCGCCGAGGGCGCGGTCGATGACCAGCGGCCGGGCGATGAGCAGACCGCCCACCGCGAGCACCGAACCGGCCACCGCGGCCGCCACCGCCTCCAGCAGGAAGGGCAGCTGCGTGTACCAGCGCGTGGCGCCGACCAGGCGCATGATGCCGACCTCCGTGCGCCGCGTGAACGCCGCGATCTGCACCATGTTCGCGATCAGCAGCAGCGCGGCCAGCGCCTGGAGCACCGCCAGGCCGAACGCCGCGTTGCGCAGGCCGTCGAACAGGCTCACCAGCCGGTCCACGATGTCCTTGTCGTTGCGCACGAATCCGACGCCCTCGCGGGTCTGGAAGTCCTGGAAGATCCGCGGGTACTCCCCCGCGTCGGCCATCTTCACCCGCAGCGAGGCCGGCAGCGGCGACTGGCTGACATAGGCCGCCAGCTCGGGCTGATCCTTGAAGGTCTTCTCCTTGGCCTCGTGGATCGCGTCGTCGCGGCTGAGGTACTGCACCGACACCACGCCGGAGGTGTTCTTCAGATCCGCCATCAGCGTCCGGCACGGATCCTTCGAACAGTCCGGATCGTTCGCCGACACGTCGTCGGTCATGTACAGCCGGACCTCGAGCCGATCCAGGAAGTACTGCTCGGTCTTGTCGGCCATCCGCACCGCCAGCAGGCCGCCGCCCAGCATGGTCAGCGATACCGCGGTGGTGAGGATCATCGCGATGGTCATGGTGACATTGCGGCGCAGGCCGTTGAAGACCTCGCCGAACAGGAAGCTCGCGCGCATTACCGGCCCACCCCGTACACACCGGTCGCCTCGTCGCGGACCAGGCGGCCGCGATCGAGTTCGACCACGCGCCGGCGCATCGCGTCGACGATGTGGTTGTCGTGTGTCGCCATGAGCACCGTCGTGCCCGTGCGGTTGATGCGTTCCAGCAGCGTCATGATGTCCTGACTGGTCTCCGGGTCGAGGTTGCCGGTGGGCTCGTCGGCCAGCAGCACCAGCGGCCGGTTCACGAACGCCCGCGCGATCGCGACCCGCTGCTGCTCGCCGCCGGACATCTCGCTCGGCAGCCGGTCGGCCTTACCGGACAGGCCCACCAGATCCAGCGCCTCCGGGACCGCACGCTGGATGAACTTGCGGTTCTTACCGATCACCTCCAGCGCGAACGCGACATTCTGCTCGACGGTCTTCTGCTGCAGCAGCCGGAAGTCCTGGAATACACAGCCGAGGCGCTGGCGCAGCTTGGGCACCCGCCGCCCGGGGAGCCGATCGACCCGGAAGTCGGCGACGTGCACCTCGCCGGACGTCGGCTTCACATCCTTGAGCAGCAGCTGCATGAACGTCGACTTGCCCGAACCGGAGGGCCCGATGATGAAGACGAACTCGCCCTTGCCGATCTCGACCGAGACATTGTCCAATGCCGGGCGCGTCGAGGTCGGAAACGACTTGGTCACGTTCCGCAGGGTGATCACGAGCGCCCAGTGTAGCCAGCGAAGAACAGGCATTCCCCGGCGCACGCCGAGGTAATGCCTCGTGTCACATTCACGTCACTCGGACGAGTGGCTCGACACCACCGATTTCGGAATCGTATCGGCGATCGGCGCGAAGCCGGCGTGGTCCGGAGTTGTCGGTTTGACGAACACATACAGGACGAACGCCGCGACCCAGACACTGATCAGGACCGCCGTGGATTTACGCAGTCTCACCCATACCCTCCCGACGCATGGCCGCGACCACCCGTACCCGGAGTTCGCGCCCGACTTCGAATTGCTTACCCGGCAAGGTCCGGGCAACCATCCTGATGTTCATCTGATCCACTGTCAGATCCTCGAGGCCCATCACCGTCGGCTCGTCCAGCAGCAGCGATTTGAGCCTGCGGTCCTGGAACGCCTTGGCGCCCACCTCGTGCAGGATCTCGTTGACCCGGGTGATGTCGGCGGTGGCCGGCACCGGCACATCGATCGCCGCGCGCGCCCAATCCTTCGACAGGTTGGTCACTTTCACGATCTGCCCGTTGGGCACCGTGATCACCTCGCCGTCGACGTTGCGCAGCGTGGTGATGCGCAGCGTGACGTCCTCGACCGTGCCCTCCGCGGGCACCGTCTGCCCCGTCACCGCGATGCTCACCACGTCACCGAATCCGTACTGCCGCTCGGTGATCAGGAAGAATCCGGCCAGGAGGTCCTGCACGATGCGCTGCGCGCCGAAACCCACCGCGGCGCCGATCACGGCCGCCGGGGCGACCAGGCCGCCGAGCGGAAATCCCAAGCGCTGCACCACTTGCAGGGCCACCAGGAAGTAGACCAGCGACAGCACCACCCAGGTGACGACCTGCGCCAGCGCGTGCCGGTGCTTGGCCGCCTCCGAGCGCACGAGCGAATCGCTGCTCTGGAATCCGGCGTCGATGCGCCGCGTGATCCGATCCCGGACGAACGTCGCGAACCGCCCGAAAAGAACCGCGCCGATGATGTACAGCACGATCTCGAGACCGCTGCCGCGAAGGAATGTGGTGACGTCGCCGCCGGCCGCTAGATTCGCGTTCATCGACACGCCCTTCCCGGTGCCGAGCGGATACCACCACGAATCGTCCTGCCACCGAAAGACACGCCAGACAGGCTACTACGTCGCTCGCACTGCCCGAAACGTCGTGATTGCGCCGTGATAGCGAGAAGCCGAATTCCCGCGGTATTACTGCTCGGCACCTTGACGCATCCGCCAGCGGATACCTTCCTCGATGAACCCGTCGATATCGCCGTCGAGCACCGCGGTCGGGTTGTTCACTTCGTAGTTGGTGCGCAGGTCCTTGACCATCTGGTACGGGTGCAGCACGTACGAGCGCATCTGGTTGCCCCACGACGCGCCCTCGGTGGTCTTGAGCGCGTCCATCTGCGCGCGCTCCTCCTGCCGCTTGCGCTCCAGCAGCTTCGCTTGCAGCACCCGCATGGCCGAGATCTTGTTCTGCAGCTGCGATTTCTCGTTCTGGCAGGTCACGACGATGCCGGTGGGGATGTGGGTGATGCGCACCGCGGAGTCGGTGGTGTTGACGCTCTGGCCGCCGGGACCCGAGGAGCGGTAGACGTCGACGCGGATATCGCCCTCGGGCACGTCGATGTGGTCGGTGGTCTCGACCACCGGCAGCACCTCGACCTCGGCGAAGGAGGTCTGGCGGCGGCCCTGGTTGTCGAACGGGCTGATGCGCACCAGCCGGTGCGTGCCCATCTCCACCGACAGGGTGCCGTAGGCATAGGGCACCTTGACCGCGAAGGTGGCGCTCTTGATGCCCGCCTCCTCGGCGTAGGAGGTGTCGTAGAGCTCGACGGAGTACTTGTGCCGCTCGGCCCAGCGCACGTACATGCGCATCAGCATCTGGGCCCAGTCGGCGGCGTCGACTCCGCCCGCACCGGAACGGATGTTGACCAGCGCCTCACGCTTGTCGTACTCGCCCGACAGCAGGGTGCGGACCTCCATCGCCTCCACATCGGCGTGCAGCGAGGCGCGTTCGGCGTCGGCGTCGGCGAGGGCGCTCGTGCGGGCCTCGCCCTCCTCGTCCTCGGCGAGTTCGTAGAGCACCGGGAGATCCTCGAGGCGCTGGCGCAGTTCGGTGACGCGGCGCAATTCGCCCTGGGAGTGCGACAGTTCGCTGGTGACCCGCTGCGCGTGCTCCTGGTCGTTCCACAGCTCCGGGTCGGCGGCCTGGTGTTCCAGCTCGTCGATCCGGCGGCGCAGCTCGTCGACATCGAGGACCGCCTCGACGGTCTTCAGCGTGGTGTCGAGTTCGGCCAGATCAGCGGACACGTCAGGATGCACGATTGTCCAATCTACCGGTCGCGGTCCGAGCCGCGAAATACGCCGAGGTCAGCGCGGACGCGCTCGCGGGATCAGCCCGAGACGGCCCGCAGGGCGCCCGGACGGCGGCCGATCAGCGTGTCGAGAGCGGCGGCGGTCGTGGCGTCGGCGGGGAGGCTGATCAGGATGTGCTGGTCGTCGTCGGCGGACAGGTCCAGCCGCTCGTAGGCGAACCGCAGCGATCCGGCGTCCGGGTGGATCAGGCGCGCGATGCCGTTGGCGTCGGCGAAACCCGGGATGCGCGCCAGGCGGTCGGTGAACTCCGCGCCGACGGTGACGGTGAGTTCGTCGATCAGCGCGGCGACCTGCGGATCCGATTGGAACGGGCCCTCTTTCAGCGTCGCGACCGATTTGTCGGCCCAGTGCTCCCAGTCCGGATAGGCCGCGCGGGACCGTTCGTCGGTGAAGACGAACCGCGGGATGCTGGCCGGGAGGCCGCCGTCGAGCAGCCCGAGCGGGCCCATCACCCGGTGATAGCCCTCGGTGCAGGCCAGGACCTCGCCGAGCCGGTTGATCACGGCCGCGGGAGCGGGCTCGAGCTGGTCGAGCACCGCCCGTACCGCCGGGCGCACCTCGCGATTCGGGGTGGCGCCGCCCAGGCAGTGGAAACCCGGATCCGCGCCTTTGACCAGGCGGTACATGTGCACTCGCTGGCTCGGCGTCATACGCAGGGCGTCGGCGAGCGACGACAGCACCGCCGAGGACGGGTGGCGGTCGCGGCCCTGTTCCAGGCGGATCAGGTATTCGACGCTGACGCCGGCCAGGGTCGCCAGTTCCGCGCGGCGCAGGCCGGGGGTGCGCCGGCGCGGCCCGGCGGGAAGTCCGACGTCGGCGGGGGTGACGTCCTCGCGACGAGTGCGCAGGAACAGGCCCAGTTCGTTGTCACTCACGGCGTCACCTCGCTGGCGCTCGGTGCCACCGTGCGCGAAGCACGCTGTGCTGATGGTTCGCTCGCAAGCTCACTCACGGCCGCACTCCTTCACGCTCCCTCATTGCCCGACGCTATCAGTGCGCGCGGCGCGGAGGGTGCCCCTGCCACTACCACCCTCACAGCGGGCTCCCTGACCGGTGCGGACATCAGCAGAGTCGTAGCGAGCGATACGACAACCGCACCCGAAGGAGTTTCGAATGTCCAGCACTACCCTGCGTCTCGCCGTGGTCATCGCCAGCGTCCGCGACGGGCGCTTCGGCCCGGTGGTGGCGAACTGGTTCGCCGAGCGGGCCGGCGAGCACGCCGGATTCGAGATCGACGTGATCGATCTCGCCGAGGTGGACCTGCCACACGCGCTGCCGGCCACCTCGCCGATGATCGAGCCGAATCCGGTCCGCCCCGACGGCATGGCCGCCCTCACCCGAAGCCTGGAACGAGCCGACGCGATCGTCATCGTGACGCCCGACATCAACCGCAGCTACCCGGCGTCGATCAAGACCGCCATCGACTGGCATTTCACGCAGTGGGACCGCAAGGCGATCGGTTTCGTCGGCTACAGCGGACTCACCGGCGGCCTGCTCGCGATCGAACACCTGCGCTCGGTGTTCAACGAACTCAACGCCCACACCGTCCGCAACTACGTCTCCTTCCCCCGCTACTACCTCCTGTTCGACAACGACGGCACCCTCCTAGAGCCCGAGGGCCCCGAGGCCGCCGCCACCGCCATGCTCGACCAATTGCACTGGTGGGCAAGCGCACTGGCCGCCGCACGAGTCGCCGCCTGAAGACTGTTTACGCCGTTTACCAACGAACGGGGACGCGCCGCAACTACATTCCCCACTCAGTGGATGTGATGTCGCACCGCCCGATCCGCAGGTGGTGGGATGGCGTTCGACATCGAGGAGGCCGGATGAGCACCATCGCAGTGACCGGGAGCGCGTCGGGTATCGGCGCGGCCGTGCGCGAGCACTTCGAGAAGGCCGGGCACCGGGTGATCGGCGTGGACCTGCGCGACGCCGACGTCACCGCCGACCTCGGCACCGCGGACGGCCGCGCCCACGCCGTCGCCGAGATCACCCGGCTGAGCGAGGGACGGCTCGACGGATTCCTGCCGTTCGCCGGGGTGGCCGCCGCGACCGGCCGCCCGGGCGGGCTACTGGTGTCGGTCAACTACTTCGGGGCGATCGCACTACTCGAGGGCGTGCGGCCGCTGCTGCGCGCCGCCGGATCCGCATCGGTCGTGCTGGTCTCGTCGAATTCGACCACGACACAACCGAACTGGCCGGTCGAGCTGGCCGACGCCTGCCTGGCCGGGGAGGAGGAACGCGCCCGCGGCATCGCCGAATCCTTCGGCGACCTCGCCGCGATCCAGGCCTATCCGGCCACCAAAGCCGCGCTGGCCTGGTACGCGCGGACGAAATCGGCGGAGTACATCAAGGAGGGCATCCGCCTCAACGCCATAGCGCCGGGCCTCATCGACACCCCGATGACGCAGGAGGGCACCAAGGACGCGCTGATCGGCGAGGGCATGAAGGGCTTCCTCGCCGCCACCCCCGTCGGCCGCGCGGGCCGGCCCGAGGAGATCGCGGAACTGGTGGCCTTCCTGCTGTCGGACAAGGCGGGCTTCTTCGTCGGCTCGGTCGTCTACTGCGACGGCGGCATCGACGCGGCCTTCCGCGGCAAGGACTGGCCCGCGGTCTGGCAGATCGGGCAGTAGCGTTCCCGTCGCAGGCACCGGCTACCGTGTGCGGCGTGAGTGACCACACCGCGGATCTCGAGCTTGCCCTGCGCCTGGCCGATGCGGCCGACGCGATCACCCGTGCCCGGTTCGGGGCGTTGGACCTCACCGTGGACAGCAAGCCGGATCTGACACCGGTATCGGATGCGGATCTGGCGGTGGAGCGGGCCCTGCGGGACGAACTCGGCCGCGAACGGCCCGCCGACGCCGTCCTCGGCGAGGAATTCGGCGGCGACGCCGAGATCAGCGGGCGGCAGTGGGTGATCGACCCCATCGACGGGACCAAGAACTTCGTGCGCGGGGTGCCGGTGTGGGCGTCGCTGATCGCACTGCTCGAGGACGGCGTACCGGTGGTGGGCGTGGTGAGCGCGCCCGCGCTGGCCCGGCGCTGGTGGGCCGCAACGGGTTCCGGCGCGTGGACCCGGTTCGAGACCGAACCGGCGCGGGCGATCTCGGTCTCGGCGGTGCGCGAGCTGGGCTCGGCCAGCCTGGCCATCTCCAGTCTCTCCGGCTGGCGCGACCTCGGCCTGCGCGATCAGCTGATCGGCCTCACCGACGAGGTGTGGCGCACCCGCGGCTACGGCGACTTCTACGGATACTGCCTGGTCGCCGAGGGCGCGGTCGATATCGCCACCGAACCCGAGGTCAACCTGTGGGACCTGGCCCCCCTGGACGTCCTGATCCGCGAGGCGGGCGGCACCTTCACCGCCCTCGACGGCGGCCCCGGCCCGCACCGCGGCAGTGCGGTCGCCACCAACGGCCCGCTGCACGAGCAGGTGCTGACGCGGCTGCGTCCCTGACCGGGCGCGGCTCCCGCGCTCAGCGGTCGCGGTCGGCGACGAAGACGGCGAGATCCCGGTCTTCCCAGGCGATCTCGACGGCGAATCCGGCCTCGGACAGCCAGCGGATCTGATCGGCGGCGGTGCTGGGGGTGTCGTAGGCGTCGTCGATCGGGGTCACGGCATCGGCGGGATCCTCGGGAATCACCAAGTCGCCCAGGACGAACCGGCCACCCGGCACGAGTTGCCATGCCACCCTGGTGAAGAGGTCGGCTTTCTCCGGACCATCCAGGTGATGCACCGCCAGCGCCGAGACGACCAGGTCGAACGGCCCGGCGGGGAGCGGATCCTGCAACCGGCCCACGCGCAGTTCGGTATCCACGGGCAGGGCCGCGCGGGCGTGGTCGAGCATCGCCGCGCTCTCGTCCACTCCCACGAGCGTGGCCCCGGGATGCGCCTGGAGTACCCCGCGCGCGGTCACCCCGGTCCCGGTTCCCAGATCGAGCACCCGTCCGGTCCGGGCAACACCGATCGTCGCGTCGCGGACGGCGTCCTGCAGGCGCGCGTAGGCGGGGACCTCCGCGGCCATGAGTTCGGCGTAGGTGTCGGGGTCGAAATGGAACTGCGCCATTCACCGACAGTATCCGGGAGACGACCGCCGATCCCGCTCATCCGCTCGACAATGAGTGTGGCGGAGATCGCCGTATGTATGCTGCCGCTCGACTCCGTTCTTACTCTGGAGTAAGATAGACTTACTCGAAAGTAAGATGCTGGGACTTCGATCACCCACCCCCACCCCGAGAAGACTGGTGATTATGAGCACTCGAGACACCGCAACGAAGCGACGTCCGGATTCCGCCGTCGGGCTGAATCCGCAGAAGCGCGACTGGATGGGCGCGGCCATGCGGGTCATGACGACCCTCACCGGGTCCGAGCTCGCCGAGAAGTACAAGCTGCGCGAACCGATCAACCGCCTCACCTACGAGAGCACCAAGTCGGGCTTCCGCACGCTCGGCAAGGCGACCCGCGCCTTCTCCAAGGTCACGGGCGGCGGCCAGCCGAAGCGCCTGCCCGCCAACGAGTCCCGCACCAAGGACTACTTCGACCTCACCCCGAGCGACGAGCAGAAGATGATCGTCGAGACGGTGCGCGAGTTCTCCGAGGAGATCCTGCGCCCGGCCGCCTACGAGGCCGACGGCGCCGCCAAGGCCCCGCGCGATCTGCTCGAGCGCGCCGCCGAGCTGGGCATCACCCTCATCAACGTCCCCGAGGAGCTGGAGGGCGCGGCCGCCGAGCGTGGCGCGGTCACCAATTCGATGGTCGCCGAGGCGCTCGCGCACGGCGATATGGGTCTGGCTCTGCCGATCCTGGCGCCCTCGGGTGTCGCGGTCGCGCTGTCGCAGTGGGGTACCGACGCGCAGCAGAAGACCTACCTGGGCGCGTTCACGGGTGAGAACGTGCCGCAGGCGTCGGTCGTGATCAGCGAGCCGCGCGCGCTGTTCGATCCGTTCGCGCTGCAGACCAAGGCCACGCGCTCCCCCAGCGGCTACCGCCTCAACGGGGTCAAGAGCCTGGTCCCGGCCGCCGCCGATGCCGAACTGTTCATCGTCGCCGCCGAACTCGACGGCCGGCCCGCGCTGTTCATCGTCGAATCCGACACCCCGGGCGTCGTGATCGAGGCCGACCCGAGCATGGGCCTGCGCGCCGCCGGTCTGGGCCGGCTGCTGCTGGACAATGTCGCGGTCCCCACCGAGGCGGTCCTGGGCGACGGCGACGCCGCCCAGCGCGCCGAGGAGTACGCCGACGCGGTGCGGCTGGCCCGCCTGGGCTGGGCCTCGCTGGCGGTCGGCACCGGCCAGGCCGTGCTCGACTACGTGATCCCGTACGTGAAGGAGCGCGAGGCGTTCGGCGAGCCGATCGCCAACCGCCAGGCGGTGGCGTTCATGGTCGCGAATATCGCGATCGAGCTCGACGGTATGCGGCTCGTGACTCTGCGGGGTGCGTCACGCGCGGAGCAGGGCCTGTCCTTCGCCCGTGAGGCGGCGCTGGCCCGGAAGCTGGCCACCGACAAGGGCATGCAGATCGGCCTGGACGGCGTGCAGCTGCTCGGCGGCCACGGCTACACCAAGGAGCACCCGGTCGAGCGCTGGTACCGCGATCTGCGGGCCATCGGCGTCGCCGAGGGCGTAGTGCTGGTCTGACCCACGACTTTCGACGGAGCCACTGACATGATCAATCTCGAACTTCCCAAGAAGCTGCGGGCCAGCGCCAATCAGGCCCATCAGGTCGCCCAGGAGATCTTCCGCCCGATCTCGCGCAAGTACGACCTCGCCGAGCACGAGTACCCGGTCGAGCTGGACACCATGGCCGCCATGGTGGAGGGCCTCGCCGACTCCGGCACCCAGGACATCTCCGGCGCCACCGGCGGCCGCAAGTCCGAGACCGGGGAGAAGGACAAGGACTCGCACGCCACCGAGCTGCTCGGTAACACCAACGGCGGCAACATGTCCGCGCTGATGAACGCCCTGGAGACCTCCTGGGGCGACGTCGGCCTGATGCTGTCGATCCCCTACCAGGGCCTCGGCAACGCCGCCATCGCGGCGGTCGCCACCGACGAGCAGCTGGATCGTTTCGGCAAGGTGTGGGCCGCGATGGCGATCACCGAGCCGGCGTTCGGTTCCGACTCGGCGGCCGTATCCACCACCGCGGTGCTCGACGGTGACGAGTGGGTGCTCAACGGCACCAAGATCTTCGTGACCGCGGGTTCGCGCGCCACCCACATCGTGGTGTGGGCGTCGGTCGACCGGTCCAAGGGCCGCGCCGCCATCAAGTCGTTCGTGGTGCCGCGGGATGCCCCGGGCCTCACCGTCGCCCGGCTCGAGCACAAGCTGGGCATCAAGGCCTCCGACACCGCCGAGCTGCGGCTCGAGGACTGCCGGATCCCGAAGGACAACATCCTCGGCAGCCCGGAGGTCAACGTGGAGAAGGGTTTTGCCGGGGTCATGCAGACCTTCGACAACACCCGCCCGCTGGTCGCCGCGATGGCCGTCGGCGTCGGCCGCGCCGCCCTCGAGGAACTGCGCAAGATCCTCACCGAGGCCGGCGTCGAGATCGACTACGACCGCCCCGCCAACAGCCAGCCCGCCGCCGCCGCGGAATTCCTTCGCCTGGAGGCGGATTGGGAGGCGGCCTACCTCCTGTCGCTGCGCGCCGGCTGGATGGCCGACAACAAGAAGCCCAACTCCCTCGAGGCCTCCATGTCCAAGGCCAAGGCCGGCCGCATGGGCACCGACGTCACCCTCAAGGCCGTAGAACTGGCCGGCGACATCGGCTACTCTCAGCGCACCCTCCTGGAAAAGTGGGCCCGCGACGCCAAAATCCTCGACATCTTCGAGGGCACCCAACAAATCCAGCAACTCATCGTCGCCCGCCGGGTGCTGGAACTCACCAGCTCCGAACTGAAGTGACGAGGTAGTACGCAGCACACCGGAAACCGGTGCGAGCCTCGGGGGCTCGCACCGGTTTTCTCGTCTCCGGGCCGCGCCGGGCTTGACCTTGTCACTGTGACAAGCCGTTCACTGGGTGGTGGAGGTGGTCATCATGGACTCGGTACACACGACACAGGAGAGGCGGCTGCTCGGGGCGTTGGCGGCCGAGAGTTCGTCGACGCGGTTGAAGGCGGCGTTGGCGGCTGGGACGGATCCCGACGCCGGATTTCTCGAGGCGCTGGTGGAGCGGTGTGCGGTTGAGCCGGATTTCTTCGTGCGGGACATGCTCACGTGGGCGTTGACGCGGCTGCCGGCGGAGGTCACGGTTCCGAGGCTGCGGGAGGAGTTGCGGTCGGGGCGGGCGCAGGCTCGTAGTCAGGCGTTGCACACGTTGTCGAAGATCGGGGATCGGGCGGTGTGGCCCGCGATCACGCGGGCGTTGCTGCACGATGCCGACGTCGAGGTGGCGCGGAGTGCGTGGCGCGCGGCGGTCGTCCTCGTGCCCGAGGAGGAGAAGGTTAGGCTGGCGGGCGAGCTGGCGGTGCAGTTCGGGCGCGGTGATCGAGACACGCGACTGAGCCTGAGCCGGGCGCTCGTCGCACTCGGTGACGTGGTCGAACCGGTTCTGGAAACGGCGCTGGCACATCGCGACCCGGTGGTCCGTGCGCATGCACGAGCCACGCAACGGCTGCTGCACGACCCCGACGCGGGATTCGACCTCGCCGTCGACGAGGCGAAACGGGTCAGGGCGCTCGGTCCGGATCGGGAGGAGACGACTACGTGCTGATCGGCGAGGTGGCGCGCCAGTCGGGGGTGAGTGCCCGGATGCTCCGGCACTACGACTCCCTCGGGCTGGTGCGCCCCACCGGCCGCACCGTCGGCGGCTATCGGGAGTACTCCCCCGACGACATCCGGCGGATCCTCTTCGTCGAGGGGCTGCGTTCGGTGGGACTCTCGCTCAGCCAAGTCGCGCGCGCTCTGGACGACCCCGGCTTCACCCCGTCGGCACTGGTCGGCGACCTCATCCGGAAAACCGAGGACCGGCTGAACCGAGAGCAGGAACTCCTCGACCGGCTCCGCGCGGTCGACGCCGCCGACCCCTCCCACTGGCAGGACGTCCTGCGCATAGTCCAACTCCTGCACGGACTGGGGTCACACGACGCCGCACGACGGCAACAGGCCGTCCTGGCCCCGGCCGACACGGCGGTCCCCGCCGAATTGCTGGCCGAGGCCGTCCTCGCCGAATCCGACCAGAATGTCGCCGGAGCCCTCCGCTGGGCCATCGCCCGATCCGGCACCGACGCCGTAACCGCCCTCGCAATCGGCCTGAACTCCGAAGACGCCGAAATCCGCCGCCGCGCCGTCCTGGCGCTCGCCGAACTCCCCGGCGAGGAGACGACCACCGCACTCACCACCGCCCTCGAGGACCCCGACGCGACGGTCCGCAGAACCGCCGCCCTCACCCTCGGCGCCCGCGGCGAACCCCGAGCCATCCCTGCCCTCGTCGCCACCATCGTCCAGGGCCCGAACGACGTCGAGGCCGCCGAACTCCTGGGAGCGCTGGCCCAGGACGCGCAATGGGCAGACCGGATCGTGAGCGCGTTGTCCGCCGAATTCGACACTCACACAGCAGATTCCGCTATACGCATCCGGCTGACCCAGGCCCTGGCCGAACTGCCCCGGCCCCTCGCGGTACCCATCCTGCGACAACTGGCGACCGACGACGACCGGTCCGTGGCCCGCGTAGCCTCGGCTCTCGCGGACGTGCTCCAACCGGACGGATAGTCGCCTTCGTCGCGATCGAAGAGTCGGTGACAGTTCCGGCAGCCCCGCATCCGCTCAGCGCCTCACCCACGCCTGCGCACGGTCCGGCAGGTTCCACCACGAAACATAGTGCGGGTCTTCGGATTCGAGATGCCAGGACGCCGCCAAGGCGTCGAAGAACGCGTCGTCGCCGGTCTTGCCGCCCTGCGGTTCTCCGATGTAGACGAGACGGTTGCCGCCTCCGGCCTCGAAGGTCGCGAGCGCCTCGGACGCCATCGGGTTGCCCCAGCCGGGCGGCCAGATCAGGAGTAGCACGTCCGACTCTGCGGCCTCTCGCGCGGAGTATTCGCCGACGCCGCGGACGCTGTGCCATACGGCCTGTTGACCTGCGACACAGGGGAACGAGGCATTCTCGGTGCTGTCCGGAGGTTCGGAGTCGTACGCCTCGACGCGCACGCCGGCGTCGGCCAGTTGTGCTGCCCAATATCCGCGGCCGGCACCCAGTTCGACCACTCGGCGGCCGTAGGAGAACGCGGCCAGCCATGCGATCGTCTCCGGAGCCGGGATCGCGTACGCGTAGGCCGCTTGCAGGACGGTTTGGGCGAAGCCGAGGCGGGCGCTGCCCCTCGGCCGTCCGCCGTCGACCGTGCGCCGGCCATCGCGCTCGGAGACCGATGGGGCGACGATGTCCCAGTAGGGGTTCGCGCTGATCGAGCGGTCACCGGTCATGTAGTGCACGACGCGTAGATCGAATGCCGCGTCCGCCCGTTCGTCCGACGTACCCGGCAGCATGGGCGCGGCGTCCAAGTACTCGGCGACCTTCGGATATTCGGTCCGGAGGCGCTGGTCGTCGCCCAGGAGCCCGGCCAGTTCCGCACGGCGTTCCGCTGTCAGCACAAGCTCGGCCATGGGTCGATTCTGAGCTGACGCAGCCTGATTCGCGAACGATTCTTGTGAACTCACTGCTCCGGGTCCGCGCCGTGACCGCCTGCGGCGCGTTCGTAGGCGTGGAGGGTGTCAATGAAGAGGCGGCGTTGGGCGGGGGTGAGGGGGGACAGGGCGGTGTGCCAGGCTTCGGCGCCTCGGGCCAGCCAGCGGCGGATGGACGGGAGGGTGTCGGGGGTGATCGTGATGATCTTGCGGCGGCGGTCGGCGGGGTCGGCGTGGCGGTCGAGGATGCCCTGGCGGTTCAGGTCGCCGACCATGAGGCTGACCGTGGTGGGGGCCACCTCCAGGCGGGCGGCCAGGTCGTTCACCGTCAGGGGTCCGTCGAAGAGCAGGTAGGACAGCAGGGACAGGTGGCGCGGGGCCAGGGCGAGGGACCGCAGTTCCTCCGGGGGCTGCGTCTTCTTGGCCCGGCCGACCAGCCGGGGCATGAGCAGCAGCATCGCGCGGACCGCCGCGTCGGCGTCCGGACCGGCCGGGTCCGGGGCCGGCTCCGAAGCCGACATCGCTCCACCTCCAATTGACTTTGTCATCAAAGGTATTTACCTTTGATGACAAAGGTACTTTCCTCGTTCTTCGCTCGTTCAGGAGCCATCATGTCGCATGCGACGGCCATCGCCGCTGAGGTCACCCACTGGATCCGGGCCAACGCCCATCCCCTGGCCACGGTCGAGGCCGAGGGATCGGTCGAGGATCTGCGGCCGGTGACTCGCGCGGCCGACGACGCGGTGGTCATCGGGGTCGGCACGACCACCCGCGCCGGTCACGAACTCGCCGCGACCACACATCGCCTGCTGCGAATGCTGGTGGAGTTCAACGGCTTCCGTGCGCTCGCGCTGCTCGACGACGAATCGGTGGTCGCGGCCATGGACGAGTACGCGCGGACGGGCGACGGTGACCCACAGGCGATTCTGCGAGAGGCGTGGGTTCCGTGGCGCAATACCGAGACGCTCGCCGTTCTGCACTGGGCCCGCGACTTCAATCGCACCCATCCGCACGATCCCCTGCGGCTTTTCGGCCTGACCCCCGAGGCCGCCAAACCGGCGCACTACGAGCAGGTGTCGCGTTTCGTGGAAACCGTTGCGCCCCAACGCCTCGTCGAATTGCGATCACACTACGACCCGATCGTGACGGCCCACCGGCTCGGCGAGCACATCCAGCGCGCGAACGGCGCCCACCCCGGACGCCCGTTCGCCGAGCACGCGAAAGACGCTCTGGCACTGGTGGAATCGCTGCCGGAAACCACCCCGGACGTCGTGACGGCCGCCCGCCTCATCCTGCGATACCACGAGACCAGCACCGCATCGGGCCACCGGGACTTCGCCGCCGAATCGGCCGACGCCGCCGACCGCATCGCGAACCGGCACGAGCGCACCGGCGAACGCGTCGTGTACTGGGAGGGCGTGTCGAATACCGCCGTCGCGGAACGACTGACCCTACACGCCATGTCGCAGGAGTTCCCCACCACGGGATCCCTGCTCCGGCAGCGATTCGGCGCGGGCTACCTCTCGGTCGCGGTCGCCTTCCACCACGGCGAGGTCCGCGCCGGCCTGTCCGTTCCCGCGCCCCCGGCCGACTTCGCCGACAGCGTGCTGGACACCTCCGAACACCCCGACTATCTGCTCGACCTGCGCACGGCGCCAGCCGGTCCGGTGCGCGAGTGGCTGCACAGCCCCACCACACTCCGGCTCGTGATCGGCACCTACCGCCCCGACCGCGACACCGACCACTACATCGCCGGCGCCGGCCTGGGCGACTGGTTCGACGTCGTGCTCCGCATCCGCGCCGTCACCCCCACGCATCCACTCACCTAGGGAGAGTTTCGACGCTGCGCGCGTCTTCCGACCCGCCCGCTACCGATCCCCGTAACCTCGACGCATGCGTGTAGCGTCTGAAATTCTCGTCGGACTCGTGGCGGCACTGCACGTGTACATCCTGGTCATGGAGATGTTCCTGTGGACCACCCCGAGAGTGCGTGCGACCTTCGGCACCACCGCCGAATTCGCCCAGGAAACCAAGACGCTGGCCGGGAATCAAGGCCTCTACAACGGCTTCCTCGCCGCAGGACTCATCTGGGGCCTGATCGCCTCGGACCCGGTCGGCCACGCCGCCCAGATCTTCTTCACCACATGCGTTGTTGTCGCCGGTATCTACGGAGCGGCGACCGCCAACCGCCGAATCCTGCTCACCCAAGCACTTCCCGGAGCGATCGCACTGCTTTTCGTGCTGCTCGCCGGCTCCTGAGTCCCGCGGACGCCTCTCGGCGCAATGATGGACCGGGCGGTCCAGTATGGGTAGCCTTGGGGCATGCCGCGTCCACGCCAGTTCGATGAAGAGCGGGTCCTGGCAGCCGTGCAGGCGGCGTTCTGGGACAAGGGGTACGCGGGCACGTCGCTCGAGGATCTGCTGGCAGTCAGCGGACTGGGCAAGGGGAGTCTGTACGGGGCGTTCGGGGACAAGCGGAGCTTGTTCCTGCGGGTGCTGCGCGAGTACGACGAGGCCAACGATCGGATGTTGCGTGCGTGGCTGGAGCAGGCCGATCATGCGATCGATGTGATTCGCGGTTTCGTGACCGGACCCCTCCGTGATCCCGGCGGCGAACAGGCCCGCCGGGGGTGCTTGCTCGCCAATACCGCGATGGAGCTCTCCATGAGTACCTCCGAGGTGGCGGCGGAGGCTCGGCGCAGCTACGCCGCGACCACTTCCGTGCTGGTCGATGCGATACGGCGCGCGCAGCGCGAGGGCGACATCGCGCCCGATGTCGATCCCGACGGCGCGGCCCACGCGGTGCTGGCGGGTCAGCTCGGCCTGATCGTCCTCGGCCGGGTCGGTCAGGATCCAGCTGCGTTGTCGACCATCGCCGAGACCCTGCTCACCGGTCTGTTGCCCCGGTCTCGAGCCGTCCCGGAGTGAGTGGCGCGAGGTAGAACACCGACCAAGTTCTTGACCGAACCGTCCATATCATGTGTTATGGACGGATCAGTCAATAACAGGGAAGTGGGCAGCTGCCATGAAGATTCTGGAGGGCAAGGTCGCGGTCGTGACCGGGGGCAACGCGGGCATCGGACGGGCGATCGCGCGGGCGTACCTCGGCGAGGGCGCCCGGGTGTTCGTCGCCGGCCGTCGGCGGGCACAGCTCGATGAGGTCGAGGCCGAACTCGGTCCCGGGGTGACCGGGGTCCGCTGTGACGTGGGCAGGCTCGAGGATCTCGACGCGCTCTATGCGACCGTCGCCGAGCAGGCGGGCCGGATCGACGTCCTGGTCGCCAACGCCGGGATCGGGATCGTGGCACCGCTGGGTGAGATCACCGAGGAGCAGTTCGACGCCATGTTCACCACCAACGTCAAGGGCTCGCTGTTCACCGTGCAGAAGGCATTGCCGCTGCTCTCGCCGGGGGCGTCGATCATACTCACCGGATCCACGGCCGCCGCACGGCCCGAGCCGTACCTGCCCGTGTACGGGGCGACCAAGGCCGCGCTCCGTAACCTGGTGCGCGGGTTCGCCCACGACGCCGGGGCACGTCGATACCGGATCAACATGCTCTCCCCCGGCGGTACCCGCACGCAGGGTCTGGTCGACCTGATCACGGCCGAGGCGGTCGCCACCGCCGGGTCGTCGGTTCCGCTCGGCCGGTTGGCCGAGCCCGAAGAGATCGCCGCGGCGGCTGTCTTCCTCGCCTCGGACGCGTCCAGCTATGTCAACGGGTCCGAGCTTGCCGTGGACGGCGGCTCCGCACAGATCTGAGCCGCGCGGGCGCATTCGCCCGCTCAGCAGCGGAAGGACTGCCCCGCCTTCACTTTCGGGTCGGCGTGCTCCCGCAGACAGCCGAACGGGACGACGCCCGCGTCGCTGATCCGGGCGGCGGACTTCGCGGCGGCATCGACGCACACGAGGCCGTCGGCATCGACACGACAGGTGTAATCCTTGACGCCGACGCGGTTTCCGTACGGCAGCTCGGCGCCGTAGCCGTAGATGAACGGACCCGGGTCGCCGTGGAAGGAGCCGACGGTCAAGGTCGTGCCGGAGTAGTCGATCCAGTTCCCGACCCAATTGCCGAACGAATCACCCTCGGGACGCTTCGGCGGATTCTTCAGATCCACCAGGCAGTTCAGCCCTTGCAACCCCTCCCGGAAATCGCTGGTGCACTTGATTTTTCCGCTGGGGCTGGTGAACGAGACGTCGCCCTTCAGCGGTGTGGACTTGCCGTCCTTGGTGACGGTGCCGAATCGCGCCGGGTCGGCCGGGGCGGCGGCCTGTACCCAGGCGTCGACGGCGGCGAACGGGGCGGCGGCGGACGGTGCGGCGGCCTGGGCGCCCTGGACGGCATGGGGCTCCTTGTCGTTCGTCAGCGAACACCCCGCCGCCAGGAGGGCGAGCACCGTCAACACCGCGATACGCATGCCGCCCACTCTAAGTGCCGGCGTGCCCGCGCGTCCGCGACCCGGCGACCGCGGGCGGGCAGTAACACGCAACCGCCGGATGTTGTCGTAGCCACGTGTCATGCTGAGGATCCGAGGTTCGATACGGCCCGAAACAGCAACAGCGAGTGGGGAAGTCATGGCCGATACACCGTCCGATATCGCACTGGCCCGCCACCGGCGCGACGCCGCGGACCTCCGCGCCGAATTCCAGGCCTTACCCGCCGACGAGCCGGTGCACCTCATCAAGCCCACCTCCAACCTGTGGCGTCCCCGCCGCCGGCGCGGAATCGGCCTGGACGTCCGGCGATTCGACCGGGTCCTGACCGTCGACCCGCACGCCCGCGTCGCCGAGGTCGAGGGCATGGCCACCTACGAGACGATCGCCGACGCCACCCTCGCGCAGCAGTCGCTTCCCCCGCTGGTCCTGGACTGCAAGACCATCACGCTCGGCGGCGCGGTGGTGGGCACCGGCGCCGAATCCTCCTCGTTCCGAGCGGGTCTGCCGCACGACTGCGTCACCGAGATGGAGATCCTGACCGGCGACGGCCGCCTCGTGACCGCCACCGCCGACAACGAGCACGCCGCCCTGTTCCACGCCTTCCCGCACTCCTACGGGTGCCTCGGCTACGCCCTGCGGCTGCGGATCGATCTCCAACCGGCGCAGCAGCTGGTGCGCCTGCGGCACGTCCGCCTGGAATCGGCCGACGAATGGGTCGCGGCCCTGCTGAAGATCGTCGAGACGCGCGAATTCGACGGCAGCACGGTCGATTTCGTCGACGGCACCTACTTCGGGTCCGACGAGGTCACGCTCAGCCTCGGCACCTTCACCAACACCGCGCCCTACCTGTCCGACTACACCGGGCAGCGGGTCTACTACCACGCCGTCCGCTCGCACACCGAGGACTTCCTCAGCACGCGGGACTACCTGTGGCGCTGGGATACCGACCTGTACTGGACATCGAAGGCGTTCGGCCTGGAGAACCGCGTGGTGCGGTGGCTGTGGCCGCAGCGCTATCGCAACGCCGAGACCTTCCGGCGGCTACAGATGCGAGCGCGGCAGAGCGGGTATCTGGACCGGGCGCTCACCGCGGTGGGCCGTCCCGTGGAATGGGTGTTGCAGGATGCCGATCTGCCCGCCGAGACCGTTCCCGAATTCCTGAGGTTCTTCGACCGCGAGATCGGCATCTCCCCGGTCTGGTTGTGCCCCTTCATCATGCGCCGCCCGGCGACGCTCTACCCGATCGAGCCCGGCCGCCTGTTCGTGAGCGTCGGCTTCTGGGCTCCCGTCCGCCGACGCTCCGGCCAGTCCCCCGACCACCACAACCGCCTCATCGAACGCAAGATCACCGAACTAGGCGGCCGCAAACCGCTGTACTCGACAGCCCACTACCCCGAGGAGGAGTTCTGGGAGCTGTACGGGGGCGACACTTTCCGCACCTTGAAGGCCACGTACGACCCGTCCGGCCGCTTCCCGGATCTGTACGACAAGTGTGTCCGGGGGCGATAGCGCTCTCGCCCCCGGCGGCGATCAGATGCAGACCTGGACCGCGTCGGTCTTCTTGTCGGCGGCGTGTGGCAGGGTGCCGCGCTTGTTGTCCGCGACGGAGGCCAGCAGTTGCCAGTGATCGCCCATCCAGTCGTACAGACCCACGGTCTTGCGGGTGCGGTTCCAGTAGGAGGTCAATTGGTCGCCCGCCCCGCCGTTGCCGATGTCGTGGAGCACGCAGTTCGCGTTGACCTGGACGATCATATTGCCGGCGCCGTCGCGGCCGTCCCACCCGCAGAATGTGCCGCCGGGGCAGTCGTAGCTCGACAAGGCCGACGCAGGCGCCGCCGAAAACGCTGCGCCACCAGCGGCGATGCCGATGCTCAGCACAGCGCCGGCGACCCTGCCGAGAATCCGAAGGCGCGGTCGCGGAGAGAATCCCGTATTCGTCATCGTTGAAGTTCCCTTTCACCAGGAGGTGGGGATGGCGATCGCGCACCAGCGGCCCGACCCCTCGTGACGGGCCGATGCGCGATGGGCAGTGACCACGATTTGGTCAGCTGCTCTGTCTATTATGGACAGAGAAACTGACTAAATGTCAAGAGGCGCGCGCCACCCGTCGATGGTCCGAACTACGAAATACGCGAGCCCCGTTGTGGTCTCGTTCCGTTCACCGAGGAGCCGGAGCGGGCGGAGGAGGGCATTCCGAGGGAGCCGGGGCGCCTTGCAGGCGGGCGTCCAGCCACGAGATGGCATCGGGGAAGCCGGAGAAGAGGCCGATGACGTGTTCGCCGGGGACCGTGCGACGGACGGCGGGGACGCCCAGGGCGCACTGGCGGGCGTACAGGGCATCCGAGCCCTCGCGAGGAATCCAGATGTCGGTTGCCGCGTGATAGATGTACAGCGGGACAACGGATTTGCGGCCGGACAGGTCGGTGTGGCGGAATACCGCGTCCGCGTCGGGAGTGTCGAGCGGGGCGGCGGCGTTGGTCGCGACCTCGATCGGGATGCCGGTCACGCCGAGGGGGCCGTTGGTGTCGCCACAGGTGTCCTTCACCGGCGAGGTCGCGACCCATTGCGCGAGGTGATTCATGTAGCGCAGGAGTTCGGGGTGTTCGCGCGACATCGCCAGGCTGACCGCCAGCAGGATGCCCGAAGCGATATTGCCGTTGAACTGGTGCGCCACCGCGCGATAGTCGGTGACCAGGCCGCCCATCGTCGCGCCGACGACGGAGCCCGCCAGCTCCGGCGCGTACTCGTCGAGCAGCATCGCCGTCGCGTACGAGGCGATCGCGCCGCCCGAGTACCCGCCTATCGCGAACCGGCTGTCCCCGAACTCCGCCGGCGAGATGCCCCGGGTGGCCCGGATCGCGTCGAGCACGACATGCCCGGCCACCGTCGGCTCGGCATAGGCCATCCACGGCCCCTCGTGGTCGGGAATCAGGACCGCATACCCGCGACTCAGCCCGAACCACGTCGTGGGCGGAAACAGATCGCCCGAGTTGAACTTGTCGTTGATACCGTGCGCCATCGCGTAACTGGGCGTGCATCGCAGCCCGAGGGAATTGATCGGCAACGCGTTCACCAGCACCGGACGCCCGCCGGGACCGGTCCACGCGGCCGCCGGAATCACCAGCGTCGCGGTGCCGAACGAGGGCACGCCGGTGGCCGAGGTCGACCGGAACTTCAGTAGGACAGCGCGCTGGATCGGAACCGCCGCCAGCGGCGCGGCCGTCGCCGTCACATCGCGCCACTCGACCACATCGCCCGGACTCAGATCACCGAGATTGCCCGGCCAGGCGTCGAAGATCGGATCGCCCGCCGGCGGCGGCAGCACCGCCCGCCACAGCGCCGACTGCTCCGGGGGCAGATCGGCGGTGGGAGGCGACGACGCGGCGGGCAGCGCGGGCGCCGGCACGGTGCGATCGAGCCACTGCTGCCAGGGCGCGGGCTGCGACAGCGGAGTGGGCGGCCCGTCGTCGGCGGTCGCCGCGGGCGACTGCATCAGCGCCAGACAACCGGCGAGCACCATCATCACCATTGCGCGTAGCACTCTCACGACAACCGCCCGCAACTCGATCGACCTTGGGACAGACTCACCTACGACACCGACGCCCCTGGCACGCGGTGTCGAGCATCGGTGCGGACGCGCGGACCGGGGCGGTGCGCACCGGCCGACGTCCGGATCAGACTGCCCCAGAAGGTATTTCGCATCGCCGGCGGCATCGTGCGGCCACCCCGGCGATGCGGTGGCCCGGGCGGTGGCGTCACCGTCCGGCCGAATTCATGGTAGGCACGCTCACTCCCGCAGATCACCCCTAGGACGCCGATCCGAGGCAACCTCACGACGGGCTAGGGGGTCGGTCGGGACTCATGACAAACCGGTCGGCCGCTATCCCGCCCAGGACCGAGCCGCCCGGCCGCCCGACTTGGCCGAATTTCCGTATCCCACGTCACACCCTGCTGCTACCTTCCAGACACACGGATGGTTGCGTGCGGCGTCGCACGCTGGGCGCGTGGAGGTGCTGGATGGTCTCGATCCTGTCCGAGTTGCAGCGGCGAACGGCTCATACGGTGGAGGCCATCCGAGGTCTGAACGTGCTGCGAGAGCGCGGTTTCACCAACCCGCGCGACCCGGTGGAGACGCTGCGGACCATCAAGGAGTCGCGGGTTCTGGGGCCGCAGGCGTCGATGGTGCGCCACGCCGCCCGGGTCTGGCCCGGCAATGTGGCGGCGGTCGACGAGCGGGGATCGCTGACCTACCGGGAGCTGGACGAGCAGTCGACCGCGCTCGCCCGCGGGCTGCGCGGCCTGGGCGTCGGGCCCGGCACCGTGATCGGGATCCTGGCCCGAGACCACCGCGGCCTGTTGCTGGCGATGGTGGCCGCCGGGAAGCTCGGCGCCCGCCTGGCGCTGATGAACACCGGCTTCGCCAAGCCGCAGTTCGCCGAGGTGTGCGAGCGCGAGAACGTGAAGGCGGTGCTGCACGACAGCGAATTCGTCGGCCTGCTCGACGCGCTCCCGCCGGAACTGCCCCGCGTCCTCACCTGGGTCGACGAGGGGCACGAACTACCCGACGGCGCGACGTCGATCGATGAACTCGTCGCCGCCAACGACAGCACGCCCCTGCCGCTGCCGCAGAAGTGCGGCGGTTTCATCATCCTCACCAGCGGCACCACCGGACTGCCGAAAGGCGCACCGCGCGACAAGGTTTCACCGCTGTCGACGGTGCAGGTGATCGACCGCATCCCGTTCCCGCGCCAGGGCACGATGATGATCGTCTCCCCCATCTTCCACAGCACCGGCCAGGCCACCTGGCTGGTCGCCGCGGGCCTGGGCAACAAGGTCGTGCTCATCCGCCGCTTCGACGCCGAGACGACACTGCGCAAGATCGCCGAGCACAAGGTGGAGTTGCTGGTGGCGGTGCCGACCATGCTGCATCGCATGGTCGAACTCGATCCCGCCGTCCGCGCGAAGTACGACCTGTCGTCGCTGAAGGCCATCGTGCTGGCGGGCTCGGCGCTGTCCCCCGAGCTGACCGTGCGCGCCACCGAGGCGTTCGGCCACGTCCTGCACAACCTCTACGGGTCCACCGAATGCGCGGTGGCCACCGTCGCGCAACCGCAGGATCTGGCGCTGGCGCCGGGCACCGCGGGCCGCGCGCCGGTCACCTGCGAGGTCGTGCTGTTCGACGACGAGGGCCACCGCATCCGCGGCACCCATGTCACCGGCCGCATCTTCATCCGCTCGGGCGCGCCGTTCAAGGGCTACACCGACGGCCGGCACAAGCAGATCATCGGCGACTACATGTCCTCGGGCGACGTCGGCCACTTCGACGAGCACGGGCTGCTGTTCGTCGACGGCCGCGACGACGACATGATCGTCTCCGGCGGCGAGAACGTCTTCCCGCAGGAGGTCGAGAATCTGCTGCTGGAACGGCCCGATGTCTTCGACGCCGCGGTGATCGGCGTCGACGATGTCGAGTTCGGCAAGCGGCTGCGCGCGTTCATCGTGCCGGAGTCCGGCGTCACACCCGACGCCGAGGAGATCAAGGCCTACGTGAAGGGCACCCTCGCCCGCTACAAGGTGCCGCGCGACATCGTCTTCCTCGACGAACTCCCCCGCAACACGACTGGAAAACTGGTGCGTCGCGCGCTGGCCGATTATCAAATAACACAATAGATCGACGCTCAGTTATAGGCGTACTGTCGGTTACAGAGACACGAACCACAACCCATCTGTGCTGCTTGCTAGGGTTAGCGCGCACTGGATCTCGATGTTGCGGTCCGCCAGCACGTCGGCGGTATCCGCGGAAGGTTGTACCTATGTCAGCTGTCCTTCCGTCAGTCAGCACTGCCCTCCGCAAGGCCGGAGATATGGCCCTGAGCGTCAATGCCATGCGCAAGCGCGGCCTGTTCAACCCGCTGCGTCCCGATCACGCCCTCAGCTCCGCGCTCAATGTCGGCAAGTACGGCCCGTTCGCGGGCGTCATCATGCACGTGGCCAAGACCACCCCGCACGCGCCCGCCATCGTCGACGAACGCGGTGAGCTGACCTTCGCCGAGGTCGACGCCCAGTCCAACCAGGTCGCCCGCGGCCTCGCCGCCCGCGGCCTGACGCAGGGCGACGTGGTGGCGGTGCTGGCCCGCGACCACCGCGGCATGGTGCTCAGCCTGGCCGCCACGGGCAAGCTCGGCGTGCGCGCGGTGCTGATGAACACCGGATTCGCGAAGCCGCAGTTCGCCGACGTCGCCGCCCGCGAGAACGTCAAGGCCGTGCTGCACGACAGCGAATTCGTCGAGCTGATGAGCGCGATCCCGGAGGAGATTCCGCGCATCCTCACCTGGGTGGACGAGAAGGACGGCGTCGACGCCTCGATTCCGACGCTGGACTCGCTGCGGCTGGACCGGTCGCCCGACGCGGTGCCCGCGCCCGAGAAGCCCGGCGGCATGATCATCCTGACCTCGGGCACCACCGGTACACCGAAGGGCGCGCCGCGCGAGAAGGTCAGCCCGTTCATCTCCGCGCAGTTCCTGGACCGGATTCCGTTGCCGCGCAACGGAACCATGGTGGTGGCCGCGCCGATCTTCCACGCGACCGGCCTGTCACAGTTCACTCTGGGGCTGGCGCTCGGCAACCGGATGGTGTTCCAGCAGCGCCGGTTCGATCCCGAGAACACCCTCGCCAACATCACGAAGTACCAGGCCAGCTCGCTGGTCGTGGTGCCGACCATGTTGCAGCGCATGCTCGACCTGCCCGCCGAGACGCTCGCGAAGTACGACATGTCGTCGCTGCGGATGCTGTTCGCCGCCGGATCGGCGATCCCGCCGGACGTGGTCACCCGCACCCTCGACTACTTCGGCGACGTCCTCTACAACGTGTACGGGTCCACCGAATGCGCGGTGATCACCGTGGCCGCGCCGGAGGATCTGCGCATCGCGCCGACCACCGCGGGCCGCCCGCCCGTGGGCATCCGGCTGGCGCTGTACGACGAGGACCGCAAGCGCATCACCGCGCCGAACGTGACCGGCACGATCTTCATCGAGAACGCGCACTCGTTCAAGGCCTACACCGACGGGCGCACCAAGGAGACCGTCGACGGCATGATGTCCTCGGGCGACGTCGGCCATTTCGACGAGCACGGCCTGCTGTTCATCGACGGCCGCGACGACGACATGATCGTCTCCGGCGGCGAGAACGTCTTCCCGCAGGAGGTCGAGCACCTGATCGCCAACCGGCCCGACGTGCTGGAGGCGGCCGTGGTGGGCGTCGACGACCGGGAGTTCGGAAAGCGGTTGCGCGCCATCGTCGTTCCGGGTCCGGAGTCCTCGCGCAGCGCCGAGGAGATCAAGGACTTCGTCAAGGCGAACCTGGCCCGGTACAAGGTGCCGCGCGAGGTGATCTTCCTCGACGAGTTGCCGCGCAACGCGACGGGCAAGCTGCTGCGCAAGCCGCTGATGGAGATGGATCCGGCCGCGGAGTAGTTCCGCGCGGGAGTGCCCTGCTCGGGCTGGTAATCAGCGGTAATTCGTCCGGTATTATCAGCCGGTGCTCATCGACTCCGGCCGAGCCCCGGCCCGCGACGCCGCGGTGGCGCGCACGCGCCGCACCGCGGTCGCGCGGGTGCGCGGGGCATCGGCCGGAGCCGTCTCCGGCGCGCTGTCGATCGCGGCCCACGGCTGGGCCTCGGGCGGGATGTCGCTCGACACCACCACCGCCGCGCTGCTGGTTGTCGCCTGTACGGCGGTGGGCGCGCTGGTCGCCGGGGTCGGTCCGCTGCGCCACACGCTGGCCGGGCTGGCCGGCGCGCTGGTCGGCGGGCAACTGCTCGGCCATGCCGTGCTGTCGTTCGGGATGGCGGGGATGCACCACGGCGAGTCGGTCTGGTCGCCCGCCATGCTCCTCGCCCACATCGTGGCCGCGGTCTGCGCCGCGCTGGTGATCCGCGCGGCCGAGGCCGCGTACCGGGTGGTGACGGGCATACTGGCCCGGGCGCTGCCCGCGCTGCTGCGCTCACCGGCCGTCGCGGGGCCTCCGCTGCTGCGGACCACCCACCGCAGCCGCGTCATTCTCCGTGTCTTCGCCGCGGACACCTTCCGCACCCGCGGCCCACCCCAGCCTGTTCGAGTCTGAATTTCCACAACACCCGTCTGCGCGAACACTTTTCGCGCGGGAACACTGCCTTGCGCAACAAAACCACCCACCCCACCCCCTTTTTTTCCGGCACGCTTTTGGCCGGAATCCACTCCTGCCGATAGTGATCCCGGCCAAAAGCGTGCCGGGATAACGAAGTAGGGCGCGCCAAGTCGAACGAAGGCCGGATGGTGGCTGGTGTGGGGGCATCGATGATCTGCCGGTGGTCGGTGCCTGCGTGGGTGGGCGACGGGTGTCCCTCGAACAGGAGTGTTTTCTTGAGTGTCACCGATAGTCCGGTTGCCGGTGTGGAGTCGCCGCAACCGCCGCCGGAGCCGTCCGGTAATTCCCCTTCCGTGCGACGCGGGGGGTTCGCCGCGCTCGCCATGCGGTTGCATTTCTACGCGGGTGTATTCGTCGCGCCGTTCATTCTGATCGCGGCGGTCACCGGGGCGTTGTACGCGGTCTCCCCCACCCTGGAGTCGATCGTGAATCGCGATCTGCTGCATGTGGATTCGGCCGGGCCGGACCGGCCGCTGGCCGAGCAGATCGCGGCGGGCGTCGCGCGGCAGCCGGGGCTGGCGTTGAACGCGGTCATGCCGGCGCAGAACCACGGGGATACCACGCGCGTGATCTTCACCGATCCCTCGCTCGGCGAATCCGAGCGGCGCGCGGTGTTCATCGATCCCGCGACGGCCGAACCGGTCGGCACGAGCGTGGTCTACGGCAGTTCGAGCGCGCTGCCGCTGCGCACCTGGATCGATGTGCTGCACCGGAATCTGCATCTGGGCGAGACCGGGCGGCTCTACAGCGAGATGGCCGCGTCGTGGATGTGGATCGTCGCCCTCGCCGGGCTGGCGGTGTGGATCCGGCGGGTGCGGTCGCGCCGGGACCGGCGGTCGGCGGGCTGGCTGCTGCGGCCCGACCGTTCCCGCTCCGGCCGGCAGCGGACGATGAATTGGCATGCGTCCGTGGGTGTCTGGATTCTCGTGCCGCTGCTGTTCCTGTCCGCCACCGGGATGACGTGGTCGACGTACGCCGGTGACCATGTCGAGAAGCTGCGCGAGCAGTTGAGCTGGACGAAACCGTCCGTCGGCGCCACGCTGCCGGGCGCCGCCCCGACCGCTCCGATGGGCGGTGAGCACGCCGAACACAGCGGCCACCAGATGGGCGCACCGGTCCCAGCGGACAAGGCCGCGCAGGTCGACAAGGTGTACGCGGTCGCGCGCGGGCACGGGCTCGACGGGCCGCTGGAGATCGGCATCCCGGCCGAGGAGGGCACCGCGTTCGTCGCACAGGAGCGCCGGCTGTCGGGCGTCTACACCCAGGATTCGATCTCGGTGGACGGGCGCACCGGCGATGTGATCGACGTACTGCGGTACGACGATTGGCCGCTCATGGCGAAGCTCGCCAACTGGGGCATCCAGTTGCACATGGGCCTGCTGTTCGGTCTCGCCAACCAATTGCTGCTGCTGGCAACGATGCTCGCGCTGATCACCGTGATCGTGCGCGGCTACCTGATGTGGTGGCAGCGCCGTCCCACGCGGCCGGGCGGCCGGGCGTTCGGCAAGGCCCCGAGCCGGGGCGTCCTGCGCCGCGCTCCGCTGTATCTCGTGGTGGCGATGCCGGTCGCCGCCGCGGTGATCGGCTGGTTCGCGCCGCTGATCGGCATCAGCCTGCTCGCCTTCCTCGCTGTCGACGTGACGGTGGGCCTGATCCAGCGCCGGCGCGCGACCGCCTGATCGCACGAAGGTCTCGACGAAATCAACGGTCCGGGTGTGGTCGGCTTAGGTATGAGGGGGCCGACCGCACCCTGCCCGGAACGACCGGCCACCCAGCGCTGGTGAATGCCGAGGATATAGAAATCCGGGCGAATGCTGTACATCTGGTCTCGGTACACAACGAACGTGGACGAAGGAGTACGGCCATGTCGGAGACCGAGAACAAGGCCGCCACGGAGCCGCCCGCAACCGAACCCGCCGCCATTCGCATCCGCCTGCTGGACAAGAAGGAAACCACGGGCGACTCCGCCTCCGGCGCCACCTAGAGGCCACCCGAGTGAACCCGCCGGTCCTCGTCTCGGACCTGCTGCGGCCGCGGATCAAACCGCAGCACGCCGTCTACCGCACGATCGACGGCAACGTCCGGCTCGGTGCCACCGTCGCCGGAATCGGCGTGGAGATCGAGGATGCGGGCGGGTGGGTGTGGACGTTACTCGGCGCTTTGGACGGCACCCGATCCTTGGCCGAGGCCACCGCGACGGTGATCTCGGCCCACCCGACGGTGACCGAATCCGAGATCGTCGGTGCGACAAGGCAATTGCTCGAGGCGGGATTCCTCGAGGACGCGGATGTCGCGATACCGGAACAACTGCCCGCGCGGCATCGTGAACGCTATTCCCGCGGCGCCGCCTTGCTGAACTGGATCGACCGCAGCCCGCGCCGCAGCCCGTGGGATATTCAGGTCGGGCTGAGCCGGTCTCGCGTCCTGCTGATCGGCGTCGGCGGTGTCGGCGGGACGGTCGCGCAGGGACTCGTCGCCTCCGGGGTCGGGCAGCTGCACTGTGTCGACGACGACACCGTCGAGCTGTCGAACCTCAATCGCCAGATCCTCTATCGCGAGGACGATCTCGGCAGGCCCAAGGTCGACGCCGCCCTCGGCCATCTGCGGGCGCTCAACTCCGATGTCGGCATCACCGGCGAGCAACTGCGCGTCGGCGATACCGGCGACATCATCGAATTGCTGCGGCCCGGATACGACCTGCTCGTCTGCGGCGCCGACCAGCCCCGGGCAATTCGCCGATGGGCGAACCGGGCCTGCGCGCGTGCCGCCGTGCCCTGGGTGACCGGCGGCTATCACGGTCCGCTCGTCTCGGCGTGTGTGCATGTTCCCGGCCGCGGCGCGTGCTGGGAATGCCTGCACGATCAGGAGGTGGAGCAGGCCGATACCCGGCTGCCCGCCGGTGTGCCGCAGGACGGTCTCCAGCCTCGGCTCCCGTGGAATCCCGCCAACGCCGTCACCGCCGGGATCACCGGCAACCTGGTGACCTACCTCGCGCTGGCCGTCCTCACGGACGCGCCGCCGGTCGAGCCCGGCTTCCGGCTCGGCATGAATCTCGCGGTGCCCGGCGAGTCGATCATCGAACGCTATCCGCCGCGACCGGACTGCCCGATCTGCGGTGACGCCGCGGGTCCCGGCGATGCCACGGCTTGAGCCCGCGAGCCGGATTCGCCTGCACGACTTGGCGAAGCGGCCGGACAACGGCGAATGGCTGGTCGGCCGGTTCGACACCCGGCGGTTCGTCGCGCTGCCCGACGCGGGTGTCACCGCACTCGATCTCCTCGGGCAGGGACTCACCGTCGAGCAGACCACGCAGCGAATGAACCGCGCCTTCGACATCCGATCCTTCGCCGAGGATCTGGTGGCGCTGGGCTTCGTGGCCGAGGTCGACGGCCGTCCCGTGCCGGGCGAGCGGCCGCTGCCCGCGACATTCGCGCGCGTGCGCCCCGAACATCTCCGGTTCGCGCTGAGTCCCGCACTGCCGGTGCTGTTCTGCGGCCTGATGCTGGCGGCGATCGCGGTTCTGGTCGCGCGGCCGGAACTGCTGCCGGGCGCCCGGGATCTGCTGTGGAGTCCGCACGGCAGCCTGGTCCTGGTGCTGTCCGCCGTCGCGGGGTGGTCGCTCGTATTCGCCCACGAGCTGGGGCATTTCGTCATCGCGCGGGCCACGGGCGTGCACGCGCGGATCCGGCTCGGCACCCGGCTGCAGTTCCTCGTGGCCGAAACCGATATCAGCGGAATCGAACTCGCCCCGCGCCGCCATCGGCTGACCGCCTACCTCGCCGGTATGGCGGTGAACCTCTCGACCGCCGCGGTCACGGTGCTGCTGCTGGCGGTCACCGATGCGGCGAGCACGGCGCATCGGATGCTGGCGGCCGGGCTGCTGATCGCGCTGCTGCCGTTGCCGTTCCAGTTCATGGTGTTCATGCGCACCGACCTCTACTTCGTGCTCCAGGACCTGATGGCGTGCCGCGATCTGTTCGGCGACGGACGGGCCTATGCGCGGTACACCTGGCACCGGCTACGGCGGGCCGTGACCGCGCGGGGCCGGACGTCCGACGACCCCAGCCGCGACCTGCCGGCGCACGAACGCCGGGCCGTCCGCGTCTACAGCGTGGTTCTCGTGGCCGGCACGGCAGTGTGCCTGACCGCGCTCGCGACCCTCACCCTCCCGGCGGATCTGGCGCTGATCGCCCGGGCGGTGGGCGAACTCGGCCCGGGGCATCCGATGACAGCGCGACTCGACGGTGCCGTGGTCGTCGCCGTCCTCGGCGGCGTCCACATGCTGTGGGCCGTCACCTGGTGGCGGCGACGGCGCGCGGGATCGTGACCGCTCCGGGCGGCCCGCGGACGCGTTCACGACCACCACGGCGGCGGTGCCGATCGCCAGGCCGGCCGCGGTGACCGGCGTGAACGATTCGCCGAACATCAGCGCGCCCCAGACGGCGGTCGTGGGGGCCATCAGGAACATCAGCGAATTGACCCGCGTGACACCGAGATTCGCCAGCAGGTACCAGTAGAGGCCGTAGCCGCCGAGGGTGGCGAAGACGATCAGCCACGCCGTCGCCAACCAGAAGCCGGGGGACGCGGGCGGGGTCGCGGTTCCGGTCAGCAGCGCGGCGACGGTGAATATCGTGGCGCTGGCGCCGCAGTGCACCGCGAGGCTTGTGATCATCGGCGGCGGCGTGGTGATGCGGCGTTGCACGACGGTGGCAGCGATCAGGGCGAGCATGCCGAGCAGCGGGATCGGATAGGCCCACCACCGCACATCCGCCGCCGCGACGGCGTCGGAGGCCGTCACCAGCACGACCCCGGCCAGGCCGAGGACCAGTCCCGCCCATTGCCGGGCCGTGACGACCACCCCCAGCAGCGGCCCGACCAGCGCGGCGGCCACCAGCGGCTGCACGCCGTCGATGAGCGCGGTGGTCCCGGTGTTCACCCCGAGGTCGACGGCCCAGTAGACCGTCGTCAGGTATCCCGTCTGCGACAGCAGGCCGACGACGACGGTCCGGCCGAGCGAACGCGGACCGCCCGCCCGCACGGCCACCGGGATCAGCAGCAGGGCCAGCGGGAGGAACCGCCACAGGAGCACCGTGGTGACCGGCGCCTGCGCCCCGCCGAGCTTGGCGCCGATGAATCCGGAACTCCAGCACGCCACGAACAGCACCGAGAGCACGATCATCAGCGCTCGACGCCGAGTAACTTTACCGATCTGTATAGTCATCAGCCCGACTATACAGATCTGTATAGTCGACGTCATGGACACGACAGCGCCGATCGAGTGGACGCCCCGGGCGCGGCGGATTCTCGACACCGCGTCGCGGCTGTTCTACGACAACGGCATCACGGCCGTCGGCGTGGACCGGATCGCGGCGGAATCGGGCGTCACCAAGCGCACGCTCTACGACCGATTCGGATCGAAGGAGCGCCTGGTGGTCGAGTACCTCACCGCCCGCGACGACGCGTGGCGAGAGTCGTTGCGGCAGCGGCTGTCCGGCCTCCCCGACGACCCTCGGACCAGGCTGCGCGCGGTATTCGACGCCTCCGGCGAATGGATGCGCACCCACAGCGCGAAGGGATGCAGCATGGTCCGGGCGCACGCCGATCTGCCGCCGGACCATCCCGGCCACGCGGTGACCGTGGCCCAGAAGCAGTGGATGCGCGACCTGTTCCGATCACTCGCCGACCAGGCCGGAACGGCCGATCCCGGCTCGGTCGCCGACACCGTGACGCTGCTCCACGAGGGCGCGCTGGTCTGCTACGGCATGGGGATCACCCCGGACCCGATCGAGCACGCCCGGGATGCGGCGCTCGCCCTGTTCGAGTGAGGCAGGGCAGGAAGACGTTGAGGCAGGGCAGAGAAGGACGCTGAGACAGGCGGGAGAAGACCCTGAGACGGAAACGACCGAGCCCCGCCCGGCTGTGCCGGGCGGGGCTCCCCTCATCAGGCCGCGTCCGAAGTTCCCTCCATCGGGGCGCGTCCAGGTTTTCCTAGTCGGTGCCGCCGGGAGACTGGTCGCTCTTGTGCACCAGTTCCTTGACCGGGCGCAGGAAGGCCCAGGCGAGGAAGAGGACGGAGACGACGATCATGCCGATCCCCGCCCACAGGTTGGTGTTCCAGCCGCCGGAGCGGGCGAGATCACTGTCGGAATTGCTCACCAGGCCGGTGATCACCAGGATGACGCCGTAGACGCCGATCAGCGACCCGACGATCGTTCGGATGTCGAAAAGCATTGCGTCACTTCCTTATCGGACAATGATGTTCAGGATGATCACGAGCACCAGCGCGATACCGGCCAGCAGCACGGGGCGCTGGTACCAGGGCAGCGAATCCGCGTCCGGATCGTTGAGCTGTTCCTTGGGCGTCTCCGAGTACACCAGCCCGACCAGTTCGGCCGCGGGCTTCGGCGTGGTCACCTGCGTGACGATGATGCTCAGCACGATGTCGACCACGAACGCCACGCCGGCGGCGAGGAAGCTCGATCCCTGACCGGACAGGTGGAAGACGTCGGTCTGGTGCAGGATGAAGACCACCACCGCCGACAGCGTGCCGAACACCAGGCCGACCCAACCGGCCGTGGGCGTCATCTTCTTCCAGAACATGCCGAGGATGAACGTCGCGAACAGCGGCGCGTTGAAGAAGCTGAACAGCGTCTGCAGATAGTCCATCATGTTCGAGAAGTTGCCCGCGATGAACGCGGTGCCGATCGCGATCACGGTGGCGCCGACCGTGGCCAGCCGCCCGACGGTCAGGTAGTACCCGTCCGGCTTGTCCTTCTTCACGTACTGCTGCCACAGGTCGTAGCTGAAGACCGTGTTGAACGCCGAGATGTTCGCGGCCATACCGGCCATGAACGCGGCGAGCAGGCCCGCGAGCCCCACGCCGAGTAGGCCGTTCGGCAGCACCGCCTTCATCAGATACAGCAGCGCCTGGTTGTAGGTGGCGTCGCCGCTGCCGGTGGCCTTGAGATCGGCGATCTGCGGGACCAGGATCGCGGCGATCATGCCGGGGATCACGACGATGAACGGGATGAACATCTTCGGGAACGCGCCGATGATCGGCGTGCGCCGGGCCGCGGAGATCGAATGCGTGGCCAGCGCGCGCTGCACCTCGACGAAGTTGGTCGTCCAGTAGCCGAACGACAGCACGAAGCCCAGGCCGAACACGATGCCGACGACGGACAGGAAGTTGTTGCCGAATCCGCTGAGCTCGTTACCGGGCCAGGAGTGCCACTGCTCCACGCCGTCCGGCTGCCCGAGCACCTTGTCCTTCAGCCCGCTCACGCCGCCGATGCGGTGCAGGCCGACCAGGGTCAGCGGCAGCAGCGCGGCCACGATGACGAAGAACTGCAGCACCTCGTTGTAGATCGCCGCCGACAGGCCGCCGAGGGTGATGTACGAGAGCACGATGACGGCGGCCACGATGATCGAGACCCACAGCGGCCAGCCGAGCAGCACGTTCAGGATCGAGCCCAGCAGGTACAGGTTCACACCCGCGATGAGCACCTGGGCCAGCGCGAAGCTGATGGCGTTCACGAGGTGTGCCCCGGTGCCGAAGCGCCGGCGCATGAACTCGGGCACGCTGCGCACCTTGGAGCCGTAGTAGAACGGCATCATCACCACGCCGAGGAACAGCATGGCCGGCACCGCGCCGATCCAGAAGTAGTGCATGGTCGGCATGCCGTACTGGGCGCCGTTGGCCGACATGCCCATGATCTCGACCGCGCCGAGGTTGGCGGAGATGAACGCCAGGCCGGTCACCCAGGCCGGCAGCGAACGGCCGGAGAGGAAGAAGTCGATACTCGACGACACGCGTTGCCGTGCGAGTAGACCGATGCCGAGGACGAAGACGAAATACAGTGCGACCAGTATGTAATCGACGGGTGCGGCGTCCAGGCGGAGCTGGGTGCCCTCGGCTAACACCGAGTGCGCGGGACTCCCTGCCAACACCGAATCGATTACTCCTGGCGACTCAGCAGCGGGCGGCATAAAGCTCTCCTGTCGATGGGATCACCGGACGACCTAATCGGCCGAATCCGGATCCTATCCGGTTGTTAGCGCTCACAGGGGCAGAACCAGTGACGAAGGCGAGCTGTGTCGTATTGCTATGACTGTCGGCAACGCACTACACCCCCGGAACGACGCGGCGATGGTCGCCGACCGTCACGCCGGGGGTGGAGAGTGCCGTTGTGCGGGGGCCTCAGCCCGCCAGATCGTCCAGCAGGCGGCGGGCCTGATCCAACTCGGCCTGCAACTGTTCCACCTTGGCGCGCTGGGAGCTTCGGACCGACTCGAGGACCGAGTCGACCACCTCGGAGACCTCCGGGTGCAGGATCTTGGCGGCCTGGGCCACCGTCGCGCCGGGCACCGTGAGGCCGCGGGTGGTGCGCTTCTTGCCCTGCACCACGTCGATGGTCCACTCGCCCTCGGCGGTGCCGGACAACGTGACCGTCACCTCCGGGGCCTTGGACTTGCGGGCCGCGGACGCGGCGCTCTTCTGGGCCGCCGGGCGCGGCGTGCCCTGGCCCTGTTTGGCCGCGGGCTTGGGCGCCGACGGATCGGGAGCCGGTTTGGGCGCGGCCGGAGCAGAGGGATTCTGCCCTGCGACAGCGGACTGCACCGGGGCCGGGCTGGGTGGCGTCGGCGACGGGGTCGCGGTCGACGGCATGCTCACTGCGGTGTCCTTCCTGGTTGCCGTTGTCTTCTTGGCGGTCTGCGGTGCCTCTGCCGGTTTCGCGGCCGGGGTGCGGCGGGCCGGTTTGGCCAGCGTCACCTCGGTCGGCGAGAACGACAGCACATCCTTGGAGCCGGTGGGCCGCACCTGTAGGAAGTCGCCCTCGGCGGGATCTCCGAGTGCGACGACCTTGCCGGAGCGGCCCTCCGGCACGCCCACCGCGTCGGCGGTGAACCACACCATCGGCGGCCGATCGTCCGCGATGTCCGCGGCGATCTGCCGAATCTCGGTGTCGGACAAGGGTTGCGGCTTGGTTCGACGGGACGACATGGTGTTCTCCGGGCGGTTCGTTGACATCTGCGTGCCAAGAGCATGCCCCATAGCACCGACAAGTCCACATCGTGCGCCGGAACGACAACCCGTCACACAGACGAGCTAATCCTGAGCTACATTCGGATTCGCTCCGGCCCGCCGATCCCGACCACCCTGGAGAATCGTATGCGCTCGCTTCACCGCGCGGTGACACTTGCCGCGATTGCCGCCGCCGGATGCGCCGGAGACCCGGCCGCCACCGAGCACTCACCGCCCACCGGCGCCGCCTCCGCGCACGTGAAAGACTGCGCGTCGCAACTGCTGACCGAACCCGCGCAGATCACCGTCACATGCGCCGACGGCAATCTGGCGGTCGCGGACATCGCGTGGGAGAGCTGGGCCCCCGACTCCGCACACGGTTCGGGGACCGAGCATTTCAATACCTGCACACCCAATTGCGCATCGGGGCAGCAACAATCGACGCCCGTGATCGTGCGCCTGTCCGCACCGGAGGCCGGCGTGTTCAGCCGCATCGAACTCACCGCACAGGACGGCGGCGCACAGGTGTACCCGCTACCGCACTGAGCGGGCTACGGAATCCCAGGCGGCGGACCACCGGCAGGGCCCTTCCGGTGAAGTAATATGCGTAAACTTCTCTCATGGCGTCAAGGGAGTCGGGTGCTGCGCATCACACTCGCAACCGGTACCCTGCGCTTCTCATGAGTAGTTCGGTGGCCATCGGCGCCCCCCGATGAGTTCGCGCCACCTGCCCGCGCTGCGCGACGAGCGGCTGTCGGTGATCGAGTTCTGCGCGGATCTGAGCGTGGCCGATCTGGCGGCCCCGAGCGCGGCGCCGGGATGGTCGGTCGCCGATGTCGTGATCCACCTGACCCTCACCGCCCGCGCCGTGGCGACGCCGACCGCCCTCGCCGTGGCGACCACGAGCGATATCGAACGCCTGAACACGCGGCTGGTCGACGACCGCCGCTCGCATACGACCAAGCACGTGGTCGAGGACTTCACGACCTGGAGCCGCCGCGGCTGCGCGGCGCTGACTCTGCTCACGATGCCGGGGCTCAACGGGATTCGCGTCCCGCTCGGCGAATTGGGCCGGTATCCCCTGGAACTCGTACCGGCCATGCTGACCTTCGACTGGCACACCCATCTCCGGCACGACCTCGCCCCCGCCCTGGACCGGCCGGTTCCGGCGACCGATCCGCGGCGGATGGCCTCGGTCCTGCACTGGCTGACGGCGCTGCTGGAGCGTTCCCACACCGAGGCGCTGCGGTGGCTGGACGCCCCGGTCGCGATCACCCTCACCGGGCCGGGCGGCGGCACCTGGCGAATCGACCGGCGCGGCAAGCGCATTCGCGTCCGTCCCGCCGCGGCCGCCGGCGCGGCGGCCCATATCGCGGCGCTCGCACTGGAATTCCCGCAATGGGGCACGCGCCGCCTCGCCTGGCGAGACTGCGCGGTCGCCGTCACGGGCGACCGCGAACTCGGGACGCGAGTGTTGGACTGCATCAACCTGGTGTGAGCCAGCCATCGGTCCGTGATCCCGGCCAAAAGCGTGCCGGGAAATGAGACGGCGTGCCGGGAACGAGAGGGAACGCGCAAGTTATCGGTGGGGGTGGGCGGCCATCTCCTCGGCGAGGGCGTCGGCGAAGGCGTCGACGTGCTCGGGGCCGGTGTCGAAGGCGCACATCCAGCGGACCTCGCCGGTGTCCTCGTCCCACACGTGGAACGGGAAGCGTTGGCGCAGGCGGGTGGTGACGTCCGGCGGGAGTATCGCGAAGACGGCGTTCGACTGGACGGGGCGGGCGATCGTCACGCCGTCGACGGCGCGGGCGCGTTCGGCCAGGCGGGTGGCCATGGCGTTGGCGTGCGTGGCGTTGCGTAGCCATAGGTCGCCGCCGAGCAGCGCCTCGAACTGGATCGACAGGAAGCGCATCTTGGAGGCCAGCTGGGTGGTCAGCATGCGCAGGTAGGCGATGTCGTGGATGCGGTCGGGCGCGAGCACGACCACGGCCTCCCCGAGCATCAGGCCGTTCTTGGTGCCGCCGAACGAGATCATGTCGACGCCCGCGTCCGTGGTGAATTCGCGCAGTCCCGACCCGAGCGTGGCGGCGGCATTGCACAGCCGGGCGCCGTCCATGTGCACCAGCATGCCCAGCGCGTGGGCGTGGTCGCAGAGGGCGCGGATCTCATCGATCGAATAGCACGTGCCCATCTCGGTGGTCTGCGTGAGGGAGATCGCCAGCGGCTGCGCGCGGTGCTCGTTGCCCCGGCCCCACGCCTGGCTGTCGACGAGTTCCGGCGTGAGCTTGCCGTCGGCGGCGACCGCCGGATAGATCTTGATCCCGGCCACCTTCTCCGCGGCGCCGCATTCGTCGGAGTTGACGTGCGCCGACTCGGCCGTGATGACCGCGCCCCAGCGCGGCAGCAATGCTTGCAGCGCAACGACATTGGCGCCCGTACCCGTACAGACCGGATAGACCTCGGCCGCGTCGCCGAAGTGCCGGGCGAAGACCCCCTGCACCGCGGCGGTGTAGTCGTCGGCGCCGTAGGAGGGCTGATGCCCGCCGTTGGCCAGCGCCAGCGCGGCCAGCACCTCGGGATGGATTCCGGCCCAGTTGTCGCTCGCGAAGGCCCGGACGGTCGTGTCGTGTCGGCGAATGGCGTCGGTCATCGGGCCCACGTTAGCGCGGGGTCGTGATGCCCAGCTGCCGCGCGGCGATCTCCAGATCCTTGTCGCCGCGCCCGGACAGGCACACCAGCGCGACCGAATTCGCGGGCAGTGCGCCGCGGTCGGCCAGCTCGAGCAGATGGCCGAGGGCGTGGGCGGATTCGAGCGCGGGAATGATGCCCTCGGTGCGGCTGAGGGCGCGCATGCCGCGCAGCGCGCCCGCATCGGTCACGGCGTGATAGTCGACCCGGCCGCTGTCCTTGAGATGGCTGAGTTCGGGCCCGACGCCCGGATAGTCCAGGCCCGCCGCGATGCTGTGCGTCCGGGCGATCTGGCCGTCGGAGTCCTGGAGCAGGTAGCTGAAGGAGCCGTCCATCTCCCCCGGCGTCCCGGCGCTCAATGTCGCCGCGTGCCAGCCGGTGTCGACCCCGCGCCCGGCCGCCTCGACACCGATCAGCCGGACCTGCGGATCGTCGAGGAACGCATGGAACACGCCGAGGGCATTGCTGCCGCCCCCGACGCAGGCGAGTACGCGATCGGGTAACCGGCCCTCGGACTTCAGGATCTGGGACCGGGCCTCGACACCGATCGCCTTCTGGAAATCGCGCACGATCCGCGGATACGGGGCGGGGCCGGCCGTGGTCCCGAACAGGTAGTGCGTGCTGTCCACATTGGTGACCCAGTCCCGGACGGACTCGCTGACCGCGTCCTTGAGCCGCCGCCGCCCCGTGTGCACCGGCCGCACCTGCGCGCCGAGCAGTTGCATGCGCACGACATTCGACGACTGCCGCCGCATATCGTGCGCGCCCATGTAGACCACGCACGTCAGCCCGAGCATCGCGCACACCGTCGCGACCGCGACACCGTGCTGGCCCGCGCCCGTCTCCGCGACGATGCGGGTCTTACCCATCCGCCGGGCCAGCAGCGCCTGCCCCAGCGCATTGTTGATCTTGTGCGCGCCGGTGTGGGTCATATCCTCGCGTTTGAGATAGACCCGGATGCCCGGCACGCCCAGCGATTCCGCGAAGCGCGGCACCCGGTGCATCAGCGTCGGGCGCCCGACCCGATCGCTCAGCAATTCCGAGAGTTCGTCGGTGAATCGTGAATCCGCCTGCGCCACACGGTATGCCGTATCGAGTTCGGCCAGCGCCGCCATCAGTCCCTCGGGCACGTACTGCCCGCCGAACCGTCCGAACCGTCCCTGCTCATCCGGTAAATCGATGGGGCCGCACGCCTCGTGCGCCACACCGTGATCAACCACCATCAGTTCCAACACGCCTAACTGCCGTACGCCCCACCGAGCACTCTTGCGTACTCGCGCAAGCTGCGCCAGACCTAGGGGCAAAGGTTTAGTTAACGGTCTGTTAGGGAAGCCCCTGCCGCACCGACCAGCTGTGATAGTTATCGGAGGTGACAACGAGCGATTCCGCACGGCGCGAACAGTTGCGGGACTTCCTGCGCAGCCGCCGGGCCCGGCTCACGCCGGACGACGTCGGGTTGCCCTCCGGCGGCAAGCGCCGCACGCCGGGGCTGCGGCGCGAGGAGGTCGCCGTGCTGGCCGGTGTCGGGGTCTCCTGGTATACGTGGCTCGAGCAGGCGCGCGACATCACGGTCTCGGCCGAGGTGCTGGATGCGGTGGGCCGGGCGCTGCGGCTGAGCGAGGCCGAGCGCGCGCACCTGTACCTGCTGGCCGGGCTCAATCCCCCGCTCGCCGGGCGGGCTCCGGACGGTGACGTCACGCCCGAACTCCGGCGGCTGCTCGACGCCTGGTCGCCCCGTCCGGCGATCCTGCGGGACCGGTACTGGAATCTGCTGGGGGTCAACGAGGCCGCGCGGCGGGTGTTCGGATTCGGTGCGGCCGACCGCAACTGCCTGATCTCGTTCTTCACCAACGAGCGGTACCGCGATCTGCACATCCGCTGGGCGACGGCCGCGCCGGCGGTGGTGGCGGCGTTCCGGGCCGATGCGGCGCGGGCGCCGGGCGATCCCGGCTTCGCGCGGGTGATCGAGGAATTGCGTTCCGCGAGCGCCGATTTCGCCGGGTTGTGGGCGCGGCACGAGGTGGGCGTGCCCGGGCAGGCGGTGAAGGCCGTACGCCACCCGGACCTCGGTGACCTGGAGTTCGATATGACGACCCTGTCCGTCGTGGATCATCCGAACTGGTTCCTCGAGCTGTACAACCCCAGGCCGGAGACCACGGCGCGGTTCCAAGCTGGTGAGACCACGGCGCGGTTCCAAGCCTGGTGAGACCACGGCGCGGTTCCAAGCCTGGTAAGACCACGGCGCGGTTCCAAACTGGTGAGACCGCGGCGCGGCCTAGCCTGGTGGTGTCACGCCTAGGCTCATCGCGCTCTGGTTGCCGCGTGCGCCCGGCCGCACGCTGGTTGCCATGACACACAGCAGCAATCGGTTCACCGGCAAGATCGCACTCGTCACGGGCGGCTCCAGCGGTATGGGCCTGGCCGCCGCGCGGCGCCTGCTCGCCGAGGGGGCCGACGTGATCGTCACCGGACGCGATCGGTCCCGGCTCGACGCGGCGGTCCGCAGCCTCGACGGCGGCGACCGCGTTCTGGCCGTGGCCGGGGACGCCTCGACTGTCGCCGACCTCGACGCGCTGGCCGCGACCGTGCGCGAACGCTACGGGCGGCTGGACGTCCTGTTCGCCAATGCCGGAGTCGCGGCGTTCGGTCCGCTCGGCGAGGTCACCGAGGACGAGTTCGACCGCCTGGTGGAGATCAACTTCAAGGGCGTGTACTTCACTGTCCAGAAGGCCCTTCCGCTGCTGGCCGATCGCGCGGCCGTCGTGATCAACGCGTCGTGGACGCTGCATCGGGGGCTGCCCGGCGGCTCGCTGTACTCGGCGACCAAGGCCGCCGTGCACAATCTGACCCACACCCTCGCGGCCGAGTTGGCGCCCACCGGGATTCGGGTCAACTCCGTCAGCCCCGGCTACATCACCACGCCCATGTTCTACGACAATGTTCCCGACGAGGCGCGCGCCGAGGTGCTGGACCGGATCGCCGCGGGCAGGTTCGGCACCGCCGAGGAGGTCGCCGACGCGGTCGCCTTCCTCGCCTCCGGGGAGGCCGCCTACATCAACGGCCAGGATCTGGTCGTCGACGGCGGCCTGGTCGCGGCGATTCCGGCCGCGTGACGAATCCCCTTGCGGGCGACCGATGAATTCGCCGCGCCCGATCCGTCCTAGTCCCGGCGGCCCCTACCGGGCCGCGAACGTCGAATCGGTGTGGCGGCCGGAAGGCGAGAAATGCGTGTCCGGCGGGTGACGAGGGGTGCCCGCCGGGCGCGTATTCGATCCGAGACGTGCTGATACCGCCCTCCGGACACACCGGAAGGAGGGCTAATATGCGCAGTACACCGTGGGTGAGCGCGCACATCTCAGCCGCGGGCCGAACCGCTCGCTCGGGGGCGGCACGGATCGAAGGTAAGAGGGGTTTCGAGTGGACAGGCCGGCATGGGCGCCCGAGGGCGTGGACATGACGCGGGCGAGCCCGGCGCGAATGTACGACGCTCTGCTGGGCGGATCGCACAATTTCGAGATCGATCGGTTCGCCGCGGAGGCGGGGAAGAAACTCGTCCCCGACCTGCCCCGGCTGGCACTGAGCAACCGCGCGTTCCTGCGGCGGGCGGTGCGCTTCATGGCCGACCAGGGCATCCGGCAGTTCCTCGATGTCGGCTCGGGCATCCCGACCGCGGGCAATGTGCACGAGGTGGCGCAGGCGATCGATCCGGACATCCGGGTCCTGTACGTCGACATCGATCCGGTCGCGGTCACCCACGCCCGCACCATCCTGATGGACAACGAGCGGGCCGGCGCGATCCAGGCGGATCTGCGCAAACCGGACGAGCTGCTGGCCGCGGCCGGCGCGACCGGACTGATCGACTTCACCGCGCCGGTGGGTCTGCTGCTGGTGGCGGTGCTGCATCTGCTGCAGGACACGGAGAATCCGGCGGGGATGGTCGCGGCCCTGCGCGATGCGGTCGTGCCGGGCAGCTATGTGGCGGTCTCCCATCTGACCTCGGCGCAGCGCCCCGAGGACGCGGCCCGGCTCGGTGACCATTCCGCCAACGAGAGCCACGTCGGCATCCGCTTCCGCGATCGCGCCGCCATCACGGCCATGTTCGACGGCTGGGAGCTGATCGAGCCCGGCGTGGTCGAACTACCGCAGTGGCGGCCGGAGTCCGAGCGCGATCTGCACGAGGCGCCCGGCCGCTCGCTCGGCCTGGCGGGCGTGGGGGCCAGACGCTGAGCAGGGCATCCGAGTAGGCAGGGGCAGCAGGTGGGTTCGCACGAGGTGGCGCCGCGGTGGGCCGACGCGCTCGACGGCGTGGTCGCGCCGGCCCTGACGCGGACCCAGATCGAGGAACTGCTCACGGGCCTGTGCGACCAACTGCTGGCGGTACTCGAGGGGAAGGCCGATCTCGAGGTCGCCCGTTCGGCCGCGGCGGCGCTGGTCGCGGTGAACTACCGGGACGAGTCGGCGGTGAGCAGGACGGTGCCGATCATCTGCCGCGACATGGTGACGGCGCTGTGCCCGGACCGGGCGGATCCCGGCTTCGAGGACCTGCGCGACCGCGCGATCACCGTCGCCGCCGAATTCGCGGCGGGGTTCACCGCCGCGCTGCGCGTCACCGCACTGGCCGAGCAGGAGTCCACCCTGACCGCGGCGCTGGACGCCGTGGAGCGGGCGCGGGCGCAGCGGCAGCTGTCCGAGGCCCGGTTCGGTGCCATCTTCGCCGGGGCCTCGGTCGGGATCGGCACCATCGACGTCAGCACCGGCACGGTACTGGACGTGAATGCCGCGATGGCCGAGATGCTCGGCGTCCCAGCGGAACTCATTCCCGGGCGTTCGGTCGCCGACGTGCTGGGCAGCGAGAATATCGGCCCGGCGTACGCCCAGTTCGAACAGCTGCTGGCCGGCAATATCGACCGGTTCCGGATCGAGACCAACACCACCCGGCCGGACGGCAGCACGACCGTGATCGACCTGTCGATGTCGGCCGTGCGGGACACGGAGGGGCGGGCCCGGTTCCTGATCGGCGTCTCGGTCGATATCACCGAGCGCAAGGCGCTGGCCGATCAGCTGTGGCACGACGCCCACCACGACCACCTCACCGGCCTGGCCAACCGGGTCCTGTTCTTCGACCGGCTCGCGCGCACCACCCCGCCGATCGGCCTGTGCTACCTGGACCTCGACGGGTTCAAGGAGGTCAACGACGAGTTCGGGCACACCGTCGGCGACCGGGTGCTGAGAGCCGTGGCCGATCGGCTGCGCGCCGTCGTCTCACCACCCGCGGGTATGGCCGCGCGCCTCGGCGGCGACGAGTTCATCGTGATGCTGGAGCAATGCACCGACGCGGACCGCCTGGTCGCGCTGTCCGGACAACTGCTGGCCGCCCTCGCCGAGCCGATAGCCGTTGCGGGGCAATCGATCTCGATCGGGGCATCGATCGGCACGGCCCTGGTGACCCAGCATCCCGAGGCCATCGACGACCTGATGCATACCGTGGATACCGCCATGTATCGCAACAAGGCGGCGCGGCATCGGCCGGGTTCCCGTCAACCTCACTAGGTTTCCGGCCAAGAGCGTGCCGGAAACAAGAGCACGGTGGTGGCGGAAACAACGGCACGGTGACGCGTCGCAACAACGCGAGGTGATGCGTGGTCCTCGTCAGGTGGCCGCGGGGGCCGTGTTTGCCGTGGTGATGTAGGTGATGGCCTGGTAGAGGTCGGGGTAGACGCGGTGGGCCAGGGTGCGGGTTTCGGGGGTGGGGGATACCAGGTCGGGGATCAGGAGGCAGCGGAGGCCGGCGGCGTGGGCGGCGCGCAGGCCGTTGGGCGAATCCTCCAGGGCGAGTGTGTGTTCCGGGTCGGCGCCGAGGGCCGCGGTGGCGGTGAGGTACGGCTCGGGGTGGGGTTTGCCGCGGGCGACGTCCTGGCGGGTGACGATCGCGTCGAACCGGCCGTGGATACCGGCGACCCGCAGGTGGTGATCGGTGCGCTCGCGGCCCGAGGAGGTGGCGATGGCGCGCGGGATCGCCTGGGCGTCGAGCGCGTCCAGCAGCTCGGTGACGCCCGGTTTGACCGTCAGCCGACCGGCGTCGACGAAGCGGGCGAGCGTGGCCTCGTGCCGGGTGAAGAACTCCGCCACGGGAAATCCGTCGCCGTACGCCGCCGCGGCGAGTTCGCGGCAGCGGTCGGCGGGCTGGCCGATCATGCCGCGGCAGAACTCCAGCGGCAGGTCGTACCCGAGTTCCGCGCCGGAGCTGATCAGCGACTCGATCGCCAGCCGCTCCGAATCCAGCAGCAGGCCGTCCATATCGAAAACCACCGCGCGCACGGGCCTTTCGCCACCGATCCGCATCGTGTTCACACCGTCGCCGCTCATCCGGCACTCCCTTCGAATTCCGGCAGCAGTCGCCGCCGCACCACATCCGTCACACTGTCGCGGGACAGCTCCGTCACCGCGTCGCCCACCGCGCGGGCGACCCGGTCGCGATCGGGGATCGCGCCGAAGATGTCCGCGCGCCGCAGGAACAGCTCCGCCCGCCGGTGCGGGTCGGCCTCGGCGGCCAGTCCGGCCAGCTCCTCGGCCCGCGGATCGTCCGGCCGCATAACCGCGCCGTCGGCGCACGGCGCCTCGAACCAGCGTATCCATGCCGCGATCGTCAAGATCGCCGCCGGGGTGGGCCGCCGCACCGCGATATTGTCGCTCATCGCCGCGACCACGCGGGGCCGCAGCTTGTCCGAGCCGTTGCGCCCGACCCTGGTCATATCGTGGCGGATCGCCGGATTGCGGAACCGCCGCAGCAGATCGTCGACCGTCCGGTGCAGTTCGGCGCCCGAGAGGGCCAGGGTCGGCGCTTGTTCGCACAGCATGAACTGCCGTGCCAGCGCCGCCAGCGCCGGATCCGCGGCCGCCTGCGCGATCGTCGCGTGCCCGGCCGACGCGCCGAGGTAGGCCAGCAGCAAGTGGGTTCCGTTGAGCAGGCGCAGTTTCGCCTTCTCGTGGTCGGTGACGTCGCCGACGAACCGCGCGCCCGCCGCCTCCCAGCGGGGACGTTCGCCGTCGAAGTCCTCGATGGTCCAGGTGAGGAACGATTCCGCCGAGACCGGCGCGCGATCGTCGATGCCGCCCAGCCAGTTTCGCGCGACCGCGGCATCGGTCGCCGAGCCGGGCTGCACGATGCGATCGACCACGCTGCACGGGAAGCGCACGTTACGGCCGATCCACGCGGCCAGCCGATCATCGTGCAGCGCGGCGAAATCCATGACGGCACTGCGTAATTGGCGTCCGTTGGCGGTCATGTTGTCACAACTGATCACCGCGGGCGGTATGCCGCCGCGGCGGCGCACCTCGGCGAGCCCCGCGACCAGCATGCCGATCGCCGTGCCGGGCCGGGCGCGGCGGCGCAGATCCGCGACCACCCGATCGCACCCGGCGTCCAAGCGGCCGGTGACCGGGGAGACGCAGTAGCCGTCGGTGGTCACGGTCAGGGTCACCACCCGCACCCGCGGATCCGCGATGCGGCGGGCCACGCCGACCGGGTCGGTGGGCGCGTGCACGGCCTCGGTGATCGTGCCGACCACCTCGGCGCGGGTGCGGCCGCCGTCGTGCAGCAGCGTCGTGTACAGGTTGTCCTGCGCCCGCAGCGCGGTGACGACATCCGGGCTCGACATCGCGATTGCGGCTATCCCCCAGCGTCGGTCGCCGTCGGCCCCGATCGCGTGCTGGGTCGCCAGCGCCTGATGGGCGCGGTGAAATGCGCCGCAGCCCAGATGAACTATGCCGGTGGACAGCGCGGACGGGGCGAATTGCGGGCGGGCGACGCCCGGGGGCAGCCGGGAAAGATTTCTCGCGGACAGGCGGGGAACAATAGCCGGTTCGGCGAGCGCGGTATTCAGTGACACACGCATACGCGGGCCTCCAAGTACTGGTCCGGGATCGAGTGAAGCGTCGAATCGTCGCTGAATCAGGCGCGTTTCGGACGCTAGACGCAACTCCCCGGGATTTCGACCGCGCGGCGAACCACAACCGTGTTCTTAACATTTCGTACACATGTGCCGCGGCCCGCAAATACTCCGTAAATTCGCATTTCAGTGTGCGTTCCGGAAGGCCGGAAATTCCGGCGATACCGACACCGGAGAAAAAGTCGTGACCTTGCGCACACCGGCACGCCCGCGCACTTCCGGCGACCGCCGGACGACCCGCACCGTCCGGAGAACCGATCCGCGACACCCGACACCCGATTGCTCATAAATAACTGGCATATCCGATGAAATGGCTATCCTGAATCCGTGAGCCCAGCAGCGATCCCCTCGCGCAAGCGGACAATCGGGCTGATCTGGACGCAGACCCGCGATCATGTCATCGGGGCGAACGGCACCGTGCCGTGGCACGTCCCGGAGGATCTGAAGCACTTCCAGGACATCATCACCGGGCACACGATCGTCATGGGACGCAAGACGTGGGACGCGCTGCCCGAGGAGGCCCACACAGAACCGAGCCGCCGCACGATCGTCGTCACCCGCGATCCGGACTGGTTCGCCGAGGGCGCGGAGTGCGCCGGATCCGTCGAGGAAGCCCTGGCACTCACCGATCCGGAAGAGGTGTGGGTGATCGGCGGCGGCGACGTCCTCCGCGCGGCGATGCCGTTCGCGAGCGTGATCTCGGTGACCGAGGTGTCCACCGACGTCGAGGGCGATGTGTACGCCCCGGAGATCTCCCGCGATTTCATCATGGCCTTCACCACCGGGGCCGAGAGGTCCACGAACGGTAAGGACTGGTACATCTTCCGCAGCTACGCCCGCCAGTAGCGGCCTCAGGCCGCCCGGTCCGGCCACGGGAATCCCGGGGCCGCCTCGGCCAGGGTGAGCGCACCGGTGGCGACGGCGGTCGCGGTGGGCAGATCGAGCCGGAGTTCGGCGTCCGCACCGGGCGCGGGACCGTCGTGGTGTGTGATTCCGTCGTCGCCGATCACGACGTGAAAGACCGTCTCGCCGACGTGCACGGTGACGGCGCCGCTCCCCCTCTCGCGCGCGAGCGCGCGGCCCAGCGGCAGGGCGAACCAGTGGGCGCGGACGGCATCGGTGGTCCGGCGCTCCCCGAGCAGCGGCGTGCCCCATTCCGAGAGGGCGTCGAGCACCGGCCGCAACGCCGCGCCGGCGGGCGTGAGTTCGTAGCGCACGGTCGTCGCGCGCGGCCCGGTCCGATGCCGGGCGAGGACGCCGTCGCGTTCGAGATCCTTGAGCCGGGCGGCGAGCACATCGGTGCTGATACCGGGCAGATCCGCGAACAGATCGCTGTAACGGCGTGGGCCCGAACACAATTCGCGCACCACCAGCAGGCTCCACCGATCGCCGACGACGTCGAGAGCCCGGCTGGCGGCGCAGTAGTGGTCGTAACTTCGGCGTGGCACGCACCCACTGTATCCGACACTTGGAAATTCCAAGCAAGAACTTGGAACTACCAAGTAGAGTGTGCGGAAACGCAGCGGAGAAGGGATGTCCATGCAGGTCAAGCAGTCGAGCAAGCTGTCCGGAGTGTCGTACGAGATTCGCGGACCGGTGGCCGAGCACGCGGCACGACTGGAGGCCGAGGGTCATCACGTGGTGAAGCTGAACACCGGCAACCCGCTGCTGTTCGGGTTCGAGGCGCCGCCGGAGATCCTGCAGGACATCGTGCGCACGCTCCCGGCGTCCAGCGGTTACTGCACGTCCAAGGGGCTGCTGCCGGCCCGGCGCGCGGTGGTGCAGTACTACCAGACCCTGGGGGTGAACGATGTCGACGTCGAGGAGGTCTTCCTCGGCAACGGCGTCTCCGAGCTGATCATGATGGCGATGACGGCGCTGCTGGAGAACGGCGACGAGGTGCTCGTCCCGGCGCCGGACTTCCCGCTGTGGACCGCGGCCACCACGCTCAACGGCGGCCGGCCGGTGCACTACGTCTGCGACGAGGCGGCCGGGTGGTATCCGGATATGGCGGATATCGAGGCCAAGATCACCGACCGCACCCGGGGCCTGGTGATCATCAACCCGAACAACCCCACCGGCGCGGTCTATCCGCCCGAGGTGCTGCGGCAGCTGCTCGACATCGCGCGCCGGCACAACCTGGTGGTGTTCTCGGACGAGATCTACGACAAGATCGTCTACGACGACGCGGCGCACACCGCCGTCGCCTCGCTGGCTCCCGATCTGCTGTGCCTCACCTTCTCCGGCCTGTCGAAGTCCTACCGATGTGCGGGATTCCGGTCCGGCTGGCTGGTGGTCTCGGGGCCGACGCAGCAGGCCGGGAACTATCTGGAGGGGCTCACGATGCTCGCCGGCTTGCGCCTGTGCGCGAATGTCACAGCGCAGCAAGCGATTCAGGCCGCGCTCGGCGGGCATCAGAGCATCTACGACCTGACCCTGCCGGGCGGGCGGCTGCGCGAGCAGCGCGACCGGGCCTGGGAGGCGCTCAACACGATTCCCGGCATCTCGTGCGTCAAGCCGCAGGGCGCGCTGTACGCCTTCCCCCGCATCGACCTGTCGATGTACCCGATCCACGACGACGAGCAGTTCGTCCTGGACCTGCTGCTCCAGGAGAAGCTGCACATCGTGCAGGGCACCGGATTCAACTGGGCGCGACCCGACCACTTCCGCATCGTCACCCTCCCCCACGCCGACGAGCTGGAGGCGATCATCGAACGCATCGGGCGTTTTCTGGCTACTTATCGCCAGTAGGGATCCCGGCCAAAAGCATGCCGGGACACGTGAGCGAGAGCGCGAGAACGCCGGAAACGAGGTGCCCTATGTTTCCGGCGCGCTTTTGGCCGGAATCACCTTCCGCCAGAAGGAATGTGATGCTCCTCGATCGCAGTGCTCAGATCCGCCCCGTTGATATCGAGGTACAGCTGGCGTTCGACCACGGACAGCGCGAGGGTGGTGCGGCGTTCGAGGGCGGCGGCGGCCGCGTCGACGAAGGCGCGGTCGAAGGCGTAGACGGGGATCTCCCCGGCCCGGTGAATCTTCTTGCCCGCCAGCGGCGCAAGGACTTTCGCAGGGTCGCGGTGGGTGTAGACGGCGATGCGGTCGGCGAGTTTGCTGCCGCGGTGCACGCGCTCGGCATCGGGCGCGCCGACCTCGATCCAGGCGGTGAGACGTCCGGTGAGATCGCGGACCAGGACGGCGGGCTCGTCGGTGGACGAGACGCCGCCGTCGCTGAACGCGATGCCCTCCTCGTATTCGAGGCAGTAGGCCAGCAGGCGCGTCAGCATGAATTCGGCTGTCTCCGACGGGTGCCGCGCCACCCGCAGCTCCAGCTCCCGATGGACGTCGCGGTCGGTATCGGCCAGCTGGACGGTGACGGTGTACAGAGTCGCGTTGAGGGCCACGGGAACGGGAGCCTAGTCGCGCCCCTCAGAACCAGGTTCCGCTGTACGGCGGTTCGGTGGTCGCGAAGAGCCGATCGGCGGCGGCGAGGGCCTCGGGCCGGTGTGCCGCGACCCGCCCGGCCAGACCGAGCTGCCGCCAGGTCGCGCCGCCGAGGTACACCGCCGCGAGGGCGGCGACGTCGGCGGTCAGGTCGGCGGGTTCCGTCACGCGCCGGACGCCGTCCCCCGAGATGCGGTAGGTCCCGGTGTTGGCGGGGAGGACGGGATCCGTGATCGCGACGAGGACGGGTTCGCCGTCGCGGTAGGTGCGCCGATCCAGGGCCGCCGGCACGTCGACCAGCCGCAGCCACGTCTCGTCGCGCACGCCCGAGACGGTCACCGCGCGCTCGTCGGTCAGCAGATGCCGCAGCGGATCGTCCGGCGCCGACGACGGGAAGGTGATCCGGTCGACGATATCGGTGGCCAGCAGGTGCCGGATCAGGCCCCGATAGGCGTCCGGCGTGGTGGCCACCAGATCGTCCACCACGACGACGCGTTCGGCGCTGCCCCGGGCCCATCCCGCGGCGGGGACCGCGTGGTAGCGCGCGAAACCGTCCTCGCTGCCCGGATGTCCGTGTACGACCGCGTACCCGTCCCGGCCGTAGAACAGTTCCTGCAACCGCCACCAGTACGACGGCCGGTCGATCGCGCCGACCCACGAAACATTCGCCGTCGCATAGATTTTCGCCAGCGTCTCCCACGACTGCGCCGGATCGAGGAATCGCACCGGGCCGGAAGCGGCCACGGTGTCACGCAGCCGGGCACGACTCCGATCGACCTCGCGCTGCGCCGCGGACGTCGCCACGGCGTAGCCGAACCGTTCGTAGATGCCGCCCTGTGACGCCCGCAGCGAGGCGACGATCTCACCCCGGGCCGCGAAATCGGCCAGCTGCCGGTGCAGCAGCGCCTTCACGATCCCCCGCCGGGTGTGGCTCGGCAGGACACCGACATGGGTGACCGCGGCGTGCGGAACCCTGGCACCACCGGGCACGACGAGCCAGCTGGTGAAGGAGTTCGCGGTACCGACCAGCTCGCCGTCCACCCGCGCGCCGAGCGTACGGCCCGGTTCGTTCAACCCGGTGGTACCGGACACCGGCGGCAAGCCCACCATCGCGGTACGGAATATCCGTTGCGCGGCAAGGATATCCGCCTCTGCCGACAGCACGTCGAGAGCGATCGTCACGGCACCTCCCGGTAGTCACGGCGCGCGCCGCGCCGAACGGCGATGCTACGTGCCACGGTAACGAACCGAAACGATTCGGATCACAGTGAGTCGGCGGGTGCCGTGCATCCCGTCAGAGCAGGGTCGGCGCCGATGAGGGCTGGTCGTCGAACGCGCCCCGGTAGGCGCTGCCCGGGTGGTCGGCGGGCAGGCGGGGGTCCGGGGTGTCGAACAGGCGTTGGCGCAGGGTCTGGCCCGGTACCGCCTCGCGGACCAGGCCGCGGGAGCGCAGTTCCGGGATCACGTGGTCGGCGAGGTCGCGGTAGCTCTGGTGCGGGTTGGCGCCGTTGAGGTTGAAGCCGTCGAGGTCGGCCGCCTCGGCGAAGGACGCCAGCTGGTCGGCGACGGACTTGCCGCCGCCGACGATCGAATCTCCGTAGGAGACACCGTTTTCCGGGGCGAGAAACTTGCGGAGCGTCCACTTCGCCTCCGGCGGAGCGTCCTTGGTGATGGCGGCCAGGAAGGAGCGGTTGCTCTCGGTCTCGATGTACTCGAGCGGCGCGTCGAGATCGAACTCCGACCAGTCGATGCCGGTCACCGCCGAGAAATGCGTCAGCGCGCCCTCGACGCTGTAATAGCGTTGGTAGTCACGCAGTTTCGCCGCGGCCGCCGCATCGGTGCTGTCGGTGATCACTAGGGTGGAGGCGACGAATTTGATCGCGTCCGGGGAGCGCCCGTACTTCACGGCCAGCGACTTGATGGCGCCGATGTTCTTGCGCAGCACCTCGGGACTGTGGCCGGCGACGAAGACGACCTCGGCGTTGCGAGCGGCGAATTCCCGGCCGCGCGGTGAGGTGCCCGCCTGGTAGATCACCGGTGTGCGCTGCACCGACGGTTCCGACAGGGCAGCGCTGGGCACGGAGTAGTACCGGCCGTGGTGGCCGATGGCGTGGACCTTGCGGGGGTCGGCGTAGATGCCGCGCTCGCGGTCGGCCACGACGGCGCCGTCCTCCCAGGAGCCTTCCCACAGCTTGTAGGTGACGTCCACGAATTCCTGTGCGCGCTCGTAGCGTTCGTCGTGCGGGATCTGCCGGTCGTAGCCGAGATTGCGGGCGGCGCTGTCCAGCTGCGAGGTGACGATGTTCCAGCCGATGCGGCCGCCGGTGAGGTGGTCGAGCGTGGTGAACTTGCGGGCCAGCAGGTACGGCTGTTCGTAGGTGGTCGAGACGGTGACCCCGAATCCGAGGGTCGAGGTGACCGCCGCCATCCCGGAGATCACCAGCAGCGGGTCGTCGAGCGGGGTCTGCGCGGCGGTGGCCAGCGCCGGATCGGCGCTCTTGGTGTAGCTGTCGAGCTGGCCGAGGGCGTCGGCGATGAACAGCGCGTCGAACCCGCCGTCCTCCAGCAGGGTCGCCAGTTCGGTCCAGTAGGACAGCTGGGTGTAGCGCACGCTGTCGGCGTCGGGCAGCCGCCACAGTCCCCACGCGATGTGGCCTGCGGTGTGCATTTCGGTCGCGTTGAGTACGAGTTTCCGGGGTGCCATCTAGCGCGCCTCCTCGAGCGGGCGGGTCGGTTGCAGGACCGCGTCGACCAGGCGTCGCGTCACCGGATGCCGTTCCGGAGAACGGAATTCGGCGGCCGGGAAGTCGTCGACGACGCGTCCGGCGTCGAGGACGACGATCCGGTCGGCGAAGGCCTCGACGATCGCCAGGTTGTGCGCGATCAGCAGGAATGTCAGGTCGAAACGCCGTTTCAGGTCGGCGAGCAGGTCGAGGATGCGCGCCTGGGTGGTGACGTCGAGCGCGGAGGTCGGCTCGTCGAGCACGAGCAGCCGCGGCCGCACCGCGAGCGCGCGGGCGATGCCGACCCGCTGCCGCTGTCCTCCGGACAGCTCGTGCGGAAAGCGTTCCAGGACAGCCGGTTCGAGGCCGACCGCGGTGATCAGCTCGTCGGCGCGTTCTGTGGCCTCCGCACCGGCGGCGACGCCGAGCCGCAGCATGGGCCGGACGAGTTGCTCACCGATCCGCACCCGTGGATTGAGCGCGCTGCCGTGGTCCTGGAATATCAATTGCAGGCCGCGACGGAATTCCTTGCCGGACAGCGATTGTCCGTCGAAGTGCACCGAACCCTGCGACGGTGTCAGCAATCCGGCCGCCAGGCGCGCGACGGTGGACTTCCCGGAACCGGATTCACCGATCAAGCCGACGCTCTCGCCGCGGCGCACGGCCAGGTCGACAGCCGTGAGTGCCGCGAAGTCCGGCGGTCGCCGCCAACCGCTGCGGCGGATCTGGAATCGCCTTGTCACGCTGCGGAGTTCGAGCAGCGGGACGTCCTGCGCTTCTCCGTCCGCGCTCTCGGGCAAGATATCCGTGCTCGGCCCGGAGCCGTTGTGCGTCCGCCCGGCGCCGCCGATATCCCGGCCGAACACCGGTACCGACTCGATCAGCAGCCGGGTGTACGGGTGCTCCGGGGCACTCAGCACGGTCGTCACGTCACCGGATTCGACCAGTTCACCGTGTCGGAGCACCGCCACCCGGTCCGCGATATGGGACACCACGCCGAAGTCGTGCGTCACGATCAGCACCGCCAGGCCCAGCTCGCGCTGCAACCCGGCCAGCAGGTCCAGGACCTGTTTGGCGACGGTCGGGTCCAGGGCGGTGGTGGGTTCGTCGGCGATCAGCAGATCCGGTTCGGGCAGGCACGCGACCGCGAGCATCACGCGCTGGCGCATACCGCCACTCAGTTCGTGCGGATAGGAGCCGAGGACACGGCCGGTATCGGGGATGCCGACCCGCCGCAACCAGTCGCCCGCCAGTTCGGTGGCGTCCGCCGCGGCCAGGCCGCGATGGTGGCGGATCAGTTCCCGCAGTTGCGAACCGATGGTGAACGACGGGTCCAGCGCGTTCGCCGGATCTTGGAATACGGACCCGATCTTCTTGCCGCGCACCGCGTTCAGTTCCCGGTCACGCAGGCCCAGCAGTTGCCGCCCTTCGAAGGTGACGCTCCCGCCGACTTGCGCTGTGGGAGGCAGCAATCCGACCACCGCAGCGGCCGACACACTCTTACCCGAACCGGATTCGCCTACCAGCGCCAAGATCTCACCGCGGCGCACGCTCAGGCTCACCCCGCGCACGGCCCGCACCGAGCCGAAGCCGACGGTGAGATCGTCGACGCGTAACAGGTCCGTACTCATCGCCGCACCCGCCGCGGGTCGAGCAGGTCGCGCAGTCCGTCGCCGAACCAGCTGAACGCGACACCGACCACCAGGATGGCCAATCCGGGCGCGATCGCCACGTACGCGCTGCCGGACAGCAGCACCTTGGCGCCCTCGGCGACCATGCGTCCCCAGTCCGGGGTGGGCGGCTGCACGCCGACGCCGAGCGAGCCGAGGCTGGCCGCGAACACCGTCATCATCCCGATCAGCGTGGACCAGTAGACCAGCACGGTCGGGCCGATATTGGGCAGCACCTCGCGCAACAGCACGGTCGCGCGCCCGGCGCCGAGCACGGTCGCGGCGTCCACGTACTCCTTGCCGCGCTCGCGTCTCGCCTCGCCGTACACGATGCGGGTTACGTACGGCACGGTCGCGAACACCACGGACAGGGCGACGACCGCGGGGCCGGTGCCGATGATCTCGGCCAGCGACACCGCCACGATCACCACGGGAAACGCGAACAGCAGATCGACCACCCGCATCAGCAGCGCGGCCCCCGCGCCCCGCCCGAAGGCGGCCGCCAGGCCCAGCGCGGTACCGATCACCACGGCGGCGGTGACGGCGGCGAACGTCCACAGCAGGGTCGTCCGGCCGCCCCACAGCAGCCGGCTGAAGACGTCGCGGCCCTGCTCGTCGGTGCCCAGCAGGTGCCCCTCGGACAGCGGCGCGAGGTAGCGGTGCGCGGCGTCGGGCCGCACCGGATCGTGCGGTGCGAGCCACGGCGCCAGTACCGACACCACGACCACGAGGGTCAGAACGACGCACGATACCCAGAATTGCCCGTGCCGCAGGGCGATTCGCCTGCGGTGGCGGCGATCCCGGGGGGCTTCTCCGGCCGTTTCCGGCGGGGATTCGGTGAGTGTTGTCGTCACTGCGCCCTCCGCAGTCTGGGATCGAGCAGATCCCTGCCGATATCGGTGGCCAGATTCACCACCACGAACGTCACGGTCACCAGCAGGACGCCGGCTTGGATCACCGGATAGTCGTGCCCGGAGATGGCGGCGACCAGCTGGACGCCGAGACCCGGCCAGTTGTAGACACTTTCGACGAAGACGACGCCCGACAGCAACGCCCCGATCTCCAGCCCGGTGGCGTTCAGCAGCGTCGGCGCGACATTACGGCCGATGTGCCGCAGCACGATTCGATGCCGCGGCAAGCCCTGTGACCGCAGCGTGCGCACGTAGTCCGAGGCCAGCGCGTCGATGACCGCCACCCGGGCGAAGCGGGCCAGCACCAGCATCGAGATGAGCCCCGCCGAGACCGCCGGGAGCACAAGGTGGTTCAGCAGATCGCCGAGACCCGGGTCCTCGACGCGGTAGTTCCGCTTGCCACTCGCCGGAAGTGTGTGCAGCCGAATCGCGAACAGCCAGATCAGGATCAGGCCGAACCAGTACACCGACAGATTGCTGCCGATCTGGACCAGCCCCATGACCAGCCGGTCGACGAGCCGATTGTGGTTGAGCGCGGCCACGGCCCCGATGATCGCGCCGAATCCCACCGATACGACGATCGCCGCGGCGGCGAGGACGATGGTATTGGCGAACGCGGGGCCCAGCATCGACAGCACGCCGGTGTGCTGCACCAGCGATTGCCCGCCGCCGTCGGTGAACAGCCCGGTCAGCCAGTCCCAATACCGTTGCGGCAGCGGGTCGTCCAGGCCGTAGGCGGCGCGCAGCGCGGCGATCGACTCGGGCGAGAGCTGCTGGCCCAGCCCGCTGCGGACCGGGTCGCCGGGACTGAGCACGCCGATGGTGAACGTCGCCACCGAGATGACGAACAGGATCGGCACGAGGGCGGCCACCCGCCAGGCGATACGCGCGGTCATGCCGGCTCCAGGGAGACCGTGGTCAGGTCGTACCAGTTGGTGCGCGGCCACACGAAGCCGCGCACCCGCGGGCTCAGCGCGTAGTAGCGGGTGAAGTTCACTGTGGGAATCAGCGCCGCGCCGGACAGCAGCGCACGGTCGGCGTCCTGCCACAGCCCCGACCGCGCGGCCGGATCCGCGGTATATCGAGCGCGGTCGATCGCGCCGCTGATCCCCTGGTAGTCGACGAAGTCCTTGCCGCCCTTGGCGATCACGCCGGAGTTGAAGACCTCCGCGATCCATTCCGGATAGGTGCCGCCGTACTCGTCCAGGCTCAATCCGTCGCCGGGCTCCGGATTCTCGGTGCGGGTGCTGTAGGTGGCGCGATCGACCGCCACCACGGTCGCCGTGATGCCGACCGCGGCGAGGTTGGTGGCGATGTACTCGGCCTCGGGTTGTCCGGCGAGATCGGCGACGATATTGAAGCGCAACGAGTTCCGGTATCCGGCCGCCGCCAGATCGGCCCGCGCGCCCTCCGGATCGTAGGCGTGGTCGCGCAGGGCCGGGTCGTACGCCTCGTTGCCGGGGTTGAGCATCGAGGTCACCGGTTGCGCGTAGCCGTCGTAGATGTCGCGGGCGATCCCCGCCCGATCGACGGCCTTCGCGACCGCCCGCCGCACCCGGGGATCCTGCAGTGCCGGCGCCGTCTTGTAGCGGACGCTGAGATAGTCGAGCTGGGCGCTGCTGCCCTGCGGCACCGGGTAGCCACCGGCCTCCAGCACCGGCACGTCGGTGGGCTGAACGCGCGAGATCAGGTCCACGTCACCGCTTTCCAGCGCCGCCAGGCGGGTCTGGTTGTTCGGGATGATCCGGAACACCAGACGGTTCGTCTTCGGCGCCGGACCCCAGTAGCTCGGATTGCGCTTCAGGGTGATGTGGTCGCCGCGCTTCCGTTCGACGAAGGTGTACGGACCGGTGCCGACGGGATGGTCGGCCAGGCCGTCGTTGCCGTAGGCGCGGATGGCGGCCGGGCTGGCGACGAGCGTCGACCGGATGGACTGGGCGAGCAGACGCGGGAAACCGAGGTTCGGGCGGTGGAATTCGAAGGCGAAGGTGTGGTCGTCGACGACCGTGGTCTGCTTCAGGTCGGCGTACCAGTCCTTCATCATCCCGGCGCTGACCTTGTCGTAGAACTCGAACGACGGATCGGTGAAGCGTCGAATGTCGAAATCCAGTGCGTGCGCGTCGAAGTCGGTGCCGTCGTGGAATTTCACGCCCTGCCGGAGGTCGAAGGTCCAGATCCGGCCGTCCGGCGAGGACCGCCAGCTCGTGGCCAGCGCGGGAACCGGTTTCGGGACGCCCTGATCGGTGGACAGATCCTCCTTGACCAGCGGCTCGTAGATATTGCTGGAGACCCGGTAGGTCTCCCAGTAGTACTCCCGATTCGGGTCGATCGCGCTGGGCTCGGTGTAGAGCCCGACGACCAGGGTGTCACCGGCCGACGCGTCCGCGCCGCAGCCGGTCAGGACCAGCGTCAGCGCGACTCCGGCGGCCGCGACGACCCGTGCCACACCGGATCTCATGAGCCGTTCCCCTGCGACCTCGCCGCCGCGCGCGCCAGTTCACGAAGCCGGCCGGGGTGCGGGAGACGCCCGTTGAGCAGGTAGTCGCCGATCTCGCGCTGCCGGTAGGCGACCGGATCGTGCGTGGTGTGCGTGCGCGCGTTGCGCCAATAGATGTCCAGCCCCACGGAATTGGCGGTCGATCGCGCGCCGGTGGCCTGGTAGATCGTGCTGGTGACGTCCAGGACCGCTTCGGTGGACACCGATTTCAGCTGATCCAGCCGGATCGCGAGCGCGCCCCACCGCTCCCGGGTCAGCCCGGTCCCGGCCGCGAGCGCGGTCTCGTACTCCCCCGCCACCGCGTCCGCGAGCGCGACACCGGCGGCGACATCGGCCGACAGCCGCCCGAACAGTTGCAGGTGGTAGGGGTCCTCGGTGGCCTCGCGGGTCGGGGCTTCCGGCCAGGGGCGTCCCCGGTCGCGCACATACTCCGCCGCGGCGTCGAGCGCGCCCTCGGCGATGCCGAGATACAAGGTGGCGAAGATGAGCTGGCTGAACAGACCCCGCAGACCGTCACGCAGTGCGGGATCGCCTCCGGCGGTGGCGAATTCGTCCAGCCCGGTCAGTATCTCCTCCGGTTCGACGGCGACGTCGTCGAAGGTCACACTGCCGCTGGCGGTCAGCCGCTGGCCCAGGTTGTCCCAGTCGTCGCCGAAGCTCAGGCCGGGGCGGTCCGGCGGAATGTGCACGTACACCGGGCGATCGCCGTCGAACAGGCAGACCGTGATGTAGTCGGCGACCGCGACGCCGGTAGCGAAGGTACGGGTTCCGTTGATACGCAGGCCCTTCGCCGCGCGCGTGACCTGCACGTTCGGGTCGCGCGGATTGCTGACGCTGCCCTGGAACCAGCCCTTCTCCCCCACCCCGCGCGCCACATGTTCCCACTGGGCCCGCGAGGCGAGCAGATAGGTCCACACACCGTTCGAATAGTGATAGGTGAGGAGCTGCCCGATCGAGCCGTCGGCGGCGGAGACGATGCGGCCCAGCCGCAGCGCCTGGGTCAGGCCGCCACCGGCGCCGCCGAACTCGCGCGGCGTGGCGAAACCGAGTAATCCGTTGCGGCGCAACAGTTCCAGCTCCGCGAGCGGGTTCCGGTTGGCGCGGTCCCGCTCCAGTGCCGTCTCGGCGAGTTCGGCGGCCACCTGTCGCGCGATCCCCTCCCACCGTGCGAATTCCTCGGCGTCGGTCCCGCCGTAGGGAACCACCGATCCGGCATTCGTCATGGGTCTCCTTCGGCTCACGACGCGCGGCTCGGATTCGGCACGCCGCGCGGTGACGTCAGCCAGTCAACCGTACGGTTTTGGGTGCCAACAGAATTGCGATCACTCGGAACACAACACCGGGGGTTAAGCGGGGTCGTTGCGGCGGAAGGTGAGGGCTACGGCGAAGGTGAGAGCGGCGATGACCACCGCTCCGGTGAAGGCGGCGGTGATGCCGTGGACCAGGACCTCGTGGGGTGTGCCCGAGGCGGCGCGGGAGGCGGTGCCGAAGATCGTCACCAGGATGGCCAGGCCCAGGGTGCCGCCGGTCTGCTGGACGGTTTGCAGCGCGCCCCCGGCCGCGCCGGCCTCGTTCGGCGGGATATTCGACATGATGATCACGTTCAGGGGCGAGAACGCCAGGCCGATGCCACAGCCCATGAGGATCATCGCCGCCAGCAACAGCGGGAAATACGCGCTGTCCGTGGACAATCGGGTCAGCAGCAGCAAGCCCGCGGCCATCAGGACCGTACCGGTCACGGTCACCGGCTTCGGGCCGAACCGGGGCAGCAGGCGGGGAATCAGCCGGATCATGGTGAACATCAGCGCCGCGGTCGGCAGGAAGGCGAAACCCGTTGCCAGCGCGCTCATTCCACGCACCTCCTGCAAATACTGGGTGAGGAAGAAGAACATCGACATGCCCGCCATCGGGCCGAGGAACATATTGACGTAGGCGGCGGCGCGATTGCGGTCGGCGAACAGGTGCAGCGGCAGCAGCGGCTGCGCCGCGCGCAGTTCGACGGCGACGAAGGCCACGAGCAGCACGGCGCCCGCCGCCAGCGAGACGCCCGTGGCGGGCGCGCCCCAGCCGTGCGCGGCGGCATTGATGAAGCCGTAGACCAGCGCCGCGACACCGCCGGTGGCGGTCACCGCGCCCGGCAGATCCAGGCGCGCGGGCTGCCGCACCGATTGCGGGAGGTAGCGCAGCGCCAGCGCGACCACGGCCACCCCGAACGGCACGTTGATGAACAGCACGGATCGCCAGCCCAGCCACTCGGTGAGCAGCCCGCCGAGCATCAGCCCGATCGCGAATCCGGCACTGGACATGCCCGAGAACAGCGCCAGCACCCGCATCCGGGCCTTGGGTTCGCTGAAGGTCGTGGTCAGCAGCGCCAGCGTGCTGGGCCCGGCCATCGCGCCGCCGATCCCCTGCACGACCCGCGCGGCCAGCAGCCAGCCCGCCGTTGGCGCCAGGCCCCCGACCAGCGAAGCGAGGGTGAACAGGGCGGCGCCGGCGACGAACAGCCGCCGGCGTCCGAACAGGTCGCCGGCCCGGCCACCGAGCAGCAGCAGGCCACCGAAGACCAGCGTGTACGCATTCATCACCCAGGACAGTCCGGTGGCGCTGAAATGCAGGTCGGTCCGGATGCGCGGCAGCGCCACATTCATCACGGTGACATCGAGAATGATCATCAATTGGCAGGTCAGCAGGGTCATCAGCACGACACCGCGGCGCAGCGGCGGGGTATCGGTGCGGACGGCGGCCGACGAGAGGGTGGAGGTGGTCAAGGGGGCTCCATCGAAAGCGAAATCAAGCGGAGACAGTCTCCGTTTCTGATGGAGTTAGCATATGGAGAACATCTCCACTTACGCAAGACTAAGCGGAGAGTTCATCCGTTTTCAATGGAGGAACCGTGGACGCACCGCCGACAACGACGCCGACGGGACGGCCGATGCGCGCCGACGCACGCCGCAACTACGAGCGCATCATCGAATGCGCCCGCGCGGCCTTCGCCGAGCACGGCCCCGAGGCCCCGCTGGACGACATCGCCCGCCGCGCCGGAGTCGGCCCCGGCACGCTCTACCGGCACTTTCCCCAGCGCGACGCGCTCATCGAGGCCGTCTACCGGTCCAGTATCGAGACGCTGTCGGCCCGCGCCCACGAACTCGCGGAGACGCGGCCGCCGGCGGAGGCGCTCGAGCAGTGGTTCCGCGCGCAGGTCGACTTCGTCATGGACAAGCGCAGCCTCGCGGCCACACTCAAGGCCGCGATCGACCGCAGCTCCGAGACGTTCACCCTGTGCTCGAGCCTGATCGTCGACGCGGCGACCACCGTCCTGCGACCGGCGCAGGAGGCGGGCCTGGTCCGCGACGACATCCAGCCCCGCGACCTGCTGCGCCTGGGCCACGGCATCGGCGCCGCCTGCGAGACCGCGCCGGATGCCGCCGATCGCCTGATCGCGGTGACGCTCGCCGGGCTTTACACGCAGCCGTAACGCTCCGCACCCTCTTTCGTGGCACTATCTAGATTGCTGATCATTAACCCGCAATCCATCGAGTGGTACGCACAGGATGGTGGCCATGGAGTCGATCGACCAGCAGCGCCCCGGCGCGGCCGAACTCTGGGGTAAGTTCCGCGCCGTCGGCGGCGTGCGGCATCTCGTGGACGGCGCCGCTCCGGCCGTCGGTTTCCTCGTCGGATACGCGACCGTCAACGCCAAGGCGGGGGTCCTGATCGCGCTGCTGACGCCGGCCTGGTTCGTCTTCTGGGCGGTACACCTCGTGATCATGGTGCCGCTGTACGTCGCGAACGAGGTGGTGCTGCTCGGCTCGGTCGCGCTCGTCCTCGGTAAACCGGCTCTGGTGGTCATGATCGGGGTCACCTGGTTGTGGGTGCGGCGATCGCTGCGAGCCGCATGATGGCTTCCGTGGACGACGACGAAGATCCCGGAATCGACTACCGCTTCACCCTGGCCAACGAGCGCACCTTCCTGGCGTGGATCCGGACCGCGCTGGGCCTGCTCGCCGGCGGCGTCGCGGTGCACACCCTCGTACAGCCCTTCCACCACGCCGGGCTGCGGCGGGCGCTGGCATTGAGCTGCATCGTGCTGGCGGTGACGGTGTCCATCGGCGCGTACACGCACTGGCGCGACGTGCAGCGGCGGATGGAACGCGGTGCGCCGCTGGCGAATTCGGTCATGGTGCCGCTGCTGGCCGCGGGCATCGCGGCGGTGTCGATACTGGCCGCGGTGGCGGTGTTGTACCGATGACCGCGCCGACGCTCGCCGCCGAGCGCACCGCCCTCGCCTGGCGGCGGACCGCGGTCGCGGCGATGGCCACCGCGGCGCTGTTCATCCACGAGGCCATCGGGAGCGGCTGGCGCGAGACGGCGGCGGCGCCCGTGGCCGCGGCACTGGTGCTCATGGCCGTCACCGTGATGAGCTATGTGCGCAATCGTTCTCTGCAGCAAGGCCATTGGGGACACGGCAGCCAGGTGATCGCGGTGACCGCGGTGGCGATCATCGGCGTCGCGCTGGCCGCGGTCGCCATCGGAGCCACCGATCCCCTGTTCTGACACGTGATCTCACAGTCCGGCTGCTCAGGAGGCAGATGTGGATACCGCAACAGATCCGACCGGCGCCATCGCCGATCAGCAACAGCAGCTGGCGGATGAGCTGCCCTTCGCCGACACCGCCGACCAGGAGGACGCCGATCGCGGCTTCGTCGCCGCCCTCGAACCCGGGACCGTGACCGATGCCAACGGAAATATCGTGTGGGACAACGACTCCTACGGCTTCCTGCGCGGTACCTGCCCGGCTTCGGTGAATCCGAGCCTGTGGCGGCAGTCGGGGCTCAACATCCGCCAGGGGCTGTACGAGGTGACCGACGGCATCTATCAGATCCGCGGCCTGGATCTGTCGAATATGACGCTGGTGGAGGGGAATTCCGGCGTGATCGTGATCGATCCGCTGATCTCCGCGGAGACCGCGGCCGCCGGGCTCGCGCTGTACCGTGTGCATCGCGGCGACCGGCCGGTGACCGGGCTGATCTACACCCATTCGCACGTCGACCATTTCGGCGGGGCGCTGGGCGTCACCACCGTCGAGGACGTCGAGGCGGGCCGATGCCCGGTGCTCGCACCGGCCGGATTCCTCGAGCACGCCGTCGCCGAGAACGTCTACGCCGGAACGGCGATGGCCCGCCGCGCGGCCTACATGTACGGCGCGGCGCTGCCCCGCGGGCCGAAGGGGCAGGTCGGGGCGGGCCTGGGGCAGACCACCTCGACCGGCACCGTCACGCTGATCGCCCCGACGCACGACATCACCCGCACCGGCCAGACCGAGACCGTCGACGGGGTCCGCATCGACTTCCAGATCACCCCGGGCACCGAGGCCCCGGCGGAGATGAACTTCTACTTCCCCGGCCGCCGCGCCCTGTGCATGGCCGAGAACGCCACGCACACCCTGCACAACCTGCTGACCCTGCGCGGCGCGCTGGTGCGCGATCCGCACGTGTGGTCGCAGTACCTGACCGAGGCGATCACCCTGTTCGCCCGCGACGCCGACGTGGTGTTCGCCTCCCATCACTGGCCCACCTGGGGCACCGAGCGCGGCGTGGAATACCTTGCCCTGCAACGGGATCTGTACGCATACCTGCACGACCAGACGCTGCGCCGCCTCAATCAGGGCTATGTGGGCGCGGAGATCGCCGAGACCATCGAGCTGCCGCCCGCCCTCGAGGCCGCGTGGCACACCCGCGGGTACTACGGCTCGGTCAGCCACAATGTGAAGGCCGTCTACCAGCGCTATATGGGCTGGTTCGACGGCAATCCGGCACACCTGTGGGAGCATCCGCCGGTCGAATCCGCCACGCGGCACGTGGAATTCATGGGCGGCGCCGAGGAGGTGCTGCGCAAGGCCCGGGTGGCCTACGACGACAGCGACTACCGGTGGGTGGCGCAGGTGGTGAACTACGTCCTGTTCGCCGATCCGTCCAACGAGGCGGCAAAGAAGTTGCAAGCAGGCACCTTCGAGCAGCTCGGCTACGGCGCCGAGAACGCGACCTGGCGCAATTTCTATCTCATGGGCGCCTACGAGCTGCGCCACGGCAGCGTCGGCACCCCGACCAAGGCGAGTTCACCGACCATGCTCGCCGCCCTCACCGTCGAGCAGGTCTTCGACGCCCTCTCGCTGCGACTGGACGGCCCCAAGGCGTGGCACGAGAAGGCCGTCAGCGACTGGGTACTGACCGACGAGAAGCGCACCCGCCGGCTGGAACTGCGCAACGGCGTGCTGGTGCACTACGACCGCCGCGACGGCGACCGGCTGCCACCCGCCGACGTCACCTTCACCCTCACCCGCGCCACCCTCATCGGCGTCCTGCTGGCGGGGCAGGATCTCCAGGCCGCACTGAGCTCCGGAGCGATCGCCATCGACGGTGACGCCCAGAGCTTCGTGCGCCTGGTGTCGCTGTTCGACCAGCCCGACCCGGACTTCGCGATCGTCACTCCCTGACAGCTGCCACACCACAACCGAATCCGTCGGCGTGCCCGGCATGCCCCGCACCCAGGAGGAACCATGATCGTGCTGTCCCGCAGCGCTCTTCCCTGCCTGCTCGTGCTCGCCGCCGGATGCCTGTGCGGGTCCGGAGCCGCCGGGGCCGCGCCCGGCCTCCGGCTCGCCGACGCGGGCGACCTGGTCGTCAACGGGGCGTTCCAGGACGGCCCGAGCGGCTGGGATCAGCATCTCTACAACGCGACGATCGGTGGTTCCGGCGCCGGCGTGCACGACAGCGGGTACGTGGGCCAGGACGTGCCGGTGACCAAGGGCCTCACCTACACGTTCTCCGCCCGGGCCGGCGCGGCCGATCAAGGGGCGGTGCTGGTGCTGGCCCTCGATTCGCGCTCGGGCGTCGGCTATGTCAACCGCACGGTCACCTCGACCGCGCCGGAGACGGTGACGCAGACCTTCACCGCCGCCGGCGACACGGTCTACATCGCCTGCCAGGCGACCGGCGCCACGGGCGGCTGGTGCACCGACTTCAGTGTGGTCGCTGCGCCCGCCGCCGCAGGCTCGTGCACCGGCTCCGCGACCAGTGGGTCGGGCTGCACCCTGTCCGCCGCCACGGGTTCCGCACAGCGCACCCGCGCGGACGGGTAGCGCTCGCGGATCGACGCCGCTCGTGCCCAGCCTCCCGCGCGCCGCCGTGCGGATACCGGCGGCCCCTGGGTGAGGTCAGAGGCCGTGCGGGGTGCGGTCGGCGCCGTGCCGGGTGACGAACCGGGCGCAGTCCGGGCATTCGGCGATGATCGGGTGACTGCAGGTGAGGACGTGGGCGAGGAAGCGGTCGGTGTCGCGCAGCAGCGCGATCTGGTCGCGGATCTCGCCGCGTTTGGCGTCGATCAGGGCGATCCGCTCGCCGTGGCCGCCCGCCGCCATCCCGCGGATCTGCCCCAGCGACAGCCCGGTGCGCTGCAGCGTCCGGATCAGCCGGGCCCGGTCCAGGGTCTGCTCGTCGTAGGTGCGGTGGCCCGACGGGCTGCGCGGCGGCGCGAGCAGGCCCACCGACTCCCAGTGGCGCAGGACGTGCGCGGCGATGCCCGTCGAGGCCGCCGCATCGCCGATCTTCAGACCGTCCCGGATAGTCACACATTTCCCCTTTACTTCACGTCGACATGAAGTTTTACGGTGACTCCGATGGTAGCGGCGGCTGGGCCGCCGGGAGATCCTGGAACGGAGTGAGGGCGAATGTCGGATCCGGCACGGACGCCGAGCGTGCTCGAATGCTGCTCGGCGGCAACGGGTTTCGTGTACGGAATGGTGCGGCCGCGGCGGCGGGACGAACGGCTGCTGCGCTCGATCGAGGATGCCGGCCTGCCGGAGCCGCGGGGCACGGTCACGGTGACCGCGCTGCCGCAGGCGCCGCGTCCGGTGCCGACCGAGGCGGTCGCGGAGGGCGTCTTCACGCCGCGCCGGATCACGAACTCGCTCACGTCGTTCGTGATCGAGCATCCGGAGGCGACATTCCTGGTCGACCCGAGCGTCTGTATCGACGCCGAGCACCGCGCGATCGCGCAACTCCCCGCGGTGCTGCGGGTCGCCGTGCGCCCGCCCGGCGACGTCGTCGCCACCGTCGACGCGCTGCGCGCCGAACCGCGGCTGCCGCGTCCGGATTTCGCGCTGCCCACGCACGCCCACTGGGATCACGTATGCGGCCTGCTGGACCTGCCCGGCCTGCCCGTGCATCTGCACCGGCCCGAATACCGGTGGGTGTCCTCGGGGCCGGTGGCGCCGGTCGGCGGCGTGCGGGATTCGCTGCGCGACCGTCCGATCGTGGAGTACGAGCTGGACGGGCCGCCGGTGCTCACCTTCACCCGCAGCCGCGATCTCTTCGGTGACGGCACCGTGGTTCTCGTCGACCTGGCCGGGCATACGCCGGGCAGCGTCGGGATACTCGCGCACACCCGCAGCGGGTGGATCCTGCTGGCCGGGGATGCCGCCTGGCACCGTCTCCAGATCGATACGATCCGCCAGAAGGCCAGCTACCCAGGTAATTTCGCCGACGCCGATCGCGACGAGACGTTCCGCACCCTCCACCGCCTGCACCTGGCCCGCCACCGGGTGACCATCGTCCCGACCCACGATCACGACGCGGCGCAGGCATTGCGTGATCACTCGAATCCGCAGCCGGGATCGTCGGCGGCCCCGGACAGCGGGCTGCCCGCGGGGAGGACGTAGCGCACGGCGCGGAGTCAATCCAGTTGCTTGGCAAAGCAATTCGACAGGGGCAGGTCCTCGTACGGCGGGAAGAGGTCGATGCGGTGGTAGCCGCTGCGCAGGTAGAAACGGACCGCCGCCGGCTGTAGATGGCCGGTCTGGAGAACGAGCCGGGGCACGCCGTGTTCGCGCGCGGCGTCCTCGGCGGCGGCCAGCAGCAATCCGGACACGCCGCGACCGCGATTCCCGGGACGCACGAACATCCGTTTCAGCTCGAGATCGCCCCCGTTCCAGCGCACGGCCGCGTGCCCGACAGGACCGTCCGCGTAGGCGACGACCGTCCGCACCACCGTCTCCGGTTCGACGTGGTGCGGATTGGCGGCCAGCGATCGCATCAGGCGCGCGTAGCGAGGTCCGACCTCGGCGGCCATCTCGTCCCGGAGGAGTTCCGCGTCCAGGTGGTTCCAGTCGACTGTGGAGAGGGTCACCGGGGTCCCGGCCACAAGCGTGCCGGGAAATGAGGACGAGCCGGTGCCGGGAAACGAGGACGGGGCAGTACCGGGAAACGAGGACGGGACAGTACCGGGAAACGAGGACGGGACAGTACCGGGAAACGAGGACGGGACAGTACCGGGAAACGAGGACGGGCCTGGGAGAGACGTGAGGGGATGCCCGGTCATGAGTCGCCCAGGCTGTTGAGGAAGGAGCGGGGGCGGGTGCCGTTGACCGCGTGGTCGCCGATCAGGGCGGCCTTGTAGACGGCCGGGTTGTGGGAGGAGACGGTGCGGGCGTTGCGCCAGTGGCGGTCGAGGCCGAGCCGGGTTTTCAGGGCGCTCGCGCTTCCGGCGTTGAAGAACTGCCAGGTCGCGGCGCCGACGAGGTCGGTGTTCACCACCTGGGTCGCGGCGGAGTCCAGCAGGGCCCGCTCGGCGCGCGCGGGGCTCGGGTCGGCCAGGAATTCGTCCAGGGTGCCGGCGAGGTGCAGCACGTTCGCGCGCGCCGAATACGCCTTGCCGCGGACCTCCCCCACGATCTGCAACACCTGCGGATCGGCCGCGGGTTCGGGCGTCGAGGCCAGCGGATACGACCGCGCGCGGCCGCGGACCAGGTCGGCCAGGTCGTCGGCGACCGCCCGCGCGATACCGGCCTGGGTGGCCGAGTGCACGAACTGGTAGAACGCCTCCATGTAGTCGTTGGTCAGCGGATCGCGATGGCGCAGCAGGTAATCCGGGTCCACGCGCACGGATTCGAAGACGGCCGTACCGCTGGCGGTGAGCCGCTGCCCGAAGCCGTCCCAGTCGTCGATCACCGTGACGCCCTCGCTGCGCCGGGGCACGATCGCGGAGACGAATTCGCCGTCCACGGAGACCAGCACGTTGAGCCAGTCGGCGTAGAGGCTGCCGGTCGTGTAGTACTTGCGGCCCGACAGCAGATAGTGGTCGCCGTCCCGGCGCAGCGAGGTGGCAAGTTCTTTCAGATTGGGCGTGCTCAGCTCCGCGCCCGCGGGGCCGAAGAACGCGCCCCCCGCGGCCGAGCGCAGCAGCGTCTCGCGGGCCGGGCCGGGGTCGGCGAACCGCAGGATCTCGGTGAGCCCGAGGTGCCCCCGGAAGATCTGCGCCAGATTCGAATCGCCCGCGGCGATATCGATCAGGACGTCCGCCAGCACCCGCACCGGCGCGCCGGATCCGCCGTACTCCACCGGCACGCGCAGCGCCCCGGCCCCCGCGGCCAGCAGGTGCGACAGCTGCTCGGTGGGCAGCTTGTGCTCGGCCTCGCGGTCGGCGGCCTCCGGGCCCAGGCCGGCCGCCACCGTGGCGACGGCGTCCAGGCGCGTCCGGAGATCATCGTCGACTGCCACCATCACAGCTCCCCATTCGTCGTGCAGGCTCCTCCGCATTCGAACCGCAACGGGGCGCCGGCGACAGGTATGCGCTCACGGTGGTGAAAATTCTTTACAGCACAACCCCTTTCCCGCAGCATGACCTGCGGACCACGGGGGTCTGTCCCACCTTCTCCTCTACGAACGGACGTCATACGTATGTCTGATGTCGTTGTCTCCGGACCGCTGTTCCGCCTGTCCGACGAGGTGCGCGAGGCGCTGCGGGCCGGTCGGCCGGTCGTCGCGCTCGAATCCAACGTGGTGGCGCACGGGTTTCGCCGCCCCGACAATGTCGCCATCGCCCACGAGGTCGAGCGGGCGGTGCGCGAGGGGGGCGCGGTGCCCGCGACCATCGCCATCGCCGACGGCCGCATCCTGGTCGGCACGAGCCAGAACGATCTCGAAAGGCTCGGCACCGCAACCGATGTCGCGAAGGTGACCACCCGCGACATCGCGGTCGCGCTGGCGGGCGGCGGCCTCGGCGCGACCTCGATCGCGGCCACCATGGCGATCGCGAACGAGGTCGGCATCGCGACGGTCGCCTCGGCCGGGCTCGGCGGCGTGCATCGCGGCGCGGAGACGACCATGGACATCTCCGCGGATCTCACCGAACTCGCCCGGACCCGGCTCATCGTGGTGTGCGCGGGGGTGAAGAAGATCCTCGACGCGGGCCTGACGCTCGAGTTCCTGGAGACCCAGGGCACGCCGGTGATCGGCTACCGGCATCGTGGCTTCCCGGCCTTCTACTGCCGCGAGAGCGGCTTCGACACCCAGGCGCGCGTCGACGATCCGCGCCGGATCGCCGAGATCGCCCGCTTCCACCGGGAGCTGTCGGGAAGCAGTTCACTGCTGGTCACCCATCCGATCCCGGTCGAGGACGCACTCGACGGCGACGCCATCGAAGCGGCGATCCAGCAGGCGCTCGCCCGCGCCGAGGCGGAGCGTGTCACCGGCCCGGCCGTCACCACGTTCGTCCTGAAGGCCGTGGACGCGGCCACCGGCGGCGCGGCGGCCGCCGCCAACCGCGCGGTCCTGATCAGCACCGCCGTGGCCGCCGCGGAGATCGAGGTCGCGCGGGCCACGCTGGAGCGCACGACCGCCCCGAGAGAAGGAGCAGCCCATGTCGGCTGAGACAACCCGTTCGGCGCTGCTGTTCGATCTGGACGGGACGCTGCTGGACACCCCGCGCGCGATCGCCGAGCAGATGTCACTGGCCGTCGAGGCGGTGACCGGTACGCGTCCGGAGCTGGACGAGGTGCGCGCCCTCGTCGGCGCACCGCTGGAGCGCATGGCGGGCGCGCTGTCCGGCGCCGGTTCGGATTCGGATATCGCACAGGCGATTTCGGCGGACTACGTGACACGGTACCGGGAACTGATCGTGCCGAAGGCGGCCGACCTCCTCTTCCCCGGAGTTCGCGGCGGCCTGGAGCGGCTGGCCCGCACGGGATTCGCGCTCGCCGTCGTCACCAGCAAGAAGCACGAGAGTGCCGAGCTGATCCTGGACGCGGCGGGGATCCGGGAACCGTTCACGGCGATCGTGGGCGCCGACGACGTCGCGCATCCCAAACCGCATCGCGACAGCGCCGATGCCGCCCTGGCGGGGCTGGGGCTCGGCGACGTCGGTCCCGCGGGAGCCGTCATCGGCGATACCGCGGCCGATATCGGGCTGGGCACGGGTATCGGCGCCTTCACCGTGGGCGTCACCTACGGGGTCGGCACCACGCACCAGATCCTCACGGCCGCAGCCGATGTCGTGGCGCACACCTTCGACGACGTGACCCGCGCCGTTCTGTCCCGGATTGGAAAGTGAGCCAAGGCCATGACCGCATGGACCCGTCCGACCACCGCACCCGTCCCGCTGGATCGCTACCTGGGCGTCAACGTCTTCGAACTGCCCAAGCAGCCGGGACTGATCGCCCTGCACACCGAGGCCCGCGACGCCGAGACCGGGCAGGAGCGGTTCGTCCGCGCGACCGGGCGCATCATCCGCCTGCTGCTCGAGACCGCGCTCTCACATCTGGAACACCGGCCACACGCGGTTACCACGCCCACCGGATTCACCTTCGAGGGACTCGAAACCGCCTCTCCCACACTGTATGCGGTATCGATTCCGCGGGCCGGCGATGCGCTGGAGGGCGGGTTGCGCGAGATCCGGCCGGATACGCGGTTCGGCAAGATCCTCATCCAGCGCGATGTGACGACCAAGCAGCCGACGCTGTTCTACAGCAAGCTCCCGCCCGGTATCGCCGGTAGCGAGGTGCTGCTGCTCGATCCCACCATCGCCACCGGGGGCACGCTGCTGACGGCGGTGAACGAGCTGATCGCGGCCGGGGTGCCGGAGCATCGGATCGTGGTGGTCAATGTCCTGACCTGCCCCGAGGCATTGGCGACGGTGCTGACGCGGCGGCCCGATCTGCGCATCGTCACCTCGCATATCGACGAATCCCTCACCGATCAGGCGTTCATGCTGCCCGGCATCGGCGATTTCGGGGACCGCTTCCACGGCACGGTCGCGGAGGCCTGAGATGGCGGCGAACCTTCTCGACCTGTTCGAGGCGCGGGTGCATCGACATCCGGACGCCATCGCGTGCGTGGACGATTCCCGCGCGCTGAGTTTCGGAGAACTCGCGCGGCTCGCGCGCGGTGGTGCGCAGGCATTGCGGGATGCCGGTGTCGGGCCGGGCGATGTGGTGGGCGTATTCCTGGATCCGTCGGTCGACCTCGTCGTCGCGGTGTGGGCCGTATTGCACGCCGGGGCCGCGTATCTGCCGCTGGCGGTGGATTATCCGGCCGAGCGCCTCGTGTACACGGCGACCGACAGCGCGGTGCGCGTGGTGCTGACCGACGCGCGCAATGCGGCGCGGGCGCATCGGATCCTGCCGGAAGACGTGCGGACACTGCCGGTGTCAGGACTCGGCGAGCAAGGCGACCCGGACCGGCCCGAAATCTCCTCCGCCTACACCATTTACACCTCCGGGACCACCGGATCCCCTAAGGGCGTGGTGATCTCGCACACCGCTATCACCAACCAGATGATCTGGCTCGGAACGGAACTCGGCCTCGGGCCGGAAGCGCGGATCCTGCTGAAGACGCCGGTCGGCTTCGACGCGGCGCAGTGGGAGCTGCTGGCGAATGCCTGCGGGGCCACGGTCGTGGTCGCGCCGGCCGGAACGCACACCAGCCCGGAGGACATCCTCGACCTCGTTGTGCGCGAGGCGATCACGATCGTGCAGTGCGTGCCGACGGTCTGGGCGGAACTGGCCGCACTGCCCGGCACAGCCGCCGCGACCACGCTGCGGACGGTGGTGAGCGGCGGCGAGGCGCTGCCGAGTACGGTGGCGCGGCGATTGCGCGAAGCGCTGCCCGGACCCCGCAAGATCAACCTGTACGGGCCTACCGAGACCACCATCAACGCGACCTGGTTCGACTTCACCGACGCCGATCTCGGCGGCGCGCCCGTGGTGCCGATCGGGCGGGCCGTCGACGGGTGCGGCACGAGCGTGGTGGACACGTCGGATCGCGAGGTCGCCGACGGCGAGATCGGCGAACTGCTCATCGGCGGAATCCAGCTGGCGGACGGCTACCGCAACCGGCCGGAGATCACCGCCGCGCGATTCTCCGGAAGCGGGACCGGACGCCGGTACCGCACAGGCGATCTCGTGCGTCGCCGGGCCGACGGCGTCCTGGAGTTCGTCGGGCGCAACGACGAGCAGGTGAAGGTGAACGGTCACCGCGTCGAGACCACCGAGGTGCGCGGGTGGATCGAGAAGCACCACTGGGTGCGGTCGGCCGCCGTGGTGCCGTGGGTCTCCGACCGCGGGGTGACGCAGCTGGCCGGATTCGTCGAACTCGATCCGGACGAGGCCCCGCTGATGGATCAGGGGCAGGCCGGACGCCATCACCGGTCCAAGTCGACCCGCACCCAGGTGACCGCGCAGCTGGCCGGGCTGGGAGCGCGCCGATTCGACACCGTCCCCGATCTCGAGCTGCCCGGCGCCGAACCCACCGGCGAGCAGCGGCGAAAAGTGTTCGCCCGCAAGACGTATCGCAACTTGGAGGAGTCGCCCTTCGACCTGGAACGGCTCGCGGCGGTCGTGCGGCGGCTACCCGTCCGGGGCCGCGAGGTCCCCGCACCGGCCGAGTTCACCGCGCGGACGCTCGGCACGCTGCTGCGGTGGTTCGGCCCGTTCCACAGCCCGGATCGCCTGCTGCCCAAGTACTCCTACGCCTCGCCCGGTGCGCTCAATGCCACCCGGATCTACCTGGAGACCAGCGGGATTCCGGGGCTCGCGGCGGGGGTGTACTACTTCGATCCGGAGCGGCACGCGCTCTTTCGCGTCGGCGCGGCCGCGCGCAGCGGGCTGCACCTGCATCTCGTGGGGCTGGCGCGGGTGATCGAAGCGGTGTACGCGACCAATGTCCGGGAGGTCCTGCACTTCGAGGCGGGCCACATGCTGGGCGTGCTGGACGAGGTGGCGGCGGGTTACGGCTGGCGCGTTCGCACGGTGCCCGTGCGGGTCGTCGACGGGATCGACGAGGGCGTGGTGACCGCGACCGTCGCGCTCGATACGCGGGCGCTGCCCGCCGGGCACGAGCCGCCGGTGCGCGTTCTGGTCCAGGTGCACGGCGACGCCGGGGGCGCACGGCACGGGCTGTACCGGTTCACCGGTGCGGGAACGGAATTCGTCTCCGAGCGGAAGGTCGAGCGGCGGCATGTGATCGCCATCAACCAGCGTTCCTACGACCGATCCCCCTGTGCCGTCGCGCTCACCGTCGCGGCGACGTCGGGATGGGACGGATTCACCGCGCTCGGCCGGTCCCTGGCACATCTGCAGCAGATCGGGGCGGAGGTCAATGTCGGGTTCATGTCGGCCGGGTACTCCTCGCTCACCGGGCGTGACCTGCCCTCGGCGCGCCGACTGAACGAGATACTCGGCGAGACAGCCCAACTCAGCTATTTCGCGCTGGCCGGGCCGGTCTCCGACGAGCAGGTGCGATCGACGGGGATGGCCGAGGACGCCGTGCACATGAAGGGCCCCGAGGAGCTGCTGAAGGACGATCTGCGGGTGGTCCTGCCGTCCTACATGGTGCCGCCGACGATCCACGTGCTCGATCGAATCCCGCTGTCGCAGAACGGGAAGCAGGACCGGGTCGCGCTCTCGCGGCTGGCGGCCGACCTGAACGCGCGCGCGGCGCGGGCCGCCGATCCGCCCAGCGGCGAGCGGGAATCGCGGGTGGCGCGGGTGTGGTCGCGGGTACTCGGCTACGAGCCGGTGTACCGTCACGACGACTTCTTCGCGCAGGGCGGGAATTCGATGTCGGCGCTGCGGCTGATCCGGGCGCTGCACGAGGAACTGGGTGTCGCGCTGCCGGTGCAGACCCTCTTCCGATCCCCCACCCCGGCCGAGCTGGCCGCCGCGATCACGACTCCCGCGCAGGGTCCGACGTCGCGGCTGCTGCGGCTGGCGGGGTCGGAGGGCACCGCGACGACCGTGCTCTGGCCCGGACTCGGCGGCTATCCGATGGGACTGCGCACCCTCGCCCGCGAGCTGGCCGAGCACGGGCAGGTCGTCTACGGGGTGCAGGCGCGCGGACTCAACGGCGGGGAGCGGCCGCACGGCGACCTCGGGGCCCTGATCGCCGACGACCTCGACGAACTGCTGGCGGCGAAACTGCCGGAGCCCCTGCGCCTGGTCGGGTACTCGTTCGGCGCGCGAGTGGCCGCCGAGGTGGCGCAGCGGCTGATCGCCGCCGGGCACGACGTCGAGGAGCTGGTGCTGATCGCACCCGGGTCGCCGGTGATCGCGGCGGCCGGGCCCGATACGGGCGCGATCGACTACCGGGACCGGTATTTCAAGCGGGTACTGGGCTCGGTGTTCAGCGGGCGGGTGGATCCGCCGTACGCGGACCGGCTCGACTCGCTCGGCGGCCGCGGCGAATTCGTCGACCTGATCGTCGCCGAGGAGCCCGGATTCGCGCGTGAGACCGTCGAGCGCATCGTCGCCGTGGTCGAGCACACCTACGGTTTCCGCGGGGAGCCGACGAGCGTCGACCAGGAACTGCTCGACCGGAGCGTCTATCTGCGGGCCCGGGGCGACGGTCCCGCGTTCGCCGACGTCCCCGTCGCGCCGCTGCGGCTGCGCGCCACGCCGGTGAGCAACCTGCCCTACCACCACTACGAGATCGTGACCGCCGGGGCGCTCGACATCGCCGCCGCGGTCCTGGAGCAGAGCATGAATCGGGAGTTGGTCTGATATGCCACACGTAGAGATCTCGCACTTCCCCGCCGACCTGTCCGACACCACCCGGCGACGCCTGGAATCCGACCTCGTCGAGGCGATCACCAGAGCCTTCGGAGTCTCCGCCGACGCGGTATCGATCGGCCTCGCCCCGGTCGACCGCGACCACTGGCAGACCCGGGTCTACGACCCCCTCATCACCGACCGCGCCCCGGGCACTCCCCTCCTGCGCACCCCCGGCTACTGATGGTGGATATCGGCCGGAATCCACACACGGCGGAGGTAACGCGGCTGGCGGTGCTGGTCGCAGTTATCGCGGCAGTGGCCGTTAACCTGCGGCCGGGAATCGCGACCGTCGGGCCCGAATTGGACGGCATTACAGCGGATTTCGGGGCGGGGGCTCGGGCGGCGGGTGTGATTACCGCGCTGCCGGTCGTCGCGTTCGCGGTGGTGAGTCTGGTGGTGCCGGCGGTGCGGGGACGGATCTCGGTGCGGGCCGGGCTGTTCGGGGCGCTGGCCGTGACGGGGGGGAGTCTGGCGGTGCGGCCCTGGGGCGGGCTGTGGTTGTTCGGGGTCACCACCTTCACCGCGGCGCTCGGGGTCGGCCTGTTGGCGGTGCTGCTTCCCGCCGTGGTGCGCTCGGTCGGCAACACCCGAGTTCTGGTCGCCACCTTCACCACCGCCCTACAAGCCGGGGCCGCACTGGGTTTCGCGACGGTCGTCCCGCTCTCCGACCTGTTCGGCAGCTGGAAGTGGGCGCTGGCGGTGTGGGCCGTCCTCGCGCCGATAGCGATCGTTGCGCTGTGGGGGTCCCCTTCGATCGCCGCACCGGACGCCCAACATCCCTTGTCCCGGCACGCTTTTGGCCGGGACCCACTGCCCGCATCGGCGGATTCCGGCCAAAAGCGTGCCGGAAAAACCAAGGCAGACTCGGCGGGGGCCGGCTCGGCAGGGGCGGGCTCGGCAGGGGCGGGCTCGGCAGGGGCGGGCTCGGCAGGGGCGGGCTCGGCGGGGGCGGGCTCGGCGGGGGCGGGTTTGGCGGGGGCGGGCGGTAGTCCCCTCGCGATTCTGCGGCGTACGGGGACCGTGGGGCTGGCGGTGTTCTTCGGGTTGCAGGCGTTGGTGGCGTTCGTGGTCATGGGGTGGTTGCCCTCGGTGTTGCGGGATGCGGGGGTCGGAGCTCAGGCGGCCGGGGGGTATCTGGGGCTGCTCACTTTTCTGGGGGTGCCGATCAGCCTGACCGTGCCGCCGATAGTCGCGCGTTCGGCGCACCCGGAGCGGTGGCTGGCGGGGTTCAGCGGATTCACCGTGCTGGGCGTGCTCGCCTTCCTGGTCTCCCCCGGGAGCGCTCCGCTGCTGTGGTCGCTGGTGCTGGGGATCGGGCTGGCGGTGTTCTCGCTGGCCCTGACCGTGATCACCGTCCGCGCGGGGTCGGCCGAGCAGGCGGTGGAGTTGTCCGGTGCGGTGCAGGGCGTCGGCTATCTCATCGCCGCCGTCGGACCGTATGTGATCGGGCTGTTCCGGCAGCTCGGCGACGGCTGGGCGCTGCCGCTCGGCGCGCTGCTGGCCACCGCGGTCGCGCAGTTGCTCATCGCCCTGAAATCCGGCGGCGCGCGCACCGCCACACACCACGACGGGAGGAAGCTGTCATGACCACCAAGGTTCTGGACGACGTCTCGGATCTGCTGGACGACCGCACCCACCACATCGAGTTCAACGGCCACCTCACCAATCACGTCAAGCACGCGGTGGTGGCGCTGGCCGCGATCGGCGCCTCCGAGGAGCGAATCCGCGACTACTACCGCACCTACGCCCACCTGACCCCGTACGGATTCCCGCTGGAACCCCGGCGCCCGTCCACTCAGGTGATCGACAGCGGGAACTGGCGCGAATTCCTCGGGCGGCGCACCCATTTCGACGCCTACCTGACATTCTTCGATCGCGAGGTCGCCGAGCGCGGGATCTCGGGAGCGGTCGGCGAGTACGCGCCCGAGCTGCTGCGCGGCTGGATCGGCGCCTTCACCCACGCCGCCATCCATCTCGGCTGGGGGCTGTGGGCCGAACACCCCGGGCTGACCGCGGAAGCGCTTGCCTACCTGGCGTTCTCGCAGGTTCTCACGGTCGACGGCGAGCGGCCCGCCGGACCCGACACCGATGCGGCCGACCCTGTCGAGTCGCTGGTGCGACTGAGTGACCGCTGGACCGGCGACACCCCCTTCCACCGCGCGGTGGAGACGGTGATCGCCGACACCGACACCTTCACCGAACTCCATCCCGAGCTGAACCGATCCGGCCTCCAGGCCAGGGTCGCGAGCGTCGCCCGCGCCGGAATCCCCGACCTGGCCGATACTCCCGCCTGGATCCACGCGCTTCCCCCCGACGAACGACGCGACCGGGTCCGCCGCGCGATCACCCTGCTGTATCTCGCACAGCCCGGCGATTTCGTTGTGCTGCACCTGATCACGTCGCTGTTCGCGCTCGAGGTCGTCGCCGGCGCCCTCGATTCCCCGGAGACCATCACGGCGATCTACGACCTGTACTGGGCGGGGGCGCGCATCATCACCGCGGCCGAACGCAAATTCCCCGGCGGCGACAAGCTGCGTGAACTCGACACGCTGTACGCGGGACGGGAATCCGATCGCTCCGCCCATGCCGTCGACGAATTCGACGTCGCCGCGCGGCGCGCGTGGCTCGAGGACGAGGAGCACAACCCGAAGCTGGTCTTCGTCCTGCGCTCCTGGTGGGACGCCGACGACTGGACCGGCTACCGCCACGCCGCCGCCCAGTTCACTCGAACACCCGAACTGCCCGCGAGTTTCGACGAACCGCCGACCGTCTGACCGAGAACAGGAATACGCTGTGACAGAAGTGATTTCGACCGGACTGCAGGAGCAGCTGGACAAGCGGTACGGCCCGGACGCCCCCGTCGCCGGCGATATCGGCAACCCGACGCTCGAGGTGCTGCTGCGGCACCGCACGGTGCGCCGATACCTGCCGGGCACGCTGAGCGAGACCGAATTGCAGCTGATCATCGCTGCCGCGCAGTCGGCGTCGACCTCGGCCAACTTCCAGTTCACCAGCGTGGTCGTGGTCGACGATCCGGCACTGCGGGAACGCCTGTCGGAGCTGGCCGGCGGGCAGCAGCTGGTGCGCGATGCCGCGGTATTCCTGGTCTGGGTGGCCGACTGGTCCCGCAATGTCGCCATCGCCACCGAGCACGGGCACACCATCGAGGCCACCTCCTACCTCGACAGCACGGTCTCCAGCATCGTCGACGTCACCCTGTCGGCGCAGAACGCCGCGGTCGCCGCCGAATCCCTCGGCTACGGAATCACTTTCGTGGGCGCGCTGCGCAACAATATCGACGCGGTCATCGAGGAGCTGCGGCTGCCCGAGTGGACCTTCCCGGTCTACGGCCTCGCCATCGGCATCCCCGATCCCGACGATCCGGCGGATATCAAGCCGCGCTACGGGCAGAGCGTGGTCGCCCACCGCAACGCCTACACCCCGCCGACCCCGGCCGAGACCCAGGACTACCTGGACCGCATCAATGCCTACTACCGCGAGCAGGAACTGCCCGCCGATTGGGTGAAGAACCGTCTGGCGGGGCGCATCTCGACCAAGGAGAGCCTGCACGGGCGGCAGCACATCCGCCGGACCTTCAACAACCAGGGCTTCTCGCTGAAGTAGCACCCTTTTTCCGGCCAAAAGCACGCCGGAAAAAGGAGGAGGAGGGGCGCGGCGGGAGGGTAGGGTCGGTTACTTGCGCAGCCAGGTGTCGAAGAATTGCAGCCGCCCCGAGGCTTCGAACTTCAAGTCCTGCACGGCGTTCGAGACGCCGATGGCCTGGGACAGTTCGATGGTCGGGATCCACAGCCCGTTGTCGACGACCAGCTTCTGCGCCTGGCCGATGAGCTGGGCGCGGGTGGCGGGGTCGACCGCCTGCAACTGGTCGTAGAGGGCCTGGTCCAGCGGCGGGATCGGGCCGCGCACATTGAGATTGCGGTCGGCCAGGCCGAACGTGGTGCGCAGGATGTCCCCGTCGGCGCGGGTGGTGTTGTAGTACACCGAGTCGAAGTCCTTGGCGTTCTGCCGCGCCGTGTACTCCGAATCGGAGGCCACCTGGAGTTGCACGTCCACCCCGACCTTGTGCAGCTGCTGCTGGATCAGTTCCAGGATCGCCTGATTCCCGGCGAACGCGCGGCTGAACAGAACGCCGAACGACAGGCGCACGCCGTCCTTCGCCCGGATACCGTCCCCGCCCGGCACCCACCCGGCCTGGTCCAGCTGCCGCCGCACGGCGTCGGGGTCGTACCGGATCTGACCGGAAAGATCGACATACGCAGGGGTTTTCGAGCCCAGCGAGCTACTCGCGGGCCGGAACTGCGGGCCCAGCACGGTATCGACCAGCTCCTGGCGGTCGATCGCCCGTTCCAGGGCGCCGCGCACGGCCGGATCCCGCAGCGGCCCGCGGGTCACATTGGGCTGAATGCCGAACGGCAGCCCGGGATTCGAGGTGACGAGCACAGACCCGCCCGTGGCCTCGATCTGCGGGGCGTCCTGCGGCAGCGCGTCGCTGATCGCGTCCAGCTGATTCGACGACAGGCTGCCCGCCCGCACACCGGACTCCGGAACGACCCGGAACTCGATGCGATCCAGATACGCCTCACCCTGATGTGCGAAAACCGCTGAGCCCCAGGCATATCCGGGCCGCTTCACCACCGTCGCCGACGAACCCTGCTTGTATTCGGCATAGGTGAACGGCCCGCTGCCGATATTGTCGCCGAGGCAGCGCTCGTCGGCCGACTTCGCGGTGGTGGCGTCGGCGAGCAGTCCCAGCTGCGGCGTCGAGGACGCCTGCAGGAACTGCGCGTTCGGGCGGTCGAACTCCACCCGCGCGGTGAGCGGGTCCACCGCCGTGGTGCCGGTGTAGCCGGCCAGGTAGCTGGCGCCCAGCGGCGCCTTCACCCCGGTCAGCGTGCGCACCACGGCGTCGAAGTTCTTCTGCACCGAGGTGGCGGTCAGCGGCGTGCCGTCGCTGAAGGTGACGCCCGGCCGCAGGTGGAAGGTGAACGTCTTCGCGTCCGGGCTCACCTCCCAGCTCTGCGCCAGCCACGGCGTGATCGCGCCCGTCTCCGGATTCTGGTCGGTCAGCGAATCGACGATCTGCCGGGTGACGTAGACGGTTTGGTTGGTGCCCGCCTGCGCCGGATCCGAGCAGGTCGGCGCGAGCGACAGCCCGTAGCGCAGCGTGCCGCCCGGCTGCGGCGGACCGGCCGGGCCACCGGCGCCGGTATCGGCGCCGCAGGCCGCGAGCGTGACGGCCGCGGCGGCGGCTCCGAGCAGGGCGACGGGTCGTTTCATCGAGATTCTCCAGATCGATCGGTCGGTCACGGCTTGGTGCGCGGGAGCCCCGGCGGGTTGATCCGCGACGCCTGCACCGCCTCGCCGCGCAGGCCCCAGCGGTCGAGCAGCTTCTGATAGCTGCCGTGGTCGATGGCGTACTGCAACGCCTCGTGGATGGGGCCGATCAGGCCGTTGTCCTTGCGGGTCAGCACCGCGATCTCGGCCTGCAGCGCGTCACCGGCCCCGGAGTAGGTGGCGATGATCTTCGTCTGGTTCGCGGTCGCGGTGTGATAGACGGCCACCGGGTTGGGCCCGAGGAAACCGTCGATGCGGTGCGACGACAGCGCCAGGTAGTAGTCGGTGGTCTGCTGGTAGTAGGCGATATCGATCTTCGGCAGTCCCTCGGCGACGTTCTGCTCGTTCCACTGCACCAGCAGCTGCTCCTGGTTGGTGCCGCTGCCGACGCCGATTCGCTTGCCCGCCAGTGACTTCCGGTCCTTGTAGGCCAGGTCGCTGTCCTTGGGGACCTCGAGGGCGAGGTTGTCGAGCCGGTAGGTGGCGAAGTCGTACTTGTCCTTACGCTCCTCCGTCACGGTGACGTTCGAGACGAACGCGTCCACCGCGCCGGAGTCGACGGCGACGAAGTTCTGCGCCCAATCGGCGGCGCGCAGCTCGACCTTCAGCCCGAGGATCTCGGAGATCAACGTCGCGAAGTCGACCTCGGACCCGATGTAGGTCTTGTCGTCGCTGGCGGTGAACCGCAGCGGCGGGCCGGTGGTCGCCGAACCCGTGACCACGAGCGTGCCCCGGTCGCGCACCGCCTGCGGCAGTTTCGCGGCGATCGCGTCGACCTTCTCGGCGTGCACCCGGCCGGGCTGCTCCGGGGACAGGTCGAAGGTCTGGCCGTCGGCGGTGCGGACCTCGTTCTCGGGGTCGTCGGTACCGCACGCGCCGGTGACCAGCGCCGCGGCGAGAAGCGTGGCGGCCAGCACGCGGCGGCGTCCGCGACGGCCGTTGCGGGCGAGAAGCATCGGATTTCCTTTACATCGACGGCAGGCGCGAGCGGAACGCTCGAAGCGCACGGGCCAGGGCGGCTGTGTGACCGTAAGGCGGAATCCGTTGCCGTGTCTGCACTCTCGATCGGCCTGAGCGGAAGGGTTGCCCAGCCGTGGGGGCCTGGACCGCACCGGGCCGGGGTATTTTGCTCACGCTGATCCTGTCCGATGGCAGATGTCCCGCCGTGGCGGACAATCCGTGCAGAGCAGGCTCTCCGCGTTCGTTCGACCGACCAGACAGGAGCTACAGCGTGACCACGTCACTCCCGGTGAATCTCAAGCACGCCAAGGATATTCACCCCAGTGTCGACGTGCCGCTACTACGGGATGCCGTCTACCCGGAGCGCACGCTGTGGACCCCCGCCGAACTGCGCGAGCTGATCGTCACGGTCGCCACCGGCCTGGCGACGCCGCTGCTGGACATCGTCCGCTTCGACGCCGGGCAGCGCTGGTGGAGCCGGCTGGCGCTGACCATGGGCGTGGAGCTGTGGCTGCTGTCGTGGGCGCCCGGTCAGGGCACGGAACCGCACGATCACGGCGGGGCGTCCGGCGCGTTCACCGTCACGATCGGCGAGCTGAGCGAGGAGTACCGGCATTCCGGCGGGCCGGTGCAGACCGCGCGGTGGGCGGCCGGCGATACGGTGGCCTTCGGCCCGCAGCGCGCTCACCAGCTGCGCAATCACAGCACCCGCCCGGCGGCCACGGTGCACGCGTACTCGCCGCCGCTGCGCCCGGTGCGGGAGTACCGCGCGCTCACGGATTTCGCGGGCATATGAGCGGCCTCGACGACCGGCTCGCCGACGCCCGGTCCCAGCTGTCCCGTGTCGAACCCCGCGAGGCGGCGACACTGCAGGCCGAGGGCGCGCTCGTCGTGGACATCCGCCCGTACGCCAACCGGCTGAACGAGGGCGAGATCCCGGGTGCGGTGGTGGTCGAGCGGATCGTGCTGGAGTGGCGGCTCGATCCGGCGGGCGACCACCGGCTGCCCGGGCTGACCGCCGATTCTCAGGTGATCGTCGTCTGCAACGAGGGCTACGCCTCCAGCCTCGCGGCCGCGGATCTGCACGGCCTCGGCCTGCCGCGCGCGACCGATCTCGACGGCGGCTTCCGGGCGTGGAAGGCCGCGGGGCTGCCCGTCGTTCCCGGCGGCTCCCCGGCCGTGCCGTAGCCCCGTAGGCGGGCCGAGCGCTCGAAGATCGTTGCGAATCACGGGTGAACGACGAATTTTGTTCGATACCGTGAGGTGTGCGCAAGAACGATCGCTCGGCGCAGGCCGGGCGCACCGGCTCGACGCCGGCCGTGCCCCTCGACGATGTCGACCGGATCCTGCTGGACGAGCTGACCCGCGACGGGCGCATGACGAACAACGCGCTGGCCGCGGCGGCCGGTATCGCGCCCTCGACGTGCCTGGGCCGGGTGCGGGCGCTGGTGGAACGCGGTGTCATCCGCGGCTTCCACGCCGATATCGACCCGGCCGCGCTGGGCCGCAGCCTACAGGCCATGGTCTCGGTGCGGGTGCAGGCCAACGCACGCAGGCACCTCGCCGAATTCGGCGAACAGCTGGCCGCCCTCGACGAGGTCCTCAACGTCTATTTCATCGCCGGTGCGGACGATTTCCTCGTCCACGTCGCCACCGCCGACACCGAGGGCCTCCGCACCTTCGTCCTCGAGAACCTCAGCGCCCACCCCGCCGTCGCCCGCACCGAAACCATCCTCATCTTCGAACACGTCCGCCCCCGCATCCGCGCCCCGCGCTGAAGACCCAGCCCGGCCCCGGCCTCATTCCTCTCCCGGCACCGCATCCCTTTTCCCCGCACCGCATCCCTTTTCCCGGCACCGCATCCCTCGTTTCCCGGCACCGCATCCCTTTTCCCGGCACCGCATCCCTCGTTTCCCGGCATGCTTTTGGCCGGGAACTACGCGAGATTCCGGCCAAAAGCACGCCGGAATCATGAAGGCGGCGTACCGGGGTCATGGGGATTACTACGCGGGGGCGAGGGGCTTGGCGGTGTAACCGTGTGCGGCGGCGACGCTTTCGGACAGGAGGACGCCCTGGTGGGTGCTCAGGCCCTGGGCCAGGCCGGGGTCCGCGGCGACCGCGTCACGCCAGCCTTTGTCGGCCAGCGAGACCACGTAGGGCAGGGTGGCGTTGGTGAGGGCCACGGTGGAGGTGTAGGGGACCGCGCCGGGCATGTTGGCGACGCAGTAGAAGACCGACTCGTGCACCCGGTAGGTGGGGTCGTCGTGGGTGGTCGGGCGGGAGTCGGCGAAGCAGCCGCCCTGGTCGATGGCGATATCCACCAGGACCGTGCCCGGCTTCAGCTGTTCCACCAGTTCGTGGGAGACCAGCTTCGGCGCCTTGGCGCCCGGCACCAGCACCGCGCCGATCACCAGATCCGCCTCGCGCACCGAGTTCTCGACCTCCTGCGCGTTGGAGATCACCGTCCGCACCCGGCCCTGATACTGCGCGTCCAGCTCGCGCAGCGGAGCGATATCGAGATCCAGCACCGTGACGTCGGCGTGCATACCGACCGCCACCGCCACGGCATTGCGCCCCGCGACACCCGCGCCGATCACGACCACCTTCGCCGGCCGGGCGCCAGGCACGCCGCCCATCAGCACGCCGCGGCCACCGCCGCTGCGCATCAGGTGATAGGCGCCGGCCTGCGGCGCCAACCGGCCCGCGACCTCGCTCATCGGCGCCAGCAACGGCAGCGAGCCGTCGCGCCCGGTCACGGTCTCGTAGGCGATCGAGGTGGTGCCCGACCGCAGCAGCGCGTCGGTGCACTCCGCCGAGGCCGCCAGGTGCAGGTAGGTGAACAGCACCTGGTCCGGCCGCATGCGCGAGTACTCCTCGGCCACCGGCTCTTTCACCTTCAGCACCAGGTCGGCGACGCCCCAGACCTCGTCGGCCGAATCCAGGACGCGCGCGCCGACGAGGGTGTAGGCGTCGTCGCCGAACGCCGATCCGACACCGGCCCCGGTCTCGATGAACACCTCGTGTCCGCGCGACACCAGTTCACGCACCCCGGCGGGGGTGCCCGCGACCCGGTACTCGTGGTTCTTGACCTCGCGGGGAATTCCGATCTTCACCTGGACTCCTGGTGGCTGTGGTGGATGGAGCGCTCGCCAAAAGTATGAAGAAAGTGCGGATCCATCTCCATCTTGATGAAGATAATTCTCTATTACGGCCATGTATCGCCCCTATTATCGGATAGGGGGGTCATGGGAAGGGTCTCCCCGAAGCATCTTCGGCGGCGTTACGACCCGTGCGTCTCGTCCCAGATCAGCGCCAGGAACAGCCGCGCCCGCTCGCGCGGCGAATCGAGCCGATCGCCGTACAACTCGCGCAGGCGGGCCAGCCGGTAGCGCACGGTCTGCGGGTGGATGTGCAGTTCGTGCGCGATCGCCTGCCGGTCACCCATCTGCCACAGCCAGCTGCGCAACGTCTCGATCAGGCGGTCCCGGGTGCCCTCGGGCAGATCGCGCAGCGGCTGCAGGACCTGGTCGCGCAGCACCGACAGCAGCCATTCGTCGCGGTTGGCGATGATCATGTCCAGCCGCTCACCGACCACCACCGGGCTGTCGCCGAGCACTCCGCTGTGCCGCAACCGCAACGCCGTCTGCGCGATCCGCATCCCCACCGGCAGCAGATCCAGCGACAGCGGGCCGCCGATGACCACCGCGCGCCCGCGCAATGTGGCCGCCAGCCGCGGCAGCTGGCCGACCCCGTCGGCATTGGGCACGATCACCCCGGTGGCATCGGGACGGCGGATGGGCAGCGCGTTCATGCCCAGCCGGTCCAGGGCGGTGCGGGCGTCGGCGTCGGCCGGGTCGGCGAGGACCACGGCGGCGTCGGCGGGCAGCGGCCAGCTGGCCCGGGTCGCGGCCGCGCGCACGTCGAGGGCGTCGGACCGGCCCGACAGCAACAGTTCGGCGAGTTCCTCACGACGCCGTTCGCGGGCCGCGCTGGCGGCCGACTGCTCCAGCACGTATCCGTGTGCCGACGCCGTGGAGAACTCGTCGACGAAGACGAAAACCGCCTCGGCGAGAGCGGCCAGCACATGCGGTTCCAATTCCAGTTCCAGCGCGGTCGCGGCGACATGGTGCCACGCGACGCGAGCGCCGACCTGATAGGCGGTGAGCAGGTAGGACAGCTCCAGCCCGTCCTGGAAGTGCCGCCGGCCGATCAGCTCGAACACCAGCCCGGCGCGGGCGTACTCGCCGTCGTGCGCGCGATCGGCGTCCGGGCCGTGTTCGGCCATGTCGAGCAGGCTGTGCACGAACAGCACGCCCGCCTCGGCGACGTCGGGATGATGCTGGTCGAGGAATTCCGCGTAGTCGGGCCACTCGGCGGCGAGCATGTCGCGCACCTCGTCGAGCAGTCGCGGCATCCTAGCATCGAGCTCGGTCGCCAGGCGTTCCATCTCGGCGGGTTTTACCTGAAATTCTTTGTCGGAGTTATTCATTCGATACCCTCCGGCCTCGATTATCGCTCCGTGACAAAAACGACCGACCGAAATCACCTCGATGGTTGAAGATTTGTGCGCGGGGCAGCCCGCACCATCGAGACATGGACGCAGCGACAGCCCGCCCCCGCTGGACGCGGGCCCGGGAACGGGAGGAGAACTTCCCCGTCGCGCTGCGCTGGCTGCCCCGTGACCTGCGCGACCACCTGCACGCGGTGTACGCGGTGGCCCGCACGATCGACGATGTGGGCGACCGATCGACCGGCGACCGCACCGCGCGGTTGCTGGCGCTGCGCGCGGATCTGGCGCTGGTGTGGACCGGTGACACCCCGGCCGAGCCGGTGTTCCGGGAGCTGGCGCCGACGGTGGCCGCGTGCGGGCTGGCGCAGGAGCCGTTCCAGCGCCTGATCGAGGCGAATCTGGCCGATCAGCGGGTCACCCGGTACGCGACGTTCGAGGATCTGCTCGAGTACTGCCGGCTGTCCGCGGATCCGATCGGGCGGATCGTGCTCGGCGTCTTCGGGCAGGCCACACCCGCGACCACCGCGCTGTCCGACCGGGTGTGCACGGCGTTGCAGATCCTCGAGCACTGCCAGGACGTCGCGGAGGACTACCGGGCGGGGCGGATCTACCTGCCACAGGACGATCTGACCGGTGTCGCCGACGAACAGCTGATCACGGGCGGCCCCGGGCCGCGGGCCGTGGTGCTGCGCCAGGTAAACCGGGCCTCGGCTCTGCTCGACGAGGGGGCGGTGCTGGTCGGGCGGCTCACCGGGTGGGCGCGGATCGCGGTCGGCGGGTATGTGGCGGGCGGCTACGCGACCGCGCGGGCGCTGCGCGCGGCCGGCGGTGATGTCTGGACGCGAAAAGTCGTTCCCGGACATGTCGACACCGTACGCACGATGGTGGCTCTCCTCGGCCGTGCGGCGGTGGTGTCGCGATGACGGCCACGATTCCCACGGTCGCCGACGCCTACGCGGCCTGCGAGCAGATCACCCGCACCGAGGCCAAGAACTTCTACTACGGCATCCGCCTGCTGCCGCCGGACAAGCGGTCCGCGCTGTGCGCGCTCTACGCGCTCGCCCGCCGCATCGACGATATCGGCGACGGCGCGCTGGCTCCGGCCGCCAAGACCGAGGCGCTGGCGCTGCTGCGCAAATCCCTCGACGACCCGGGCGGCCAGGACGATCCGGTGCTGGTCGCCGTCGCCGAGACCGCGCGACGCTATCCCGTGCCGATGCCCGCGTTCGGCGAGCTGATCGACGGTGTGCAGATGGACGTGGACGGGACCGGATACGCCGATTTCGCCCATCTGACCACGTACTGCCGGTGTGTCGCGGGATCCGTGGGCCGGTTGTGCCTGTCGGTCTTCGGCACCGGCTCCGATCCCCGGGCGCCGCTGTTCGCCGATCAGCTCGGCATCGCGCTCCAGCAGACCAATATCCTGCGCGATATCCGCGAGGATCTCGGCGACGGCCGCGTCTACCTGCCGCGCGACGAGCTGGACCGGTTCGGGGTGCGGCTGGAATTCGACGCCACCGGGGCGCTCAGCGATCCGGACGGGCGGCTGGCGGCGCTCGTGCGCACGGCCGCCGAGCGGGCCGAGAACTGGTACTGCCTGGGCCTGCGGCTGCTCCCCGAACTGGACAGCCGCAGCGCCGCCTGCTGCGCCGCGATGGCGGGCATCTACCGGCAGCTGAACTCCCGCATCCGCGCGAATCCCGCGGCGGTGTACGACCGGCGGCTGTCCCTGTCGGGGTGGGAGAAGGCCCGCGTCGCCTCGAGCGCGCTGCTGCGGTCCTCCGCGACGCTGGCGGGTGTGCGGTGACTCCCCGGGTGGCGGTGGTCGGCGGCGGGCTGGCGGGTATCACGGCGGCGCTGGCCTGCGCCGATGCGGGATATCGGGTGACCCTCTACGAATCCCGGCCCCGGCTCGGCGGATTGACCTACTCGTTCGAGCGCGGCGGGCTGCGGGTGGACAACGGCCAGCACGTATTCCTGCGCTGCTGCGAGCGGTACCGCGCCCTGCTCACCCGGCTGGGCGTGGAGCGGGACGTGAATCTCCAAGAGCGACTGGATATTCCGGTACGCGGGCTGTCACCCGGTACTTCGACGGCTGAGACGTTCACCGCGGCGGGCCGGCTGCGTCGCCTGTCGCTGCCCGCTCCCCTGCACCTGAGCTGGGCCCTGCTGCGCTACCCGTGGCTGGACACCGCCGCGCGGGTGCGGTTCGTCCGCGCCGCACTGGCACTCCGCGCCGTCGATCCGGCCGATCCCCGCAGCGACACCACGAGTTTCGGTGCGTGGCTGCGCGAATACGGCCAGGACCGCGCCGCGATCGAGAGCCTGTGGGATCTGGTGGGGATCGCGACCCTCAACGCCCGCGCCGACGACGTCTCACTGGCCCTGGCGGCCACCGTCTTCCAGATCGGGCTGCTCACCGAGGCGGCCGCGGCGGATATCGGCTGGGCCCGAGTTCCCCTGGGGCAGTTGCACGGTGAGGCGGCGGGGCGGGCGCTGGCCGCATCCGGCGTAGACGTGGTGACGCACGCGAAGGTGACGGCTGTCCGGCAGGCCCCGGGCGGCTGGGCGCTGTCGGCCGACGACACCGCCGTCACGGCCGACGCGGTGGTACTCGCGGTGCCGCCGGATGCGGCCGCGGCCCTGTTACCGCCCGGCGCGGTGGACCTGGGCCCGGATTGGGCTGCCGCCCTGGGTAGTTCGCCGATCATCAACGTGCACGCGGTCTACGACCGGAAGGTGATGGACGGGCCGTTCCTGGCCGGGATCGGGACGGCGGCGCAGTGGGTGTTCGACCGCACCGCGGCCTCGGGCCTGGACGACGGCCAGTACCTCGCGGTCTCGGTCTCCGCCGCCGACGAATTCGTCGACCTGCCTACCGCCGAACTGCGCCGGCGCTTCCTCCCCGCCCTGAACGCCCTGCTCCCGGCCACTCGTGCGGCGGAGGTCCGCGACTTCTTCGTCACCCGTGAGCGGCACGCCACCTTCCGCCCCTCCCCCGGCACCACCCGCCTGCGCCCGGCCGCCCGCACCGCGCTCCCCGGCCTCTACCTGGCGGGCGCGTGGACCGCCACCGGCTGGCCCGCGACCATGGAGGGCGCGGTCCGCAGCGGCGAATCCGCTTCCGCCGCACTACTTTCGGACCTCTCCCCCATCCGCTCCCGGGAGGCGGTCCGATGACGGGATCCGGCTACCGCGCGCACGTCTCGGAGGTGATTCGGTGACCACGACCACGGCGGCGAAGGTAGACACCGGCAGCGATGCGGTCCGAGAGGCACTGCGGCAAGCGGTGAACCGGCTCGACGACACGATCCGGCCGGTGGTCTCCTACCACTTCGGCTGGTGCGACGAGCACGGCCGGCCGGTACGGACGAACGGCGGCAAATCCCTGCGATCCCGCCTGGTGCTGCACGCCGCGCGGGCCGTCGGCGGCGACGACGCCCGCGCGCTGCCCGGCGCGGCCGCGGTCGAGCTGGTGCACAACTTCTCCCTGGTCCACGACGATTTGATGGACCGCGACGCCACCCGCCGGCACCGGCCGACGGTCTGGGCCGTGTGGGGTGACGCGGTGGCGGTCCTCGCCGGGGACGCGATGCTCTCCCTGGCGCCCGAGGTGCTACTGGAATCCGGTTCGCCGCAGGCGGTTCCTGCCGCCCGGATGATCGGCGCCGCGACCCGGGAGCTGATCCGGGGCCAAGCCGCCGATGTCGGCTTCGAGCACCGTGACAACGTCACGCTCGCCGAATGCGTCCGGATGGCCACGGGGAAGACGGCGGCGCTATTGGCCGCCAGCGCGTCGATCGGCGCGGTGCTGTCCGGCGCGCCGCCGCGCTCGGTCACGGCGATGAAGCACTTCGGCCACCACCTCGGCCTGGCATTCCAGCTGGTCGACGATCTGCTCGGCATCTGGGGCGATCCGGAGACGACCGGTAAGCCGGTCTGCTCGGATCTGCGCTCGCGCAAGAAGTCGCTCCCGGTCGTGCGGACGCTGGAGGCCGGCGGTCCGGCGGGACGCGAGCTGGCGCTGCTGCTCGCCCAGCCGGACGCCCTCACCGAGGCGCAGTTGCGGACCGCGGCGGATCTGGTCGACCGGGGCGGCGGGCGGCGCTGGGCGCGGGCCGAGGCCCGCCGGCGGATCACGCTGGCCGAGCGGTCGCTGGCCGTGGTGCCGATGGCGGAGACCGCCCGCAGGGATCTGACCGACCTGGCGAATTTCATCGTCGAACGGAGTGCGTGAGCATGACAGTGATCGACACCGCGACCACCGCGACCGACGACCTCGCGTCCGTCCACGACGCGTTGCACGCCGCCGTCGCCCACCTGCGTGGCCTCCAGGACGACAACGGTTGGTGGAAGGGCGAATTGGCCACCAACGTGACCATGGACGCCGAGGATCTGCTGCTGCGCGAATTCCTGGGCATCAGCACCCCGCGGGTGACCGAGCCCGCCGCCCGCTGGATCCGGTCGCAGCAGCGCGAGGACGGCACCTGGGCGACCTTCCACGGCGGTCCCGGCGACCTGTCCACCACCGTCGAGGCATGGGTGGCGCTGCGGCTGGCCGGTGACTCCCCCGCCGCGCCGCATATGCGCGCGGCCGCCGACTTCGTGCGGGCGGGCGGCGGTGTCGAGGCGAGCCGGGTGTTCACCCGGATCTGGCTGGCGCTGTTCGGGCTGTGGTCGTGGGACGATCTGCCCAACCTGCCACCGGAACTGGTCTTCCTGCCGCCCTGGTTCCCGCTCAACGTCTACGACTGGGGGTGCTGGGCGCGGCAGACCGTGGTGCCGCTGACCGTGGTCGCCACGCTGCGGCCGGTCCGCCCGCTGCCGTTCGGCATCGACGAACTGCGCGCCGGATCGCCTGCGCCGCAGCGTGATTCGCTGTTCAGCGTCTCCGGCGCCTTCCAGCGGCTGGACACCGTGCTGCACGGGTACGCGCGCCGCCCGCTGGGCTGGGTGCGCGATCTCGCGATGCGGCAGGCGGCGGAATGGATCCTGGCCCGGCAGGAGGCCGACGGCGGGTGGGGCGGCATCCAGCCGCCCTGGGTGTATTCGCTGCTCGCGCTGCATCTGCTGGGCTACTCCCTGGACCACCCGGCCGTGCGCGCCGGGCTGGACGGACTCGAGGGTTTCGTCGTCCACGAGCAGACCCCCGACGGCGAGGTGCGCCGGCTCGAGGCGTGCCAGTCGCCGGTGTGGGACACCGCCCTCGCCGTCACCGCGCTGCTGGATGCCGGTGTGCCCGGCGACGATCCGGCCGTGCTGCGGGCCGCGGACTGGCTGCTCGACGAGCAGATCACGGCGGGCGGCGACTGGCAGGTGCGCCGTCCCGACCTGACGCCGGGCGGCTGGGCCTTCGAATTCGCCAACGACGGCTATCCGGATACCGACGACTCGTCGCTGATCGTCCTGGCGCTGAACAGGGTCGCGCACCCCGATCCGGCGCGGCTGCGCGCGGCCGTGGAGCGGGGCGCGGAGTGGACGACCGGCATGCAGTCCGCCGACGGCGGCTGGGGCGCCTTCGATGCCGACAACACCTCGAAACTCCCTCTCGCCCTGCCGTTCTGCGATTTCGGGGCGGTCACCGATCCGCCGTCGGCCGATGTCACGGCGCACGTCGTGGAGATGCTCGCCGCGCTCGGCCGCGCATCCGGCGACGAGTGCCGTCGCGGGGTGCGCTGGCTGCTGGCGCATCAGGAACGGGACGGGTCGTGGTTCGGCCGCTGGGGCGCCAATCACGTCTACGGCACCGGCGCGGTCGTCCCCGCGCTGATCGCGGCCGGTGTGGACCGGCGGTCCCGGCACATCCGGGCCGCGGTGCGCTGGTTGCGAATTCACCAGAACCGCGACGGGGGCTGGGGCGAGGATCTGCGCTCGTACCGCGACGCGACCTGGATCGGGCGCGGCGAATCGACGGCCTCCCAGACCGCCTGGGCGCTGCTGGCCCTGCTGGCCGCCGACGCGGACCGCGCGGTCATCGATCGCGGAATCCGCTGGCTGGTCGGCACGCAGCGGCCCGACGGCGGATGGGACGAGGACCTCTTCACCGGCACCGGGTTCCCCGGGGACTTCTACATCAACTATCACCTGTACCGGCTCGTGTTCCCGATCTGGGCGCTCGGCAGGTATCTGAGTCGCGAGGACGGGTGAGCCCATGCACCCCGGAACCGTCTGTGCCCCACTGCGGAGCGAGTGGGCGGCCCTGCGCGGGGCGACCGCCGCGCCCATGGTGCGGACCGGTCGCGGGCCCACCCACCGGCTGAACTCGCCGACCGGCGCGATCGCGGTCGCCGGGGTCGCGGGTGCGCTCGATCCCGCGCTCTGCCCCGGGGATCTCGTCGTCGCACAGGAGATCCGGAGAGCGGGGAGCGCGCTCCCGAGCCTGGCCGCACCGCTGCTGCACGCCGCGCTGCGGCGCCTGGGCCTGCCGGTGCACCTCGGCCCGATCTTCTCCGCCGAGAACATCGTCGACGGCCCCGCCCGCACCCGCCTCGCCACCACCGGCGCCCTCGCCGTCGACACCGAATCCGCCTTCCTCGCCGACGCCGCCCCCGACGGCCGCACGGTGGTCGTCCGGGCCATCGTGGACACCCCCGGCGCGCCCCTCGTCCATCCGGGGACCGTCCTCCGAGGCATTCGAGCGCTGCACGCATTGCGCTGTGCCGCACCGGTTCTCGATCAGTGGTCGGCGGCGCTCGGCGAGCGGGAGGTGGTGCTGTGTTATTCGCCCGGCCCCGGCGCCACCGGCGTCGGCCACTCCATTTTTCCGGCACGCTTTTGGCCGGAATCCACCGGTGGTTCCCGGCCAAAAGCATGCCGGGAAAACGAGAAGGCGCTAGCCGACGCGGAGAGCGAGAGGGCGAAGGCGCTAGCCGACGCGGAGAGCGAGAGGGCGAAGGCGCTAGCCGACGCGGAGAGCGAGAGGGCGAAGGCGCTAGCCGACGCGGAGAGCGAGAGGGCGAAGGCGCTAGCCGACGCGGAGAGCGAGAGGGCGAAGGCGCGGAACAGGTCGCGCGTCGATCTTGTCCTGGTGCTGGTCGGACCGGCAGGGGCGGAGCCCATACTGTCCCCGCCGCAAGGTATTCCGGTGTATCCGGTCGACGGTGTCGAGGCGGTGGATCTGCGGATGCTGCGCGGTGTGCGGCGGATCGCGATGGCCGTGACCCCCTCGGCCCCGGCCGGGCTGGCATCCGATCTGATCACCGCCCTGGCCGGGCTGGGCCCGGTGCGGGTGCGCGAGACCACGGCCGACCAAGAACATCGTTCCACCCTCGGGAGGTGAGTTGAATGGCCATGCCCTGGCGTCAATCCCTGCGCCTGGGAACCTATCTCGCGAAGCAGAAGATCCTGCGCCGCGAGAAGTTCCCCATTCTGGTCGAATTGGAGCCGCTGTTCGCGTGCAACCTGAAATGCGCGGGCTGCGGCAAGATCCAGCATCCGCACGACCTACTCAAACAGCGTATGCCGGTGGAACAGGCCGTCGGCGCGATCGAGGAGTGCGGCGCGCCGATGGTGTCGATCGCGGGCGGCGAACCGCTCATGCATCCGCAGATCGACGAGATCGTGCGACAGCTGCTGGACCGCAACAAGATCGTATTCCTGTGCACCAACGCGGTCCTGCTGCCCAAACACCTGCACAAGTTCGCCCCGCACCGGAACTTCGCGTGGATGGTGCACCTCGACGGCCTGCGGGAGCGCCACGACGCCTCGGTCTGCAAGGACGGCGTCTTCGACCAGGCCGTCGACGCGATCCGCCAGGCCCAGGCGGCCGGTTTCCGGATCATGACCAACACCACCTTCTTCGATCTGGACTCGCCGCAGGACGTCATCGACGTCCTCGACTACCTCAACGACGATCTCGGCATCGACCACATGCAGATCGCCCCCGGCTACGCCTACGAGAAGGCGCCCGATCAGGAGCACTGGCTCGGCGTGGAGGACACCCACCAGCTGTTCGCCAAGGCCTTCGCGGGCGGACGGCGCAAGAAGTGGCGGCTCAACCACTCGCCGCTGTACCTGGACTTCCTGGAGGGCAAGGTCGATTTCGACTGCACGGCCTGGGCGATCCCGTCGTATTCACTGAAGGGCTGGCAACGTCCCTGCTACCTGCTGGACGACGGCTACGCCGCGACCTACCGAGAGCTGATCGACGACACCGACTGGGCGAGCTTCGGCCGCGGCAACGATCCGCGCTGCGCCAACTGCATGGCCCACTGCGGGTACGAACCCACCGCGGTCGTCGCCACGCTCGGTTCGCTCCGGGAGACGATCCGGGCCGCGGTGAACTGACCCGCGCGCGGCGTTTCGCGCGGCCGCCAGGCTCGCTACCAGGTAATTTGGCGAAGTGCGACGTATCCACACCGAGGTGGACACGGTCACGGCCTTTCTGGCGACCCTCGTTGCCGGGCTGTCGCTGGCCTTGCCGATCGACTTCCGGTGGACGAGCGAATCCTCGCCACTGCAGCTGAACCTGCTCGCCTACAGCCAGCCCCGGGCCGTCGCGGCGGGCGCCATCGTCGCGGTGGTCGTCGCCACGGTGCTCACCGCCGCCGACAGCGAGGTGGTGTCCTGGTGCACGGCGCTGTGCGGGATCGCGATCGTCACGGCGAACCATCTGGTCGGCTACAACGCCAGTCCCGGGGCCTCGCTGGCGACCATGAACTTCCTCGACGCGGCGGTCGGCGGCCTGCTGCTCGCCAGCGTCGGCACCGCCGTCATGCGACGCCGGATTCCGACCGCCGGCTGGCTGCTCGGCATGGTCGCCAGCATCTCGGTCGCCGAGGCGCTGCCGTCCGCGGATCATTCCGACGACGGCGAATTCCGGATGCACTGGACGGCCACCGATTCTCCGCCGGTGTGGCTGATCTGCGTAACGCTGGCGCTGGTGGCCGTGAGCACGTATCAGAACCGCCGCCGCCCGGACGTCCAGCGCATGTCGGTCGAACTGCCGATGGCCCCGATCGTCTCCGGCCTGCTGCTGGTCGCGGCCGGGGCGCTGACCTCGGGATGGGTGACTCGCAGCGGCGACAGCACGGTCGTGGTCGTCGCGGCGGTCGCGCTCGCCACGCTCGCCGCCGGACTCGCCGCACTGCTGCTGCCGGATCACGAGGGTGTCTTCCCGCTGATGGCGGTGGCCGTCACCGCGGCGGGGAACGCGCTGATCTCGGCCACGCTGGAACCCTGGTCGGTGCCGCTGTTCCTGGTGCTGGCCGGCGGCGGGCTGGCGGCCGGCATGCGATGGCCGCATGTGACGGCCGGTTTCGGCGCGGCCGCCGCGGTGGCACTCGCCTCGACGGTCCTGGTTTATCTCGACAGCCACAGCGGCGTGATCGACCGCGTCGGGAACTGCGCGCTGGCCGTGGTCGTGGGGTACGGCCTCGGTGCGGCGCTGCCGCGACGCGGTTCGTCCCGCGTGATCGGCGTCGTGCTGATCGTCGCGCCCTCGGCGGTGCTCGCCCTGCGCACCCGCCTGAGTTTCGGTGACTGCGCCGAGGATCCGTCGCCGGGCGGCGGCCTGGTATGCGAATTCGACGGGCGCGCCTCGGCTGTTCCGGGCTGGGCGGCCGTCGCCGTGATCACCGGTTGCCTGCTCTTCGCCCGCATGCTGTTACGCCGTCGCGTTGACAAGACCCCGAGCGGCGCTTAAGTTTTCCGAACCGATCGAGCGTCAAGATCACACCGCACAGGGAGCCGCCGATGGCAACCGGCTTGACGCGCAGGACCTTTCTGCGCACAGCGGGCATCGGCGCGGCCGCGTTCTCCGCCGCATGCACCGGCTTCACCACCAGCGGCGCGGGCGGAATGGTGTTCCTGTCCACCCAGTTCCGGCCCGCCGACGAGGCCGAGCGATTCCGTTCGCTGCTCTCCCGGACCGCGTCCGGCGTCAGCTACGTGACCATCGAGGAGAGCCCGTTCGCGAGTCAGGTGCGCAGCCAGGTCGACGCCGGTGACACCAAGATCGGGTTGCTGGGCGGGCTGCACGGCGATCTCGCGCCGCTGGCCGACGGCTACCTGAACGATCTCACCGGACTGCTCGCCGATCTCGGGGACCGCGGCTGGCCCGCCGACTACCTGCGGCTGGCCCGGTCGGGCACGGACCGCACGTGGTACATCCCCTGGGCCACCGCGAGTTACGTCCTCGCCGCGCACGCCGACGCGCTCGAGCGGCTGCCGTCCGGCGTCGACGCGAACGCGCTGACCTACGACCAGTTCCTCGACTGGGCGATCGCCGCCCGGCGGGCCAACGGCAATCGCCCGATGCTCGGGCTGCCCGCGGGGCCGAAAGGGTTGCTGCACAGATTTGTTCAGGGTTTCCTGCTGCCGTCGTTCACCGGCGGCCAGATCACCACCTTCCGCTCGCCGGAGGCGGTGACGGCCTGGCAGTACTTCCGCGAGCTGTGGGCCAATTGCGCCTCCTCGAGCACCGGCTACGACTTCATGCAGGACGCGCTGGACGGCGGGGAGGTGCGGATGGCGTGGGATCACGTGGTCCGGCTGGCGCAGGCGCCCGCGCGGGATCCGGGGCGGTGGCGCATGCTGCCCGCACCGCGCGGCCCGCACGGACTCGGGTACATGGCCGTGGTGACCGGTCTCGCGGTGCCCCGGCACGGCCCGGATCCCGAACTCGCGCAACGCACCATCTCGACGCTCACCGAGCCGGATACGCAGATCGAGCTGCTGCGGTCGAACGGCTTCTTCCCGTCGATCGACACTCCCGTGCCCGGCGACCTGCCCCCGGCGGTGACGATGGAGGCCGACGCCCTGCGCCGTCAGCAGCGGGCACCGGACGCCCTGCTGTCGCTGCCTCCGGTCGGACTCGGTAAACGCGAGGGCGAGGTGAGCAAGGTGTTCCAGGACAGCTTCCGCTCGATCGTGCTGGGCGGGGCCGATATTCGCGCCACGCTCGATCAGCAGGCGCGGGTGCTACAGGGCATCCTCGACGATCTGAAGGTGCCGTGCTGGGCCCCGGACCCCGCCGCCGACCGCTGCGAGGTGGGGTGAGATGACCAGATCCCGATCACCCTGGATCCTGCTGCTGCCGTCGATCGTCTTGCTGGCGGCGCTGTTCGGCTGGCCGCTGATCCAGGCGGTGCTGGCGGCGTTCCGTGGCGACGAGGGCTTCACTCTCGACAATTGGCACCGGCTGTTCGACGACCCGTATTTCTTTACCGCGCTGCGTAATACGCTGCTGCTGATCGTCATCGTCGTGCCGATCCAGCTGGTGCTGTCGGTCGGGATGGCGCTGCTGCTGCAGGCGCGGCCACGATTCGCCGGAGCGCACTTCTACCTGTGGTGCGTGCCGCTGGCGATCTCCGAATTGGCGGCGGGCCTGGTGTGGCTGTCGGTCTTCGGCAACCGGGGCTATCTGAACTCGCTGCTGGTGTGGCTCGGGCTGTCCGAGAACGGGGTGCAGTGGCTGGGCTATCAGCACACCGGCACCATGCTGCTGGCCGTGGTGATCGCGGAGATCTGGCGGGCCACCTCGCTGGTGTTCGTGATCGTCGTCGCCGGGACGCAGCTGATGCCCCGCGACTACGACGAGGCCGCCCAGGTCTTCGGCGCGAACCTGTGGCAGCGGCTGCGCCACGTGACCCTGCCGCTGCTGGGCCCCAGCCTCCAGGTGGCCCTCATCCTGCGCACCATCCTCGCCCTCCAGGCCTTCGCCGTCGCCCAGGCCCTCACCGGCCGCGACTTCCCGCTCCTGGTCGGCGAGACCTACCAGTGGTACTCCAACCTCCAGAACCCCGCGGTAGCGAGCTGCGTCTCCCTTGTCGTACTGGCGATTTCGCTGGGGACAGCCGTCTTCTATCTGCGCACGGTGCGGGAACCGGAGGGTGCGCGATGACCGAGGCCCACCGCGCGGATTTGCCGCCCATCGACCGCGCTCCGCTAGTCAGGCGACAATGGCGGGCGGTAGGCGTGCAGATCGCCTGCATCGCCATCACCCTCTTCATGGCGCTCCCGATCGTGCTCATCGCCCTGTCGGCGGTGTCGTCCCGGGACGCGCTCAACCGATTTCCGAAACCCCTTGTCCCGAGCGAGATCTCGACCGATACGCTGGTCTCGTTCTTCCGGTCCACCGGAACAGTGGCGGCGCTGGGGAATTCGGTACTGGTCGGGCTGTACACCGTGTTCTGGTCGCTGATCGTCGGCGCGCCCGCCGGATATGCGTTGGCGCGCTACGCCTTTCGCGGGAAGGACGCCTACCAGGTGTTCGTGCTGCTGGTGCGGGCGCTGCCGATCGTGGTGCTGTCGGTGCCGCTGGCGACGATCTTCCTGCACCTGCACGTCTACGACACGGTGCTGGCGGTGACGCTGGTGCACACCGTGCTGGCGCTGCCGACCACGGTGCTCATCACCGCCAGCATCTTCGTCGCCGTGCCGACCGACCTCGAAGAGGCGGCCCGGGTGTTCGGCTGCACCCGCTGGCAGGCGGCGCGCCGGGTCGTGGTGCCGCTGGCGCTGCCGGGACTGGCCGCGTCGTCGATCTTCACCTTCGTGCTGTCGTGGAACGAGATCCTCGGCGCGACCATCGTGACGCTGGGCCACCGCACCCTGCCCGCCCAGGTGCTCACCTCGCTCGGGGAGGCGTCCACGCCGTACCGGTTCGCGGGCGGGTTCGCGCTGATCATCCCGGCGCTGCTGTTCATCCTCGTGATGCGGCGCTATCTGGTGAACATGTGGGGGACGACGCTGCGATGACGGAGGAACGCGATGGCTGAGGTGATCCTGCGCGATCTGGTGAAGACCTATCCCGGCGGCACCGTGCGCGCCACCGACGAGGTCTCGCTCGAGGTCGCCGACGGCGAGTTCATGGTGCTGCTGGGACCGTCCGGCTGCGGTAAGACCACGCTGCTGCGCATGATCGCCGGACTCGACCTCCCCGACTCCGGGCAGATCGTGATCGGCGGGCGGGACGTCACCTATCTGGAACCGCGGCGGCGCAATCTGTCGATGGTGTTCCAGTCCTACGCGGTGTTCCCCAACAAGAAGGTCGCCGACAACATCGGTTTCGGCCTGCGCGTGCACGGCGTACCCGCCGACGAGATCCGCCGCAAGGTCGCCTGGGCCGCCGACCTGCTGCAGCTCACGCCCTATCTCGACCGCTATCCCGCGAAACTGTCGGGCGGCCAGCGCCAGCGGGTCGCGGTGGCCCGCGCGATCGTGATGGACGCCGACGTGCTGCTGATGGACGAGCCGCTGTCGAATCTCGACGCCCTGCTGCGCCTGTCGTTCCGCGCCGACCTGAAGAAGCTGGTGAGCGACCTCGGCACCACGACGATCTACGTGACCCACGATCAGGTCGAGGCGCTGTCGCTGGGCCATCGCGTCGCCGTTCTGCGCGAGGGCCGCATCGCCCAGACCGGGGCGCCGACCGACGTCTACGACAGTCCCGCAACCGAATTCGTCGGCGGCTTCCTCGGCAGCCCGCCCATGAACTTCCTCACCGGCCCCGTCGCATCCGGCCGTCTCGACCTCGGCACGCAATCCCTCGCGGTCCCGCCCGCCCTGTCCTCCTTCGACGGCCGCGAACTCCGCCTGGGCATCCGCCCCGAGGCGCTCACCGTCACCGACACTCCCGGCCCCGACACCCTCACCACCGAACTCCAGGTCCTGGAACCCCTCGGCTCCGCCACCCTCCTCACCACCGCCCTCGCCGGCCAGACCCTCAAGGTCCAGGCCCCCGCAGGGTTCCACGCCAGCCCGGACACTCCCCTCACCCTCACCGCACCCCCGGCCGCCCGCCGCTGGTACGACCCCGAGACCGGCCTGCTCCTCCAAACCCCCTGACCCCTCACGGAATCCGGTCAGCGTGGCGGCGGCGGGCAGCCCAGCCGGGCGGACGATTCGCCCTGGAGTTCGAGGTGCTCGGCCTGCATATCGGCGACGCGCTGGCCGATCTGCATCGCCCGCTGGACCGCCTGCAACATCCGGAGGCGGGCATCGTGCGAATACACCCGAGTCTCCGTCGCCACCTTTCGCGCACGCGCGGACGCGTTCTTCGCAGCGACCAGCGTCTGCCTGGCATGCGCGACTTCCGCCGCGAGTAACGAGTTCATCGACAGCCATGATCCACCAACCGCTCGCCGGACACCGCAACCAGGGTTCCCGCGCCGGATCTCTCGCCCGGCGAATCCATGGTGCACACAGTGGCTTTCGACCGGGAGGTGCGACGATGGGCCACTGTGCGCCGCCCCCTCCGACTACTGGTCCTCGTCGTGCTCTCGGCTGCCGGGCTCGGGCTGGTCGTCCCGTGGCCGGTACCCGCGCTCACCGCACCGGCCGTCGTCGACGCCCGGCCCCTGAGCTGCCTCGATGCCGCGCTGACGCGGTACGGGAACGCCGGGAGCGGCTGGACCGGCGGCGATTCGACCTGGTCGGCGGCATTGCCCGAGGGCCGCGAGGTGTTCGCGTTCTCCGATACGTTCCTGCCGCCCGTGCATCCGCCGGGCAGGCCGCCGGATGCCGGATTCGTGCACAACTCGTTCGTCGTCCGGGAGGCGGACGGCCGCCTCTCCACCGTCGTCGGCGGCACCGCCGAGCGTCCGGCCGCGGTGCTCGCGCCGCCGGATCCCGGGCACTGGTTCTGGCTGGGCGCGGTCACGTATCCGGATGGCGCGCTTCAGGTTCCGGTCACCGAGTGGCGATCCACCGGGCCCGGATCGCTCGATATCGAGTTCGCCGGGTCGTCGGTGGCGCGGTTCGACGCGCACGATCTGCGCCGGCCGATCTCGGTCACGCCGTTGCCTCGCGACCGCGGCATCCAGTGGGGGCAGTGGGTACAACCGGACGGCCCGCGGACCTATGTGTACGGGGTCGAGACCGCGGGTGACGCCAAATACCTGCACGTCGCCCGCGTCGACGGCGGCGATCTCCGGCACCGGTTCTCGTTCTGGACCGGACGCGGCTGGTCCGACGACGAGGCGGACTCGGCCCGGATCACCGACGGGATCAATGCCGAATTCTCGGTCCACCGGGTGCGTGCGGGCGTGTACCTGCTCGTCACCATGCAGGGCGGCGCCGCGTTCAGCGACCGGCTGATCGGCCGGTACGCCCCGTCGCCGACGGGTCCGTTCGGGCCGGCCACCACGCTGTACGTCACACCGGAGACCGGTGCGGCGGGGTCGTATCGCGACCCCGACGTGTACACCTACAACGCACACGTCCATCCGGAGTTCTCCACGCCGACGCGTCTGGTCGTGTCCTACAACGTCAACAGCATCGACACCGCGCCCGGCGGCGATGTCTATCGCCAGGTGAGCATCTACCGTCCGCGCACGGTCCTGGTGACGCTCCGGGGCGAGACGGGCGACGCTCCGCGCGCGGCCTGCCCCTGACCGGAGCCTCAGTACACGGTCGTGGCGTAGGGATCGGCGCGCAACTTGCCGTTGAGCAGGCGGAGGAAGGCGTCGGCGAAGCGGAGCATCCAGACGGTGTCGACGTTGCGGCAGTACTGTGTGCCGGAACCGCCTGTCCCCCAGCCGTTCACGGTCTCCATCGGAATCGCCGGGGCCCATCCGTGCAGGCGGAGGCGGACTCGCTCGGACAGCGCCACCACCGTCTCGACCCGCTCCGGATCGATGCCGAGATGTTTGTCCAGCGAGGCGCTGACGGCCCCCTGACAGCCGAGTGTCGCCTGCGTCCGCCAGTCGGCGCTCGCCTCCGCGAGCCAGGCGGGCCGGTCCGCGACGCGGTCGGCCTCCTCGGACAGCAGATACAGCCACAGCTCCGCCGAACCGTCGCGGCACCAGAATCCGTTGGCGCGGTAATCGATGAAGGAGCTGCCCATGGCCGGACAGTTCACCACGCTCCGCCGCCCCCTCCCACCTCTGGCGACAGTCACCACACTGTCGTCTCCACGGGGGATGCCGAATCCGGTTGCGCCGTCGGGAGTTTCGGCGTGATCCGCCCGGGTGGCCCACCGACCCGGTAAAGAAGGAGGGGTACGGACCGGCGGGCCACCCGGGGGATTCCCATGCTACGTAATAACGGGGAAAAATGTCCGCTAAAACCAGTACGTCGGGGAAATCCGGTCGAATCGCCCTGGCGGGAGCTGGCAGACTGCTGCCACATGGAACGAACCTTCGAGGAGTTGGTCGACGAGGCCGCCGCCGCGCCGGTGGCGGGCTGGGATTTCTCGTGGCTCGACGGGCGGGCCACCGAGCAGCGGCCGTCGTGGGGCTACCAGCGCCTGATGAGCGCGCGGCTGGCGACCGTGGCCGCCGCCCTCGACATCCAGACCGGCGGGGGCGAGGTCCTGGCCGAATCCGAGACGTTCCCGGCGACCATGGCCGCCACCGAATCCTGGCCGCCGAATGTCGCGAAGGCCACCGAACTCCTGCATCCCCGGGGCGTCGTGGTGATCGCCGATCCGGACGAGCCGCCGCTCCCCTTCGCCGACGGGGCCTTCGACCTGGTCACCAGCAGGCATCCGGCCACCGTCTGGTGGGACGAGATCGCCCGCGTATTGCGCACGGGCGGAACCTATTTCGCACAGCACGTCGGTCCTGCGAGCGTCTTCGAACTGGTCGAGTACTTCCTAGGCCCGCAGCCCGAGGCCCGCCTCGAGCGCGATCCGCGCGACGAGGCCGCCGCCGCCGAGGCCGCGGGCCTGCGCATCGCCGACCTGCGCGGCGAACGACTGCGCATGGAGTTCGGCGATATCGGCGCGGTGGTGTACTTCCTGCGCAAGGTCGTCTGGATGGTCCCCGGGTTCACCGTCGAGGCCCACCTCGACCGCCTTCGCGACCTCCACGAAGCCGACCGGCTACCGCGTGGTCCTCGCCGCCGCGACCCTGGACCCGGTGACCACCTCCGCCGGGGTGCGCGTCCTGCCCGACGCCACCTTCGAGGAGGTGTCCGCGCGCGGGATCGACACCCTGGTGGTGCCCGGGTCGGTCGAGGTCGACGACCGCCGCCGGGTGCGCGCGGTGACGGATCCGGCGGTGGTCGAGTGGGTGCGGCGGCTCGCGGCGGGCACCCGGCGGGTCGCCTCGGTCTGCGTCGGCGCGCACCTGCTGGCGGGCGCGGGGCTGCTGGACGGTAAGCGCGCCACGACGCACTGGTCGACCGCGCGGCAGCTGGCCGCGGACCATCCGGCGGTCGAGGTGGACGCCGACCCGATCTTCATCCGCGAGGGCGATGTCTGGACCGGGGCCGGGCTCAGCGCCTGCCTCGACCTGGCTCTCGCGCTGGTCGCCGACGATTTCGGCGAGGCGGTGGCGCTGCGGGTCGCGCGGCAGCTCGTGGTGTATCTGAAGCGGCCCAGCGGGCAGAGCCAGTTCAGCGTCTCCGTCGAGCCGATCTCCACCACGCGCCGCATCGAGGATCTCCGGCACTACATCACCCGCCACATCGCCGACACGCTCACCGTCGACGATCTCGCCGCGCACGCCCACGTCAGCGCCCGCCAACTCACCCGCATCTTCAAGACCGAACTCGGCACGACCCCCGCCGCCTACCTGGAGTCCGCCCGCGTAGAGGTGGCCCGCCACCGCCTCGAGACCACCGACGACACCCTCGACCGCATCGCCTCCACCTGCGGTTTCAACACCACCGACACCCTCACCCGAGCCTTCCGCCGGACATTGGACACCACCCCCGCCGCCTACCGAAACCGTTTCCGGGTGCGGTGATTCCGGCCGAAAGCATGCCGGAAAAATGAGGGGGCATGCCGGAAACGGAAGAAGGGCGCACCAGGCGTGCGACGGATGTTCCTTCCCCGGCGCGCTTCCTCCCTCCCCGGCGCGCTTCCTCTTTCCCCGGCATGCTTGCTCTTTTCCCCGGCATGCTTTTGGCCGGGGTCACGTCACGGCGACTCGGCGACGGGAGGTGGCGGGGCGGCGGGAGGTGGCGGGGCGGTCGAGGTCTATGAGGATGTAGGGGTCGGTGGTGGCGGCTTGTTTGCGGGGGTGGGCGCGGCGGTATGTGGCCGTGAGGATTTCGTATTCGGCCGTTCCGGGGAGGACGGCGCGGGCGAGGCCGGTGAGACGGTCGCGGTCGGTGCGGAGCGAGACGGGGCGCGGGGCGCGGAAGCTGCGCCACCAGGTGGTGGCGTCGGCCCGGCGGGCCCGCACGACCACGCCCCCGGGCGAGCGCGCGTACGACACCGGTAGCGTCCACGTCCGGTCCGACTCCCGGAAGCGGAGTTCGCCGACGGTTCGCCGGAGACCGAACGGTAGCCGCATCGCGATCAGTAGAGCCGAAGCACCGAGGCCCGCGGTGATGTCTCTAATGGTCACGTCGGCCGCCTTCTCGTCGTCGCACATTCGGTGACATGCTTCGATGATCCGGCGGCCGCGCGGCCGACCCCAGTGACCAAAGTCCCCGCGCGGGATTCCTTTCGACCGCATCTCCCCCGAAACCGCATGTCCAGTCCGACCTGCGTGTTCCGGGGGAGGCGAAAGGGCTTTGCTGGACGGTCGCTGTGAGGGATCATGGAGCAGTGGTGCGAGGTGCGCCGCGGTGTCAACTGAGTATTTTCCACGATCGGCTTCCGCTACCCAGGAGGACGAGATCCATGGTGATTATTCGGAACTACCGGCGTCCGGCCCTCATCGCGAGCGTCTTCGGGACGATGGGGCTGGCCGTCGTGACGGCCGCCGGCCCCGCACTGGCCGCCAATACTGTCGACGTCACCGGTGTCGGCCCCGCCAATATCGGGGTGAACTACGCCTGCGACGCCGGGTCCGGGGTGACCAGCATCCAGGCGATGGCCGGCGACCCGAACGCGGAGGCCGCGTCGGCCAGCGGCAAGCAGCCCGACGTCACCTGCGACGGCGCCCAGCACAGCACGGTGATCGTGCTGACCGGGGCACCGCTGGCGGTCGGGCAGCAGGTGCAGATACGCGTGGCGCTGACCGACAGCACCGATACCGTCGTCACGGGTCAGGCGAAGGTGTTCACCCTGGGCTAGCCCGGACATGCGAAAAGGCCCGGAGAGTACGCGACTCTCCGGGCCTTTTCGCACCGCCGCTACGGGTGGCCGAGCACCCGATCGATGAGATCGGGCGCCACCCCGAGGTAGTTCTCCGGGCGCAGCAGATCGTGGATCTCGGCTATCTCGAGGTGCTCGCGGACCGCCGCATTGCCCGCCAGCACCGCGGCGAGCGAGGTCCCGGACTCCGCGGCCTCGAACGCGGCGGTCTGCAGCACCTTCTTCGCCCCCACGCGCCCCAGCAGCGGCGTCAACCGGATCGACAACCGCTCCGAGACCAGCTGCCCGGCGCTCAGCTCGAGGCTCCGGCGCATGCGGTCGGTGTCGGCGCCGAGGCCGTCGGCCAGTTCGGCGGCGGTGTGCGCGCTGCCGCCCAGCAGCAGCAGGCATTCCCGCAGCGGCTGCCACTCCGCGTGCCACGCGCCGGGTGAGCGTTCGTCCTCGGCCAGCATCGCGGTGAACAGCGTCGACACCAGCGCCGGGATCTGTAGCGACGCGGATCGGATCAGCGTGGCGAGCACCGGATTGCGCTTCTGCGGCATGGCCGAGGATTCCCCGCGGCCGGCCGCGACGGGTTCGTACACCTCCATGACCTCCGTGCGCGACTGCGAGATCACGTCGACGGCGAATTTGCCGAGCGCCCCCGAGGTGGTGGCCACCGCGGCGGCCAGATCGGCGAACGGGGTGCGGACGCTGTGCCAGGGCACGGGGCTCGGGACCAACGCCAGCTCCGCGGCGAATTCACCGGTCAGCCGGGTGTAGATCTCCGTGCCGCTCGCATCGGCCAGCTCACCGCCGCTGCGGCGCGCGCATTCGATATACGAGGCGAATGTCCCGGCGGCGCCGCCGAGTTGGACGGGCAACCCGTGGTCGCGGACCTGACGCAACCGGTCACCGGCGTCGAGCAGACCCTGGACCCAGCTCGCGACCCGGGCCCCGAAGGTCGTCGGCACCGCGTGCATCCCCAGGGTCCGCGCGGCGAGCAGCGTATCCCGATGCCGAAGTCCCAGGCGGGCAAGCGAATCCACGCTCGCCTCCACGTCGGCGATGATCGTGGACAGCGCCCGGGAGGCACACAGCACGGTCGCCGTATCGAGGATGTCCTGACTGGTCGAACCCCAGTGCACGTAGTGCGCGGCGGCCGGGTCGGTCGCCGCCACCACGCGTTGCAATTCCTGGACGAAGACGACCACCGGATTCGCCGCACCCCGCGACGCCCGGGCGATCGCTCGCGTGTCGAACCGATGCGTCCGCACCGCCGCGGTCATCTGCGTGACGGCGTCGGCCGGAATGATGCCCAGCCGCGCCTGCGCGCGGGCCAGGGCCAGCTCGGCCTCGAGCATGGCCTCGATCCAGGCGTCGTCGGACACCAGATCCTCCACCGGCACACCGGCCCGCACCGGCGCCAGCAATCCCTTATCCACCACCATCGACGTACTCCTTTCGATCCAGCCGGTCGCCCGCGGTCCGGTACGCGGCGAGGACGGCGCGGGCGATGCCGTCGTTGTCGGACAGCGTCACCGAGTTGACGCACGGGCGCGGGCCCGCGGCGGTCACCCAGTGCACGGCCTCGGTGGGCACGCCGACCACGTAGCGCCGGGGATGGGCGACGCCCTCGCCGTCGAGCAGCGCGTGGGTGTCGCGCTCCACCTCGACGCCGCCGGTGCCGTAGCGGCTGCCGTCCGGGTTAGTCACCGCGAAGCCACGGATCTCCTTGCGCCGCAGCAGGTTGTGCAGCAGGACGTCCCCGGTGGCGCGCAGATCCGGTTCGGGCAGGCGCGCGTCGATGAGCACCGTCCCCTCGACTTCCGACCCCTCGACCAGCGGGGAGTCGGTCACGAAGCGGCCCGCCCCGGCATCGAGGCGCACCCGCATCCCGGGCCCGACGATCCGCACCACGCCCGCCCGGATCAGCGCCGACAGCTCCGCGATGCGCACGGCGGGCGGGCCGATGGACAGGAACGCGTTCAACGGCGTGTACCAGCCGTCGAGATCGTCGCGGTAGGACCGGCCCGTGATACCGCCGTGGTCGACGATCAGCCGCACCTCGTTGCGCAGGTCGCGCAGCACGTCCAGCGCGGCCTTGACCGGGCCGTGCACATTGCCCATCCGGGCGTTGCGCACGTCGGTGTCCAGGTAGTCGAGCAGCCAGTCGCGGAACTCCGCGACGCCGCCGAAGCGGCGTCCCTCGGCGGGGTCGACCAGGGCGGTCCAGTCCCAGCGCCGGTCGGGCTCGATCCCGAATTCGGCGAGTACGTCGGCCGCCGCTCGCTCGGTCGGCGCGTCGAGATAGCGCGTCCGGAACCAGCGCAGGTCGCGCGGGCTGACCCGGTCGGCGATCAGCACCGCGTAGTAGACCGCCTCGACCTCCCGCGCCACCAGCGGCCAGACGTCACGACGGAAGGAGATGTCACCGAAACGCTCGGCGCGGCTGCGCAGTTCGGCGATGCGGGCCGGATCGAGCAGCGTCGGTACATGCCGGTCGTCGAGGGCCTTCTGGTTCTCGCCGCGCGCGTGGTGCGGCACGCCGCGCCGGCACCCGGCGACGATGAACGGCTCACGGCCGGAGGCGATGTACTCCAGGGTCCCGTCGGCGTGGGTCTCCTTGAAATACCCGCCGCGGCCGACCGTCAGCAATGCCATGTAGTCGAAGAACGTCAGGCCGAGACCCCGGATGATGGCGGTGTGCCGCGCGGGCACCCGGTCCATGTCCACATCCGCGGCATTGATCGGGGAGATATGCATCAGCCCCGGCGGCAGCTCACCCGCCCAGCACCGCCCGCCGGGTTCCGCCGGTTCTCGCGGCGCGACATGGCCCTGCGCGAGAACGACCGCGTGCAATCCGCCGATCCGCTCCCCCGTGCTCAGCGTCAGCTCTTGCAGACCCGCCGGATCGTCGCGGAGATCGGTTGCCGTGGCGGTGATCTCGTGGGTGCGCACCCAGCGCGCGTACCTGTCGCGGATGTGCTCGTAGGCCCAGCGCAGGTAATGACCGTAGAAGGCGCGGGTCGGATAGGTGTTCGGCAGGGTGCGGCACGCCTCGGTATACATATCCTCGGGCAGGCCGGCGAAATTGCCGATCTTCGTCAGAAAGCTGGCCCATTCGAACAGGCTGGGGCCCGCGATCACGGGCCCGTCCATCTCCACGCTGTCGTCGGTGTAGATGGTGACCTGTGCCGCAACGGTATTCATCAGCAGATGCCGCGATTGGCCGGTGCGCCAGACGGTTCCGGTGCCGACCCTGGTCGAATCGATGAGATAGATCTCGGTCTCGATATGGTCCTCACCCCGGAGGATATTGGCGCAGAGCCGCTCGAAAAAGCTCAGACCTCGGGGGCCCACGCCGACTACTGCGATGCGTAACGGATCTCGGGATTCGGATCCATGCCTGTGCCTAGCCACCACGATGTCACCCTCATGAAATACGCGAAGGGCCGCCCGGCGATTCGATCGGTACTCTACCGGCAGCCACGTCCGGACACGACCGTTCGCCCGGGCGCCCTGCCGGCGCCCGGGCGTAACGAACAGTGTTATGCGGTAACGGTTTCGGCGCTCGGCGCCGCGACGGCGGCGTCCTCCTCACCGCGGGTGTTCACTGTGCGCAGCGCGGTCAGCGCGCCCGCGGCCGCGATGAGTCCCGCGACCAGCAGCGCGCGCCGGAAGCCGGCGGTCGTCGCGTCCAGCGGCAGCTGTCCGGCGGCCAGCAGGCCCTCGGTGCGCGAGATCGAGATCGCCGTCAGCACGGCCACGCCCAGGGCCACGCCGAGCTGCTGTGCGGTGGTCAGCAGCGCCGCCGCCAGCCCGGCCTTGTCCGCCGGCACACCCGCGTTGGCGGCGGTCGTATTGGCGACGAAGACCGCCGCCGACCCGGCCGCCGTGATCATCAGACCGGGCAGCAGGTCCTGGAGATACGCGCCGTCCGTCGGGATCCGCGACAACAGCAGGATGCCGATCCCGGTGACCAGCGCGCCGATGACGATGACGGGCCGAGTTCCGGTGCGGGGCACGATCTTCGACGTGACACCCGAAACCACGATGATGGTAGCGCTGAACGGCAGGTAGGCGCAGCCCGCCTTGATCTCGCCGTAGCCGAGCACCGTCTGCGTGTAGAGCGTGACGAAGAAGAACAGCGACATCATGCCCGCGGCCACGAAGCCCTGCGTCACATCGGCGGCGGCGATGCCGCGGATACGGAAGATCGACAGCGGCACAAGGGGATTGGAGAACTTGTGCTCGTTGATCACGAATCCGGCCAGCAGTGCCGCGGCCACCGCGAGCTCGACGATCGTGCGGGCGCTGCCCCAGCCCCGGTCCGGGGCCTCCACCAGCGCGTAGACCAGCAGCATCAGGCCACCGGTGGCCAGGACCGTGCCGAAGACGTCGAATCCGCCGCGAATGTCGTTGCGGCGGTCACTGGGAATCAGCAGCGGGAGGACGACGAGGATCAGCACACAGACCGGCACGTTGACGTAGAACACCCACCGCCAGCCGGGGCCCTGGGTGATCAGGCCGCCCAGCAGCAGCCCGGACGCGGCGCCGAGCCCCGCGATACCGGCCCACACGCCCAGCGCCGTGCTGCGGTCGGAGCCCTCGCGGAAGCTGGTGGTCAGGATGGACAGCGCCGCGGGCAGCATGAGCGCCGCACCGATGCCCTGAGTGCAGCGGGCGCCGATCACCAGTTCGCTGTTCTGCGCCAGACCCGCTGCGGCGGAGGACAATCCGATGATCGCGGTGCCGGTGATCAGGACGCGCCGCCGCCCGAGCAGATCCGCCAGACGCCCGCCCAGCAGCATCAGACCGCCGTAGGTCAGCAGGTAGCCGGTGGTCACCCACTGCAGGGTCGACACCGGAAGACGCATCTCACGCTGGATGGCCGGCAGCGCGAGGTTGACGATCGAACTGTCGACGAAGTCCAGGAACGCGGCCGTGCACAGCAGCACCAGCGTGAGCTTGCCGCGGCGGGTCGCCAGGAACGACGGTGTCTGGGAAGGTGAACTCACAACGCTCTCTCTTTCCCGGATGAATGTCATCCGCTATCAGCCCGAGAGGGCCGGGGCGCCGCCGAGTGTGACAACGCATCGGTCTTTCGAGAGATAGATCACTTTCGGGTATGCTCGTCATGTTTTGCGGCACTGTCGTATTCCGAGGTCGGACGCCTGTTCCAGGAGGGAAACGATGACCGGCAGCGCCGAAGAGGACGCGACTCGGGTATTCGCCGACCACCGCGAACTGCTGTTCTCGGTGGTCTACAACATGCTCGCCAGCGTCGCCGACACCGAGGACGTCCTGCAGGAGACGTGGCTGGCGTGGGTGTCGCGCAATTCCCCCGGCGGCGACGAGATCGAACATCCGCGGGCGTATCTGGTGCGGATCGCGATCAACCAGGCCCTGGCGCGCCGGGCGGCCATCAGCCGCCGGCGCGAGACCTATGTCGGCCCCTGGTTGCCGGAGCCGCTGGTCGCGGGCGACGCGCAGACCGGCGACAGCGCCGACGCCGCCGAGATCGCGCTGCGGTCGGAATCGGTGTCGATGGCGATGCTGGTGGTGCTGGAAACCCTGAGCCCGCTCGAGCGGGCCGTCTTCGTCCTGCACGACGTCTTCGGCTACTCCCACACCGATATCGCCGGGATGCTGCACCGCAGCGACGCCGCGATCCGCCAGCTCGCCCATCGCGCCCGCGAGCACGTCCACGCCCGCCGTCCGCGCCGGCAGGCGGATCCGCGGACGCAGCGCCGGGTAACCGAGAAGTTCCTCGTCACCTCCCAGCGCGGCGACGATCTGGCGGGACTGCTGGAACTGCTGGCGCCGGACGTGACGCTGTGGTCCGACGGCGGCGGCAAGCGCCGGGCCGCGCTGCGGCCGGTCGAGGGCCGCGAGCGGATCCTGCGACTCATCGCGAATCCCGGCCTGCTGCAACAGGTCCCCGCCCTCGAGATCGGCTACCGGCTGGTCAACGGCGACCCGGCGGCGGTGCTGTTCTCCGACGGCGTGCCGTTCACCGTCGTCGTCCTGGACATCGATCCGGCCACGGAACTGATCCGGGGCATCTACGCCGTCAGCAACCCCGACAAACTCGCCCACATCACCACTCGAGCAGGGTGAGGCCCACCGACATACCGCCCCCGAATCCGACCAGGAGCACCTTCTCGCCGGGCCGGATCGATCCCGACCGGGCGGCGCTGTCGAGGGTGATCGGGATGGACGCCGCGCCCGTATTGCCGAAGTACGGCACCGTCGTGTGCACGGTGGTCTTCCCGAGCCCGAGTTGCTCGACGAGCTGTGCCAGCAGGACGCCGTTGGCCTGATGGGGAATCAGGTGTGTGACGTCGTCCGGCGAGGCGCCCGAATCGTGCAGGAACTGCTTGATCAGTACGGGCAGCCGGTCGGCCACGAATTCGCGGACGCCGCGGCCGTCCATCGTGAAATAGTGCGCGCCCAGTTCGTGCGCCGCCGGGTCGTAGGGCCGCCGGCTGCCGCCCGCCGGTACCTGGATCAGCGAGGTCAGCGCGCCGAAGGTGTGCAGCGAGGACCGCTGGATACCGCCCCTCGCGGCCGGGCCGACCACCGCGGCCCCGGCCCCGTCGCCGAACAGGACCACCGTCCGGCGATCACCGCGATCGAGGATCCGGGAGTAGGTGTCGGCCCCGACGACCAGGCCGTATCCCCCGCCCGCCCGCGCGACGGCCGCCTCCATCGTGGCGAGGGCGAAGACGAAGCCCGAGCACACGGCGTTCATATCGAACGCCGAGGCCGCGTGCGCGGACAGAGTGTGCTGGACGAAGGCCGCGGTGGGCGGCTGGGAGTGATCGGGCGTGGAGGTGGCGACCACGATGGCGGTCAGTTCCCCCGCGCCGATGCCCGCCGCGTCGAGCGCCCCGAGCGCCGCCCGCGTCGCCAGATCGGAGGTGGCCTGGCCGGGCAGCGCCCAGCGGCGCTCGCGGATCGCGGTCTTGCGGATGATCCAGTCGCTGTCGACGCCGGCCGGAATCCCCACCTCGCTGTTGGTGACGACGCGTTCCGGCAGGTACGCGCCGGTGCCCAGTACGCCGACGCGGGTCATGGGACGGTCCTCCCGGTAGGAAGGGCGTCGACGCTCGCCGGCGCCGGTTCGTCCAGCTTGCCGTCCGGTTTCTCGGACGTCGCCGCCAGCGAGTTCTCGGACGTGCGGCGCGACCGCTTGCCCGAGAACCGGGTCATCAGCGGCAGATCGACCCAGTGGTACAGGGCCGCACCCGCCAGCGTCGAGACGACCAGGCTCAGCGCCGCGAAGCCCAGCCAGCCCGGCCACCCGAACTGGCGCCCGCCGATGAACAGCCGCGTGATCAGCACCATCACCGGGAACTGGATCAGGTAGAACGCGAACGACACATTGCCGAGCCACACCATCGGACGGGACGAGTTCACCCCCCGGATACCGCGCAGATCGCGCGCGGCGAGGGTGGCGACCACGGCCGTCATCGGCGCCAGCAGCAGCGCCGACATCTTGTAGTTCACCGGCACCACCCACGTCGCCGCGTAGGCGAGCGCGAGCGCGAGCAGCGGCGGGGCCATCCGGATATTGGTCCACCGGCCCTCCAGCACCATCCGGGCCGCGAGGACGCCGAGGAAGAACTCCGGCAGCCGCGACAGCGGGAAGTTGTAGCTGAGCCAGTACGCCGGCGCGACCGGGATGTCGTCGCGGGCGAACCACGCGGGCGAGGAATGCAATTCGAACATCGGCGAGACGTTCCCGCCGACCAGCCGTGCGGCGAAGGCGTTCTCGATGCCCTTGGGGCCGTCGACGAACAGGAAGTACGCGGTGTGCAGCGCGAGGATGAACAGGAACAGCGCCACCGCGCACCGCATCAGCCGGTCGGTGCGGATACGCCGGACCAGCGGCAGCACGATCGGGAAGGTGAAGTAGAACAGCATCTCCGAGGCCAGCGACCAGGACGGCACGCTGAGCCCGCCGACGGTCGTGGATTTCGGGAACCAGGTGTGCACCAGCAGCAGATTCGGCACCCACACCACCAGCCGGTGCAGGGGCACGCTCGCCACCACGATGAATATCGCCGAGGCGATCAGATGCGAGGGATAGATCTTCAGTACCCGGCGCCAATAGAACCGCGGCACAGAGGATCCCGGCCGGAACGACCAGTAGATGATGAAGCCGGACAGCACGAAGAAGAACGTGACGCCCGCCGCGCCCAACTGCATGGGCATGAAGAAATGGATCCGGCGGAACAGTTCCGATTTCTGGAACGGGTACACCGGCAGGAACAGCAGGGCGTGGAGGAGGAAGACGGCGAACGCCGCCCACCACCGGGCCCCCGTCAGCGACGGAAGGGCCGGGCGGCTGCGCGCGATATCGGACGACACCGCGGGCTCGGCCCGCGGTGTCGTCGTCGTGGGACTGTCGGTCACGACAGGACTCGATCAGTACCCGGCCTGCGGATCGAAGCCCTCGTCCGGCAGGGTCGGCGGGGCCGGCTTCGGCTCGGGCGCGGGGGCCGGGGCCGGAGCGGGCGCGGGGGGCGGGGCGGGCGC
>NZ_BAGL01000064.1 GCF_000308875.1 Nocardia transvalensis NBRC 15921
CGGCCCTGTCCGCCTTCGCGGGCGCCGCCGGTCGCATGCAGGCGATCAGCACGAGCATGCTGGCGGAACTGCGCGAGATGGAACACCGCCACGGGGATCCCAAGGTGCTGGCCGATCTGCTGCACCTGGACCACCGCACCGCTCAGGCGGGACGGCTGGCCGACAGCATCGCCGTCCTCAGCGGCGCGCGCACCGGCCGCCGCTGGGCGAAACCCATTGCCATGGAATCGATCCTGCGCGGCGCCATGGGCCGGGTCGCCGGATATCAGCGCGTGCGGCTGCGGGCCGTCGCCGGTGTCGGGATCGCCGGGCACGCCGCGGAGGGCGTCATGCACGCGCTCGCGGAACTGCTCGACAACGCGTGCAATTTCTCCCCGCCCACCACCGAGGTCCACGTCTACGCCGCCGAGGTACCGGCCGGCGTGGTGATCACCATCGAGGACAGCGGCCTGGTGATGAGCGACTCCGCGCTGCGGCGGGCCGAGCGCGCCATCTCCGGTGCTGATGCCGAAGGCCGTGGGGGAGTGGATCTTTCGTCACTGAGCGGTACCCGGCTGGGGCTCGCGGTGGTCGGGCATCTGGCGCGCAAGCACGGGCTCACGGTGTCTTACCGGCCCTCCGCGATCGGCGGCACGGCCGTCGTCGTGATCGTGCCGCGCGACCTGATCACCCGGGTCGAACGCGCCGCCGCGCCCGTCGAAGCGCCGCGCGAGGAGACTCGCGGGCTGCCCGCCGCGCCGCCGGAGGAGACTCCCGCCGACGAGGACCGGTTCGTGAAAGCCATGACCGGCGGGCCCCGTCCCGGATCCCGCCTGCCCAAGCGGCGCCGGGGCGACACGCTGGCGGCGGTCCATCCGGACGGACTGTCGCCCTCCGGCGGCCTGTCCGGCTCAGGCGGTCCGGGGCAGCACGCGGCGCCGCCACCGGCGAAATCGTCCGCGTTGGGCGCCTTCCAGCGCGCCATGTCCGGACGAGAAGCCGTGTCCGAGATCCCTTCCGCGACGATGGAGAACGATCTATGACAACCTCCGCACCGGCGCAGCTCGGCTGGTTGCTCGAGCAGCTGCTCGCCCGCACCCCGCAGACCCGGCACGCCCTCCTGCTGTCCAGCGACGGTTTGAAGATCTGCCATACCCCCGAACTGTCGATCGACAAGGCCGATCAACTGGCCGCCATCGCCGCCGGAATCCAGAGCCTCTCGCACGGCGCGAGCGCCGAATTCGGTTCGGGCCGTGCGGGTGTGCGCCAGTCCATGATCGAGTACTACGGCGGCATCCTGTTCATCGTCGAGGCGGGCATGGGCGCGCATATCGCGGTCGTCGCCTCCGAGGACGCCGACGCCGGCCTGGTCGGCCACAACATGAGCGAACTGGTGGAGCAGGTGGGCGAATACCTGGCGGCCGCGCCGCGCGGCGGGGGTGTGCCGCGTGGCGGAGGCGCGCCGTGACCAGGGCGGTCCGCGACGAGGATCCGGACCGGCTCTACACGCTCACCGGCGGCCGCAGCGCACCGGACTCCGACGCGTTCGATCTGGTGACTCTCGTGGTGAGCGAATGTGATCCGGCCCCCGGGATGCAGTCGGAGCTGGCCGCGATCCTGGACATGTGCCGGGCCCCGACCGCCGTCGTGGAGATCGCGGCCGAACTGCGGCTGCCCGTCGGTATCACCACGATCCTGCTCGCGGATCTGCTGCATACGGGCAGGGTCACCGTGCGTCACCCGCAACCCGCCGCCGACCTACCCGGCGAGTGGGCCTCGGTCACGGATGCTGCCACCCTGGAGAAGGTGCTCGTTGGACTTCGTAAGCTCTGATTCCCCGCCCGCCCGGGCCGACGCGCCGCTGCGGCACACCGTGCAGCAGGGCCTGAAGATCGTCATCGTCGGCGGCTTCGGCGTCGGCAAGACGACCATGGTCCGCTCGGTCAGCGAGATCCGGCCGCTCGACACCGAGGCGACCATGACGAATATCGGTGTAGGCGTGGATGATCCGGCCGGTGCGCCGGGGAAGTCGACGACCACGGTCGCGTTCGACTTCGGGCGCATCACCCTCGACGCCGAGAACGTCCTGTACCTGTTCGGCGCGCCCGGCCAGGAGCGGTTCTGGTTCCTGTGGGACCGCCTGTTCGGCGGTGCGCTGGGCGCCATCGTGCTGGTCGACCCGCGGCGCATCGAGGACTGCTGGTACGCCGTCGACCGCCTCGAACATCAGGGCACCCGATTCGCGGTGGCGTGCAACGACTTCGGCGGCGAGTCCTTCCATCCGCAGGAGATCCGCGACGCGCTTGACCTCGATCCCCATGTGCCCCTGCTGGATTGCGACGCCCGCTCGCGCGAGTCGTGTAAACGCGTGCTGATCGGCCTGGTCGAATATCTCTACGCCGCCGCCCGTACCCCGGAGACCGCGTCATGACCCTGCCCGAGATCGAGACCAACGGTTCCGGCTGCCCCGTGCGCACCGAAGCGCTGGTGCCGCTGACCGGCCCGCGTTTCCACACCGATCCGCACCACCTCTACAACGAGATGCGCCGCGACCACGGCCCGGTCGTCGCGGTCGAGCTGACCGGCGGCATCCCGGCGTGGCTGGTCATCGGCTACCGGGAACTGCACCAGGTGACCAGTGATCCGGTGCTGTTCCCCCGGGACGTGGGGCTGTGGAACCAGTGGCCGAACATCCCCGAGGACTGGCCGCTGCTGCCGATGGTGGGGCAGCCCATGCCGTCGATCTATTTCACCGCCGGCGCCGAGCACCGCCGCCACGTGGCCATGGTCGAGCCTGCCCTCGAGACGGTGGATCCGTTCGAATTGCGCCGCAGCTGTGAGGATTTGGCGGACGGATTGATCGACGCGTTCTGCGGCCGCGGCGAGGCCGACCTGATGGCCGAATTCGCCGAGGTGCTCCCGGCGCTGGCCCTGGGCCGCGTGCTGGGCATTCCCGACGAGGAAACCCCGGAACTCGCGTGGACGATGAAGGTGCTGTGCGACGGCGGCGCCGACGCGCAGGCGGCCTACCAGCGCTTCAACGAGCTGATGGCGCGGCTGGTGGCGATCAAGCGGGAGCGGCCTGGCGCGGATCTGACCTCGGAGATGCTGCGCTCGCCGGAGCCGTTCACCGACGAGGAGTACGGGCTCGACCTGCAAGCCGTCGTCGCCGCCGGATATCTCCCGACCGCCGACTGGCTGGTGAACTCGCTGCGGCTGATGCTCACCGACGACCGGTTCGCGGCGGCCTTCGGCGGCGGGCGGCGCAGCGTCGGGCAGGCCATGAACGAGGCGCTGTGGGAGGACACCCCCACCCAGATCCTCGCCGGGCGGTGGGCGTCGCGCGATACGCGGTTGGCGGACAAGGTGGTTCGCGGCGGCGATATGCTGCTGCTGGGCCTCGCGGCGGCCAACGGCGACCCGCACGTGCGCCAGCACATCACCGATTCCGAACCGGCACATTCCGGCAACAGCGCGCACTTCGCGTTCAGTCACGGCGAATACCGCTGCCCGTTCCCGGCGCAGCAGATCGCCGAGATCATCGCCCGCACCGGCATCGAGGTGCTGCTGGACCGGCTGCCCGATATCGATCTCGCGGTGCCGGCCCGCAACCTGGTGCGGCGGCCCTCGCCGTTCCTGCGCGGAATGACTTCTCTCCCAGTTCGTTTCACTCCCGTTCGCGCGGTCGGAGGTATGCCGTGACTGCTCAATGTCCCCTTGTCGTCGACCCGATGATCGGTGATCTGGCCGGGGAGACCGCCCGGCTCCGCGACGAGGGCCCGGTCACGCGGCTCGAGCTGCTGGGCGTGCCGGCCTGGACGATCACCGATCACGCGCTCGCCCGGCAGCTGCTCGTGGATCCCCGGCTGGTCAAGGACATCGGGGCCTGGTCGCTGTGGAACACCGGCGTGGTGACGCGGCAGTGGCCGCTGATCGGCATGATCGACGCGGGGCGCTCGATGTTCACCGTCGACGGCGCCGAGCACCGCCGATTACGGATCAAGACCACGCAGGCGCTGACGCCGCGGCGGTTGGAAGCGCTGCGGCCCATGATCGAACGGTTCACCGCGGAGCTGCTGGACGATCTCGCCGCGGCGGGGGAGAGCGGCGAGCCGGTGGATCTGAAGGCCGTCTTCGCCTATCCGCTGCCGATGCGGGTGGTCAGCGAGCTGATGGGGGTGCCGCGCTCGGACCACGCGATGCTGCTGGAGTCCTACAAGAAGTTCTTCTCCATGCTGACCCCGCAGGACGAGCGGCTGCGGGTGATCGCCGACCTGGACGTGTACTACGCGGATATGGTGCGCGAGAAGACCGCCCGCCCCGGCGACGACCTCACCTCCGCGCTCATCCAGGCCGACGAAGGCGGGGAGCCGCTGACCGAGGAGGAGGTGGTCGGCAATCTGAAGGCGCTGGTCGCCGCCGGGCACGAGACGACCGTCAGCCTCATCCTCACCACCATCCGGGCGCTGCTCACCCACCCCGACCAGTTCGACAAGGTCCGCTCCGGCGAGATCGGCTGGAAGCAGGCGATCGAGGAGACGCTGCGCTGGGACGGGCCCGTCATCCACCTGCTGATGCGCTTCGCGACCGAGGACATCACCCTCGGCGACACCGTGATCGAGAAGGGTGAGGGCGTGGTGATGTCCTATCGCACCATCGGCCGCGACACCACCGTGCACGGCGCCGACGCCGACGAATTCGACATCACCCGCCCGACCGCCAGCCGCAATATCTCCTTCGGCTACGGCCCGCACGTCTGCCCGGGAGCCGCCCTGGCCCGCCTCGAAGCGGCCATCGCCCTGCCCGCCCTCTTCGACCGCTTCCCCGGCCTGCGCCTGGCGGTCCCCGTCGAGGAGATCGGCAACCTCCCGGTCCTCACCCAGAACGACCTGGCCTCATTTCCGGTACATGTGCGCTGAGCTGGTTTCGCGCCGCGGCGGGCGGCCGGTCCCATGACAGACTGGGGCCGTGAGTGAGATCGTGAATCGTTCTGCCGAGAACGGCGATCCGGCGCCGTCGGCTACCGACCGCGGCACCGTGATCGGTGAAGGCCTGTTCTGGATGGCCAAGTGGTCGCTGTGCCTCGTGGCCGTGGCGGCGGGCGCCTGGGTGCTGGCGTTTCTCATCGCGAAGATGTGGGTGGTGTTGCTGCCGGTGCTGTTGGCGCTGGTCGTCGCCACCGTGCTGTGGCCGCCCACCCGCTGGCTCACCAGTCACCGCTTCCCGCCCGCGGCGGCCGCCGCGACCACCGTGATCGGATTCCTGGCGCTGTTCGCGGGCGTCATCGCGCTGATCGTGCCGTCGGTGGTGGGCCAGGCGCCGGAGCTGGCCGACCGGTCCAGCGAGGGCGTCCACCAGGTTCAGGACTGGTTGCAGGGCCCGCCGCTGAATATTCGGCAGGAGCAACTGGATTCGGCGGTGGACGCGATCGTCAGCCGGTTGCAGTCGAGTTCCGACCGGATCGCCTCCGGGGTCTTCAGCGGCGTGACCACCGCGACCTCGGTGATCGTGACTCTGTTCCTGGTGCTGATCCTGACGTTCTTCTTCATCAAGGACGGGCCGCGTTTCCTGCCGTGGCTGCACGGCGTGCTCGGCACCCGCGGCGGGCGGCACTTCGAGGAGGTGCTGAGCCGGATCTGGGTGACGCTGGGCGGATTCATCCGCACCCAGGCGCTGGTGAGCCTGATCGACGCGGTATTCATCGGCGCCGGTCTGGTCATCCTGCACGTGCCGCTCGCGATGGTGCTGGCCGTGATCACCTTCATCGGCGGATTCGTCCCGATGGTCGGCGCGTTCGTCGCCGGGGCGCTGGCGGTCCTGGTCGCCCTGGTGGCCAACGGATTCACCACCGCGCTGATCGTGCTCGGCATCATCATCGCGGTGCAGCAGATCGAAGGCAATGTGCTGCAACCGGTTCTGCAGAGCCGCAGCATGAAACTGCACGCCGTCATCGTCCTGCTCGCCGTCACCGCGGGCGGATCGCTGTTCGGCATCATCGGCGCGTTCCTCTCGGTCCCCATCGCCGCCGTGGCCGCCGTCGTGCTCCGCTACATCGGCGAGCAGATCGACAACGCCACAGCCCCGCCGCCGCCCCTGGAATCGGATCAGCCGGTGCCGGGCACCGACTGATCTGCCTGTCAGGCGTGGGTGACGCCGGGCGCGGCACCGACTGATTCGTCTGTCAGGGGTTGGCGACGCCGGGCGCGGCACCGATTGATTTGCCCTCAGGCGCTGGCGAAGTCGGGAATTCGCAGTGCGGTGTGGGCGGGACGGCCCGCGTCGGCGGGCAGGGCGGTGAGGGTGCGCAGGGCCGTATTGCGTTGTGCCAGCGCCTCGTCCGTGGCGGGGAACAGCACGGCGTCGCCCTCGGTGACCAGGGCCTGGTTCTGCTCGACGAACGGCCGGGTGGCCTGCTCGTAGGCGGTGAACGCGCTCGTGTGATCGGGGGCGGTGGCCAGTTCGCCGGCGAGCATGTACGCGCCGACGAGGGCGATGCTCGAGCCCTGGCCGGTCAGGAACGACGGGGCGTAGCCGGCATCGCCGACGAGGGCGACGCGTCCGGCCGACCAGCGGGGCAGGTGGATCTGGCTGACGACATCGAAGAACAGGTCGTCGTCGGCCCGCATCGCGGCGACCATGCGGGGGATCTCCCAGCCGGCGTCGGCGAAGACGGAGGCGACCAGATCGCGCTGGGTCGCCGGGTCGCGGAAGGCGTCGAACGGGGGCTCGGGCCGGGTGAAGTTGAGGAAGCCGTGGATGTACTCGCTGTCGCCCACGGCGTAGAGGGCGGCCCCGCGGCCCGGGGTGTTCCAGATGACGCCCTCGTGGGACAGGCCGAAGTCGTTGCGCATGGTGAAGCCGGCGAAGCAGTAGCCGAGGTAGCGGTGGAACCGTTCCTCGGGTCCGAATACGAGACCCCGCACGCCGGAGTGCAGGCCGTCCGCGCCGATGACGAGGTCGAACGTGCGCCGTGCGCCGCTGCGGAAGGTCACGTCGACGCCACCCGCGTGGTCGTCGAGGGCCGTCACGATGTCGGTGAAGAGGAATTCGACATCGTCGCGGATGGCGTCGTAGAGAACCCGGGCGAGGTCGCCGCGGCGCACCTCCAGATCGCGGCCTTCGACCCCGCCGACGATCGCGTCCGGGCGGAGCGAGGTGATCGGGCTGCCGTCGGGGTGCAGGAACGTCAGCAGGCGGGTATTGATGTGCGCGTCCCGCAACTGCGGCAGGAGGCCCATCCGCTCGACGACATCCAGGGCCGTGCCGCGGATGTCGATGGGGTATCCGCCGCCGCGCAGGGCGTCGGCCTTCTCCACCACCGTGACCTCGAAGCCGTAGCGATGCAGCCAATAGGCCAGCGCGGGACCCGCGATGCTGGCGCCGGAGATCAGAACCGTGCTCATATCCACTCCTCGGGACGGGTGGCCATCCTGTCGGATAGCTAACTTAGGTATGCTTTTCTGGACCGGTAGGGCCTGAGGGACATTCCGGGACCAAGGCCAACTATATACCTAAGTTAGGTAGATAAGAGGTGTGATGAGCGACACGGACGACGGCCGGCTCGACCCGTCGACGGTGCTGCCGCACGTGATGCAGCTGAGTTCCGTGCTCAACCGCAGCCAGCTGGCGGACCGGGCCATGAACTCCCTCGGCATCCCGATGGACCGGCCGGCGCTGACAGTGCTCGTCACGCTGCGCACGGCCGGCCACCCGCTGCGGGTCGGTGAGATCGCCACGCGAATGAATGTCGTCGGGCCGCACGTCACGCGGCACCTGAACGAACTCGAGCGGCGCGGGCTGGTGCGCCGGGTCGCCGACCCGCATGACCAGCGCGCCCGGCTCATCGAACTCACGCCGGAGGGTGGCGAGGTGGCCGGCCGCTACCTGTCGACGGTGCTGGGGTGGTTCACCGACGCCCTGGCCGACTGGTCGGAGGAGGACCGGCAGGTCTTCGGAACCTTGCTCACCCGGTTCGTGGGCGACCTGACCACCCGGTTGGCGGATCTCGATGAGCCGAACTGACCGATGGTGAGACCGATGAAATTTTCCGGCGGGTTCGAGTCGGTATTCAGAAGGCGCATAGAGCTACAGGAGGGCGCGAGTGCAGCAGAAGGTCCGAAGCGTTCTCGACGAACTCATCGATACCGGGGTCGAAACCGGATTGCAGGTTGCTGTCTTTCATCGTGGTGCTCTCGTTGTCGATGCCGTGGCCGGGATGGCCGACCGCCGGACCGGGCGTGAGATATCCTCGGAGACGCCCGTTTTCAGCTTCTCCTCCGGCAAGGCCTTGGCGTCGGTCATCGCACACGTGCTTGTCGGGACCGGTGCCGTCTCGTATGGCACTCCGGTGGTCGATCTGTGGCCGGAGTTCGGTGCTCGGGGTAAGAAGGGCGTGACCCTTCGGCATGTGCTCACGCATTCGGCCGGGGTGCCTGCGATGCCACGCGACATCGGTCCTGCCGACTTGCCCGACTGGTCGCGGGTCTGTGCCGCGATCGCCGATGCCGAACCGTTGTGGTGTCCCGGGACCGAGACCGGTTACCACTCATTCACTTTCGGGTTTCTCGTCGGCGAGATCGCGCGGCGGGCGACGGGTAAACCGATGCGGCAGTTGCTGCACGAGTGGGTTGCTGTACCTCTGGGGCTCGAGGGTGAGCTGTATTTCGGTGTGCCCGAACCCGACCTGGCCCGGTTGGCGCATCTCGAAGACGCCGCACCTCCGGTGGCGCTATCCGACCTCGATTCCGTTCTCGCGCCTTGGGAAATGCAGCCGACCGCGGCTATGGGCAACAGTGCCGAGATCTTGCGGGCGGACATTCCGTCGGTGGGCACCTTCACCGCGCGGGGAATGGCTTCCGTGAACGCCGCGTTCCTCGATGGCAGGCTTATCGATCCTGGACAGCTCGAAGAGGTCACGGCGGTGGCTTTCGAGGGGACCGACCAGGTCTTCGGCAATCCCGCGCGCCTGGCCTTGGGGTATCCGCTCGGCCGTCTGGGCGCTTCGCCGGACCAGTCGTCGACCGCGTTCGGCTGGGTCGGGGGTGGTGGCAGCTACGTCTATGCCGACCTCGTCGCCGGAATCTCCTTCGCCCTGACCAAGACCCGCCTCACTCCCAATTTCGATACCGCACAACGACTCGCCGACTTGATCACGGCCGAACTCGATCCCCGCGGTTGAACGCCAGATGTTTCGAGGAGGTGCTGAGCCGGATCCGGGTGACGTTGGGCGGGTTCATCCGCACCCAGGCGCTGGTGAGCCTGATCGGCGCGTTCCTCTCGGTCCCCATCGCGGCCGTGGCCGATGGGTGAGCCCGGAGTTCGTGGAGGTCCCAGCTCTCGTCGTTGAGGCGTGGCCCGAGCCGATCACATCAGCTCGGCAGCGGTGTCGAGAATCGCGTTGAGCAGTCCTGGGAAATGGGTGTCGAGATCGTCTCGGCGGAGGCTGAGCATGCGGCGAGCCCCACGCACACGCGCCTGAATTACCCCTGCCTCTCGCAGTACCCGCTGGTGATAGGAGAACGTCGAACGGCTGATGGTCAAGCCGGCGCGTTGCTGTAACTCGGTGCACGCCACCTCACCGGCGGTCGCCAGCGCCCGCACCGCCGCCAGTCGCGCTGGGTCCGACAGTGCCGCGAGCACTGCCGACAGCCGTAGTTGTTCCGCGGCCGGATGTGTTTCGTCGATGACCATGCCCATGCCCGCAGCCTAGCGACATCTTGTCGACAAACGTAGTACTGTTCGATAAATATCGACATAATCGACAGGCATGAAAGTAGCACCGGTCATGAACGAACGTCGCGTTGCCCTGGTCACAGGGGGTTCACGAGGCATCGGAGCAGGTATCGCCCGTCGGCTCGCCGAGGACGGAATGCGCGTGGCGGTCACCTACACCAGCACGCCTGAACGGGCCGAAGCGATTGTCACCGAGTTCGGGCCGGACAGCGTTGTCGCGATCCGCGCCGACAGCAGCGACCCCGAAGCCGTAGACACCGCGGTCGAGCACACAGTGGCGTCGTTCGGGCGTCTGGACGTCGTGGTCGCGAATGCGGGTGTGGCGACCGTCGGGCGATTCGATCAGCTCGTATCCGACCAGATCGACCGGATGCTGCGGGTGAATATCCACGGGGTGCTGCACACACTCCGTGCGGCGCTGCGCCATCTGCCCGACGATGGGTGCATCATCACCATCGGCAGTGTCAACGCCGATCGCGCGCCGTTTCCCGGCGGCGCGGTGTATTCCATGACCAAGGCCGCGCTGCAGGGACTCGTCCGCGGGCTGGCTCGCGACCTCGGCTCACGCGGTATCACGGTGAACAACATTCAGCCCGGACCCACCGCCAACGATCGCATGCCCGCCGACAGCCCCGCAGCCGCCCGTCTCACCGAACATATGGCCGTGCGGCGCTTGGGAACCCCCGGCGAAATCGGCGCCATGGTCAGCTACCTCACCGGCCCTGACGCGCGCTTCATCACCGGCGCCAACATCACTATCGATGGAGGATTCACCGCATGACCACAACAGCCACCGTGCGCGGATTCATCACCGACTCAACAGTTTCCGATGGCCTGCGACTTGCCGACGATCTACCCGAACGCCCTCCGAAACCTGACGAGGCCGTGCTCGACGTGCGGGCCTACGCCGTCAACTACGGAGAGACCCGCCTGATCGAGCAACGCCCCAACGGATTCCGGCCGGGCCAGGACGTCGCCGGGGTGATCGTCACCGCCGCCGGCGACGGCAGTGGCCCCCCGGTCGGCACTCGGGTGGTCGCCCGGCTGGACTGGGAGGGCTGGGCCGAACGGGTGCCCGCGCCGACCGGCCGACTCGCCGAAATACCCGAGGGCGTCGGCTTCGAACAAGCGGCCACCCTGCCGGTTTCCGGTCTCACCGCACTACGTGCGTTGCGTGTCGGCGGGTCGGTGCTCGGGCGGCAGGTCTTGGTCACCGGAGCCACCGGCGGCGTGGGTCAGTTCGCCGTCCAACTCGCCGCCGCCGCGGGCGCGACCGTGACCGCGCAGGTCAGTGGCCCCGAACGGGCCGCCGAAGCGCGGGAACTCGGTGCACACCGCGTGGTCACACGCCTGGACGACGATGCCCTCGGCCCCTTTCATCTGGTGCTGGACGCGGTCGGCGGAAACCAACTCGCCCATGCGGTGCACAGGATGGCCGCGGGCGGAAAACTCGCTCTCTACGGCAATGTCGGCGGCCCGGCCCAGCTCACCCTGGCCGATTTCTACTCCCAGGCATGGAACGCCGAGCTGATCGGGTTCATCAGCGACACCGAGCGCGACAACTTCGCCGAGGACCTGGCCTTGCTGTGTGGTCTGATCGCCGAGGACCGCCTTCGCCCGCGCATAGGGCTGCGCCTGGACTGGACCCGCACCCCCGAGGCACTACGCGCGTTGACCGACCGAAAAGTGCGCGGCAAGGCTGTGCTCACCCGCTGACCCGACCGCGCCGTGGCAAGCCAGGCGGGACAGCCGCGCGGGCCTGATCACGGCCGAACTCGGCCCTCGTCCTCGAGGGCCGCGGCGCGGTAGCGGCCCGGGGCCATGTCGTATTCGCGTTTGAAGGCCTTGGCGAAGGCGAATTCCGAGGTGTATCCGACGCGTTGGGCGACGGCGCGCAGCGGAATGTCGTCGGCGCGCAGCAGGCGTCCGGCGAGGGTCATGCGCCACCAGGTGAGGTAGGCGAGGGGGGAGCGGCCGACCAGCGTGGTGAAGCGGCGGGCGAAGGCGGCGCGGGAGAGGCCGCCCGCGGAACCGAGTTCTTCTACCGTCCAAGGGTGTTCGGGGTTGGTGTGTATCGCGCGCAGGGCGGTGGCGACGGGGCGGTCGACCAGGGCGGCGGCCCAGCCGTTGTGCGGGGTCCCGTCGTCCTGGGCGCCCAGCCACCAGGCGCGCAGGATGTAGAGCAGCAGGGTGTCCAGCAGTGAGGTCACGATGGCGTCCGAACCCGGTTGGGCCTCTTCGAGTTCGGTGCCGAGCAGTTCCACCGCCGCGCGCAGGGAGCGGTGCGTACCGACCCGAGGGGTCAGGTGGACCACATCCGGCAGGTCGGCGAGCAGGGGATGGGCGCGGCGGTGATCGAGTTGATATGCGCCGCACAGCAATACGGTAGACGGCGCGTCGGGTGAGTGCGGTTCGGAGACGGGCGGCGGCCAGGATCCGTCCGGTAGCCGCCGCACCTCGCGCAGCGGTGCGGAGAGATCGCTGGCCAGCGCGTGACCACGGCCGTGCGCCAGGAAGACGATATCGCCCGGACCCAGCGCGATCGGCTCGCCGTCCTCACCCGACGGGATCAGCCACGCCGAACCCTGGAGCACCACATGGAAACCCGCGCCGTCCGAGCCGGCGAAGCGCATCCCCCACGGGGCGACCCGGTGCTGGCGCGAGGAGTGGGGACGGCCGGTGCGCATGGACGCGACCGCGCCGCTGAGAACATCCAAACCCATCTCCGCACGATACCTGTCGTCACCTTGGCGAGACGAATGGATATTTTTGGGAGACGTCAGCGCATAGATCATCTCTCGACCTGTGCCTACCGTCGATGGCATGACAACCGGCACGATCACCGCCCGCACCGTCGTCTTCCACGAACTCGGCGACCCCGACGTCCTGACCATCGAGAACCGCGAACTGCGCGCACCCGGACCGAGGGAGGTCCGCATCCGCGTCGAGGCGCTCGGCCTCAACCGCGCGGAGGCCCTGTTCCGGGCGGGCACCTACTACTACCTGCCCACGCTGCCGGACTCCCGGCTCGGCTACGAATCATCCGGCGTAATCGAGGAGATCGGCAAGGATGTCACCGAATTCACTGTGGGACAGAATGTTTCGACCGGACCCAATATCGAGATGAGCGCGGCGGGTGTGTACGCCGAGCGCGTCGTGCTGCCGGTCGAATCCGTCGTCCCGCGCCCGGAAGGTCTCGACGCCGTCACCGGCGCGGCGACCTGGCTGACCTACTCCACCGCCTACGGGGGAATGGTCGAAACCGGCGGCCTGCACCCCGGAGACCATGTGCTGATCACCGCCGCCTCCAGCGGAGTGGGCATCGCCGCGCTCCAGACCGCGGCCCGCATCGGCGCCATCCCGATCGCGGTGACCCGGACCGGCGAGAAGCGACAGCACCTTCTCGACAACGGGGCCGCCCACGTCCTCGCCTCGTCGGAGACCGATGTGGTGGCCGAGACCCGCCGCATCACCGGCGGTGCCGGCGCGCAGCTGATCTTCGACGCCGTCGGCGGTCCCGGCCTGGCCGAATTGAGCACCGCGGCAACGCACAACGGCACGATCGTCGTCTACGGCTGGCTCGACCAGCGCCCGATGGCCATGCCCATGAACTGGCCCCTCCGCATCCTCGGCTACGCCAACATGGAACTGTCGGCCACCGCCGCCGGACGCCGCCGCCTCGACCACTGGATAGCCTCCGGCATCCGCGACGGCGTCCTCCGCCCCCACGTAGGCGCGGTCTTCGAGGGCCTCGACAGCATCCGAGAAGCCCACCGCCTCATGGAATCCAGCACCCACACCGGCAAGATCGTCGTGAAGCTCTGACGGCCGCTATGCCGGGTTGAATCCGCCGCTTCGGATATCGGTGGTGAAGGCGTCCCACTCGCTCGGGGTGAAGATGAGTGCTGGGCCGTCCGGGTTCTTGGAGTCGCGGACTCCGACCTTGCCTTCGGGCAGGTGCGCGACCTCGACGCAATCCCGGCCGGTGGCGCTCCGGCTGCTCTTGAACCATCTCGCAGCGGATAGGTCCACACTCATGCTTCGTGCTCCTCGGCGATCTTCGTCAGCAATGCCCTGGACTTGGACTGACTGAGGGCGACGTTCTCGATTGCGGACAACGCGGTGCGGTACTGCTCGATCTCATCGGGCCTGTCCAGGTACAGGGCCCCAGTGTATCCCTCGACATAGACCACGGGCGGTTCGCTGAGCACAGGTTGAGGTTCTTCGGGAACTCCAGAAATACGAAGGGACTTGGGATTTGACACGCCTAATCGTCCAGTCCGACAGGGACGCGGTCAATACGTACACACGCCACCGCTTCGTAACGTCCTCCGACCGTCGCACGCAGAACCCCCGAATATCGAGGGATACGCTGAGGTCCGGTAGTTGGCGGCAGTGTCGTGCCGCCGGGACTCGGGCCGGTCTTATGTCGAGGGGCCGTTGAATCTGTGCCTCTTGACGTCAGCATTGAAGGCGTCCCACTCGCTTGGGGAGAAGACCAGTGCCGGGCCGTTCGGGTTCTTGGAGTCGCGGACTCCGACCATGCCTTCGGCAAGGTGTGCGACCTCGACGCAATCTCCGCCGGTGCTGCTACGGCTGCTCTTGAACCACTCGGCGGCGGATAGGTCGAACGTCACGCTTCGTACTCCTCTGCGATCTTCACTAGCAATGCCCTGGACTCCGATTGATTGAGCGCTGCACGATCGATGGCCGACAACGCTGTTCGGTACTGCTCGATCTCATCGGGTTTGTCCAGGTACAGCGCCCCAGTGTAGCCCTCGACATACACCACGGGCGGTTCGGTGAGTGCGGGGTTGGGGTGCTTCGGGAACTCCAGAAGAACGAAGGAACCAACCTGTAGTCCGAGGTGGCCGCCAACCGCGAGCGGAACGATCCTGATCGAGACATTTCCACGCTTGCTCAACTTCACGAGGTTGCGTACCTGATCGGCCATGACCGCAGCGCCGCCGATTCGATGGTGTAGCGCCGCCTCGCTGAGCAAGACCTCGAGGACGAAGCTGTCGGATGCCTCTTCGTGGCGCGCTTGACGTTTGGTGAGCAGTTCGATGCGCCGATCGATCTCCTCATCGTTCAGTGGTGGTTCGTAGGTCTGAGCCATCGCGCGTCGGTAGTCGGCTGTCTGCACCAGGCCCGGCAACAGCGTCAACTGAAACGATGTGACCCGGCGGGCGGACTGTTCGAGCACGACGAACAGGTCCTTGTTGTCGAACATCGCGTCGCTGTAGGACTGCCACCACCCGGTCTTGCGGGCCTCCTCCGTCAGCCAGAGCAGTGCCTCCCGGTCGTTGTCGCTCGCACTGTAGACATCGCACAGTGCCCTGACCACCATCTTCTTGACGTTTGCTACCTGTCCGTTCTCCAGCCGCCACAGGGTCTGTGAACTGATCTCGGCGAGCTTCGCTGCCTTGTCTCGGGTGAGTTTGGCGGCCTCGCGCAACGCGAGCAGTCGTCGAGCGAGCAACCTGCGGGGGAGTGTCGTTGTCTGCGCTGTCATGATTCCGCCCCGATCGTCAGTGGTCTCAGCTGAACCTTCCATTTGTTTTGGAAGGATTCTGCGTGCGGTCGATTGTAGTGTTATTACTCCATTTTGGCTTCCATCGGTGATGTACTCGGAGTGTGCCGAGCGACCGGAGACAGCGTGCACCGGGCCGCTTTTCGCATGACAGGACTGGATCGCACCGACAAGCGGCGGGATAGCCATGAATGTACAGGTGAAGCTCCCTTCGAAAGATGAACTCCTCGGCGCCTGCGCGGGCGCGATTTCCCTCACCTCCCATCCGGTGCTGGGCGCAGCCCGTGAACTAGCCGCGCTGCACACGGCGCATCGCGCGATCGATGAAGGAGAGTGTGGTGAAAACCGCTATGCCCGTCTGTGTTTAGTCAGTGAGATCGATCGCTGGGTCTCCCGGCACACGACACCACCGTCAAGCGCTGCCTACCTGCACACCGAGTCGGTGGGCATGGTGGTGGATCGGTTCGCACGGTACTTTCTCGAGGCGCATACGGCGTTGGATGATGCCGGGGCCAGCGAACTGCATCGGCGTTTTCTCTGGCAGCGACTTGCGCAGCTTGCGGTTGCTTACACCGATCTGTCCGCCGAGATCGGTGCCGGTCGGCGGGAGTTGCCGATCGTCACATATAAAGTGGGACAGCATTATTCGGATGATCGCGCGGGTGGCGGTGGGTAGCCCGGCGGGCTGGGGTGAGCTGCTGGAGGAGATCCGGCGGCTCAGTTCGTGTGAGCATGCGGCGCTGGATGCGGCGACGGGGCTGTTGTCTGAGGGGGAGCGGGCGTATCTGGCTGATCGGCTGACGCAGGTTGCGGTGCATATCGCGACGCGGGCGGGGGTCGGGCGGGGGCTGCCGCCGCCCGGGACGCTGCCGGGTGCGGGGACCGATCGTATCGATCTGTCGGTTCAGTGCACGGCGATACTCGTCGCGGGAATGTTCCTGCGCAACACCCTGTTTCGCTGGGGCTGGATGGATGTGCTGACCGACGCCGGTCGTGCTGTCCACGATCTCACCACGGCGTTCGTGGCGGCGATGGAGGACTCTCCGGTGCGGTATCCGACGCGGATGACCGTCCGGCTGCGGGCGGTGTCGGCGGCGCGGCTGGTGGTCGAGGTGCAGGATTCGCCGGAGAATGCGGGTGTCATCGCCGAAGCCGGTCGGCTGATCAGTGCGGACATTGAGCGGAATAGTGTCCGGTGCGGTCAGCACACGATCGGCGGGCGGACTGTTGTGTGGGCCGAGCTGTCGCGTCCGGAACCGTCGACGCGCTGGATCTGATCCCAGGTGTCGACGGTCTCGCCGTTCAGCGTTGCGGCGGGAGGCCGCGGAGGAATATGTCGAAGGCCTCGGGTTCCACCGCCATCACACCCGCAAACGGTTGGTCGAGCATCAGGATGAGTATCAGGGCCAAGGCTACGAGGGTGGCGAGAGAGCCCGCGATCATCAGGTGGGACCAGAATCTCGGCAGGCCGAACAGGAAGGTGAAGCCGACGGTCACCACCGCGCCGACCGCGAGCGCCACCCACAGCGTCGCGGAGACGTTGTGCCCGTTCTCGCTCAGGCGCTCCCGGCGCGCGGACTCCAGGTCGTTGACCTTGGTCAGCGCGTGTTCGAAGACGGACTGCGCGCGAGGCGAATCCGCGGGCAGCGCGTTGATCTCGTCCCGCATGCGATAGACGAGTTCCGTGGCGCGGGGGCTGTACCCGCCGTCGCCCAGCAGTGGCCACTCCTGATCGATGACCACGCGGGCGTACTGCTTGGTTGTCGCCTCCAGATCGCGCCCGAGGTCCGGCGGCAGCGCCCGGGCGTCCCAGTACAGGGCTCCGAGATCGTTGGCCTCGGCGAAGGTGTTGGTACTCGCCTCCTGCAGCGAATTCCATTCGTTGACAACGATGAACGCCAGCAGCACCGCGTACAGCCCGCCGATCCCCTGGAACACCGACCCGGCCACGTCGTTGTGCTCCGCGCCGCGTTTCATCCAGCGCCGCAATACGGTAGCCCCGACGATCAGCACTATCGCCGGAATGAACACGGCCGTCCACGCCCACACCACAGCAGACCCCCTGCCCGATCGAGATGCCTCGTCCCTGACGCGGGCAGCGTATCGGCCGGTCGGCGCCGGGATCCGTGAGATCGCCCTACTGGTCGCTCGAGCGCGGCGCGTCGCCGATCCAGGCGTGTTGATGCGCCTCCCGGGAAAACGCGGGCTCGGTGCATGGCGAGGTGTGGACGGAATTCCCTGCGCGACACTCTGTTTCGCGGTAAGCGAGGTCAGCGTTGCGGCGGGAGTCCGCGCAGGAAGATCTCGAAGGCGTCGGGTTCGACCGCGATGGCGCCGACGAACGGCTGGTCCAGCGTCATGATCAATCCCAGGGACAAGACGACCAGGACCGCCAGCGAGCCCCCGAGCAGCAGGTGGGTCCAGAATTTGGGGAGACTGAAGACGAAGGTGAAGCCGACGGTCACGGCCGCGCCGACCGCCAGCGCGATCCACAGCACTGTCGGCACATTGTGACCGCTCTGGCTGAGCCGCTCGCGCCGGGCGGCCGCGAGGTCGTTGACGGTCGACAGCGAATTCTCGAAGACCGCCTGGCTGCGCGGGGTGTCGGTGGGCAGGGCGTTGATCTCGTCGCGCATGCGGTAGACGAGTCGGGTGGCCTCGGGGCTGTACCCGCCGTCGCCCAGCAGCGGCCACTCCGTGCCGATCACGACCCGCGCGTACTCCTGGGTGGTCGCCTCCAGATCGCGGCCCACCTCCGGCGGCAGCGCCCGCGCATCCCAGTACAGCGACCCTAGATGGTTGGCCTCGGTGAAGGTGTTGGTGCTCGCCTCCTGCAGCGAATTCCATTCGTTGACGACGATGAAGGCCAGCAGCACGGCATACAGCGCGCCGATCGCCTGGAACACCGTGCCGGCGACCTCGTTGTGGTCCGTGGGAGCGCCGCGCCGCAGCGATCTCCGCAGGACCACGACCCCCGCGACCACCGTCAGGACCGGTACGAACATCGCGACCCACGCCCATGACATCGATGGCCTCCTCGAGCCGGGATAACCCGTGTGTTGCTGCGCCTGCTGTCGTCGGAGGACAGTACCCGTGCGGCGGGCGTGGCCGTGGACGGCGCATCCGGCGTGCCGCAACTCGCCGTGATCACCGGCGGATCCCGATGACGCCTGTTGACACCCCACGAACAGCCTCCATATCGTCGGAAGCAGTTCGTCGCACGCCTCGAGTGCTCAGCCTTCCGCCGCATACCGGAGGTAGACGTGACTTCTGTGGTCGACTGTTCGGAGACCGAAACCGGCTCTTTGCTGAGGGTGGATCCGCTCCCGCGATCGCTGTGGCCGGACGGAGCCGCGCAGGGCTACCGGATCGAATACGTGGCCCCGAACTTCAGCGGCGGCAAACGCGCGGTCGGCGGGTCGGTCTTCGTGCCCGAACCCACGGGCGGGACCGCGCCCGTGCTCACCTGGGCCCACTGCACAGTGGGGCTGAACGAGCGGAACGCGCCGTCGAGGGTGGGTTTGATCCCGGAGGAGCGGGCTCACCTCGCACACTGGCTGGCAGCCGGTTTCGTGGTCGCCGCAACGGATTACGAGGGCCTGGGCACCACCGAGCCGCATCCGTACCTCGACGGCGAAGCGATCGCGGACGACATCATCGATATCGTGCGCGCGGTCCACGAGATGGACGTCGCCGTCGACAACCGGACGGTGATCGCGGGATTCTCGCAGGGCGGCCACGGCTCGCTGTTCGCGGCGGCGCTGTGCACCGCCTACGCGCCGGAACTGGACCTGCTGGGGACGGTATCGCTGGCGCCGCCGATCCGGTTCCTGGATTTCGTCCGCCAGTTCACCGAGGACGGCGCCCAATCCGTGCACGCGCTGATTCCCACGATCCTCGCCGGATTGCACACACGGAGGCCGGAATTCGTGCCCGCGGACCGGCTCACCCCCGCCGGAGCCGACCTGGTCGACGCGGCGACGCGCGTCTCGATGCAGGAACTCGACGCGATGTGTTCCGGCCGCACCAACGACGCGGCCGGAATCACGGGCATCGCGTCCTGGCGGCCCTTCGCCGAGGCGCTGGAATCGACCAGCCCGCCGGAGACGCGGTACGACCGGCCGATCTTCCTCTGCGCCGGGGGAGCCGATCCGGTTTTCACGCCGGCGCAGGGGCGCGCCTTCTCAGACGAGATCGCCACTGCCGGAACGGCTGTCACGTTCCACGACTTCGGCACCCTGGATCACGTGGGACTGCTGGAACCGGCGGCGCGGCGGGCCACGGCCTGGGCCGCCGGCCTGGTCGCCTCCGAAACGCCTGCCGGCTCCCGGCCCGCCGAGCACTCGTCGTCCGATGGCGACATCCGGTTCCGCATCCTCGACGCCACCGGCGACGGCCGGATCGGGCTGGACGACTTCCGCGCCCACGCGCTGCGGCTGATCCAGAGCTTCGGGCGCCCGCTGGGAGATCCGGTCGCCACCCGGGTGCGGTCCGGTTACGAACGGCTCGCCCGGCAGCTCATCGCGCACTACGACGCGGACGGCGACGGGACGATCGATGTGGAGGAGTTCCTCGGCAGCCGCGCCGGGGGCGTGCCCGAGTCGATCGCGACCGGTGCGCGCGACCTGGTGCGGGCGGTCCTTGCGCTGATCGATACCGGTGGCGAGGACGGAATCTCCCGTACGCGGTTCCGGGAGGTGACCCGGGGCCTGGGAATCGCGGCCGACGAATCCGACGCCATTTTCGATCTGACGGACACCGACGGGAGCGGGCAGCTCGACGAGGACGAATTCGCGTCCGGCGTAGTCGAATTCCTGACCGGCAGCGACCCGCGGGCGCCCGGCTACTGGCTGTTCGGCCGGATGCGGTGACGATCTCGGCGGCAGTGACCGCCTTGGTGGAGGCGGCCCCGAGCGCGCCGGGACTGTGGCCGCGGGGCGCGGTCGACGGTTACCGGATTCGTTTCCGCAGCGGCGATCGGACGACCTCGGGCTCGGTCTTCCTGCCGCCGCCCGTGCGCGGGGAGAGCTGTCCGCTGATGACGTGGGCGCACTGCTTCGTCGGGCTGGACCGCACCAACGCGCCGTCGCTGCGCGGCCTGCCCGGAGCCGAGCTGAAACATCTGTCCGCCTGGCTGCGCGACGGTTTCGCGGTGGCCGTGGCGGACTATGCGGGGCTCGACGGGCACGGGCTGGCTCCGTTCCCCGGAACCGATTCCATCGCGCGCGATATCGCCGGGATATGCTCGGCAGCAAGGGAACTCGATGGCTCGATCGGTACGGACGTGATCGCGGCGGGGTTCTGCCAAGGAGCCTCGGCCGTGCTGCGCGTCGGTGTTCCCGTCGTGGCGCTGGCACCGCCCGACTATCTGTCCTACTTCGACGGGGTGACCCGCGATCCGGACGTCCCGGCCGACGCGCTGATCCTGGTGCTGCTCGCCGCACTGCGTGCCGAGGATCCCGATTTCCGTCCCGACGAGTTCCTGACGGACGCGGGAAATACACTGCTGGACACCATAGTTCCGCTGTCGATGCGGGAGATGCGGCGGTTGGTCGCCTCCGTTACGGTGCGCGATCTGGGCGTGCGCGACGTGACCGACCGGACACGGGTCGCCGGGCAGCTGGCGCATCCCGCGCCGTCCCCGGCCGATTCGACGCCGGTCCTGCTGTGCACGGTCGACGGGGATCCGCTGACCCCGGCTCCGAGCGTCCGCCGCTACCGCGCGGAACTCGCCGCGCGGGGATCCGAGACCAGCTACCGCTCGTATCCCGGACAGCACATGGACATCCTGTCGTCGGCCGCCGCGGACGCGGTGGCGTGGGCGAACGACATTCTCGAGCGTGCGGGGACCGCTGGCCGATGATGAAGGGCCGATGAATCCCATACGAGCACAGCCGAATCCGGCCTGGTGACCGGTCGGGACCTTCTACACTCGCGGCGTGAGCATTCCCACGGAACCCATCGGCAGTATTCCCCGGCCCTCCGATCTGCTCGACGCCCTGGCGGCCCACGCCGCCGGCGACCTGGACGCCGCCGCCCTGGCCGAGCGGCAGCGGACCGCGGTCGCCGACACCATAGCTACGCTGATTTCCCTCGGATCGCCCGTGGTCACCGACGGTGAGCAGGCGAAGCCGAGTTTCGCCACCTATCCGATCGCCGGGCCGGCGGGGCTCGCGCCGGACGGCGCGGTGATCCCGTTCGCCGACGGGCATCAGCGGCAGCTGCCGCGGCTCACCGCCGGGCCCTTCCGGTACCAGGTGTACGCGGACAGTTATCTCACTGTGGCGCAACAACATTCCACCGCGCCGGTCAAGCAGGCGGTGATCGCGCCCTCCGCGCTGAGCCTGCTGTATCCGGCCGACGGGATCGACGGCTACTCGCGCGCGGACTTCCTGGCCGACCTGGCCGACGAGGCCGAGAAGGACATCCGCCGGTGCCTCGAGGCGGGGGCGCACCTGGTACAGCTGGACTTCACCGAGGGCCGGCTGTCGCTGAAGCTGGATCCGAGCGGCGGCGTGCTGGACAGCTTCATCGAACTGAACAACGCTGTCCTGCAACGGTTCTCCGATGCGGAGCGGGCGCGGATCGGCGTGCACACCTGCCCGGGCGGCGACCAGGATTCCACCCACAGCCTCGATGTCGACTACGCCGCGCTGCTGCCGAAGCTGTTGCAGCTGCGGGCCGGTGCGTTCTACGTGCAACTCGCCAGCGAGGCGGACCCGGACAAGGTCCTGGCGATCATCGCCGAGCACCTCCCCGCCGACGCCCGCGTCTTCGTCGGCGTCATCGACCCCATCGATCCGCGCGTGGAAACCCCGGAGGAGGTCCGCGACCGCATCCTCACCGCCGCCCGCTACCTCCCCGCCGACCGCCTCGGCACCTGCGACGACTGCGGTTTCGCCCCCTTCGCCGACGACACCTCCACCTCCCGCGACACCGCCTTCGCCAAGATCCGCGCGCGCATCGCGGGCACCGCCCTGGCCGCCGAGGCCCTGGGTATCTGAGGCGCGCGTCAGCCCCGGGAACCGGTCTCCACCGGCGTCGGCTGCGTCTCCCTCGCGGGGATGCCGGCGGGCCCGGTGCGGGCCGGTTCGGTGCGGGGCTCGGCGGGGCGGCGTCGCAACCAGGACGGGGCCCACCAGCCGAACTCGCCGAGCAGGCGCATGGCCGCGGGGACCAGCAGCATGCGCAGGATGGTGGCGTCGATGAACAGGGCCGTGACCATGCCGAAGGCGATGTACTGCATCATCACCAGATCGGAGAGCGCGAACGCGCCGGTGACCACGATCAGGATCAGGGCGGCCGCGGTGATGATCCAGCCGGTGCGGGAGATTCCGGAGCGGACGGCGTCGGTGGTCGAGGCGCCGGCATTGCGCGCCTCGACCACGCGGGCGAGCAGGAACACCTCGTAGTCGGTCGACAGGCCGTAGATCACCGAGACGATCAGCACCAGCACCAGCGACATGATGGGCTGCGGCGTGAAACCCAGCACCCCGGCCCCGTGCCCCTCCACGAAGATCCACGTCAGCACCCCGAGCGTGGATCCCAGGCCGAGCAGATTCAGCAGCGCCGCCTTGAGCGGCAGGATCAGCGACCCGAAGCTCAGCAGCATCAGCACGGTGGTGGCGAGGAAGACGAACGCGATCATCGCCGGCATGCGCGCCAGCAGCGCGTCGACGCTGTCCTTCTCCACGGCCGGCTGCCCGCCCACCATCAGCACGGCCCCCGTCGGCAGCGGCATGGACCGCAGATAGTCGATCGTCGCGTCCTTGTCGGCGGATCCGGCGAGCACGGTGCTCGTGGTCGAGACATACGGCTGCGCGGGGCGTTTGAACGGTTCGGGGAACGGCGCGACGAGCCCGGGCGCCTGATTGGCCCGCTCCAGCACCGTCTCGGTATCGGCCGCGCTGTAGGTGATCATGACCAGATCCACCGGATCGATCTGGCGCAGCGGGAAAATCTCGTCGAAATGCTGCTGCGCCAGCCGGGCCGGATGCTCCGGCGGCAGGAACTTCTCGGTGATGGTGCCGAAGACGATGTGCTGCACCGGCGCGATGAGCAACACCAGGGCGGCGCAGACCGGGATCAGCACCGCGAGCGGCCGCCGCATCACCGCGTCCGCGATGCGGCCCCAGATGTTGTTGTCCCGCACCGCGTTCGCGGCCGGGCGGGCGCGGCGGAAGCCCAGCCAGTCCACGCGGTGACCGAGAACGGCCAGCATCGCGGGCAGGACGGTGACGGCGGTCAGTGCGGCGAGCGCGACCGTCACCATTGACCCGTAGGCGAACGAGCGCAGGAATCCCTGGGGGAACAACAGGATTCCGGCCGCGGCGGTGATGACGATCGTCGCGGAGAAGACCACGGTACGGCCCGCAGTCTGCACCGATCGCCGGACGGCCGCGGGCACGTCGCGGCCGTCGGCGAGTTCCTCGCGGAAACGGCTGACGATGAACAGCCCGTAATCGATGGCCAGGCCGAGCCCGATCATCGACACCACGGGGGAGACGAACGAGTTCACCTCGGTGACGGTGGTGAGCGCCCGGATGATCCCCCACGCGCCGATCACGGTGAGCCCGCCGATGATCAGGGGCAGCGCCGCGGCGATCACGCCCCCGAAGACGAAGAACAGCAGCACCGCGACCGCCGGAATCGCGAACAGCTCCATCCGCTGCTGATCGTGGGTCATGGTGTCGTTGAGCGCGCCGCCGACCGACTGCGCGCCCGCGACCTCCAGATCGATACCGGGTATCTCGAAGGCCGACTCGACCTTCCGGAAGTTCCGCATCCGCTCGGTATCGTCGTTACCCGTGACGGCGATGGACGCGAAGGCGTGTTTGTGGTCCGCGGAGCCGAACAGTTCGGGCAGCGTCATCCCGGTGTCGGTCGGCCAATACGTGCCGTTGATCCCGGCGATCTCCGCGGGATAGCGCTGCGGCAGCGAGTTCAGGTTGTCGACGATCGCCCGGGAGAACTCCGGATCGTCGATGGTCCCGCCCTCGGGCGCGTTATACAGCACGACCACGTCGGCGCTGTGGTCGTGGCCGAACACCTGATCCTTCACCCGGGACGCCTGGGCCGATTCGGACGTCGGATCGTCCCATCCGCTGGAGCTGAGCCGGTCCGCCAGGCCGAGGCCGTACGCGCCGAGGGCGAGCAGGCCCACCACCGTCACGCCGATCACCGTGAATCGCCGGCGGACCACGGTGTCTGCCCAATGCCTGAACTCGGCGAACAATCGTCGCCTCCCTAACTGCCGTGCGCGGATCGGATTGTCACCCTCGTGAATTCATGCGGCAATGTCACATTTCGGGACGACGGTAGGAGTCCGTAGTGCGGGCGAGGGCCGCTCGAATCCTACCGGCGTCGCGACGGCGGTGGTCCGGGACGGCCGAGGATACCGAAACGCCACAATCGGGCCGGTCGAATATTGTGACCCGTACCTGATGATGCACCGGTGTCGGATCCAACTCGCTTGTGCCGGAACATGTTCAGAGACTGGGTAGGTTCACAGTTCGGGCCATCGGTATTAAGCAGAGTCTACAAATCTGCCCGCCGGGCGTGACTGTCCCGTAATAGATCCACCATGCTTGGGTAAGATAGGTCCATTGCGGGACCACTGATACGAGCGTATCGCCTAATCAGCGATCACTAATACCCGAGCTCGGGAGGATATGCGTGTCGGATATCGCAATTGTGGGTATCGGCTGTCGCTTTGCGGGTGGAATCGATTCGCCCGACACGTTCTGGGATTTCGTCGTCGACAAACGCGACGGTGTGGTGGAGATTCCCGCGGACCGCTGGGACTACCGCCGCTACTACGACCCGGAGCCACGCACCCCTGGCCGCGCCTACACCAAGCACGGCGCGTTCATGACCGTCGATCCGTGGGAGTTCGACCCCGACTTCTTCGGTATCTCGCCGCGCGAGGCGACCGTGCTGGATCCGCAGCAGCGACTGATGCTCGAGGTCACGTGGGAGGCGCTCGACGACGCCGGGATCGCGGGTCGCGCGGCCGGTAGCGAGGTCGGCGTCTACGTCGGCGGTTTCGTGGTGGACCAGTCGGTCATCGGCGTGGTCGGACCGGCGCTGTTCCACACCGATATGCACACCCCCGCCAGCGCGTCCTACACGATGCTGTCGAACCGGATCGCCTACGCGCTCAACCTGGTCGGACCCGCTATCACCGTGGATACGGCGTGCTCGTCGTCGCTCGTGGCGTTCCATCTGGCCTGCCAGGCGCTGGAGAACGAGGACTGCTCCGTGGCGCTCGCGGGCGGCGTGAACGTCATGCTGCAGCCGGAGACGTTCGTGCTGATGTGCAAGGGCAGCTTCCTGGCCGCCGACGGCCGGTGCAAATCCTTCGACGCCGCCGCCGACGGTTACGGCCGCGGCGAGGGTGCGGGCATGGTGGTGCTGAAGCGGCTCGAGGACGCGGTGCGCGACGGCGACCGCATCTATTCCGTGGTCAAGGCGACCGGTTCCAATCAGGACGGGCGCACCACCGCGATCACCGTGCCGAACGTCGACTCGCAGGCCGCGCTGGCCCAAACCGTGTGCACGCGTGCGGGTCTCGCGCCGGAGTCGATCACCTATCTGGAGGCGCACGGCACCGGGACCCTGGTCGGCGACCCGGTCGAGCTGCGCGCGCTGGGCCGCGTCTTCGGCGCGTCCACCGGGCGCGCCGGCACCATCGGCGTCGGCTCGGTGAAGGCGACCATCGGCCACACCGAGGCCGCGGCCGGCGTGGCCAGCGTGATCAAGGCGGCGCTGGCCATCCACCACCGCACCATCCCGCCGCAGGGCTGGCTGGACAAGCCCAACCCGGACATCCCGTTCGACGAGCTGGGGTTGCACGTCCAAACCGACGCCGAACCGCTGCCGCCCGGCGGGGATCCGATGACCATCGCCGTCAACGGTTTCGGCTACGGCGGCACCAACGCGCACGCCATCCTCCAGGAGTATCGCCCCGAACCCGCGCCGATCACGGCCGAGCCGCCGCGCCACTTCGGCGTGCTGCCCATCTCGGGCCGCAGCACCGCCGCCGCCCGCGCGCTGGCCGGGCGCTTCGCCGACCTCATCACCGCCGGCGCCGACCCCGAGCATCTGGCCGAGGCCGCGTGGACCCGCATGGCCCACCACCACTTCCGCACCGGCGTCCTGGTCGGCGAGCGGGACGACCTCATCCACGATCTGCGGGCGTACGCCGGCGGCGAGGGCCGTGACGCGGTGCGCACCATCGTCTCCCGCGCCGACGAGCCGGTCTTCGTGTTCTCCGGCATGGGACCGCAGCACTGGCGCATGGGCCGCGAATTGCTCGAAGCCGGTGGGGTTTTCGCGGAGACCGCCCAGGAGATCGATCGGGAGTTCCGCAAGCTCGCCGGCTGGTCGATCGTCGACGAGCTGTTGAAGCCCGAGGAGGAGTCGCGGGTCACCAGCACCGAGGTGGCGCAGCCCGCCAACTTCCTGGTCCAGGTGGGCCTGGTGCGCGAACTGGCCGAGTACGGCGTCAAGCCCGCCGCGATCGTCGGCCACAGCGTGGGTGAGGTGTCCGCGGCGTACGTGAGCGGCATGCTGTCGCTGTCGGATGCCGTGCTGGTCGCCTATCACCGGGCCCGGCTCCAGGCCACCACCGCCGGATCCGGCGGCATGCTCGCGGTCGGCCTCACGCAGGAGAAGGCGCAGGAACTCGTCGCCGACGATCCCGGCGTGGATATCGCGGCGATCAACAGCGCGAGCGGCGTCACCCTCTCCGGCGACGAGGCGCGCTTGGACGAGATCGCCGAAAAGCTCACCGAGGAAGGCGTTTTCGCGCGCCGCCTGCGGGTCGAGGTGCCCTACCACAGCCGTCTGATGGATCCGATCCTGGACGAGCTGCGCGAGGTGCTGGCGCCGCTGGAGACGCGGATGCCCACCGTGCCGCTGTACTCGACGGTCGTCGGCGGTCAGGTCAGCGAGGGCGACTGGGACGCCGACTACTGGTGCGCGAACGTGCGGCAGCCGGTGCGATTCGCCTCCGCGATCACCGAACTGATCGGCGCGGGCAGCCGCGTATTCCTGGAGATCGGCCCGCATCCGGTGCTGTCGGGCAATATTCGCGAGGCGCTGCTGAACGCCGACGTCACCGGCACCACGGTGGCGACGCTCGAGCGCGAGCAGCCCGATACCGACAGCATCCGGCGCACGCTGATCGGGCTGAACGCCGCCGGCGTCCTCGATCGCGACTTCCTGTTCCCGCCCGACCGCCCGGCCACCCCGCACGTGCCGGTGCCGCGCTACCCGTGGCAGCGGACCCGGCTGCACGCGCCGCTGCCGCTGTTCGAGCAGGCGCGGCTGGGCTCGCCGGACGCCTACACCATGCTGGGCGATCCGGACGTGGAGGGGCGGCCGGACTGGCTGCTCCAAGTCGGCACCGAACTGCTGCCCTGGCTGGCCGATCACGTCGTGAACGGCATCAAGATCATGCCGGGCGCCGCCTACCTGGATGCCGCGCTCAGCGCGACCGCCACCCGGCTGGGTGTCAAACGCGTTGCGGTGGAACAGGTCCGGTTCGTCGCGCCGCTCATCATGGGCGCGCCGGACGTGCCGCTCGTCGCGCTGACGGTCGAGGAGGCCAGCGGGCGCTTCCTGCTCCGCTCCCGCAGCGCCACCGGCACGGCGTGGACGGTGCACGCGTACGGCCGGACGCTGACCGGCAGCCACGAGCCGGTCAAGGCGACGGTCCCGACGATCGATGTCGGCATCGATATCGACCCCGAGATGTTCTACTCCGGCCTGGCCGCGGCGGGCCTGCAGTACGGCCCGTCGTTCCAGCGGGTGACCCAGGTGCGCGTCGGGCGGGACACCGTGTTGGCCACGGTCGACGGCACCATCGCCGCCGGCTCCGGCCATCTCGCGCATCCCGCGGTGGTCGACGCGGCCATGCAGAGCGCGGCACTGCTGTTCGCCGACGAGCGGATCAACGAGGGCGTCATGGTGCCCGTCGGCGTGGGCGCGGTGCGGCTGCTCGCCGACCTGCCCGAGAAGATCACCGTGGTGGCCCGGCGCAGCACGCACGCCCGGCTGCGCGCCGACGTGGACCTCCTCGACGAGGAGCAGAACCTGGTGATGCGGCTGAGCGGGCTGCAGATCGGCGCCCTGAATCCGGGCAACGATCCGCTGCACCGGATGGCCGACTTCTACTACAGCGAGACGATGGAGCAGCGCGACCCGATCGACCGGGACGCACTGCGCGACGCCGGTTCGGTGTCGACCATCGTCGTGGCGCTCGGAAGTGGCGGGCGCGCAGGACAACTCGCGTCCGCGATCCCCGGTTCGCGGCTGTACGCCGTCGACCCCTCCGGCGACCTCGAGGGCGGGCTGGTCGAGACGCTGCGCGCGGCCAAGGAGGACGGCACCCAGCGGGTGCACGTCTGTGTCGTCGCCGGGACGCCCGAGAGCCAGACGGCCGACGATCTGGGCGATCTGTGGACGCTCAAGCGGATCGCGGTCGCCGTGGACGAATTCGCCAACCCGCCGGTGGAGGGCGAGTCGCCGCAGAGCGTCTTCGGCGACGGGTCCGTGCACGCCACACTCGTCACCGAGCGGGCATTCACGTTGCCGGACAGCACGATTCCGCCGAATACGTATCACTCTGCCCTGGCGGGCGCGCGCCGCGTGCTGTTGAACGAGCAGACCCCGCTGCGCTGGCGGCTGATCGATGTCGAACCCGCCACCTCGACGGCCGACCTGATCGCGGAACTGGCCGTCCCGGGCGCGTTCACCCTCGACAACACCGACGAGGTGCTGCTGCGGGACGGCGTGCGCTGGGCGCCGATGGTGACCAAGCCGCTGGGCGACCGGCTCGAAGAACTCGACACTCCCGCACCGCTGACCGACCCCGAGAAGAACTTCACGCTCGAGATGCCGCGCACCCGGCTGCTGTCGGCGCTGGCCTGGCGCGAATGCCCGCGGGTGGCGCCCGGCGCGGGTCAGATCGAGGTCCGGATGCAGGTCATCGGCCTGAACTACAAGGACCCGCTGAAGGTCATCGGCCTGCTCGGCGAACGCGAACTGGCGCCGACCTACTTCGGCACCGTCCCCGGTATGGAGGGCATGGGCACGGTCGTGCGGGTCGGTGACGGCGTCACGGACGTGGCGGTCGGCGACCTGGTGGCCGTGGCCGAGAAGGGCATGATGCGGCGCTACGCCGTCGTCGATCGCGAACTGGTGATCCCGGTGCCGCCGGATACCGATCCCGGTCACTGCACCAGCACGATCGCCTTCGGCACCGCCGAATACGCCCTGCTCGACCTGGCCCGCCTGGAACCCGGCGAGACGGTGCTCATCCACGGCGCCGCCGGCGGCGTCGGGACGGCCGCGATCCAGGTCGCGAAGTCGATCGGGGCCCGCATCATCGGCACCGCCAGCACCGACGAGCGGCGCGCCCACGTCCTCGCGCTGGGCGCCGACCACGCGGTGAACTCGCGCTCGCTCAACTTCGTCGACGACGTGATGGAACTGACCGGCGGCAAGGGCGTCGAGGTGATCATCAGCAGCGCGCCCGGCGAGATCCTGCGCCAGAACTTCAACGCCGCGGCCGAATTCGGGCGCATCGTCGAGGTGGGCAAGGCCGACATCTACACCGGCGGCGTGCTGGAACTGTCCAACTTCGACAAGAACCTGGCCTACTTCTCGATGGATCTCGACCGCTTGGTCGCGGTGCACCCGCAGCGGCTGGCGAGACTGCTGCAGCGCGTGCACCAGAAGGTCACCGAGGGGACCTACAAGCCGCTGCCGTACCGGATGTTCGAGACCGAGGAGGTCGGCCGGGCGTTCGAGGAGACCATCCGGTCCACCGGACTCACCCGCATCGCGCTGCGCATCGACTCCCCGGAACCGCCCGTCCGGCCGTACCTGCCGGAGGTCGAGATCCACGGCGACGCAACGTATCTCATCACCGGCGGCTTCGGCGGGTTCGGGCTGGCGACCGGCCGCTGGCTGGCGCTGCGCGGCGCGCGGCGGCTGGTCCTGCTGGGCCGCAGCGGGCCCACCACCGACGAGGCCCGGCGGCAGATCGAGGCGTGGCGCACCGTCGGCGTCGAGATCGTCGAGGAGCGCGTGGACGTCACCGATGCCGCCGCGATCGCGGACATGGTGGCGCGCATCCACAGCGACGAGCACCCGCTGCGCGGCGTGTTCCACGCGGCCGGCGCCGTCGCCGACAACCGCATCAGCAAGATGGAATTCGACCAGCTGGACCGGGTGTACCGGCCGAAGGTGCACGGAGCCCGGATCGTCCACGACGCCGTCGCGGCGGCCGGTATCGAACTGGACATGTTCGTGCTGTGCTCCTCCGGCGGCACCATGTACGGCATCTACGGGCAGTACAGCTACTGCTCCGCCAATATGGCGGTGGAGCAGCTGGCCGAGCAGTGGTCCCGCGCGGGCGAGCGGGCGCTGTGCATCGGCTGGGGCCACTTGTCCGGCGCCACCGGCGGTATGGCCGCGGACGAGACCGCGCTGAAGTATCTCGATCTCGTGGGCTTCGGGCCGATCGATATGTCCGATGCCACCGCGTACATGGAGCAGACGCTGCGGCTGGGCGTGAGCACGGCGGCCATCATCCCGACCGACTGGGGCAAGCTGACCGGCACCTTCCCGCAGCTGACCCGGACCGGCCGCACCGTCGCGCTGGCCCAGGCCTCCGCCAAGGACACCTCCGAACTGGCCCAGCTGCGCGCGGAGGTGGCGGCGCTGGAGGAGAGCAAGCGCGGGCCGTTCATCGCCCGCAAGATGGCCGAGGAGCTGGCCGTCGTCATGGGCGTCCCGGTCGAGTCGATCGACATGACGGTTCCGGTCCCCGAACTGGGCCTGGACTCGCTGATGGCGGTCGAACTCGGCGCCCGCGTCACCAAGGCCCTCGGCATCGATCTCATGTCGCTGCAGATGGGCCGGTCGTTCAGCCTCGAACAGGCCGGGCCGAAGGTGGCCGAGCTGATCCTGGCCCACGAGCCGGGTCAGTCGCAGCCGGATCCGGCTGCGGTGGCGGCCGCGATGGATTCCGGGGGCGGCGAGGCGGCCGCCCCGGCGAACGGATCCGGTGCGGCCAACGGATCCGCGGCGCACGCCGCGGGCGCCAACGGGTCGGCCTCGACCGCGACGGAGGCGGAGCCGGCACTGCGATAGGGGGCGCCCGGGATCGACCGGACGGCACAGTAATTCGTTTCAGGGGTATCAACGAATCGAGGTATCGCCGTGGTCAGTTTCGGGCTGATCGACGAATGGGAGCCGGCCGGTGGCCGGCTGACCACCTGGGTCGCCGCACCGGAATCGGTGCGGCGGGCCGCGCAGGCGCCGGTCCACCCGGCGCCACCGTCGCACCAGCAGGAACAGTATCTCCGGCTGGCCGACCGGCACTCCGCGGCCGAGTTCCGTTTCTCGGGGCTGTGCCTGGTGACCGCCGAGATCCCCACCGGGGATCTCGACCGGGAGGCGATGACGCGCGTCATCAACGCATTCCTGTTGCGGCACGACACCTTCCGCACGTGGTTCGACATCGACGGCCAGGGTGCGGTGCGCCGCCACCTGGTGCCGGCGGAGGATGTCGACTTCGTCCCCGTCGAATACGGCCGCATCGACGACGCCGAATCCATCCGCGAGCACGTCCAGAAGACGACTCCCGGCCCGTTCCAATGGGATTGCTTCACCTTCGGCGTGATCGAGCACGGCGAGTCGACCACGGTGTACCTCGCCGTCGACCACCTGCACACCGACGGGCTGGGCCAGTACCTGTCCTGTTACGACCTCGCCCAGCTGTACGCGCGCGAAGTGTGGGAGGAGTCCGACGAATTACCGCCCGCAGCAAGCTATCTCGACTACTGCGTAATGGAGCGGGCATTCACCGGCGCGATGACCCTGGCGTCGTCCGGGGTGCGCAAGTGGATGGAGCTGCTGCGCGGCAACGACGGCGAACTCCCCTCGTTCCCTTTGGATCTCGGTAAGCGCACCGACGGGTACAACCGCAGCGCGCACCGCAGCGTGATGCTGCTCGATCCGGACGAGTGCGATCGGTTCGAGGCGATCTGCCGCGAGAACGACGCCGAATTCGTCGGCGGGGCGTTCGCGGCGGCCGCCCTGGCCGAGCGCGAACTCGTCGGCAGCGACTACTACTTCGGCATGACGCCGGTCAGCACCCGCACCTCCGCGGCGGAACGCGCGTCGGTCGGCTGGTACGTGACACTGGTTCCGGTGGCGTTCCCGCTCGGCCCGACCACGCCGCTGACCCGCGTCCTGACGATCGCGCAGCGGGCCTACGAGAACGGAATCCGGCTGGCGCCCACGTCGTTCCATCGCGTGGTGGAGCTGCTGCCCGCCGATTCGGAGATCAAGGCCCGGGCGGGGTGGTCGACGCCGATGATCTCCTACGTGGACGCCCGCGACTTCGTCGGCAACGAGCTGTTCGGCGAGGTGACCGCCGGCGTGTACGCCAATCGCGCGGCGTCGGAGGAGGTCCTCATCTGGATCAACCGGCTGCCGGAGGGCACGTCGCTCAGCGTCATCTATCCGGATACACCGGTGGCGCACGATTCGGTGGAACGCTATGTGACGGCGATGAAGTCGGTGTTCGACTCGGCGCTACGCGATCAGCTCGACAAGTCCGCGTAGGGACGAGGACATCGGCTCGGTCGGGAAACCGAACCGGACCAGCCGGTGCGGCGGCGCGACCTCGAAATGTGCCACCGATGGCGAGACGAGGCCGCCGAGCACCTTGTCCAGCAAGGTGTTCAGGTGCGCGAATCCGGGGCGGATGCGCACCTGCCAGGTGTCCACGCGGCCCGCCGGGACCTCCACCGTGGTCGGCTTGCCCACCCGGATCGTCACCGGCCAGCACATCGAGAACGCCAGCCATACGTCCACCGACTCCGCCGCGCCCTCGGCGAAGTCCAGGCCGCGCAGCAGGGTCAGGCCGGCGGCCAGCGGCATCACGTTCGCCGGGAACGGGGTGACGCCGTCGAGGCGCAGGTGAGTGGTGTCGATGAAGTGCGCCTCCTCGCGCGACACCACCTCCTCGCCCGAGCAGGTCTCGGCGCGGTAGTCCGCGGCCTGGAGCCAGCCGCCCGCGCGGCGGAAGGTCTGCTCGATCGTCATCGTCAGGTCTCCCGGGCCCAGCCGCGCCTCCACGAGCGAGTGATAGCCGTCGGCCGCGTGGCCCACCACGCTCGTCATCTCGAATCGCTCGGGCCGATCGGTGACGCCGACGGAGTACACGGACTTCTCGCCGTCGGGGATTCCCGGATCGCGGAACGCGGTGCGCACAAGACCTCCTGTCGGCCGGTCCGGCCGGATTCGCCGCCCTTGTCGAGCCGTATTGAATCCGCCCGCGGCCCGGCGGGGCGACCGGTATCGAGGATGGTTACGACGGTTCACAAATCCGCGTCACCGGGGATTGGAGGTCGCACAGCACGAGTTGCGATGTGCGGCAGGCGGACCCGTACGGCTTGCGGTCCGGGGACGGGCGGCCGAGAATAGCGCTCTGACATGCCGGGTGGGGAGTCCGCGAGGAGAACGATTCGATGCCGTATGCCGTGGTGGGCCTGATAACCCTGGTGCTGTGGGTGTATTGCCTGGTGGACGTGATCATGGCCCCCGAGGGCGACATCCGCCACGCTCCCAAGGGCCTGTGGCTGCTGATCGTGCTCGTGGTCCCGACCGTCGGCGCGATCCTGTGGCTCCTGCTGGGCCGCCCCGCGACCACCCCCACCCGCCGCTCGTCCTCGCCCGCCTACCCCGAATACGACCGCCCCGGCCGCTACGTCCCCCAGGACGCCGCCGCCGACGAGGAATTCCTCCGCGGCCTCCGCGAACGAGCCGAAGCCCAGCGCCGCGAGGCCAAGCGCCAGGAACTGGCGCGGCAGGAGGAAGAGCGGCGTCGCGGGGCAGGGGAGTTGTAGCACCTCCACGCCTCCCCTTCGGACCACCACGCGTTCACTCCAGGCAGCACGCCTTCATTCCAGGCCGCCACGTTTCTATTTTCCGGCGTGCTTTTGGCCGGAAACCATGCCGCACCCCTCGACCAATTTAAGTGCACAGCTGCGCACGTATTGTTGTATAGTTACCGGGCGTGATCGATGTGTTGCGGCAGCGGGAGTTTCGGCATCTGTTCGTGGCGCAGGTGGTGGCGCTGGTGGGGACCGGGCTGTTGACCGTGGCGCTGGGGCTGCTGGCTTACCAGCTGGCCGGGAGTTCCGCGGGGGTCGTGCTCGGGACGGCGCTGGCGATCAAGATGGTGGCGTACGTCGGTGTTGCGCCGGTGGTTTCGGCGCTGACGGAACGGGTGCCGCGGCGGGTCCTGCTGGTGTCGGCGGATGTGGTGCGCGCGGGGATCGCGGTGCTGCTGCCGTTCGTGAGCGAGGTGTGGCAGATCTACCTGCTCGTCTTCGTACTCCAGTCGGCGTCGGCGACGTTCACCCCGGCGTTCCAGGCGGTGATCCCGTCGATCCTGGTGGAGGAGCGGGACTACACCCGCGGGCTGTCGTTGTCGCGGCTGGCCTACGACCTGGAGTCGCTGGTGAGCCCGGCGCTGGCCGCGGCGCTGCTCACCGTTGTCGGGTACCACGTGCTGTTCGCGGGGACGGCGCTGGGATTTGTCGCGTCGGCGGCCCTGGTGGTCACCACCCGGCTGCCGCGTCCGGCCCCCGCCGATCGATCGGTCCCGCTACGCCTGCGGACGATCCGGGGCGTGCGGATCATGGCGGCGAGCCCCGTGCTGCGCGGCCTGCTGGCGATGAACCTCGCCGTCGCCGCGGCGACGGCTCTGGTCGTCGTGAATACCGTTGTGTACGTTCGCGATCTGCTCGGCGGTACCGATACCGGCGTCGCCCTGGCGCTGGGATGTTTCGGGGGTGGTTCGATGGCGGTGGCGGCGGCGCTGCCGCGGGTCGTCACGGCTGTGGCCGACCGGCCACTGATGCTCGCCGGCTGTGCCCTGCTACCGGCCGGACTGCTGGGCGCGGCCGCGCTGGCCGCGCTGCGCCCGCCGGTCGGTGCGAGCTGGGCGATCCTGGCCGCGGCCTGGATCGTGCTGGGCGCCGGGACTTCTCTGGTCAACACGCCGTCGGCCCGGCTGCTGCGGGCGCAGTCCACGGCGGACTCGCGGGCGGCGGTGTTCACCGCGCAGTTCTCGCTGTCGCACGCGTGCTTCCTGGTGACCTATCCGCTGGCGGGCGGGCTGGGCGCGATCGCCGGGCAGGCCGTCGCGGCGGGGGCGCTGGCGCTCGTCGCTACACTGGCAGCCACGGTGGCCGCCCGGGCCTGGCCCGCGGCGATCCCGGCAGAGCGCGTGACAGTGACGGCGAGAGGGCGGTGAATCGAATGGGCCGTGCATCCGCGGACCCGCCGCACACACCCAGCCTGGTCCACCCCGCCGCCCCCGACCAGGCCCATCTCGACGCCGCCACAGGCACTTTCCGCATGCTCTCCGACCCGACCCGGCTGCACATCCTGTGGCTCCTCGCCGACGCCGAGGCCGACGTCAGCGCCCTGATCGAGGCCGTGGGCGCCTCCCGCACCGCGGTCAGCCAGCACCTCGCGAAACTCCGCTTCACCGGCCTGGTGGAAACCCGCCGCGAGGGCCGCCGCATCATCTACCGCATCCGCGACGGCCACCTGGCCCGCCTGGTCCGCGAGGGCCTCAACCACGCCGACCACGTCGTCACGGGAGAGCCGCCACACTCCTGACTCCTTGGGGTGCAGGGGGTTTCGCGTCAGTAGGCGCGGCCGAAGAGCACTCGCTTGCCGTACGCCGACGGCGCGCCGCAGCGGACGCAGGCGCCCGTCGCCGGGTCGCCGGCGAGGGGGATGCAGCGCGGGGTGGCGGCGGTGGCGGATTTGATGTCGTCCTCGCAGGCGGGGGTGCCGCAGTGCAGGGTGCGGGCCCAGCCGGTGGAGACCGCGTCGGCGAACTCAGCCCAGGTGTCCACCGTACGGGTGTGGCTGTCGCGGAACTCGGTGGCGCGGGCGAGCAGGAACTCCTGGAACTCGTCCAGGATGCCGGGCATGGCCGCGGGCAGCGAATCGAGCGGGACGGCCTGCTTGCCTTCGTCGCCGAGGCGCTTGACCATCATGGCGGTGCCGGATTCCAGGTCGCGCGGGCCGAGTTCGAGGCGGATCGGGACGCCGCGCATCTCCCACTCGTTGTATTTGAATCCGGGGCTGAGCTGCGGGCGGGCGTCGACGTGGGTGCGCACCCCGGCCTCGCGCAGCCGCCGCGCCAGCTCTTGGGCGGCCTCCTCGACCGCGACGTTGCCGCCGCGCGTGATCGGCACGATGACCACCTGGTGGGGCGCCAGCCGCGGCGGGAACACCAGGCCCTTGTCGTCGCCGTGGGTCATGACGACGCCGCCGATCATGCGCGTGCTCATGCCCCAGGACGTGGTGTGGCACAACTCGTCCCGGCCCGCTTCGCCGGTGTAGCGGATGTCGAAGGCGCGGGCGAAGTTGGTGCCCATGTAGTGCGAGGTGCCCGCCTGCAGCGCGCGGCCGTCGCGCATCATGCCCTCGATGGTGAACGTCGCGACCGCGCCGGCGAACCGTTCGCCCGGGGTCTTCTCGCCGGGGATCACCGGCATGGCGGCCAGATCCCGCGCGACCTCGTGGTAGATGTCGAGCGCGAGCATGGTCTCGCGGCGGGCGTCGTCCTCGTCGCTGTGCGCGGTGTGGCCCTCCTGCCACAGGAATTCGGTGGTGCGCAGGAACATTCGCGGGCGCAGCTCCCAGCGCACCACATTGGCCCACTGGTTCAGCAGCAGCGGCAGATCGCGGTGCGAGTCGATCCACTTGGCCATCATCTCGCCGATGATGGTCTCCGAGGTCGGCCGCACCACCAGCGGCTCCTCGAGCTCCTTACCGCCCGCGTGGGTGACGACGGCCAGTTCGGGGGAGAAGCCCTCGACGTGCTCGGCCTCCCGGCTCAGATAGCTCTCCGGGATCAGCAGAGGGAAGTAGGCGTTCTCGTGGCCGGTGTCCTTGATGCGGCGGTCGAGTTCGGATTGCAACCGTTCCCACAGGCGGTAGCCGTACGGTCGGATGACCATGGTGCCCTTGGCCGGGCCGCGGTCGACGAGGCCGGCCTTGAAGACCACCTCGTTGTACCAGGCCGCGAAGTCCTCACTCTGGGCGGTCACACCGCGCTCGTCCCGTGCCATGACTGGAAAGAGTACTGGGAGCGGCGCGCTCGCCCGACCGGGAGTCCGTCGGCTACGCCGCGCTGTGCCCTAGGACACGCACAATTAGATTGTGCACAACTAAGTTGCGTACTATATTTACGGATATGACCGATCCGCTGGCCCTCGACGAGCAGGTGTGCTTCCCGCTCTACGCGGCGTCGCGGGCGATGACCGCCGCGTACCGGCCGAAGCTGGAGGCGCTCGGGCTGACCTATCCGCAGTACCTGGTGATGCTGGTGCTGTGGGAGCGGGACGGTCGTAGCGTCGGGGAGCTGTGCGAGGCCCTGGCGCTGGATTCCGGAACGCTCTCCCCGCTGCTGAAACGCCTGCAGGCGAGTGGCCTGGTGGAGCGGACCCGGTCCGCGGCCGACGAGCGCCGGGTCGAGATCCGGCTCACCGGCCGCGGGCGCGATATGCGCGAGCGGGCCTGCGAGATTCCGGCCGGTATGGCCGCGGCGACCGGTCTGCCGCTCGCCGAACTGATCTCGCTGCGGGAAACGCTGCGGCGCCTGACCCAGGCACTGAACGACCACACCCAGTCGAAGGAGACGACATGAAGACGCTCTACACCGCCGAGGCCCTGGCCACCGGTGACGGCCGCAACGGCCACGCCCGCACCACCGACGGCAAGGTCGACGTCGCGCTGTCGGTGCCGAGCGAGATGGGCGGCAACGGCGAGGGCACCAATCCCGAGCAGCTGTTCGCGGCCGGATACGCCGCCTGCTTCCATTCCGCGCTGCGGCTGGTCGGCAAGCAGGACGGGGCGAATATCGACGACTCCGCCGTCGGTGCGAAGGTCGGCATCGGCCCGAACGACGCCGGCGGCTTCCAGCTGGCCGTCACCCTCGAGGTCTCCCTCCCGCACCTGACCCGCGACGAGGCCCAGACGCTGGCCGACAAGGCCCATCAGGTCTGCCCCTACTCCAACGCGACCCGCGGCAACATCGACGTCGAGGTGCTGGTCGCGGAGGACTGACATATTCGCTACCGATTAGCCGACACACCATGAATTCCGGCGCGACCGGTCCGTCCGGGGTGTCGCGCCATGTCGGTGCGGCGTGTCACGTGTGGTGGCGGCCCTCGGGGGTAGACGCTGACCGTCTGGTGGTCCGATGGTCGCCACCGCGCGTTGTGGAGGCGACGAGGCTCTCCGCCCGCGTCGACGATGAAAGTTGCTGGTAATTAACACTTTACGTCCGGCGAGAGTGTGAAATATTATTGGTCAGGGTCACAGAGCGTTAGCTATTCGGTGTAATCGCCCAAGTTCACACGTTTCGTCCGGCCGCGTATTCGGTGAATTCCGGCCGGAACAGATGTCATCGGCGGGATTCGGCACGAACAGCAGCATCGACAGGTGAAGCGCCACGCCGGCGGATATTCGGCGCGCGCGATCACGGGACGCTACGCAGGGGAGGACGGCCCCATGATCATGCCTCTGTACTTCGGCAAAACGCTCGATACGGCCGACGTTCCCGCCGTCTGGGCGGCCTGGGACGTGCCCGGCACACCCCTCGCGGACCTGGTGCGCCGCAACGACTTCGATTCGGCGCCGACCCGCGCGCCGGCGCTGCCCCGCGGCCGGGACACCCCTGGTGCGGACGGGGCCGCCCGGTGAGCCACCCGGACGTGACCGCACTGCCCGTGCTCCGCCGGCGCATCGATGCCGTTCTCGAGGGCTTCCTCCGAGACAAGGCGCGCGCCGCCGACGCTGCCCGCCTGCCACCGGATTACGTCGACGCGCTGCACGCGTTCGTCTTCGCCGGCGGCAAACGGGCCCGTCCGCTGCTGTGCGCGCTCGGCTGGCTCGCCGCGGGCGGTAGCGAGCGGATGCCCGCGCCGGTGTTCCGGGCGGCCGCCGCGCTGGAGATGCACCACGCCGCCGTCCTGATCCACGACGCGATCCTCACCGACGCGCCCGCCCAGCGCGGGGCGCCGCCGCTGCATCGCGCCATGGCGCAACGCTATTCGGACCGCACGCGCGCCGACGTCTTCGGCCGCCGCGCCGCGGGACTGCTCGGCACGCTCGCGCTCTCCTGGTCCGACGAGCTGCTCGGCACGGCGCACCTGACCGCGCGCCAGCGGGCCGCCGCGACGCCGGTGATCACGTCCATGCGCGACGACGTCGTCTACGGCCAGTTCCTCGAACTCCTCGCGCGCGGGCCCGCCCGGGAGGATCTCGGCGAGGCGATGCGTATCGTGCACTACCGCAGCGCGTCCCATACGTGCGAGCGTCCGCTCGAGCTGGGCGCGACGCTCGCCGGCGCCGATCCCGCGATGCGCGCGGCCCTGACCGGTTACGCGCGGCCGCTCGGCGAGGCGGTGCAGCTGGCGGCGGATCTGCGCGCGATATTCGGGGCGGGCACCGGGACCCGCGGGTGCCCGCCGCAGGACCTGCGCGGCGGCCGCAGCACCGCCCTGGTTTCCCTCGCTCTGGAGCGGGCCGATGCCCGTCGCCGCCGCGAATTGCTGGCGCTCGTCGGCGATCCCGGGCTCGACCGCGCGGGAGCCGACCGCTGCCGGGAACTGTTCGTCGAAACCGGGGCGCGGGCGGAGGTCGAGGAGATGGTGTCCGAGCGCCTAGGCGCGGCGCTGCGAGCCCTGGACCGGGCACGAATGCCCGGCTTCGCGGTGACCGCGCTGGGTGTGCTGGCACGCCGGATGACCTGCCGCGTCCTCGCCGACGAGGACGCCGGGCCGTGACCGCGCGCGAGATCCGGACGATGCCAGACATTTACTCCGACTCGCCTGGCGACTAAAATGAGAACAGGATCAACAACTTTCGGGATCTTTCCGAAACGCCCCGGCAAGCACACAGCTTCCGGCGGGCACAGTTCGATACGCAACCGCAGACCTCCCCGGCGAGCCCGATCGGTTGCAGCGAGATCACACCGGTGCCGCTGTCCGTACGTCGCGCCAAGAAGGGCATGCCCATGCAGCCGTTCGAACTTCCGGACTTCTACACGCCGTACCCCGCGCGGCTCAACCCGCACGTCGAGCAGGCCCGCGCACACACCCGTGAGTGGGCCCGGGAGCAGGGCTTCTTCGAACCCCAACGGGGCCGGAGCATTTGGACCGAAGACGACGTGGACCGCCACGACTACGGCCTGCTGTGCGCCTACACCCACCCCGACTGCGACGACGGCACGCTGAACCTGATCACCGACTGGTACACGTGGGTGTTCTACTTCGACGACCACTTCCTCGAACTCTACAAACGCACCCTGGATGTCCAGGGCGCCAAGGACTGTCTGGACCGGCTCGACGAGTTCATGCCGATCGGCGGCGGCCCGACGCCGGAGCCGGCCGGTCCCGTGGAGCGCGGCCTCGCCGATCTGTGGGAGCGCACCGCGCCCGCGAGATCGGCGGCGTGGCAGCGGCGGTTCGCCGCCGACACCCGGGCGCTGCTGGTCGAATCCCGCTGGGAGCTGGCGAATATCGTCGAGGGCCGGATCGCCGACCCGATCGAATACATCGAGATGCGCCGGAAGGTGGGCGGCGCGCCGTGGTCGTCGGATCTGGTCGAACATGCCGTGGGCGCCGAGGTGCCCGACCGGTTCGCGGCCACCCGCCCGCTGCGCGTGCTGTGCGACACCTTCGCCGACGCGGTGCACCTGCGCAACGACATCTTCTCCTACGAGCGCGAGGTCCTGGACGAGGGGGAGAACTCGAACGGAATCCTGGTGGTGGAGAGGTTCTTCGACCTCGACACCCCGCACGCGGCCCGCATCGTCAACAACCTGCTGACCTCCCGGCTGCAGCAGTTCGAGTACACCGCGCTCACCGAGATCCCGCTGCTGTTCGCCGCGTCCGGCGCCCGCCCGGACGAGCAGGCGGCGGTCGCGGCGTACGTGAAGGGACTGCAGGACTGGCAGGCGGGCGGTCACGCCTGGCACATGCGGTCCAGCCGCTACATGAACGAGCAGGCCCGCGCTCCCCGGCCCTCGCGAGACAGCCTCGGGCTCAACCGATTCGACAACCACCTGCATCCCCCGATCGAGCCGACGGGTCCGCTGCCCTTCCCGGAGGTGCCCATTCCGTTCGCGGTGCGGCTGAATCCCCGGATCGAGGCCGCGCGAGAGGAGGTCGTCCGATGGTGTCGCGAGCGGGGCATGCTGGACCCGGTGCCCGGGGTTCTGCCCGAACCCCTCTGGCGGGAACGGGATCTGCGCAACTTCGATTTCGCGCTGTGCTCGGCGGGTATGGACCCCGACGCCACACAGGACGAGCTGAACCTGTCGTCCACGTGGCTGTCCTGGGGCACCTACGCCGACGACTACTATCCGGCGGTCTTCGGGCGGCGTCGCGACGTCGTCGGCGCGACACTGCAGACCGGACGGCTCGCCGACTGCATGCCCGTCGACGGTGAGCGAGTTCCCGTGGCGGCCAATCCGATGGAGGAGGGACTCGCCGACCTGTGGCGGCGCACCACCGCGCCCATGGACGCCGGGCGCACGCGCCGGTTCCGCGCCGCCGTGGAATCCATGCTCGCGAGTATGACGTGGGAGATCGAGAACTTCGTCGCCAACCGCATCCCCGACCCGGTCGATTACATCGAGATGCGCAGGCGCACCTTCGGTTCGGAGCTGACGATCGAGATGGCGCGGTTGGCGCACCACGACGTGATTCCCGCCGAGGTCGAACGATCCCAGGTCGTCGCCGATCTGACGACGACCGCTGTCGACGTGGCCATGCTGTTCAACGATCTGGTCTCCTATCAGAAGGAGGCCGGGTTCGAGGGCGACCCGCACAACGCGGTGCGGGTGATGGGGAACTTCTTCCGATGCGATCGCGACGAGGCCGCGGCCGTCGTGCACGCCCTGCTCGTCGCGCGCCTGGAGCGGTTCCGGCGGGTCGCGGAGCGCGAACTGCCCGCGCTCTGCGACGAATACGACCTCGGCCCTGATCTGCGCCGGGTGCTGGAACGGCGGGCCGCGCAGCTGCGGGACTGGATCGCCGGCATCGCGCACTGGCACCTCACCTGCCGCCGGTACACGGAACCCGAACTGCTGGAACGATTCCTGCCGGATCGCGTGCCCGAGCCCGCTCGGCGTCCGGCCCGGGCGCCGGTGCTCGGACCCCACGGCCTGGGCACCAGCGCCGCGCGAATACCCGAACTCCTCTCCCGGCGATCCGCCGCGCGCTGACCGCACCGTCGAGAGCATCCGAAAACCTGTGCCGCGAAGGAGTTCTCGCCATGACCGCTGTGACCCCGGCGCACGCCGCGCACCACCCCGCCGACATCCTGGCCCGCGCCCGCGAGGTCGTCGACCCGATCCTGCGCGAGGCGGTGGACTCGTTGCCGGAACCGTTGTGCCGCATGGCCGGATACCACTTCGGCTGGTGGGACGAGCGCGGCCGCCCGGTCGGGGGGCGGCCGGGCAAGATGCTGCGCTCGGGGCTGGCGATCAGCGCCTGCGCGGCCTGCGGCGGGCCGCCGCGCGCGGCCGGACCCGCCGCGGCCGCCGTCGAACTCGTCCACAACTTCACACTCGTGCACGACGACGTCATGGACCGCGATGTCACCCGGCGCGGCCGCCCCGCCGTGTGGTCGGTGTGGGGCATCGCCGACGCGGTCCTGCTCGGCGACGCCCTGCACGCGCTGGCCACGGAGGTGCTGGCGACGCGGCTGCCGCGGACCGCGGCGGGCGTGGCGGTGCGGCGGCTGGAGAATACGGTCGTCGAGCTGTGCCGGGGGCAGCACGAGGACTGCCGGGCCGAATCCGCCGGACGTACCCGCATCGCGGACTGCGAGCGGATCGCCATGGGCAAGACCGGCGCGCTGATGGGCTGCGCGTGCGCGCTCGGCGCGCTGTGCGCGGGCGCCGGGGTCGCGGCCGTGGCCACCGCCGACCGCTTCGGCCGCGAACTCGGCCTGGCCTACCAGCTGACCGATGACCTCCTCGGGATCTGGGGCGACCCCGAGGCGGCCGGCAAACCGCCCGGCGACCTGGCCCGCCGCAAACGCTCGATGCCGGTCGTCGTCGCGCTCCTCTCGGACACCGCCGCGGCCACCGAACTCGGCGATCTCTACCGCGACGCCGACCGGCCGCTGTCGCCGCACGATATCGAGCGCGCGGCCCGGCTCGTGACGGAGGCGGGCGGGCGCGACGCGACCCGGCGCCGGGCCGAACGGCGGATCCGGGCGGCGCTGCGGGCGCTGCCCTCCGGCGCCGGCTCCGCCGACCTGCGCGCGCTGGTCCGGCTCGTCTCCGAAAGGAACAGGTGAGAAATACCGCGAGGCACGACAACTGAATATCCCCACCCGATTTCGCAGTGAGAGGTGCCGCCATGACCGCAACGCCCGAAGCCGCCGCCCAGCCCGTCGGCGCCACCGATCCGTCCGCCGCGCCGTCGCCGAGTACCCCCGCCGGTGACGTGATCGTGTCCGGTCCGCGCGGTTAGCGGCCCGTCATGTCCGTATCCTCCGCACCGTCCACCGACGTCCCGCCCGGGACGAGCGCCTGCTCGCCGCTGGCGGATATCGACGGGCCCGACGACCTGCGTGGCCTGCCCGCCTCGCGACTGCCGGTGCTGGCCGCACAGATTCGCCGCCTGATCCTCGACACCGTGCGCGCCGGCGGCGGGCACCTGGGCCCGAACCTCGGCGTCGTCGAGCTGACCATCGCCCTGCACCGGGTGTTCCGCTCACCGCACGACACACTGTTGTTCGACACCGGGCACCAGGCCTACGTGCACAAGATCCTCACCGGCCGGCGGGAGGCGTTCGCCCGGAGCCTGCGCCGGTCCGGCGGGCTGTCCGGCTATCCGAGCCGGGCCGAATCCGGCCACGACGTGATCGAGAACAGCCATGCCTCAACGGCGCTGAGTTATGCCGACGGAATCGCCAAAGCCTATGCCCTCCAAGGTGTTCACGATCGGTCGGTGGTAGCGGTCGTGGGCGACGGCGCGCTCACCGGCGGCATGGCTCACGAGGCGTTGAACAATATCGGCGCCGCGCCCGAGCGACCGGTCATCGTGCTGCTCAACGACAACGGGCACTCCTACTCGCCGACCGCCGGGGCCGTCGCCGCGCATCTGGAACGACTGCGCGCGGGAGAATCCGGTTCGCCCACCGTATTCGAGCAGTTCGGCCTCGCCTATCTGGGCCCGGTGGACGGGCACGACGTCGCGGCGATCGAATCCGCGCTGTGCCGCGCGCGGGACCTGCGGCGTCCGGTGGTGGTGCATGTGGTCACGGTCAAAGGGCAGGGGTACGGCCCGGCGTGCGTGGACCCGGAACGGATGCACACCGCGGGCCCGCCGCCGCGGCCCGGCACCCGCGCGGTGTCCTGGACCGAGGTGTTCGCCGGCGAGCTGACCGCCCTCGGCGAGCGGCGGCCGGAGGTCGCGGCCGTCACCGCCGCCATGCCCGGCCCGACCGGGCTGGCCCGGTTCGCCGACCGCTTCCCCGGCCGCTGTTTCGACGTCGGCATCGCCGAACAGCACGCCGTAGCCTCCGCGGCCGGGCTCGCCACCGCGGGACTGCATCCGGTGGTGGCCGTGTACGCCACATTCCTCAACCGGGCCTTCGATCAGGTGCTGCTCGATGTGGCGCTGCATCGGCTGCCGGTGACGTTCGTGCTGGACCGCGCCGGGGTCACCGGACCGGACGGCCCGAGCCATCACGGCATGTGGGACCTCACCCTGCTGGCCACCGTGCCGGGAATGCGGGTCGCCGCGCCGCGCGACGCCACCCGGCTGCGTGACCTGCTCGGCGAGGCGATCGCCTGGGACGGCGGGCCCACCGCACTGCGGTTTCCGAAAGCCGCCGTGGGCGAGGACATTCCGGCCGAGCAGCGGATCGACGGCGTGGATGTGCTGTACCGCGGCGCGCACCGGGACGTGCTGCTGGTCGCGGTCGGACCGCTGGCCGCGGCCTGTGTCGAGGCGGCCCGCGCGCTCGCGGCGGCCGGGATCGCGGTCACCGTCGTCGATCCGCGCTGGGTGCTGCCGATTCCGGATCTCCTGGTCGGCGCCACGCTGCGGCACCGGCTCGTGGTCGTGGCCGAGGACGACGTCGGGACCGGCGCCGTCGCGGCCACGCTGGGCCGCGCGCTCACCGCGGCCGGGAGCCGGATTCCGGTGCGGGGACTGGGTTTACCGCATCGGTTCCTCGAACACGGCACGCGCGCGGACATACTCGCCGCGGCCGGGCTCACGGCCGACGGGATCGCGCGAGCCGTCCGCTCCGCCCGTACCGAACTCACCGACGCCGGGGAGGCGCGATGACCACCACGACGACCTCGCCGTTCGCGGTGGATGTCGACGCCGCCCGCGAGCGGATCGATGCCGCCCTGCGAGACTTCTTGCGGGACAAGGCCTGTGGCGAAGCCGAGCTGCGGCTCCCGGCAGATGTCACCGACGCGGTGCGCGAGTTCCTGGAGGCCGGGGGCAAGCGGGTCCGGCCGCTGTTCTGCGTGCTGGGCTGGCTGGCCGCCGGGGGCCGCGGGATACCGCCGGAGGTGGTGCGGGTGGCCGCGGCGCTGGAGATGTTCCACGCCGCGGTGCTGATCCACGACGACATCATCGACGACAGCGACACCCGCCGCGATCGCCCCACCGTGCACCGCGCGGTGGGCACCGACGCCGCCATCCTCATCGGGGATTTCGCGCTCGCCTGGTCGGGGGAATTACTGCACACCGCCGGGTTGTCCGCCGAGCGGCTGGCCGGGGTGCTGCCGATCGTCGACGCCATGCGCTGCGAGGTCGACTACGGGCAGTACCTGGACCTGATCACCACGGGACGGCCCACGCGCGACCTGGATCGGGCCTTCGAGATCATCCGGTACAAGACCGCCGCGTACACGGTGGAACGCCCGCTGCAGGTGGGCGCCGCGGTAGCGCAGGCGGGGCCGGAGGTGCGGCGGGCCCTGTCCGGCTATGCCCGCCCGCTGGGGGAGGCGTTCCAGTTGCAGGACGATCTGCTCGGGGTGTTCGGCGATCCGGCGCGGACCGGCAAGTCCAATCTCGAGGATCTGCGGTCCGGTAAACACACGGTGCTCCTGGCGCTGGCGTTGCGCCGGGCGGACGCGCGGCAGGAGCAACGCCTGTGCGCGCTCGTCGGCGATCCCGAACTGGACGAGCGGGGTGCGGCGGAATGCCGGGACCTGCTCGCCACACTGGCCCGCGACCAGGTCGAGCAGATGATCCGGAACCGGTGGCTGCGGGCGCAGCGCGCGCTCACCGAGGCGCCGTTCCCGCCCGCCGCCGCTGCCGCCCTGCGCCGTTTCGCCGACGCCCTCGCCGTGCGCAGCGTGTAGCGAGTTCTGCGGACCGGCCGACCGGCCATTCCCCTCCAGAAGGCCGCGCGGCCGGTCCGCGATGGCGACACCGGCCGCTCGGAACCAGTGAACTTCCCGGGTGCTCGCGATGTCAATGCACACTGTGTGAAAACGCCTGATATTCGCGATGCCGGAAATCCGTTCCGGGTCTGCATAATTCGTGAACGGCACCGGTGAATTCAGCGGAGAACCGGCGGGTGAATCCGGACACCGTCGTCAGCGGCGGTGTCGCATATGGATTTCCGGGGGATACCGGCGGAGATATTTCGCGAGGTCGAACGGGGTGAGCGCCCAGTGCAGGAACGGGCTCTGGTCGCTCGACATCCGGAAATACATCTCGAATGCCGTGCCGTCGCCGACATCGCGGACCCAGACCGTATCCCGCGATTCCCAGTGCGCGGGAAAAGGCGTATCCCACATGCCGTCGAAGTCCGGATTTCCGCGGAGACGGGATTTGACCTCCTCGATCCGGGGCTCGGGAACGAATCCGAGTACCTGCGCCCGGCACGCGCGCACGAGGTGGTGGGCGTCCTCCTCCCAGCGCACGAACACGTCCCGCGCCCGCGCCGCCAGCAGCTCGTATTCGACGACGCCCGCGCCCGGGGCCAGGCCGGGGAAGAACCGCTCGAACGCCTCGTTCGTCGCGACGATCCGGTGTAGCGCGCCCTCCAGCAGATCCCGGCCCGCGGGGGTCACCATGTAGCACGCCGGAAAGGGATCGGAGTCGAGCACGGTGAGTTCCCGGGGAGAGGGCGGGCGTCCCGCGTCCGGCGCGGCGACGGGCGCGTGCGCCGGATCGACGAGCAGCAGCAGCTGCTTGGTATCCGCGGCCGGAATCCGCAGGATCGAGGCGAGGGAGGTGACCGTGGCCCGGGTCGCGGGCCGATGGCCGGATTCGACCTTCCGCAACAGGGATTCCGAGAGATTGGCCTCGGCGGCCAGCTCGTCCACGGTCAGCGCGGCGTCCCGGCGCCACTGCTGGAGAATGCGGCCGACCGGCATGTAGTCGGGCGTATCCACCGTGCCTCCTTCGGTCGCTCGCACCCGTCAATGTACGTCGGCGACATCGGCTTCGATTCGTCGGGTTGCATGGCGAACCCTCGGATCGCCCGGCGGCTTCGCGTCGGCGTCGCTACCGTGGAATGGCGCACCAGTAAGCTTCCTCCGCAGCCAACGCCCAACCGCCACACGTGAATACCGGGTCATGTCCCGGATTCTGATGGGAGCGACAGCTATGCACGACGACCGCCGGCTGGTCGAAGAACGCCTCGGCCGGGTCCTCACCGAACGCATCGTCCCGGCGATCTATCCGGAGTCCGTCCCGCTGCGGGCCTCCCTCTGGACCGCGCCCGGCGAACCGGTCCCGGTCGCCGAGGGGCTGACCGCGCCGCGCACGCCGATCGAGCCCGGCGCCGCGTGGGGCGCGCCGTGGGGCACGAGCTGGCTGACGGTCGAGGGGACGGTGCCCGCGGCGTGGGCGGGGCGGACCGTCGAGGCGATCATCGACCTCGGATTCGATGCCGGCAGTACGGGTTTCCAGTGCGAGGGGCTGGTCTACCGGCCGGACGGATCGCCGGTGAAGGGTCTGCACCCGCGCAACCAGTGGGTGCGGGTGGGATCGCCGGCGGTGGGCGGCGAACGGGTGCTGCTGCACGTCGAGGCGGCGTCGAATCCGATGTTCTCGCTCTTCTCGCCGACCACCCTGGGCGATACGATCACCGCCGGTGACGCGCCCCTGTACCGGCTGGGCCGCATGGATCTCGCGATCTTCGACGACGAGGTCTGGCAGCTGGTGCAGGATCTCGAGGTGCTGGGCGAGCTGATGCACGAGATGCCGGAGGAGCCCGCCCGCCGCTTCGACATCGTGCGCGCCCTCGACCGCGCCCTGGACGCTCTCGACCTGCAGGACGTGAACGCCACGGCCGCCGCGGCACGCGAATGCCTGGCCGAGGCGCTGTCCCGCCCGGCGATCCCGTCCGCGCATACGATCTCGGCGGTCGGCCACGCGCACATCGATACGGCCTGGCTGTGGCCGCTGCGGGAAACGGTGCGCAAGGTCGCGCGCACGACCGCGAATATGACCGCGCTACTGGCCGACGAACCCGAATTCGTCTACACGATGTCCCAAGCCGCACAATACGATTTCCTCAAACAGCACCGGCCCGAGGTCTACGACCGGGTGAAACAGGCGGTGGCGGAGGGGCGATTCGTCCCGGCCGGCGGCATGTGGGTGGAGTCGGATACGAATATGCCGGGCTCCGAGGCGATGGCGCGGCAATTCGTGCACGGCAAGCGATTCTTCCTGGCGGAGTTCGGCATCGACAACGAGGAGGCGTGGCTGCCGGATACGTTCGGGTTCGCCGCCGGGCTGCCGCAGATCATCCGTGCCGCCGGATCGAAATGGCTGCTGACGCAGAAGATCTCCTGGAGTGCGATCAACCAGTTTCCGCATCACACGTTCCTGTGGGAGGGGATCGACGGCACCCGGATCTTCACCCACTTCCCGCCGGTCGACACCTACAACTGTTCCATGCGCGGCAGCGAGATCGCGCACGCGGCACGGAATTTCAAGGAGAAGGGCCGCGCGTCGATGTCGCTGGCGCCGACCGGGTGGGGCGACGGCGGGGGCGGGACGACGCGGGAGATGATCGCCAAGGCCGCGCGGATGCGCAACCTCGAGGGTTCGCCGAAGGTGCTGTGGGACAAGCCCGCCGACTTCTTCGCCCGTGCGGAGGCCGAGTACGAGAATCCGCCGGTGTGGGTGGGCGAGCTGTATCTCGAATTGCACCGCGGCACGCTCACCAGCCAGGCGCGGACCAAACAGGGCAACCGGCGCAGCGAGCACCTGCTGCGGGAGGCCGAGCTGTGGGCCGCCACCGCGGCGGTGCGCACCGGCGCCGACTACCCGTACGAGGAGCTGGACCGGCTCTGGAAGACGGTGCTGCTGCACCAGTTCCACGACATCCTGCCCGGTTCGTCGATCGCCTGGGTGCACCGCGAGGCGGAACGCACGTACGCGGCGGTCACCGAGGAACTGACGGCGATGATCGAGCGGGCGCAGTGGACGCTCGGCGGTGAGGAGACGGGGCCCAACGTCTTCAATTCCACGCCGCACGAACAGGGTTCGATTCCGGCCGGCGGCGCGGGCCCCGTGCAGACGGGAGCGGCGTGTTCGCTGAGCGAAGGCGCGGACGGCGCGGTGGTCCTGGACAACGGCCTGCTGCGGGTGGAGGTGGACGCGCACGGGCTGGTGGTGTCGGTGGTCGATCTCGCCAGTGGGCGCGAGACCCTGCCGCCGGGCGGCACGGCGAATCTTCCGCAGCTGCACCAGGATCTGCCGAACGCCTGGGACGCGTGGGATGTCGACGTGTTCTACCGCAACCGGGTCACCGACCTCACCGACGCGGAGTTCGTTGTGGCGGAAGAGGACTCGGCGGGCGCGGGCGTGGTGCGCATCGGCCGTTCGTTCGGATCCTCCACTATCGAGCAGACGCTCACGCTGCGGGCGGGGGAGAAGCGCCTCGACATCGATACCGGCGTCGACTGGCACGAGACCGAGAAATTCCTGAAACTGGCGTTCCCCCTGGACATTCACGCGGACCGCTACGCGTCGGAGACCCAGTTCGGGCACCTGTTCCGCCCGACGCACACCAACACCAGCTGGGAGTACGCGAAGTTCGAGGCCTGCAACCACCGCTTCGTCCATATCGCCGAGCCCGGCTGGGGGGTGGCGCTGGTCAACGACTCCACCTACGGCCATGACGTCACCCGCACGGTCCGCGACGACGGCGGGACCACGACGACCGTCCGGGCCTCCCTGCTGCGCGCTCCCCGCTTCCCGGATCCGGAAACCGACCACGGCCCCCACCGCTTCCGCCACGCCCTGATCCCCGGCGCCGAGATCGGTGACGCCGTCCGCGAGGGCTACCGCGTGAACCTCCCCCCGCGACCGACCGGCGTCGCCGCCGCCGTCGAGCCGCTGTTCACCGTCGACAACGACGCCGTGGTGACCAGCGCGGTCAAACTCGCCGACGACGGCACCGGCGACGTCGTCCTGCGAGTCTACGAAGCACACGGCGGCCGCGCCTCGGCCCTGGTCACCCCCCGCTTCCCCGTCTCCGGCTTCGCCGTCTGCGACCTCCTCGAACGCCACCTCCCCGCCACCACCGGCGTCACCCGAGAGGGCCCCGGCCTCCGCCTCCACCTCCGCCCCTTCCAACTCGTCACCTTGCGATTCGGTCGCCCCGAGGAAGAGGTATGACCGGTTTGTTATGCTCCCGCGGTCTGCCGGCGTGCACGAGAGGGGAGTACTGCACCCATGGGACGAGTCTTCACGGTTACCTGCGCGTTGGTGGCGGTCGCGGCACTGGCAGGCTGTTCGAGCGACAGCTCCGACGATGCGCCGGCTCCCGGAACGTCGTCCACGCCATCCGCTGCTCCGAAAGCATCGATGGCGGTGTCGGTTCCGCCCCCGCAGGACCAGGGGGCGGCCAAGAGACCTGTGCGGTTCGATCCCTGCGTCGAGGTCGGCGACGACCTGGTGACGCAGGCGGGATTCAACCCGTCGACCCGCGAACGCAGCGTCGGCGACATGGTCACAGATCTCCTGATCACGGTCGGCTGCGATTTCAACCGCACCACGACCAACAACGGAGAGAAGGTCATCTCCGGAAGTACCTCCGTCTCGTCGAGCAACACGACCCTCGATGAGATCCGCACGAACGATATGCGCGAGGTCTTCAACTCCGACCCGATCCGAGGCCGCGAGGCTGTGCTGTACCGAACCCCGTCGCTGCCCGGAATGTGCTCGGCAGCGGTGGCGTCACCGGACGGGACGTTCAATGTCTCACTGACGGTCTTTCCGGGACCGGTGGCGGTCCCGGCACCCTGTGACCAGATTCGTGTGCTGGCCGAAATTTTCACGACAGCCTTGGGCGAGAAGTAGCGGGACGGCTGTTGCGCTTCATCGAAAACTTTCGTTCTCGCGATACCGTGGTACGACTCGGCAAGGCCGCGATCCTGCCGGTTGTGGTCTTCGTCATCGTCACGCTCGTCATGTGGGTCCACAATCCGCACCAGCGGGGATCCACCGCCCACGATCAGGCCCCGCCGGTGTGGCATGCGCCCCCCGGGATTTCGGGTTCGCCGGATCCTCCGCTGCCGTCCGGATTCCCGTCGATGGAACGTCCTCCGCCGATGATCGACGTGCCGAAGGGTGTTCCACACGTCATTCCCACCCGCTACGGACTGACCTACACCGTGCCCGCCGAAGGCGCGTGGCGGCCGAGTAATGACATGGTCGCGGGCTGGACCGACGAGGTCACCAACAGGACGATCGTGATGTACGGCTCCGTGAGCGATTACGGGTACGGCTATTGTCCGGAGACCGATGGTTCCGCACTGGCCAACGTGGGTGTCCGGGGCCGCAACGGGCTCGATGTCGATACGGCGGCCCGCGAAGAGATCGGCAAGGCCGAGCAGATATTCTCCGATTCCGCGACCGGCCGGAAAGCCACCGTTACGGTCGGCGAGCCCACGCGCTGGCAGATAGCCGACCGTACCGCGGTGCGCTACAGCGCGAAGATCTCCGGAATTCCACGTAAGCATTCTTGTGACGCCACCGAAGCCGGATTCGACATCGTCGCCGTACCGGCGTATTCCTCGGCCGAAGTGGCGGTCTTCATGATCGAGCACGCAATCGGTCCGGTACGGTCCTTGACCGATGCCGATATCGATGCGACCGCTCGATCGATAAAGAGAACCGAATAAAGCGAGGGGGGCTCCCGATATGGTTGAAAATCTGAAAGCGATCCCCGGCGAGATAGCCGGGCTCAGTAAACTGCTCTCCGATATAGGGGACGACGCCACCAAGGCCGCCACCTTCATCGGGCAGGACGGCCAGCCCGCCGACTGGCTGCACGGACCCATCATCGACCAGGTGGTGACTCCCATCCGGGAGATGGCCTCGGCCACCAAGGAGCGTATCGGCGACCTCGGAACCACCACCAGCGCAACCGGTGTGGAGCTGAACAAAGCGGCGTGGATGTACGCCGACCAGGACCAGAAGAACTACGCGGCCCTGAACAATCACACTTTTCTCGGTCCGGTGGGGCCGGGACAGCCCAACACCACCGGCGCCGACGTCGAAGCGCAAGGCGCCACCGAGGCATTCACGTCGCCCGTCACCTACCCCAAGCCCGAAGAGTTCAAGCTCGAGAAGCCACAGGTCAACAAGGAAGATACGGCGGCGCTGATCGCGGAGGTCGCTCCTGTCCTCGGGGATTTGAACGAGACCGTCAAGAGTATTACCCGGACGGCTGGCAACGAAATCGATCCCCTCGGCAAATGCCTGGAACCCATTCCGGGCAACTGGAACGAGTTCAGGCGAATCGGCGAGGCGTTCAAAGTGGTCGGCAACGCGCTCGAGGCCTGTGGCAAGAACCTCGAATCCGGGCTGAAGCGCGTCGATTCCGCGTGGGACGGAAGGGCCGCTATATCGTTCAACGATTGGGGCAACCGGCAGATTGCCGCCATGAAATGGGAAGGCCCTGTCGGCCGAGTTCTGGGCGATGTGTTCGGAGTGGTCGCCGACGAGATCAGGGCGGCGGTCAAGACGATCCTGCAGAAACTGTGGGACATTCTGAACGATCAGATCGACTTCACGAGCGTCAAAGGCATATTCAAGACGATCGGCAAGAAGATCCCGGTCGTGGGTCAGATCGCGGAGGTCGTGGATCTGGGCCGCAAACTGTTCGTCATCATCGACAACGCAATTCAGCTCGTGAAGAAGATCCAGACGCTGGTCGACAAGATCAAGAAGCTCACCGATTTCTTCAAGGATCCGATGGGCCAGCTCAAGGACAAGGCGCAGCAGAAGCTGGACGAGACCATCGCGCCGTTCACCGAATCGCTGGAGAAGGCATCGAAGAAGGTCGCGGTCACGACGGACCTGGCTCAGATCGCCCAAGTGAATCAGACATTGAACGCGCCCGGGACCGGCTATGACGTCGGAGCCGGGAATCGACCCTGGGACAACGGATGACACCACAGTGGGGCAGCATGCGCGAGCCGAACCTGGACCCGACGGTCGAGGCGCTGGTTCGCGAGGTCATGGGTGCCGTCGACGACCTGCGTACCGCGCGGATTCGGCTGGAGAACCTCGACGTTTCCGAGATCCTGCACGAACCGACCGTGGTCGACGACGAGTTCATGTCGAATCTCGCGGCGGCCGACGCGGCGTCGCCCGAACTGCGGGCCTACGCCGAGCGTGTCCGCGCGGGGGACTGTGAATGGCGCGATATCGAACGGCTCGCCCGACCGGTGCCGCCGGAGGTCGCGGGTTTGAAGGGCTCTCCCCACTTCGTCTGGCGCTGGGATTCCGCGCCGCCGCCGCCACCGGCGCCGCGTCCGAGGGCGGGCGACGATGTCGTCGGCCCGAGCGATTGGCCGGACGATTTCGATGATTACCCGACCGACAAGCCGTGGTGGGCCAGATGACGTGTTCTACTCAGCCGCAACGGGTTTGGCTGGTTTGGGTTGTTACTCGGGTGGTGATGGTGGTTTTTACCGGGGTTACGGCGTTGCCGCACAGTGTGTGGGACGGGGTGGCGGCGGATGTGGGGTTGTATCGGGAGTGGGCGGAGTTGATCGTGGGGCAGGGGGCCTTTCCGCTGCAGGATGAGCGGTGGCAGTATCCGCCGGGGACGGCGGGGCTGGTGGTGGCGCCGTGGTTGCTCGGTGGCGGGTACGGGTATCACTGGTTCTTCTACGGGATGGTCGCGGCGGCGGATGCGGCGGTGCTGGCGTTGCTGATTCGGGCCGCGGGGCGGAAGGGGCATCCGGGCGCCTGGGCCGCGCCGTGGGTGTGGACGATCGGGGTCGCGCTGCTGGGGCGGGTCTGTTACGGCCGGATCGATCTGATCGTGGCGGCCACCGCGGTCGCGGCGTTGCTGTGGGTGTCGGCGCGGCCGATCGCGGCCGGTGCGGCGGTGGCCGTGGGCGCGTTGCTGAAGCTGTGGCCGGTGGTGGTGTTGCTGGGGCTGCGGCGGCGGGCGCTGTGGCATGTGAGTGCGGCGGCGGCCGCGTTCGGTCTCGTGGCGGCCGCCGCGCTGACGGCGGTGGGGCCGGGCGCGTGGTCGTTCCTGCGGTTCCAGTCCGAGCGCGGGTTGCAGATCGAATCCGCCGCGGCCACACCGTTTCTGATCGCGCGGCTGCTGAACGGCGGCTGGACCATTACGCATCGGTACGGGGCCGAGGAGCTGCTGGGGCCCGGAGTGTCGGCCGCCGCCCGCGGATGTGTGGTCGCCATGGTGGCGGGTGGGGCGATCCTGTTGCTGGCCTGGTGGCGCAGGCGGCCGCCGGCCGCGGATCTCGCCCTGGCGGCGGCATTGCTCGCCCTGGTGACCAGCCGGGTGCTCAGCCCGCAGTACGTGGTGTGGGCGGTGGCGCTGGCCGCGGTCTGCGCACTCGACGCGCACACCACACAGCGCCCGGTCGTGCGCCTGGTGCTGGCGACGGCGCTGCTGAGCCAGATCGAATTCCCGTTCGTATACGACCGGGTGGCGTCCGGAAGTTGGATCGGTGTCACGGTTCTGGTGTTGCGCAACGGGCTGTTGGTGTGTGCGACGGTGTGGTCTGTTGTGCGCCTGTGGTTTCCGGCCGAAAGCATGCCGGAAACAAGAGGGGGTTCGCCGCGCGGCGTGGAGGCAGGAGGGGGTTCGCCGCGCGGCGCGGAAACAAGAGAGGGTTCGCCGCGCGGCGCGGAGGCAGGAGAGGGTTCGGCGCGCGGCGCGGAGGCAGGCGGGGCTTTCGCGCGGGGTCCAGCGGTACGTGGAGATTCCGAGCGTGGTGTGGTGGCAACTGGGGATTCGGTGTGTGGTGTGGCGGCAAGTGAGAGTTCGGTGCGGGGTGCGGAGGTGGGTGTGCGTTCGGTGTAGTGGAGTCAGGGTGGTGGGGCGGTGAGGCGGGTGCGTAGGGCCTTCTTGTCGACCTTTCCCACGGCTGTGAGGGGGAGGGTGGTGATGGGTTCTACCTGGTCGGGGAGTTTGTGGGGGGCCAGGCCGCGGTGGTGGAGGAAGGTGCGGAGGTCGGTGCGGGACGGGGGGTCGGATTCGGGGACGATGAAGGCGCAGACGCGTTCGCCCAGGAGGTCGTCGGGGGCGGCGACCACGGCGGCGTCGCGGACGGCCGGGTGGAGGAGCAGGTGTTCCTCGACCTCCTCGGTCGGGACCTTTTCGCCGGCGCGGTTCACGACGTCCTTGGCGCGGTCGACGACGATCAGGTCTCCGGAGGGCAGGCGGCGGACGATATCGCCGGTACGGTAGAAGCCGTCGGCGGTGAAGGAGCGTGAATTGTGTTCGGGGGCACGGTAATAGCCGCGAATCGTGTACGGGCCGCGGGTGAGGAGATGGCCGGGGGCGCCGTCGGGCACGGGCCGGTCCTCGTCGTCGACCACCCGGACCTCGTCTCCGGGTGACATGGGCCGGCCCTGGGTCTCGGTGACGATGTCGTCGGGATCGTCCAGGCGGGTGTAGTTCACCAGCCCCTCCGCCATGCCGAACACCTGTTGCAGCGTGCACCCGAGAACGGGGCGGACCCGCGCAGCGGCCGAGGGTTTGAACCGCGAGCCGCCGACCTGCAGCACGCGCAGGCTCGACAGGTCGTACGCCGTGTACTCGGCCTCCTCGAGCCAGAGCATCGCCAACGTGGGCACCAGCGCGGCGACGGTGACCCGCTGCTTCTCGATCAGCGCGAACGCCTCGTCCACATCGGGCGTCGGCGCCAGCGCGACCGTCGCCCCCGCCGCCAGCGCGCCGAGAATGCCCGGCGAGCTGAGCGGGAAGTTGTGCGCCACCGGCAGCACGCCGAGGTACACGTCGCCCGGACCCATCGGGCACACCTCGAGGCTCGCGCGCACGCTGTAGGCGTAGTCGTCGTGCGTGCGGGGAATCAGCTTCGGCACGGAGGTCGTCCCGCCCGACAGTTGCAGCAGCGCCATATCGCCGGGGTCGGCGTCGCCCAGCGGTATCGGGTCCGGATACAGATCCGCCAGCGCCACATGCCCACCCGCGTCGCCGTGCACGATCAGATGCCGCAGACTCGGGCACGCGGCCAGGATCCGTTCGCCCAGCCCGCGATAGTCGAAGCCCAGATGCCGGTCCGCGACGATATACGCCGCGGCCTCGCTCACCCGGCAGATGTGCTCGATCTCGCGCTCGCGGTGGGCGGGCTGGGCGAGGACCGGCAGCGCGCCGATCCGGAACAGCGCGAAGCATACGACGGCGAATTCCCCGACGTTCGGCAGCTGCACGATCACGCGGTCGCCGCGCCGGACACCCAGCCCGTGCAACCCGGCCGCGAGCCGATGCGCCTGCTGGTCGAGGCGGGCGTAGGTCCACGTGCTCACCGCGTCGCGCAGCGCGATCCGGTCGGCATGGCGCGCGGCGCATTCGGTGAGCATGCCGCCGAACGTGGCGCCGTTCCACCACCCGGCCCGGCGATACCGCGCCGCGACGTCGCCGGGCCACGCGGTGAACCCGTCGGGGGAGGCGGCGCGCGCCGAGGTCGATGCGGTCATCGTGATCTCTCCAGGGTATCGGAAACGTCAGCGGTACAGCGTGTTTCGAGATCCTCGAGGCCGAACACCGACAGCAGTGTCCGCAGTTTGCCCGAGGTCTCGGCCAGTTCCAGGCCGGGGTCGGAACCCGCGACGATCCCCGCGCCCGCGTACAGCCGGGCACCGGCGCCGGTGACCTCGGCGCAGCGCAGCGAGAGGATCCATTCGCCGTCGCCCGCGGCGTCCATCCAGCCGGTCAGCCCGGCGTAGAAGCGGCGGTCGAAGCCCTCGATCTCGGCGAGGAGTTCCCGCGCCGCGCCGGTCGGCGTGCCGCACACGGCCGGCGTCGGATGCAATGCGGCGGCCAGCTCCAGCGAACTCACGCCGGGGTCCGCGAGCGTTCCCTGAATCGGAGTCGACAGATGCCACATGGTCCGGGTGCGAACGAGTTCCGGCTCGGGCACCCGCAGTTCGGCGCAGTAGGGGCGCAGCGCGTCGGCGACCGCCTCGATGACGATGCGGTGCTCGTGCAGATCCTTGGCCGAACGCCGCAGCGCCCGGGCCCGGCGGCGATCCTCCGCCGGGTCGGCGCTGCGGCTCGCGGACCCCGCCAGCGGATTGGTGACCACCTCCGGACCGGTCTTCCGGATCACCAGCTCTGGGCTGGCCCCGATCAGGGTGGGCCGCACGGCGCGGCCGGGCGGCGCGAGTTTCGTCGCGAAGACGTAGGCGTCCGGATTGCCCTGTGCCGCACGCAGAGCCAGGGCGGCGACCGGAATCGTTGTGCGCGTGCCGATATCGAGGGCCCGCGCGAGCACCACCTTGCGGAGATCGGTGCGTGCGATCCGCTCCACCACCGTGCGCACCCCGTCGGCATAGGCCACGGGGCCGGGTGTCGACTCGGCGCGCTCGACTCCCGAGACAGGCGCGGGCAGAGCATCTTTCGGTAGCACCGACGACCGCTCCCACCGGACGCTCGCCGCGATCGCCAGCCGCGCACCGGCTACGTCGCCGAACGGCACGGCCCCGACCAGCAGCGGTCGCGGCGACACGGCCCGGGTGGTCAGCAGCCGGTGCGCGGCGCGAGCGAGATCGGCCAGGCGGGTGTGGCCCGAGGCGTCGATCTCGTGCACCGGATCCGCGGCGAGCAGCGTCCCGCGCGGCGTAGTGAGGAAGAACTCGCTCGCCTCGATATCCGAAATCCACTGCGGGAGCGCGCTGTCCGCGCACCGCGTCGTGTCGATGGTCATAACCGGTCTCCTCGCGCCGCGGTCATCGCAGCGATGCGCCGCCGTCGACGTAGATGTTCTGCATGGTGATGTGCCTCGCGTGCGCGGAGGCCAGGAAGGTGACCAGGTGCGCCACATCATCGGGCTCGGCGAGCCGCCCCAGCGGGATCCCGGTGCGGAAGGCGCCCGGATCGCCGGCGACCGTCCGGGCGTAGCCGTCGGCGCCGGACCACAGGGTGCGCTGCATCTCGGTGTTCGTCGAACCGGGCGAGACGACATTGCAGCGGATGCCGTACGGCGCGAGCTCCAGGCCGAGGCATTTGGTGAACTGCGTGGCCGCCGCCTTCGACGCCGCGTACGCCGCCATCCCGACGCGCGGCACCTCGGCGGCATTCGACCCCACGGTGACGAATACGCCCGCACGGCGCGGCTTCATGGTGCGCGCGGCGTACCGGCCCAGGTGGAAGACCGCGGCCGTATTCACCGCGAACGTCGCCGACCAGTCGGCATCGGAGAGATCGGCGACCGACGCGACCCGCAGCGTCCCGGCGACACTCACCAGGGCATGCACCGGACCCAGCTCGGATTCGACACGGCGGCAGAGTGTTTCGACCGCCTCCCGGTCCGCCACGTCGGCGGGATAGCAGTGCGCGCCGCGCCCGTCCGCTCGCAGCTTACCGACGGTATCGGCCAGCGCCGCCCCGTCCCGGTCCACGGCCGCCACCACGGCGCCCTGTTCGCTCAGCCGGTCCGCGACGGCGGCGCCGATGCCGCGCGCCGCGCCGGTCACCAGGGCGACCCTGCCCGCGAGGCCCAGGGTGTCGATGCCGGTGGTCACGCCGCCGGCTCCAGCGCGAGGCCGACCTCGCCCGCGGTGGTGACCACGCCGCACCGGGTGGCGATGTGCCGCAACGCGAACAGATGGTGGTCGAGGGAGAAGTCACCCATGGCGTCCGCGATGGCGAACGGCTGAATGTCGTTCATGAAGGCGTCGAGAACCGTTGCGAGGCAGCCGATATGGGCGTACACCCCGCACACCAGCAGCTGTTCGCGGCCGTCCGCGCGCAGGATCTCCAGCAGCCGCGTGCCGTGGAAGGCGCTGTAGCGGCGCTTGGTCAGCACGACGGCGCCCTCGATATCGAGGCCCTCGGGAATATCGGTGTGCCGGTCCGGTCCCGCGCCCCAGAAGTCGAACAGCAGCCCGCGTTCGGTGCGGCTCTGTAATTGCGGCTGCGCGGTGAAGATCACCGGAATGCCCTGTGCCTGGCACTGTTTCCGCACGGATTCGATCCGCTCGACCAGCGTCGACCGCAGGTCCGCGTCCGCGAACGGGGCGAGGAAATACCGCTGCATATCGTGGATCAGCAGGGCGCAGCGCTCGGGTTCGAGCCGCCACTCGACCGTATTGGCGGGGATCTCGTCGTGTCCCGGGAGCGGATAGGGCCGGATCGTGGGCACGCCCATGGTCACCACCCCAGCCGCCGGGTGAGGTCGGCGGCGACCGCGGGCCAGTCGTCGTCGATCATGGCGTACTGCACGGTGTCGCGCCAGCTGCCGTCGGGGCGTCGTTTGTGCTTGCGCAGCAACCCTTCCCGCTCGGCGCCGAGGGATTCGATCGCGCGCTGGGCGCGGATGTTGCGAATATCGGTGTGCCAGACGACGCGGACGGCGCCGAGGTCGTCGAACGCGCGCCGCAGCAGCAGCGCCTTCGACTCGAGATTCAGCCCCGTGCGCCACCACTGCCGCCCAAGCCACGTGAATCCGATGGCGACACAGCGGTTTCCGGGACTGATCTCGTAGTAGGAGGTGGTGCCCGCGACCGGCCCGGGCCGGCCCTCGCGGATATCGCGCAGGATCCAGCAGACCCGGCTGCCCGCCGCGCGGCTGTCGAGGATCGACCGCACCATGGCGTCGGCCTCGTCGCGGTCGCGGGGCCGGGGGATCGACAGGTGCCGGAAGACCTGGTCGTCGGCGATGGCCAGCAGGTCGGGCGCGTGCTCGGCGGTGAGCGGCTCGAGCGACACCCGCGTGCCGGTCAAAGTGGCGGCCCGGTGCCAGTCGGTGGCGGCCGCGGTGGTGGTGGTCATGCGTCTTCGGCTCCTGGTTCTGCGTGGACGTGCTCACGCGGTGAGGTCGAGCTCCTGCAGGCGATGCAGGACGATCTCGTGATCGATCGGGAACTGGTCGGGCCGCAGCGTCTCGGCGGCGACCTCGACACCGCTGTCGGCGAGCGCGGTGCGGAAGTCGATGCCGTTCGCCGCGGCCCGGTCGGCCGCGGCCTGCACCGTGCGATAGGCCTGCTCGCGCTCGGTGCCCTGCCGCAGCAGGTCCGCGAGCACAGCGGAGCTGTAGATCGTGCCCCGGGTCAGGTCGAGCCCGGCGCGCATGCGCTCGCCGTCGACGGCGATGCCGTCGACCAGATCGGCGGCGAGCGCGGCCTGATAGTGGCCGATGCCGAGGATCTCCGGCAGCGCCACGCGTTCGACGGCCGCGTGCGCGAGGTCGCGCTCGTGCCAGAGTGCGACGTTCTCCAGCATCGGGGCGACCTGCCCGCGCAGCAGCCGCGCCAGCCCGCACAGCCGCTCGCTGCCGGTGGGATTGCGCTTGTGCGGCATGGCGCTCGACCCCTGGTAGGCGGCGCCGCGCCGCTCCTCGACCTCGCGGATCTCGGTGCGCTGCAACAGCCGCAGCTCCAGCGCGAGCTGTTCGACGCACGCCCCGAGCAGGGCGACCGCCGCGGCGAGTTCGGCGTGCCGGTCGCGCGCGACGACCTGGCTGGGCGCCTGCTCCACCGCGAGACCCAGTCTGCCGCACACGTATTGCTCGACCGCCGGATCGATCAGCGCGTAGGTGCCGACCGCGCCGGAGATGGTGCCGACGGCGACCGCGGCGCGGGCGGCGAGCAGCCGGCCGATCGAACGGTCGGCCGCGAAGGCGAATCCGGCCAGCTTGTGCCCGAATGTCGTCGGCTCCGCGTGGATGCCGTGGGTACGGCCCATGCACAGGGTGTCCCAGTGTTCGATCGCGCGGTCGGCGAGGTTGCGGCGCAGCCGGCGGGCCTGGCCGAGCAACAGGTCGGTGGCTCGGGCGAGGGTGTGGCCGAGGGCGGTGTCGACGAGGTCGTAGCTGGTCATGCCGAGATGCACCCAGCGCGCCGAATCGGCGGTGAGCGGTTCGCAGAACGCGCTGAGGAACGACAGGGTCTCGTGGTCGCGCTCGGCGATCAATTCGCGGACCCGGGCGGCGGGCGGCGCCGGGGCGCGGCGGATCTCGTCGAACGCCGCCATCGGCACGTGCCCGAGGAGGGCCTGCGCCTCGGTCACGAGAATCTCCACCCGCGTCCACGCGTCGTAGCGGCCCTGGTCGGTCCACAGCGCGGTCATCTCGGGCAGGGCGAAGGCCTGGGTCATGACTGTGACCTCGGTTCGAGTCTGATGCGGTGGCCGGTGTGCCGCTCGACCGCCGCGCGGGTATAGAGCAGCGGCACGTACTCGCCGGTGCGCCAGGTGTCGTGCAGGTCGCGATAGTGCGGGCTGCGCGGGTCGCCGGACTGTCCCGGTGTCGTCACGCATCGCGCCTCGTCCCACGCGCCGACGTCGACGACCATCCGGAACGACGCGCCCGTCACCGCCGACCAGTCCGGTGGAACGTAAGCGGCCGCCGCGACGGTCGACCCCGACCCGCCGATCGGTACCGGGCCGGTGGTCAGCGAATCATTTAGGTGCGCAAGCGGATGCGGCTGCGCGTTGCGATGCAGCGCGCCCCACGCCCAGGACGTCGGATCGCCGCCGAGCCGGGCGGACAGATCGGTCCAGGCCCGCCCCAGCGTGGCGGTGAGCAGATCGTCGCGGGCCGCGGTGACCGGATGATCGCGCAGCCACGCGGCGATCGCCTGTGGATGCGGTTCGGGGATGAGCGGCACGGCGACGTGTCCGGCGGCGTCCGCCACGATCGCCGGGCCGAGATGCCTGGCGTACCAGACCTCGAACAGCGCCGCCGCCGCGGAGTCGGCCGATTCGACCGCGTCCCAGGCGCACAGTAGGTCCCGCGCGCGCCGGGCATCGGGGTCGGCGGGTGGTGTGAGCGATCGCAGCAGGGCCGTGACGTCCCGGGCGACCACCGACAGCAGGTCGGTCTGGAGGCGGGCGCTGTCGTCGGGGGAGTGGCGGCCCGGACGGCCGAGCACCTCGACCACACGCCGATAGCGGGCGTCGTCCGGCCACTCGTAGGTGGGCAGCGGCAGATCGTCGGGAACGTCGAACTGGTTCGCGGTCGCCACATATCCCTGCGGCGGACTCACCGCCTGCGCGAAGTCCGCCGGGGCGAGGAATCCGTCGTCCCAGCCGCCCGTCTCGGCGAGGCGCGGGAGCAGGCCGTCGTCACGCCGGCGCGGCACGAGTCCGGCCGTGCGGCGGGCGATGGTGCCGTGCACGTCGGCGTAGACATGCGTTTCGCCGGGCAGCCGCCACGATTCGAGGGCCTTGTCGAAATCCGTCCACGATCGCGCGGTGAGATAGTCGAGGCTCCCCAGATAGGGAGCCGTGCCCGGCAGCGCCCAGGTGGATCGCAGGACGTACGCGCGCCGACGGTCCGGGTCGGTGTGCAGCACCGGGCCGTGGCCGGTGAATCGCAGTGAGACCTGCTGCGGGGGAGCGTCTTTGACCGCCACGGTCTCGACCACCGTGGTGATCGGCTCGCGGTCGAGGTCGCAGACCACCAGATCCTCGGTGGCGATCGGGCATACGGTGAAACCGAACGCGGCACAGTCGTTGTGGCCCAGCGCTATTCCCGGCAGCTGCGGCTCGCCCGCGCCGATCACATCGAGTCCCGGCGCACAGAGATGGGCGATGTAGCGCAGGGACGGCGTGCCGTAGCCGCGATGCGGATCCGCGGCCAGGATCGGGCGTCCCGTCGTGGTCCGATGTCCGGCGACCGCCCAGCAGTTGCTGCCGCCGGTATCCGAACTCGGCCGCTGTCCCGTGGCCAGGAGGTAGTCCCGCAGGACCTCGCCGGGGATATCGAGGACGCTGTCCGATCCGGCCCGCGCGCGGTGCCCCCGGGCGAGCGGCTGCCGCAGCAGATCGGCCTCGAGACCGGCCGCGGCGGCGACCAGGGCCCGGTGATGCTGTCCGAGCAGGCCGGCGACCGGCGCATGAGTGCGCGGCCGCACGATGTCCTCGGCCGACCAGCGGGCGGGGCGGTATCCGGCGAGCGCGAATTCCGGTGGGAGCAGGCCGGGCCGGTCGTCCAGCAGGTCGAGGTAGGCGTTCACACCCGCCGCGAACCGTTCCACCGCGGCGCGCGTGCGCGGGCCGTACGCCCGCCACTCGGCCTCTATATCGCCCCGGTACAGCAGCAGCCGGGCGGCCCGGTCGTGATCGACGTACTCCGCCCCGAACGCCTCCGACATCCGGCCCAGCGCCCGCCGCCGCCACAGATCGATCTGGAACAGCCGATCGCGGGCCGCATTGAACCCCTGCGTGAGAAAGACGTCGTCGACGGAGGCGGCGTAGATGTGCGGGATACCCCACCGGTCGACCAGGATGTCGACACCGGCGCTCAGCCCCGCGACCTCGAATACCTGTGTCATCTCAGGCATCCCGGGGCTCCGGCGCCAACCGGCGGCGCCAGGCGTTCAGGGTGGGCTCGGACGCCAGCTCCGCATAGGAGATCTCCAGCCCGAGCCGCCGCCACCGGTTGGCCAGCCGCAGCATGCCGATCGAGGTGACACCCAGCACATGCAGATCGGCGTCGAGGGGAACCTCCTCGGCCGTGACGCCGAGCAGATCGGCGATCACCGCCCGCATCTCGGTGAGACTGGGAGGGGTCGGAACGGAAGTGGACACGGCGGCTACCTTCCTCGTGATACGGCGGCCGACACCAGGCTCAGGCCCAGGAACCGGTCGGCGAAGTGGTCGACGACCGCGGTCGCCTGGTCCGGATTCAGGCGCGGGTCGCACGGGGGCTCGGCACCCGCCGCGGCGTCCGGCGGCCGATCGGTATGGCATTCCTGGACCATGTCGGGCGTGACCTCGAGATGCAGCCCGCCGGGATGGCCGCCCGCCTCGCGCATGGTCGAGACGAACGCGGTGATCTCGTCGCACATGTCGCGGAGCAGCCGCGTCTTCCGCGCGCCCGCCTTGATCGTGTTGCCGTGCATGGGATCACACACCCACAGCGCCGGAGCGCCGCTGTCGCGGACGGCGCGCACGAGGGCGGGCAGGCGGTCGATCCGCCCGATGCCCATGCGCGCGATCAGCCCCAGCCGTCCCGGCCGCCCCGGATGGTTCAGCAGCCGCGCCAGGGACGCCAGCCGGCGCTCGTCGGTCGAGGGCCCGAGCTTCACCGCGACCGGATTGCCGATCGAGGCGGCCCAGCGCACGTGCCAATCGTCGGGATCGCGCGTGCGGTCGCCGATCCAGACCAGGTGCGCGCTGGTGGCGTAGCGCGTGCCGTGGTCACGGGTCAGCGGCGCCTCGTAGTCGCGCAGCAGCGCCTCGTGCGAGACGAAGACCGGACGTCCGAGATACACGTGCCGCCGCAGATGATCGAGCGTGCTGTGGGAATGGCGGTAGCTCTCCAGCAGCCGCGCGGGCACCGGCATCCGGGCCGCGGACGACGCCGCGCGATCGTTCACCGCGTCGCCGCGATACGTCGAGACCCGGCTGCCGTCCGGCAGCGTCTCGTACGGCAGGCTGCGCGGTTTGGCGTGCTGGCCGGCCATGCGCGCCAGCAGCACAACCTCCCGGCCGGTGCGATCGGCGAGCCGGTCGCTCAGCCGCCGGTACAGCAGCAGCCGGCGATCCACGTGGACCGCGTCCGCCATGCTGAACAGCTCGGCGCACTCCCCGACGTGCAACAGCAGCGCCGCCCCCGATTCGACGCGGGCCAGCGCCCGCAGCAGTGCGTGAATCTCCCACGGCCGCACCAGTTCCGGCAGCCGCGCCAGGGTGCGGCGGACCGGCTCGATATCCGGATGGCCGTCCCACGCCGGCTGCTGCGCGGCGAGCGGTTCGGGCGGCGGCGACTGCGATGTCATGATCCAGGTCCTTCCTCAGGCCGTCGCGGGCGCCGCGAACGGATACCGGTCGCCTGCCTCCGCGCCGGCGATCGCCGCCCAGTGCCATGCCGTGTCGAACGCGGTGACCTCGAGCGGCCGTCCCCCGGCGGCCAGGTCGGCCGCCGCCTCGGTCGCGGTCGCGACGAGCGACGAGAGACTGTGGGCGGCAAGCAGATCGTGTTCGGTGAACGCCGGCCCGGAGCAGCGCAGCAGGCGCAGGTCCACGAATCCGGCGAAGGTGCGGTCCAGGACGCGCACCGGCTGCGGGCTGCGGATGCTGAACCGGACGTGGCCCGCGATGTGCCCGTGGTGGTGCTGATCGGAATAGCGCGAGACGTCCGGAATGGTCGGCGGGAAGAAGAAGTCGCGTGCCAGCACCTCCGGGGTGCGCGGCAGGTTGCCGGCCAGGAAGTGCCACGAGTTGTACTGCATGCGTGCCGACATCGACCACGCGATATCCGCCAGCCGCGGCAGCGTGCCGTCGAAATGCCGGCGCGCGTCCGGACCGGGGACCACGCAGCAGAAGTACTCGGCGATCTCCCAGCCCACGATCCGCGCCCAGTCCTCCGCCCGCAGCGCCGCGATCAGCCGCGGCAGCGACCGCAGCCCGCGGCTCATGGCGAAATCGGCGCCGAAGACCTCGACCGAGGACGAGACGGCCGCGTGCACGAGCGCTTCCAGTCCGGTGTCGAAGTCGCCGTACGGTTCCGCGAGCCGGCCCGGCGCCGTGCGGACGGCCGCGGCCAGGTCGCGGAGGCGGCGGCCGGATACCGGCAGCCGGTCGGACAGGGCCGCGGCGAGGCGGCGGTCCGTCTCGGCATGGGCCGGGCCCGGCGGCCGGGCGATCCGCTCCCGTTTGTGCAGCAGCGCGCCGTCGATCTCGCGATACATCTGCACCGTCGTCCGCAACTCGGACCGGCGGGCGCCCAGCTTGTCGGCGAGTTCCGCCAGCGCCGCGACGCCCGGCCCGGCGGCCGGAGCAATGGGCTCGGCCTCCGCCTCGGCCGCGTTGTAGGCGAGCCGGATGCGCTCCAGCAGGTCGGCGACGTGCGCGATGCTCAGCTGCGTGCCGTTGGCCTCCTCGATCCGCGCCGGCCCGGCCGACCGGACGAGCAGCGCCAGGGCCACCACCAGCACGACCTGGCCGTCGGACCACACCTCGAGCGGCAGGCCGCGCAGGCCGCTGAGGGCGCAGTCGGGGTGCCCGGGCCACAGCGTGCGCCCGGTGAGGTTGTTCGGATCCCGGAAATTGCTGTACTGCAGGTCTTCCTGATACAGCACGAACGGCGCGGTGCGCAGCGACGCCTCGATCAGCCGGTCGAGAAGTTCGCCGCGTCCCGGACGACCCAGCGCGGCAAGCCATTCGCGGCACTTGAGCACGGAATCGGCGCGGCCGGACTGTATCTCGGCGAGTATGCGGCGATAGTCGGCCAGTATCGACGGCGTCCAGACGACGTGGCGGACGCCGTCGACGAGCGGACGCGCACCGGCCAGCGGCGGATCCGACGGGGTGCGGATCGCGATGCGGCCCGCGGCGGTCAACGCGAATTCGCCGACGAACGCCGTCTCCCCGGCGACGGCCGGGAGGTCGGGCCGGAATCCGGGGCGTCGCCAGGTCCGGCCGAAGACGGCGGCCACCGCGGCCTCCTCGGCCGAGCCCAGCGCGCGCAGCTGCACCTCGGCGGGCACATGCCCGTCCAGGGTCAGCAGTAGATCCATGGCGGCGTCGAGATCGGCTGTCCCCGTGGACTTCTCCCACGTGCGGGCCAGCAGGCCCGGGAAACCGGCGTCGTCCGGGTGGACCCGGTCCGGTTCCGCTGTCTTGCCGGCCGGGAGCCCGAGCCGGCTCGGGCGCCGGCTCAGTCGTGCCCTGGCCATCGCCTCGCGGCGTGAACCGTTGACCATCAGTACTCCTCTACCGCCGGGGCCACGAGACTCCACATGTCGTTGCCGGTCGATTCCCAGTCCTCGTCGACGTAGATGCAGTCGACGGGGCAGACCAGGACGCAGGACGGGCAGCCCGAGCACAGCTCCGGGACGATGACGACATCGAGCCCGCGATTGAAGATCGCGCCGAATTCCGGTGGGCAACCGCGCAGGCAGGAATCGCAGGTGATGCATTCCGACGCCTCGATGCGGCGCGGTGGTTTGCGCCAGGCTTCGTTTCGGCCTCTGGTCGTTATTCGATCGTGCCGGGTCGAACCGGCGCCGATTTCGTTGTTCTTCAACTCCATAGCGAACCATCGACTTGCTCGTAGGCATGAATTTACGGACCGTACCGTTTCGAAACTCCCCACGGTCGGTATTGATTTCCCCTCTGCGGCAACGAGTTTAGAGTACGAGTCGCAACGTGCCAATGAGATCTACAGTGCCACGGCGCGATTGTTCGCACACGGGGAAGTCAACACTTGTGAGGAGAGTTCCGTGAAAGTCGGAGACATGTATTTCGCCGGAATCGGCGCGGCGGAGGTCGGCGTCGTCGATATCGCCGAGGCGGTGGAGCGCGGCTGGTACGACGCCGGGGAGGCGGCGCGGAGCAAGCTGGTATCGATCACCGCCGCCGGCAGCACACCGGCCCCCGACCTGGCCGTCAGCGCCGCCGAGCGGGCGGTGGCGGCCGCCGGACTGTGCGCGGAGGAATTCGCGTTCGTCTTCCACACCAATGTGCACCCGCAGGGGCCGGACGGCTGGTCGGCGCAGCATTACATCAACCGTCGCACAATCGACCAGCCGGTTCCGTCCGTCGAGATCCGCAACGGCTGCATCGGATTTCTGTCGAGCCTGCAGCTGGCCGTCGCGAATCTGCGGACGACGCCCGATCGCGGCGCCGCGCTGCTGACCTGTGCGGACAATTTCGGAACCCCGTCGGTGGACCGCTGGACGGCCTCGTCGCTGTTCGTTCTCGCCGACGGCGGCGGCGCCCTGGTCCTGTCGAATACCGGTGGATTCGCCCGCCTGCTGGCTATCGGATCGCTGTCGGCGCCGGAACTGGAGGAACGGCATCGCTCCGGGGAACCGATGTTTCCGCCGGGCCTCACCGACGGCCGGACGCTCAATTTCGAGGAGCGCATGGCGGATTTCCAGCGCCGCGTGACCGAGGGATTACTGCGGCCGCGCAACGATTTCGGCTCGGTGGTCATCGATACCGTCGAGCGGGTGCTCAAGGAGGCCGACACCTCGCTGTCGGAGATCACCCGCGTCGTGCACGACGGCTTCGCCTACTGGTCGCTGCACGACCTGTTCCTCGATCCGCTCGGGATCGGTCTCGACCGCGGGGTCTGGGAGTTCACCCGCACGGTCGGCCACGCCGGTCCGCTCGATCAGATCCGGGGGCTCGAATACCTCTGGCGGACAGGCCAGCTGGCGGTCGGCGACACCGTCCTGATGTTCACCGGCGCGCCCGGCATGGAGGCCGCGGCGGCCGTGATCCGGATCGAATCCTCGCGGTAGGCGACGGCTATCGCGGCGAGCCGGTGGTGCGCAGGTGCTGGATCGTCGCGACGGATCCCGGGACGTCGCTGTGGCCGTCGGCCATCGTCGTGACCGCCTCGACGATGGGCGACGGCCCCAGCCACACCGGATGCAGATGCGACCGCGTCGCGGTGAAGGTGCGCTCGAGATGTGCTCCGCCGCCGTCACAGGAGGCGTGGACCCGGCGTGGATAGTCGAAGTCGGGCAACGAGATTCCGCGATCGGAGACACGGTCGCTCGCCCAGTCCGACAGGTCGGCGGCCGAGGGTTCGCACATGGTGACCGCGCCGTGCGGATCGGTGTGCGCCAGCACGCCGCGCACGCCGCCGCCGGCCTCCAGGAAGGCGAACAGCATATCGGCCGACCCGTCCGGATTCCCGGCCTGCGCGTACTCGTATCCCTTGTGCATGAAGGTGATGTGGAACAGCCCGGCCATGCGTTCCTGTTCGCCCACCCAGCCGTCGACGGGTGTCGGCCCGGCCTGACCGGGGAACCGGATCCAGCCGTCGACCTTCGCCGCGGCGATCGAGGACGCCCAGAACACCTGCTGGCCGTCCCAGTCCACCGGATCCATCGCGGCGCCCGGCGTGGTGTCGTGGAACCAGACGTCGGCGGTGATCCCGGCGATGCCCGCCTGGGTCATGGCGTCGTCGACCGTCAGGTGCCAGGCGTCGCGCTCGGGGACGAAACGCCAGTCCAGCCGGTCGTTGTGGATCGAGACCGGATCCGCGGCGGTCACGAACGGCGCCGGCGTCCAGTCGACCGCGTTGTAGTACGTCCCGTCCGGCGCGGTGATATTGCTGATGATCTGCGGTGACGGGATATTGCTCGTGAAGAAGGTGAGCAGCGCCTTCTCCGGCCCGTCCGGATTCTGGATCGCGAGCCAGTTGAAGCTGGTCGGGGACCACGGCTGCACCATGTCCACGGGGGTCGCGACGCGCAGCGGCGTCGGCGCCGCGGCGGCGTCGCGACCCTGGGCCGGCGTCGCGGCCGACAGCGTCAGCGCGACGGCGGCGGGCAGGCACAGCGCGGCGTGGACCAGGCGTGTCACGGACTTCGACGGCATACTTCGTCTCCTCCTAGTGGTCGCGATCGATGATCAGACGGGCGAGGTCGAGCAGGCCCGCGGCATGGTCCTCGGAGGCGGTGGCCTCCATGAGATGCCCGACGCCCTGGTCGAATTCGTGCCGGGCCTGCCGCCGCGCCCAGTCGCGGCCGCCGGCCAGGACGATCAGCTCGGCGGCCCGTTCCAGCTCCCCGGTGGTCAGCGGGCCGTCGCCGTGATAGAAATCCGCCAGCTCGGCGCCCGCCGCGGTACCGGAGACCAGCGCCGCGGTGACGGGCAGGGACTTCTTGCGGGCCACCAGATCCGAATGCACGGACTTACCGGTCGAGGCGGGATCGCCCCAGATCCCGAGGATGTCGTCGACGAGCTGGAACGCCATGCCGAGGTGCTCGCCGAACTGGCGCAGCGACTTCACCTGTTCCGGAGTGCCCTCGCCGTAGAGCGCGCCGATCTCGCACGCGCAGGCCAGCAGGGCGCCGGTCTTGCCGTACACCATCGCCGTCACCTCGGCCAGGCTCACCTCGGTGCGATGCTCCAGGCCGAGGTCGGTGGACTGACCCTGGTGCAGCGCGAGCAGCGCCGAGGTCAGCAGCTGGGTGCTCTGTGCCGCCCGCGAAAGCTGTTGTGTCGCCAGCAGATTCAGCGCCTGCGCCAGCATCGCGTCGCCGGTGAGGATGGCCTGCCAGCGCCCGAATACCGACCAGGCGGTGGGCCGGTGGCGGCGGGTGCGGTCGCCGTCCATGGCATCGTCGTGGATCAGGGTGTAGTTGTGTGCCAGCTCGATCGATGCGGCGGGCACGATCGCGGCGGCGGGATCGCCGCCGACCGATCGGGCCGCCAGCAGCGTCAGCGCCGGTCGCACGGCCTTGCCGCCGCCGTCGCCCGTGTCGGCGCCGTACTCGTCCACCCAGCCCAGGTGGTAACCGGCGATGCGGCGCATCGGCTCGGGCATGCGGTCCACCGCGGCCCGCATGGGTGGATCGATCAGGCGCCGGGTGGTCGCCAGCGACTCGGGCGCCGGATTTCGTCGGTCGGCTGTGGACATCGAGACCTCCTGCGGGACAGGCAATTACAGGGCTTTCGATTCGGATTCGGGGAGCGCGGGCTGGTCGAGGACCTGGGTGCGGTCGTCGAGCAGGGCCGCCAGGTTCTGCCAATAGCCGGCGTGCCGGCGCGCCAGCGTCGCGATCACCGATATCCGGTGCTCGGGGATGCGGCTGGCAAGCGCCGCGATCTCGCCCGAGGTGCGGGGAGCGCCGTCGAGCCAGCGCAGCAGGGCCCGCCCCGCCTCGGTCATCCGCAGCGACGGGTCCAGGCGCAGGCTGCGCAGGATCAGGGTCGAATCCACGACACCGCCGATCGGCGGCCGCGGACCGCGCGGGCGAGGACCCTCGCGGTCCGCATCGGTCCGCGCCGCCGGCTCGCCGGGATCCCTTGCGGGCCCGGCGGGTCCGTCCTCCGGAGGGTCCGGCGTCGCGTCCCCCGGCTCGCCCGGCCGGTCGCGCAGCCGCCGGACGCGGCCGTCGCGGCCGATCCGGGACTGAGGATTTTCCTCACTTGACCGACCCCGCAGCGCCGCGACGGTCTTCGGGGACAGCCCGGTGACGCTCGCTATCCGCCGATCCGACCAGTGCCCGTGGGTGCCGACGATGCGCTGCGCGGCGGATTTCCGGTCGGCGAGCGTCAGCGGCAGGCCGTGGCGCACATTGGCCTGGACGGCCAGCACGAACGCCGCGGCCTCGTCGCCGTCGAAGAACCGCGCCGGGATCGTCGCCGCGGCCCTCGCCCGCGCCGCGTTGACCCGGTGCATGCCGTCGATGATGCGCATCGAACCGCGGTGCAGCAGTACGGGTGGCAGGTCGGCCGCGGTCTCGGCCAGCACGGCCGTATGGGCCGGATCCTCCCCGCCGGAGCGCACCGTGAACGGCTGGCCGATATCCGCGAGCGGGACGTCGTACACGGCGTTCCCGTCGGCCCGTGGCGGTAGCGACACAATGTCGCCACCATAGACATGTGATGTGTCGGTATGACTTGGTCCTACCATGATCGAACCCTCGTCCCTCCATGGCGATGCGTGTGATTCCCCCCGGCTCGTCCTGGCGACGCGGCGTCGATGGCACAGGTGCGCGAGTTGGCCGGCAACCCCCGCGCGCCGATCGTATCGGCTCGGCCGATGATCAGCGAACATCCTTGCGGCACAGTCGTGTATGGCACTTCGGCGCCGAAAGGACTTCGGGTGTCCGAGGTGAATTATCCGATGCCACGCAGGGTTGTCCGGCCCTGAATATCGATGGCTGGTCGGCCCGTTCACGGCTGTGCGATACTGCCGACGACATGTCACTGTGCGAGACACACTGAACACGAACTGGACGTTGTGTCAATCTCATGAACAGTGGGCCATATCACCGCATTCGCGGTGAGGAAGGTGTCAGCCCCATGCAACTGTTGAACACGATCGGTGCGCCGGGCGATCTCGCGGGGTTGTCGCCCGGCGAGCTCCGCGTCCTCGCGGCCGAGATCCGGGCGTTCCTGGTGGAGAACGTCTGCCGCACCGGCGGTCACCTCGGTCCCAATCTCGGGGTCGTCGAACTGACCCTGGCGCTGCACCGGGTCTTCGATTCCCCCTCGGACCGGATCCTGTGGGACACCGGACATCAGACCTACGTGCACAAGATGCTCACCGGCCGCCGCGACGGATTCGATCGCCTGCGGTCGCAGGGCGGGCTGTCGGGCTACCCCGCGCGGGAGGAGTCCGAGCACGACGTCATCGAGAACTCCCACGCGTCGACCGCGCTGGCCTATGCGGACGGATTGGCGAAGGGGTATCGGCTGCAGGGCATCTCCGACCGCGCGGTGGTCGTCGTGGTCGGCGACGGCGCGCTCACCGGCGGTATGGCGTGGGAGGCGCTCAACAGCATCGCGGCCGCGCGGGACCGGCCGGTCGTGATCGTGGTCAACGACAACGGCCGGTCCTATTCGCCGACCGTCGGGGGACTGGCCGACCGGCTCGCGGCGCTGCGGGTGTCGCGGCGGTACGAACAGGTCCTCGCGTGGGGTAAGCGGAGGTTCCGGGATACGCCGCTGGTCTACGGGGTGCTGTACGGGATCAAGCAGGGACTCAAGGAAATGCTGGCCCCGCAGAACATGTTCGAGGATCTGGGACTCAAGTACGTCGGCCCGATCGACGGGCACGACGTGGCGGCGATGGAGTCGGCGCTGCGCCGGGCCAGGGATCTGGGCATGCCGGTTCTCGTGCACTGCCTGACGCGCAAGGGCAAAGGGTATGCCCCGGCCGAGGAGGACGTCGCCGACTGCTTCCACGCCGTCAAGGCGATGGATCCGAGGACCGGCAAGCCGGTCGCGGCGAGCGGGCGCTCGTGGACCTCGGAGTTCAGCGCGGAACTGGTCGCGCTCGCGCAGGAGCGCCCCGACCTCGTCGGCATCACCGCCGCCATGCTCGGGCCCACCGGTCTGGCCGCGCTCGCGCAGGCGCATCCCGAGCGCGTCTTCGACGTCGGGATCGCCGAGCAGCACGCGGTGACATCGGCCGCGGGACTTGCCCTGTCGGGTCTGCATCCGGTCGTGGCGATCTACTCGACGTTCCTGACCAGGGCCGTCGATCAGGTGCTGATGGATGTCGCCCTGCACCGGTGCGGCGTGACGTTCGTGCTGGACCGCGCGGGGGTGACCGGCGACGACGGGGCCTCGCACAACGGGGTGTGGGATCTGGCCCTGTTCCGCGTGGTGCCCGGGCTCACGATCGCCGCGCCACGCGACGGGGCGACGCTGCGCCGCACGCTGCGCGAGGCCGTCGCGATATCGGATCATCCGACGCTGGTGCGGTTCCCGAAAGGCGCGGTGGGCGAGGACATTCCGGTGGTCGCCACCGACGGCCCGGTGGAGGTGCTGCGGGCCGGCTCGGCGCCCGATGTACTGATCGTCGCCGTCGGCCCGATGGCGTCGCTGTGCCTGCGGGTCGCGGACCGGCTGGGCGAGCGCGGGATCGGGGCCGCCGTGGTCGATCCGGTGTGGGTGCAGCCGGTCGCGCCCGAACTGGTCGCACTCGCCTGCCGGCACCGCCTCGTGGTGACCGTGGAGGACGGCCTGCGCGACGGGGGCGTCGGGACCGCGCTGGCCGAGGCGGTCCGCGCGGCCGGCGGGCGTCCCGCGACCATGAATTTCGGTGTGCCCCGGCGGTTTCTGCGGCACGGAACCCGCTCCGAGGTGCTCGCCGACTGCGGGCTCACCGACGGTGACGTCGCCGCGGCGGTGCTGCGTGCCGCCGGGCCGCCCGGCCACGGCGTCAACGGCGACGGCCGGCACGACAACGGCGTGGCGGGCCTGGTCCCGGCCGCGCACGACCGGACCGAGGAGCGGGTGCGATGAAGGCGGATCTCGCACTGCCGACCGTCCGGGCGGCGAGCACCCGTCGCCCGACCAGGCAGATCCACGTCGGCGCGGTCGGCGTCGGCAGCGAATTCCCGGTCTCGGTGCAGTCGATGACGACGACCGTGACCGCCGATACCGAAGCGACGCTGCGGCAGATCGCGGAGTTGACCGCCGCGGGCTGCGATATCGTCCGGGTCGCCTGCCCGTCGCAGGACGATGCCGACGCCCTGGAGACCATCGCCCGGAAGTCGCCGATTCCGGTCATCGCCGATATCCACTTCCAGCCCCGGTACGTCTTCGCCGCCATCGACGCGGGCTGCGCGGCGGTGCGGGTCAATCCCGGGAACATCAAGAAGTTCGACGATCGCGTCGGCGAGATCGCGGTCGCGGCGAGTGCGGCGGGCACGCCGATCCGCATCGGCGTCAACGCCGGATCGCTGGACCAGCGGCTGCTCGCCAAGTACGGCGGCCCCACCCCGGAGGCGCTCGTCGAATCCGCGCTGTGGGAGGCGAGCCTGTTCGCCGAACACGGATTCCTCGATCTCAAGCTGTCGGTCAAACATCACGACCCGCAGGTCATGATGCGCGCCTACGAGCAGCTGGCCGAATCCTGCGATTTCCCATTGCATCTCGGCGTCACCGAGGCGGGCCCGGCATTGCAGGCCACGGTCAAATCCGCGGTGGCGTTCGGCTGCCTGCTGCGGCAGGGGATCGGCGACACGATCCGGGTGTCGCTGTCGGCGCCGCCGGTCGAGGAGGTGAAGGTGGGCCTGCAGATCCTGCAGTCGCTGTCGCTGCGTCCGCGCAAGCTCGAGATCGTCTCCTGTCCCTCCTGCGGCCGGGCGCAGGTGGACGTCTACCGCCTGGCCGAGGAGGTCACCGCGGGACTGGACGGGTTCGAGATGCCGCTGCGGGTGGCGGTGATGGGCTGCGTGGTGAACGGCCCGGGCGAGGCCCGCGAGGCCGATCTCGGCGTGGCGTCGGGCAACGGGAAGGGGCAGATCTTCGTCAAGGGCGAGGTCGTGCGGACCGTTCCCGAGCACCGGATCGTCGAGACGTTGATCGAGGAGGCGCTCCGGCTCGCCGACGCGGCGGAGAGCGACTCCGGTGAGGAGACGACGTGACCAAGCGCATCCTGCTCGCCCGGCCCCGCGGCTACTGCGCGGGCGTGGACCGGGCCATCGAGACCGTCGAACGGGTGCTGGCCGACCAGGGCCCGCCGGTGTACGTGCGCAAGGAGATCGTCCACAACAGGCACGTGGTGGAGGCGTTCCGCGACCGCGGCGTGGTGTTCGTCGACGAGGTGACCGAGGTGCCCGCGGGCGCGGTGGTCGTCTTCTCGGCGCACGGCGTCTCACCGGCCGTACGCGCGGCGGCGGAGGAGCGCGATCTGCGCGCCATCGACGCCACCTGCCCCCTGGTGACCAAGGTGCACCACGAGGCGCGGCGGTTCGCGCGCGACGACTACGAGATCCTGCTGATCGGTCACGACGGCCACGAGGAGGTCGAGGGCACTCTCGGCGAGGCGCCCCGGCACATGCGGCTGGTCGACGGGCCGGAGGGCGCGGACGAGGTGACGATCCGCGAGGGCGCGAGCGCGGTGTGGCTGTCGCAGACGACACTCAGCGTCGACGAGACCATGGCGACCGTGCAGCGGCTGCGCGAGCGCTTCCCGGAACTGCGCGATCCGCCCAGCGACGATATCTGCTACGCCACGCAGAACCGGCAGGCCGCCGTGAAAGCCATTGCGCGCGACTGCGATCTGATGATCGTGGTCGGCTCCGCCAACTCGTCGAACTCGGTGCGCCTGGTCGAGGTCGCGCTCGAGGCCGGCGCCGCGGCGGCCCATCGCGTGGACTATCCGGACGAGATCGATCCGGCGTGGCTGGCGGGCGTCGCGACGGTCGGCGTCACGTCGGGCGCCTCGGCCCCGGAAGTGCTGGTGCGCGGGGTGCTCGAGCTGCTGGCCCGGCACGGATTCGACAGCGTCGAGGAGATCGAAACCGCCGAGGAGCGGCTGACTTTCGGCCTGCCGGGGGAGCTGCGCCGCCGCTGAGCGGCACTACGTCACGAACAATTCATTCTGACGCTCTGGATACAAAGTGTATCGTTAGATCCGGCGGGGGCCGGTTGCGTGCCCGCGCTCTCCCGTGGATCGACGACAACGAACTGGAGTGTCGATGGTTACGAAGTCAACCGATGGACCGGCGCTGACACGGCAGGAGGGGAGCCCCCGCGGGCCGGGGCGGCGCCCGGTCTTCGCGGTTGTGGCGATAGCGGTGCTGGTATTCCTCATCGGCGGGTTCGGCGGTTCCTACCAGTCCAAACTCGCCGAGGTCATGAAGAACGACAACAAGGCGTTCCTGCCGAGTTCGGCGGAGTCGACCAAGGCCGACGAGGAGGCGGCCCGCTTCCTGAAGGTCGAGACCATTCCCGGGTTCGTCGTCTTCCACCGCGACGGGACGCTGTCCGCCGACGACAAGGCCCGCGTCCAGCGCGCCCGCGACGCCATCGCCGAGGTGCCCGGCGTCGACCGGCGCGGGGTGACGCCGCCGCGGTTCTCCGACGACGGCACGACCGCCGCCGTGGCCGCGCCGCTGGTCTCCACGGCCGACGGCGTCACCCGCACCGGCGACCAGCTGACGGCGACGGAGGACGATGTCCTCGCCGCGGCGCGCGGCGCGATACAGAACTCGGGGGTCGACGTCCATCCGGCGGGGCCCGGCGGGCTGCTGGTGGCGTTCATCGGATCGTTCCAGGGGCTGGACGGCACCCTGCTGATGGCGGCGCTGGCGGTCGTTGTGATCATTCTGCTGCTGGTCTACCGATCGCCGGTGCTGTGGGTGTTCCCGCTGCTGTCGTGCCTGCTCGCGCTGGGTATCGCGGCGCTGGTGGTCTACTACCTCGTCGACAATGGCGTGCTCACGCTCAACGGGCAGAGTCAGGGCATCCTGTTCGTCCTGGTCATCGGGGTCGGCACGGATTACGCGCTGCTGCTCACGGCGCGATATCGGGAAGAGTTGCACCACACCGAGAATCGGTTCGACGCCATGGCCGTGGCGTGGCGGCGCTCGGCGTCGGCGATCGTCGCCTCCGCCACGACCGTCGCGATCGGCGTGCTCTGTCTGTGGCTCGCGGAGCTGAATTCGACCGCGAGCATGGGTCCGGTGGCGGCCATCGGGGTGCTGTGCACGCTGCTGGTCATGATGACGTTCTTCCCCGTGGTGCTGGCCCTCGCGGGGCGATGGGTCTTCTGGCCGCGGATTCCCCGGACCGACCAGCGGTCCGCGCTCGCCACGCACACGTTCTGGGCGAAGGTCTCGGCGTGGGTGGACCGCAACCACCGTCCGGCGTGGATCGGCGCGACCGTGGTGCTGGCGATCGGCGTCTTCGGCACCGGACTGCTGCACGCCGAGGGCGTCCCCGTGCAATCGGGTTTCACCAACCGGCCGGATGCCGTTGTGGGACAGGAGATCTACACCGCGAAGTTCGACAAGGGTACCGGCGCGCCGGCGGTCGTGGTCACCAACAGCGACGCCGTCGACGCGGTGCTGGCGACCGCCGCGGGGGTGCCGGGCGTGGCCCAGCGTCCGGGATCGGTGTGCGTGCAGGTGGATCCGGCGAAGGCCGCGGCCGCGGCGCAGAACGGGGGAGCGGCCCCGGGCGCCGGATGCCCGCCGCCCGAACTGCGACTCCAGCCGGTCGACGGGCGGACGGTGGTCACCGTGACACTGGCAGATCCGTACGATTCGTCCGCCGCGCTCGACACGGTCGACCGGTTGCGGTCGAGTCTGCACGCGGTGCCGGGCGCCGACGCGGTCGTGGGCGGTCAGTCGGCGTCCGCGCTGGACATCCGGGACGCGGCGGTGCGCGACCGCACGGTCATCATTCCGGTGGTGCTGCTCGTCGTGCTGCTGGTGCTCGGGCTGCTGCTGCGCGCGGTGGTCGCGCCGCTGTTCCTGATCGCGTCGGTGGTGCTGTCGTTCGCGACCGCGCTGGGCGTGAGCGGATTCTTCTTCGACAAGGTCTTCGGCTATGCCGGGTCGGATCCGTCGTTCCCGCTGTTCGTCTTCGTATTCCTGGTCGCCCTGGGCATCGACTACAACATCTTCCTGATGACCCGGGTCCGGGAGGAATCGCGGGAGCACGGCACCAGGCTCGGCATCACGCGGGGCCTGACGGTCACCGGCGGCGTGATCACCTCCGCGGGCATCGTGCTGGCCGCCACCTTCGCGACACTCGCTGTGGTGCCGCTGGTGTCGGTGGTGGAGATCGGCTTCGCGGTCGCCTTCGGCGTCCTGCTCGACACCATCGTCGTGCGGAGCATCCTGGTGCCGGCGCTGGCGCACGATATCGGCCGCAAGATCTGGTGGCCCTCGCGCCTGGCGTCGGGAGCGAAGTAGGGAAGTCCTGCGCCGCCCCGGGTCGGTGAACCTGGGGCGGCGTCTGTCGGCCTGGGCGCATGTGGTGGGGCGGACGTGGCGGCGTCTTTCGGACGGGCACATGTGGTGCGGCAGAAGGGGTGTCGTCTATCGGACGGCGAAGATACTCACCGCGACGAGGACCGTGGCCCAGCCCATCCCCGCGCCGTGGAGCGGCAGCTGTTTCGTGTAGCGCCGGATCACCTCGACCGCCTCCTCGACGGGTTTGCCGCGGACGCCGAGGTAGATCCGGGTGAGGAAGCGCAGGGTCAGCACCACGACGACGGCGTACACCGCGACGGCCCACCACGGCGCGTCGAGTGCCACCGCGGAGACCGCGAATACGGTTGCGCCACCGGTGACTACGGTCACCGCCAGCACCATGGCGGGGGTGATGCCGAGGGCGCGCACCGCGGTCCGGATGCCGAACCTCGCGTCCTCCGGGACGTCCTCGGCCTGATTGACCAGGCTGACCATCATCATCGAGACCGCGTAGCCGAGGTACGCGGTGAACACCTGCCACGGCGGCGCGGCATCGATGGCGCGGATGATCATGACGCCCGGAATGAGCGCGATGGTGGTGGCCAGCGTCAGCACCTGCCAGACGCCGGCGCCCTTGAGGCGCAGCGGCGGCAGTGAATACTCGAATCCGATGACCAGCCAGGCGATTCCGAGTACGGCGATATCCCAGTGTCCCGACGCCACCGTCATATAGCCGACGAGCAGCACGATGAGAAATACCGAGATGGCGATCTGTATCGTCACATTCCGCTTGCCGAGACCGTCGACCGCGGTCGCGAGACGCGATTTGTAGATGGTGTCCATATCGCGGTCGGCGAGACAGTTCGCCATATTCCCGCTGTGTACGCCCAGGACGAAGGCGACGAACGCGGCCACGGCCGGGCCGGATCCGAGGTCGCTCCACGAGGCGGCCCCGAGGAAGGCCGCGGTGAGTATCGCCGACAGGTGGACGGGAAAGAATTCCAGCCGCCGGATTCGTATGGAATAGCCGAATTTACGGAGCGTCGTCGATCCGGAACGGCCGGTGGACAGAGGTGTACTCATGGTCCCTACTCAGATATTTCCGAAACGACACGGCGGCGTGCCCACGAAAGAATGTGGAGCACCGGCCGCGTCAATTGTCCGATGAGCAGGAAAAGAGTTTCACGTCCGGCCGGGCGATGTCAACGAAATGCGAGGCGGCCCCGGCGAATCGGATTGCCCCGGCCACGACCGCCGAATCCGCCGCCCCGGAGCCGGCGCAGGAGGAAGGCGCGGCGGAGGGCGGGGAGGATCAGCAGCATCCACAGCCAGCTGCCCTGGGTGAGGACGAGGGCGACGGCGGCGGCCGTGGCCACGGCCGTGCCCGCGGCGCCGCGGAGCCCACGGCCCCGCGACTCGGGTTTGCCCGCAGCCACGTCCAGGGCCGTCCCGCCGCCCTCGCCCGCCCGGCCCCTGCCTGCCGGAGAGGCGATTTCCGGTAGATCGGAGAACACTGTGTCTATGTCGCGGCGCACTGTCGCGGTGGTGACCCGCGCGCTGCGCTCGTTGAACTCGTCGACGGTCAATCGCCCTGCGCTCAAGTGATTCGACAAGGCGCGCAACGCATCTTCCCGTTCGACGGTCCCTACCCGGAGTTCCGCAGAATCGACCATGACCCGAGGATACGGCGAATCCATGGTCGAGACAATCTGTCTTACTCAGGACAAATCGTCGATCCGGGTATACTGCGGAGGTGCCGAAGCTCTGGAGTCGTACCGTCGAAGCGCACCGCCGCGAGGTCCGCGAGGCCATCATGGACAGCGCGTGGGAACTCGCCCTCAAACACGGTCCGGCGTCCACGACGATGTCCGAGATCGCCGAGCGGGCCGGTATCGGCCGCGCGACGCTCTACAAGTACTTCCCGGACGTGCAGTCGATCCTGGCCACCTGGCACGAGCGCCAGATCCAGCGGCACCTCGAACACCTCACCTCGGTGCGGGAGAACACGAAGGATCCGAGCAAGCGGCTGCACGCCGTGATGGAGGCGTACGCCCAGATCCACAAGCGCCGGGCGGAGAACCAGCGCAGTCACATGTACGGCGCCGAGGTCGCCACGCTCATGCAGACCAACGAGCGCGTCGCCGAGTCGCAGCAGCAGCTGCACCATTTGCTGCGCGATGTGATCGCCGAGGCCGCCGAGGCCGGCGCCGTGCGCGCCGACGTCAATCCCGACGAACTCGCCTATTACTGCCTGTTCGCGCTCACGGCCGCGAATACGGTGCGCAGCGCGGCGGCCATGCGCCGCCTGATCGCGGTAACGCTGCAGGGTATGAAGCCGTAGCCGCTGCCGGCTGATCGTCACGAAGGTGACCTTTCGGTGATCGGAAGCTCACGATTCGGTCACGGTCGGGCATTGTCACGCGTGTCCAGATCACGAATCGGCGGCGATCCGGGGATCCGCCGAAGTAATCTCACATTTCTATTGCTGCGAGGTTGCTGACGGGCCTACCTTCGGGACTCGACGCGCAAAACAAACTGCCCGGTAGCTCCGGGTGATATCGACTGCGGCGGATAGCGACGGGTCGGGGGATCCGATCGGCGAACGAGGTCACGATATGAACAGACATCCGCTTTCGGCCACGCGGGCGCCCGAGCCGCCCATTCGCGTGGATCACGCCTCCGGTCGAGCGCTGGGCCGGGTTCTGGTGGTGGAAACCCATCCGGCGACCGCCGAGATGGCTTTGCTGGTGCTCTCCGGGGCCGGCTACGACGCCATGGGCGCCGCGACGGGGCAGGAGGCCGTCGCGGCGGCGCACTGGTGGCATCCGGATCTGGTCCTGCTGGACCTGATCCTGCCCGACGTGCCCGGTACGCAGGTGTGCCGGCAACTCCGGATCGACTCGACCGTCCCGATCATGATCGTGTCGACCGAGACCGATCCGGACGTGATCGCGGGGGCGATCGCGGCCGGGGCCTGCGACCACCTGGCCAAGCCGTTCCGCACCGTCGAGCTGCTCACTCGCATCCAGCACCGGTTGCGCGGATAGGCCCGTCACCGCGGACGCGGCTCGAGCGGGCCGTGTCCGGCTGAACGTTGCGTGAACAGACGCGCGGCGGAGCGAGCGAGCGTCGCGTCGAGGCCGAGACCGGCCGGATCAGCATCGCGAAATCCCTCGGCCAGGTGACCCTGATCGCGATCCTGCTGGGGGCCGGGTTGCCGCTGGTGTTCGCGATCGGAATTCGGCTGTGGTCCTTGGAGACCGCGGTCGTCGTGGCGGTCGTGCTCGGGATCGTCTACATCGCCGAGGACTTCATCAGTCACACTTTCGATATCCAGTTGTTCGGCGCCGAGCCTCCGAAGAAGTGAACCCATGACATCGAACGCGTCCGTTCCCGACTCGGTCTCGCGCCGGTCGCTCGTCCACGCGGTGGACGCCTGATGGCGCTGTCCGGGCTACTCGCCAAGATCGTCGAATGGCTGCGGGCCGGGTACCCGCAGGGTGTTCCCGACTCCGACTACGTGCCGCTGCTGGCGCTGCTGTCGCGCCGCCTCACCCACGAGGAGGTCCAGCAGGTGGCCAGCGCCCTCGTCGAACAGGGCGCCCTGCCCGCCGACAAGGCGGACGCCGGGGTCGTCATCACCAAACTCACCGACGACATGCCGAGGGACGCGGATCTCGCCCGGGTCCGCGCCCATCTCGAGTCGAGCGGGTGGCCCATCGTCGACTCCTGGCCGGAGTAGGTCCGCGCGGGCTAATTCGCGCCGCACCGAATCCTTTCGCGGGGTGCGGGCCTCTTATGATCATGCCGCCACACGGGCGGCACGCATCCAGGAGGTCATCGTGATAGTTGCCGCTGTTGTCGTGGGGGTCGTGCTGGTCGGGACGTGTAGCGTCGCCGTGCTGCGGCGGTGGCGGCGTTCTCGTGGGTGACCGGGGCTGGCCCGGCGACGGGCTGGTCGCCGCCGCCCGGGACGGGGACGCGACGGCGATCGCCGCGCTGGTGTCGGGGTCGTATCCGCACGTGCGGCGGTTCGCCCGCACGCTGTGCGCGACCACCGAGGACGCGGAGGACGCCGCCCAGGAGGCGCTGATCATCCTGTACCGCAAGATCAAGACGCTGCGGGCCTCGGGCGCGCTGGCGTCGTGGATGTTCCGCATCGTCCGCAACGAGTGCCTGCGGCGGGTGCGCCTGCTGGCGGAGCCCGTGGCGGCCGTGCCGGAGACCGCCGCGGCGTCGGCGGAGGACGAGGCCGTGCGGCGGCTCGAGGCCGGCCGGGTGGCGGCGGTGATCGCCGCGCTGCCTACCGACCAGCGGCAGGTGCTCATCATGCGGGATGTCCAGGGCTACAGCGGCCGGATGGTCGCGAGCATGCTGGGCCTCAGCGTCGCCGCGGTGAAGTCGCGGTTGCACCGTGCCCGTGCGGCGGTCCAGCACGGGTTGCGGGCTCCCGCGGCGTGCGACGCGGAGGGGGCGCGATGACCGGCGGCTTCGCCAGTGCCTCGGTGCCCCGGCACCTCCTGCGCGGCGTCCTCGGCTTCGGCGCGCTGATCGGTGCGGTCGCGTTGATACCGGCCGCCGGCCCGTTCGCGCTGCTGCTCGCGCCCGTCGGGCTGGTGGCCCTGCGCGGATGCCCGACCTGCTGGACGATCGGGCTGATCCAGACCGTCTCGCGGGGGAGGCTGCGGCGCTCGTGCGACGACGGGCAGTGCCGGCTGACCACCGGGCCGTAGCGGCGGCGGTCAGTCGGCGGTCTCGCGATGCTCGTCCATGCGGATGAGGATGCGCTCGATCTCGCGGTCGACCCAGGCGACGAGGCGGTCGGTGCCCATACCGGTCGCGATCGGCGCCGGGTCGTCCAGAGGCAGCACGTAGCGGCCGTCGTCGGGGAGATCGCGCCACAGCACGCCGGACTCGACGCGCCCGCGCGGGCCGAACTTCGACCGGCCCTGCAACACCTTGACGATGCCGGTCGCCGTCGCGGGCGTATCGAGAAAGGCGCTGCTGACCTCGTATTCGTCGTCCTCGGGTTCGTCGTCGTCGGCGACCATAGACGCGGTCAGGTCGTAGGTGTGCCGGGGCGCGACGGTAGTGACCACCAGATCCGGCCGGATCCCGGCGCGGGCCCGCGGCAGGTGGCCGATCACCGCCTCGCCGAGCGCGCGCGGATCGCATTCGGTGACCGTGAAACCGCCGCTGTGCCACAGGGTTTCGCCGGGCTTCTGGCTGAGCAGGTAGCCGCGCGCGCCGTAGCGCACGGCGTGCACGCGGATGCGGTGCTCCGGATTGTCGAAATCCTGGTCGTTCCAGGCGTGCGCGACGACGAACACCTCCGGGCGGGAGATGGCGGCGACCATCGCCTCGAACTCCGTATCGGCCAGCTCCCGCAGGCGCTCGCGCACCACGTCGCGCTCGCGCTCGTACTCGTCCAGCCGGCGGGTGCGGCTGGTGAAGACGAAGGGCGCGGGCAGCGTGCCGCGGCGGTATTCGTCGCACAGCAGCTTGAATTCGAGGTCGGTGAAGTTCCAGTGCTGGGTCACGGCTCGATCACCGGTTTCACCTTCGCCGGCATATCGCCGAGCGCTTCGTCCAGGTGCACGCGCGCGTTGAGGTACTTGGGCGTCTTGTGCTCCTTACCGCCGGCCGCGGTCCCGCCCGCTCCCGATCCGGGGGCGCCCGCCGCGCCGGGCGAACCGGCCTGCGGTTGCTGCGTGGGCTGGCCCGGGACCGCATGGTCGACGGGCTGGTCGGGGAGCGACGCCCGCGGGAACAGATGGGCCGGTTTCGCCTCGGGCAGGACGTGACTGCCGGCCGGGGCCTCGACACCGCCCCCTCCGCCGCCACCGCCGTGCCCGCCGCCCGGAATTCCCTGGCTCGGGTCGGTCGGCAGGCCGAGATCGGGCAGGTGCGAGAGGTCGGGCAGGTGGCTCATATCGGGCAGGTGCAGCAGATCCTGCAACTGGTCCATGCCCGGCACTCCGGAGGAGGTGAGTTGCGTGAGCGCCTGGAGCCCCTCCTTGAACGAATCCGCCAGCTGGGCAAGGGGATTCTGCGCGCCGGATTCGCTCGATCCCTGCGGGGCGTCCGGCATGGTCGCCCCGGACCCGCCGTACTGGGATTTGATGCGGTTCAGCACATCGTCGGCCGAGGGTGTCTTCGCGCTCTCCCCGGTGGCCGAGCGCAGCGCGTCGGTGGTGGACTGCGGTGTCTGCGGCATGGCGGACGAGGGGGAGACGGACTTGGGGGAGTACTTCGAAAGATCCGGTACGGGAGACGATTTCGGGGAGGATTGAATGGAGCCCTGCGAGCCCGAGCCGCCGGACGAACCCGAGCCGCTCGGTGTCGAGGACTCGGGCGCGTTCGGCATGGACGCGGACGACGAGGGGATCCGGCTCGAGCTGTTCGGCATGGCGGCGCCGGACTGGCCGCCGGTCGCCTCGCCGTTCTTGCCGGAGCCCTCCTGATACCCGCGCTGGTAACCCTCCTGGTAGCCGCGCTGGTATTCCGGGCTCTGGTTCTGGCCCTGGCCCGATTGCTCGTCGCCGCCGCCGTTCTGGCCGCCGCCGCTGTTCTCGCCGCAGCCGTATGCGCCGTTCTGTTCCGAACCGGGGCCGTTCTGATTGCTCGTCTCACCGGACGGATCGGAGTTCTGGCCCGAGTTGGCGGCGTTTCCGTACGGGTTGTTTCCGTTCTGGCCGTTGCCGTATTGGCCGTTACCGTATTGGCCGTTTCCGTTCTGGTTGTTGCCGTACGGATTGTTCCCGCTCTGGTTGTCGCCGTACGGATTATTGCTGCTCTGGTTGTTGCCGCCGTACGGATCGTTGCCGTTCCCGTACTGGTCGTTGTCGCCGTACTGCCCATTGCCGTACTGGCCGTTGCCGTACTGGCCGTTCTGGTTACCGGCGGCCTGCTGCCCGGCCTGATAGCCGTCCTGGTAGCCCGACTGGTAAGGGGTGTTGTTGTTGCCGTTCTGGTTGCCGCCGCCCTGGTTGTTCCCGTTCCCGTTGCCGTTCTGGTTGTTTCCGTTGCCATTCCCGTTTCCGTTGCCGTTCCCGTCGCCCTTCTTGTCGCCGGGTCCGCTGAGGGCGGGCATGATCGAGACGGAATTCTTGAGGCCCGCGACGTAGTGGCTGTCGAATTCGCCGCGGTAGTAGTCCAATTCCGAACCGGGACAGCAGGAGTCGGCATTGGCGTCCTGCGGCATGCTCAGCTGCGTCGCGTACAGCCACTGGGCCGTGTAGTCGAGGTTCTGGCTCATGGCGATCATGGCGTCGGACAGCGGCTGCACGCTCTTCTGATAGGTCTCGGTGGCCTTCATCGCCGCGTCCGCTCCGGCGCCACGCCACGAATCGCTCACCGACGTCACGGTATTCGCGAAATCGGTCAGCTTCGTGTACAGCTCGCCCGCGATCCACTTCCAGACGCCCGCGGCGTCCTCGACCGGTTGCGCCTTGATGGTCTGCCCGAGCTGGTAGAGATCGTCGTAGCTCAGACTGTCCTTGTTCTCGTAGGTCACCGAGACCGGCTGGTCCTTCTCGCCCTTGTAGTCCTTCAGCGACGACGGGAAATCGGGGTTCTTGACGTCGAATCCATCCAGGCCCGGTGTCTTCAGGTCGCTGTGCTTCGGTCCGCCGTCGAGCTTCCCCGGATTCTTCGGCATGGTGATATCGGCGATCTTGCCGAACTGGTCCGCCGAATCCGCGTCGGTATAGGCGTACGCCTTGCCGGCCGCGACGAACGTATCGCCCATATCGGTCACCAGCTGCGCGTGATCGTCCAGAATCTTGTGTAGCCGAGCGCCTTTGGTGTTGAACGCGCCCGACAGCTCGCGCCCGGAGAACAGATTGCCGAACGGGTCGAGGTGGTCGAGCTTGTCGTCGGTGACCATCTTCGCCATCGCCAGCAGTTCCGCGACCAGATCGGCGCAGGCCTGGGCGCACTGCACCGCGTCCTTGGCATCGAATTGCAGATTCCCGCTGGTCGCCGCGTTCTTCAGCCCCGGCCACGCGGTCTGATCGGTCGCCATTACCGCTCGTCCTTTCGATTACGCACGCCCGCCTCCGAACTGCTCGGTATTCGAATGTTCCTGTTCGCGCAGCCGGGTGGCCGCCTCCTGCTGGCCGTGGCCGAAGTCGAAGAGCGTCTTCGTGAACGCGTCGCCGCCGTCGAGCAGGTTCGTCCGGGCCTTCTTGTAGCCCTTGTCGCCGTCGGCGAACTTCTTGCCCTGCTTGTCGTTTCCCCACGGCTGGTTGGCGCTGTCGGATTCCAGGCCCGCCAGGGTGTCGCGAAGCCGCGCCATCGTCGTCTTCATCCGATTCGCCACCTCCTCGGTGCTCCGGCCGGCCTCGGCCAGCTGATCCGGATTCACCTTGAGTTCTTCGGCCATGGCTGTCGCGACCCTTCCGCTTACTAGTGGTTGTCCTGCGGCACCGGTGCGCTGCCGTCGCCCAGCCACACCCCGGCATCCGGTGCGGTGGGGGCCTGATAGGGGCCGGGCAGCACCACGGGGGGCTGGTACTGCTTGGGCCGGGCCTTGGCCTTCAGATCCGTGGCGTCGGCCAGGACGGAGGCGGGTTCGCGGCCGTAGGCGTCGACGCGTTCCTGCGCCTCGCGGCCCAGCTGTTCGGCGTGGTCGCCCAGCGTGCGTGATCCGGCGGCCTCCTGCTCCAGCCGCTGTGCCGTCTCGGTATCGCCCGCCCGGCGAGCCGCCTCGGCCTGCTGGTCGAGCCGGTCCGCCTGGGCGTGCAGCGCCTGGGCCTGTTTCGCCTGCGCCACCGCGTCGACGCGGGCCTGCTGCTCGATCCGCTGCTGTTCGGCGAATCCGTCGGCGAGCGCGCGGCGCTGCTCCGCGATCGACTGCGTCTCCTCGGCATGGCGGCGGGCCTGCTCGTGTTCCGGCGTGCCCGGCGCCGAGTGCCGGTACTCGTGCTGCGCGACGCGGGCCTGATTCTCCGCGACGGCGGCGCGGCGCTCGTATTCCCGTGCGGTGTCGTGCCGTTCGATGGCCTCCTGCGCGCGCTGCTCCTCGATCCGCCGCTGGTCGAGCCCGTCGTGCACCTGGTCGGCCTGCGCCCGTCGCTGGTCGGCGACGTTCTGGGCGTCGCGCGCGTCGCGATCGAGCGCGTCGGCGTGCTGGCGCTGCTGCACGGCCTGCTGTTCGAGCTGGCGCGCGTGCCGGTCCGCCGCGGCCGCCGACGCGGAGGACGTATTCTCCTGTGTCCGTGCGGTTCCCGCGGCGGTCTCCAGCTCGCTCGCGTGCTGCCGCGCGGCGGCCGCGGACTGCCCCGCCTCGTGCTCGTTCCAGCGCAGCCAGGTGGCCTGCGCCTCGTTGGCGCCCGGGGACCGCTCGTAGTCGCGGGCGCGCTGCCCGGCGGTATCGGCCTCCCGGCCCAGCCGGTCCGCGTCGATCCGCGCCTCGGCGGCCGCCCGTTCCTGGGTGACCGCCCGCTCGTGCGCCGTATTCGACTGCTGCACTTGATGGTTGGCCTGAGCGCGCGCCTGGTTGGCGGCGTCGGCGCGGCGGTCGGCCGCGGTCCGGGCGTCGGTGGCCTCCTGCCGCCGGTGGTCCGCGGTCCGCTGCGCCTCGTCGGCCGTCCGCCGCGGTCCCTCCTGGACCTGCCGGGACTGTTCCCCGGCCACCTGCTGGGCCCGGTCGGCGCGCTCCTGCTGGGCCTGCGCGTGCGTCTGCGCCTGTGCCGCCTGCCTTTCCTGCTTCGCCGCCTGCACGTTCGCCTCGTGCGCGCGCTGTTCTGCCTGGGCGTGCGCGCGTTGCGTCTGCGCGATCTGCCGCTGGTCGCCGCCGGCCTGGGCGCGCTGGTGATCCGCGCGAGCCCGGTCGGCCTGCTGGGAGAGGTGGTTCGCGTTGTCGCGGGCTCGATTCGCCTGCGATGCCTGATAATTCGACCGCTCCTGCGCCTGGCGCGCCTGCCGCGACTGCACCTCGGCGGTCTCCCGGGAGTACCGGGCGGCGCCGTCGGTGCCGGGGGTGGTCTCCTTCGCGCCGAGCGAATTCTTCAGCGGGCCCGGCAGATTGCTCTTGCCGTTGAAGGTGCGGCCGTAGGACGACGCGTTCAGGGGGTTCTTGGTCGAGGGCGGCAGCGCCCGCGCCGTGAATCCGCCGCGCATGCCGCCGACGATTCCGCTGCGCGCCATGCCGCCCACGTAGCCGGCGGGGCTGCCGAACGCCCCCGCCCAGTCCCCGGTCCACGCGCCGGCGACGAAGTTGCCCGACAGCGTGCTCGCGGCGCCCGCGGCCACGCCGACGGTCGCGCCGCGGGCGAACGGCATGCCGCGCACATCGCCGATTCCCTTGCCCGCGAACTTGTTCAGCGCCGATCCGCCGATCCTGTCGAACGCCTTGCCCGTGTAGTTGGCGGTGAACCGCGACGTGATGCCGCCGAGCGCGGCCCCGACCGCCGAGATGCCGACCTCGGTGCCGTTGATGCTCTTGCGGTGACCCTTCGCGATCTGGATGCCCTGCACCAGCAGGTCCAGCGCGGTGGCGATCGCCGCGCCCTCGATCGCGCGCATGGCGTAGGTGCCGAACACCTTGGCCGCGGCCTTCGACATGACCGTCTCGGCGATCCGGGCGATCATGCCGGCGATGCGGTCGGTAGCCAGCTTGATCCACGACCGGGTCGCGGCCGTCGCCGCCGCCTCGACCGCCGGTGCGGTGGGCGGCCACAGCCAGGCCCAGATGATCTCGATCGCCAGCGTGACCAGCGAGACGATGATCATGAGCTTGGCGGATTCGACGTGGGTGCCGGTATCGAAGCTGCCGTCGGACACCTGCTTCATGGACTCGGCCAGGGCCGCCACGGACTGGTCGCCGGAGATCAGGTCGTCGAACATCGCGGCCATCGCGTCGCCGCCGTCACCCGCCGGATACGCCGACCGGGTGGTGTCCTTGGCGGCCTTCAGCAGATCGGGCAGCTCCTTCAGCTCCGTCGAGGCCTCCTCCCAGGCCTTCGCCAGCGCGAAGAGCTTGTCCTCGTCGCCGTCGGGCCACTCCGTGCCCGCCACCCACCCCAGCCAGCGCAGCCCCTCGGGCAGATCCAGGGACACGGCTACCAGTCCTGGTCGGCGATCATCGATCGGGCGCCGGTATCGAATCCTGTTCCGGGCGAGTCGTTCCGCGGCCGTTCCGGGTCGTCGAGCGAAGCCTTCGGGGGCGGTGCGACCGGGATCATCTCGCCCAGATCCGGTGCGCCCTCGATCATCTCGGACAGTTTCGGCAGTCGCGTGCGGCGTTCCATCAGCGGCCGCATGAGTTCGCGGCCGAGACGCATGACCTCGGCCGACGCCGCCTGCACGGCGGCGGTGATGTTCTCGGCGATCTCGTCGGGGGTGAGATCGAGGATGTCCTCGGCGAATTCGGTGTGGATGAGCAGGCCGTCGGCGTTCACCGTGACCTTGATGCGCTTCTCGCACGCGGTGATCGTGGCGGTGAGATCCGCACGCTGCCGCTGCACCTCGGCAATGCCGCGCAGTTGCTCGTCCAGACCCTCCAGCACCTGCGCCGCGTCGGCCCGCATGCGCTCGTTCGCCATCCTCACCTCCACGTCGACCCCTCCTCGAAACAAAGCGCACCCGTGTGAATAGGCGATGGCGCACAAGGAAATTCGACACGTCCTCCCATCGATTTCCCCTCGCGATCCGGTCATACCCCCGGCCTGTATCCCTGCCGTCGCGCGGCCGGAGCGGTGGCAACGACCGATGTCAGGGGGCCTATCCATCGCGGCGGAGGACCGGGGGGAGCGCGCGTCGCCCCCGGCCGGGATGCCGTGTCGATCCGGCATCGCCACGCGGCCCCGGATCTTCCCGTCCGCACGCGCCGGGGCGTTTGCGGCCCCCTTGCGCGCCGCGCGCCGCGCGTCGACGCCCCTTGCGCGCCGCGCGTCGATGCGCCTGATCGATGGGGCACTCGCCCTGCCCGGAAACGGCATTTCCATGCCGCTGACCGCTGGATCGCAGATCGGGAGGCGAATAGGGCTTGCGCACCGCATCCACGGCAATATGCTTGCCCATTGTGACGAATTTGCGGATCAGTGACGCGGCGGCGCTGCTGGGCGTCAGCGACGACACGGTCCGCCGCTGGATCGACCAGGGGCGGCTGGCCGAGGTGCGGCTGGAGAACGGCCGCAAAGGCGTCCGCGGCCAGGACCTGGCCGAACTGCTGCGCGGCCAGTCCGCCGATATCGCCGAGCCCGGCGTGACCGTGGCGGCCTCGGCGCGCAACCGGATGCGCGGCATCGTGACGCGCATCGTCAAGGACACGGTGATGGCGCAGGTGGAGATGCAGGCCGGCCCGTTCCGGCTGGTGTCGCTGGTGAGCCGGGAGTCGGTCGACGAACTCGGCCTGGAGGTCGGCAGCGTCGCCGTGGCCTCGGTCAAATCGACCCATGTCGTGGTCGAGATACCGGAAAGTTGACGAGGATGAAGCCATTCCGCACACTCGCCGCGGCCGCCGCCGCGCTCACCGTCACCGCGGGACTCGCCGCGTGCGGCGCCGACGACACGAACACCTCGTCCGGGTCGAACGGGGTCTCCGGGACGGTCACGGTATTCGCGGCCGCGTCGCTGACGGAAACCTTCACCACACTGGGCAAGCAGTTCGAGGCGGCGCATCCCGGGACGAAGGTCGTGTACAGCTTCGGCGGGAGTTCGGCGCTGGCCCAGCAGATCGAGCAGGGCGCGCCCGCCGATGTCTTCGCCTCCGCCGCACCGGCCACTATGCAGCAGGTCGTGGATGCCGGTGAGGTCACCGGCCAGCCGTCGACCTTCGTCAGCAATCGCCTGGAGATCGCGGTGCCCAAGGGCAATCCGGGCCACATCACCGGACTCGCCGACTTCGGCAGGACCGAGCCCCGGCTTGCGCTGTGCGCCGAGCAGGTGCCCTGCGGCGCCGCGGCCGAGAAGGTCTTCGAGATCTCCGGCATCACCCCGCAACCCGACACCCGCGAGCAGGACGTGAAGGCCGCGCTCACCAAGGTGACCCTCGACGAGGTCGACGCGGCGCTGGTGTACCGCACCGACGTGCGGGCCGCGGGGGACAAGGTGACGGGCATCGACTTCCCGGAGGCGGAGAAGGCGATCAACACCTACCCGATCGCCCCGCTGGCCGAGGCGCCCAACGCCTCCGCCGCCGCCGCGTTCGTCGACTACGTCCGGTCCGCCGAGGCGAAGAAGGTGTTCGCCGACGCGGGATTCGGCACTCCGTGAGCAGTCGGCGGCGGCTGACCCGCGGGCGGCATCCGGTCGTCCTGGTGCTGCCTGCCGTCTGCGCGCTGGTCTTCCTCGTCGTCCCGCTCGTCGGACTGCTGGCGCGCGCGCCGTGGCCGACGCTGGCCGACCGGCTGTCCAGCCCGGAAGTCGGTGAGGCGCTGCGGCTTTCGCTGCTGTGCGCGACGCTGGCGACCGTGATCTGCCTGTTCCTCGGTATTCCGCTGGCCTGGCTGCTGGCCCGTGCGCGGGTGCCCGGCCGTGGGCTCATCCGCGCGCTGGTGACGGTGCCGCTGGTGCTGCCGCCGGTCGTCGGCGGCGTCGCGCTGCTGCTGGTCTTCGGGCGGCGCGGCCTGCTCGGGCAGTACCTCTACGACTGGTTCGGGGTGTCGCTGCCGTTCACCACGCCCGGCGTCGTGATCGCGGAGGCGTTCGTGGCCATGCCGTTCCTGGTGATCTCCGTCGAGGGCGCGCTGCGCGCCGCCGACACCCGGTACGAGGAGGCGGCGGCCACGCTGGGAGCCTCGCCCTGGTACACCTTCCGCCGCGTCACGCTGCCCGCGGTGCTGCCCGGTGTGGTCGCGGGCGGCGTGCTGTGCTGGGCGCGGGCGCTCGGTGAGTTCGGCGCGACCATCACCTTCGCGGGCAACTTCCCCGGCCGCACGACCACCATGCCGCTGGCGGTCTACCTCGCCCTGGAGACCGATCCGGACGCCGCGATCGTGCTGAGCCTGGTGCTGCTCGCGGTCTCGGTCGCCGTGCTGGTCACGTTGCGGGAGCGCTGGATTCGAGGCGCGGTATGACGCTGCGGGCCGAACTGCGGGTCGAGCGGGACCGTTTCCGCCTGGACATCGACCTCACCGCCCCGGCCGGTGAGGTGGTGGCGCTGCTGGGACCCAACGGCGCGGGCAAGACCACCGCGCTGCGCGCCCTGGCCGGGCTGCTGCCCCTCACCGGCGGCAGCATCGCCGTCGCCGATCAGGTCTGGGACGCGCCGCCCTCGGTCTTCGTGCCCGCCGAGCGCCGCCGGGTCGGCGTCGTCTTCCAGGATTACCTGCTGTTCCAGCATCTTCCGGCGGTCGAGAACGTCGCCTTCGGGCTGCGCGCCCGCGGTATGCGCCGCGCCGCGGCCCGCGCCCGCGCGACGGAATGGCTCGACCGCGTCGGGCTGGGCGAGCACGCGCGGTCCACGCCGCGAGCGCTGTCCGGCGGGCAGGCCCAGCGGGTGGCGCTGGCCCGTGCCCTGGCCACCGATCCCGCGCTGCTGCTGCTGGACGAACCGCTCGCCGCGCTCGACGCGAGCACGCGGATCCAGGTGCGGGCCGACCTCGCTCACCATCTGCGCGACTATCCGGGCCACACCGTCCTGGTGACCCACGATCCGCTCGACGCCATGGTGCTGGCAGACCGGCTCGTGATTCTCGAGCGGGGCGTCGTCGTCCAGCAGGGCCCGCCCACCGAGATCGCCCGCCGGCCGCGCTCGGAGTACGTCGCGAACCTGGTGGGGCTCAACCTGTTCCGCGGCACCGCCGCGGGGACCACCGTCGATGTCGACAACGGCGGCCACGTCACCGTCGGCAGCGCCGCGGCCGGACCGGTTTTCCTCGCGTTCCCGCCCACCGCGGTGAGCCTGTATCTCGACCGGCCCACGGGCAGCCCCCGCAACACCTGGCCCGTCACGCTCACCGGGCTCGAGCAGCATGCCGACCTCACCCGCGTCCGGCTCGACGGCGCGCCTCCCGTCCTCGCGGACGTCACCCCCGCCGCGGTCGCCGATCTCCGGCTGCGGCCCGGCATGCGGCTGTGGGCCGCGGTGAAGGCCAGTGAAATTCACGTCTACCCCGCTTGACGGAGCACAGCGACCCGGAATCGTCTCGGTGTCGAATCCGTGATGTGTCATTCGGATACCGAAGCGCGGAACTGTCTTGTGCAGGGGCTTAACTGGAAGTTAACTCTTTTTGTGTGAGGTGTTGTTCCGACCCTGATGGAGGTGCGTCATCGTGGACGTGCGGCTGGTGGTTGTGGGAGCGGGATTCGGGGGCATCGGCATGGCGGTCGCGCTACGGCGGGCGGGCTTCGACGACTTCGTGATCACCGAGGAGGGGGACGACGTAGGCGGGGTGTGGCGGGAGAACACCTATCCCGGATGCGCCTGTGACGTGCCCTCTCATCTGTATTCTTTCTCGTTCGATCCGTATCGCGGCACCCGGAGCCGATATCCTGGGCAGCCGGACATCCTGGCGTATCTGCAACAGGTCGCCCGTCGGCACGATCTGTACGGGCGCTTGCGGACGCGCACCCGGATCGTATCGGCCACCTACTGTGACGAGACCGGATGCTGGGAACTTGCCACTGAGTCCGGAGCGACGCTTCGCACCGAGGTGGTCGTCTTCGCCACCGGGCAGTTGCATCGCCCCTTCACGCCCGATATCCCGGGTCTCGACCGTTTCGCGGGTGTGACGTTCCACACAGCGCGCTGGCGGCACGGCGTGGAGTTCGACGGCCGGGACGTCGCGGTGATCGGCACGGGTTCCAGTGCCGCACAGCTGCTTCCGCACGTGGCCGAGGTCGCGCGCGGCGTGCGGGTGTACCAGCGCACGCCGCACTGGATACTGCCCAAGCCCGCGCGCGAGTTCGGCGCGCTGACCCACGCGGCGCTGTCGCTGCCCGGCGGGCACCGGCTCTACCGGACGGCGCTGTCGCACGGCGCGGACGCGCTGCTCGCGCCGATGATGCGACGGGGCTGGTCGGCGCGGCCCGCGGAATGGGTCGCCCGCGCGCACCTGCGCCGCTCGGTGCAGGACCCGCGGCTGCGGGCGGCGGTCACGCCGCGGTACCCGATCGGCACCAAGCGGATCCTCTTCGACAACGGGTTCTACCGGGCCCTGGCTCGTCCTACCGTGGAATTGGTGACCGATCCGATCGTCCGCCTCACGCCCACGGGAATCGATACCGCCGACGGCACGCACCGGCCGGCCGACATCGTAGTGTTCGCCACCGGATTCCGCGCGGCGGATTTTCTGGCACCCCTAACGGTTCGCGGGCGCGGCGGGCGGCTGCTCGCGGAGGACTGGGCGGGCGGGGCCGACGCCTTCCTCGGGCTGGCGGTGCCGGGGTATCCCAACGCCTTCCTGATCGCCGGGCCCAACACGTTCAATCCGGCGGGCAGCAATCCGGGTATGAAGGAGATCCAGATCGATTACATCCTGCGGTGTCTGCGGTGGCGCGCGCAGATCGGCGCGCCCGCGGTGGAGGTCCGGGCCGACGCGGCGGCGGCGTATCGCCGGTGGCTGGACGAGGCGCTCACCCGCACGGTCTGGCCCGCCACCCACCAGCCCAGCTGGTACAAACACGCCAACGGCTGCGTCACCAACCCATGGCCCGCGTCGGCCCGATCGTTCGCCCGGATGCTGGAACATCCACCCGCACAGGCGTTCCGGCCGCTGTACCTGGCGGAGGAGGCCCAGTCCTCGTGAGATCGCGGCCGTGAGCCGGCGTCAGCGGGGCGACGGGCTCGTATCGTCGCTCAGGACGCGGCGCGGGGGAGCCTCCCGGCGCGGGGTCGGCACCGAGCGCGACGGCAGGAGCCGGGAGGTCGCGAGGATTCCGAAAGCCATGAGCGGCACGGTGATCAGAGCCAGCGCGACCGAACCGGCGAGCAGGCCCATGGTGACCGCGAACAGCGCGCATGTCAGCACCGCTAAAAAGGCGGTCCCGGGCTCCGCCCCGAGGATCCGCTCCGGTGCTGCGCGCATGGTGTAGAGGTACCCCCGCGGGGGATCGGCCAACCCCCGAATTCCCCGCGACCTCCCGCTGTCGGGGGAGGGCGAAGTCCGACTCACGGGCGACGTAGGGAGACAAGGACTTTCGTACCGTCGAAGTCCGTCGTCCCTTCGTCCCGCCCCGCCAGGAGGATTTTTGCTGTCCGCCCTCGTACCCGCTCTCCGGACCCCGGACCTGCGGCGGAAGATCCTCTTCACGCTCGGATTGCTCGCGCTGTACCGGCTCGGCGCGGCGATTCCCTCGCCGGGCGTCGACTACCACGCGATCCGCGCCTGCGCCGGCCGGTCCTCGGGCTCCGGCGCCGCGGGGATCTACGAGCTCGTCGACCTGTTCTCCGGCGGTGCGATGCTGCAACTGTCGGTGTTCGCCATCGGGATCCTGCCGTACATCACCGCGAGCATCATCACGCAGCTGCTGACCGTCGTGATCCCGCGGTTCGAGGAACTGCGCACGGACGGGCAGGCGGGCCAGGCGCGGATCACGCAGTACACCCGCTATCTCGCGATGTCGCTCGCGGCGCTGCAGGCCTCGGCGCTGGTGGCGCTGGCGGTGCGCGGGCAGCTGATGCCGGACTGCCCCGAGCCGATCCTGGCGGATGCCACGCCCTTCGGCATGGTCGTCGTCGTGCTGGTCATGAGTGCGGGGGCGGCGCTGGTGATGTGGTTCGGCGAGCTGATCACCGAGCGCGGGGTCGGCAACGGGATGTCGCTGCTGATCTTCGCGGGCATCGTCGCCCGGATTCCGAGCCAGGCCGGGGCGATCCTGCAGAGCCGCGGCGCGCTCGTGTGCACCGGACTGGGCGTGGCGATATTCCTGACGCTCGTGGCGGTGATCTTCGTCGAGCAGGGGCAGCGGCGGATTCCGGTCCAGTACAGCAAGCGCGTGGTCGGCCGCCGGATGTACGGGGGTTCCTCCACGTATCTGCCGTTGAAGGTCAATCAGGCCGGGGTGGTGCCGGTCGTGTTCGCGTCCTCGCTGCTGGCGATGCCGCACCTGCTGGTCCAGCTGACCCCGCGGGGATCGGGCGGGTGGCGGGAGCTGATCGAGAAGTATCTGGTCGACCCGGGCAATCCGGTGTACACGACCGCCTATGTCGCGCTGATCCTGTTCTTCACGTACTTCTACGTGGGGGTCACGCTGAATCCCGGGGAGCGGGCGGAGGAGATGAAGAAGTTCGGCGGCTTCATCCCGGGGTATCGTCCCGGCGCGCCGACGGCCGGCTACCTGGGGTATGTCCTCAGCCGGATCACCCTGCCCGGCTCGCTCTACCTCGGCGCCGTGGCGGTGCTGCCGAATCTGCTGCTGCATTCCGGCGCCGCGGGTGCCGGGCAGGCGCTCGTGTTCGGCGGCACCTCGGTGCTGATCGTGGTGAGCGTCGGCCTGGATACGATCAAGCAGATCGAGAGCCGGCTGATGACCAGGAACTACACCGGCTTCCTGCGCTGAATCGGATACGGTCGGAGGATTATGGCCACGACGTCCGCCACCCGCCCGCTGCTGCGGGTGGTGTGGTCGCTGCTGCTCGCCCTCGCCGCCACGGTGCTCTCGGTGGGCAGCGCGCAGGCGCAGACCCCGGTCGCCGGTCACGGCGCGGCGAGCGAGTTCGACCCGCGCGGGCCGGAATCGGTTCTGCCGGCACAACACCCGGTGATCTCGGTGCTGCTGGCGAACGGCCACACGGTATTCCGGTCCGGGTTGCGCGCGGTGATCGGGACGCAGCCGGATATCGACTGCGTCGCGGAGGTCGGCGACGGCGTGGCCGTGGCCGAGGGACTGCTGCGGCATCGGCCCGATGTCGCCATCCTCGATCTCGATATGCCCGGTCTCGACGATGCGGCCGCCGCCGAGACGGTCGCGGCGCTCGGCGGCCGGACCCGGATCCTCGCCCTCGCCACCGCCGACACCGACGAGAACCTCTATCGCGCACTGCGTCTCGGCACGAGCGGATTCCTCACCAAGGGTCTCCCCGCCCGGGATCTGATCGCGGCGATCCGGACGGCGGCCCGCGGCCACGCCCTCCTCGATCCGCACCGGACGCGCACGCTGATCGTGCGGCTGTCGGGCGAGGCCGAACCGTTCCGCGGCGCGCCGGAGGCGGAGACGCTCACCGCCCGCGAGCACGAGGTCCTGCTGCTGATCGCGAAGGCGCGCACCAATCCCGAGATAGCCCGCGCCCTCGGCGTGGGCGAGCAGACGGTCAAGACCCACGTCTCCCACCTGCTCGCGAAACTCGGTGTGCGCGACCGCGTCCACGCCGCGGTCTACGCCCACACCCATCGCCTCGTCCCGCGGGAGTCCGGGTAGCGGCTCCCCGGCGATCGCCTCAGACGGCCGCCGCGACGGCGCGGGCGACCGCTTCGATTCCGGGCGTCGGCGGGCCCGGAAGCCGGGCGACCAGGATCCGGCGGAGTTCCGGCGGCGCACCCTCGACGCGGAGCAGGACGACCTCGGGCGGGAGTATCGGAGCCAGGCGAGCGGGCACCGTGGTGATGCCGAAACCGCCCGCGACCAGGCGCAACTTCGTCAGCCAGTCGCGCGTGCCGTGGACGACGCGCGGCCGTCCGGGCAGGCCGGGCCACACGCCCAGCAGCGGTTCGGCGCTCGACGACGGGGTGGCGATCCACGCGGCCTCGGCCAGGTCGTCCACGTGTACCGTTGTGCGCCCGGCGAATTCGCCGGTGGCCGCCGCCGCGACGAGTAGTTCGGTATCGCCCGCCGCCTCCACGTGCAGGCGCGGGGCGTCCTCGCCCGGCAGCCGGTAGGGCGGGCGGGCCGCGAGGACGGCGATATCGATGGTTCCCGCCCGCAGCGCGCGCACGAGGCCGGGGGACGTGCCTTCGCGCGTGGTGACCCGCACCTGCGGGTTCGTCCGGGCGAGCCGTGCCAGGGTGGCGGGCAGGACGGCCGCCCCCGCGCTGAGGAACGCGCCGAGCCGGACCGCCTCGGTGCGCGGGACCTCGCCGGTCAGCTCCCGGTCGGCGGCGTCGAGGGCGTCCAGGATCGCCCGGCCGTGCCGTAGCAGGACCAGCCCGGCGGCAGTCAGCCGCACCCCGTCCGGGTGCCGCTCGAACAGCGTCGCGCCCGCGCTTCGCTCGAGGGCCGCCGCCTGCCGCGAGACCGCCGATTGCGTATAGCCGAGTTGCGCGGCCGCCGCGGTGAAACTGCCCGACTCGGCCACCTGCCGCAACACCCGCAGGTTCGCACTCGACACCTCCATGCCTACTACGCATACCAGGTGTGCCGGATCTTCGCTTGTCGCATGGGGGCGGCGCTCCTAGCGTCGAGGTCGATCACGAAGGAGGACACCGGTATGAAGGCAGTGGTACTCACGGCGTTCGGCAGCCCGCTCACGGTGCGGGAGGCGCCCGACCCCGGGACGGACGGGGGCGAGGTGCTGGTGGAGGTGCTCGCCGCCTGCGTGCTCCCGTACGCGGCCGAGGTATTCGGCGGGGAGCGGAACTATCCGCTGGAGCCGCCGGTCGTGCCGGGCGTCGGCGGGGTGGGCCGGGTCGTCCGGACCGGGCCCGACGCGACGGCCGTGCGCGCGGGCGATCTGGTGTGGTGCGATGCGACGGTGCGCTCGCGAGACGACGCGCTCACCCCGGATATCACGTTGCAGGGCTGGTCTTCTCGCGGTCCGGGCGGCGCGCGGCTGGCCCGGCACTGGCACGACGGATCGTTCGCCGAGCTGATGCGGGTGCCGACGGAGAACGTGTACCGGCTCCCGGCTACCGCCGGGGACGACCTCGCGCGCTGGGCCGCGCTCAGCGTGCACACCGTCCCCTACAGCGGGTTGCTCGCGGGCGGGCTGGCGGCCGGTGAGACGTTGCTCGTCAGCGGCGCCACCGGAAATTTCGGCAGCAGCGCGGTGGCGGTCGGGCTGGCGATGGGTGCGGGCCGGGTCGTCGCCCCGGGCCGCAATCGCGCCGCGCTCGACGTGCTCGCGGAGCGCTTCGGCCCGCGCGTGCGCACCGTGACCCTGACCGGGGACGCGGAGCGCGATCACGCCGCCCTGCTCGAGGCGGCGGGCGGCCCGGTCGACATGGCCATCGATCTGCTTCCGCCCGAAGCCCCCGCAGCGGTCGTGCGCACGGCGATCACGACGGTCCGCGAGTACGGCCGCGTGGTTCTCATGGGCGGTGTCGGCATGCTCGGCGGCGACGACCTCGCGCTCCCGTACCCGTGGCTCATGCGCAACTCGATCACCGTGCGCGGCCAATGGATGGGCCCGCGGTCGGCGAACACCGGGATCATCCGCCTCGTGGCATCCGGGGCCCTCGACCTCACCCCCGAACGAGTGGCCACGTTCCCGCTCGACGAGGTGAATGCCGCCGTCGCCCACGCCGCGTCCCACGGCGGCCCGTTCGACCGCACCGTCCTGTGCCCGGCCGCGTAACCACGCCCGATTCGGTTACACCGTGCTGTGCCCTGCTGTGTAACAACGCCCGGTTCGGTCGCGCCGTGCTGTGCCCTGCTGTGTAACCACGCCCGGTTCGGTTGCACCGTGCTGTGCCCGGCCGCGTAACCACGCCCGACTCCGTTGCACCGTCCTGTGCTCCGCTGTGTAACCATGCTCGATTCCGTTGCACCGTGCTGTGCCTCGCTGTGTAACCACGCCCGATTCCGTCGCACCGTGCTGTGCCCCGCGGCGAAACACGCCCGATTCCGTTGGGGCGCAATAGGGGTAGGGGGTGATCTTCGCGGCCTCACCGGTTCGCCGCCCCATCGGCGAGCATGAGCAGTGGTGGCAGCGCGTGAAAGCCCGCCCACCGAGGTAAAGCCGCTCCACGACCTCCGATGTGACGTCTGCCCGGCCGCAGGAGGTCCCGGCTGCGCGCTGCCACCGCCACCGCCCGCACACGTACCCCGCAACTCCCGAAAGGCGCGACGGCGAAACGTCATTCGTCCCCTCTTCGGCCGCGGCTGTGAACTCTCATAGGCCGGATGACGGCCGTTTCGGACCGAATCCCAGAGGTTTCGGGCACCGGCCCCGCGCCGGGCCGGGGCGTCGTTACGGTGGCGCGGTCGCCGCACGGGCGTGACTGGGAAGGGGCCGGCCATGAGCGGGAAGAGTCCGAATCCGATCGACCGGACGGTGACCGGGCGGGTGTTCACGTCACCGCTGCGCGATGTGTGGAGCGTGTCGCGCACGATGGTGTCGCGGTTCGCCGAGGAGGTCGCGACGTGCCGCACGCTCCCGGCCGAGGCGCTGCGCGGCGATGTCTCCGTGGTGACGCGGCTGTGCCTGCAATTGGCCCTGAGCATGTACGACGACGACACCGTGCCCGAAACGCTGCCCCGGCTCGAGGAGGTCGCCGCGCAGTGGGCACGGGAGGGCATCCCGCTCGACATCATCGAACAGGCCGTGCACGAAGGGTTCCGGATCGGCGCCGACCTCGTGCACGCCCGCGCGACCCCGGCCGAGTTCGAATCCGTCCGCGACCACGCCCGGCGGCAGCTGGACGTGCTCGAACTCATCACCGTCACGCTCACCCGCGCCTATATCCGCGAACTCCGGTCGGTGGTCAGCGAACACCACACCGCCGTCCACACCCTCACCTCCGCCCTGCTGAGCGGCCACGCCGACGCCGCGATGGCCCGGCACGGCGGCATCGGCGTCGCCGACCGCTACCACGTTGTCGCCGTGGCGATTTCGCCGCATCCCGAGCAGCGGGCGCCCGGAGTCGACGCCGACGTCGTCGCCCGCCGCACGCTGCGGCGCGCCCAGTCGCACCTGGCCACCGAGTGCGGCGGCACGGCACTGTCGCTGCTGAGCGTGACCGGCGGCACGATGCTGATCCCGGAGCAGTCCATGACCGACGGCGAGCTCGACCGGCTGATCGAGTCGATGTCGGCCGCGGCGCAGGTGCCGATCGTCGCGGCCGTGCTGACGGCGGCGACCGACGACATCCCGCACATCGCGCGCCAGGTGCACGAACTGCTGGACACCGCGCAGAATCTGGGGTGCCGGTCCGGCCTCTACCGCACCGCCGACGTCGCCCTCGAATACCAGATCACCCGCCCCGGGCCCGGCCGCGAGCAACTGCGGGCCGTGCTGGATCCCCTCGACGACCACCCCGAACTGCTGCGGACGCTGCGCTGCCATCTCGACAACAACCTCGATCGGCAGCGGACGGCGCGGATGCTGCATATCCACACCAATACCGTCGACTACCGGCTCAAGAGAATCGCGCACCTCACCGGCTACGACCCCACGCGCGCCGACGACCTCTGGTGCCTGATCTCCGCACTCGTCGTCCGCGGTTACGCGCGAACGTGACGCGAACCTCCCGGACACCGGTCAGGAATCGAGAAGCGCGGGCAGGCCGGTGGAAATTAGCGTCTACGACATGAACATCACAACCAACCAGGCCACCATCGACTCCGTCGTTCTCGAGAGTGACGACCCCGCTGCCTCGGCGGCCTTCTACGAGGCCGCGTTCGGTCTCGGCGATCGGGTGCGGGTGCGTGCCTCCGAGGCGCCCACTACCGGATTCCGCGGGTTCGTGCTGTCGCTCGTGGTCTCGCAGCCCGGCATCGTGGACAGTTTCTTCGACACCGCGCTCGCCGCGGGCGCGACCGTGGTGAAACCGGCGAAGAAGAGTTTCTGGGGCTACGGGGGCGTTCTGCGGGCGCCGGACGGGACGCTGTGGAAGATCGCGACCTCGTCGAAGAAGGACACCGCGCCGATCACCCGGAAGGTGGACAGCTTCGTGCTGCTGCTCGGGGTCGACAATGTCAAGGCCACCAAGCAGTTCTATATCGACCGCGGCCTGACCGTGGCGAAGAGCTTCGGCAGCAAGTACGTCGAATTCGAGGCCGGCGCCTCGCCGGTGACGCTGGCGCTGTACGGACGTCGCGCCGCCGCCAAGGACGCGGGCGTTCCCGCAGACGGGAGCGGGTCGCATCGGCTCGCCGTGTCCGGCGGCGTCGGGCCCTGCACGGACCCGGACGGTTTCGTCTGGGAGTCCGCCCAGGCGTGAGCCTGTCTCCCTGACCCTCCTGTTCTGCAAGATCATTGCGCGGGTTCCGGACGCCGTGACATGAATTGTCACGCGGGCGCGCCGCCGGTGACCTACTATCTAGGTACGTAGGAGGTGCCGCGTGGCGTCACCGCGGCGTCGCACGGCGGCGGCCGGCCCGTGCCGGACGGGTGGCCCCGCCGACGTCGCGTGCCTGGGCGGCCGAGCCGTGCTGATGAGGGAGAACGGACGGTGGGCACACGGGGTTTCGGTGATCTGGAAGGTGTGGTGATGGACCGGCTCTGGCGATCGGACGGGCCGACGACGGTGCGCGCGGTCTTCGACGAGCTGTCCGCGGAGCGCCACATCGCCTACACCACGGTCATGTCCACCATGGACAACCTGCACCGCAAAGGCTGGCTCGAGCGCGAACGGGAGGGCCGCGCCTACCTGTACCGGCCGACTCTCACGCGGGAGCAGCACGGTGCGCGCCTGATGCGGGAGGCGCTGGGTTGTGGCGGCCGGGCCGAATTGGTCTTGGCGCACTTCCTGGACGGCATCAGCGCCGAGCAGTCGCAGAGCCTGCGCACGGCACTGCGCACGTGGTCGCGCCGCACCACGCGATGACCGCTCAGCGCGGCAGCGTCGGCACCGGGTGGGATTGGGACGTCCGCGCGCCGGCGGACGGCCGCAGCGGCTGAGCCGGCAGCACTTGCTCGGACGCGCACGTGGCGATGCCGACCGCGGCGATGAGGGTGGCGGCGGCGGGACCGATCGTCATGGCGGTCGTGGTGGGCCGCACGCGAATTCGGGACTTCGGCGCGGTGCGCGCACCCGCCGCGAGCCGGTCGGCCCGCGCGGGCAGTCCGAGCCCCGTCGCGCCGAGGCCGCCGGTGGTTCCGGCCGTGAGTTCGGAGAGGGTGACCAGCGCCCGCAGCACGGCGTCGGGGCCGTGCAGGCGGGCCGCGGCATCGTCGGCGATCGTCTCGAGCAGCAGGGCGACCTCGGCGGCGCCGGTGGCGAACAGCCTGACCCGGGGGAAGACGCTGGTCAGCCCGCGCGTGGCCGCGAGCAGCAGGTGATGGCGGCCGTCGAGGTGTGCGCGCTCGTGCGCCAGCACGGCCGCGAGCTGATCGGTGCGCAGCGCCGCGATCACGCCCTCGGTCACCACCACGGTGCCGTGCTTACCCGCCACGCTGTAGGCGGCGGGCGCGCCGACGGCGAGGACGACGGCGTCCAGTTCGGGGCTGTGACGCCCGGCGATCCGGACCATGCGGGCGTGTTCGTGGGTGGTGGACCGGGCGCGCACCAGGATCCGGCCCAGCCGCGTCACCGCCACCGCGGACGCCAGGGCCGCAGAGGTCGCCAGCACCAGCAGCCCGGCCTCGGCCAGATAGCCGTAGCGGCCCGTGACCACGTCCCGCAGTTGTTCCAGGCAGGCGCCGACCAGGCTCGCGCGCTCCGGATGCGCGAGGTGGATCAGCACGTCGGCGACCAGGATGACGGGTGCGAAAACCCAAGCGGCGGTGACGGATCCGAGTACGGCGACCCAGGCGCCGAGCACGGTGCGGGGCCCGGCGCGGCTGGTGGCGAGCCGCCGCAGCAGCGGAGGCGCGAGGACGGCCACGGTGAAGCCGTAGACCAGCAGGCAGATCGCGATGCTCATGCGCCGGCTCCCGACGCGACGACTCTCCGTGGGCTCGCCACCCGCTCCTCCTGCCGATCGCCGTCCGACGCGAACGCGGGCTCGCCGTGTGCTCGCCCGCGGTTCACGTGTACGTAACTCGATAGTAGATGGTGTCAGCGCTGGGAAGGCTCGCCTCGGGCCGTATCCGGAGGCTAAATGCCGCTCGGACAACCGTTTTCGCGGTTCCGCGACGCCGCGAACAGGGGTTCCGGCCGGTCCCGCCGCCGCGAGAGATGGCCGGAAATACCGATTTCGTGGCCGCGGCTGTGTCCCGCCCGCCCGCCGTTCCGGGCTAACTTCGCAGGTGGACGACAGGGGCGACGGAAGGCAGGTCGATGGCGTTCGACTACGACGTGGTGGTCATCGGATCCGGATTCGGCGGCAGTGTGACCGCGCTGCGCCTGACCGAGAAGGGATACCGGGTCGGCGTGCTGGAATCCGGTCGCCGCTTCGCCGACGACGAGTTCGCCGCGACCTCGTGGCGCGCCCGCCGCTTCCTGTGGGCGCCGAAACTCGGCTGCTACGGCATCCAGCGCCTGACGCTGCTCGAGGACACCTTCATCATGAGCGGCGCGGGTGTGGGCGGCGGCTCGCTCGTGTACGCGAACACCCTCTACGAACCTCCGGCCAAGTTCTTCGCGGACCCGCAGTGGTCCCACATCACCGACTGGCACGACGAACTCGCCCCGCACTACGACCAGGCCAAGCGCATGCTGGGCGTGACCGTGAACCCGGCGACCACCGCTGCCGACCGGGTGCTGGCCGAGGTGGCCGAGGATCTGGGCGTGCGCGACAGCTGTCGGCGCACGCCGGTCGGAGTCCTGTTCGGCGGCAACGGCATCCGGCCCGGGGAGGCGGTCCCGGACCCGTTCTTCGGCGGCGTCGGCCCGGAGCGCAATGCCTGCACCCACTGTGGCGAGTGCATGACCGGCTGCCGGCACAACGCCAAGAACACCCTCGTCAAGAACTACCTGTATCTGGCCGAGAAGTCCGGCGCCACCGTGCATCCGCTCACCACCGTCGTCGATGTGCGGCCGCTGCCGGGCGGCGGCTACGCGATCGACACTGTGCGCACCGGGCGCTGGATTCGCAAGTCCCGCAGGGCCTTCACCGCCGAGCAGGTGGTGTTCTCGGCCGCCGCGCTGGGCACGCAGAAACTCCTGCACCGCCTGCGCGACACCGGGTCGCTGCCGCATATCTCGGGGCGGCTCGGCTACCTGTCGCGCACCAATTCCGAAGAGCTGCTGTCGGTTCGCAGCCGCGACAAGGGCACCGACTTCACCAAGGGCGTGGCCATCACCTCCTCGATCCATCCCGATGGCGACACCCATATCGAGCCGGTGCGCTACGGCAAGGGCAGCAATGTGCTCTCGCTGCTCACCACGGTGATGTTCGACGAGGACGGGCGCACCTCGCGGCTGCGGTTGTGGCTGCGCGAGGTGCGGCGGGGCCGGCGCGATCTGCCCGTCATCCACAATCCGCGGCACTGGTCGGAGCGGATGATCGGGCTGCTGGTCATGCAGTCGGTGGACAACTCCATTACCACCTACACCCGGCGCGGGCCGTTCGGCCGCCGGATGCGCACGAGACAGGGTGCGGGAGAACCGAATCCGACCTGGATCCCGGCGGGCCACGAGGTGGCGCGGCGCGTCGCCGGCAAGATCGACGGCATTCCCACGGGGAGTATCACCACGGTGTTCGGCGTGCCCATGACCGGGCACTTCATCGGCGGCTGCGTCATCGGCGACTCGCCGGACAGCGGTGTCATCGATCCGTACCACCGTCTCTACGGTCATCCGGGACTGCACGTCATCGACGGCTCGACGATCTCGGCGAACCTCGGCGTGAACCCGTCGCTGACGATCACCGCCCAGGCCGAACGCGCGGTCGCGCTGTGGCCCAACCGCGGCGACGCCGACCCGCGCCCCGCCCTGGGCGCCCCCTACCGCCGGGTCGGCACGGTCGCGCCGCGGCATCCGGTCGTGCCCGCGAACGCCCCGGCGGCCCTGCGCCTGCCGATCGTCGGGATCACCGGCGGCGAACCGGGCTGAGCCCCTCGACCGCCAGCCCGAACAGCCGGTCCGCGACCGCGCGGGGGTCCGGGCGGTGCTCGGTGGCCAGCACGATCCCGACGATCAGCGTGATCAGATCCGCCACGGTGATACCGGGCGGGACCGCGCCGTCGCGGACGGCACGGCGCAGCAGCGGCTCACCGGCCTCCTCCAGGACGGCCGCGCACGAATTCCCCTCCACCGGATCGGCGTCGGCGTCGTAGGAGAGCGCCGCCGCGAGCCCGCGGGCCGAAATACAGTAGGCCACAACATCGTTCAGCCATTCCAGCAGCGCGGCCCGGCTGTCGCCGTCGCCGTCCAGGTCGTGGGCGCGGACGCACAGCGCCTCGATCCGGTCCTTGGAGACCGCCGCCAGTAGTGCGCGCCGGGTGGGGAAGTGCCGCCGCACGGTGGCCGAGCCGACCCCCGCGGTGCGGGCGATCTGTTCCAGCGAGGCCTCGGCCCCGCGCGCGGCGACCTCCTCGGCCGCGACGCCGAGAATGCGCGTGTAGTTGCGCCGGGCGTCGGCGCGCTGGTGATCGGCCATGGTGGCATCTCCGTATTGCTAAGTGGCGGGGCCCGCCGTATCGTACCGAACGGATAAACGGCGGGCCCCGCCGTTTCGCGTGAACCCCCGAGGAGAGCCATGACCGCCGATACCGCACCCGTCCTGATCACCGGCGCCACCGGCAGGCAGGGCGGCGCGACCGCCCGCGCCCTGCGCGCGGCGGGCGTTCCGGTCCGCGCGCTGGTGCGCGATCCCGCCACCGATCGCGCGAAGGCCGTCGAGGCCCTCGGCGTCGAACTGGTCACCGGCGATCTGCTCGACCGCGATTCCGTGATCCGGGCCGCCACGGGCGCCCGCGCGGTGTTCTCTGTGCAGATGCCCGCGCTGTCCGCGACCGGATTCGACTTCGACGGCGAGGTGGCTCAGGGTGTGACCCTCGTCGAGGGCGCGAAGGCCGCCGGGGTGCCGCAATTCGTGCACACCTCGGTCTCCGGCGCGGGACAGCACGTCGAGGCGCCCGGCTGGGCCGAAGGCCGCTGGGCGGCAATGGAACCCACACTCGGCGCCAAGGCGGCGATCCAGGACCGCGTCCGCGCGGCGGGATTCGAGCGCTGGACGCTGCTCAAGCCCGGCTTCTTCATGGAGAACTTCCTGCCGTCCATGGCGTTCCTGTTCCCGCGCGGCGTCGAGGGTGGTCTGGTGAGCGTCCTGCGTCCGGAGACCGAGCTGTCGCTGGCCGCGGTCACCGATATCGGCGCGGCGGCGGCCGCGGCGATCCTCGCGCCGGAGCGATTCCACGAAGTCGAGCTGGAACTGGCGAGCGACTACCTGCCGATGACCGAGATCGCGGCGATCCTCTCCCGCGCGGTGGGGAGAAAACTGTCCGCACCGGACATGACCGAGGAGCAGGCCTTCGCGGCGGGCATGCCCGCCATGGGTGCGGCGCACGAATGGCTGAACGTCGTCGGCCAGCCGGCCCGCCCGCGGTTCGCCCGCGAATTCGGCATTCCGCTCACCACATTCGACGCCTGGGCGCACGAGCACATCCACCCGGAGGCCTGATATGCCCCGCGCCGCACGCGTTCTCGCGTGGCTTACGTGCGCAGTCTCGCCCCCGGCCCGGCGCCGTCCACGTCGGTGAAGCCGTACCGGGTCGCGAGATCGGCGGTGGTCAGGCGTTCACCGGACTGTCCGAGGACGTCCGGATCGCTCGCCAGCGCGGCGACGGCCCGGCCGACGAAGCGCGGGGATTCGGCGTGGGAGATGTCGAACGATCCCGTGCCCGGAATCTCCACGACGGTGCGGCCGTCGTCGGTCGTCGTGGCGCCGGTGGCGAGCAGTTCGGTGTGCACCAGGCCCGGCCAGATCGAGACGACCGCGACACCGTGCGGGCGCAGCTCGACCGCCATATCGGCGGTCATCTTGTCCACCCCGGCCTTGCCCACGCCGTAGACGACGTTGTGGCCGTAGGAAATCGCGCCCGAGGACGAGATATTGACGATCACCCGCCCCGTCCGCCGCGCCTCGAACAGCAGCGGGGCCGCGTACAGCGCAGCGGCGTAGTGCGACCGCAGCCCGATCCCGAGCACCTGATCCCACGCCTGCAACGGCAGTTCCCAGAACGGCCGGTGCAGCCACTGGGCCAGATCCGGGGCGGAGAAGACGTTGTTCACCAGGATGTCGAGGTGGCCCTGCTCCTCGCCGATCCGCGTGAACAGCGCCGCGACCTGCTCGTCGTCGTGATGGTCGCACCGCACGGCGACCCCGGTCCCGCCGAGCGCGGTGACCTCCTCCGCGGTCTCGGTGATCGTCCCGGGAAGTGGTCCGGGCGCGGTGGTGCGGCCGGTGAGATAGACCGTCGCGCCCGCGGCCCCCAGTTCCAGCGCGATACCTTTGCCCACGCCCCGGCTCGCACCGGTGACGACGGCGATTTTTCCCGACAGCGGCTGTGCCATCGAATCCTCCAGCAATGAGATGGGTGCTACCGCTTGTATCCGACGCCCGCGAAATTGCCCGGCCGCGCCTGGTCGTCGGGGTCCACCGGGTCCTCGGGCCGCCAGTCGCAGGCGTAGACCAGGCCCGGCTCGACGAGTTCGAGGCCGTCGAACAGCGCGAGGATGTCGTCGCGGTCGCGCATGGTCAGCGGGTCGGAGGTATCGGAGTACATCTCGGAGATCTCGCCGCCGAGCCGCTGGGTCTCGGGGTCGACCTCCGACATCGAGGCGTGGCTCATCCCCACGTAACTGCCTGAGGGCAGGCGGTCGCGCAGCCGCTCCATCAGCTCGTGCGGGCGGTCGGAATCGGGGATGAACGGCCAGACGCTGACGATCAGCAGGCCCACGGGCCGGTCGAAATCGAGGAGCCGGCGGGTCTCGGGGTGGTCGAGGATGACCTCGGGGTTGCGCAGATCGGCCTCGATCACCGCGGTGATGTCCATGGCGTTCTGCTGCCGCAGCAGCTCGTCGGCGCGGTTGACCGCCTCGAGGTCGTTGTCCACGTACACGACCCGCGTCTCGGGCGCGTACTCCCGGCTGATCTCGTGGGTGTTTCCGACGGTCGGCAGACCCGATCCGATATCGAGGAACTGCCGGATCCCCTGTGCCACCATGAATTTCACGGCGCGGCGCAGGAAGGCGCGGTTGTGGTGAGCCCAGGCGTCGGCGTACGGGAAGACCTCGAAGAGGTGCTCGCCGAAGATCTTGTCGACCTCGAAGACGGCCTCGCCGGAGAGGTAGTAGTGATACAGGCGGGCGGACGACGGGCGGCTGACGTCGATTTCACGGGGTTCGAAGTCGGGGGCGTTCATCCCGGATCTCCTCGGTAGTGCGGCAGATATCGAATTGTGTGACGGGTCTAGGGAACGGTGACGGTCTTCCGGCGGAACGACCGCGCGACCCTTCCGATGAAGTCGCGGGTGTCGTCGGCGCCGAGCGCGGCGGCGGACAGCCGGGCCCACACCGTCTCGCGGGCGGCGACGGCCGCCTTGTCGTCGATGTAGCGGATATCGCCCTGGCTCTCCGCGACCACGATGTCGAGATCGCCGGCGATGCCGGGGGAGGGCACCCGCACGACGGTGAAGCGGTCCTCCATTCCCGCGCCGTGGGTGGTGATGGTGAACGGCAGCACCTGGATGAGCAGGTTCGGCCGGTGGGACTGTTCCAGCAGGTACTCCAGCTGTTCGAGCATGGTCGTGTGGCCGCCGTAGGCGCGGCGCAGGCAGGATTCGGACAGGATCGCCTGGAGCCGCGGGGGATCGGCGGAGTGCAGGATCTCCTGGCGCGCCAGCCGGGCCCGCACCGAATCCTCGACGGTCACCCGGTCCGGATCGTCGTCCTCGGCGTCGTCGGTCTCGTGCAGGGCGCGGATGTAGGACTCGCACTGCAGCAGGCCGGGGACGATCTCCGCCTCGGTCACGCGCAGCAGCGAGGCGTGTGCCTCCAGATCGACCAGCAGCCGGAGGTCCTCGATGTAGGCCCGCCGGAAGCCGGTGCTCCAGAAACCGCGCTTGTGACTCTCGCGGCGCAGTTCCTGCAGTGTCTGCCGGTAGCCGGGGTCGGTGAACCCGAGTGCGGTGGCGAGACGTTCGAGATCGCCGACGGTGATGGCGCTGGATCCGCCGATCAGCATGGCGATTCGGCTCTGGCTGGTCTCCAGGATCGCGGCCGCTTCGCTCTGACTTACGCCCGCCTTCGCGAGCATCTGTTCGATCTCGCGTCCCAGCAACAGCTTTCGTGCGGTTCGCAGTCGCGTACCCATGCGCCGAGCGTATCGGTCCGGCGACGATCTTGCGGCCCCTCATGCCCGTGTCGGCCGACTTTCGCTCGTCCGGTTGAGTTTCAGGGGGTGCGCTCGGTATCGTATGCGCCGATGACTACCGGGACGGCGCTACGCCACGCACGGATTGGTGACCCGGTGCTCTACTGAGCGCCGTTCGGGGCGCGCGAGCGCCTCCTCCCGTCGTGATGATCACCCAGCTTCGCAGATCCATCACGACAGGAGACTTCATGTCCGCACGTTTCAACCACACCATCATCGCGGCCAAGGACCGGAACGAGTCCGCCGCCTTCTTCCGCGATATCTTCGAGTTCGCCGACGCCCCCTCCTGGGGTGTGTTCACCAACCTGCTCTGCGAGGACGGAGTACTGCTGCAATTCGCCGAACCACCGGTCGACATCCAGATGCAGCACTACGCGTTCCTCGTGGACGACGACCTGTTCGACCGCGCCTACGCCAAGCTGTGCGACCGCGGCATCGACCACGCGGCGGACCCGTTCTTCACCCGTCCCGGCACCACCAACGACGAGCACGGCGGGCGCGGGGTCTATTTCCACGACCCGGCGGGGCACGGGATCGAGATGATCACCCGTCCTTACCTGTGACCGGCACCGCCGCCCGCCCACAAACGAACTGGGCGGGCAACGGTGCTATCCCTGGGCGGGCAACGGTGTTGTCCGCGTACGCGCAACGGGTGTTGTCCGTGGGCGGGCAACGGTGTTGTTCGTGGGCGGGCAGCGGGTGTTGTTCGTGGGCAGGCAGCGGGTGTCCGTGGGCGGGCGGCGGTGGTGGTCAGTGGGCTGTGACGCCGCTGAGTTCGTTCGGGGTGTTGGGGAGGGTGGCCGTGGCCGTCGTCGCGCCGGTCGACAGATCGATGCGGCGGACGGTCTTGGTGGCGGTGTCGGAGACGTAGGCATCGCCGCCGCGGACGAACAGGGCCGGTCGCGGTTCCTGCCACCGTAGGGGTTCCTCCCACGGGGCGGTGACGGGGATAGTGCGCGTGACCTTTCCGGCGACGGGGTCGACGACGTGGATGCGGCCGTCCGTGCCGAGGATCAGGGCCTCGCCCTGCGGGCCGCGCGCGAGGGACCGGAAGGTGTAGCTGGTCCCGATGTCCACCAGCCGCAGGCTGCCGTCGCGCGTATCGATGAGCGAGACCTGGTGCGGCCGTTCGAGTTCGGCGTCCTTGTCCTGCTTGTAGTCGCCGAGCGCGATGGGGGAGACGTCGCTGCCGGACTGGTTGCCGATGCGGCCGTACGGGGTGGGGCTGGTCATCTTGGTGATCGCGCCGTTGCGGTAGACGAGGGCGCCGGTCTGGCAGCCGACGACGACGGCCTCGCCCTGGACGGCCGATTCGCCGTGCACGCCGGGGCAGTCCTCGTTGCGGGCGATCTCCTTGCGGTTCTTGTCGAGAACGGCGATGCCCGTGCGCTTCTCCTCGGTGCCGAGCGTCACGACCAGCTCACCCGTGGACAGTTCGATCGCGACCCCGTGGTGCGGGGCGGCGGCCTTGTACGTCTCGGTCTTCGGCGTGCCGTCCTCGAGCTGCCGCGGGTCGAACGCGGTGACCTCGCCGGTGCCGTCGGCGAACAGGACGGTGCGCCCGGCGTGCCGGACGACGTGCCCGGGGTCGGCCGCCGGGAAGAGAGTGTCGGTGAGTTCGCCGTGCACGGCGTCGAGCACCCGGAAGCCCTCCTTGGTCGACACCATGACGTGGTGGTCGTCGCCGGCCGGGTTGAGGCGCAGGAAGCCGTCGAGTTTCACCTCGTCGGCGATGGCGAGCGAGGCGCCGTCCAGCAGCAGGATGCCGCCGTCGTAGCTGACCGCGATCGGGTCGGTGATCGCCGGATGCTCCGAGCCGTGCTCGGCGCCGGAATCGTCTGTGCCGCAACCGCTCGCGGCAATCGAGAGGGTCAGCAGCCCGGCGAGGGCGGCCGACCGGGCGGCGCGGTGAGGTGACCGCATGTGGTACTCCATTCCTGTTGTGCGAAAGTCGGTTACGGCGCCGTGAGGCCGCCGACGATGGCCTCGGTGTTGGCGCGCATCATGTCCGGATAGGTGGGTGCGCCACCGCCGGGTTCGGTCAGCGACTCCGAGTACAGGGCGATCACCCGGACGTGTAACCCGGCCTGCTCGGCCAGCACGCGGGCGAGGCGATCGGGCTGGGAGGAGTCGGCGAAGACGGCGGGAACCCCTACGGCGCGGATGGTGTCGGCCAGACCGGCGAGGTCGGAGGCGCTCGGCGAGGCGAGGGTGGTGCCGCCCGGGATGACCGCGCCGATCACCTCGAATCCGAAACGCGCTGCGAGATAGCCGAATACGTGGTGGTTGGTGACGAGTTTGCGGCGCTCCGGGGGTATCGTGGCGAACCGTTCGCCCATCCACGCGTCGAGCCGGTCCACCTCGGCGAGGTAGCGGGAGGTGTTGGCGCGCACGGCGGCCGCGTCGACGCCGTCGATTCCGGCCACCCGTTCGCCGAGGATCTCCACGGCGCGGCGCACCCGCCGGGGGTCGGTCCAGAAGTGCGGATCCGGGCCGTTGGCGTCGGCATTGCGGTAGCGGATCGGGTCGACCAGCTCGCCGACGGCCACCGCCGGGACCCCGGCCTGTTCGGCCGACCCGATATGCCGCCGCACACCCTCCTCGAGGCCCAATCCGTTGTGCACGAGCAGGTCGGCGCGTTCGATGCGCGCGGCCGTCTGCGCGGAGATCGCGAACTGGTGCGGGTCGGCGTTCGGCGGCATCAGCACCGTGACCGCGGCCGTATCGCCGACCACCGCCCGCGTGAGGTCGCCGAGGATATTGGTGGTGACGACGATCTGGGGACGGCCGTCGTCCGAAGCGGTGCACGCCGGGGCGAGCGCGAGCAGGACCAGCAGCACACAGGCGCGGACCACGGTTCTCATCGGCCCGTCTCCACCATGTGCACCGGCGCGATATCGAGATCGAAAGTGCGTGCGCGGCGCAGATTGTCGCGGTAGTCGATTTCGTACACCGCGCGGGCGGCGGCGTCGTTGACGTAGGCGCGGCCGGTATCGATCTCGACGACCGGCGGCGGCGTGCCGTCGGGAACCGGTGCCGACAGCAGCGGGACCTGCGCGGTCTGCGCGCCGGTGGTGACGTCGTGGCTGTGCAGGACGCCGTCGCGGGTGAGGGTCAGCAGGGCGCTGCCCTCACCGGCGGTGGCGGTCGCGACGACCGGCCCCGTCTCGACGAGCTTCCATGTCCGGGCCCGGATGTCGAGAACCCACACGCCCCGGTCACCCGCTCGCGCGACGAGAGTGGTGCTGCCCGGACGGTTCCGGAACTCCGTGGCGCGCTCGGTGTCCGGAACCGGTTGCGGGTAGCCGATTTTCGCGGATTCGAACCGGCCGTCGTGCGCGGTCACCACCAGCGCGCCGTCGGCGCAGCCGAAGACGAGCCCGCGCCGGGTCACCGCGGACCCGCGCGGCGACGGGCAGGCATCGGGCAGCTGGGCCGCCGCGGCGTCGTCGCGGGTGCGGATCTCCGCCCGCCCGGTGTCGGTGACGACCGCGACGTGCTCGGCGTACGGCGCCGCGAGCGCGCCGGGCAGCGACCGCCGTTCGGTGACCTTCCCGGAATCCAGCGCGGCCCGGTCCAGCAGCACCGTGCCGGTGCCGGTCACGACCGCGGTGACCACCGGATCGCTGTGCACCGCGACCGGGGCGACGCGCTCGAGCGTGCCCGCCTCCCGGATCGCCGCGCGGTAGTAGTGCATGTGATCGCCGTGGTCCACGGTCCACGCGCCGCCGTCGACCACGTCTGCCGAAGCGCCGGAACTGATGTAGGCGAACCGGTCGTCACCGTGAATCCCGGTCGCGCCGGGCACTTTTCCGGCCTCGGTGACCTTCTCGTCGATGAGGTCGACCACTCGCACCGCGCCCGCGGAATCGGCCACGACCACGCGGGTCTGCGGTGCGTCCGTCTCCTCCGCGCCCTCGACGTATCCGTGCGGAACCGGAGTGACCGGCGCGGAATCGCCTGTGTCCGAACCACATCCCACCACCGGCAGCACCGCGACCAGGGCGCCCAGCAGGGCGACGGTGTTCGCCGCGCGAAGGCCGCCCCGGCGCACCCGCTCGCGCACGCGGGCCGCGAGGACCGAGACGAAGAAGACGGCGACCGCGACGGCGACGACGGTCGCTCCGGCGGCGGTGCCCGCGTGCCAGGAGATCAGCAGGCCGGTGACCGTGGAGAAGCCGCCGATCAGGGCCGCGAGCAGCATGATCACGGGAATCCGGTCGGCCCAGTGGATCGCGGCCGCCGGCGGGGCGATCAGCAGTCCGAATACCAGCAGCGTCCCCGCGACGTGGAAGGAGGCCACGATCGCCACGGTCAGCAGTGCGAGCAGCGCCGCCTGTGCCCAGCGTGGTCGCAGTCCGAGGGTGTGCGCCTTGCGCGGATCGAACGCCAGCGCCACGAACGCGCGATGGCCGAGCCCGGCGATGACCACCGAAACGGCCAGCGCCACAGCGAGGTAGACCAGATCGCGCTCCCGGATGGCGAGGACGTCACCGAACAGGAAGCCGGTCACGTCCACGGCGAACGACTGCGAGCGCGACACGATGATCACCCCCGCCGCCAGCATCCCGACGAACACCAGGCCGATGCCGGTATCGGCGCCGAACCGCGGATTGCGTTGCAGCGCGGTCACTCCCAGCGCCATCGCCGCCGCGCTGCACGCCGCGCCCAGCAGCAGATCGCCGCCGAGCAGCGAGGCGACCGCCACCCCGGGAAGCATCCCGTGCGCCATCGCGTCACCCAGAAATGCCATGCCCCGCACCACGACCCACGTCCCGGCCAGGGCGCACACGCACGAGACGAGCAGTCCTCCCCACAGCGCTCTCTGCACGAAAGAGACCTCGAACGGGGCAAACAGGACATCCATGGGGCGACACTCTATAATGGAAATGATTTTCAATACAAGTAGGTGGTGTGGTGCGCACAGGGACGATTCCCGCGGTCCGGATCGAGTCGCTCTCGGCCGGCTATCGGTCGCGGACGGTATTGCACGAGATCACGGCCGATATCCCCGACGGCCGGGTGACCGCGATCGTCGGTCCCAACGGGTCGGGGAAATCCACGCTGCTGGGCGCGATCGCCGGCGTCGTCGCCCCGGCCGGGGGGACGATCGAGCGGGCTCGCGGTGGCCGCCCGGCATTCGTGGTTCAGCAGAGCGCGGTGCCCGCGACCCTGCCGGTCACGGTGCGCGAGGCCGTGGCCATGGGCCGCTGGGCGCATCGCGGCGCGTGGCGGCGTCTCACCCGCGCCGACGCCGCCCTCGTGCGCGACTGTATGGACCGGCTGGGGATCGGCGGCCTGGCCCGCCGCCGGCTCACCGCGCTGTCCGGCGGTCAGCGGCAGCGCGCGCTGCTCGCCCAGGCGCTGGCACAGGAAGCGGATCTGCTCCTGCTCGACGAACCCACCGCGGGCCTGGATGTCGAAGCCCAGCAACAGATTTCGGATATCCTCCGCGAGGTCGCGGCGGGCGGCGTCACCGTCGTCCAGGCCACCCACGACCACGACGAGGCCGCCCGCGCCGACCACTGCCTGGTCCTCGGCGACGGCCGCCTGCGCGCGGCCGGGGGCCCGGAGACGCTGGTTTCCTACCGGGGTTCGGCGCGGCGTTCGTAGCGGGCACGGGCCCGGTCGTGGGCCGCGCGCAGCAGGTCGCGCACGGCTTGATCGGTGTTCGCACCGGGATTCACCACCGCCAGCCACCCGGCTGTTCCGTAGACGGGATGGGCGACGAGGGTGTCGGCCGTGCTCGGGTCCGCGCCCTCGTCGGCGGTCCGCCGGGGTTCGTGACCGGTCCACTCGAGGAAGAGTTCCCGCCCGGCGTGGATGTTGAGGCGGAAGACGCCGGGCCGGTCGAGGCGGGACCGCTCGTCGCCGGGGTAGTTCTTGGTGACGATCGTCGCGAACGGCTGACCCGTGGCCGGTACCGTGGCGTCGGGGGAGTAGGTGAAAAATGTGTCGCCCCAGGCGATCTCGGGCGTGCCGTCGCCGGGTCCGGGGCACTGCGTCCGCACGCCGCCGAAGTTCTCGACGTAGGCGATGATCTCTTCGATATCCATGGGTTCCAGCGTGACATTCGAGTGCTTGTGGCGACTTGGGCAGCACTGTGCTGGAGTAACGGTATGGGAAGTCTCAACTCGGCAGCTCTGCGCACCGCCGATGTCGCGCGGCGGGCCGGGTACTCGGTCCAGCAGGTGCGCGATCTCGAACACGAGGCCGTCCTGCCGCCGGCGGCCCGCACGCCGTCGGGATACCGGGTCTACGACGAATCGCACGTGCACTCGGCGCTCGCGTACCGCCGCCTGGCCGCGGGCGTCGGGCCGGCCGCCGCCCGGGAGATCATGCGCGCGGTGCACACGCGTCCGCTTCCGGAGGTGCTGGCGCTGCTCGACGCGGCCCACGCCCGCCTCGACCGGGAGCGCCGCGACCTCGGCTTCGCCAAGACCGCCGCCCGGGCCATCGCCGCGGAACCCCTTGCCGACGCGCGTCCTTCCGACGAGATGAGCATCTCCGAGCTGGCGGACGCGCTCGGCGTCCGCACCTCGACCCTGCGCTACTGGGACTCCGTACGCCTGGTCGTCCCGAGCCGCGTCGACACTCGCGCCGCCCGCGTCTACACCCCCGGCGACGTTCGTGACGCCCGGATCGTGCACCAGCTCCGCTCGGCGGGCTACGGCATCCCCGCCCTCCAGGCGCTCGTGCCCCAGCTGCGCGCCGCGGGCGGCGTCGACGCCGTCATGGCCGGCCTGGCCGCCCGCGACGCGAGTATCGACACCCGGTCCCGCGCCCTCTTCGAGGCGGCCGCGGCACTGGCCCCGCTCCTGACGCCACCTCGGTAGCCGCTGCCGTGCCCGGATCAGTCCTGTTCGGGGACGAATTGGGCGATCTGGGTGCGCGAGCCGACCTGGAGCTTCTGGAGGATCGCGGCCATCTGCGCGTCGACGGTGCGGCGGGAGGTGCCGCGGCGGGCGGCGATGGCCGAATTGGTCCACCCGGCGGCGACCAGCGTCGCGACCTCCTTCTCGGCTGCGGTGAGATCGGCCCAGCCCGGCGACTGGTCGCGGGGCGCGTGCGCCTGCGGGACGCCGATGCGGGAGGTGCCCATGGCGAGCTGGTGGACCTCCTGCAGCTCCGGACGCAGTGTCGCGCCGCGCTTCTCGGCCGCCTCGTAGGCGCGCGGCCCGAGCACCTCCCGGGCCACCCCGATCGCCTCGCCGGCGATATCGTCGAACGGGCCGAGCTGTGCGATATCGACGCCGAGGCCGTCCCGCAGCGTCCGGGTGCCGCCCGCGAGCAGCGCGATCTCGGTGGCCAGGGCGGTGGCCCGGCGACCGGCGGCGCGGCCCGCGGCGTCGCCGCCGGAGATCACCCGCGCCAGCGACCAGGCGCGGAACTGCACCGCCCAGAGCGCGGCCCACTGCTCGCGGGTGGGCAGGAGGTGCTCCAGGACCGACCGCTGCAGGGCCAGGGCCTCGTCGAGGCGGCCCAGCCGGGTGAGCGCGATCGACCAGGTCAGCTCGGCCCACAGCCGGGTCCACGAAACACCCACGGCCGCAGTGCGTTCCAGATATCGCCGGGCCAGATCCCGCGCCTGGTCCACCGGTCCGATCAGGGTGGCGGCGAGCGCCGCGAACTGCTCGCTGGGAATCGCCCCGGACGTGTTGCCGACGCGGTCGAACTTCTCGCGGGCGCGGTCGAGGACCGTGACCGACAGCGGATCCTTGCGCGCCAGCAGCAATTCCACGCCCCACGCGAAGTCGACGACCGCGGGCAGGCCGAGCTCGTCCTGCGGCGTACGCCGCCAGTCGCCGTCCCGCGACGGCGCGCACGTCCGGACGCACTCGTCGAGCAGGCGCTCGGCGTCGCGAGTCTGCCCCTGGCACAACATGATCCACACCAGCAGCGCCATCGCGGTCACGCGCAGCTCGCCGATGTCGGATTCGGTCGCGCTGGTCGCGTCGAGCGCGCGCTCGGTCCACGAGCGCATCTCGCGGAAGGACCCCTTGTAGAACGGGAGCCGCAGGACCAGTAGTCCCGCGCAGATCTCCAGGCCGTAGACGGCGTTGCCGCCCGGTTCCAGGCTGCGCTCGATCGCGATGATGATGTTGTTCCAGGCCGCCGCCGCCCAGTTGAACAGTTCGCGTTCGTCCGGTCCGAAGTAGGTGGCGGCGGCGTGTAATACCTTGTCGCGGTAGTAGTTCCGATGCCGCTCGGTGTACAGCACGTATTCGTCCACGCCCCGCGCGGACCGCTCGCGCAGCCGCTGCTGGGCGTAGACCCGGAGATTCTCCGACAGCGAATACGACACGGCCGTCGCCGTGATGTGCCGCGACACCAGCGACTGGTCGGCCAGCCGCTCCAGCGCGGCCTCGATCTCGCCGGCCCGTAGTGCGGGCCGTCCGCCGGTGTCTCGCGCCCCCGCCTCGACATCCGCCACGGGATCGGGGACCGGGTCGGCGCAGACGGTGCGGATGGCGTCGAGGTCGGCGCCGACGTCGAAGGCCGCCACGGTGTCCAGCGTCGAGTCGAATCCGCTGGCGAAGACCGCCATCCGGTCGAAGAGCAGCTTCTCCTTCTCTCCGCACAGGTCATAGGACCAGCTGATGACGTCGTTGATGGTGCGGTGGCGGTCCTCGCTGCCCAGCGTCGGACCGGGCAGCCAGTTCAGCCGGCGGTCGCTGCCCGGATCGCCGCCGAGCTGCCGCATGATCAGCGCCAGGGGCTGGCGGACCAGGCGGCCGGCCGCCAGCCGGATGAACAACGGGTGGTAGTCCATCTGACGGCAGATCCGGGCGGCGAGCGTCAGCTCGTCCTCGGTCGCGAGCGGGTTGCCCGTCATCTCGGACCGGGACCGGAACAGCGTGAGCGCCTGGTCGGGGGTCAGCGGCGGGACCACGAACCGGTGTTCGTCGACCCAGTCGATCGCCTCGCGGCTGGTCGCCAGGACGCACAGTTCCGGGATGGCGTCGAGCAGCCGGGCGATGATGCGGCCGGCGCTCGGGAGCACGTGCTCGCAGTTGTCGAGGACGAGCAGCGATTGCAGGCGCCGGCCCTTGCGGTCGGTCCGGGTCAGCGTCGTGACCAGCGCCTCCCAGGTCGAGCGGCCGGAGAAGTCGGTCTCGACCACCGACCGGACGACCTCCTCCTCGACCGTCTCGACGCTCGAGTTCGCGGGCAGGCGGGCCAGGCGCGTCCAGTACACGGGCGTGTTCCGCGCCTTCTGCAGGCGTTCGGACGCCTTCGCCGCCAGCCGGGTCTTCCCGATTCCACCCGGCCCGATCAGGGTGACCAGTCGCGTGTTGCGCAGCAGTAACGTGATGATCGCGTCCAGCTCGGGCTGGCGTCCGACGAAATCGTCCGCTGAAATCGATGTCTCACGCTGGTCGAGGGGCCTCGCCGACATGACCACGACAATAACCCCGACCGGGCGGTTCCGTCGCACATCGGGCGCGGGTCGCTTGCTGGAATCGTTGGCCCGCAATCATTCTCGCCCGCAGATTACGGATGGGCTACGGATGCGGGCGGCGTGCCGTCCTGATAGCGGGCGGGCGCCGAGCCGGTCCGGGGGCCCGTGCCGAAGGGCCGCGACGGCGGGAATACGACCGGGAGGGCGGCGAGCGCGCGGTGGAAGGGGCCGGGCCGCCAGGTCAGGGTGTCGGCCGGGACGGCCAGCCGGATGTCCGGCAGCGCGTCGAGCAGCTGATCGACGCCGTCCTGGGCGATGAGGTACGCCGCCTGCCGCGCGGGGCACGCGTGCGGCCCGGCGCCCCACGCGAGGTGCGACCGGTTGCCGGTGTGGTCGCCGGCGCTGATCTCCGGGTCGTTGTTGCAGGCGGAGATGCTGATCACGACGGGCTGGTGCGCGGGTAGCCAGACGCCCTCGATGAGGATCGGGTGCCGCGGGTAGGTCATGCAGAAGTTGGCGATCGGAGGATCGGTGAACAGCACCTCGTCCAGGGCGTCCCGAGTGGAGAGGCTGCCGCCCAGGACATCGCCGGCGAAGGTCTGGTCGACGAGGGTCGACAGCAGGGTGTTGCCGATGAGGTTGAGGGTGGGTTCGACCCCGGCGCCGTAGAGCGGGACCAGCTGCTCGACGACCTCGCGCTCGTTCAGCGCGGCCGGATGCCGCACCAGCCGGCTCGTGATGTCCTCGCCCGGCTCCAGTTGTTTCTGCGCCACCAGTTCGGTCAGCGCCTCGATCAGCATCGCGTTGCCGTCGGCGGCGTCGTTGCCCTCGAACATCGCCATGATGCCCGCCGCGACCCGCTGCCCGATCTCCGGCGAGCATCCCAGCATCGTGTTGATGACCTGGAAGGCCAGCGGCGTCGCGTACTGGGCGAGGAGATCGGCCTTCCCGTCCGCGCAGAAGGCGTCGATCAGCGGGATGGCCGTCTCCTCGACGATGGCGTGCAGCCCGTGCAGGTCGACCGCGGCGATGGCCGCGACATTGGCCTGCCGGTAGCGCAGATGGTCCGAACCCGAGCTGCGGATGGCGTTGGGCCGCCACTCCAGCATCGGCTTCACCGGGCAGCCCGCGGGGATGTTCTGCTGCCAGGAACGTGGATCGGCCGGGAAGTGGTCCGGATCGTGCAGGATGCGCACCGCCGTGCGGTACCCGATCACCAGGGTCGCGGGGACCCCCTCCGCCAGTTCCACCGGTACCAGCGACCCGTAGGTGTCGCGCATCTGCCGGTAGGACTCGTGCGGATCGGCGGCGAACGCGGGTGAGTACAGCGCCACCCGCGGGCCGTCGATATCGATCGGGGAACTGGTCATTCGAGCCTCACTTCGATCGCGGTCCGGTCGTACAGGTCGACGACGAGGCGGGCGACCCCGTTCTCGTCGGCGCGTAGGAATCCTTCGGGCGTGCCATGGGCGGCGTAGGTGCGTCCCGGCCGCAACCGGTCCAGGACCAGTGCGAACCGTCCGGGCCGCAGCCCCGGGCGCAGGACGGCGTCGAGGCCGGTGCCGTCGGAGACCGCCCGCGCGACCGTGACGTCGGGGTGCGGCACCTCCGCGAGGCGCGGGCCGCTGTTCCACGCGGGCGGCCGGGCCGTCGACATCATGTCGGTCAGCGCGAACGGGCGGCCCAGACCGCCCAGCCCGAGCATGCCGTTGGCGTGCACCGACGCGGCCCGGAAGTCCTTGACACCGGGCCGGGTCTCGGAGTCGGCGAAGCCCAGCTGTTCGGTGGCCGCGCGCCACAGCTCCGCGTGCCACTCCCGGTCGCCGAGTTCCTGCGCCAGCAGCATGGCCCCGGCCAGCGCCTCCGCGTTGGTGGCCGCGCGCGAGCCCCAGTCCTCGGCGGTCGGGGATTCCGTACCGGCGGAACCGGATTCGAGGTAGCGGCCGGTCTCGAGCCACTCCTTCCGCAGGATCTCCCAGGCGCGCCGGCCGAGGTCGGGCAGCAGCGGGGTCAGGAACGCCGAGATGCCGGCGGTGGTGGTCGGTCCGCGGAAGGCTCGCGCGGTCAGGCCCAGGCCGGAGACCAGGAAGGTGACGATATCGCCGTCCGCCGCGGTGAATTCGGCGTCGAGCGCGCGGTGCAGGCGCGGCGCGATCTCGGCCGCGTGACCGGTGCCGTGCAGCGCGTCCGAGACGGCGACGCCCGCCGCGGCGACCGCGTTGCAGTACGGGAAGACCAGGCCCCGGGTGCGCCCGCGCCCGATCGGGAGCGGCTCGCACGCCCACAGGCACAGCTCGCCGCCGAAATTCCGGACCACGATCGCGTTGATCGCGTCGCGGTCGTAGGACACCGGCCGGGTCCGCGCCGACCGGAACTCGAAGGCGCCGGGGGCGCGGTACCGGTAATCGCCGGTGGCCTGTTCGAACAGGCCGAGCTGGAGATTGAGGTAGCCGGTGAACATGATGTTCTGCGGCACGTCGATCGGATCGCCGCGGCGCTGCCCGAAGTCCCAGTTGCCCAGCAGGTTCTCCCAGTACCAGTAGCCCCAGACGGCGGGATCCCGCATACGGTCGAAGAGGTTGACCTGCGCGGCGTGCAGCGGGCCGCGCAGCGCGGGGGTGTGCGAGTAGGTATACATCGACAGCGCCCAGCCCAGGGAGTTGAGCTGGTACCGGTACTGCTGCAGCGGCCCGGGGCCCTCGTCGTCGAACCCGTCCCACTCGCCGGGCGGCTGCATGGCGATGCTGAGCAGATGGCGGACGTGCGCGAGCTGGTCCGGGGTCGCCTCGGAGACCACCGGGACGCCGCGGGTCTGGCGCAGCGGCACCGGATTCGTGTAGGCGACGGCCCGTTGCCGATCCAGGAACTCCGCGCGCTCCGCCCCGACGCGCCCGGCGGCGCGGTGCCGGATCAGCTCGCGCACCATCCCGAAGCCGGTGGCGGCGAGGGCGATCGCGAGCGCGGCCCACGAGAACCACGCGAGCGGACCGGCCATACCGCCGTGGTACGCCGCGAGCGCCGCGCCGGCCGCCGCCGACGCGATCATGATGGCGGGCAGCGTCACATAGTCCGACCGCGCGATGCACCGGAACATGTACGCCCAGCCGGCCGCGGCGAGGACCCCCGCGAACGCCAGCGCGTGACCGGTGACCACGACGGCCGCCGGCGCGGCCGAAATGCCCACGGCCAGCAGCGCTCCGAGCGCCACGACACCGAGTCCCGCGGCCGCCCGGAACCGGCGCAGCGCCCACCCCGCGAGGAGGATCTCCGCGGCGATCAGCACCGCGTGGCCCGCGACCATCGCCGTGCCGAACGGGTGGTGCAGCGGCGGCACGGCGACGAGGAGACCGGCGCCGGGCACGATCAGTCCCGCCCCGAACGCGCGCCACGACGGCGACAGCCCGAAGACGGCCGGGACAGCCGCCGCGATCACCCAGACGACGACGGCGACCGTCACCGTGCGCGCGAACCATCGCGCGGTCGACGGCCCGCGCAGCCGGACCGCCCGGACGCGGTCTTCCAGCGTGGTCATGACGGACCCGCCGACCCCGCGCGCCCGGGAGCCGCGACGACCAGGTGGCGCGCGACGCCGACCTCGGCGGGCGCTCCGCGCCGTTCCCCGGATCCGGTGCGGCCCCGGATCGCCCGCCACAGCCGCTGCGCGTCGGGCCCGAGAAGCATCAATCCGCCCAGCAAGAGACAACACACCACGGCCGCCGCACCTCCTCGGCGGCCCGTTCGTGCCGCCGACGACACACAGTGATTACCTAGGTACCGGTGCCCGCATCGGTAACCCGCCCCGGCCACCGGTCCGGAAGCCTTCTCCGCCTGGAAGATACGACGATCCGGAGTGTCCGGAGCGGTGCCGCGGGCGGCGGTGGGAACCGTGTGCCGCATTGGATTACCTATGGCGTACGACTGCGCGTGAGCTCCCGGTCAGCGCCAGGTGAGAGGCACGCTCGTGACGCGGACGTCGCCGTGGTGGTAGGCGGCGAAATACTGGTCCGTGCCCGGGCCGGGGACGGCGAAGATCTCCGCGCCACGGTCCGTGCCGGCGACCGGTCCCGCGGCCCGGTCCGCGCACTCCGGATCCGCGACGCGGCAGATCTCGATCCGGGTGACCGCGTCGTCGTGCCGTTCCGGCCAGATGAGCGTCCAGGCGTGGACCCGATTGTCGCCGTTGTCCGCGATACACACGGTAATTCCGTCGACCGTTTCACCGCATCCGCCGCCCTCCGACGCATTCGCCGTCGCATTCGGGGCCACGAGTACGGCCGCGACGGTCGCCGTGCCGGCGAGGAGCCGGACGATGCCCGACTTCGATGCCGCCTTGATCGCCATGAAGTTCCTTCCACCAGTTTTTCGATCACCCGCGAATCAGGCCGGGCCATTGTCCGCGTGCCGCCGCGAATGTCACATCGGTAGGCGATAGGTAGCTACCGAGTTCGGGTGGGCATCGCGGAGATCGGAAAGTGTGCGGGTACGGTCGGAACGGTCCAGTGCGCGAGTGCGAACAGAAAGCGGTTCCGGGGATGCATACAGCCGTCTTCATGGATTTTCATGTCGGCAGCCTCGGAGGTATCCAGACATCCGTATTCGCGCAATGCAATCGGCTCGAACGGCTCGGTCACCGGGTCACTCTCTTCACCACTCCGAGTCCGGGAAATCACGGCGCGACCGGTCGCCGCGCGGTCGAGTTGCGGCCGGTGGCGGTCGTGAACGAGGCCGTTCGATTCTTCACCAAGAACGACGCGTTCGGGGTGGTGCTGCCCTCGGCGCGCAACGGCGCGCTGATCGACCGAGCCTTCGCCGAGTACGGACCCGTCGACGTGGTGCACCTGCACACCGGTCAGGGCGCCGCGATCGCGGGCCTGAAAGCGGCACGGCGGCACGGTATTCCGGTGGTGCAGTCCATGCACGGCCGCGACGACGTCTTTCTCGAGCACGTCTCGCCCGCGCCGTACGTCTCCGCCCGGGTGTGGGAGGCGATGCACCGGCGATACGTGCCGCACGATCGGCGGGTGCCGCGCGGGAGCGATACCCGCGCTGCCCATCACGCCTGGCGGGTCATGGTCGCGCAGGCCCGGGCCGCCGATCACGTGACCGCGCCGACCCGGTACTTCCGGGATCTGCTCGTCGCGCACGGCGTGGATCGCCCGATCACGGTGCTGTCCAACGGCGTCGACGACGACGCCATCGACGCGGTGCGCGCGGAGCCGGCGGCGGACGACCGGCCGGAGGGTCCGCTGCGGGTCGTCTGGTGCGGGCGATTGTCGCCGGAGAAGCGGATCACCGCCGCCGTGGCGGCCGTCGCGCGGGTCGACGGCGCCACCCTCGACATCTACGGGGCCGGTGACCAGTACGGGCAGATCGAAGACCTCATCGAGGCCACCGGATCCGCGTCGCGAATCAGCCTGCACGGCAGGGTCGCTCAGCGAGAATGCCTGGCGGCCATGGCGAACGCCGACGTACTGCTGCTGCCGTCGTACAGGTCCGAGACGCAGTGCATGGTCCTGCTCGAGGCGATCGCGATGTCCCTGCCGGTCGTGTACTGCGATCCGGATCTGGCCGAGACCGTGCCGGACGGCGGCGGCGTGCGCAGCGGCGATCCGTCCGTGGCGGCCCTCGCGGAGACGGTCCGGCGGCTCGTCGCGGATCGTGCGGCGGTGGCGCGCATGCGGAAGGAAATGGCCGCCCATCGCGACAGCACCCGCCAGTCCCGGCACGCCGAGCGCTTGGTGTCGATCTACACCGATCTCATCCGCTGACGGCGGTCCGCTCGACGGTGTCGCACAACTGCCTCGCACCGTCCTCGGCCGACATCGCGGCCCCCACGGCGGCGGCGCGGGCGACGACGCGCGGCGTCAGGGCGGCGCGGAGGGCGTTTGCGAGACGGTCGGCGGTCAGCTTCTTGATCGGCAGCTCGACGCCGAGTCCGGCGGCGGCGACCCGCTTGCCCCAGAACACCTGATCGACCCCGAAATGCGTGACCACCGCGGGGATTCCGGCGGCGGCGACCGTCTGGGTGGTCCCCGAACCGCCGTGGTGGATCGCGGCGCGGCACCGGCCGAGTATCGCGTCGTGATTCGACGCGCCCGTGACCATGACCGCTCCGGACGCATGCGTTCCGAGGGCGAAGTCCGACCATCCCGCATCGACGAGGATGCGCAGGCCCGTCCGCCGCGCGGCCTCGGCGAGCATCGTCAAGCAGCCCGCCGGATCCGGCACGGGCATACTGCCGAAGCTCACGAAGACGGGCGGCTCACCGGCGGCGAGCCACCGGTCCACGGCGGGATCGATCGAACTTTCGCCCCAGGCGGCCCGCAGCTCGTCCGGAACGATCGGCCGCCCCGCGATCCGGTACTGCGGCGGCCAGTCGGCGGGCCGGGGAAACAGCGCCGGACTCACCAGCAGTTCGATCGGCGTGCGGTCGGCCTCGGCCCGGGCGAACGGGCCGGGGAACGAATCCGGCAGCCCCAGCCGGCGCCGAATTCTGCGGACGGACGCCCGATTCGTCGTCGTATAGAGGAATTGGAAGGCGCGGTGTGTGGTCAGGCGGAGAAATCCGGTGGGCACCGTCCGGCCGGTGAGAAGCGGCGGCGCGTATTCCCGCGACCGCCCCAGCGGAAAAGGCATGTGCGCGACCAGCGGCTGCCCGGTCCGTTCCACGATGCACTGCGCCACCGCCAAGGTGACCGGGCCGCTGAGAATGATGTCGGCGCCCGCGCACGCCGAAATGAGCGCCTCGTCGACGGCCGCGCCCGACTCCCGTTCCATTTTCGCGAACGCGCGCGTGAATGTGGCCTGGCCGCCGGACCTGAGCAACCGCGCGACGATATCGGACCGGAGAAACGCGCGGATATCGGTCGGTATCTCGTGCACGTCGAAACCCGCTGTCGTGACGGCCTCGACATTGTCGGCATTCGCCGCGACCGCGATGTGGTGCCCGCGTTCCCGGAGCCGAATCGCCGCCGCCAGCGGCGGTTGCAGATCACCGCGAGAACCGTAGGTGAGCACAGCGATCTTCACCGCAGCCCCTTCGACGTCACGCAATACGGCCGTACGAGCCTCAGGCTACCGCGCGGAATCGCGGGCCGCGCACCGGCCCGCATCCGTGGTGACCATTCATAACGCGCCGGGCCGTGTAGCAGACTCTGCGAAGAAGAGCAGCTGGTTGCCCCGTGCAAGGAGATCCTCGATGAGTGCCGACCCCGACGTCGGATCGCGGACGCCGTTGCTGCCGTTGTACGCGGCCGGATTCGTGACCGCGTTCGGCGCGCACACCATCGCCGCCGGGCTGGCGGGATACACGGAGTCCGAACACGCGGGACTGCCCACGCTGGGCGTCCTGCTGGCTCTGTACGGGCGGAGGTGCTGCTGAAGCCGGTGTTCGGGTCGCTGGCGGACCGGATCGGCGCGCGGCCGGTGCTGCTCGGCGGGCTGGTGACCTTCGCGCCCGCGACGCCGGGCGGCTGCGTGACCGGACGGGGACGGTGACCGGGTTGCTGGTGGCCCCTGCCGGAATCGCCTGGGCGGCAATCGTTCCGGGGCTAGCGGGTATCGCCTCGGCCGCGGTGGTCATCGGGGTGACCCGGCGGCTTACCGGAGCGCCAGTTTGAAACCCACGTGGGTGGGCTCGAAGCCGAGTTTGCCGTAGAAGCGGTGGGCGTCCGAGCGGGTGGTGTCGGAGGTCAATTGCACCAGGACGCAGTCGCGTTCGCGGGCGCGCCGGACGCACTCCTCGATCAGGCGTGATCCCAGGCCCGCGCCGCGCAGCGATCGGTCGACGCGGACCGCCTCGATCTGTGCGCGCAGCGCGCCCCGGCGGGACAGTCCCGGCAGGAAGGTCAGCTGGGCCGTGCCCACCACGGCGCCACCGTCGTCGGCGACCAGCAGCTCCTCCCGCGGGTCCGCGGCGATGTCCGCGAAAGCCGCCCGATACGGGGCCAGATCGTCGGGGGATTCGCGGGTGCGGCCCAGCGGGTCGTCGGCGAGCATGGCCACCACCGCGGGAATGTCGTCGGCCGTCGCGAGCCGAAAGATGATCTCGTCCATCCCCCGATCCCATCACGCGCGTGAGTACCGCCCTTCCAGCGGATTGATGGACACTTGTCCACACTTCTGTCCACCTCTCGGGTTATCCTGCCTGAGTGGTGGTAACGGAGCTGGTACGTGCTCGGGGACTGGAGTTCGAGGTCGACGTGCGCGGGCGCGACGGCGATGCGGGAGTCGTTCTGCTGCACGGTTTCCCGCAGAGTTCGGCGTCCTGGGAACTGGTGGGCGATGCGCTGGCCGCGCACGGGGTTCGCAGCTGGGCCCCGAATCAGCGGGGCTATTCGCCCGGCGCCCGGCCCGCGGGCATCGACGCCTACCGGCTGAGCGAGCTGACCGCCGACGTGCTCGCGCTGTGCGACGAATTGTCTTTGGGCACGGTGCATCTGGTGGGGCATGACTGGGGCGCGATCGTGGCGTGGGCGACCGCGGCGCGGCGCCCGGAGCGGGTGGCGTCGCTGACGGCGGTGTCGGTGCCGCATCCGGCGGCCTTCGCGCGAGCGCGCGTCGAGGATCCCGTGCAGCGCGAGAAGTCCGGCTACATCGAGCATCTGGTGCGGCCCGGTGCGGAGTATCTGCTGACCGCCGACGACGCGGCGGGCCTGCGGCTGGGATTCGGCGCGGCGGTGCCGCCCGCGATCGCCGACCGCCACATCGCGCGCCTCCTCGCGCCGAATGCCATGGCGAGCGCGCTGAACTGGTACCGCGCCATCGGCGGCGACTGGACCGCGGTGCCCCCGGTGACCACGCCGTCGACCCTGGTGTGGGGCACGGGCGATATCGCGGTCGCCCGCGCGGGCATCGATCTGTGCGCGGAGTTCGTGCACGCCGACTTCGACCTGCTGGTGCTCGACGACAAGGGGCACTGGCTGCCGGAGGAGGCGCCGGACGAACTCACCGCGGCGATCCTCGCGCGGCTGGACAGCGGCCGCTAGGGCAGTACCAGGCAGGCCGATCCGGTATTGATGCCGTTGCCGACCAGGACGTCCACCGCCGGGCCGCCCTCGGAACCCTGGTAGGCGGAGATGTGGTGCCAGCCGGGCCGGGTCGGGGTCCAGCCGACCGTGGCCGTCCCGTTCGCCGGGGAGACGTAGTTGGCGGGGGCGAAGGAGGCGGCCTCGGTCCAGTCGTAGAACGACACGCCCCGGTCGTCGCCGATCGTGACGGTGGCGGTGAGGGTGTAGGTACACGACGTCCCGTACTGGCTCTGAGGTCCCCAGCTGAAAGCCGGTGTGCCAGGAGAAACCTGGAGATCGGTGACGACGGCCCGCGCGGCCGGCGCGGTGAGGGCGGTCAGGAACCCGGCCGCCAGTACAGCGGTGGCGAGTCCGGTCGCGGCATATCCGGCCCGGCGACGGGAATCGCCCGATGTCTTCGTCGTATGCATGGAAACCCTCTCTCTCCCAGAAGGATACGATGCGTCACCCCCGCCGCCGGCGGGCAGGGCCGAAAGTCATCGCTGTGACAATCGGCCCTACCAGGCCCGACGCGGGCTCCCTACCCTGGGCGTATTCCGGCCCTCCCACCCGAGCGCGACCCGGGTGTCTCCGGAATCCGACGAGCGAGGTGAGGGCGTGACGAACGGCAGCGAGATCCTGTCGGCGCCGCTGCGGCTGGTGACGAGCGGCCCGCACCGGCCCGCCGCGCCGGACCCGACGATGTTGCTCCGCCGCACAGCGCATTTCGCGGCGGCCGCGCAGTTCGGCGTGGAGCAGCCGACCGCGCTGCGGCGGCTGCACGCGGCCACCGGGACCCTGACCGGTGCGGCCGGGCTGGAGGATCTGCTCGGCCGGGTGCTGGACTCCGCGATCACGCTGACCGGCGCGGACTACGGGAACGTGCAACTGGTCGACCCGGCCACGGGCGCGCTGCGGATCGTGACCCAGTCCGGTTTCGGCCCCGAATTCCTCGACTACTTCGCCGTGGTCGAGGACGCCACGTCGGCGTGCGGGCGCGCGGCGGCGACCGGTGCGCAGTTCGTCGTCGCCGATACCCGCAGCGACCCGGCGTTCGCCGCGCATCGCGCCATCGCGGAGCGGGCGCGATTCCGGGCTGTGCAGTCCACGCCGCTGTTGGCGTACGACGGCCGGCTGATCGGGATGGTGTCGACCCATCTGCGCGACCCGTATCGCGCGGCCGGGCACGACCTCCGGATCCTGCGACTGTTCGGCGATGTCGCGGGAGAGCTGGTGGCGCACCGGCTGGGCGCCGCGGACTCGATCGGCTGGATCGTGATCGAGGCGTTGCTGATGCCCGGGTCGGGCCGGAAGTCACCGCACGGCGGTGGTGCCGTGGCACCGAACGGGCATGCGGCGCGGCGTATGTCGAACGGAAGCGCCGGGAAGTCGTGGCCTGCCCGGCCCGAACGGACCGCATCCGAACTGGCGGGGGATGTCGTCGGCGACCTGTTCACGGCGGGACTGGGCCTGCGGAACGCCGTCGATCTGCTGGGCGACGGTCATGCCCGGGACCGTATCGTCGCGGTCGCCGAGGGTCTCGACGACGCCATCCGCCGGATCCGCGCCGAGATGCTGTGCGTCGTCGCCGGTGACCCGCTGCCCTGAGCCGGGGCCGAAAGACTCTTCGCAACACCGCCTGTGAGCGCGAATATGAAGCGATGGACGAGCGCGGTCCGGTCGCCGCGACATCCGTGTGCTCCGAGGGACAGCGGGCTGAGGGGTCATCGGTAGTGGCGTAGCCGGCCGCGTTCCAGGGACGATTCCGGGGGAGACTGGGAGTAGCCCGTGAGCATCGGACTATTCGGTGATCTGGACGGTCGGCGCCGGGTGGTGGACTTGAGTACGGCCGAGGCGATGCGGCTGCTCGCCGGGACACTGTTCGGGCGGGTGATGTTCACCCGGGAGGCGCTGCCCTCGATGTGCCTGGTGAACCATCTGGTGGAGGACGACGGGACGGTGGTTCTGCGGGCCGGGTTGATCGCGCCGTCCTCGGGGGTGCTGCGCGCCGGGCAGCGGGACGTGCTGGCGTACGAGGCCGACGAATTCGATCCGGTCCGGTACGTGGGCTGGTCGGTGGTGGTCGTCGGATTCGCCTCCGTGGTCACCGATTCCGCGCTGCTGGCCGGATACCGGGAGCGGTTGCCGGCGTGGGGGCAGTCCGATACCTTCCTCGCGATCGAGCCGTCCACGATCACGGGGGCCCGGCTGGTCGACAAGTCGCAGCAGTCCGCGTTGTGATCGGTGACCGCGCCGCCCCGGCCGACACGCAGATATTCCTCCCCGGCTACAACCATCTCGGCGTCCTCACCGATGTCGTTCTGGTGCTCGGCGGTTCTGCGGGAAAAGGTCACGCTGAACATTGTGTGTGTGGGGCGGCGGTGCTCCCCACTAGTGGCGAATTGCGTTGTCGTTCACGTCGTATCGTGGGATTCGCGCTCGGCTGCGTAATGCCGTGACGGCAGGACCGGCGCACGTATATTCCGATGGAAATGAGGATCGCCGCATGAGATCGCTCGAATTGGACACCTTCCGGACCGACTTCGATACGGCCGGAAATCTCGAAGACGAAGTGGCCGAATTCATTCGGTTGCAGGATATGCACGACACCCGTCTGGCCTCGATCGGGACCGCCTTCAGTTCGTTCCCGACCTGCTGTTCGTGACGGACGCGGCACCGGCTCGCCGTGACAGGTGACGCTGCCGCTCGGCTGGCGCGCTGGCGCCGGGCGGTGCCGTTCGAGGCCGACGCCTCGGGCGGCGCCGCCGTCCCCGGCGCGGTACTCGACGGCGACGAGCTGTGGCGACTTCGCCTGGCCACGGCGGGTCTCGACGAGGACCGCCTCCTGACTCTGCTGGCCGCCGACACCACGGACCGGGATACCGCGGCGGCCGTCGACCTCCTGTGCCGCGGCGTCTCCGCGCCGGACGCGACCCGGCGTCCGTTCCTGGCGGCGACGGGCGAACTGCTGGTCCGCCTACGGGAAGAACTCGCCGCCCGGGTGTGCGAATTGTCGGCCGGGTCCGCGAATTTCGCCGCGCGGATCCGTGACCCGGACCTCCTCGTATCGGCCATGGTCGAGGAGGGAATCGCCGGCACGGTCGATACGATGCTGCACCGGAGCATGGTGTCGGAATTGGCCCGGGAACGGGCGGCGAATTCGCTCGCGGGGGAGACTTCCGCGGAGCGATTCGACTCCTTCGTGAAGAATTTCGCCGATCCGGATAGACGCCGATCCTTTTACGGCAGATATCCGTTGCTGGCGCAACGAATAGTCGTCGTGACCGGTCGCTGGCGGACGGCCGCCGAAGAATTGCTGACGCGCCTCGCGACCGATCTGCCGCATATGTCCGAACTCGGCGCACCGCCGGATATCGGTCCGGTCGTCGCCGTCCGGACCGGACTGGGCGATCTCCACCGCGGCGCTCGCTCGGTCGCGCGGATCGAGTTCGAATCCGGCTGGAAGGTCGTGTACAAGCCGCGGCCGTCCGCCGTCGACGCGCACTTCCAGGACCTGGTGGCCTGGATCGGCCACCGCGTGCCGGGGCTCAGGCTGCGGATCGTGCGGTGCCTCGATCGCGGCGCGTACGGCTGGATGGAATTCGTCGAGTCGCGGCCGTGCGCGGACACCCGCGAACTGCGCACCTTCTACCGGCGGCAGGGCGCACTGCTGGCGCTGCTGTACATCCTGCACGCCAACGACATCAGCGCCGAGAACCTGATCGCGGCGGGCGATCAGCCGGTGCTGGTCGATCTGGAGACGCTGCTGCAACCGCGGATCGACGCCCTGCGCCACGCGGGCCGCACACCGGCCGAGACGGCGGCGGCCGACCTCGTGACCGGTTCCGTCATCCACGCCGGACTGTTGCCCTCGGGCCAGTCGGGATGGGCCGAGCTGTCGGGGATGAGCATCACCGACGGACCGGCGACGAGTTCGGTGCGGATCGCGCATGTCGAGGGCGGCGGCACCGACGAGATGCGTATCCGGTTGCGGCAGGCCGAATTACCCCGCGCCCGCAATCAGCCGAACCGGGTGCCGGGGACGGTGCGCTTGCGCGACTACACCGAGGAGGTGGTCACCGGATTCCGCGAGGTGTACGACGTCTTGCACAGGCGCCGTGCCGAACTGATTGCACCGGGCGGGCCGCTCACAGCATTCCGGGGCGACGAGGTCCGCGTCCTGCTCCGCGACACCAGCACCTACGGCATGATTCTCGGGATGTCGTTCCATCCGCGACTGCTGCGCGACCGATGGGACCAGGAACGCCACCTCGACCTGCTGTGGCGGGAGATCGCCACCAAACCCGGCCTGGCCGCCGCGACCGAGGGTGAGCGGCACGCGTTGTGGCACTGCGATATTCCCGTGTTCTCCGCTCGGGTCGAGGAGGCCGCGGTGGTGGACGATCGCGGTGAGGTCGTCCTGCGGGAGGGCGTGACCTCGGGCTGGCGGACGGCCACCGACATTCTCGATCGCCTGGGCCCGGACGACCTCGCCCGGCAGCTCTGGCTCATCCGCGCCTGCCTGCTCACCAACGGCGTCCGCTGGGATCAGCCGGTCGTGCTCGCCCGGGACAGCCACACGCCCGCGGCCACGCCCGCCGACGACGGATCGCTGCTCGCGCTGGCGAGCAGCGTCGCCGACCGGCTCGCCGAACTGGCTGTGGAGGATTCGGACGGCGCGGTGTGGCTGGGCGTGCACACCACCGCCGGAACCAACTGGGAGGTCGGCGAGGTCGGGCCCGACCTGTATTCCGGCGGGCTCGGAATCGCCCTGTTCCTGGCCCATTACGCCGAAGTGAGCGGGGAGACCGAACACCGTGCCCGCGCCCGGCGGGCGGTCGCCACCGCGCTCCGGCAGATCGACCGGGGCCATCTCGCGCGCGGCGGGGGCGAACTCGGACTGCTGGGTCTCGGCGGCGCGGTCTACGCGCTGTCGGAACTGGGCACGCTCTGGCAGGACGACGGATTACTGTCGGCCGCAGTACATCTCGCGCAGTCGATGCCGAGACTCATCGACGAGGACGAGGAATTCGCGGTCATGGACGGCAGTGCGGGCGCGCTGCTCGGTCTTGCCGCGCTGGCGCGATCCGGACGCGGCGGCGCGATCCGCGATATCGCACGCCGCGCCGCCGACCGGCTGGTGTGCACGCAGGGCGACACCGCCTCCGGGGCGGCCTGGCTGCCACGGCGCATGCGTGAACTCGGCATCGTCCGGCGACCGCTGGCGGGCTACGGGCACGGCGCTTCCGGCGTGGCATCGGCCCTGGCATGTGCCGCCGAGATACTCGGGGACGCAACGTATCTCGACGCCGCACTGCGTGCCGTGCGATACGAACGCGAACTGTTCGACGTCGACCGGAACAACTGGCGCGACATCCGCGAACTCACGGATGCCGAGGGTTTCGCCCTCGAGCGGCGCGGCGACTGGACCGCCACGGAGGGCAATTCGATCGCCTGGTGCCACGGCGCGGCCGGAATCGGCCTCGCGCGGCTGCACCTGCTCCGGCACATCGACGCCGCACAACTGCGCGCGGATCTCGACACGGCGGTGGAGACCACCCTGCACGGCGGCTTCGGCAACGGACACTCGTTGTGCCACGGCGATTTCGGCAGCCTCGAGCTGGCCGCCACCGTCGCCGCCGAACGCTCCGACGACGCCCTGTGGCGCCGGCTGCGCCGGCACGCGGCCACCGTCGCCGGCGATATCGCCCGCCGCGGCCCGCGCTGCGGTCTGTACCGCGACCTCGAGGTCCCGGGGCTCTACACGGGCCTGGCGGGCATCGGGTTCGGGGCATTGCGGGTCAGTGCGCTGCCGGGCGGGCCGGGTCCATTGATCGGCAGTGCGCACTGAGCGCCGGCGGTCGAGAGGATTATCGAGGCAGGCCCAGGATGCGTTCGGCGATGATGTTGCGCTGGATCTCGGAGGTGCCGCCGGCGATGGTGTGGGCGAAGGAGCGGGCGTAGCGGTCGAACCAGCCGGGCGCGGTCACCTCGGGATTGAGCGGGCTGAAGTGCGCGGTGACGACATCGCGGTCCAGGCCGTCGGATTCCGCTGCGGCGAGGGCGCTTTCGGTGGCGCTCTGGACGGCCTCCGAACCCAGGAGCTTCAGCACCGACAGGCCCGCCGCGTCGACCTCGCCGCGGGCCGCCCCGGCCAGCGCCGCCGAGCCGAGCAGGCGCAGGGCATAGGTGTCCAGGACGAGCCGGGCGTAGCGGTCGGCGTCCAGCTCGGTCACCGGGTGGAAGTCGGTGAGCAGGTGATCGAGGCGGTCGGCGTAGCTGAGCCACAACAGGGTTCGCTCGTGGCCGAGCGATCCGTTGGCCACGGCCCAGCCGCGGTGGAGTTCGCCGACGAGGTTCTCGGCGGGCACGACGACATCGCGGAGGAAGACCTCGTTCAGGTCGAGATCGCGCGGATCGGTGATCGAGGCGAAGGGCCGGCGTTCGACACCCGGTGTGCCGGTGGGGATCAGCAGCGCCGAGATACCGCGGTGCTTGGCCGCCGCCGGATCGGTCCGCACGAAGGCGAGCAGGACGTCGGCGTCGTGGGCCCCGGAGGTCCAGATCTTCTGGCCGTCGACCACGAAGTGGTCGCCGTCGAGCACCGCGCGGGTGCGCAGCGCGGCGAGGTCGGATCCGGCGCCGGGCTCGCTCATACCGAGCGAGGCCGTGCACTCGCCGCGCAGGATCGGGATCGCCCACCGCTCCTGCTGTTCCGGCGTGCCGAAGGAGATCAGCGAGGCGGCGACGATGCCCAGACCCTGCGGGTTGAAGGTCTGGTAGATCCGGCGCGCGGCCAGCTCCTCCTTGTGCACGTACTGCTGGAGGATTCCGGCGTTCCGGCCGCCGAACCGCGGCGAATTGCCCGGCAGCAGCCAGCCGTGCTCGAACTGCACGCGCTGCCAGCGCCGCGCCCAGGCGGGGATGTGCGCGGTCGAGTGGGCGCGTTCGGCGGCCTCGGCCTCGGCGGGCAGATGCTCGTCGAGGAAGGCCGCGAATTCGGCGCGGAACTGCTCGACGTCCTCGTCGAAGGTCAGTCGCACGGTGCCTCTCCGATCTATTCGGCCGGGCCGGTCGCCGCGGGCGCGATGGATACCGATTTGGTGTCGAGAAAGCCGTCCAGCCCCTCGGGGCCGAATTCGCGGCCGATGCCGCTGTCCTTGACGCCGCCGAACGGGGCCGCCGGATCCATGCTGTAGGCCTGGTTGATTCCCAGTGTGCCGCTGCGGATCCGGCGCACCACCCCGAGGCCGCGCTCGATATCGGTCGTCCACACCGAGCCGGACAGCCCGTACCCGCTGGCATTGGCGATCCGGACGGCGTCGTCCTCGTCGTCGTAGGCGATGACGCCCAGCACCGGCCCGAAGATCTCCTCCTGCGCGATCCGCATCCGGTTGTCGACATCGACGAACAGGGTGGGCCGCACATACCAGCCGTGCTCGACGCCATCGGGAAATCCGGTGCCGCCGAGCAGCATTCGAGCGCCCTCGCGCCGCCCCTCCTCGATGTAGCCCAGCACGCGGCGCCGCTGGCGCTCGCTCACCATCGGCCCGATCCGGGTCGCCGGGTCGAACGGGTCGCCCACCGGGAGACCCGCCACCGCGCTCGCCAAGGCGTCCACGAATTCGCGATACCGGCTGCGCGGCACCAGGATCCGGGTCTGCGCGACACAGGCCTGGCCGCTGTTCATCAGGCCCGCCACCAGCAGGCCGTCGGCGACGGTATCCGGATCGGCGTCGTCGAGGACGACGGCGGCCGATTTGCCGCCCAGTTCGAGCCCGACCCTGCGCAGCCCCGCACCGCAGGCGGCGGCCACCTGCCGCCCGGCGGCGGTGGATCCGGTGAAGGAGACCTTGTCGACGCCGGGGTGCGCGACCAGCGCTCGTCCGGTCTCCCGATCACCGGGCAGGATGCTGACCACGCCGGGCGGCAGGTCCAGCCGATCCAGCAGCTCGGCCATGAGGTAGGCGTCCAGCGGAGTCTCCGGAGACGGCTTGAGCACGACGGCGCAGCCCGCCAGCAACGCCGGGACCAGCTTCGCCACGGTCAGGAACATCGGCATATTCCACGGGATGATCGCCGCGACCACGCCGACCGGTTCCCGGTGCACCGCGACCTCGCCGCCGAACGCGCCGGGGCGGGTCTCGCGCCAGGGATGCCGGGCGGCGAGATCGGCGAAGGCGCCGATCATCGCGCCGGGCAGCCGCGCGTGCGCCGATCGGGAGAAGGTGATCGGCGCGCCCATCTCCGTGGTGATCAGTCCCGCGAGTTCCTCCTGTCGCGGCCGGTAGTGCTCGGCCAGCCGCCGCACCGCCGCGATGCGGTCGCTCGGGTCCAGCCGCGGCCAGGGCCCGTGGTCGAACGCCGTGCGCGCGGCCACGACCGCGCGATCCACGTCGACGGGACTCGGCGCGGGAACGTGCGCGACGGGCCGCTCGGTGTGCGGGGAGACGACGGTGAGCGTGTCGGCGGTGCTGGGCGCGACCCACTCACCGCCGATGTACAGGTGCCGTCGCGACGGCGCGGATACCGCCATGGTCCGGCTCTCCTTGTCGAATGCCCGTGCTGGTCAGAGGTGTTTGGCGATGCGGCCGTCCTTCATGACGAAACGCACGTCCTCCAGCGTGGTGATGTCGGCCGTGGGATCGCCGGGGACGGCGATGATGTCGGCGAGCAGCCCGGGGGCGAGGCGGCCGCGATCGTCCGCGCCGATCAGTTCGGCACCGGTGACGGTCGCGGCGCGCAACGCCTGCGCGGGCGTCATACCGCGGTCCACGAGGGCCCACAGTTCCTTGGCATTGTCGCCGTGCGGGACGGCGGGCGCGTCCGTGCCGCAGGCGATCCTGACTCCGGCGCGGATGGCCTTGCGCAGGGTCTCACGCGCCTTCGGGAACACCTCGGCGGCCTTCTTCTGTAGCGCCGGAGCGGCTTTCGAGACGTCCAGGCCCTCGGACAGGTAACTGGTGGGCACCAGGAACGTGCCGCGCTCGACCATCATGGCGAGGGTGTCGTCGGAGGCGAGCGACCCGTGCTCGATGCAGTCGACCCCGGCGCGGAGACAGGCGCGGATCCCGGCGTCGCCGTGCGCATGGGCCGCGGTCCGGATCCCGGCACGATGCGCCTCGTCCACGATCGCGGCCAGTTCCTCGTCCGAATACTGTTGTGCCCCGGCCACGGTGCCGTGCGACATCACCCCGCCCGAGGCCGATATCTTGATCACCTCGGCCCCGTATTTGATCTGATAGCGCACGGATTCGCGGACCTGGGGCACGCCGTTGGCGCGGCCCTCCTCCACGCTCAGCGGCATGATGTGCGGCGCGAGCCGCTGGAACATGGTGGGGTCCAGATGCCCGCCGGTCGGGGTGATGGCGTGCCCCGCCGAGACGATGCGGGGGCCCTCGACCCAGCCCTGATCGATCGCGCGTCCCAGGTCGACGTCGAGCAGATAGCCGCCGGTCTTCACCATCAGCCCGAGATTGCGGACGGTGGTGAATCCGGCGTGCAGGGTGGTGCGGGCGTTCACGGTGGCCCGCAGCGTCCGGTACACCGGATCGTCCTGGACGCCGTGCATCGCGTTCGGCAGTCCGGACGGATTGTCCGGGCCGCCGATGAACAGGTTGATCTCCATATCCATCAGGCCGGGCAGCAGCGTGACGTCGCCCAGGTCGACTACGCGCGCGCCGGCGGGCGGGTCCGGCGGGTCGACGGCGGTGATGACGTTGTCCTCCACCACGATTGCCGCCGGTGTGTGCACCTCGCCGGTATCGACATCGACCCACCGCGCCGCCCGCAGCACCGTGACCGTCACGGGATCGGCTCCACGACGCACTCCAGCGATGCCGCGCTGGCATCCGGAATCCACGGCTGGCTCCAGACCTCCACCGGGAAGGACACCATGATCATCGAATACAGCAGGTACAGCAGGTTCCGCACCTCGTCGGGCAGATCGTCGAGCGGGAACCGGTCGCAGTGCGCGATCACGTCCTCCGCGCGCGGGGTGATCGCGTCGTAGAACTCCTGCATCTCCGCCATGGAACTCGCGAGTCTCCGCGCGTAGCGTTCGGATTCCGTTGCCAGGCACCAGGTCTCGGCGAAGGGCTCCAGATCGGCGAACTCCGCCGGCAGCAGCCCGCTCATCGCCGCGCCTCCGCCCGCTCGCGCCGGTAGTCCTCGACCCAGTCGCCGGCCACCTTGTGCAGGTGGCGCAGCAGGATCTCCTGATCGTTCAGCGGAAAGGTCGTCACCGCACGGGATTCCAGCATGATCTGGGTCGCCTCCAGCGTGGAGCTGTCCTGGAGGCCGTACTCCTTGAACGTCACCGCCGCCATCTCGTGCGCGACCCGTTCGCGCGCGGTGCGGGCGGGCGGGAAGTAGAGGTTGCCCTCGAAGACGTGGGTGTTGTGGGACGTCGGCCAGTAGTGATAGGTCAGATACCAGCCCCCGGACCAGATCAGGATGACGAAGTTCGGCCACAGCTGGAACGAGTCCAGGCCCCACGGCTCGCAGCCGGCGGGGTTGAGGCCGGGCGGCATCTCGCCGAGATCCGGTGTGTCCCAAGGCCCGAACAGTCCGCTGCGGGTGATGTCCTCCATCGGCTTGCGCATCGTGGGATCGAGTTCCCAGGTGACCACGCCGGAGGTGCTGACCAGCCGGTGCGGGCCGTCGAGGCGATAGTGCGGGGCCTCGAATCCGGCCTGCTGCGCGGCCATGGAGTAGTTGTCCGGCGTCTGTTTCCCGTGCAGGACGGGGGCGTGGTAGAACTCCTGGAAGGCATCCATGTACAGCTTCCAATTGGCCCCGACCTCGGACCGGTAGCCGAAACGCTCGGTGAGCGTGCCGAACGGATAGCCCTCGAGCCCGGCGACCATGGGGCCGAGGAATTCTCGCAGCGTCTGGCGCGGTTCCCGGTCCAGGTTGACGAAGATGAACCCCTCCCACACCTCGCAGTGCACGCGCACCAGGCCGAGTTCGCTCTTGTCGAGATCGAAGAACTCCTCCTCCTGCTGCACGAAATTCAGTGACCCGTCGAGGTTGTAGCGCCAGGCGTGGTATTTGCAGGTGAACTGGCGGCAGGTCCCGGACACCTCCTCGCGGGGGAGTTCGTTCCACACGAGTTTGTTCCCGCGGTGCCGGCAGATGTTGTGGAAGGCGTTGACGCTCCCGTCGCGGTCGCGCACCAGGATCACCGAGGTGTGCGCCGCGGCGATCTCCTTGGTGAAATAGCTGCCGGTGCGCGGAAGTTGTTCCACGCGGCCGACATTGAGCCAGGCGCGTTTGAAGATCGCCTCCCGCTCGAGGGCGAAGAACTCCGGCGAGATGGAGTCCTCGTAGGACATCGGCGCGGTGCCGAGTTCGGGATAGTGCTGGGTCCAGCTGCCTTCGGCGGGCTTGGGCCAACGAGGCATGGTGTTCTCCTGGGCGTGGAAGGCGGGGGCTTATCGGATCGGTTCGTCGCCGAGCACGGTGGTGCGCAGCATCTCTCGCGGCGAATCCGGCGGATACGGTGCGGCGCGGTGGATCACGCCGCGGTTGTCCCAGATGACCGTGTCGCCCACCGACCAGTCGTGGCGGTAGACGCGGTCGGGGGCGGTGCACCGGCGCAGCAGATCGTCCAGCAGCGCACGGCTTTCGGCCGGGTCCATGCCGACGACGTAATCGGTGGAGGCCCCCAGCACCAGCGAGCGCCGACCGGATTTGTGCGTCCAGACCAGGGGGTGTTCCTTGACCGGGCGGCCGCGCCAGGCGGCCAGTTGCTCGGGCGTCGGCTCCTCGGTGACCAGCCGCTGCGACGCCTCGAGGGAGTGCACGACCCGCAGCGTCGCCAGCCGCGTGCGCTCGGCGTCGGTGAGATTGTCGAAAGCCTTGTAGGTGGAGGCGAATTCGGTCTCACCGCCGGTGGCGGAGACGGCCTTGGCGGTCAGCATGGTGGCCATCTGCGGATAGGCGTCGTCCTGCGGTGTGCAGCCGTCGATATGCCAGTCGAACGTTGCGCGCAGGTATCCGGCCGACGAGTTCTTCGTGGTGTCGAGGGAGACGCGGTAGATGCCCCGGACCGGGTGATGGCCGGGCTCGGTGTCGATCTGCCCGAGTTTGCGGCAGAACGCCACCTGCGTCTCGGGCTCGAGGTGCAGGTTCCGGAAGACCAGCACCCCGTGGGTCTCGAGGGCGTCCAGCACGGTGGCGGCCACGGTGTCATCGGAGACCAGGGACTCGTGGTCCACGCCGGTCACCTCGGCGCCGACATCGTGGTTGAGTGGGTCGATGGTGATCGTCATCGGAGGTCCTTCCAGCCCGCATGCGGTGCGGTACAAGGGGTTTCGCGGGCGAGGCGCAATGGTGGGTTACGGCAGCGGCTCGGCGACGCGGTGAATTTCGGCGTCGGCGCTGTCGGTGGGGGTGGGCCGCTGGAAGATCTCCACGGCCATGGCGACCATCACCAGCGAATACACCAGCCACAGCAGGTGCAGGGCGTCGTCGGGGAGGTCGTCGAGGGGGAATTTGTCGCAGTAGGTGATGGCCTCGTCGAGCCGGGGGAGGAACGCGTCGTGAAATGTGACCAGTTCCGGCATGGAACTGGCCATGCGGCGCGCCCACCGCTCGGATTCGGTGGCCAGGCACCAGGTCTGCGCGAATTCCTCGAATTCCGCGAATTCCGGGGGCAGCAGATTCTCGGTCACGGCGGTCACACCTCCGTGAGGTCGCGCCGGTATTCGCCGACCCAGTCGGCGACCGCCTTGTGGAAGTGCCGGACCAGGATCTCCTGATCGTTGACCGGAAAGCGGGTCAGCCCGGCGGTGCGGTACGCGGATTCGAGTGCTGTCTGGGTGCCGGTCAGCATGCCCGCGTCCTGGAGCGCGAACTCCTTGAACACCACCGACGAGACCTCGTGTTCGACCCGTTCGCGCACGGTGCGGGCGGGCTGGTAGGCGAGCACGCATTCGAAGCGGTGGGTGTTGTGGGAGGTCGGCCAGTATCGGTAGAGCAGATACCAGCCGCGGTAGATCAGGATCTCGATATTGGGGAAGATCTGGAAATTGTCGATGCCCCACGGCTCCACGCGCCCGGGGTTCAGCCCCGGCGGCAATTCCCCGAGATCCGGTGACTCCCAGGGCCCGACCAGCCCACTGCGGGTGATGCGCTCGATCGGATACATGTATTCCGGCGGCAGCGTCCAGCGGCGGGCGCCGCCCGTGGACACCATGCGATGCGGGCCGTCGAGCTGGAAATGCGCGCACTCGAAGCCGTTTCCGGTGCGGACCGGATTGGGCACCTGCTGCGGATGCAGCCCCGGGACGTGGTAGTACTCCTGGAACGCGTCGGCGAACAATTTCCAGTTGCTGTTGTTGTCGGCGGTGAACTCGTACCATTCGGTCATCTCGCCGAACGGGTAGCCGTCGAGCGCGGTCACCATGGGGCCGAGGAATTCCCGCAGCGTCTGCCGGGGTTCGGGATCGAGGTTGACGAATACGAATCCCGCCCACACGTCGCAGTGCACGGGCATCAGGCCGAGTTCGCTCTTGTCGAGGTCGAAGAATTCGCCCTCCTGCTGGACGAAATTCAGTGACCCGTCGAGGTCGTACCGCCAGCCGTGATACTTGCAGGTGAACTGGCGGCAGGTGCCGGAGACCTCCTCGCGGGGCAGTTCGTTCCACATCAGCTTGTTGCCGCGGTGGCGGCACATGTTGTGGAAGGCGTTGATATCCCCGTCGCGATCACGCACCACGATGATCGACGCCCGCGCCGCCTCGATCTCCTTCGTGAAGTAGCGTCCCGTGCGCGAAAGTTGTTCGATACGACCGACATTGAGCCACGCGCGTTTGAAGATCGCCTCGCGTTCCAGGTCGAAGAACTCCGGGGACACCGAATCCTCGAACGAGATCATCGACGTCCCGAGGTCCGGGTAGTGCCGGGTCCAGCTGCCCTCGGCGGGCTTGGGCCATGAGGTCACGGTCGTTCCTCCGAATCCGATCGTGCGGGCGCCGCGGTCATATGACGGCCCCGCCGTTCACGCCCAGGACTTGGCCGGTGATGTATCCGGCCTGCTCCGAGCACAGGAACAGGCAGGCGGCGGCGATGTCGTCGCCCGACCCGAGATGTCCCACCGGGATGGCCCGCGCCATCACGGCGTCGTCGGGAAGATGGCCCGCCTGCTGCGAGTGGCGCGACATCGGAGTGTCGATACCCGACGGCGGGATGGTGTTCACGGTGATGCCTTGCGCGGCGTACTCGCGGGCCAGCGCCTTGGTCATCGCGACGACGGCCCCCTTGGACGCGGTGTAGTGCACCATGCCCGGCGAGCCGCGCTGCGCGCTCGACGACGAGATCGTCACGATCCGGCCCCAGCCGCGGGCGACCATATCGGGGATGGCCGCCTGCACGCAGTGGAAGGTGCCCGTCAGGTTCACCTCCACGATCCGGTGCCACTCGGCGGGCGTGATCTCGGTGAACGGCGCGAATCCGACCGCGCCCGCGCTGGTCACGAGGATGTCCACGGCGCCGAATTCGGAGCGGACCTTGCCTAGCGCCTCCTCGACAGCGGGCCGGTCGGTCACATCCACCGCGCAGGCGATCGCGGAACCGCCGTCCTCGCGCAGGGCGTCGGCCGTGCGCTGCGCGGCGGTCGCATCGATGTCGAGGACGGCGGTCCGGTAGCCGTGGCCGGCGAAGGCACGGCAGATCGACGCGCCCATGCCGGAGGCGCCGCCCGTCACGACGGCGACGCGGTCGGGCGCGGGCTCGCTCGACCGGCTGTTTCTGGGGGTGTTCATCGTTCGGGTCGCTCCTCTGCCTGCGCGCCCTGGTGTTAATCGACTGCCTAAATTAGGCGAGTGATTAACTTATACGGCAGGCCGTCGCGGAGTGTCAATGGCTGTCGGGCGGCCCGCCGTACACTGACCGGCAGCCGCGCGCCCACAGGAGGACACGAGATGAAATCCGGCCGCAGCGCCGACCCCGAGAACTCCGCGACGCGCGCGGCTCTCCTCGACGCGGCGCAGCAGATCATGCTCGAGGAGGGCTACGCGGCGGTCAGCACCCGCCGGCTGGCCGCGCGCGCCAACGCGAATTCGGCGCTCGTGTACTACTACTTCGGCACCATGGACAACCTGTTCGCCGAGCTGTTCCGGCGCGGCGCCGAGCGCAGCTACCAGTTGCAGGTCGAGGCGCTGGCCTCGCCGCAGCCGCTGTGGGCGCTGTGGGACGCGATCCACGAGCAGTCGCAGACGGCGCTGACCATGGAGTTCGTCGCCCTCGCCAACCATCGCAAGGCCATCCGCGCCGAAATCGTCGACTCCTCCGCGCGGTTCCGCACGCTGCAGCTCGAGGCGGTGACCAAGGCGCTCGCCGACTACGGATACCGGTCGGACACCTATACGCCCGCCGCCGTCGTCCTGCTCATGTCCAGCATCTCCCGGTTCCTGCGCATGGAGGAGGCCTTCGGCGTCGACGCCGGTCACGACGATGTGATCGGGCTGATCGAGACCTTCCTGCGCGACGTCGAGGGTGAGCGGCGATCGCCCCCGCCGTCGGCCCGGTAGCGCGTACGGTCTGGCCGGCGTGCGGGTGACCGGGCTGTGGGACCCTCGTACCGGAACCATGTCGCGCCGCACACGGGTGTGGCCGGCGAACCGGCGGGCCGGCAGGTCGCCGCGAAACGAAGGAGGAAGCCGCGTGCAACGGATTGGTGTGATCGGTGGCGGGACCATGGGTGCCGGTATCGCCGAGGTGGCGGCGCGGGCGGGCGGTCAGGTGATCGTCCTGGAACGCGACGCCGAGGCAGCCGCCGCGGCCGTCGCCCGCATCGAGAAGTCGCTGGCCCGGGCGGTGAAGTCCGGCCGCCTCGAGCAGGCCGACGCCGACGCGGCCCGTGCTCGTGTCACCCTGACCGTCGACATCGGCGATTTCGCCGACCGGGAACTGGTCATCGAGGCGGCCCCGGAGATCGAGGAGCTGAAGGCCGACTTCTTCGCCAAGCTCGACGCGATCGTCCCCGCGGAGACCATCCTCGCCACCAACACCTCCTCCATCCCCGTGATCCGGCTGGCCAACGCCACCACCCATCCGGGCCGCGTCGTCGGCCTGCACTTCTTCAACCCCGTGCCGGTCCTGCCCCTGGTCGAGATCGTCGTCACGCTGAAAACCGAACGGGCCGTGGCCGATACGGTCACCGCCTACGCCCGCGACGTACTGGGCAAGCGCACCATCGAATCCAAGGATCAGGCCGGATTCATCGTCAACGCCCTGCTCATCCCGTACCTGTGCGCGGCGATCCGCATGTTCGAAACCGGCTTCGCCAGCGCCGAGGACATCGACGAGGGCATGGTCTCCGGCTGCGCCCACCCCCAAGGCCCGCTCCGGCTCACCGACACCATCGGCCTCGACGTCACCCTCGCCGTAGCCGAATCCCTCTACCAGGAATTCGGCGAACCCCACTACGCCCCACCCGTCCTCCTCCGCCGCATGGTCGAGGCCGGCTACCTCGGCCGCAAATCCGGCCGCGGCTTCTACACCTACTGACGCTGGGGGCGGAGGGATTTGGGGTCGGCTCGGAGGGTTGCTATCAGGATGGCGGTGATTTCTTCGGGGCTCGGGGCCGGGCGGGCTGCGGTGACGGCTCGTTCGCGGTCTGCGGCGAGGGCGAACAGGACCGTGCTGGCGGTGGCTATGCGGCGGCCCCGGGCTCGGGCGGGGAGGTGGTCGAGGTGGCGGGCGATGAGGTCGGTGACCTTCTTGGTCGCCGACCATTGGCGGTCGCCGCGTAACCAGTCGACGATCACCGGGTAGGCCCGAACCTGCTCCAGGAAGCGCGCGTAGTGCGTGGATCCCTGGTCGTAGGGGACCGTCAGCATCGGGTCGACGAGAATCCGCACCAGCGCCGGGAGGTCGGGGTCGGTGCCCGCGGCCGCGGCGAGCAGGAGGGTGCGTTTCTCCTCCATCGCCGTCGTGCGGCGGTCGATCACGTATTCGATGAGGCCGTCGCGCGATCCGAAGTGGTAGTTGACCGCCGAGTTGTTGCGCTGGCCGGCCGCCACCGCGATATCGCGCAGCGAGACGCCGGGCCCGCGCTCGGCGTACAGCTGCTCCGTGGCGAGCAGCAGGCGTTCGCGCGAATCGAGGGTGCGAGCCTGGGACGTCACGCCACACATTCAAGCATGACGCGAGTCGAGATCAGTCGTTTGCCTTGCAAAGGTAAGCGATAGAGCTTAACCGGCTGAGCATCCTGTGTTACGTTCCGTCGCGGCGAAACCCAGCGCGAACGCCGGCCGAATCCGCGATCGGGCGGCCGGTGTCGCCGGACAGGAGTCGGAATGAGCAGTGTGTCGGGCACAGTGGCGTTGGTGACGGGCGCGTCGTCGGGACTCGGCGCGGAGGTGGCGAAACTCCTGGCGAGCCGCGGCGTGTCGGTCTTCGGGGTCGCGCGGGACGAGCGGCGGCTGGCTGCCACCTTCGACTCCGCGCCAGGCGGACGGTTCACGGTCGCGGACATCGCGACCGCCGAGACCTGCCGATCTGTGGTCGCGCAGTGCGTCGACGCCTTCGGCCGCCTCGACACCCTGATCAATGTCGCGGGCTTCCACCGGATGCGCCACACCCTGGACACGACCGACGAGGACTGGGATCACGACCTCGCGGTCAATCTGCACGGTCCGTTCCATCTCTGCCGCGCCGCGCTGCCCCACCTGCTCGAGACGGCCGGGAATATCGTCAATGTCGCGTCGATCGCCGGTCTCGAGGGGCAGGCGTATTCGGCCGGGTACTGCGCCGCCAAACACGGGCTCGTCGGCCTGACCCGGGCGCTGGCGGTCGAATTCACGGCCGAACGGCTGCGGGTCAATGCCGTCTGCCCCGGGGGAATGCTGACCCCGCAGATCACCGGCTTCACCCTGCCCGAGGGCGCGGACGTCAACCTCGTCATGCGCACCGCCTCGCCGCGCGGGCTGAGCGACCCCGGCGACGTCGCGAAGCTGGTCGCCTTCCTCGCCGGCGACGACGCCGCCGCGATCCACGGCGCCGTCTACACGGCCGACAACGGCAAGACCGCCGGTTGATGGCCGCCGACTGCGGCCCGATCACCCAGATCGCCTGGGTGAGTACCGATATCGACGCGACGGAACGGCTGCTGAGCGGTTTCGGCGCGGGCGCGTGGACCCGCCTGCCCGACACCGCCTTCGGGCCCGGCATGTGCCGGTACCGCGGCGAACCGGCGGACTTCACCGCCCACATCTCCCTGTCGTATCTGGCCGATATGCAGCTGGAACTCATCCAGCCCGTGACCGGAACCAGCATCTACACCGAATTCCTGGACCGATCCGGCCCGGGCCTGCACCACGTGTGCTTCGAACCGCCCGATTTCGACATCGCGATCGAGGAGGCCGCCGCCACCGGCCTGCCGGTGATTCAGGACGGAAATATCGGCGGCACAATGCGTTTCGCCTACATCGACGGCGCAGCGTCCGGAGTCCCGTATATCGAGATCGCGGAGATCGGCGAGGACATGCGCCGGTTCTACCGATACGTCAAGGATCACGCACAGTGAGCGCGGACAAATGTCGGTTTTGTCCAAGACTGCGGGACCCGTCGCGGCTAGCCTGACTTCGGCGATCGTCGCCGACGATTTTCAGGAGGATGTTGTGACGCGGGAACTGGTCTACACGGGCTTCATGTCGCTGGACGGCGTGGTGGATTCGCCGGGCGGGCAGGTCGAGGGGCACCGCAGCGGGGGATGGGTGGCGGACCCCGAGTTCCTCCCCGAGGCCTTCGCGCTCAAGGGAGAGGAACTCGAGGAGACGACCGCCTTGATGTTCGGCCGGCGCAGCTACGAGGCCTTCTCCCGGACCTGGCCCGATTCGGCGGATCACGCCGCGTACAAGGAACTTCCCAAATACGTTGTCTCCAGCGGTCTTTCCGAGGATGCCGCGGTCCCGGGGTGGGGTCCGATCACGTTCCTGCGGTCGACCGAGGATGTCGCGAAACTCAAGCAGGGCGACGGCGGGGCCATTTTCATCC
>NZ_BAGL01000063.1 GCF_000308875.1 Nocardia transvalensis NBRC 15921
GCGCCAGGTGACCGGGCGGGTGTAGCTGGGGCCCTCGAGCAGGCCGTCGGAGAACGAATCCTGTTGGTGGGACTGCTGATTGCCCAGCACGCCGGGAATCAGGCGGACGACGGCCTCGGCCATCACGAGCACCGCGGCCTCGCCGCCGATCAGCACGTAGTCACCGATGCTGACCTCCTCGACCCGCACCCGGCGCGCGGCGTCGTCGAAGACGCGCTGATCGATGCCCTCGTACCGGCCACAGGCGAACACCAGATGCCGTTCGGCGGCCCAGCGTTCGGCCGTGGCCTGGGTGAAGGGGACACCGGCGGGCGTGGGCACCACGAGCAGCGCGCCGTCCGGGCACACCGCGTCGAGCGCGTCGCCCCAGACGGTCGGCTTCATCACCATGCCCGGTCCGCCGCCGTACGGGGCGTCGTCGACGGACTGGTGCACGTCGTGGGTCCACTGCCGCAGGTTGTGCACGCCCAGCTCGACGATCCCCTTGTCGATCGCCTTGCCCAGCAATGCCGTTCGCAGCGGTTCGAGGTATTCGGGGAAGATGGTGACAGCATCGATCCGCAGCGCGGCGGCGGAGTCGCCGGAACCCATCCTCACTCCTTGTCGAGCAGTCCCTCGGGCGGATCGATCACGACCCGGCCCTCGGCGACCGACACGCTGGGCACGATCGCGGTGACGAACGGGATCAGAATCTCCCGGCCGTCGTCGGCGGCGCGCACCGACAGCAGTTCACCCGCGGCGGAGTGCAGCACCTCGGTGACCTCGCCGACGACGGCACCGTCCACGAGCTGCACCGACAGGCCCTCGAGTTCGTGGTCGTAGAACTCGTCGGGATCCTCCGACGGCGACAGATCGGCGGTATCGATCAGGAACAGGGTGCCGCGCAACGCGTCCGCGGCCGTGCGATCCGACACCCCGCGCAGGCACACGAGAAGCCGGCCCGAATGTTCCCGGACCGACTCCACGGTGTAGTCCTGCGTCGACGTCGCCCGCGGCAGCCGCCCGCGCAGGACGATGCCCGGCGCGAACCGCTGTTCCGGCTCGTCGGTACGCACCTCGACGACGAGTTCGCCGCGCACCCCGTGCGATTTGGCGACCCGCCCGACGACAAGTTCCATCTACTGGTCGGTGTCGACCACGTCGACCCGGATACCCCGGCCGCCGATACCGGCGACGAGGGTGCGCAGCGCGGTCGCGGTGCGGCCACCGCGGCCGATCACCTTGCCCAGGTCGTCCGGGTGCACGTGCACCTCGACGGTGCGACCGCGACGGCTGGTGATCAGGTCCACGCGGACGTCATCGGGATTGGCGACGATGCCGCGGACCAGGTGCTCCACGGCATCAGCGACGACGGCGGTCATTACTACTCCGCAGCCTCGGCCGGGGCCTCCGCCTCGGCGTCCTTCTTGGACGCCTTCTTCTTCGGGGTGACGGCCTCGGCGACCGGCTCGCTGTCGGCGGCGGCCAGCGCGGCGTTGAACAGGTCCAGCTTGCTCGGCTTGGCGGCCTTGGCCTTCAGCGTGCCCTCGGCGCCCGGCAGGCCCTTGAACTTCTGCCAGTCACCGGTGATCTCCAGGATGCGCTTGACCGGCTCGGTCGGCTGCGCGCCGACGCCCAGCCAGTACTGCACGCGCTCCGAGTTCACCTCGATCAGCGAGGGCTCTTCCTTGGGGTGGTACTTACCCACGCTCTCGATGGAGCGGCCGTCCCGGCGGGTCCGCGCGTCGGCGACGACGATGCGGTACTGCGGGTTGCGGATCTTCCCGAGCCGGGTGAGCTTGATCTTGACAGCCATGGCTGTATGCCTTTCGGTGGTGGCCGTCGTGAGACGGCCGATCGGTCACGGCGCAATTCAGCGACCAGCACGGAGGCCGGCCCGGTTTTGCGTAGAGTGTGTGACCGCCGCGCGGTACGTAACCGGAGACGGGCTGACACTGTCCATAACGGCGACCGCGGAAGGTTCCGAGGTCGCCCGCGAGGACGATCGTTCATTCTGCCAGACCGATCCCGCACGACCGAAATCGGCCCCGCTCGACCGAGAGCCCGACCCTAGGAACGTCCGAAGCGGACGGCGACGGCCGGACCGGTCGCCGAATCGGGGCGCTCGATGTGCTGCTGGGCGATGTCGACGGCCCAGGCGTAACGGGGATCGGGGCGCAGGGAATGCTCGCGCAGGCACGCCTCGGTGAATTTGATGACGTGCTCGTCGCGGTGGTCCACGGCGCGGGCGATCAGCTCGTCCCACGACGGCGGATCCGCCTGCCGGGCCCGATCCAGGGCCTCCACCTCGCCGGTATCGGCGGTGGTGACCATCATCAGCAAGGTGACCTGCGCCTGCCAGAGGGCCGCGAGGGTGGGTTCGTGCAGTTCCGGGGGCAGGTGCGGCAGCACGAGCCGGGCCGCCGCCGGAGCGGTCACGCCGTGCAGCAGCGGGATCGGGAAGTGCGAGTCGGTATGTGCCACACAGACTCCCGCGAACTGCGCGGTCATCTCGGAGATCAGCCGCTGGATGTGATCGGGGGCCAGGGCGTCGAGGGCCTCGCCGTAGCCGGGCATCGAACGCGGGTCGCGCATGCGCGCCAGGCCCTCCTGCGGACTCGCCGGAGGTCGCGGTATCCGCCGGACCGCGGCGATCGCGTCGGGCAGGGACAGGTTGCCGACCAGGCGGCCGCGCCCCGGCGCATCGACGAAACGCGCGGCCCAGTAGCCGAGTCCCCGCGCCAATTCTCGCTCCTGCAGCGCGGTCGGACGGTCGGTCGCGCCGAGGCCGCGCACGGCGTGAGCGGTGCGGATCAATCCGTGGGTGAGGCCGGTCATCGGGCCGGGCAGCAGCCGCGGCCACCAGCGCACCAGCACCGCGCGCCAGCCCTCCTCGGCCATCTGCCGCGCGAACAGCTCCTCGAAATCGCCGGCACGGCCGATATCACCCAGCGCCGCACGCCATTCCGCCTCCTCGTCGCCGAGTCGCTGGTACGGCACCGGCGGTTCGTGGTGCGGGGCCGCGGCGCGGTACACCTCGATCCACTCCGGGACGGCGTCGCCGTGGCCGAGGACGGCGAGTGCCTCCGCGCCCATCGGCCCGTGATTGGCCAGGTCCCCTCCCCCGAGACTGCGTTCGTATCCCAGATCGTCGAGCCGCTCGAGCGCGTCGTTGACGGCGTCGTGGTAGATGGTCATCACACTCATCTCACTTCGGATATACAAACTATTTGTGAATCCGAAGATATAGGATGCTCTGGTGCCCGACAAGACCGGCGGCCCCCGGGTCCCCAGCCGCGAGGAGATCACCGAGATCATCGGATTCGTCCCGCTGATCTCGAACTACTTCGCGCGGGTGCGTGCGGATATGCCCGCCGAGCACCACGAGTCCTTCATCGGGCACGGGCTCACCTCACGCCACGGCGCGGTCTGTGTACAGCTGATCCCGGACGACTCGCTGACCGTGAGCGAACTGGCCGCCCGCATGGGCCTGGCGCTGTCGACGGTGAGCGAACTGGTCGGCGATCTCGACCGCGCCGGGTGGGTCACCCGCCGCCCCGACCCGGCCAACCGCCGCCGCACCCTGGTGAGCCTGCGGCCCGACAAGCGCGAGCACATGGAGACTTTCGTCGCCCGCCGCGCCGACCCGCTGCTCACCGCCCTGACCACCCTCACCCCCGAACAGCGCGAGGGGTTCGCCGCAGGACTGCGCGCCTGGGCGCATGAGATCCGCAACTGGAGCGCCTGACCCACGCCTCCGGAACTGGAGCGGCCGACTCACGCCTCTCGCATTTTCCGGCACGCTTTTGGCCGGAATCCATCGTGGGTGCGGGTGGTTCCCGGCCAAAAGCATGCCGGGAAAAGTAGGGGGCGCGGAGCCGGGAGTCCAGGGAGACTCGGAGCCAGAAGCCAAGTGAGACTGGGGGCCGGGACCTCAGCGGTGGCCGGTGACGGGGTCTCGGCGGGAATAGACCTTGCCTCGCAGGACGACGAAGGCTGGGGCGGCGAGGACTTCGGGGCCGGTGCGCGGGTCCTGCTCGTAGACAACGAAATCGGCGGGGGCGCCGGGGGCGATGCCGGGGCGGCCCAGCCAGGTGCGGGCGTTCCAGGAGGAGGCGCCGAGGGCCTCGTGGCGGGTCATGCCCGCGCCGGACAGGGCGTCGATCTCGTCGGCGATGCGGCCGTGGCGGATCGAGCCGCCCGCGTCGGTGCCGGTGTAGATCGGGATTCCGGCGGCGTGGGCGTTCGCGACCGTCTCGCGCACGCGGCGGTGCAGGTCGCGCATGTGGGCGGCGTAGACGGGGAATTTCGTGGCGCTGTCGGCGATATCGGGGAAGGTGTCGATATTGATCAGCGTGGGGACCAGCGCGGTGCCGCGCCGGGCCATCATGTCGATCGTGTCGTCGGTCAGGCCGGTGCCGTGTTCGATGCAGTCGATGCCCGCATCGATCAGGCCCGGCAGCGCATCCTCACCGAAGACGTGCGCGGTGACGCGCGCGCCCTCGCGGTGGGCGGCGTCGATCGCCTCCTTCAGCACCGCGTCGCTCCACAGCGGGCGGAGGTCGCCCACGGAACGGTCGATCCAGTCGCCGACGATCTTCACCCAGCCGTCGCCGAGCCGGGCCTGTTCGGCGACGATCTCCGGCAGATCGCGCTCGTCGTCGAGTTCAATGCCCAGTTCCCGGATGTAGCGCTTGGGCCGCGCGATGTGCCGGCCCGCGCGGATGATCTTCGGCAGGTCCTCGCGCTCATCGATGAAGCGGGTGTCGATCGGCGATCCCGCGTCGCGCAGCAGCAGCGCCCCGGCATCGCGTTCGGTCTCGGCCTGCTCGACAGCGCCGTCGTGATCCTCGTGCCCGCCGCCGTAGCGAATACCCACATGACAGTGCGCGTCCACCAGACCGGGCACGATCCAGCCCGCGCCGCAGAGGGTTTCGGCATCGCGGACGGGCTCGACCGAGATCAGCCCGTCCCGCACCCACAGGTCACGAACCTCGTCCTCCGGAAGAACCACTCCCCGCAGATGCAGTCGCATACCGCCTCCTCGGCCGCGGCTAGTTCTTCGGGAACTTCAGCTTCGAGATGTCGATACCTTCCAGACCGGGCGGCAGTTCACCGAGTCCGCCGGGCATATTCGACAGGTCGGGCATGCCACCGGGCATCCCGCCCGGCATCGCGGGCATGCCCGGGAACCCGCCGCGCACCTTCGGCGGCGTCGGCCCGCGGCCGCCCTTCTTGCCCTTCTTCCCCTTCTTGCCCTTGGCATTTCGCCGGGCGCCGCCGGGCATGCCCATCTGGCGGCCCATCTGGGCCATCATCTTGCGGGCCTCGAAGAAGCGATCGACCAGCTGGTTGACGTCGGTCACGGTCACACCCGAACCGTTCGCGATGCGCAGCCGGCGCGAGGCGTTGATGATCTTCGGATTGGCGCGCTCGGCGGGCGTCATACCGCGGATGATGGCCTGCACCCGGTCCAGCTGCCGATCGTCGACCTGGGCGAGCGCGTCCTTCATCTGGCCCGCGCCGGGCAGCATGCCGAGCAGGTTGCCGATCGGGCCCATCTTGCGGATGGCCAGCATCTGGTCGAGGAAGTCCTCGAGGGTGAGCTCGCCGGAGCCGATCTTGCGCGCGGCCTCCTCGGCCTGCTGCTGGTCGTAGACCTGCTCGGCCTGTTCGATCAGCGTGAGCAGATCGCCCATGCCGAGGATGCGGCTCGACATCCGGTCGGGGTGGAAGACGTCGAAGTCCTCGAGCTTCTCACCGGTCGACGCGAACAGGATCGGCTGGCCGGTCACCTCGCGCACCGACAGCGCGGCGCCACCGCGGGCGTCGCCGTCGAGCTTGGTGAGCACGACGCCGGTGAAGCCGACGCCGTCGCGGAACGCCTCGGCGGTGCTGACGGCGTCCTGGCCGACCATCGCGTCGAGGACGAAGAGGGTCTCGTCGGGCTGGACGGCGTCGCGGATGCCCGCGGCCTGCCGCATCAGTTCCTCATCGATGCCGAGGCGGCCGGCGGTATCGACGATGACCACGTCGTACTGCTTGCTCCGGGCCTCGTCGACGCCCTGACGCGCCACGTCGATCGGGTCGGAGGCGGTGATTCCCAGCGGGTTCTCACCACCGACCGAGGTGCCCGGATGCGGCGCGAACACCGGCACCCCGGCCCGCTCACCGACCACCTGCAACTGCGTGACGGCGCCGGGACGCTGGAGGTCGCAGGCCACCAGGAGCGGCGTATGCCCTTGGCCCTTCAGCCATTTCGCGAGCTTGCCGGCCAGCGTCGTCTTACCGGCGCCCTGGAGGCCGGCGAGCATGATCACCGTCGGCGGCGTCTTGGCGAACTGCAGCCGCCGGGTCTCGCCGCCGAGGATGCCGACGAGTTCCTCGTTGACGATCTTGACGACCTGCTGGGCCGGATTGAGCGCCGCCGAGACCTCGGCCCCCTTGGCGCGCTCCTTGATCCGGTTGATGAACTGCCGCACCACCGGCAGCGCGACATCGGCGTCGAGCAGGGCCAGACGAATCTCGCGAGCGGTCGCGTCGATATCGGCCGGAGACAGGCGCCCCTTGCCACGCAGGTCCTGTAGGGCACCGGTCAGCCGGTCGGACAGGGATTCGAACACCGATCGCGCTCCTGGTATCTCGACGGAAGTCACTCGACACACCAGGGTATCGGGCTACTCCAGTGATCGCCGTCGCGGGCGCGGGGCCTGGCGGATGTCGTGGTCCTCCGAGGCCACCATGTAGACCGCCTCACGGGCGGTCAGGCCCAGCTCCAGGGCCATGTTGTCGAGCATGGCCCACTCGGCCTCGGTGGTGTCGCGGTGGGTGACCGTGGACGCGATGGTCATGGCGGTCACCGCCTGCTGTCCACTGAGCGTCCGGCCCGGCAACCAGGAGACCACCCAGCGGTCTCCGCCCACGCAGCGCGCGATGTGCCGGGTCATATCGCTGGTCATCATCGACGCGGAGACGACTTCAATAGCCACCGACCTGCTCCCCTCGTGCTTACGACGCCAAGACAGGTACTGCGACATGCGACAACTCGGATGGAGAGCTTCGGACAGCTCAGATACTAGGGTGGCCCGCGTCACACACGGCTCAGGTTGTAGCAAATACCACGCAACGATCTGGTTAACCGGCAAACGATCGGTTCGGGGGTGATTCGGCAGTCGGGGCGATCGTCCGGTAACCAGCGCCGGACTAGGCCTCGGTGTCCGTTTCGGGCGGTTTCTTCGGTTCCTGCTGCGGAACCACCGCGAGCACGGCGGCCTCGATCTCGGCGCGCCGCTCCGGCGTGTCGTCGTCGCCGAGTTCCAGGCAGAACGCGTCGACGACCGCCGCGCCCATCGTGACCACCTTGGCCCACTGCACATCGACACCCGCGGTGGCCAGTGCCGCGGCCAATCGGCTGAGCAGGCCGATCCGGTCCTCCGCACGCAGTTGCAGCAGCACCTGGCCGGGCGTTCCGGTCTCGAGCCAGAGCACCCGGGGCTGGGCCTGCGAGTACTGGCTGGGCCGCACGCCGGCCGCGTCGCGCTCCTTCTTGGCCAGCACCGTCGACAGATTCAGGTCGCCCCGGACGGCGCGGATCAGTTCCTGGCGCAGCAGCCCGGGATCCGGCGGATCGCCGAACATCGGCGTCACCACGAACCGGTCGATCGCCGCGTCGCCGCTGCCGCGCACCGACGCCGACAGCACGCGCAGCGAATGCAGCGCGAGCACACCGGCCGCATCCGAGAGCAAGCCGGGCGTATCGGGCGCGATGACGGTGACGACGTGCGTGTAGCGGCCGTCGCCGGGCACCAGCTCGACGTGCACGCCGCCGGACTTCGCCTTCTCCAGCAGGTCGTCGGCGACCGGATCCGGTTGCGGCAGCGGCTCTCCCGCCATGACCAGCCGGCAGCGCCGCACCAGATCCCCGATCAGCGACGCCTTCCAGTCGCCCCACACCCCCGGGCCCGTGGCCAGCGAATCCGCCTCGGCCAGGGCGTAGAGCAGTTCCAGCAGTCCCGGATCGCCGCCGAGCGCGTCGACAACCATGTGCACGGTGGCGGGATCCGCGAGATCACGGCGCGTCGCGGTATCCGGCAGCAGCAGGTGGTAGCGCACGATCGCCGACAGCGTGTGCACATCCGACGGCCACAGCCCCAGCCGCCGGCCGATCTGGGTGGCGAGATCGGCGCCGACGACGCTGTGGTCCTCGGCGCGCCCCTTGCCGATGTCGTGCAGCAGCGCGCCCAGCAGCAGCAGGTCGGGGCGGACGACGCGGGTGCTCAGCGCCCCGGCGTACGCGACCGCCTCGACCAGGTGGCGGTCCACGGTCCAGGTGTGCATCGGATCGCGTGGCGGCAGGTCGCGCACGGCGCCCCACTCCGGGAACAGCCGGCCCCACAGCCCGGTCCGGTCGAGCGCCTCGACCGCGTCCACGGTCCCGCGCCCGGCGCCGAGCAGCACCAGCAGGTCGTTGAGCGCCTCCCGCGGCCACGGCTCGCGCAGTTCGGGGGCGTCCTCGGACAGGCGGTTGAGCGTGGTCGCCGCCATCGGCAGCCCGGTCTGCGCCGAGGCCGCGGCCACCCGCAGAATCAGGCCCGGATCCTTCTGCGGGCGCGCGTCCCGGGCCAGCACCACCTCGCCCGCGTGCTCGACCACCCCCTCATCGAGTGGTCGCCGCACCGGGACCCGCCGCAGCCTGGCGAGGCCGCGACGGGGCAGCGCGTTACCGGCGGTCCGCAGCCCGACGTCGACCGAGTACCCGACCGTGCGCGCGGCGTCGCTGAGCGTGCGGGCCAGATCGAAGCGGTCCCCGATGCGCAGCGCCGCGCCGATCTCGTCGGCGTCCTGGGCCCGCAACTGATCCCGCGAACGCCGGGCCACCCGGTGTAGCTCGGTGCGCACGTCCAGCAGGCGGCGATGCGCCTGCTTCAGGCCGCCGCCGGGAACGTCCGGGCCCAGGCCGGGCATGGCGTCGGTCAGCTGCGCGATGGCCAGCGCGTCCAGCAATTGGATGTCGCGCAGGCCGCCCCGGCCGTTCTTGAGATCGGGTTCGGCGCGGTGGGCGATCTCGCCGCTGCGCCGCCACCGGGCCTGGGCCTGTTCCACGAGTTCGCCGAAGCGGGAGCGGATTCCGGTGCGCCACTCCCGGCGCACCCCGCCGATCAGCAGATTGCTCAGCTCCTCGTCGCCGACGATGTGCCGGGCCTCGAGCATGCCGAGGCCCGCGGTGAGATCGTCGGACGCGACCCGCAGCGCCTGCGGGACCGTGCGCACACTGTGGTCGAGTTTGATGTGGGCGTCCCAGAGTGGGTACCAGAGCTGATCGGCCACCTCCGCGACCCGCTGCGGGTCCACGTCATCGTGCAGCAGCACGAGATCGAGATCCGAGTACGGCAGCATCTCCCGGCGCCCGAGCCCGCCGACGGCGACCACGGCCAGGCCGCTGTCACGGGTGATGCCCAGGTCCGCGCCCTTGGTGGTGAGCCACAGATCGTGCAGGTCCACCAGGGCCTGGCGCAGGGATTCGGCGTCCAGGCGGGGACGGCGGGCATCCCCGCCGTCCAGCAGCTGATCGCGAGCTCGTACCAGATCCGTTGCACCGCCGGGTAATTCGTCTCTCGCCTGTGAAGCCACAAACACCACCCAATCTCTGCCCGGCACGGGACGGCCCCGCCCCCGCCATCGTCCGGCGGGGAGCGGGGCCGCCGCTCGCTTCTGTGTTCGCCGCGGGCACGGATCCCGCCTGTCTCACCGAAATGCTGCGCGGTTCCTACAGGGCGTCGGCGCCCCGTTCACCGGTCCGGACGCGGATCACCGCGTCGACCGGGGTGACCCAGACCTTGCCGTCACCGATCTTGCCGGTGCGGGCCGCCTCGACGATCACCTCCACGACCTTCTCGACGGAGGCATCGTCGGCGACCACCTCGACGCGGACCTTCGGCACGAAGTCGACGGAGTACTCGGCTCCGCGGTAGACCTCGGTGTGGCCCTTCTGCCGTCCGTAGCCTTGGACCTCGCTCACGGTCATGCCCAGCACGCCCGCCTGCTCCAGACCGCTCTTGACGTCCTCGAGCGTGAACGGTTTCACGATTGCGGTGATCAGTTTCATTGCGTCATGCCTCCTTGACGGTGGTCCGTGCCGTGCCACCCACAGCAGCGAAATCGTATGCCGTCTCCGCGTGCTCCGACTCGTCCATACCCTGGAATTCGGCTTCCTCGCTCGCGCGGAGGCCGATGGTGTACTTGATCGCCAGCGCGATGATCGTGGTGGCGATGCCGGAGAAGGCCAGCACCGCGAACGCGCCGACGGCCTGCTTGCCGAGTTGATCGAAGCCGCCGCCGTAGAACAGGCCCTCGACACCGGCGGGCGCCTCCGAGGTGGCCACCAGGCCGACCATCAGGGTGCCGACCAGGCCGCCGACCAGGTGCACGCCGACCACGTCGAGCGAGTCGTCGAAGCCGAACCGGAACTTCAGGCCGACCGCCAGGGCGCACAGCGCGCCGGCGACGATGCCGATGGCCAGGGCGCCGACCACGTTCACCGACGAACACGACGGGGTGATGGCGACCAGACCGGCCACGATGCCCGAGGCCGCGCCCAGCGAGGTGGGCTTGCCGTCGCGGATCTTCTCCACCAGCAGCCAGGCCAGCATGGCGGCCGCGGTCGCGATGGTGGTGGTCACGAAGGTCGCGCCCGCGATGCCGTTGGAGGCGGTGGCCGACCCGGCGTTGAAGCCGTACCAGCCGAACCACAGCAGCCCGGCGCCGAGCATGACGAAGGGAAGATTGTGCGGGCGCATAGGGGTCTTGGGCCACCCCTTGCGCTTACCGAGCACGATCGCCAGCACCAGACCGGCGACGCCGGCGTTGATGTGCACCGCGGTGCCGCCGGCGAAGTCGATCGCCTTCAGCTTGTTGGCGATCCAGCCGCCGTGCTCACCGGTGATGCCGTCGAACGAGAACACCCAGTGCGCCACCGGGAAGTACACGATCGTGGCCCACACGCCGGCGAACACCAGCCAGGAGCCGAATTTGAGGCGGTCGGCGACCGCGCCCGAGATGAGAGCGACGGTGATGATCGCGAACATCAGCTGGAATGCCACGAAGACCGACAGCGGGATACTGCCCGACAGTGGCACCGCGGCGGGAGCCGCGGGATCCGTCGTGGCCAGATAACTGCCGCCGAAGACCGACTTCAGTCCGAAGTACTGCGTCGGGTCGCCGAACAGGCTGCTCTTGTCGTCGCCGAATGCGACGGAGAAGCCGTACAGCGACCACAGGACCGTTATCAGCCCCATTGCGCTGATGCTCATCATGATCATGTTGAGCACGTTCTTGCCGCGCACCATGCCGCCGTAGAAAAACGCCAGGCCTGGTGTCATCAGCAGCACGAGTGCCGAGCTCGCCAGCATCCATGCGGTGTCACCGGTGTTGGGTTCACCGATTACGGGAAACGCCACCTTGTTCCTCCTCATCTCGGGCTCTGCCGATTACGGCACAACGAGCCTGACTAAGAAGGTTCCTCAGTCGGTGTTTCAGACGTGACGCCGCGGTGTTTCCGCTGAGTGAACGGATGAACTTTCATTGTTGCCGCCACGTTTCGTGACCTTCACCACGCTAATTAGCTCAGCGCGAGCACCCCGGCGGTGTGCGCGCTTCCGACGACATCGCCGCAGGTCAGCCCAGCAAGGCGTCGACGAAGGCGGATGGCTCGAAGGGTGCGAGATCATCGGCGCCCTCACCCAAACCGACCAGTTTGACCGGCACGCCGAGTTCGTGCTGAACCTGGAATACGATGCCGCCCTTGGCCGTGCCGTCGAGCTTCGTCAGCACCACGCCGGTGATATCGACCACTTCCGCGAACACCCGAGCCTGGGTCAATCCGTTTTGCCCGACGGTTGCGTCGAGGACCAGCAGCACCTCGTCGACGGCCGCCTTCTTCTCCACCACCCGCTTGACCTTGCCCAGCTCGTCCATCAGGCCGGTCTTGGTGTGCAGGCGGCCCGCGGTGTCGACCAGCACCACATCCACGCCCTCGGTGATACCGGCGCTGACGGCGTCGAACGCGACCGAGGCCGGATCGGCCCCCTCGCGGCCGCGCACGGTGTCCGCGCCGACTCGCTCGCCCCAGGTCTGCAGCTGGTCGGCGGCGGCGGCGCGGAAGGTGTCGGCGGCGCCGAGCAGCACCCGGCGGCCGTCCGCGACCAGGACCCGGGCCAGCTTGCCGGTGGTCGTGGTCTTACCGGTGCCGTTGACGCCGACGACCAGCAGGATCGACGGATGGTCGTCGTGCGGCAGGGCCCGGATGGACCGGTCCAGATCCGGCCGCAGCGCCTCGATCAGCACATCGCGCAGCACCTGACGGGCCTGCTCGGGAGTGCGGACACTGCGCGAGGCCAGCTCCTCACGCAGCCGCAGGACGATCGATGTGGTGCTGGCGGTGCCCAGGTCGGCCATGACCAGGGTGTCCTCGATCTCCTCCCAGGAGTCCTCGTCGAGGTCGCCGCCGCCGAGCAGCCCGAGCAGGCTTTTACCCATGGCGTTCTGGGACCGCGACAGCCGCCCGCGCAATTTGGTGAGCCGGCCCGCGGTGGGCTCGATCTCCTCGATCTGCGGTGCGGGAGCCGCGGGGGCCACGCCGTTCCGCTCGGGAGTGGTCGTGGGCGCGGGCGCGTCGGTCTCGGCGGGCGCGGCCGTGCCGTCGTCCTCCGTGGCCGGGCCCGCTAGGCCGTCGGCGGGCGCGGCCGTATCGCGGTCCTCCGTGGTCTCCGGTTCCGGCAGGCGGACATCGGTGATGGTGCGGCGCGGCGAGTCCCGCGGAACCGCGGCGTCGTCGCCCACATGCGGCTGGCCCTCGTCGTCGGTCCGCTCGACCGGCACGGGCTCGGGGCTCGGCGGCGCGAGCGTGCCCGACCCGGTACTCCCCTGACTGAAGTTGAATCCCCCGGACGCCTTGTACCCGCCCGACCGATCGGTCAGCTCCTTCTCGGGAGCGGCCGGGGTCATTGTCACCCGGCGGCGTCTGTACAGAACGAATCCGGATACGAACGCCACCAGCAGCACGGCGGCGATCGCGGCGATCAGAACCCAAGCTTGCGCAGTCACGCCCCCATCCTTTCAGAACGCCGGGTAACACCTGCGGGGGTGGCGGGGTCCCGGCCAAAAGCGTGCCGGGACAGGCTGGGAAGATGCCGACACGCATCAGGCTGGGCATATGCCGACACGCATCAGGCTGGGCATATGCCGGACACGCGTCGAGACAGGCACATACCGACACACGTCAAGACGGCACATGCCGGGAACTCGCCACGAGCACACAGGCCGGAACCCGTCACGACGGCACAGGCCGGAACCCGTCACGACGGCACAGGCCGGACTCGTGCGGTGGCGACCTTCAGCCGAGGCGGCCGTAATTGACGGCCTCGGACGTATCCGGGTCGGTGGTGAGGAATGCGTCCAGCATCTCCTCGGCCAGCGCGGGTGAAGTCAGGCGCAGGCCGAAGGCCAGGACGTTCGCGTCGTTCCAGGTGCGGGCGCCCGCGGCGGTGGCGCGGTCGGTGCACAGCGCGGCGCGCACGCCCGCCACCTTGTTCGCGGCGATCGAGACGCCCGTACCGGTCCAGCAGCACACGACACCCCTATCGGCCACGCCCCGCGCGACCGCCTCGCCGACCCCGCCGCCCACCTCGGGCCAGGCGATATCCTCGCCGACCACCACCAGTTCGTGGCCCTGCGCGGTGAGCCACTCCTTCACATATCGGGTCAGGTCGGTGGACTCGTCGGTACCGAAGGCGATCCGCATGCCCCGAGCGTACGACCCCTGCGGCGCATTAACACACCAGTCGGTTACTCCCCGGAATGACACGCCGCGCGGGCAGTAGCGGACACCTTCAACAACCGACCGGTCTGCTCGTCTGAGCACCACGCTGCGGAAGGCTCGGCGAATCCGATACCGAGACAATAGGATCGGCGACGTGACCGATCGAAATGTGCTTGGGGGACCGCTGGAGGAGTGTGGCACCGATCCTCTCACCGGCTTCTACCGGGACGGCTGCTGTAGCACCGGCCCCGAAGACCTGGGCAGCCACACGGTGTGCACTGTCGTAACCCAGGATTTCCTGGAGCACCAGAAGTCGATCGGCAACGATCTGATCACCCCGCGCCCGGAGAACAACTTTCCCGGCCTGCAGCCGGGCGATCGCTGGTGCGTGGTCGCGGTGCGCTGGCTACATGCGCACGAGGACGGAGTCGCCGCCCCCGTCGTGCTCGCGGCGACCCACGAGAACGCGCTCGAGGTGGTCCCGATGGATACGTTGCGCAAGTACGCGGTCGACGTCCCCGACGACGTCAGCGATCTGCTGTAGCACCGGTACCGCCCTCCCGGTCGCGAGCTACTCCGGGGACGTTCGGATCATCGATCTGAAAAGCGGGAGTGTCACACTTCCGGCCCCGGAGAGTCGCGACGGCACAACCGAATCCGACGCTCCGATCACCCTGGCGCGTCGGCCGGTATCCGCCAACCCCGGGACACGCGGCCCGCGGCGGCTGCACAATCGCCCCATGCGGGTCGTGCACTACGCCCACGAACATCTCGCGTCGATCGTCGCGATGTGCCGGGCCGAGAACTGGCCCAGTTATCCGGCCGATCCGGACCGCGCCCACGACGCCCTGCGGGCCCCCGGCAGCCTCACCCTGGTCGCCGTGGACGGCGACGTCCTCGGCTTCGCCCACGCGCTCAGCGACGGTTGGTGGGGTTATCTGTCGCTGCTGCTGGTCGCCGAGCCGTATCGGGGCCGGGGCGTCGGCGGCCATTTGATCGCGGAGGTGTTCCGGCGCAGCGGGGTGACCCGGCTGGATCTGGTCACCGACGAGGCGGGCGAGTACTACCGCGACCGCCCGCACACCACCTTCGACGGCTTCCGGCTCTACCCCCGCAGCTGAGCCCTAGGGTTGCAGCCGCTGGAGATAGTCCTCGTAGAGCACGACGTAGCCGTCCTCGTCGAAGTCGATATCGGCCCGGTAGTCGCCGGAGCTGAATTGGACCGTGCGCCCGCCTCGCGGCTCGTACCGCTGGGTGGTGAGCGTGGCGGACAGATCCGGCACGGAAACGAACCGCATCGTGTAATCCCGCGAGGCGGCGCCGGCATCCAGCAGCCCGTCACGAACGACGGGCAGGGAGTTGAAGAAGGCGGAGTGCTGGAGGTCGAAGTAGTCGGCCCCGTCCAGCCGGTGCCGCACCGGGCCGCCACCCGTATCGACCGTCAGCTCGGATCCGTCCAGTTGCCACCGCAATTGGTACACCAGGCCGATCTGAGTCCCGGACGCCCGGTCCAGCGATTCCACCCGGACGATCTCCATCCGCGGCTCATCGATGCCCTGCCACACGAAGGTTCGCACGTCCCGAGGCTAGCGGGGAACGGCGGCGATGTCCGGCGCTCCGCGGCGGCGGCGATGCGCCTTCTGACGGCAGGCCGGTGAACAGTAGCGAGCGGGGCGGCCCGCACCCGTATGCCGCAGCGGCGCACCGCAGATCGCGCAATCGCCGACGTGACCCCGCGTAACGTTATCGGCTCCGTTTTCGTTACGGCCGCCGGTCGATGTCCCGGATTTCGTTACCGCCCGGCCGGATTCGGTGAGCATCGCCTCCAGCACCATCGCGACCGGGCGCGACACACCGCGGCGCGCGGGCGAAGCGCGCTGGATGGCAACGCATCCGGCGAAGACGGCCAGCACGTCGGGCAGGGTGAGATCGGCCCGCACCGATCCCTCCCGCTGGGCCGCGACCAGCAGCGCTCCGAGCGCGCGGCGGAACCGCTCCCCCGCCTCCCGCAACAGCATTCGGGGCCAGCCGTCGTCGGTCTCGAGGACGTCGCACAGGGCCTTGTTACCGCGCGTGCCGACCACCACCCGGGTACAGAAATCCAGGAACGCCGCGCCGGCCGCCGAGCCGTCGCGCCGGTCCAGCGCCACCGCCGTGAGCCGGTCGATGCGCTGCTGCACAACGGCTTCCAGCAGGTCCAGTTTCGACGGGAAGTGCCGGTGCACGGTGCCCGCGCCGACGCCCGCGCGGCGGGCGATCTCCGCCAGCGACACCGCGGTGCCGTATTCGGCGAAGGCCTCCTGGGCGGCGGCCAGGACGAGCGCGCGGTTGCGGCGGGCGTCGGCCCGCACGGCCGGTGTCGATGCTGCGGTTGTCATTTCGTTACGGCCTCCCGGTCGGCGGGTGGCCTGGGCGGCGCCGGGCTCCTACCGTGCGAATACGGGTCGAATAACCCGGATTCTACTCCCGCGACCGATCCGTCCTCCACCGAGAAACGAGGCACATATGTCCACGGACACCATCTTGATCACCGGAGCCACCGGCAAGCAGGGCGGCGCCACGGCCCGGCATCTGCTCACCGGCGGCCGGCGCGTGCGCGCCCTGGTTCGCAATCCGGCGGCGACCGCGGCCCGGGCATTGGCGGCGGCGGGCGCCGAACTCGTCGTCGGCGATTTCGACGATCCCGCCAGTATCGATGCCGCCGTATCCGGAGTGCGCGGCGTATTCGCCGTACCGCCCAACCCTTTCGACCCGTCCGTCACCGACAAGGACATCGAGGCCCGGCGCGGCGAGCGGCTCGTCGAGGCGGCCCGGCGTGCGGGCGTCGACCATATCGTCTTCACCGGCATCGGGTCGTTCTCGGGTGACGACGAGCGGATCGCCTCGGGGAAGAAGTCCATCGAACAGGCGGTGATCGCCAGCGGTATGCGCTACACCCTGCTGCGGCCGGTGCGCTTCATGGAGAACTATCTGGCGCAGGGTTCGCCGATCGACGGCATCGTCGACGGGGTGCATCGGCACCTGTTCCCGCCGGATCGCCCGGTCCAGATGATCGCGGTCGAGGATATCGGCATCATCGCCGCGCTGGCCTTCGCCGACCCGGAACGCTTCCACGGCCGGATCCTGGAGCTGGCCGGTGATGCCCTCACGCCCACGGCCGCCGCCGCGAAGATCACCGAGGCCATCGGCACGCCGGTCCGCTACCACCAGCTCACCGAGGCCGAGACGGATGCTCTGGGTGAGCCGATCGCCTCTGTCGCCCGGCGCATTACGGGCGGTTCGGTCTGGCACGCCGATATTCACGCGCTCCGGGTCATCCATCCGGGCCTGCGCACACTCGATGCCTGGCTGGCCGAAACCGGTGCGGCGCAACTGAAGTTGTCGGTCGCCGGTTAGCGCCCGCGGGACCCCGTGCTATTCGCCGCGCGGCGCGGGGTCCTCGCCGCCGGGCCGCCACGCTTCGGCCCGTATCCGGGTGGCCGCTCGCCGTGCGGCATTCTCGCTGCGCGCCAACGCGGCTCGGCTTCGTTTCAGGCGTTCCGCGCTGGCGGCCAGCAGAATTCGGGACTGCTCGATCGCCTCGCGGCTGTGCCGCTTGGCGGCGTCCGGCGACCGCCGGTGCTTGCGGGGTCTACCGCCCGGCTGGCGCGGACCCGCCCCGGGTCGTCTCTCGCGGGCCGCGGCGACGTCGTCACGACCGTCCGCTCGGGCCTCGTTTCGTTCGTTCACGGCGACTTCCCGGCGGGCGAGGGTCTCCTCCCACCGGCGCAGTTGTTCGTTCTTCTGCGAGAACCACCCCTCACTCCCGGTGACGGGTTCTCCCCCGCAGTCGACTTCCTCTTGGTCGGATCGTTCGGCCGCCACACACCGATGATCGCAGGTCCGGGAAAGCACCGACAGGGCTGCGAGCCGTCGAATCGGTCAACGGGTCCGGACTACCCGGGCCGCTATCCCACCCGATCTCTGGCATGCTGGTCAGCCGGGATTGCGGAGGGGATCGAAGGATGTCGGGGTTTCCGGAATGGTCGGCGCAGTCGCCGTTCGGTGTGCGATTCGACTGGGGCGCGGCCGGTGCGCGGGCACTCGGCCCGCACTGCGCTGCTCTCGTGGTGATCGACGTGCTGTCGTTCACGACCACGGTCTCCGTGGCGATCGAGGCAGGAACCCGAGTCCTGCCGTATCCGTGGCGCGACGGCAATGCCGCGGAATTCGCCGCCGAGCACGACGCGGAACTTGCCGTGGGACGCCGAGCCGTCTCGGAGCGGCAGCCGTGGTCCCTCTCCCCCGCCGCCCTGCGCCGCGCACCCACCCCCGCACGCCTGGTCCTCCCGTCCCCGAACGGATCCACCATCTCCACTGCCGTCACCGGCATTCCGGTAGTCGCGGCCTGCCTCCGCAACGCCTCCGCTGTCGCCGAATGGATCACCGACCAAGGCTGGGGAACCACTGAGCACCCTGTAGCGGTGATCGCCGCAGGCGAACACTGGCCCGCCCTCGACACCCTTCGCACCGCCGTCGAAGACTGGCTCGGCGCCGCCGCCGTCATCACCGCACTCGCCGAACGCGGGACCGGCCCACTGTCGCCGGAGGCGTCGGTAGCCAAGTCGGGCTACGGTGCCGTCGACGATGTTCGCGCACTGGTCCGCGACTGTGCGTCAGGCCGAGAACTGACCGCCATGGGTTTCGCCGACGACGTCACTGTCGCAACCGAACTCGAGTCCAGCCGAGCCGTACCCGTTCTCGCCGAGGGATACTTCGCCGACGCGACCTGACTACGGCCCGCGCGACCCCTTACCAAGGGTTGAGAGCATCCGGGATGGGCGCCTTCTCCGTTCGACCTGGAGGGTGCACCGGCGAGTGATGTCAATCTCTAGAATCCCGACGGAGTACGGCCTTAGAGTGAATTCGCCGCAGCTACAGCGACACCGGCGGACAATGCGTCGAGGTCGCTTGGTTGCCGAGCGACTCTATCGCCGTCCGCGATTCGAAGAATCCCACGGGACCGACTCTTGCATTCACGACCGGCGAATGGACTGCCTTCACGGCCGCCCTGTCGGAGTCATAGCGCTGCCGGGTTGATCACTGCGCACCCGGGGAGACCGTGCATCCAGAGGGGGTTGCGGACGCCCCCTGCCTGGATACACGGTCGGCGGTTCAGAGGGGGTGGCCGCAGGTGCGGCAGAACTTGTTGCCGGGTTCGGCGCGGGTGCCGCAGGTTCCGCAGAAGGCGTTGATCGAATCCCCTGGCACAGAGGGTGATACCGCGCCGACTGCGGGAGACAACGTGCCGCTGGTGGATGCCGATCCACCGATGGGAGCGGTCAGCACGGGCGAATCGGGGGCCGGGGCGGGCGTGGCAGCGCCGACGGCTGCGGTCGTAACTTGTTCGGAGGCGGGCACATTCGGCGGTGCCTCGAGGGTGACGACACCGCGACGCCGTGATCGGAGCCGGAGGCGCAGCACCACGAGGACCGCGATGAGGATGAGCAGCGCGGCACCAGCGATGCCGCCGATCAGGTACCAGCGCGCGGTGTCGGTGGAGGAGTCGCCCCAGTCACCGAATTTGTCGCGCATCTGTGCCGCGGACGTCTTCATCTCGCTCGCCTTGGCGTGATTCGGCGACAGCGCGAGAACCTTGTCGAAATCCGCGATGGCGGCCGTGTACCTGCCGTCGTAGAACTCGGTCAGCCCGGCGCGGTAGCTGGTGTCCACCGCCGCCAGCGCGGGCTGAACACCGTTGCGCTTCAACAGTTCCGACAGCCCGGTGGCCGGCGCGATGAAGTTGAACGGCTGGGATTCGCCGCGGATGAGGAAGCTGTTCACCCCGATCACCCGGCCGTCGCCGCCCACCGTCGGGCCACCGCTCATCCCGGGCGAGACGGCGGCGCTGATCTCGTAGACCGGCACGCTGCCCTGGGTCTTCTTGGAACTGACGGCCCCTTCCTTGTTCGACGGTTCCGCGGACCGATCGGTCACCTTGTCGGTACTGGCCGGATAGCCGACCGCCAGCACCTGATCACCGATCCTGACATCGGTGTCGGTGGTGAGTTCGGCGGAGGCGAGCGCGTGCGCCTCGACCTTCAGCAGGGCCACGTCCCCCTGGCCGAGCGCGCGGTAGTCGACCACCCGGGCGGGCAGCGCATCGCCCTTCCCTCCGATCCGCACCGCCGCCTGCAGATCCAGCGGCGACCCCTTGGCGTCGCCCTCCACAGTCCAGTTCTTGGAACCGAATTCGTAGAACTCGTCGGCGCCGACCTGCGGCCGCCGATTGTGCGCCTCCACCGCGGCCATCTGAATGTAGTTGTCCCGGAAAGACTCCGACCCCGGCCCGATGTCGACGCAATGCCCCGCGGTCGCGATGTACCCGTCGGGATTGACGACGAATCCGGTACAGGTCGCCTCGACCTCGTACGGCTCCCCGTCGTTGAACACATTGCCGAGTTCGTCGAGAACGTACCCCCTGACCCGCATATCGAGCGAGGCGATCGCCGGCCGAATCAACGCCGCCGCCTTCTCCATCTGATTCGGCGGATGCAACTCCGCGGGCGCCGTACCGCTCCTACTGGAACAGCCGGCCCCCACACCGACCACCACCAGCGACAAGGCCGATACGCCAACAATTCTCAACCACGACCAAGCCCTGGACATGGGTACTCCTCCGGGAAAATGGACCAACGCAGAACATCTGCCCACCCATGGTCACGCCCCCGACCCACCGCCGGTACGCACCCTAGGTGGCGATGTTCCTACCCACGCCCCACCACCCCACCTCGGTTCAGCCGCCTACTCACCCGTCGGCGCCGGACATGGAGTTCAACCAACTACGCCGGTACCAACCCGAAGATGATCAGCACGAGGTCACTCGTCGAATACCTCGTCCAAGGACTTGGCGGTAACGGCGCGCTCGATCCAATCCTCGATGCGATCGGGGTCACCGCACGCGGCGATGCGATCCCGCGCGTCCTGCGTCACCGCCATCCTCCGCGCCCTCAGCACCCTCAACAAAGCCGACACTGCTTCCTCGGTGCGCCCCTCGGCAAGCCCTTGTGTGTGCCCTTCACTCCGCCCCTGCGCCACGTACATGCGGGCGAAATCGCTCTGGTACTCCCTGGTCGCCATCATTTCCTCCAAACGGTGCCGGGATGCCGCGGGCAGGGCCGTCAACACCACGTCATAATACATTCTGGCCTGCTCATCGGTGGTTTCGTGTAGTCCTGCGAGCAATGCGTCGAATACCTGGTCGCGCTGGGGATCGTCGCCGTGTGCGATGGCCGAGAGCACGGCTAGCTCGGGCGTGGCGACAGCGACCGCGGGGTCGGTGATCACGGGGATCCGGTCGGGGCCGAGTACCAAGGGCCGCAGCACGAAGCCCGGATGTCCCAGATCGATCGGCTTGCGGCACCATTCGGCCACGTCCGGTGCGGGGGCTACGACCAGGAGGTACGTCGGACATCGCAGTCTCGACCGCAAGGTGGACAGGTATACCGGCCATTGCCACCTGCGCGTTTCATCTATCCCGAGTTGCACCTCGACATCGATGCCGACGATCGCTTTGTCGTCCGGACCGTACAGCGCGATCGCCGAGTCGCCGCGGAACTCCTTGGGACCGATATCGGTGAAGTCGCAGGGCTCCGCGCGGGCGATGCGGCAGTCCGGGACATGTTCGCCGAAGACATGCGCCAGGTACCACGCCGCGAGCATGGGCTGCGACCGGAAGAGCTCAACCAAACCCTCGTGCAGGTAGGACGGCATACCGCGAACAGTACGCGGGGGCACCGACATATTCGCCGCAGTGATTCCGCGAAATCGCCACTGACACAAAGGTTCTGGACGGTTGCTCAGGCCTGACTGTCCAGCCAGGACCGGACCTCGTGCATCAGGGCTACCGGCTGGTCGTAGTGGATCAGGTGGTTGGCTTCGGGGATCAGGCGCAGGGTGGAGGCGGGGATGAGAGTGTGGAGGCGGTGGGCCAGGTCGGTGGGGATCCAGGCGTCCTGTTCGCCCCAGACGATGTGGACGGGGATGTCGATGGCGGGGGCGCGGCTCTCGTTGTCTCGCAGGAACTTTTCGTCGTAGTGGGCTATCTGGCGGTAGAAGGCGGGCTGGCCTTCGGGGCCGGTCCACGGGTCGACGAGAGCGTCGAGGATTGCGGGCGGTAGCTCGTGGAGGGCGGCATTGGCGATGTAGGCGCGTACGAGGGCGCGGTGGATGTAGTCGGGGAGCTGGGCGAGGAGGTCGGGGTTCTCGGCGACGAAGCGGAAGAACGGGGAGCCGCTGGGCGGGATGGCGACGACGTCGACCAGCATCAGGGAGGCGTAGCGGGCCTTCTCGAACAGGTGCGCGCGCAGGGAGACCGCGCCGCCGAAATCGTGAGCGATCACGTGCGGTGCGGTCAGGCCCCAGTGGTCGAGGAGGGCGGCGAAAGCGCTTGCCTGCGAACCGAAGTCGACCGGATGCGCGGCGTCCTTCGACGACCGGCCGTAGCCCGGCATATCCCAGACGTGCACGGTGAAATCCCGAGCCAGCGCCTCGGCGAACGGATGCCATAGCAGCGAGGAGAACGGGGTGCCGTGACAGAACACGACATCGGGCCCACTCCCCCGGGTCGCGCACGCGATCCGGCGTCCCTGCCATTCGAACGTGTCGTCGAGCTCCATGCCCGCAGCGTAGTGGCCACCTACGACAGACCAGCTACGACGTCCCCGCACCCACCAGATTCTCCCCGCGCATGCGCTGCGAGATGACCTGCGTGATGCCGTCGCCCCGCATGCTGACGCCGTACAGCGCATCGGCGATCTCCATGGTCGGCTTCTGGTGGGTGATGACGATCAGCTGGGACTTCTCCCGCAGCTGCTCGAACAGCCCGATCAGCCGGCGCAGGTTGGTGTCGTCCAGCGCCGCCTCGACCTCGTCCATGACGTAGAACGGCGACGGCCGGGCGCGGAAGATGGCCACCAGCAGCGCCACAGCGGTGAGCGACTTCTCCCCGCCGGACAGCAGCGACAGCCGCTTCACCTTCTTGCCCGGCGGCCGGGCCTCCACCTCGATACCGGTGGTCAGCATGTCGGTGGGGTCGGTCAGCACCAGCCGCCCCTCGCCGCCGGGGAACAGCTTCGCGAAGACGCCGACGAACTCCTGCTCGACGTCCTCCCACGCCTCGGTGAACACCTGCAGGATCCGCGCGTCCACCTCCGAGACCACGTCGAGCAGATCCTGACGCGCCTTGCGCACGTCCTCGAGCTGGGTGGACAGGAAGGTGTAGCGCTCCTCCAGGGCCGCGAACTCCTCCAGCGCCAGCGGATTGACCTTGCCGAGGGTGGTGAGGTCCTTCTCGGCGCGCTTGGCGCGGCGCTGCTGGGTGGCCCGGTCGTAGGGCATCGGCTGCGGCGGGCTGACCTGGTCGCCCCGCTCCTTGGCCGCCTCGTACTCCTGAAGCTCCAGCGACGTCGGCGGCATCGGCACGTCCGGGCCGTATTCGGCGATCAGATCGTCCAGAGCCAAGGCGAACTGCTCGGAGATGGTCTGTTCCAGCTGCTCGATGCGCAGCGCGGCCTCCGCGCGGGCCACCTCGTCGCGGTGCACGGCATCGGTCAGCTGGGTCAGCTGGGTGGTCAGCGCACGCACCCGCTCCTTGGTCTGATCGACCTGGGCGGCGCAGTCCGTGCGTCGGCGCACCAGCTCGTCGCGGCGCGAAGATGCCTCGCCCACAACGACTTCCAGCTCGGCGGCGACCCGCTCGGCGGACTCGGCGACGACCGCGGCGACCTCCGCGGCGCGACGCCGGGCGGCCTGGGCGCGCTCGGCGCGGGCGCGGGACTCCCGTTCGGCCCGAGCGGCGCGGCGCAGCGAATCCGCCTTGCCGCGTACCGATTCCGCGCGCTCCTCCGCGGTGCGCACGGCCAGCCGCGCCTCGACCTCCATCGACCGGGCCTCGGCGAGGGCGCCCGCGGCCTCCTCGCGCTCGTACCCGGCGGTCTCGGTGCCCGCGTCGGCATCCGAATCCAGGTCGGACTGTTCGGATTCCGCGTGCCGCAGCCGGTCCTCGAGTTCGGCCAGCTTCGCCAGATTCTCGTCCCGCGCGGTCTCCGCGTCGGCCCGCTGCTCCTGGAGGCGATCGCATTCGGACTGCGCGGTGCGCGCGGTCTGGCCCAGCCGCCCGAGCCGGTCGTAGATCGACACCAGCGCCTGATCGGATTCGTGCAACGCCAGCAGCGCCTGGTCGACGGCCTGCTTGCGATCGGTCTGCTCGGCCTCGGCCCCCGACAGCGCCGCCTCGAACTCCTCGGCGTGCCGCTGCCAGGACACCAGTTCGGCCTTCGCGGAATCGATATCGGCCTGGATCTCGAGCTGGCTCGGTGCCCGGTCCGAACCGCCCAGCAGCCAGCCGTTCCCCGTCAGGTCGCCCTCGCGGGTGACGATCCGCAGATCCGCGTGCGCCGCCAGCACTCCGGCGGCCTGCGACAGGTCGTCGACGACCACGGTCGCGGCGGTCAGCGCGTCCACGGCGGCTCGCATCTCCGCCGGGCAGTCGACGACCTCGCCGAGCCACCGCGCCGACCCCGGCAGCGCGGGCCGATCCCCTTGTGCCGCATCAGGACCCGGCGCGCCACCGAAGACCATGGCGACGCGCCCGCCGTCGGCATCCTTCAGCGCGCGCAGGGCCGCGTGCGCGGTATGGCCGGTATCGGCGGCGACGGCATCGGCCAGCGGACCCAGCGCGGCCGCGACCGCCGCCTCGTATCCGGGATGCACCCGCAGCAGCCCCGACAGCGGGCCGAGCAGGCCCTCGGCGCGGTGCTCGGCCAGCCAGGCGCCGCCGTCCTTGCGGGCCAGGCCCATCGTCAGCGCCTCGATGCGCGCGGTCAGCGAGGCCACCTTCTTACTCGCCTCGCGATCGGATTCGCGCAGTTCGGTGACTCGCCGCTCGGCCGCCTCCAGGGCCTTGGCGGCGTGTTCGTAGGTCGTGTCCAGGCTCTCCTCGCCGGCGTCGAGTTCGCTCAGTTCCGCTTGGACGGACTCGAATTCGGCCTCGGCGTCCTCGCCGCGCCGCCGCGCCTCGCCGAGCGCCGTGGACAGCCGGGTGATCTCGGTGTCGGCGGACTGGGCGCGGGTGCGCAGATTGTCGACCTGACCGGACAGCCGGGCGAGTCCCTCGCGGCGGTCGGCGATGGCCCGGACGGCGGCCAGGTGGGCCTGCTCGGCGGCCTTGGCGGCCTGCTCGCGCTCGTACAGCTGCTCGCGGGCGGACTCGAGGGTCGCGGTGGCCACCTCGACGGCCTCGAGCAGTTCGGCCTCCTCGGCCTCGACGCGCGCGGCCTCGGCCTCCAGTTGTTCCGGATCGCGGCCGGTGCCCGCGGGCTGGTCGATGGTCAGGTTGCGGGCTCGGTCGCGGGCGATGCGGATGGTCGCGTTCACGCGTTCCACCAGCGCCGACAACTGGAACCAGGTCTGCGCGGCGGCCTCGGCGCCGGGCGTCAGCTTCGACAGCTCGAATTCCTGCTGTGCCAGCGCGGCATTGGCGGCGTCGAGTTCGGCCTGCACGTTGATCTGCTGCTCGCGGGCGTAGGACTCCTTGCTCTGCTGGCTCTCCAGCTCGCGGCGGCGGCTCACCAGATCGTCGGCGGCCAGCCGCAGCTTGGCGTCGCGCAGCTCGGACTGCACGGTCGCGGCGCGCCGCGCCACCTCGGCCTGCCGGCCCAGCGGTTTGAGCTGGCGGCGCAGCTCGGTGGTGAGGTCGGTCAGGCGAGCCAGATTGGCCTGCATGGCCTCCAGCTTGCGGACCGCCTTCTCCTTGCGCTTGCGGTGCTTGAGCACCCCGGCCGCCTCCTCGATGAAGGCGCGGCGGTCCTCGGGACGCGATTCCAGGATCGCCGACAGCTGACCCTGCCCCACGATGACGTGCATCTCCCGGCCGATACCGGAGTCCGACAGCAGTTCCTGCACGTCCATCAGGCGGCAGGTGTTCCCGTTGATCTCGTATTCCCCGGCGCCGTCGCGGAACATGCGGCGGGTGATCGACACCTCGGAGTAGTCGATGGGCAGCGCACCGTCGGAGTTGTCGATGGTCAGCGTGACCTCGGCACGGCCGAGCGGGGCGCGGCCGGCGGTGCCGGCGAAGATCACGTCCTGCATCTTGCCGCCCCGCAACGCCTTCGCGCCCTGCTCACCCATCACCCAGGTGAGCGCGTCGACGACGTTCGACTTACCCGAGCCGTTGGGCCCCACCACGCAGGTGATGCCCGGCTCGAAGCGCAGGGTCGTCGCGGACGCGAAGGACTTGAAGCCCTTCAGCGTCAGACTCTTCAGGTGCACAGCAGGCCAATCTACCCGGTGACCGGAGGTAGCTCCGAGTATGCCGGTCCGCGCCGCGCATTCCGCCCGCTAGGAGACGTTCGCGCCGGGACGGCGGCAGGCCCGGGACTCCCAGCCCATGAGGACGCGGAATACCAGCACCGCGCCCCACGGCCCGATCACCCAGATCGGCCAGGGATAGGTGATCTCGCCGGAACCGATCGAGATCATCGCCCAGATCGCCAGGCACAGCAGGCTGACGCCCAGCCAGGCGCTGCCCTCGATACGCTGCCAGATCGGTACGCGCGCAGGAGCTTTCGAGGCGGCTGGCCGATGAGTGGCGCGCGGCCGCGACAATTCGGGCAGATCCGACAGCACCAGCGTCAGGTCCTCGCGCGTGGCGGTGGCGTAGACCCGCTCGAGGCGCTGGTCGTATTCGGCGAGGTCGAGACGCCCCTCGCTCAGGTGCCGGCTCAGCAGATCGGCCACCTGCTGGCGCTCGGCGTCGGAGGCGCGGGTGCCGGTCGTGATGTCCATGGCTCGATGTCCTATCGATGGGATCCAATATTCCAAAGTGGAACGTAGATACAGGATCCGCCTTCCAAAGTGGAATGTCAAGGAGTCGGTCATTAAGTTAACGACCATTTGCATTCGGGTGCGACTAAATGAGAAGGTGAAGCTCCGTTTATCGCACAAGGAGTTCTTCGTGGATCTGGACTGGTCGCCTGCCGATCTGGCGTTTCGGGACGAGGTGCGGCGCTTCCTGGACGAGAATCTGACCCCCGAGCTGCGCCGCGCCGGCAGACTCTCCACGAGCGTCTACCCGGACCACGAAGCCAGCATGGAGTGGCAGCACATCCTGCACGCGCGCGGCTGGGCCGCCCCCGCCTGGCCGGTGGAGTACGGCGGCTGCGACTGGAGCCTCATCCAGCACTACATCTTCGACCGCGAGACCACGCTGGCCGGCGCGCCGGCGCTCTCGCCCATGGGGATCCGGATGGTGGCGCACGCGATCGTCGCCTTCGGCACCGAGGAGCAGAAGGCGTACTTCCTGCCGCGCATCCTCACCGGCGAGGTGTTCTTCTGCCAGGGCTATTCCGAACCGGAGGCGGGATCGGACCTGGCCTCGCTCACCATGGCCGCGGTCGACGACGGCGACGACCTGGTGTGCACCGGATCCAAGATCTGGACCACCCACGCCACCGAGGCGAACTGGATCTTCTGCCTGGTGCGCACCTCGAAGCTGGAGCGCAAGCAGCAGGGCATCACGTTCGTGCTGATCCCGATGGACACCCCGGGCATCGAGGTGCGGCCGCTGGTGATGACCTCCGGCGAGCAGGTACAGAACCAGGTGTTCTTCGATCAGGTCCGGGTACCGAAGAAGAACGTGCTCGGCCGCGTCGACGACGGCTGGACCGTCGCCAAATACCTGCTCAACTTCGAACGCGGTGGCGCACTGGGACCCATGCTCCAGGTGCTGGCCGAATCGCTGGCGGCACAGGCGAATACGCAGACCGGACCGAACGGCGGTGCGCTGCTGGACGATCCGGCCTTCGCGGCCCGCCTCGCCGACGCCCGCATCCGCGCCGACGTGCTGGAGATCCTGGAATACCGCACCATGGCGGCGATCTCGCACGGGAAGAACCCGGGGCCGGCGGCGTCCACGCTGAAGATCCTCGGCACCGAACTGAGCCAGCAGCTGACCGAACTCGCGCTGGAGGCGGCCGGGCCGCGCGGGCGGGTCTACCAGCCGCACGCCACCATGCCCGGCGGCCCGGTGGCCGATTTCACCGCGCCCGAGGACGGCTACGTCAGCGGCGAGGAGTGGCAGGCGGTCGCGCCGCAGCGCTACTTCAACGACCGCGCCGGCTCGATCTACGCCGGTAGCAACGAGATTCAGCGCAACATCATCGCCAAGGCAACCCTGGGACTGTAGACATGGACTTCGAATTCACCGCCGAACAGCAACTGCTCCGCGATACGGTCACCGAGTTCCTGGCGGCCCGCTACGACATGGACAAGAGCCGCGCCGCCGCCCGCCTCGGCGCGGGCCGCCAGCCCGAGATCTGGCAGGCCCTCGCCCAGGAGGTCGGCATCCTCGGCGCCAGCCTGCCCGAGAGCGTGGGCGGATTCGGCGGCGGGCCGATCGAGACGATGCTCATCGCCGAGGCGCTGGGCGAGGCGCTGGTCGTCGAGCCCTACGTGGATACCGTCGTCCTCGGAGGCGGATTGCTGCGCCGCGCGGGCGGCGAGCGGGCCGAGGCCCTGCTGCGCGGCATCGTCGCGGGCGAGGTGCTGACGGCGTTCGCGGCGCTGGAGGCGGATTCGGGCTACGACGTGCGGCGCGTCTCGGCGACCGCGCGTCCCGACGCCGACTCCTGGATCCTGGACGGCGCGAAGGTCGTGGTGACGAGCGCGCCACTGGCCACCCACCTGCTGGTCACCGCCCGGACGCCGGGGACGGCAGGCCTGTCGCTGTTCGTCGTGGACGCGCAGGCCGCCGGGCTGACCCTGCATCCCTACCGGACCATCGACGAACGCCGCGCCGCCGACGTCGTGCTCGAGGGTGTGCGGGTGCCCGCCGACGCGCTGCTGGGCGCCGAGGGCGGCGCGGACGAGTCGCTGGCGCTGGCCGTGGACGAGGCGATCGCCGCCATCTCCGCCGAGGCCGTCGGCGGGATGCGCAAGGTGCTCGCCGATACGGTCGAATACGCCAAGCAGCGCAAGCAGTTCGGGGTGCCGATCGGCAGCTTCCAGGTGCTGCAGCACCGCATGGTGGATATGCACCTGGAACTCGAACAGGCCATCGCCGCAACGTATCTCGTCACCCTGAAGCTGGATGCCGAACCGGCCGAGCGCGCCCGCGCGTCCGCCGCCGCCAAGGCCACCGTCGCCCGCGCCGCCCGCTTCATCGGCCAGCACGCCGTCCAGCTCCACGGCGCCATGGGCATGACCGAGGAACTGGCCATCGGCCACTTCTTCAAGCGCCTCACCGCAGTCCAGCACGAGTGGGGCTCCGCCGACTACCACACCGCCCGCTACGCGGCCCTCACCCGGCCCTGACCCCCTTCCCCCGGCACACCCCACCACTTCCCGGCACACCCCACCACTTCCCGGCACAACCCCCACCACTTTTCCGGCACAACCCCACCCCTTTTTTCCGGCACGCTTTTGGCCGGAATCCAGACGGTGGATTCCGGCCAAAAGCGTGCCGGAAAAAAGGGGGCACGGTGCACGACGAGAGGTGCCGGACACGGCACATACGGCGAGGCGCCGCCCGCTCTCCGGAGAAGTGGGCGGCGCCTCGTCGTTTTCGGTGCCGGTCGCCGTGTGCTCGCTCGGCGGCCGGGGTCCCGGTTACCGCACGGGATCGAAATCCCGGGCGGCGATATACGTCGGCCGGGCCGTCGGCGCGGCGTACGGATCCTGCAGGACGTTCTCGACGCTGTTGAACACCACGAAGATGTTCGAGCGCGGGAACGGGGTGATGTTGTTGGACGAGCCGTGCATGATGTTCGAGTCGAACAGCAGCGCCGATCCACGCGAACCGGTGAACTGCGCGATGCCGTGCTTGTTGCCCAGCACCGTGATCTCGTCGTGCGACGGCACGCCGATCTCCTGCTCTTTCAGCGACTGCCGGTAGTTCTCGGACGGCGTCTCGCCCTGGCAGGGCACGAACGTCCATTGCGAACCGGGCATCACCATCAGGCTGCCGTTGAACGAGTAGTTGTCGGTCAGCGCGATCGACAGACTCACCGCCCGGGGCGACGGCATCCCGTCCTCGGCATGCCAGGTCTCGAAATCGGAGTGCCAGTAGAACCCGGCGCCCTCGAAACCCGGCATGTAGTTGACCCGGCTCTGGTGGACGTACACCTCGGAGCCGAGTACCTGCCGGGCGAGCCCCACCACACGCTCGTCCCGGATCAGGTCGGCGACCGCCTGGCTGATCTTGTGCACCTCGAAGATCGACCGCACCCGGTTCGATTTCTTCTCGATGATCACCCGTTCGTCCAGGCGCAGTTCAGGATTGGAGGCCAGGCGGTCGATCTCGAAGGAGAAGTCCGCCACCTCCTCCGGCGACAGTAGCTGATCAATGATCGCGTACCCGTCGGCGTCGAAGTTCGCCAGTTCAGGCGAGGTGATCCGGCCCCACACGGTCGGATCGTTGCGTTCGATCGAGGGCACCTCGGTCATGGTGCGGGTGCGGTATCGATCGATTCGACTGTCGGCCAACGTCATCGCGGTGTTGTCCTCCTAGCTAATCCGTGACGGCGACCACCGGGTAGACGCCGTTCTCGTCATGCACCTCCTGGCCTGTGACCGGCGGGTTGAACACGCACAGCATCCGCATCTGGGTGCGGGTCTCGAGCCGATGGCGTTCGTGCCCGTTCAGCAAATACATCGAGCCAGGCCCCAATTCGTAGGAGACACCGTTGTCGAGGTCGTGAAGCGTGCCCTCGCCCTCGACCAACCACACCGCCTCGACGTGGTTGGCGTAATGGAACACGTGGGTGGTGCCTGCCTGAATTGTGGTCTCGTGGAAGGAGAACCCGACCTTGTCGCCGCCCAGGATGATGCGCTTGCTTCGCCAGCCCTCGGCGGCGACGTCGCGATCGGTACCGGTGATCTCCGCTGTGGTGCGCACGATCATGTGTCAGTTGCCTCCTCGGGCCATATCGACCGCGTTGCCCAGAATGGTCAGACCGTGGTCGAGTTCGTCGTGGGTGATGGTCAGCGGCGGCAGCAGCTTGACCACCTCATCTTGCGCCCCCGAGGTCTCGACCAGCAAGCCCTGTTCGAAGGCGATGCGGGTGACCTTATTCGCCTCCGACGGCTCCTCGAACACCAGCCCGTGGACCAGGCCGCGGCCGCGGTTCGACACGCCCTCGTAGGTGTCCGACAACTTGCTGAAGGACTTGTGGATGCGCGCGCCCTTCTCCGCGGTGGCCTCCTCGAGGGCGCGGTCGGACCAGAAGTGCTCCAGCGTCGCGGTGGCCGTCACGAAGGCCGGGTTGTTGCCGCGGAAGGTGCCGTTGTGCTCGCCCGGAGCCCACTGGTCGAGCTCGCGCTTCATCAGCACCAGCGCCATCGGCATGCCGTAACCGCTGATGGACTTCGACAGCGTGACGATGTCCGGGGTGACGCCCGCGATCTCGAAGGAGAAGAACGGTCCGGTCCGGCCACAGCCCATCTGCACGTCGTCGACGATCAGCAGGATGCCGCGCGCGGCGCACAGCTCGGAGAGGTGCTTGAGCCACTCGGCCCGCGACACGTTGACACCGCCCTCACCCTGCACGGTCTCCACGATCACGGCGGCCGGCTTGTCGATGCCCGACGAGCCGTCGTCGAGGGCCTTCTCCATCCAGGCCAGCCCGTCCGAGCCGTCCAGGTAGCCGTCGTAGGGCATCGGGTTCACGTGCACCAGCGGCACACCCGCGCCCGCGCGCTTGGCGGCGTTGCCGGTGACCGACAGCGCGCCCAGCGTCATGCCGTGAAAGGCGTTGGTGAAGTTGAGGATCGCGGTGCGCCCGGTGATCTTGCGGGCCAGCTTCAGCGCCGCCTCCACCGCGTTCGCGCCGGTCGGCCCGGGGAACTGCACCTTGTAGTCCAGCCCGCGCGGCGCCAGCAGCACGCGCTCGATCGTCTCCAGCAGCCGCTGCTTGGCGACCGTGGACATATCGAGGCCGTGGGTGATGCCGTCACGCGCGATGTAATCGATGAGCGCCTGCTTCAACACGGGATTGTTGTGGCCGTAGTTGAGGGCACCGGCGCCGGCGAAGAAATCAAGGTAATCACGCCCGCTGTCGTCCCGGATCCAGGATCCCTGCGCCGTGTCGAACAGTGTCGGCCAAGATCGGCAATAACCGCGGACATTGGATTCGAGCGATTCGAAAACGGTCATCTCAGCGGTGGTCATCGATGATCCTTTCGTGTGGCGTGCGCCACGTTGTTCAATGGCGCGATCCGGTACAGGTCTTCCGATTCGTGACCGTCCGGAAAATCTTGCGGTTCGAACAGAGTTTCCTGGTTGAGCTGGGCGCCCCGGCGCCGCGCCAGCGAGGCGAACATCGCCTGCGAGGCCGCGTTGTCCGGGGAGATCGTCGTCTCCAGCGTGGTGACGCCGTGCTCGGCGACGTTGTCTACCAACTGTTCCAACATCGCCACACCGAGCCCGCGACCGCGGAAGGCGTGGTCGACGGCCACCTGCCAGACGAATACGGTATCCGGCGACTCGGGCCGGAGGTATCCGGTGACAAATCCCGCAATTTCCGATCCGATTTCGGCGACGACGGACGTCGCACGGAAATCGCGGCACCACAGCAGATAAGCATAGCTGGTATTGGCGTCCAGTACCTGGGATTCGACGGCAATACGCCACATCGGCGCCCCGTCACCAAGCCGCGGCGTGCGAATCACCGCTGGCGCAGAGTTATCCCGGTCACTTTCGCGACTATCGGGAGCAGGGGAACCGAAAGGAGTACTCCGTGTTCGGGTCTCTATCACCCTTCCAGAATTGCCAATGAACTTTGAGGCCAACCGGTCGAATACTTTACGGTTGTGTTACAACCATTTTAAACAGTTGTTTTCGTCACATTCGGGAGCCGGACGACGAACCGGGCGCCGCCGCCCGGGCGATCGATGCACTCCACCGATCCACCGTGCGCCGCAACGGTTTCGGCGACGAGGGCCAGCCCGATACCGGTGCCCGCGGCAGCGCGGCGGCCGCGCCGCACTGTTACGAAACGTTCAAATATGCGTTGCCGGTCCTCGGGCGCCACGCCCGGCCCGTGGTCGTCGACGGTGATCACCACCTGGGCGTCCGTCCGCTCGACGGTGACCCGCATCACGCCGCCCCCGTGCCGGTCGGCGTTCTCGAGCAGATTCACCAGCGCCCGTTCGAGTTCGAGCTTGCGCCCCGTCACCGTGGCGTCGCCGGAGACGGTCAGCAGATCCGGCGGATAGCGCAGATCCGACAGGGTGTGGGTGAGCAGGTCGCGCACCGACAGCGGTTCGGCGTCGGCCCGGTGCATGCGGGCCTCCGCGCGCGCCAGCGCCAGCAAATCGTCCAGCAACCGGCGGAGATGTTCCAGTTCGGCCCGGACCAGCACCAGCGCCCGGCGCGATCGCTCCGGGAGTTCGTCCTCGTAGCGCGACATGACACCGACGCTGGTGGTCAGCGTCGTCAGCGGCGTGCGGAGTTCATGACTCACGTCACCGACCAGCCGGCGCTCGCGATCGATACGTTGCTGCAAGGAATCGACCATGGTGTTGAAGGCGTCCACGGTCGGGGCCAGATCGGGATCGTCGGTATCGGAGAGCCGGGTGCCGAGTTCCCCGGAGGCGATCCGCGCGGCGGCCCGGGTGAGCCGGCGCAGCGGGACCAGCAACCGGCGCGACAACCACACGCCGAATCCCGCGCCGACCGCGATCCCGCCGGCCACGCACACGGCGAGGGTCACCCAGAAACCGGCGTCCAGCGCGGAGACGAGCACCACCAGCAATCCGGACACCAGCCCGGACATGACGGCGAAGGCGAAGATGGCGCGACCGCGCAGCGTCCGGCGACCCAGTTCGCGAAATCCCCGGCGCGGCTCAGCGCTGGACATCGAGACGGTAACCGAGGCCCCGGACCGTGACGACGATGCAGGGCTCCGACGGATCCCGTTCTATCTTGGTGCGCAACCGGCGCACGTGGACGTCGACTATCCGCTCGTCACCGAAAAAGCCGCGGTCCCAGACCCTTTCGAGCAGGACGCTGCGCGAGAGCACGCGGCCCGGCGTCTCGGCGAGTTCACACAGCAGCCGGAATTCGGTGAGCGTCAGGTGGAGTTCCTCCTCGCCGCGCCGCACCGTGCCGCCGTCGGCCGAGAGCACCAGGGGCGCTTCGGGATCGGCGTCGAGGATCATCTCCTCCGGCGCCGGCGGCTCCTCGGGCTCGGCGAACTGCTGGGCGCGGCGGCGCAGCGCTCGCATGCGCGCGGTGATCTCCTTGATCTCGAACGGTTTGGTGACGAAATCGTCGGCGCCGGCCTCCAGGGCGGCGACCACATCGTGAGTATCGTCACGTGCGCTGACCACTATTATCGGGACATCGTGATCGCGGCGGATCTCCCGGATACAGGAGAAACCGTCCATCTCCCCCAGCGTCAGATCCACGATCATCACATCGGGGGCGCCGTTGTCACGCAGATGTTCGAGCGCGTCCTCGGCCTCTTCGGCCTCCTCGACGTCGTATCCCTCGTCCTCCATGGCCAGTCGCAGGGCGCTCCGGACCCGGTCGTCGTCTTCTACGATCATCAGGTTAGCGCTCATAAGTACTTCCCTAGCAGATACTCGGTCCGGTGCCCCAACGCCTCGACGGCCTGATTACGAAGGACATAGGCCGGTAGCTGGAGTACCCGCTGAGCCCTTTCGTAAACGCAGGGCAACACCTCGATGTGCTGGCACCCACGATCGACCCGTAAACTGCCGGTCGAAACAGTAAAGCGATGGTGCGCTGTGGAGTTTTCACTCTGCAGGCGTACGGCGAGCGCAGGAGACACAATGTCAGGTCGCCGCTGCCGATTCGGTGTCACACTGGGCGTAATTGCCCTGGTGACGATGCTGATGGCCGCGTGCTCATCCTCGTCGGGATCCGGCCCGAAGGCTGGTCCCGCAACATCGGGCCCGGTGAAGCCGGTGATCTCGGTGACCCCGGCGGCCGGGAGCGAGGATGTCGATCCGCTAGGAACGATCGAGGTGTCCACCTCCGACGGGATCCTGTCGTCGGTCGAGATGACCAACGAACAGGGCAAACCGGTGGAGGGGATTCTCACACCGGACAAAACCGCTTGGAAACCGACCGGTCCGCTCGGCTACGGCCATACCTACAATGTTACCGCGCAGGGGCTGACCATCACCGGCCCGAGCGGTCCGGCGACGGCCACCTTCTCGACCCTGACGCCGCGCAACCAGACCAAGGCGTATCTGACCACCACCGGTGGCCAGACGCTTGCCGAGGGCGGTAGCTACGGGGTCGGCACCGTGATCGTCGCCAAGTTCGACGAGGACATCCAGGACCGCGCGGCCGCCGAGAAGCGCATGAGTGTGACATCGGACCCACCCGTGCAGGGCTCCTGGTACTGGCTCGACGATCGCAACGCGCACTGGCGGCCACAGCAATACTGGGCCACGGGCACCAAGGTGACGGTGGCGGCCAACATCTTCGGCGCCGAGCTGGGCGGCGGCATGTACGGGCAGGAGGATACGAAGACCTCCTTCACCATCGGCCCGTCGCACGTCTCGATCGCCGACGACAGCACCCATCAGGTCCAGGTGTTCGAGAACGGCAACCTGATCCGCACCATGCCCACCTCGATGGGCCGCGGCGGCAGCGAACAGGTCGGCAACAAGACGATCTACTTCAACACCCCGGCCGGCATCTACACGGTCATGGACAAGGCCAACCCGGTCATCATGGACTCCGCCACCTACGGCCTGCCGGTCAACTCCCGGCTGGGTTACAAGGAGACCATCGGCTGGGCCACCCGCATCAGCGGCGACGGGGTCTACCTGCACCAGCTCGATTCCACGGTGTGGGCGCAGGGCAGCCAGAACACCTCGCACGGCTGCCTGAACCTCAGCCTCGAGAACGCGCGGTGGTTCTTCAACTTCGCACAGCCCGGCGATGTCGTGGAGATCCGCGGCACCACCGGCCCGCCGCAGCCGACCTGGAACAACGGCGACTGGGCCGTGCCGTGGGATCAGTGGCTGGCGGGGAGCGCCCTGCACTGAGCGACGCCGCCGCCGTCCCCCGGGTTACGATGCGCCCGCCTGTGAACGACGTGGGATGTGGATTGGCGGCTGCCGTATGGCGAAACGGAGAAAACTCGAGGAACACCCCACCGTCGTCCGGGTCCGCGAGCGATCCGAAGCCGCCCGTCCGCCCGGTCCGCTGGACGCGGCGTGGCTGCGCGAGGTGGCCCTCGACGCCGGCGCCGACGATGTGGGGTTCGTCGAGATCGACCGGCCGGAGCTGGCCGACGAGCGCGCGGAGATCGAGGCCGCCATGCCCGGGGCCCGCGCGCTGATCAGCATCGTGTGCCGGCTCAATCGCGAGAACATCCGCACCCCGGCGCGATCGGTGTCGAATCTCGAGTTCCACCACGGCACCGACGACACCAACGACGTGGCCCGCGGGATCGTCACCGCGCTGGAGCGCCGCGGCGTGCGCGCGCTGAATCCGTCGGTCGGCTTCCCGATGGAGATGGACCGGTTCCCGGACCGGATGTGGGTCGTCTCGCACAAACCGGTGGCGGTCGCGGCCGGACTGGGCCGAATGGGCATACACCGCAACGTCATCCATCCGACGTTCGGCAACTTCGTCCTGCTGGCCACCGTGGTGATCGATGCGGAGATCTCCGAGTACTCCCGGCCGATCGACTTCGATCCGTGCCTGGAATGCAAGCTCTGTGTCGCCGCGTGCCCGACCGGCGCGATCTCACCGGACGGCCATTTCGACTTCTCCGCCTGCTACACCCACAACTACCGGGAGTTCCTGGGCGGGTTCGGGGACTGGGTCGAGCAGGTCGCCGACAGCGGCAGCGCCGACGACTACCGATCACGGGTCGCCGACAACGAGACCGCCTCGATGTGGCAGAGCCTGTCGTGGGGCGGCAATTACAAGGCGGCCTACTGCATGTCGGTATGCCCGGCGGGTGAGGACGTCATCGGCCGGTACCTCGACAACAGCAAGGAGCATCTGAACCAGGTCGTGCGGCCGCTGCAGAACAAGGAGGAGACGGTCTACGTCGTGCGGGGCTCCGACGCCGAACAGTATGTCGCGCAGCGGTTCCCGCACAAGACGGCCAAGCTGGTGAACCGCGGCCTGCGCCCGACGAGTATCGACAAATTCGTGAACGGGCTACCGCTGGTCTTCCAGCGTGAGCAGTCCCGGGGCCTGTCGGCGACCTATCACTTCACGTTCACCGGCGCCGAGCGGCGCTCGATCACCATCGCCATTCACGACCGGACCCTCGAGATCACCGACGGCCATCAGGGCGATCCCGACATCCGCGTCACCGCCGACTCCCGCGCCTGGATACGCTCGCTCGCCAAGAAGTCGGCGCTGCCACGAGCGATCATGCTGGGCCGCATCAGGATTCACGGTTCGCCGCGACTTCTGCTGGCCTTCGGCCGCTGCTTTCCCAGCTGAACCCCACCGCCCGACACCCCCCGTTTTCCGGCGCGCTTTTGGCCGCAATCCACCGGTACCGCCGATGGTTCCCGGCCAGAAGCATGCCGGAAACGATTGTGACCCATGCCGGGAAACGATTGTGGTCGGAGGCCGCTCACACCATGGCGCGAACGGCCTCCGTCGGCATTACCGCCCGCAGTGCACCGGCGGATTCTTGCCGTGGTCGGTGGCCGTCCACTGCTTGTCGCGGCCGCCGATGTAGCCGCCCCAGTCGATGCACTGGCCCTTCGCCTCGACGAAGACCGGACCGGCGTACTCCTCGAATTCGCCCTCGTTCTCGTACCACTGGTTCGCGCCACCGTCGAACACCTGCACCCCGGCGCCCATCGCCTTGCGCTCACCCGCCTTGTCCCGCACGGTGACCACGCAGTTCTTGTCGCCGTTGTACGTCAGGAAGACCGTCCCGCCCCCGATGTCGTGGGTGTCGATCACGTCGTATCCACCACCACACTGACCGCCGTACGCCGCCGCGGACGCGGTGGCCGGGAAGAACACCGCCGCCGCGGCGGAGATTCCCAGCGCACCCACACAGGCGGCCACCGTCTTCTTGGCATTGATCATGCAGGAGGTTCCCTTCTTGCCGAGCTGTATATCGGTCCGCTTTGTACCATTTCCCCCGCCGCCCCGGAAAATAGCTTCCCCACATCTGGGAGGGCGGTGCGGACTCGGCGACCGACAGCCCTGGTCACGGCGGCGCTACCTCCTGCGGCTCAGTCGATCTCGAGGACGGCCTTGCCGTGCAGGCGGCGGTCGAGCAGGGCGCGGGCGGGCTCGGCGGCCTCGCGCCACGAGCCGCGCCAGGAGATCTGCGGATCGATCCGCCCGGCGGCGACCTCGCCGGCCAGCCAGGTGAGGTCGTCCGAAAGCCCTTGACCCGCCAGGAGATAGAACGTCACGAGGGAGCGGTCGTGCCGGCCTTCGTTGGCGAAGAGAGCGCCGAACGGGAACGATTCGCCCACCCCCGCGGAGTGGCCCACCGATACCAGCGTGCCGCCGCCGGCCAGTTGCCCGAACGCCGCGACCAGCTGCGGGCCGCCGACGAGATCCACGACACCGTCGACCCGGACGGCGAGATCGTCAGGCCCCGAGACGATGTCGTGTGCGCCCAGCTCGAGCAGCGCGGGGCCGTGTGCCTCCGGATTCCCCGTGGAGGCGACGACGTGCGCACCACCCGCGCGGGCGAGCTGCACGGCATAGCGCCCGACTCCCCCGGCGGCGCCGGTGACCAGGATGCGCTTGCCGAGCAGCGGACCGATGCGGCGCAGGGCCTGCACCGCGCTGACGCCCGCCACCGGCACCGTGCTGATCGCGCCGGGATCGGCGCCGGGCGGCACGTCGCCGATCAGTGCGGTGTCCACGGCCCGCAGTTCCGCCCAGCCGCCGTCCGGCGCGACCGTCACCACCGGCGTTCCGGCGGCCGGGCCCGAGCCGTCCGCCGCGGCCCGCTCGACCACGCCGGCGGCGTCCCAGCCCAGCACCGCACCTTCCGGGGCGTCGGCGACGCCGAAGGCCACCTCTCCGTAGTTCAGCGAGGTCGCGGTCGTCCGGATCAGAGCCTGACCGGGCGCCGGAACCGGATCCGGCGCCTCGCCGAGCCGCAATCCGCCGGGGACCGACCTGTCGATCAGCAGTGCGCGCATAACCTCTCCCATTCACCAAGTGCCACTCGGTGGCATGTTAACCTCGGTGGCAATAGCGCACAAGGTACGGTTGGCTCATGGAATCGGCGATCTCCGACGCGCCCTCGCTGCGCGACCGCAAGAAGAGGCGCACGCGGCAGACGCTGATCGATGTGGCGCTGGAGCGGTTCGTCGCGGACGGTTTCGACGCGACGACGCTCGACCAGCTGTGCACCGAGGTCGAGGTCTCCAAGCGCACGTTCTTCCGCTACTTCACCAGTAAGGAAGACGTGGCCATGGCGCCCACCCAGGACCTGTGGACCGCGTTCCTCGCCGAGTTGGAGACCCGGCCGCCCGGCGGCGACGGCCTGCTGCTGGATCTGGTCCGCGACACCCTGGTCGCCGCGCTGGGTCAGATGCCCGCCGAGGGCTGGGCCGAGCGCGTCCGGAGCAGCCGCACGCTCGCCGAGCGGGTCCCGTCGATGAATGCGCATGGTCTCGAATTCTGCGACCGCACAACACGTTCCGCCCTGACGGTGCTGAACGACCGCTTCGGATTCGACCCGCACGACCCTCGTCCGCGACTCGTCCTGGACCTGACGATCGCCGCCTTCCACTGGGCCCTCGACGAATGGACCCGGCTCCCCCGCCCCGCCGGCCCGGACACCCTGGCCACCCTCCTCGGCGATGCCTGCGCGGCCGCCCGGGAAACCACCACACTCACGATCTCCACACGAAAACCACACGGCCCCAACACATCCGCAAGTTGATCTGCACTCCCGGCGGCAAAGCGCAACGCCGCCGGTCCGAGCGAATCGACATCGCGGCGGTGGCGTCAGCTCGCGCCGGGCGGGGGGCGGTTCGGGTCGGGGCGGACGTGGGCGCGTACGCCCTGCAGGCCGAACAGGATCAGTAGTTCGACCGCACCGCCGTCGGCGCTGCCCAGCCAGTGGGGTTCGGAGGTGTCGAATTCGGCCGCCTCGCCGGGCGGGAGGGTCAGGTCGCGGGTGCCGAGGACCAGGCGCAGGCGGCCGTTGAGGACGTACAGCCATTCGTAGCCGTCGTGGGTCTGCGGCGTCGGGTCGAGTGGTTCCGGTACCGCGGGGATCATCATCTTGAACGCCTGCACGCCGCCCGGGCGCCGGGACAGCGGGACGAAGACCATGCCGAAGCGGTGGATCGGTTTCAGGTGGATGCGGGGGTCGCCGGTGCGCGGGGCGCCGACGAGGTCGTCGAGCGGGACGTCGTAGGTGCGGGAGAGCGGCAGCAGCAATTCCAGGGTCGCGCGGCGCTGCCCGCTCTCCAGCCGGGACAGGGTGCTCTCCGATATCCCGGTCCTGGTCGCGAGGTCGGCGAGGGTGAGACCGCGGTGTCGGCGCAGCGCGCGCAGGCGCGGTCCCACGGTGTCGAGCACGTCGTCCGTATCGGGATCCACCAGATCATCTTGCCGGAACAGCAAGATCGCGTGCCAGATCGCGGTATGGCCGGAAAGACTGGGGAAGTCCCGACCCGAGGAGTCACGATGAGCACCACCGATGCGGTCACGTTCTGGGACGGTGTGTATGCCGCCCGCCCGCCTGCCACCGATCCGCAGCCGAATCTCCGTCTCTCCGAGATGGTTTCGACCCTCTCGCCAGGAGACGCGCTGGATCTCGGATGCGGTGACGGCGGCGACGCGCTGTGGCTGGCGCGCCGCGGGTGGCGCGTCACGGCGGTCGATATCTCGGCCGTGGCGGTCGAACGGCTGGCCGAGCTGGCCCGGGCGAACGGTCTCGACGGCCGTCTCGCCGCCGAACAGCACGACCTGCGCGCGTCCTTTCCGGACGAGTCGTTCGATCTGGTCTCCGCGCACTACCTGCACACGCCCTACGACCTGGACCGGGCGGATGTCCTGCGCCGGGCCGGGCGTGCGCTGCGTCCGGGCGGGCTGCTGCTGGTCGTCGACCACGGTTCGACCGCGCCCTGGTCGTGGAATCAGGATCCCGATGCCCGGTACCCGAGCCCGCGGGAGGTCGCCGCGGAGATCGATCTCGACCCCGCGCTGTGGGCGGTCGAGCGAGCCGACGCGCCGCGCCGGATCGCGACGGGTCCCGGCGGGCGCACCGCCGAGGTCACCGACCACGTCCTGCTCCTCCGCCGCACGGCCTGATCAGCGAAGGAACCCTCGTGCCCACCACCTCACGCCGCCGCGCCGACGCGCCGCCGCCGCGCACCGGCAACACCGAATCCGACACCCTGCGCGGTTTCCTCGACTACCTGCGGACCTCCGTCGCCGCGAAGGTCGAGGGCGCCCCCGAACCGCAGGTGCGCGCCGCCGCCGTGCCCTCCGGCACGAACCTGCTCGGGCTGCTCGTGCACCTGACCTACGTCGAGCGCGCGCTGTTCCTCGGGGACACAGTGACCGACTGGCAGGCGACCTTTCACGCCGCACCGGAGGACAGCGTGACCGAGGTCGTGGCCCGCTACCGGGAGGCGGTCGACCGCGCGAACGACGTCCTGGACGGATGCGACGATCTCGGCGCGCCCGTCCCGCGACCGGGCCGCCCCGCGCCCAGCGTCCGGTGGGCACTCACTCACATGATCGAGGAGACCGGCCGCCACGCCGGCCATGCCGATATCCTTCGCGAGCTGATCGACGGCGCGACCGGGCGTTGAGCGGTCGCGCAGCGGCTATTGCGTTGCGGGACCGAGCGTTTCCGCGGAGAAGGGCAGGCCCTGCCCTATCCCCCACATCTCCGCGAGGCGGCCGTCGTGGACCCGGAAGATCTCGAGCAGCATCGGCCGATCGCCGCCGTCCGGGACGCCGTCCACCGATGAACGGATGGCCACCCTGTCACCGTCGACCAGGACGTCCTCGGCGACGACCCGGACATCGGGAAAGCGGGTGACGAGGGCACGCCAGGCGTTCTTCCCCGCCTCGAATCCGGTCGTGCCCAGCGCGTGGCTGAAGAAGTCGGGCGTGAACAGGTCGTCCGCCTGATCGAAGGCCCTGGTGTTGAAGCATTCCTGCAAGCGCCGGACGAGAGCGCCGGGGTCGGGTGCGGTCATGAGCGAAATCCCCTCGTGCTGAAGAACGAGCGACGCGAGCCATAAACGGTGCGCCGCCCCGGTTACGGCTCCAGCATATACGGTGCGTCGCCCCGGTTATGCTGTAATCGCTATGCCCACCCCACCGCCGAAACGCACCACGCCCCCGCCCGACCGGGAACTCCGAGCGGACGCCCGCCGCAATCGCGAGCAGGTCCTGCGGACCGCACAGCGACTGTTCGCGCGAGACGGCCTAGGTGTACCGCTCGACGAGATCGCCCGCCGAGCGGGAGTCGGCCCGGGCACCGTCCACCGCCACTTCCCCACCAAGGAGTCGCTGTACCTCGCGGTCGCGATCGACGGGCTGGAGCAGCTGGTGGCGGAGGCGAAAGCGCTTACCGCGGCGGATGATCCCGACGCCGTCTACACATTGCTGGCCCGGATGATGGCCAATGGTGCAGAGAACGCGGCGGTGAAGAGCGCGTTGGCCGCCGCCGAATTCGACCTCCGCACCGCGGCCCCGCAGGTCGCCACCGACCTCACCGCCCACGTCGCCGACCTCTTGGACCGCGGCCGCACGGCCGGAACAGTCCGACCCGACATCACGGTGGAAGAAGCCATGGCCCTGGTGGCCGGCGCGTTCACCGCCATTCGCCACGCCCACGCCGAGTCCAGCCGGGCCCGCTCGGCTCACCTGGCCCGGATCATCCTCGACGGCCTTCGCCCTCCCCCATGACCGAGATCCCGTTGCCCGGCGGTTTCGTCAATCGCGTGGTCCGCGTAGGCGATACGGTCCGTCGGGACGTCGGCCACAATTCCGATTTCGCCCACCGGCTGTTACGCCGTTTCGAGCAGCGGGGATGGTCGGGCACTCCCCGATATCTGGGCATGGACAGCCAAGGACGCGAGGTGCTCACCTATCTGGACGATATTGCGGGACAGCCGGATTCGACCGATCAGAGCCTGGTAGCCGTCGCACGAGCCGTGCGCGAGTTTCACGACCTGACGGCCGGGACACCACTGGCCGCCGATCAAGACGTGGTGTGCCACAACGACCTCTCTCCGAAGAACACCGTCTACCGTCCCGGCGGATCCGTCGCCTTCCTCGACTGGGATCTCGCCGCACCCGGCGCCCGCATCCACGACATCGCTCATATGTGCTGGCAATACCTGAATCTCGGCCCATCTGTAGCCGACGTGACGGTAGCCGCGAACCGCATGCGGCTGATGTGCGACGCCTACGGCCTAGCCGACCGGACGCACGTGGTCGATACGATCCTGTGGTGGCAGGACAGGTGTTGGCGCGGAATCGAATCCGCCGCCGACAACGGTGACCCGGCGATGGTGAACCTCCGCAACAGCGGTGCCGTCGACGCCGTCCGCGCCGCCTACGACTGGACCAGCGAACACCGCGCGGAGTTCGCGACGGCCGGCTTCACCGGGCGAGGGTGAAGCCGGCCGTCTGGCCTCAGCTCCGGACCGGGTGGGTTTTGTCCAGGTCCAGGTTCAGTTCCAGGACATTCACCCGGGGCTCGCCGAGGAAGCCGAGGTCGCGGCCGTCGGTGTGGGCGGCTACGGCGGCGCGGACGTCGGCCTCGGAGAGGTTGCGGGCCTTGGCTACTCGGGGGATTTGGAGGGTCGCGTAGGCCGGGGAGATCTGGGGGTCCAGGCCGGAGGCGGAGGTGACTACGGCGTCGGAGGGGACGGGGGTGTCGGCGGGGGCGTCGCCTCGGATCGGGACGATCAAGCCCGCCGAGTAGTCCTCGCCGATCCGGGCGCACTCGACCTCCACACCCTCGTAGGTGTCCAGGAACGGTGCGGCCGGGCAGGTCTCGTTTACGCTCACCACCCGGGTCGGGTGCGGGACACCACCGCGCGCGTCGCGCGGGCCCAGGACCGCCAGGACCGCGCCGACGCCGGAGGGGGTGCAGAACGGACGGCTGCCGTCCACGCCCTCGCGTTCGCCGATCGCCTTGCTGCGCGCGCACACCTGGGTGAGGAGGCTCTGCTTGGCGTCGTCCGGGTTCTCGGCGAGGGTGCTCTCCGGGCCGAGGTTGGTGAAGCTGGTCGAGGTCGGGTCGTAGCCGTCGCCCTTTCCGGACGCCGACGGGCGGCTCTGGAAGTACTGCGCCAGCGCGTTGCCGTTGCCGTCGGTGAACGCCTGCCCGATCAGCGACGAGCCGACGATCCTCCCGTCCTGTTCGATCAGCGACCCGTTCGCCTTGTCGTGCAGCCCGGGCAGCTGCGCGACCACGAAAACCGCCACAGGATAGGCGATTCCGGTGATCACCGTGAGCACCAGCAGCGCACGCAGCGCCGCGAGGTGTTGCCGGATCCAGGTTGACATACGCATATCAGGACATCCCAGGGAGGAAACGGACGACGAGGTCGATGATCTTGATACCGATGAACGGCGCGATGATGCCGCCGACACCGTAGATCGCCAGGTTGCGGGACAGCAGCGTCGACGCGCTCGACGGCGTGTACTTCACGCCCCGCAGCGCCAGCGGAATCAGCGCCACGATGACGAGCGCGTTGAAGATCACCGCTGACAGAATCGCCGACTGCGGGCTGTGCAGCCGCATGATGTTGAGCACGTCCAGGCCGGGGAACAGCACCACGAACAGCGCGGGAATGATCGCGAAGTACTTGGCGATATCGTTGGCGATGGAGAACGTGGTCAGCGCGCCGCGCGTGATCAGCAACTGCTTGCCGATCTCCACGATCTCGATGAGTTTGGTCGGATCCGAATCCAGATCGACCATATTCCCGGCCTCCTTGGCGGCCGAGGTGCCGGTGTTCATCGCGACGCCGACGTCGGCCTGGGCCAGAGCGGGCGCGTCGTTGGTGCCGTCACCGGTCATCGCGACCAGGCGGCCGCCGTCCTGCTCCGACTTGATCAGCGCCAGCTTGTCCTCCGGCGTGGCCTCGGCGAGGAAGTCGTCGACCCCCGCCTCGTCGGCGATCGCCTTGGCTGTCAACGGATTATCACCCGTGATCATCACCGTCCGGATGCCCATGCGCCGCATCTCGTCGAAACGCTCACGCATGCCCTGCTTCACGACGTCCTTGAGGTGAATCACGCCGAGCAGCCGGGCTTTTCCGCCGGAGATCTCGCCGACCACCAGCGGGGTGCCGCCGGAGGCGGAGATACCGTCGACCGTCACACCGACCGCCTCGGGCACCGCACCGCCCTGCGCACGCACCCACTCGGTGACCGCGCTCGCGGCACCCTTCCGCAGCTGATGACCGTCGGACAGGTCCACGCCCGACATGCGGGTCTGGGCGGTGAATTCCACCCAGGTGGCCCCGGTCAGCTCGCCGGGCGTGCGCTCCCGCTTGTTGTAGGCCTGCTTGGCGTACACCACGATCGAGCGGCCCTCGGGCGTTTCGTCCGCGAGGCTGGAAAGCTGTGCGGCATCGGCGATCTCGTCCTCGGAGACGCCCGGCATCGGCACGAACTCCGACGCCTGGCGATTGCCGAGGGTGATGGTGCCGGTCTTGTCCAGCAGCAGCGTGTTCACGTCGCCCGCGGCCTCCACGGCACGGCCGGACATGGCCAGCACATTGCGCTGCACCAGGCGGTCCATGCCCGCGATGCCGATGGCCGACAGCAGCGCGCCGATGGTCGTCGGGATCAGGCAGACCAGCAGCGACACCATGACGATCCCGGTGACACCGTGCACATCCAGCGCCAGGGTGTCATCGACGCCCGGACTGTTCGCCTTGGCGAAGATCGCCAGCGGTTGCAGCGTCGCCACCGCGAATACGAAGATGATCGTCAGCGCGGCGAGCAGGATGTTCAGCGCGATCTCGTTCGGCGTCTTCTGCCGGCTGGCGCCTTCGACCAGCGCGATCATCTTGTCGATGAACGAGCCGCCGGGCTCCTGCGTGATCTCGACGACGATCCGGTCCGACAGCACGGTGGTGCCGCCGGTGACGGCCGAGCGGTCGCCGCCGGATTCGCGGATCACCGGCGCGGATTCACCGGTGATGGCCGACTCGTCCACGGACGCAATGCCTTCCACGACGTCGCCGTCGCCCGGGATCACCTGGCCCGCCTCGACCACGACGTGATCGCCGCGGGCGAGTTCCGGCGCCGGAACCTGTTCGTCGGTGACGTTCTCCTGCCCCGGATCCCAGTCCACCAGCCGTCGTGCGACGGTATCGGTCTTGGCCTTGCGCAGGGTGTCGGCCTGAGCCTTGCCGCGCCCCTCGGCGACGGCCTCGGCCAGGTTCGCGAAAAGCACTGTGAGCCACAGCCATACGACGATCGCCCAGCCGAAGAACGTCGGATCGGCGATGGCCAGGATGGTCGACCAGACCGCGCCGATCTCGACGATCAGCATCACCGGATTGCGCCACAGCGTGCGCGGATCCAGCTTCCGGACGGCGTCGGGCAGCGATTTCACCAGCATCCGCGGGGTGAAGACGCCGCTGCCGACACGGCCGGACGTGTGCGCCGAGGACTCGGGCTTCGTCTCCGTGGTGTCCAGGGTGGGGGTGGTCATGAATGGATTCCTTCGGCGAGCGGCCCGAGCGCCAACGCGGGCAGGAAGGTGAGTGCGACCAGGATCAGGGTCACGCCGACGACCATGCCGACGAACTGCGGCCGGTGCGTCGGCAGCGTGCCGATCGACGCGGGGGTATGTCCTTGTGCGGCAAGCGATCCGGCCAGCGCGAGGGCGAGGATGATCGGAACGAACCGGCCGAACACCATGGCCAGGCCCAGCGCGGTGTTGTACCAGTCGGTATTGCCCGACAGGCCCGCGAACGCCGAACCGTTGTTGTTGGCCGCCGAGGCGAAGGCGTACAGCACCTCGGTCAGGCCGTGCGGTCCGGTGTTGGCCATACTCGCGCGCTCGCCCGGCAACGCCATGGCGCTAGCCGTGCCCACCAGCACGATCAGGGGGCTGACCAGGAAATACGAGGCGGCCAGCTTGATCTCGCGCGGGGTGATCTTCTTGCCCAGATATTCCGGCGTGCGCCCGACCATCAGGCCCGCGACGAAGACGGTGATCACGGCCAGGATCAGCATGCCGTACAGGCCCGAGCCCACACCGCCGGGCGCGACCTCACCGAGTTGCATGTTGAACAGCGGCCACAGGCCGCCGAGGCTGGTGTAGGAGTCGTGCGCGGAGTCGACCGCACCGGTCGAGGTGAGCGTGGTCGCCGAGGCGAAGGTCGCCGAATTCGATACGCCGAAGCGGGTTTCCACGTCGGCCATCGCCGAGCCGACGGCGGTCGGCACGGTGCCGTGATGGATCAGCTGGAAGTAGTTCGTCAGCACGGTGCTGAGGATCGCCAGGGCGGCCATCACGCTCACGATCGCGTAGCCCTGCTTCGGGTTGCCGACCAGGCGGCCGAAGGTGCGCGGCAGCGAGAACGCGATGATCAGGATCAGGAAGATCTCGACCCAGTTCGTCCAGGTCGTCGGGTTCTCGAACGGATGCGCGGAGTTCACGTTGAAGAAGCCGCCACCGTTGGTGCCCAGCTCCTTGATGACCTCCTGGCTGGCGACCGGACCACCCGGCAGGGTCTGCGATCCGGTATTGCCGACAGTCTGCGCGACCTGGTCGAAGACGTGGAAGTTCTGCACCGCGCCGCCGGCGATCAGCACCAGGGCGAAGACGAACGCGATCGGGAGCAGGATTCGGATGGTTCCCCTCACCAGATCCACCCAGAAGTTGCCCAGATCGCTCGTATCGCGCCGGGCGAAGCCACGGACCAGCGCGATCGCGACGGCCATGCCGACGGCGGCCGACACGAAGTTCTGCACGGCGAGGCCGGCCATCTGCACGGTGTGGCCCATCGTGGACTCACCGGCGTAGTTCTGCCAGTTCGTATTCGTGACGAAACTGATCGCGGTGTTCCAGGCCAGGCCGCCGGTCATCTCGGTGCCCGGCTCGCCGAGGTGCCACGGCAGATGGCCCTGCACCAGTTGCAGGAAGAACAGGAACAGCACGCTGATCGCCGAGAACGCCAGCACGCTGCGGGCGTACACGCCCCAGTTCTGCTCGACGCCCGGCTGGACGCCGATGAGCTTGTAGATGCCGCGCTCGACGCGGGAGTGCTGCTGTCCCGCGTACACCCGATACATGTAGTCACCGAGCGGGATGTGCACCACGGCGAGCGCGAGGATCAGGGAGACCGCGAAAAGAATCCCCGCTGTAGTCGTGTTCACCTAGAACCTTTCCGGGAACAGCAGCGCCGCAACGACATACAGCGCGACGCCGACGGCCAGCACCAGACCGATGATGTTCTGCGTCACAGCCGTTCCACCCCCCGTTGGATCAGACCGAGCAGAGCGAAAACCGCCACGGTCACCAGGGTGAACACCACGACAGACATGGAGAGAACCTTTCTTGGACAACACGCATCGCAAGATGCGCCGCAGTGAGTGAAACGCCAGTTCTGCCTGTCTCAGAGGTCGTTAACGCGTTCTTTGCGGGGAAAGTCGCCGCTTTGACGGACCCCTTACAGGCGTCCTCGGAGGCCGCTCGGAGAACGTCAAGGCTGGGCAGGGTTCCGTCAAGAAGCCGTTAATACTGCCGACCACGCTCGCTCGCAGCTCCCGCATCCCGCATGCTTTTGATTTCCCGGCATGCTTTTGGCCGGGATCCATGTCTGGCACCTAAGGATTCCGGCCGAAAGCGTGCCGGAAAAAGGGTGCCGTCGCAGCTGACGTAAGGAGATGACAGTGCCGGATTTCGCGGTCACCGCCTCGGTGCTCCTCGGCTTCCTGGCCTGCGCGCTGGGCCTGCGGGTACTCGCCACAACAGGGGCGGCGACCCAGCGCGTGCCGCGGGACGCGCGCGCGGATACGCGCGCCATGATGGACGAGTGAAGCGCGGCCAACTGCGGATCTACCTAGGCGCGGCCCCCGGTGTGGGCAAGACGTTCGCGATGCTCGGCGAGGCGCATCGGCGTCTGGAGCGCGGCCGCGACCTGGTCGCGGCGGTGGTGGAGACGCACGGACGCAAGAAGACCGCCGAACTGCTCGAGGGCATCGAACGGGTCCCCCAGAAGAACATCGAGTACCGCGGCGCCACCCTGCCCGAACTGGATGTCGAGGCGGTGCTGCGCCGCCGTCCCGCGGTGGTCCTGATCGACGAACTCGCGCACACCAACGTGCCCGGATCCCGGAACGAGAAGCGCTGGCAGGACGTGCACGAACTGCTCGACGCCGGGATCGATGTGGTGTCCACGGTCAACGTGCAGCACCTGGAGAGCCTCAACGACGTCGTGCAGCAGATCACCGGCGTCGTGCAGCGCGAGACCGTCCCGGACTGGGTGGTGCGCGGGGCCGAGCAGATCGAACTCGTGGACATCACGCCCGAGGCGCTGCGGCGGCGGCTGTCGCACGGCAACGTCTACGCCGCGGAGAAGGTGGACGCCGCGCTGCGCAACTACTTCCGGCCCGGAAACCTCACGGCGCTGCGGGAATTGGCGCTGCTGTGGCTGGCCGACCAGGTCGACGCGGCGCTGGCCAAGTACCGCGACGACCACAAGATCACCGACACCTGGGAGGCCCGCGAGCGCGTGGTCGTGGCGGTGACCGGCGGCCCGGAGTCGGAGACCATCGTGCGCCGCGCCAGCCGCATCGCCACCAAGTCCAGCGCGGATCTGATCGTGGTGCACGTGGTCCGCGGCGACGGCCTGGCCGGAGTGTCCACGCAGCGGCTGGCCCGGCTGCGGGATCTGGCCGGCGGCCTGGGCGCGAGTCTGCACACGGTCACCGGCGAGGACGTGCCCGAGGCGCTGCTGGGCTTCGCCCGTCAGGTCAACGCCACCCAGCTGGTGCTGGGCACCTCGCGGCGCTCGCGGTGGGCCCGCATTCTCGACGAGGGCATCGGCTCAGCCGTCGTGCAGGCGTCGGGAAAGATCGACGTGCACATGGTCACCCACGCGGAGTCCAAGCGCGGATTCCGGTGGTCGTCGGTGACGCCCCGGCAGCGCAAGCTCGCCTCCTGGGTGGCCGCGGTGCTGGTGCCGACGGTGATCACCGCGGTGTGCAACGTCTGGCTGGACGATCATCTGGATCTGGCGGGCGAGAGCGCGCTGTACTTCATCGGCGTGATCGCGGTGTCACTGCTGGGCGGCGTCGCCCCGGCGGCGCTGTCGGCGCTGCTGGGCGGCGTGCTGCTGAACTTCTTCTTCGTCTCGCCGCGGCACAGCCTCACCATCGCCGAGCTGAACAACTTCCTCACCATCGTGGTGATGCTGATGGTGGCCGTCGCGGTCGCCGCGCTGGTGGACGTGTCCGCCAAGCGCACTCGCGAGGCGCGGCGGGCCTCGCAGCAGGCCGAACTGCTCACCGTCTTCGCCGGGGCTGTCCTGCACGGCGCCGACCTGCACGACCTGCTGGAACGCGCGCGCGAGACCTTCGGGCAGCACGCGGTCAGCTTCGCCACCGACGACGAGGTGATCGCCTGTGTCGGCGAGGATCCACCCCGTCGCGTCGCCGACGCCGACGTCGCGATCGAGGCCGGCGACGATATGCACTGGCTGCTGCTCACCGGCCGCCGGCTGACCCCGGGCGACCGGCTGGTGCTCGGCGCGGTCGCCAATCAGGCGGCCGGGCTGCAACAGCGCCGCCGGCTGGCCGACGAGGCCCAGGCCGCGGCCAGCGTCCTCGAGGCCGACCGGCTGCGCCGGGCCCTGCTGTCGGCGGTCAGTCACGACCTGCGCACCCCACTGGCGGGCGCCAAGGCCGCGGTGTCCAGCCTGCGCAGCGACGACGTCGAATTCTCGCCCGAGGACACCGCCGAACTGCTCGAGACCATCGAGGAATCCGTCGATCAACTGACCTCGCTGGTCGGCAATCTGCTGGATTCGTCGCGGCTGGCGGTCGGGGTGGTGCAACCGCAGCTCAAGCAGGTCTATCTGGAGGAGGTCGTCAATCGCGCGGTGGTCGGCGTCGGGATGGGCACCCGGGGTCTGCGCCGCGCGGCCATGGATAGGATCAAGGTCGAAGTCGGCGACGCCTCGGTGCACGCGGACAGCGGCCTGCTGGAACGGGTGCTGGCCAATCTCATCGATAACGCGCTGCGCTACGCCCCGAGCGACACGCCGGTGCGCGTCACCGCGGAACCCACCGGCAACCGCGTGTCGATCACGGTGGTGGACTACGGTCCCGGAGTGCCGACGGGCATGGAAGACCAGATGTTCGAACCGTTCCAACGGCTGGGCGATCGCGACAACTCCACCGGCGTCGGGCTGGGACTGTCGGTGGTGCGCGGATTCGTCGAGGCGATGGCCGGCACGGTGCACGCCGAACCGACCCCCGGCGGGGGTCTCACCATGGTGATCGATCTCCCGGCCGCGCAGAACGCGACCCGGCAACCGGCACGAGAACAGGAGTAGTACGCGTGACTACACCGAGCAGCGACGGACGGCAGGAGGCCGCGCGTCACCACGGCGGCACGCGGGAACGCGACCAGCCGGCCTCGGCGGCGGTCCGGGTGCTGGTGGTCGACGACGAACCGCAGATCCTGCGCGCGCTGCGGATCAACCTGTCGGTCCGCGGCTACGAGGTGATCACCGCGGCCACCGGGGCCGCCGCGCTGCGGGCGGCCGCGGAGAAACATCCCGCCGTCGTCGTCCTCGATCTCGGACTGCCGGATATGGACGGCATCGACGTGCTGGCCGGGCTGCGAGGCTGGAGCCAGTCGCCCGTGATCGTGCTGTCGGCGCGCACCGATTCGGCCGACAAGGTGGAGGCGCTCGACGCCGGCGCCGACGACTACGTGACCAAGCCCTTCGGCATGGACGAACTGCTGGCCCGGCTGCGCGCGGCGGTCCGGCGCGGGGCCGCGGTCGGCGAGGGCTCCGACCCGGTGGTCGAAACCTCCTCGTTCACAGTCGATCTCGCGGCCAAGAAGGTCACCAAGCACGGCGTCGACGTCCACCTGACCCCGACCGAGTGGGGCGTCCTGGAAATGCTGGTCCGCAACCAGGGCAAACTCGTGGGCCGCCGCGAACTCCTGCGCGAGGTCTGGGGGCCGTCCTACGCCACCGAAACCCATTACCTCCGCGTCTATCTCGCCCAGCTGCGCCGCAAATTGGAAGACGATCCCTCCCACCCCAAGCATCTGCTGACCGAGGCGGGCATGGGCTACCGCTTCCAGTCCTAGGCCCTCACCACTTCTGCCGTGACCACGCTCACTCCTCCTCGGATGGCAAACTCGAGTCATGACTGAACAGACCTCTGCCCAGGCTTCGACGACCGCCTCGGGCCCGGCCCAGCTGTGGGTCGAGCGCACGGGGACCCGGCGCTACACCGGGCGTAGCTCCCGCGGGGCGGAGGTGCTCGTCGGGTCCGAGGGCGTCGAGGGCGTGTTCACGCCGGGTGAGCTGCTGAAGATCGCCCTGGCCGCCTGCACCGGCATGAGTTCGGACTTTCCGCTGTCGAACCGGCTCGGCGAGAACTACGACGTCACCATCCGGGTGTCCGGCGCCGCCGACCGCGAGAACGAGGTCTATCCCGAACTCGACGAGGTGGTCGAGCTGGATCTGTCCGAACTCGACGACGCGGCCCGCGAACGGCTGCTGGTAACCGTGCAGCGAGCCATCGACAAGGTGTGCACCGTGGGCCGCACGCTGAAGGCCGGCAGCAAGGTGAACCTGTCGTTCGAGGTGGAGGCGTGAGCATCCGGCGGTGCGCGCGGGCCGGGCGATGACCGCCGATCCGGTCCGGTTGAGCGCGTGGGTGCACGGCACCGTGCAGGGCGTCGGGTTCCGGTGGTGGACCCGATCCCGCGCCCTCGAACTCGGTTTGACCGGATACGCGCGTAACACTCGGGACGGCCGCGTGCATGTCATAGCAGAGGGTCCGAGGGACCGATGTGACAGACTGCTCACGTTGTTGCGGTCCGGCAACACGCCTGGCCGCGTCGACCTGGTTGTGGAAGACTGGGGCGCCGCGCAGGGCGAATGGGCCGGATTCGAGGAACGGTAGCGGTGGGGAACAGGGAGTCGATCGTTGGCAAGTGAACATTCCGGCAACCGTCCCGGCAATTCTCCGGACCCTGGCGACTCCGAATCCGGTAAACCCGACGGCACTCCGGGTGGTGCGCCCGAACACCCGGATGCCGAGCCCACCGTACGCATGAATCGTCCGGACGCGGACGACCCTTCGCGCGCGAATCGCCCGGATGCGGACGACACGGCACGCATGAATCGTCCGGACGCCGACGAGACCGTTCGCATGCCCCAACCTCCAGGCGGGCCCACGGGGCCGGAATCCGGATCGGGCGGTCCGGGATTCGGCACACCGCCCGGGCCCGGATTCGCACAGCCCACGACGCCCTTACCCGGCCTGCCCGACCCCTTCCCCAGCACCACCGAATCCGGCGGCATCGGCGCACCCCTGCCCGGCATACCCGATCCGTTCGCGAGTGCGTCCGAATCCGGCGGCATGGGCGTACCGTCGCCCGGCGAAACCCCCGGCGGCACAACCGAACCCCCGCGCACCATGCGCGGCAGTATCGAGCGGCAGGAGGCGGGGGTCACCCAGCCGCGGCCGCCGACGGTGGCCGAGGCGCGCGCCCGGGACAAGGCGCGCAAGCGGGCCGAGGAGGCCGAGCGCGCCGCGGCCGAGGCGCTGGAGCAGAAGAAGCGCACCCGCAAGCGGATGCTGATCGGCGGCGTCGCCGTGGTCGGCATCGCCGCGGTGGTCGGCGCCGGATACCTCACCTACCGCGCGGTCACCGCGCCCGACGAGGTCACCGCGTCGTGTATCACCGACGACAACGGGCAGCAGACCGTCGTCCCCGACGACGAGTGCGAACGCGCCCAGCAGTACGCCACCACCTCCGGCGGTGGATACTACGGCGGCGGCGGATTCCCCGGCTTCTTCATCTACAACGGTCACCAGTACCGCTACTACTACGGCGGTAACAACACCGTCGGCCGGCCGCCCACCGGCGGCAGCACGGTCGCGCCCAAGAGCGCGACGGTGAAGACCAAGAGCGGCACCGTCGTTCGCGGCGGTCTCGGTTCCAAGAGCAGCAGCACCAGTGGAGGTTCCTAGTGCGGCGGGTGCGCAGTAATCCGCGACCGGGCTGGCAGAAGATCATTCAGGATCAGGGCCTGGTTTTCGGTTCACCCGGCCGCGACGTCAACGGGCAGCCGCGGCCGTACTGGGACGAATCGGTCCACTACGAATTCGATCTGGACGAGATCCTCGCGCTCGAGGCACAGGTCGAGGTCCTGCACACGATGTGCCTGCACGCCGTCGAGCAGATCGTCCTCACCGAGCGATTCGCCGAATTCGGTCTGCCGCAATGGAGTTGGGAGCCGATCAAGAAATCCTGGCAGCGCTCCGACCCGTACGTGTACGGCCGGTTCGACCTGCGCTACGACGGCCGCGGCCCGGCGAAACTGCTGGAGTACAACGCCGATACGCCGACCTCGCTGCTGGAGGCGGCGATCGTGCAGTGGCACTGGCTGACCGACACCCACTCCGGCGACGACCAGTGGAATTCGTTGCACGAGAAGCTGGTCGAGCGCTGGGGCGAACTGCGCGAGACGCTCCCGACGGGCGACCTGCACTTCACCTGGTCGTCGGCCGACGGCTCCGGCGAGGACAACGTCACCACCGCGTACATGCAGGAGACCGCGGCCGAGGCCGGATTCCACACGGTGGCGCTGCCGATCGAGGAGATCGGATTCGACACGGAGCTGGAGCGTTTCGTCGATCTGGCCGACGCCCCGATCGAGTCGCTGTTCAAGCTGTACCCGTGGGAGTGGGCGCTGGACGACGAATTCGGCAAGCGCGTAGTCGATTCCCTGCCGGAGACGACCTGGGTCGAGCCGCTGTGGAAGGCGATGCTGTCGAACAAGGCGCTGCTGGCGGTGCTGTGGGAGATGTACCCCGGTCACCCGAATCTGCTGCCCGCCTACATCGATGACCCGCACGAGCTCACCGAGTACATCCGCAAACCCAAACTTGGCCGCGAGGGCGCGAATATGACCATCGTCGGCGCCGGTATGGAGACGGCCACCGGCGGGGTGTACGGCGAGGAGGGCTTCGTCTACCAGTTGCTCGATCCGCTGCCGGATTTCGACGGCATGCGCCCGGTACTGGGCGCCTGGATCGTCGGCGACACCTCGGCGGGCCTGGGCATCCGCGAGACTCCCGGCCTGATCACCGACGACAGCTCCACCTTCGTCCCGCACCGTATTCCGCAGCACTGATACCGTGCCGCACACACCATCTGGAGGACCATCGATGACCACACTCGCGCTCGAGTCGGGGTACTGGGGGAATATCGGGCACGGCATCGGCGCCATCGTCCTGTACGCGATCGTCGGGCTGGCCCTCATGCTGATCGGCTTCTACGCGATCGACATCACCACGCCCGGGCCGCTGCGCAAGATGGTCGCCGCCGGTAACCCGAACGCGGTCGTGGTCACGGCCTCCGGAATGGTCAGCATGGCGCTGATCGTCGTGCTGGCGGTCTACTCCTCGAGCGGCAAGCTGTCCGAGGGGATCATCGCCGCGGCCATCTACGGCCTGCTCGGCATTGTCGTGCAGGTGGTCTCGGTCCGAGTGCTGGAGTGGGTGCTCGGCATCGACATCGGCGACCTGCTGCACGCGGAGAGCTACTCGGTGCAGTCGCTGGTCGTCGCCGCCGCGCACCTCGGACTCGGTCTGGTCGTCGCCGTCGCGATCTCGTAGCGGCGCGTCAGAACGTGTAGCGCAGGACCCGAAAGGATCTGCGCAGCGCGGGAATTCGCGAGAGCACCCGGTACAGGGTGCGATAGCCGGTCGAGGGCACCTGCGCGTACCGCGACAGGACGTCGATGTGATCGGCCATGCGCAGCTTCGGATTCCAGCGTTCGAGCTGCTCGGGATCGCGCAGCGCCCAGCCCATCCGGAAGCCGCCGTAGGGGCCGGGCATCCTGCCCGAGACGGAGACGACCCACGGGGCGACGCCGTCGAAGATCAGTTCCCCGCCCGGAACCCGGCCGATCAGCCGGTTCAGCAGCGTGCGCACCGCGTCCTCGGTGAGATACATCAGCAGGCCCTCGGCGATGATCAGGGTGGGCCCGTCCGAGGGGACCTGCACCAGCCATTCCGGCGCCGTCACCGACGAGCCGATCATCTTGTATCCGGATCCGGCTCGCTCCGGATAAATTCGGCGGCGTAGCTCGATGACGTCGGGGAGGTCGACGTCGAACCACCGCACGGTCTCCGCCGGATCCAGCCGGTGCACCCGGCTGTCGAGCCCGCAGCCCAGTTGCACCACCGTGCCGGCCGGGTGGCGGGCCAGGAAGTCGGCGGCCCAGTCGTCCAGCTGTTTGGCGCGCAGCACCACGATGTACCGGTCACCGGCCGTCAATCGCATCTTCAGCGTGCCGAAGTCGTAGTCGATGCGCCGCAGCGCCTCGTCGGCCGCGGTGTCGCCCAGGATCGACCTCGGATCGCGGCTCTCCACGGCTCGCAGGTAGAGCGTGACGAGAGTGGTCCATTCGACCCCGGTGAAATCCACGGTGCCTGTCATCAGCATCTCCCGTCTCGCGTGCGGCTATCGGTTCGTAGCGGTGGTGAACTCCAGTAGCTCCGGCAGCGGCCAGGTGTTGATCACCCGTTCGGCCGCGACGTCGTTGGCGACGGCGCGCTCGCATCCGTAGCCCTGCCAATCCAGCTGGCCGGGCGCGTGCGCGTCGGTATCGATGGAGAAGTAGCAGCCCATCTCGACCGCGAGCCGCAGCAGCCGGCTCGGTGGATCGCGGCGCTCGGGGCGGCTGTTGATCTCCACCGCGGTGCCGTAGCGGCGGCAGGCCTCGAACACCACCTCCGCGTCGAACTGCGATTCCGGCCGGGTGCCGCGCGCGCCCTCGACCAGCCGCCCGGTGCAGTGGCCGAGGATGTCCACATTCGGGTCGGCGACCGCGTAGACCATGCGGCGGGTCATGGTCTCGCTGTCGGCGCGGAGGTTGGAGTGGACGCTGGCGACCACGACATCGAGGCGTGCGAGCAGGTCGCTCTGCTGGTCGAGGGCGCCGTCGTCGAGGATGTCGACCTCGATACCGGTGAGGATGCGGAACGGGGCCAATTCCTCGTTCAGCTCCGCCACCACGTCCAGCTGCCGGCGCAACCGGTCGGCGGACAACCCGTTGGCGACCGTCAGCCGCGGCGAATGGTCGGTCAGCGCGCAGTAGTCGTGGCCGAGCGCGGCGGCCGTGCGCATCATCTCCTCGATCGGGCTGCCGCCGTCGGACCAGTCGGAGTGGGTGTGCAGATCGCCGCGCAGCTGCTTGCGCAACGGGCCACCCGCCGGGCCGATCGGCCGTGCCGCCGTCCGCGATTCGCGCAGGCGGTCGGGCAACTGCCCGGCGCACGCCTGCGCGATCGCGTCGGCGGTCTTCGGCCCGATGCCCGGAAGCTCCTGCCAGTGGCCGTTTCTCCGGTAGTCGTCGAACCGCTCCGGCGACAGGTCGGCCACGATATCGGCCGCCCGCCGGTAGGCCTTGACACGATGCGTCTGAGCCCGGGAGCGCTCCATCCAGAACGCGATCTCCCGCAGCGCCTCGACCGGCCCCGGAACGTGCTCGGCCACTAGTGAATCCGTACGTACTTCACGAAGGCGACTCCGTCCTCGAAGACCCGGCTGGTGAGTACCCGGAATCGGGCCGGTTCGGGCAGGTGCGTCGCGCCGAACAGCGGACGGCCGACGCCGAGCACGATCGGATACAACTTCAGGAAGATCTGATCGATCTCCGGCAGCAGCGTCTGGGCGAGTTCGCCGCCGCCGCACAGCCAGATGCCGAGGCCCTTCTCCCGCTTCAGTTCTCGTACGCGTTCGAGCGGATCACCCGGGATCAGTTCGACATCCGGCGCCGGGTTCTCGGGCAGGGTGGTCGACACCACGAACTGCCGCAGGTGGGCGTACGGGCTGGAGGTTCCGGTGCGGACGCCGAAGTCGTGGGTCTTGCGGCCCATCAGCACGGTGTCGAAGTAGCTGCCGAGTTTGTCGATGCCCTGTGCCTCGCGCACCTTCGTCGGCAGGGTCTCCGGATATTGCGCCGTGATCGCCGGGCCGTGGTCACCCCCGACCGGAAAGAAGTCGACCGAACCGTCCTCGCCGGCGATGAAGCCATCGATGGTCGATGCGACGTAATAGGTCAGCTTGCGCATCCGTCCTCCCTTCAGGTCCGCCGAGCACGGTCGGCAGGCACACTGAAAACGGTAGCGCTTCAATTCCGGTGGTGGCAGCGATGTGGCTCCGGCGCGCCCTCGGTTACCGCCGGGGGACCACCCGCTCGCACCGCCGCGGCCACCTGGCACCAGCGGCAGGGCTACGTCCTGCTTACCGCCGCGGCCACCTGGCACCAGCGGCAGGGCTACGTCCTGCTTACCGCCGCGGCCGCGGCTGGCACCGGGGACAGGAGAACGAGGAGCGGTTCATGAACTTCTCGCGGCGCATGGGCGCTCCGCAGCGCCGGCAGGGCTCGTCCTCGCGGCCGTAGGCGGCGAGGGCGCGTTCGAAGTAGCCGGACTGGCCGTTGACGTTGACATACAGCGCGTCGAAGGAGGTGCCGCCGACCCGCAGCGCCTCCCCCATCACCGCGCTCACCTCGGTCAGCAGGCCGTGCAGGGCGGGGCCGGTGAGCTTGGCGGCGATGCGTTCACCGTGCAGGCGGGCGCGCCACAGCGCCTCGTCGGCGTAGATGTTGCCGATCCCGGACACCACCGTCTGGTCCAGCAGCACCCGCTTGATCTCGGAATGCTTGGCCCGCATCCGCCGCACCACCGAGTCGGCGTCGAACAGCGGGTCCAGCGGATCACGCCCGATGTGCGCGACGGATTCGGGGACGCGGCTGCCGTCCACCTCCACGATCGTGTTCAGCGCCCAGCCGCCGAAGGTGCGCTGATCGACGAACCGCATCTGCGATCCGGAGTCCAGGGTGGCGACGATGTGCGCGTGCTTCTCCAGCGGGACATCGGCGGACTGCACCAGCATCTGCCCGCTCATGCCCAGGTGCACGACCAGCGCGAGGTCGGGATCGTCGAAGGTCAGCCAGAGGAACTTGCCGCGGCGCCGCGCGGATTCGATGCGCAGCCCGGCCAGTTGTGCGGCCAGATCGTCACCGCCGAGCAGATGCCGGCGCACGGAACGCGGGTGTTTGACGGTGACCGACTCGATGACGCTGCCGACCACATGGTCGCTCAGCCCACGTCGAACGGTTTCGACCTCGGGTAGTTCGGGCACCGATGCTCCGATTCGTCCGGACAGCTAGCTGTCGCCGGTGAGCGCCTGCCAGGCCGCGCCCGCCGCCTTCTGCTCCGCTTCCTTCTTCGAGCGGCCGATGCCCTTACCGTAGGCCTGACCACCGACCATCGCGGTCGCGGTGAATTCCTTGTCGTGGTCCGGGCCGGTCGAGGTGATCTCGTAACTGGGCACGCCGATGCCGCGCTCGGCGGTCAGCTCCTGCAGGCTGGTCTTCCAATCCAGCCCGGCGCCCATGCGGGGACCACGCTCGAGCAGATCCGCGAACAGCCGCAGGACCACGCTGCGCGCGACATCGATGCCGTGCTCCAGGTGGACCGCGCCGAGCAGCGACTCCATGCCGTCGGCGAGGATGCTGGGCTTGTCGCGGCCGCCGGTGAGCTCCTCGCCCTTGCCGAGCAGCAGGTGGCGGCCGAGGCCGCCCTCGCCGAGGGCGCGCGCGACCTCGGCGAGCGCGTGCATGTTCACCACGCTCGCGCGGAGTTTGGCCAGCTCACCCTCGGACTTGTCCGGATGCTCCAGATACAGGCGTTCGGTGATGCTCAGGCCGAGCACCGAGTCGCCGAGGAACTCCAGGCGCTCGTTGGTCGGCAGACCGCCGTTCTCGTAGGCGTAGGAGCGGTGGGTGAGTGCCAGCCGGAGCAGATCGGCACGCAGGTCGACGCCTAGCGCCTCGAGCAGAGAGCTGTGGTCGGCGGCATCGCCCACTGCGGGTGCGTCCGCTCCGTCCTTGCTGGCGGTCAACTTCGGCTACCGATAGGCGCTCAGACCGCGGAGGCGACCTGGCGGCCCTTGTAGGTGCCGCAGTTCGGGCAGGCGATGTGCGGCAGCGTCTTCTGACCGCAGGCCCGGTTCGGGCAGGTGATCAGGGTAGGCGCGGTGGCCTTCCACTGGCTGCGCCGCGAGCGGGTGTTGGCACGAGACATCCGGCGCTTCGGAACGGCCACGACTACTTCTCCTCTGTTGTGGAACCTGCCGAGCCGTTACGGCCCGCAAGTGATCGGTTTACGTCTGTATCTGCCTCGGGCGCCTCGGCCGCGAAATCCGCGAGCCCGGCCCAGCGAGGATCCAGTATCTCATGCCTGTGATCCGGGCCCGCAATCGCCATCCGCACACCGCATTCCGCGCACAGTCCGGCGCAGTCGGGCTCGCAGAGCGGCTGCAGCGGCAGTTCCAGGCCGACGGCGTCGACGACGACCGGCTCGAGGTCGATCCTGTCGTCGACCAGGCGATAGACCTCGTCGTCGTCGGTGGTCTGCTCGGTCGCGCTGTCCGGGTAGGCGAACAGCTCCGTGATCGGCAGCTCGACCTCCTCGGTGAACGGCTCGAGGCAGCGCGAGCACTCGCCCTCCAGCGTCGCCGTGACGGTGCCGGTGACCAGCACGCCCTCGGAGACCGACTGCAACGTCAGATCCGCCTGGATCTCGCCGCCCACCGGAATGGCGACCATCTCCAGGCCGATCCGGCGCGGCGCGCTCACGGTGCGCCGCACCTGCTTCATCGAGCCGGCGGCGCGTCCGAGGCTGCGGGTGTCCAGCACGAAATCCGCGTCGGTCGAACGACGACGCGAACCGGAACCGGATTCGGCGGGCATCACGAACTCACTCACGTTGAGGTCTGGGATTTGGGCAACCACTCAACGGTACGCGAAACCGCACCTCCAGCCCAAATCCAGGCCCGTCAACCCACCGTGATCCCCCACGTCACCCGACATGCCCTCCACGCATCCCGACGCGCCCTCCCCTATCCCGGCACGCTTTTGGCCGGGATCAGCGGCGGAACTCCGAGGCGTAGTCCGGGACGCCCGCGCCCGCGCGGAGCTGCTGGCGGCCGCGGCCGACCGTGCGGAGGGCGCCGTGCAGGGTCTCCTCGAAGTCGGCCAGCTTGCCGTCGACGTAGTGGTCGCATTCCTCGCGCAGCCGGTCGGATTCCGCCTGGGCCGAGTCGATGAGGCGGGCCGACTCCGCGTGCGCGGCCCGGACCACCTCGGTCTGCGTCACCAGGCGCTCCTGCTCGGCGCGGCCCTCGGCGACCGAACGGTCGTAGGACGCCTGCCCGGCCGCGATCATCCGCTCGGATTCGGTGCGGGCGCGGCCGGTGACCGCCTCGTACTCGGCCTTGCCGTCGGTGACGACCCGCTCCGCCTCGGCCTGCGCGGTCGCGACCAGGTGGTCGGCGTGGGCGCTCGCCTCGGCGACCATCCGGTCGGCATGCGCCTTGGCGTCGGCCAGAATGCGGTCGGCCTCCTCGCGGGCCGCGTTCACGGTGTGCTTGGCCTGCTCGTCGGCGGTGGTGACGGTGGTCTCGGCGGTGTCGCGGGCGTCGGTGACGATCTTGTCGCGGTGGTCCAGCACGTCCTGCGCGTCGTCGAGTTCGCCGGGGATGGCATCGCGCACGTCGTCCAGCAGCTCGAGCACGTCGCCGCGCGGGACGATGCAATTGCGGGTCGGCGGGATCCCGCGCGCCTCCTCCACGATCGCGACCAGTTCGTCGAGTGCTTCGAATACGCGGTACATCCTGCTGACCCCACTCTCCTACCGAACTCTCACGGCGATTCCTGCCGCCCGGCCTTGTAACAGCCTGGGCCCAGTGTGCCCCTCGTCACGATCATCTGCCCAGTTCACCCACGGTGTGTCGTGGGTGTGTTTCCTATGCCACAGAAATCAAGTGGAGGAATTCTCTCCACTTGGTGTTATCTTTCTACTGAGCGGTAGACCAGCTGGGCCACCGCCACAGGTAGTGCCCGGCGACGTTGGATCGGAATGACGATGGCTGTCCTGTATCCGGTACATCGAGGACTGGGGACCAACCCCCAGCCCGGTTCTCCTGTACCCGCGCAGCCCGACGAGAAAGCCGCCGAGCACCGCGCGCGTTCGCGGCGTTCCCCGATTCCCTGGACCATCTGGCTCGGCGCCGGTTTCGTCGTACCGCCGCCCGAGATCTTCCGGTTGCCGCCGCACCCCGCCGAAACCGGACCGTCGCTGCTGTCGCGGCTGACCACGGGCGGGCAGTCCCGGGCCGCCGCGCAACACCGGTCACCCACGAGCGAGACCGATGTCGCCGTCCTGGACGACGACGGGTCCGACCTCTCCTCCACCGGCGGCCTGCTGGTCCAGGCCGGCGCGTACCTGCGCGGGGACAAGTGGCTGCCGCAGCTGATCCGGTTCGCACTGGTCGGCGGGCTCAGCAATATCGGCTACTTCCTGCTGTTCATGGCCTGCTACGGCGGCGGCCCGCAACTGGCGAACCTCACCGGTTCGGTGGTGAGCACCGCGCTGGCCAACGAGATGCACCGCCGCCTGACCTTCCACGCCGCCGATCGCGTCGGCTGGCTCACCGCCCAGCTCGAGGGCGGCGGCCTGGCCCTGGCCGGCCTCGCCATCACCTCCGCCTCCCTGGCCGTCCTCGATTTCCTCGCCCCCGGCATGGACGACGTCGTCGAGGCCCTCGCGGTTATCGGCATCACCGCCGCCGTAGGCGCCCTCCGCTTCATCACCCTCCGCCTCTGGGTCTTCTGACACCTTCCCGCACCCCCTGCGTACTCCCGCACCCTCTCCAGCCCTCCGCAACCCGTGCGGGAAGCGGGAAGGGGTGCGGGAACGAGCTGGTCACACGAGTAAGGAACCGGCGGGGAGTACCCGGCGTCCAAACAGAGCAAACGCAGAGCCGAGTACTCGATGTGGAGGTTCAGTCATGCAGCCTTGCCGGGGATGTCGCACGTCGGCGCGCAGCGGAACGCGCTCGGACCCGGTGCGGGTCCGCCCCTTCGTCGGGCCGGCCGCGTTCTGCGACCGGTTCACCCCGCAGCGCCGGTGGCCTCGCCACGATCGCGAGCCCGAATGACCACCCCCGCGCCCGGCGGTCCCCCGCTGCCGGGTCCGTGGATCGGCTGCGCGGACGACGCGTGGGAGGGCGACGGGATCCACCGGCGCCGGGTGGCCGTCCGGCACGGGGTGAGCGATGCCGAGATCCGGCGGCGGTGCAGCGGCGGGCGGTGGCTACGGCTGCGGCGCGGCTCGTACGCCGACGAGGCGGCGTTCGCGGGACTGGACGCGGTGGCGCGGCATCGGGTGCTGGCCGACGCGGTCCTGCCCGAGCTGTCGGCGGAGGCGATTCTCAGTCATCAGTCGGCGGCGGTCGTCTACGGCGCTCCGGTGTGGGTCGCCCTGCTGGACCGCGTCGATGTCACGCGCAACCGGCGCAACGGCGGCCGCATCCGACCGGGGACGAAGGTGCACTGCGCTCCGGTGGAGACGGTGGCCGAACTGGACGGCTTCGTCCTGACCACACCGGCCCGCACCATCGTCGACCTCGCGCGCACGGTGCCGTTCGAGGCGGCGGTCGTCGCGGGCGACGCGCTGGCCCGCGAATACGGCGTCACCCCAGGCGATCTGGCCGTGGAGCTGGAGGCGGCGAAGCGACGGCACGGGATCGCGGCGGCCCGCCGGGTGGTCGGCTTCCTCGACCCGCACAGCGAGAGCGCCGGCGAATCCCGCAGCCGGGTCATGCTGCGGCGACTCGATCTGCCCAGGCCGCGCTGCCAGGGCGACGTCTACGGCGACGGACGCCTGCTGGGCCGCGTCGACTTCTTCTTCGGCGACACCGGCGTCGTCGGCGAATTCGACGGCCGCGTGAAATACGGCCGCCTCCTCCGCCCCGGCGAGCAACCGGGAGACGCGGTCTTCGCCGAGAAGAAACGCGAAGACGCCCTGCGCGCCACCGGTTTACAGGTGGTCCGCTGGACCTGGGACGAGATCCCCACCGACGAGGTCGCCACCCGTCTCCGCGCCGCCCTGACCCGAGCCCGCCGATCCCGCCCCGACGCCGTCATCCGCCAGGCCCCGCTTCCCGAGCCCAAACCCCTTGCCCTACACGAACTGTGAACGGCCGGGCCAGGCCACTCCCCGGCCGGGTGGTGTACCTGTTAGCGTTCGGGAATGGGCGGAGCATTGTGTTCCGGATCGTTCGATCCGGTGACGTACGGGCATCTCGACGTGATCGCGCGGGCGGCCGCGCAGTTCGACGAGGTCGTCGTGACCGTGATGATCAACAAGAGCAAGCAGGGCATGTTCAGCGTCGACGAGCGCATGGAGATGTTGCGGGAGAGCACCTCCGACCTGCCGAACGTCCGGGTCGAGTCGTGGTACGGACTGCTGGTGGACTTCGCCCGGGAGCAGGGCATCACGGCGATCGTCAAGGGCCTGCGCGACTCCACCGACTTCGCCTACGAAACACAGATGGCGCAGATGAACAGGAAGCTGTCCGGCGTCGACACGTACTTCCTCGCCGCCAACCCGGTCTACAGCTTCCTGTCCAGCTCCCTGGTGAAGGAGGTCGCGACCTTCGGCGGCGATGTCACCGACATGCTCCCCGCCGGCGTGCACAAGCGCCTCCTCGCCCGCCTCGCCGAACGCCGGGGCTGACCCGCCCGGCTCACATGCCGTGGCGGCGGTCCCCTCCCACCAGGTCGCTCACGCGGGACTCCACGGCGGCCGAGAAGGGAGCGCGGGCGGCCTCGACCGCGAGGCGGGTCTCCTCGGTGATCAGGTCGGCATTGATGTGCGCGCCCGCGAGGGCGCCCGCCGCGGCGGCATTGCCGACCTGGGCCGAGAGATCGGTCACGTTGCCCGCCACCCAGACTCCGGGCACCTCGGTGCGCCCGGTCGGGTCTGCGGGAATGTTCTCGCCCATACCGCTCACGTGCGGCACCGCGCGCAGTCCCAGATCCGCCAGGAAGCCCGCGCGGGCCACCATGCGCGACGGGGCCGCCAGCACCTGCCGGGCGACAACGGTGCCGTCCGCCAGGCGGATACCCGTCAGGCGGTCGTCGAGGATCTCCAGCGACTTCACTTCCCCGACCACGACGCGAATACCGCGCGCGGCCAACTGTTCCGCCTGTTCACCGGTCGGCGCATCGATACTGTGGCAGAACAGCGTGACGTCATCGCTCAACTGCCGCCACAGCAGCGCCCCGTGCACCGCCATCGGCCCGGTGCCGAGCACACCGATGGCCTGGTCACGCACCTCCCACCCGTGGCAGTACGGGCAGTGCACGACATCGCGGCCCCAGCGATCCCACAGTCCGGCGATCTCGGGCAGCTCGTCGGTCAACCCGCTCGCCACCAGTAGCCGCCGGGCCCGCACGGTCCGCCCGTCCGACAGCGACACCGTGAACCCGTCGCCGTCGCGCGTGACGGTCTCGACGGTCGCGGCCACCACGTGCCCGCCGTAACCCCGCACCTCGGCGCGGCCGCGCTCGACCAACTCGGCCGGAGGCATCCCCTCTCTCGCGAGCAGGCCGTGCACGCCGTCCGCCGGTGCGTTGCGCGGATCGCCCGCATCGAGCACCACCACCGACCGGCGGGCCCGGGCCAGCATCAGCGCTCCGTTCAGACCCGCCGCACCGCCGCCGACCACCACCACGTCGTATTCGCTCGTCAATTCATCGGTCACCACGACCACCTCCTTGCCGACCACCATGCGGGCGCATCGGTCCCCTGTGCAAACTTCTTTGCCGGAATGGCAAACTGGAGGACATGGAAGATGTCGATCGGACACTGGACGCGGTCGGCCCGCGACTACGGGCGCTGCGACGGCAACGCGAAACCACGCTCGCGGACCTGTCGGCGGCGACGGGCATCTCGGTGAGCACCCTGTCGCGCCTGGAGTCGGGCACCCGGCGGCCGACGCTGGAACAGCTGCTGCCGCTGGCGCGGGCACACGGCGTCACCCTCGACGAGCTGGTCGACGCCCCGCCGACCGGAGATCCGCGGGTGCACATGCGCCCGGTCACCCATCACGGCCTGACGATGGTGCCGCTGACCCGGCGCGCCGGCGGTATCCAGGCATACAAGATGGTGCTGAGCCCCGAGGACCGCCCGGGCGAGCCGCGGCAGCAGACCCATGAGGGCTACGACTGGGTCTACGTCCTCAACGGGCGGCTGCGCCTCGTTCTCGGCGAACACGATCTGGTGCTGGCGCCGGGCGAGGCGGCCGAATTCGACTGCCGGGTGCCGCACTGGTTCGGCGCGGCGGGCGACGAACCGGTGGAACTCCTCAGCCTCTTCGGCAAACAGGGCGAACGCGCCCATCTGCGAGCGCGCCCCAAAGAGCCAGGCGCATAACGCCTTTCGATATCAGGAGACGTATTCCGCCGACTCGATACGGGTTTCGCCGTAACGCCGCGCTTTGAGCACGGAAAACGCCGGGGGCCACACGATTTCCGGCGACCTGGTAGGCCGCTCGACCACCACGAGAGCATCCTCGGCCAGCCAGCCGTTGCCCGCCAGCGCGGTGAGGTCGGCCGCCACCTCGGCGCCCTCCACCGCATACGGCGGATCGGAGAACACCAGATCGTAGGGCGTCGCGGGCGTGCCCGACAGCACGGAACCCACCGCACCGACCCGCAATTCGGCGCCGGGCAGGCCGAGTTCGGCGATATTCCCCCGCACGACCGCCGCGGCCTTCCGATCGGATTCGACGAGCAGCGCGTGCGCGGCCCCCCGCGACAGCGCCTCCAGCCCGAGCGCCCCCGACCCCGCGTACAGGTCGAGCACGCGCACCCCCTCGAAATCCATCCGCGCCGCGAGCGCGTTGAACAGCGCCTCCCGCACCCGGTCCGAGGTAGGCCGGGTCCCGGCCCCTGGCACCCGCAACCGCCTCCCCCCGGCCACCCCGGACACGATCCGCGTCATTCCGCCACCCTCACCGAAACTCACTCACTCGGGGGCGGTTTCGTTGAGGCGGAGGTCTACCAGGAGGTCGCCGCCCTCGACCTGCTGAACCTTGCCGATGGCCACGCGGCGGACGGCGCCGGCGCGGGGCGCGGTGATGGCGGCCTCCATCTTCATGGCCTCGATGGTGCCGATGGTGTCGCCCGCGGCGACCGTATCGCCCTCGGAGACAACCAGGGTCACGACTCCGGCGAACGGCGCGGCGATATGGCCGGGGTCGGTCTTGTCGGCCTTCTCGGCGGCGGGGACGTCACTGGAGACGGACCGGTCGCGGACCGTGATCGGGCGCAGCTGACCGTTGAGGATGCACATCACCGTGCGCATACCGCGCTCGTCGGGTTCGGAGATGGCCTCCAGGCCGATGAGGAGCGTGACGCCCTTCTCCAGCTGGACCCGGTGCTCCTCGTTGTGACGCAGGCCGTAGAGGAACTGGTTGGCCGACAGGCCGGAGGTGTCGCCGTATTTCTCACGGTGCGCGGCGAATTCGGCGGCGGGTCCCGGGAACAGCAAGCGGTTCAACGTCTCCCGCCGTTCCTCCGAGGTTCCCGCGAGCGCCGCCTCGTCGGCGGCGGTCAGCTGGGATTCGGGCTTGGCCGCGCCGCGCCCGGCCAGCGCGCGGCTGCGGAACGGTTCCGGCCAGCCACCGGCCGGAGTGCCGAGTTCGCCACGCAGGAAACCGATCACGGAATCGGGGATGTCGAAGCTGCCCGGATCGCGGGCGAAGTCCTCGACCGCCACGCCCGAACCCACCAGCGACAGCGCCAGGTCGCCGACCACCTTCGACGACGGCGTCACCTTCACCAGCCGTCCCAGAAGCCGGTCCGCCGCCGCGTATTTCGCCTCGACCTCCTCGAACCGGTCGCCGAGGCCCAGCGCGATCGCCTGCTGCCGCAGATTCGACAGCTGTCCGCCCGGAATCTCGTGGTGGTAGACGCGGCCGGTCGGCCCCGGAAGCCCGGATTCGAAGGGCGCGTACACCTTTCGCAGCGCCTCCCAGTACGGCTCCAGATCGCACACGTTCCCGAGGTCCAGCCCGCTGTCGTACGGCGAATTGGCCGCCGCCGCGACGATCGCCGACAGCGCGGGCTGAGACGTGGTGCCCGCCATCGGCGCCGACGCCCCGTCGACCGCGTCGGCGCCGGCCTGCCACGCCGCCAGATACGTGGCCAGCTGGCCGCCCGGGGTGTCGTGGGTGTGCACGTGGACCGGCAGGTCGAAGTTCTCCCGCAGCGCGGTCACCAGCGTGTGCGCGGCGGGCGCGCGCAGCAGCCCGGCCATATCCTTGATGGCGATGACGTGCGCCCCGGCCTGCACGATCTGCTCGGCCAGCTTCAGGTAGTAGTCGAGCGTGTAGAGGTTCTCGTCCGGATTCGACAGGTCGCCGGTGTAGCTCATCGCGACTTCCGCCACGGCCGTGCCGGTTTCGCGCACGGCGTCGATGGCGGGGCGCATCTGGTCGACGTTGTTCAGCGCGTCGAAGATGCGGAAGATGTCGATACCGGTGGCGGTGGCCTCGGAGACGAACGCGCGCGTGACCTGTTCGGGATACGGCGTGTACCCGACGGTGTTTCGGCCGCGCAGCAGCATCTGCAGGCAGATGTTCGGGATCGCCTCGCGCAGCGCCGCCAGGCGCTCCCACGGATCCTCGTGCAGGAATCGCAGCGCCACATCGTAGGTCGCGCCGCCCCAGCACTCGATCGACAGCAGTTCCGGCGTCAGCCGCGAGACGTGTCCGGCGACCTGGATCAGGCTGTTGGTGCGTACTCGCGTCGCCAGCAGCGACTGGTGCGCGTCGCGGAAGGTGGTGTCGGTCACCGCGATTCCCCGCTGTTCGCGCAACGCCCGCGCGAAACCCTCGGGGCCCAGGCTCAGCAGCCGCTGCCGCGACCCGTCCGGCGGCGGCACCGCCAGATCGATCGGGGGCAGCTTGTCGTGCGGGTACACCGCGGTCGGGCGCTCGCCGTGCGGCTTGTTGACGGTGACGTCGGCGAGGTAGGTCAGGATCTTGGTGCCGCGGTCGGCGGAGGCCCGCTGGGTCAGCAGGTACGGCCGCTCATCGATGAACGAGGTGGTGACCCGCCCGGCCCGGAAGTCCGGATCGTCCAGGACCGCTTGCAGGAACGGGATATTCGTCGAGACGCCGCGGATGCGGAATTCGGCGACCGCGCGCCGCGCCCGCGCCACCGCCTGGCCGAAATCGCGCCCGCGACAGGTGAGCTTCACCAGCATCGAGTCGAAGTGCGCCCCGACCTCGGCACCCAGATTGGCGCCGCCGTCCAGACGGATGCCGCCACCGCCCGGACTGCGGTAGGCGGTGATGCGGCCGGTGTCGGGGCGGAATCCGTTGGCCGGATCCTCGGTGGTGATGCGGCACTGTAACGCCGCCCCGCGGATCGCGACCGAATCCTGGCTCAGGCCGAGGTCTTCCAGCGACTCGCCCCCGGCGATCCGCAGCTGCGCCCCCACCAGATCCACATCGGTGATCTCCTCGGTCACCGTGTGCTCCACCTGGATTCGCGGATTCATCTCGATGAACACGTGATTGCCGCGCTCGTCCAGCAGGAATTCCACGGTGCCCGCGCAGGAATAGCCGATCTGCCGCGCGAAGGCCACCGCGTCGGCGCAGATCCGTTCGCGCAGTGCGGGATCCAGATTCGGCGCGGGCGCCAGCTCGATCACCTTCTGGTGCCGCCGCTGCAGCGAACAGTCCCGCTCGAACAGATGCATGACGTTGCCGTGCTGATCGGCGAGGATCTGCACCTCGATGTGGCGGGGGTTGACCACCGCCTGCTCCAGGAACACGGTCGCGTCCCCGAACGCCGATTCGGCCTCGCGCATCGCGGCCTCGATCGACTCCCGCAGCTGCGCGCGATCCCCGACCCGCCGCATACCGCGCCCGCCACCACCGGCGACGGCCTTGACGAAGACCGGGAACCGCAGCGACTCCGACGCGGTGAGCAGTTCCTCCACATCGGCCGACGGGGCGCTCGAATCCAGGACCGGCAGGCCCGCGGCCCGGGCGGCGGCGATCGCGCGCGCCTTGTTGCCGGTCAGCTCCAGCACCTCGGACGAGGGACCGATGAATGTGATGCCCTCGCGGGCGCAGGCCGCGGCCAAGTCCGGATTCTCGGACAGGAAGCCGTACCCCGGGTAGATCGCGTCGGCGCCGGCGGTCCGGGCGGCCTTGATGATCTCCTCGATGGACAGGTACGCCCGCACGGGGTGGCCCGGCACGCCGATCTGGTAGGACTCGTCGGCCTTGAGCCGGTGCACCGAGTTGCGATCCTCGTAGGGGAAGACCGCGACGGTGCCGATGCCGAGTTCGTAGGCGGCGCGGAACGCTCGAATGGCGATTTCCCCGCGGTTGGCGACCAGCACTTTGGAGAACATCAACTTAAGGTACCTGGCTCATCGGCGGCGCCGGACGCCGAATACGGCTTCGCAGCCAACCTCACAACAGAAACGTGTCCGTTTGCGAAGATGCGTAATCCGCCGGTAACGGGCCGGAAGCGGTCTTCGCAGGCCCGCCACACGCGTCCGGCCGGCCGGACGCGACGGCGCCCGTAGGGGAATATCCGGTTGCCCTCATGCCTTATCCTCTTCTACGCAGCTGGTTCGCTGCGCCGGCGAGTTGGAGCCCCGAGCGCCGGGCGGCAGCGTCGAACCCGGTCCGCGTGACCGGCCAGAGGGAACCCGGTGGGAATCCGGGACTGTCCCGCAGCGGTATGCAGGAACGACCGCCGTCATCAGCACTGGATGTCCGCATCCGGGAAGCGACGGCCAGTAGGAACCACCCCACGGGGAACGCCTGCGAGTCCGAAGACCTGCCGGCTGTGCCGGATACGCCGTATCCGGCGGCCACCGCCTCGTGGATCGGGCGGGCGGACACCAATGCACCCACCGGTCGCCGGTGCGGGAAGGCATCTCGGGCTCCGTCTGCTCTGTGGCGGTGACCTGTGGCTTCCAGTACTGGAGAGTGACCGTGACTGTTCACAACCCTTTCACCGCAACGGTTCTCGGCATACCGCGGATCGGGCCGCGGCGCGAGCTGAAACGCGCGACCGAGAGCTACTGGGCCGGCCGGATCGATGCGGCCGCCCTGCACGCCACCGGGCGTGAGCTGCGCACCCGCCAGCTCACCGACCTGGTCGCCGCCGGACTGGACTCCGTTCCGGTCGGCACCTTCTCCTATTACGACCAGATGCTCGACACCGCGGTCATGGTGGGCGCGCTGCCGCCGCGGGTGACCGGGATCGCCGATCCGCTGGACCGCTATTTCGCGGCCGCCCGCGGCACGGACACCGTCGAGCCGCTGGAGATGACCAAGTGGTTCGACACCAACTACCACTACCTGGTCCCGGAGATCGGCCCGGACACCGCGTTCACCCTGCACGCGGACAAACTCCTGGACGAGCTGCGGGAGGCCCGCGACCTGGGCGTTCCGGCCCGTCCGGTGGTCATCGGCCCGCTGACCTTCCTGAAACTGTCGAAGGGCCTCGACGGCATCGCGCCGCTGGACCGGCTGACGGATCTGCTCCCGCTCTACCGCGACCTGCTGGGCCTGCTGGCCGCCGCGGGCGCGGACTGGGTGCAGATCGATGAGCCGGCGCTGGTCACCGACCTCACCGACGCCGAACTGGCGCTCATGCGGCGCACCTACGCCGACCTGGCGGGCTTGTCCCAGCGCCCCGCGATCCTGGTCGCGACCTATTTCGGCCGTCCAGGAGCGGCACTGCCCGCCCTGGCGGACATGGGGGTGGAGGGGATCGCCCTCGACTTCGTCTCGGGCAACTCGGGGGACGCACGGCACTCGGGCAATCCAGGGGACGCACAGCACTCAGGCAATCCAGGGGACGCACAGGGCTCCGGTACCACCGTTGCGGATGTGGCGGCGGTTCCGGCGCTGGCGGACAAGCTGGTGGTGGCTGGGGTGGTCGACGGGCGGAATATCTGGCGGACGGATCTGGACCGGGCGCTGGCGTCGCTGGGCACACTGCTGGGCAGCGCCGGCGCGCTGGCGGTCTCGACCTCCAGTTCGCTGCTGCACGTGCCGTATTCGCTCGAGGGCGAGACGGAGCTGGATCCGGCGCTGCGGTCCTGGCTGGCGTTCGGCGAGGAGAAGATCGCCGAGGTGCGCCTGCTGGCCACTGCCCTGCACGAGGGCACCGATGCCATCGCGGGTGAATTGTCCACGGCCCGTGCGGCACTCGCGAGCCGGTCCGCGGACCCCCGCCTGCGCGACGAGGCCGTGCGGGCCCGGCTGGCCGCGCTCGGCGACGACGCCGCCCGCCGCTCCCCCGCCGAGGAACGCCGTGCGCTGCAACGGGAACGGCTGCGGCTGCCGCTGCTGCCGACCACCACGATCGGCTCCTACCCGCAGACATCGGCCATCCGGCAGGCCCGCGCCGCACTGCGCAAGGGCGAGATCACCGCGGCGCAGTACGACGAGCGGATGCGGTCGGAGATCGCGGATGTCGTTGCGCTGCAAGAGAAGCTGGGCCTGGATGTGCTCGTGCACGGCGAGCCCGAACGCAACGACATGGTGCAGTACTTCGCCGAGCAACTGGACGGCTTCTTCGCCACCGCCAACGGCTGGGTGCAGTCCTACGGCACCCGCTGCGTGCGTCCGCCGATCCTGTACGGCGATGTGGTGCGGCGCGCGCCGATGACCGTCGAGTGGATCGGCTACGCGCAGTCGCTGACCGATAAGCCGGTCAAGGGCATGCTGACCGGTCCGGTGACGATCCTGGCGTGGTCGTTCGTGCGCGACGACCAGCCGCTGGCGGACACCGCCCGGCAGGTCGCCCTCGCCATCCGGGACGAGACGGTGGACCTGCAGGATGCCGGGATCCGGATCGTGCAGGTCGACGAGCCGGCGCTGCGGGAACTGCTGCCGCTGCGCGCGAATGCCAAGCAGGCGTACCTGGACTGGGCGGTGACCGCGTTCCGGCTCGCGACCAGCGGCGTCTCGGACGCCACCCAGATCCACACCCACCTCTGCTATTCGGAGTTCGGTGAGGTCATCGGGGCGATCGCGGACCTGGACGCCGATGTCACCTCGATCGAGGCGGCCCGCTCGCATATGGAGGTGCTCGACGACCTCAACGCCGCCGGCTTCCACCTCGGCGTCGGCCCGGGCGTCTACGACATCCACTCCCCGCGGGTGCCGAGCGTCGAGGAGATCACCGCCTCGCTCCGGTCGGCACTGAAAGCCGTTCCGGCCGAGCGCCTCTGGGTCAACCCGGACTGCGGCCTGAAGACCCGCGGCCCGGCGGAGGTCGAGGCGTCCCTGCACAACATGGTCACCGCCGCCCGCGCGGTGCGCTGAGGTACCGGGCGGCCGCACGACTCCCCTCGTTGTGCGGCCGCCCTGCGGTTCCCGGCCAAAAGCGTGCCGGGAAAATGAGATCGAGCCCCTGCCCTCCTCGAGGCCGATGTCCCCACCCCAGTTGTTTCCGGCACGCTCCTCCCCTCCGGCACGCTCCCCCCTCCGGCACGCTCCCTCTCCGCCACGCTCCCCCCTCCGCCACGCTCCCCCCTCCGGCACGCTCCCCCTCCGGCACGCTCCCCCTTTTTCCGGCACGCTTTTGGCCGGAATCCCCGTAACCCCTGCGCTACCGCCTGGTTACCTCCCCCGACAACCACCACATGCCCCGAGCAGCCCCGATACGCCCCCATACTTCGCATGCTACGCATCGGTAGCTTTGGGCGAAATGCCATGCAGCGGTCGATTTCGGCACCGGACCGCCGCCATTATTGCAAGGTTTGCGAAGCCAGTAGGTAGCATCGGCGGCGTGCGCAAGATGTATGCGGGTGCCCGACTACGGCGGTTGCGCGAGGAACGGCGGATGACTCAGGCCGCGCTGGCCAAATCCCTGGAGCTGTCCCCCAGTTATCTCAACCAACTCGAGCGCGATCAGCGGCCCCTGACGATTCCGGTGCTGCTCAAACTGAATTCGACGTTCGACCTGGACGTCCAGTTCTTCGCCGCCGACTCGGACGCGCGGCTGGTCTCGGACCTGCACGAGGTGCTGGTGGAGGCGGCCGGCGGCACCGCACCGCCCGCGGCCGAGGTCGAGGACCTGGCCACCCGCCTACCCGAGGTCGCGAAGACCATCGTGGCCATGCATCGCCGGCTCCGCGCGGCCACCGACCAGCTGGACCTCCTATCGTCCAAGGTCGCCACGCCGACCGGGGCCCCCGGCGTGCCGATGCCCTACGAGGACGTCCGCGACTTCTTCTACGACCACCACAACCACATCGCCCAGCTGGATCTCGCCGCCGAGCGGCTGTTCGACGAGTGCGGCCTGACCATCGGATCGCTGGACCGGCAGCTGGCCCGGGTCGCCGAGGAGCGGGCGGGGGTGACGGTGCTGGTGCGCGGAGACGGCGCCGACCCGGCCATTCCGAAACGCCATTTCGATCCGGAGACCCGCACGCTCACCCTGGCCCGGCGGCTGCGGCCCGGCCAGCGCGCGTTCCAGATCGCGACCACCCTGGCCTTCCTGCTGTACGGGCCGCTGCTGGACGAGGTGCTCAGCGATACGCCCTCGCTCACCGGGGAATCCCGGGCGCTGGCCCGGGTCGGGCTGGCCAACTATTTCGCCGGGGCGCTCGTGCTGCCGTACGGGAAGTTCCTGCGGTCGGCGGAGGAGTTGCACTACGACATCGACCTGCTGGGCCTGCGCTTCGAGGTGGGTTTCGAGACGGTCTGCCATCGGCTGAGCACACTGCAGCGGCAGGGCCAGCGCGGTGTGCCGTTCTTCTTCGTGCGCACCGACCGCGCCGGGAACATCTCGAAACGCCAGTCCGCCACCGCCTTCCACTTCTCCCGCGTCGGCGGCAGCTGCCCCCTGTGGGTGGCGCACGAGGCGTTCGCGCACCCCGGCCGCATCCTCACGCAGGTCGCCTCGATGCCCGACGGCCGTCGCTACCTGTGGATCGCCCGCACCGCGCATTCCGCCCCGCGCGGATTCGGCACGGCGGGAAAGGAATTCGCCATCGGCCTGGGCTGCGATATCGAATACGCCGATCGCATGGTCTATTCGAAGGGCCTGCAACTGGACGACCCCTCCGCCGCCGTCCCGATCGGCGCCGGCTGCAAGGTCTGCGAACGCGCCTCCTGCCCCCAACGAGCCTTCCCCCAGATAGGCCGCCCCCTGGCCATCACCGAAACCACCTCCATCGACCTGCCCTATCCCCGCGCGATGACCTGAACGGCGGCCGGACGGAGGGTGCGGGATGGTCAGGCCTCGGGAGTCGGAGGGGACTTCGCCGTTCTGGTCGCGCCTACCGAGGCGGCCACGACACAGGCGATACCGCCCCACTGCTGAAAATTCAGCAGCTGACCCAGGACGATCAGGCCCGCGAAGGCGGCGACCGCGGGTTCGAGGCTCATAAGCACGCCGAAGACGCGGGGCGGGATGCGCCGCAGCGCCTCGAGTTCCACCGAGTACGGCAGCACCGACGACAGCATCGCGACGCCGAACCCCGCAGCGAGCACGGACGGTTCGAGCAGGTTGGTCCCCGCCCCCGCGATGCCGACCGGCGCCATGAGCACGCCGCCGAAAGCCATGGCGAGCGCCAGACCGCCACCGCCGCTGGTCTTCTCGCCGAGTTTCGCGCTCAGCAGGATGTAGGCCGCCCAGCAAGCCGCGGCGGCGAGCGCGAACACGATGCCCGTCCACGCGACCGGGCCGTCGGCGTGGGTGAGCAGCAGCGCGCCGCCGCCCGCCAGCACCGCCCAGACCGGGTCGACCCAGCGACGCGACCCGGCCAGCGCCACCGCCAGGGGACCCAGGAATTCGATGGTGACCGCCATGCCCAGGGGGATGCGATCGATCGCCTCGTAGAAGAACAGGTTCATCGCCGCGAGCACCGTGCCGTAGGCGATCACGACCGGCAGGGCGCGACGGTCGATCCGCAGCGACGACCGCCAGAACACCAGCAGCACCACGCCCGCGAAGAACAGCCGTAGGCTGACCGCGCCCGCCGGACCGGTGGCCGCGAACAGCCTGTTGGCGAGGGCGGCGCCGACCTGCACGCTGACGATCCCCGCGAGGACCAGCATGGTCGGCGGCACTCCCCCGATCCCCCGCCGCACCGACAAGCGGGACATCAGCTGCGGGACGGAGACCTTGCGCGCCCACCCGACATCGATCGCTACCACCGTCGCAGCATCCCATCCCGCACCGACACGTTTCCAGCCGGTACGAACGGGGGGGAATAAGGAACGACCCACGCGGGAAGAAATGGCGCGGGTCGTGGACGGAGGGGAAGTGTGGGTGCAGCGCGCAGCGGTGCCTCGCCCCTCGGGGGCAGATGGGGTCCTGGGCGCGCTTGGCCGGTTGTTGGACTCAGTTGGTGGGTGTCGCCGGGTTAACGCGCTGCCCGCTAACAATAACCTGACATTTGCTATCTGCGGGAAGGGTTTGCGATAACGATCCGACTATTAGTTGGTTCCAGCTGCTGTAACCGATACTCGGACGGCTCTCCCAAATTGCTGAGTACTCGCTCTCCAGCGGGAACGACGTCCGACTACCTGGTCGTATCGATCCAGCAATCACGATTTGGCCAGGTACTCCAGGCGCTCGGAATCGACGGCGGCGTGCATCATCGTGGCCAGGCCCGGATGCTTCTTCAGCCCCGGATCCGCCTCGACCACCTCGCGCGCGAGCTGCTGCGCGGCCGTGATGACCTCGAGGTCGTCCAGCAGCGACAACAGGCGCAGGCTGCGCGCGGTGCCGGACTGCGCGGAACCGAGCACATCGCCCTCGCGGCGCTGGCGCAGATCCAGCACCGACAGCTCGAACCCGTCCAGGGTGCCCGCCACCGCCTCCAGCCGGACCATGGCGCCGCCCATCGGCGAGGTTTCGGTGATGAGCAGGCACAGGCCCGGATGCTTGCCGCGGCCGACACGACCGCGCAGCTGATGCAGCTGGCTGACGCCGAACCGGTCGGCGTCGACGATCACCATGACCGTCGCATTGGGCACGTCCACCCCGACCTCGACGACGGTGGTGCACACGAGCACGTCGATCTCGCCGTCGTTGAACGACCGCATCACGCGGTCCTTCTCGTCGTTCGGCAACCGGCCGTGCAGCAGGCCGACCCGCAGACCCGCGAGTTCCCCGGCCCGCAGCGTGTCGAACATGTCGACCGCGGCGTGCGTGGTCGGGGCCTCCTTCTCCTCGGCGGATTTGCCCTTGCGGCCCTTCCCGCCGCTCTCCTCCTCGTCGCCGCCGATACGCGAGCACACCACATACGCCTGCCGGCCCGCGCCGACCTCCTCGCGGATGCGCTCCCAGGCCCGGTCCACCCAGGTCGGATGCATCTTGGCGGGAACGACTTTCGTGGTGATGGGGGAACGGCCGCGCGGCAGCTCCGTGAGCGTGGACGTCTCCAGATCGCCGAGCGTGGTCATGGCGATGGTGCGCGGAATCGGGGTCGCGGTCATCACCAGCAGATGCGGGGTGATGCCCTTCTTGGCCTTGGCGCGCAACGCGTCCCGCTGTTCGACGCCGAAGCGGTGCTGCTCGTCGACGATCACCATGCCCAGGTCGTAGAACTCGACCGCGTCCTGGATCAGCGCGTGGGTGCCGATCACGATGCCGGCCTCACCGGTCACCGCGTCCAGCAGGGCCGCCTTCTTGGTGGCCGCCGGCATGGAGCCCGTCACCAGCACCACCTTGGTGGCGCTCTCGGCCGCGCCCAGCTCCCCGCCGGCGCCGAGGTCACCGAGCATCGCGCGCAGCGACCGATAGTGCTGGGCGGCAAGGACTTCCGTCGGCGCGAGCAGGGCGCACTGCAGGCCCGCGTCGACCACCTGGAGCATCGCGTGCAGCGCGACGATCGTCTTGCCGGAGCCGACCTCGCCCTGCAGCAGGCGGTGCATCGGGTGGTCGCGGGTCAGGTCGTCGGAGATCTCGGCGATGACCTTCTTCTGGCCCGCTGTCAGTTCGAAGGGCAACCGTTCCTCGAAGGCCGCGGCGATCCCGTCGGGGCGCGGCGGGCACGATCGGGCGGCGCGCGCCTCGGCGTCGTGACGGCGTTCGGCGAGGACCAGTTGCAGTGCCAGTGCCTCGTCGAAACGCAAACGCTCCCTGGCCTGTTCGATATCGAGCTTGTGCTCGGGCAGGTGGATCAGCCGCAGCGCGTCGGTCACGGCCATCAGGTCACGGTCGTCGCGAATGTCCTGCGGCAGTGGGTCGTCGATCGGATCCAGCTGGTCGAGCACCTGCCGCACGCAGGCCAGGACATCCCAGCTCTGCACTTTCGCGGTGGCGGGATATACCGGGATGTACTCGCGTTCGAAGAACGAGACATCCACGCCCTCGGCGCCTTTCGCGGTCTCCGCCAGCCCGCGCAGGCTGCCGGAACCGCGCACCGAGGTGAGGTTCTCCACCGACTCGCCGACCTCGGGCATGATCAGGTACGAGGGATGCGAGAGGTTCCACCGATCCGGTCGCCAGTAGTGCACGGTGCCCGACATCATCGCCCGGACACCCTGTTTGACAAGGTAATTCACCTTGTCGCCGTTGAAGAAGGTGATCTCCACCGGGCGGTTGGCGCCGGTGTCGAGTTCGACCTTGAGCAGGTTGCCGCGGCGCTGGCGCATCGGGCGCTTCTCGGTCTTCGTCACCCGCCCGATCACCGTGATGTGCGCGCCCTCCTCGGGCGCCTCCTCGGTCAGCGGCTGTCCCTGCGTCGCGTAGCGCAGCGGGTAGTGGCGCAGCAGGTCCTCGACCGTCTGCATGTCGAAGGCGTCGGCCAGCGATTCGGCGGCCTTCACGCCCAGGACGTGGTCGAGCCGGTCACGCAGTGTCGTCATCTATTCCACCCCGATCTGCACGAGGTCGGCCGCCTGGCCGCCGTCGTAGGTGATGACCTCGACGCCCGGGAAGGTCGCGGTGATGTGGTCGGTCAGCTCCTCGCTCAGCCCGGCCGGGGCGTGCGCGCCCATCAGGAGCGTGACCAGTTCGCCGCCCAGGCCGAGCATGCGGTCCAGCAGGGTGCGGGCGGCCGCACCGGTGTCCGGGTCGATCACGACGACGTCGTTGCCGACCAGGCCCAGGCCGTCGCCGCGGGCGCAGGTGCCGACGATGGTCAGCGCGCGCTCCGGGGCGACCCGCAGCGCGCCCCAGCGGGTGGCGGCCGCGGCCTCCGACATGGCGAAGACGTCGTCGGCGGCCGTGCGGCCCCCGTCGTGCAGGGCCAGGGCCGCGAGTCCCTGCACCATCGATCCGCTCGGGAGCATCAGTACGTCGCGCCGGCCGTCCCGGGCGGCGACGCTGACCGCGACCAGTTCGTGGGCGGGCAGCGCGCCGTTCGGCAGCACCACGACCTCGCTGTGCGGCATGTTCCGGATGGCGGACAGCAGCGCGTCGGCGGTCACCTCGCCGTCCAGCACCACTGCCCCGGCATCTTCGAACAGCCGCGCCGCGCCCGCGCCCGCCGTCACCGCCAGGATTCCGCGGTCGGCCGGGCCGGGCTGCGCGTGCGGCGAGTTCACCAGGCCCTCGACCCGGATATCCCGGAGCGTGCCCGCGGCCAGGCCCGCCTCCACGGCCGCGCCCGCGTCGGCACAGTGCACGTGTGCCGACCACGTCTCTGCACCATCGCCCACCACGACCACCGAATCTCCCAGCCGCGCAAGGGATTCCCGCAACGCCGCGATCCGCCGCTCGTCGGTGTCCGCCAGCAGGTACATGACCTCGTACTGCGGCCGGGCTACCGAGACCTCCCGGCTCGCTCCTGTTGTCGCCACGATCGCCGCCCCCACATCCGGAGCGCCTACCGCGGGTTCCGGCCGATCCTCGCCGGACCCACCCGACGCACGAGTGCCGACTCCGCCCGCGGGCCCCGCCCCGGCGACAACCGCCTCCGCGATGCCACCCACCACCGCCACGGTGGCAGCGCCCGGCATGTTCCGGGGCTCCCGCATCCCTTCGCTCGAGGTGTGCGGGGGCTGCCGACCCGCGTCAGCACGGGCTCGGGTGTACTCGGGGCGGGTGGGGGCCTGGCCGGTCGTGGCTGCCACGAGGGCGTCGAGCAGGACCAGGAGGCCGCGGGCGCCGGCGTCCACCACGCCCGCGGCGCGGAGCACGCGCAGTTGGGAAGGGGTGTCGCCCAGCGCTTTCGCCGCACCGTCGGCGGCGGCGACTGCCACCGCCTCCAGGGAATCGTCGGCGCAGTCGCCCGCGCGGTCGGCGGCCGCATCCAGCACGGTCAGCATCGTGCCCTCGACCGGCTCGCTCAGGGCGTCCCGGACCAGCACCGCCGCCCGCCGCAGCGCGATCCGCAGGGATGCTGCCGTAAGCGGCCCCCTCGCAACGGCTTCGGCGATCCCCCGCAGCACCTGCGACAGAATGATCCCCGAATTCCCCCGCGCCCCCGCCGTCGCCGCCCGCGCCATCGCCCCAGCCACGTCCCCCGCCGTCGCGGGGGAAACGAAAAGTGCGGGGGACCCAGAAGAGGCAGGGAAATCAGACGAGGCGGCGGAGTCCAAGGAGTGCCGCGAATCAGAAGAGGCGGCGGATTCTGAGGCTTGCAGCGCATCGGGTGCGGACGGCCGCCCGCCAGCTGCGCGTGTGGACGGCTGCGCATCAGGCGACGAGAGCCGTGGGTCCGGCGCGATCTCGTCGGCGGCCCTGACAGCGGCGCGCATCGTAGCTAGGAGGTTGGTGCCGGTGTCGGCGTCGGCTACCGGGAAGACGTTCAGGGCGTTGATCTCGTCGCGGTGGTGTGTGAGGGCGTTCCGGCAGAGGCGTCCCCAGTGCGCGAGCGCAGCGCCGTTCAGCTCATCCCGGGCCCCGGGCACGTCGTCGTCCTTTCGCCGCCGCCGATCCACACACGTCTCCCGCCAGCCTAATAGGCTCGGCCGACATGTCCTCCGGGCAGTCGGCGGGCGCCCTCCCCGCACTCGTCGCGGTGTCGAAGGTCACACCCGTTTCCCCTGCGCGGGGACCTGGCGGGGGGCGATTGGACATCGATCAGCGACCCCCGCTAATCTTGCAGGGTTGCCTCACGCGGCCGTTGTTCGGTCGCGTTCGCTGGCGGTTCCCGCGGGCGGGCATTGACGACACGTTTCCGGACAGGCTGTCCCGTGAAGACAGCGGTCCCCACATGACATGAAGGAGCTCGCGACTATGGCTGCCGTCTGCGACGTCTGCGCCAAGGGCCCCGGCTTCGGTAAGTCGGTTTCGCACTCGCACCGGCGCACTAACCGTCGCTGGAACCCGAACATCCAGACCGTCCGCGCTCAGGTCGCGCCGGGCAACACCCGTCGGATGAACGTGTGCACCTCTTGCCTGAAGGCGGGCAAGGTGGTCCGCGGCTGAGCCGCGCGAAACTGCCGACCGGCGCCCCGGCGCACCCGCGAGGGTGACCGGGGCGCCGTCGTCGTTGGGGGATTCATGAGCGAGCGGGCCTGGCGGATCGAACCGCTGGCGGCCGAACACACGCGCGGTCTCGCCGAATGTCATATCGCCTGCTGGCGGGAGGCCTATCGGGAGCTGGTGCCGCGACACGTCCTCGACGCGTTCGACGTCGACCGCCGCGCCGAGCAATGGGAGCGCGTCCGCGTCCGCTATCCCGGATCCACCGTCGTCGCGCTCGCCGGCGAGACCGTCGTCGGCTTCGCGAGCGGCGGGCCGTCCCGGGACGAGCCGCCCGCCGCCGACCGGGAACTGAATGCTCTCTACGTCCGCGCCGCGTGGTACGGCAGCGGCGTGGCGCACGATCTGATGCGCGCGGTTCTCCAACCCGGGACGGGCACGTCCCTGTGGGTCTTCCAGGACAATCCGCGCGCCCAGGCCTTCTATCGGAAATACGGCTTCGAACTCGACGGCACCCGCCGAGTCGAAGCCTTCACGCCCGCGCTGGAAGTGCGCATGATTCGCCGGTCCGATCCGGACCGGCCATCCTGATGTGTCAGTTACCGCCGCCGATGCACTGCACCTCGGAACTGATGCTCTGCAACGCGCACAGTCCGAAGGCGTTCACATTCGACGACAGCGAGGCCGAGCCCGTCTGCGGGTCGTAGAGGGCCAGCACCGGCGTGGCCTGCTCGGTGGCCGTCTCCTGCGCCGGCTCCAGCGGAAGCGGAGCGGCCTGAGCGGCCACGGGCGCGCCGAGAATGGCCGCTCCCGCGGCGACGGTGACGACAGCGCCACGCACGGACTTGATCTGCATGCAACTTCTCCTGGTTAGCTCGAACGTTTCCGCCCGGTCAGGGCAAGCGCCAGTCGACCGGAGCGGCACCCAATGTACCGAGCAATTCGTTCGTTCGGGAGAAGGGCCTCGATCCGAAGAATCCGCGCGAAGCGGACAGCGGTGAGGGATGGGCGGATTCGAGGTACGGGACGGACCCGAGCATCGGCTTCAGCGTCGAGGCGTCGCGGCCCCACAGGATCGCGACCAGCGGCTGATCGCGAGCGACCAGCGCGCGAATGGCCTGTTCGGTCACGGCCTCCCAGCCCTTGCCGCGATGCGAGGCGGGCTGCCCCGGCTGCACGGTGAGCACCCTGTTCAGCATGAGCACCCCCTGATCCGACCACGGCGACAGATCACCGCAGGACGGCGTGGGATATCCGAGGTCCTTGGAGTACTCGGAGAAGATGTTGGCCAGGCTGCGCGGCACCGGCGAAACGTCCGGCGCGACCGAGAAACTCAGCCCCATCGCGTGACCGGGCGTCGGATACGGGTCCTGACCCACGATCAGCACGCGCACCTTGTCGAAGGGCCGTTGGAACGCGCGTAGCACGTTCTCGCCCTTCGGGAAGTAGCCCCGGCCCTCGGCGTTCTCGGTGCGCAGGAATTCGCCCATCGCGGCTATCCGGTCCGCGACCGGCTCCAGCGCTTCGGCCCAGCCCGAATCGATGATCTCCGACAGTGGTTTTGCGCCCATGTCGGGACAACATAGCGTGGCCGGTTTCACGGCGACAGGTCACCCACCCTCGGCGAAGGATTCCCAGCCGACCGGTCCGGTCCACGGCTCGCCGCCGACGGTCACCCCCGACCCCGCCTCGACCCTTCCGACCGGCGTCCATCCGTCGGGAAGTGGTTGCCCGGCACCGAAAGTCGCGACGAACGCATGGTCCTCGCCGCCGGTGAGAATCCAGCCGAGCGAGTCGGCGCCGAGCAGTTCCGCGACGGGTTCCAGTGCCGGATCGCCGAGCAGCGCGGGATCGACATCCACGGCGATACCGGACGATCGGGCGATATGACCCAGATCGGCGAGCAGGCCGTCCGAGACATCGGCCATGGCGGTGATCGCGGCGTCGGCGGGCATGCCCAGCACGGTGTCGTAGGGCGGCTGCGGAACTCTGTGCGCGGCAACGACTTCGGGGAACTTTCCGAGGTCGGCGCCGGCGGCGAGCAGTGCCAGGCCGGCCGCCGACCAGCCCAGCCGGCCCGCCACCGCGACGGTATCGCCGGGCCGGGCGCCCGAGCGCAGCACCGGGCGGTCCGGCGGATCCCCGAAGGCGGTCACCGAGATCACCAGCAGCGGGCTGCGCACCACATCACCGCCCGCGACGGACGCGCCGGCCCGATGCGCCTCGATCCACATGCCGTCGACGAAGTCGTCGATGAACGCCACCGGGGTGTCGGCGGGGCAGCCCAGCGAGACGACGAACGCGCTCGGGGCGGCGCCCATCGCGACCACGTCGGCGGCGTTCTGCGCGATCGCCTTGCGGCCGATATCGCCGGGCGCGGACCAGTCGAGGCGGAAGTGGCGGTCCTGCACCAGCATGTCGGTGCTCACGACGTATCGTCCCGCCGGCGCCGCCACGATCGCGGCGTCGTCGCCGGGACCGAGCAGCACGCCGGTGCTCTGGCTGCGGCCGCCGTTCATACGCGCGATCAGGGCGAACTCCCCCAGTTCGCGTACCGTGCGCGGTGTGCTGTCGGTGATGGCGCTGCTCCCTTCCGAGGTCCGATCCGCCGTCGGCGGAATCGACAGTACTGGCGACACCGGGCGCGTATCCGCACGACCGGCCGCCACCCGCATTCGCTACGCTCGGGTCCGGAATCCCCGGCACCAGGACGAGCGGAGAAGAACCCCCGGATGAGCAGCGACACCGAACGGTCCGAAGGCGCACCCCCGCCTGACCCCTCGGACCGAACGACCGACGCGACCCCGGATGCGCCCGCCACCGAGGGCTCGGATTCGGACGCTCCCCGTTTCTCCCCCGCCCTCATCGCGACGGCCGTCGCGCTGCCGGTCGCGCTGATCGTGCTGGTGCTGGTGATCGCCGTGCTGGCGCGCCAGAACCCGGCGCGGGAGCCGTTGGCGCTGGGGTCGATTCCCGCGCCGGGGGCCACCGGGCAGGGATGCGCGGCGCTGATGCCCGCCCTGCCCGAGACGCTCGGCGACTACACCAAGGCCGAGTTGGTGCAGCCCGCGCCGCCCGCCACCACCGCGTGGCAACTGCCCGACGGCGGCGAGCCGATCGTGCTCCGCTGCGGCCTCGACCGCCCACTGGAATTCGACAAGGCGTCGGCACTACAGGTGGTCAACAGCGTCAACTGGTTCGAGGTGCGCGACCAAGCCTCGGGCGCCACCTCCGGCACCTGGTTCGCCGTCGACCGCGGCACCTACATCGCCGTCACCATGCCCAACAGCGCGGGACCCACCCCCCTCCAGGACATCTCCGACACGATTACGAAGGTGCTTCCCGCACAACCCCTCGACCCGGGGCCTATTCCCCACTGAGCGTTCCTTGTTTCCGGCCAAAAGCGTGCCGGAAACAAGGACTGGTGACGGCCGTGATTACGGCACCGCTAGCAGATCTTTTTCCGGCACGCTTTTGGCCGGAATCTCTGGACCTACCGCAGACCCGTCCCCCGAGCAATCGCCGTCTGCACCAGCGTGCTGATCAGCGACCGGTGATCGATCCCCGTGGCCTCCCACATGCGCGGGTACATGGAGATGGAGGTCATGCCGGGCATGGTGTTGATCTCGTTGACGACCGGGCCCTCGGGGGTGACGAAGAAGTCGACGCGGGCCAGGCCCTGGCAGTCCAGGGCGCGGAAGGATCGCACCGCCAGGTCCCGGATCTGTTGGGCCACATCGTCGTCGAGCTTGGCGGGGATGTCGAACTCGCACACGTCGTCGAGGTATTTGGTGTCGAAGTCGTAGAAGTCGGGCAGGTCGCCGGGGTCGGCGTCGGGCATCCGGATCTCCGCCACCACACTGGCTTCCACGCGATCGTCGGGGAATTCCAGTACGCCGCACTCGACTTCGCGACCGTCGATGGCGGCCTCGACGATCACCTTCGGATCGTGCGCCCGCGCGGCGGCGAGGGCGGCGTCGAGATCGGCCCAGTCGTCCACCTTGGTGATCCCGATGGACGACCCGCCCCGCGACGGCTTCACGAAGACCGGCAGGCCCAGCCGGGCCCGGTCGGCCTCGCTCACGGTCGCCGCGCCCGGCCGGAGCACCACGTAGTCGCCGACCGGAAGTCCCTCGGCCGCCAGGAGTTTCTTCATGAACTCCTTGTCCATGCCGGTGGCGCTGGCCAGTACGCCCGGCCCCACGTAGGGCAGGCCCGCCAGCTCCAGCAGGCCCTGAATCGTGCCGTCCTCACCGAACGCGCCGTGCAGCACCGGGAACACGACCTCGACCGCGCCGAGCGCCGCGCCGGTGTCACCGACCGCCAGCAGCGCGCCCTCCTTGGTCGGATCCGCCGTCAGGACCAGTTCGGTCCCGTCGGAGTCGACCGCGGGCAGCGACCGGTCGGCGATGGCGAGTTCGCGGCTGTCCGAACCGCCCAGCACCCAGGTGCCGTCGCGGGTGATTCCGATCGGAACCGCCTCGAACCGTTCGGGATCCAGGCTGCGGAGCACGAAACCGGCCGATACACACGACACCGCGTGTTCGTTACTGCGCCCGCCGAACACCACCGCGACCCTGATCCGACTCATAGAGCGAACCGTACCCGGCCGACGTGGCGGCGAATCATTCCGGCTTCATCCGCCGTCCGAGCAGCTGACCGACCGCCTCGGCCACCGACAGGCCCTCGTGGCAGACCCGATGCACCGCCGTCGTCAGCGGAACCTCCACGCTGTGCCGCTCGGCCAGCGCCCGGATCGAGCTACAGGACTTGACGCCCTCGGCGACCTGACCGTGCGTCGCCTCCTGCGCGGCCTGCATGGATCCGCCCTCGCCCAGCACATGCCCGAACGACCGGTTGCGCGACAGCGGCGAGGTGCAGGTGGCGACCAGGTCGCCGACCCCGGCGAGCCCGGCGAGGGTGACCGGATTGGCCCCCAGCGCCACGCCCAGCCGGATGATCTCGGCGAGCCCGCGGGTGATCAGGCTGGCGATCGAATTGTTGCCCAGCCCCATGCCCGCGGCGATACCGCAGGCGAGGGCGATGACGTTCTTGCTGGCGCCGCCGATCTCGCAGCCCACCACGTCGGTATTCGTGTACGGGCGGAAATATCCGGTGGCGCAGGCGTGCTGCACGGCCTCGGCCCGCGCGGCGTCGGTGCAGGCCACGACCGTGGCGGCGGGCTGCTCGGCGGCGATCTCGCCCGCCAGGTTCGGGCCGGACAGGACGGCGATGCGGCTGGTCGAGGCGCCGGTGACCTCCGCGATCACCTCGCTCATCCGCAGCAGCGTGCCGGTCTCGATACCCTTGGCCACGCTCAGCAGCGTCGCGTCGGGATCGATGGTGTCCTTCCACGCCGCGAGATTGGTGCGCAGCGACTGCGACGGCACCGCCAGCACGACCGTATCGGCGCCGTCGAGCGCCACCCGGAAGTCGTCGGTGGCCGAGATGCCCGACAGGTCCACATCGGGCAGATAGGCGGGATTGCGATGCTCGGTGGCCAGGGTCTTGGCCACCTCGGGCCGCCGCGCCCACATCGTCACCTCGGTGCCCGCGTCGTTGAACACCTTCGCGAGCGCCGTACCCCACGACCCCGCACCCATCACTGCCGCCCTAGTCATGCTGTGATTATGGCCTTCGCTTCGCTTCGGCGGGTTTTTCGGCGCCTTGATGGCTCGCGTTCAGCGGCCGTTTGCCGGCTCCTGCGTCGCTTCGCAAACGGCCGCTGAACGCGAGCCGCGCCGAAAAACGTTCGGGGTCGGGGCCGATTCCGCCAGCGCCTCGCGCGCCGAGCGGCAGGGGACGACGACGCTTCGCCAGGCATCGATCGGCCCGGGGCCGGGTGTTTGCCAGCGGACTCGGCATGACGCTCGCCACTGTCGCAACCATGGGACGATGAGGACATGCGTCAGGATCCCGTGCATGCCGTGATCGCGGTGAAGCACCTCGATCGGGCCAAGAGCCGACTCGCCGATCGGTTGCCACCCGGCGACCGGTCGCGCCTGGTGCTGGCCATGCTGTCGGATACGGTCACGGCCGCGGTGGCCGCGGGGCTGAGTTCGGTGACCGTCGTGACGCCCGATCCCGAGGTCGCGGCCACCGTGCGCGGGCTCGGCGCGACCGTGCATCCCGACCCCGCGACCGGCGACGCGCCCCGGGCCGCGGATGCCCGGAATGGGCGAATAGACTCGACCCGTCCGGGTACCGCTCCCGACAGCGGGCTCAACGCGGCGCTCATCGCCGGAGCGGCGGCGGTACGTGAACTCCACGGCGGGGTGGATCTGCTTGCGCTGCAAGCGGACCTGCCCGCACTGCGCCCGGAGGAACTGTCCGACATGCTGGCCACCGCTCCCGCCGGGCGCGCGATCGTCGCGGATCACGCCGGGCGGGGCACCGCGGCACTCCTGGTCCGCGACGCCGCGTCCCCGCTGGAACCACTGTTCGGCGGGGAGTCGGCGCGCCGCCACATCGATTCGGGTGCAAAGGATCTGGCCGGAGACTGGCCGGGTCTGCGACTGGACGTCGATACGGAGGCGGACCTCGACCGGGCGGTAGCGCTCGGGGTGGGTCCCGCGACCGCCGAGATATTGCGGACCATCGGCTGGCCCACACCTGTTCACCGGGATCTCATACGGAAGTACGCGGCGAATCACATGTGTGCTGGATGATCGCCGGAGTGGCGGTGTAGAGAGAGGAACGGCGGTGCCATGCGTGACATCGCCCGAGGGTAAGGGATGATCGTGAGTGTGAGTGAAACGGAGACCGCCCAGCAGCAGCCGAGACTCCCGGCAGCACCGCCGGCGGCCACGCCGCCGCCCACCGTCACGGCGACACCGCAGTTGCCGGCCGATCGCTATCTCAATCGTGAACTGAGCTGGCTGGACTTCAACGCCCGGGTACTGGCCCTGGCCGAGGACACCTCGGAGCCGTTGCTCGAACGTGCCAAATTCCTCGCTATCTTCGCGTCGAACCTCGACGAGTTCTATATGGTCCGGGTCGCGGGCCTCAAGCGCCGCGCCGAGGCCGGACTGTCCGTGCGCTCCGCCGACGGGCTGACCCCCTCCGAACAACTCGAGCTGATCGCCAAGCGCACCCAGGAGCTGGCGGTGCGGCACGCACAGGTCTTCCTCGACGTGGTGCAGCCGGCGCTGGTGGATCAGGGCATCGCCATCATCGGCTGGTCGGATCTGGACGACGAAGAGCGCCGGCGGCTTTCGGGTTACTTTCAGGACCAGGTCTTCCCGGTGCTGACCCCGCTCGCGGTGGATCCGGCGCACCCGTTCCCCTACATCAGCGGCCTGAGCCTCAATCTCGCTGTCACGGTGCGGGATTCCGATACCGGCGGCGAGCATTTCGCGCGCGTGAAGGTGCCGGACAACGTCGACCGGTTCGTCCGGGTCCGCCGCACCACCGCCGAGGGCGCTGTCGCGCGGCTCGCGGCATTCCTCCCGATGGAGGACCTGATCGCCGCGCACCTGGATCAGCTGTTCCCGGGAATGGACGTGGTGGAACAACATTCGTTCCGCATCACCCGCAACGCCGACTTCGAGGTCGACGAGGACCGCGACGAGGATTTGCTGCAGGCGCTCGAGCGCGAGCTGGCGCGGCGGCGCTTCGGATCGCCGGTCCGCCTGGAAGTCTCCGACGATATGACCGAGCACATGCTCGATCTGCTGCTGCGCGAACTCGACGTCGACCCCGGCGACGTGATCCAGGTGCCGGGCCTGCTCGACCTGTCGTGCCTGTGGCAGGTCTACGGGGTGGACCGGCCGCAGCTGAAGGACGCGCCCTACGTTCCGGCCACCCCCTCGGCCTTCGGCGAGCGGGAGACGCCCCGCAACGTCTTCGCCGCGCTGCGCGAGGGCGACGTGCTGGTCCACCACCCGTACGATTCGTTCTCCACCAGCGTGCAGCGGTTCATCGAACAGGCCGCCGCCGACCCGCAGGTGCTGGCGATCAAGCAGACGCTGTACCGCACCTCCGGCGACTCCCCCATCGTCAACGCGCTGATCGATGCCGCCGAGGCCGGTAAGCAGGTGGTGGCGCTGGTGGAGATCAAGGCCCGCTTCGACGAGCAGGCCAACATCAAATGGGCGCGGCAGTTGGAACAGGCCGGCGTGCACGTGGTCTACGGCCTCATCGGCCTCAAGACCCACTGCAAGACCTGCCTGGTGGTGCGCCGCGAGGGCGCCACGATCCGCCGCTACTGCCACATCGGCACCGGCAACTACAACCCGAAGACGGCGCGGCTCTACGAGGATGTCGGATTGCTCACCGCCGCACCGGAAATCGGCGCCGACCTCACGGACCTGTTCAACTCCCTGACCGGGTACTCGCGGAAGGCCAACTACCGCAACCTGCTGGTGGCCCCGTCCAGCGTCCGCTCGGGCATCATCGAGCGGATCCGGCGCGAGACCGAACTCGCCCAGCAGGGGCTGCCGGCCCGGATCCGGTTGAAGGCCAACGCGATCGTCGACGAGCAGATCATCGACGCGCTCTACCGGGCGTCGCAGGCCGGGGTGCCGGTGCAGATCGTGGTGCGCGGCATCTGCGGGCTGCGACCCGGCGTTCCCGGCATGAGCGAGAATATCGAGGTGCGTTCGATTCTCGGGCGATTCCTCGAACATTCGCGGGTGCTGCACTTCCGGGCCCAGGACGAGTTCTGGATCGGCAGCGCCGACATGATGCACCGCAACCTCGACCGGCGGGTGGAGGTGATGGCACAGGTGAAGGACCGCCGGCTGTGCGAACGTCTGGAAGAGGTGTTCGACTCGGCCCTGCATCCCGCCACGCGCTGCTGGGTGCTCGAGGCGGACGGCGGCTGGCAGGCCCTGCCCGATCCGGATGTCCTCGACGGCGACCAGGTCAGAGACCATCAGGAGTACCTCATGCGGCTACGCCGCCCGGATCAGCAGTGAGCCGGTCGGCGACGATGCGGGATGTCGAGGACCCCGGATTCTCCGACCCTCGGGTGAAAGCCAACATTCTCGCCGCCGGCGCCGTGCTGTGGCGCTGGGCGCCGCAGGGCGACACGGTCGAGGTGGCGCTGGTGCACCGGCCGAAATACAACGACTGGTCGCTGCCCAAGGGAAAACTGGATCCCGGTGAGACGCCGATGGTCGCTGCCGTCCGGGAGGTGGCCGAGGAAACCGGCCTGCACGGCCGCCTCGGCCGCTATCTCGGACATGTGACCTATCCGATCACCGGGCACCGGAAACTCAAGCGGGTGGATTACTGGGCGGCCTCGGCCGCCGACGGTGAGTTCGTCTCCAATTCGGAGGTCGACGAGCTGGTGTGGCATCCCGTCGACACCGTCATGGATCAGCTGTCGTATCCGATGGACCGCAGCATGGTCCGCAATTTCCTGCGGCTGCCGCCGGATACCGTCACCCTGCTGCTGGTGCGCCACGCCAAGGCGGGCCGCCGGGACCGTTTCAAGGGCGACGACGACGATCGCCCGCTCGAGAAGGCGGGCCGGGAACAGGCCCGGGCGCTGACGCCGAATCTGCTGGCGTTCGGGGCCACCGAGATCTTCTCCGCGCCGCCGGTGCGCTGTGTGCAGACCGTGGAGCCCCTGGCCGAGGCGATCGGCGCCGACATCGTGCGAGAGCCGCTGCTGTCCGAAAGCGGTTATGCCGCAGCCCCGGACGCGGCCCTGGCTCGCATGCGTGAGCTGGCCGACACCGACGCCGTGCGGGTGATCTGCAGTCAGGGCAAGGTGATTCCGCCGCTGCTGCGCGACTGGGCCGAAATCGACGGTGTCACACTGCCGCCCGCGCGCAACCGCAAGGGCACCATGTGGGTCCTGTCGCTGTCCGGCGGCAAGCTCCTCGCCGCCGACCACCACGACCGCGCCCTGCGCGCCCACAACAGCAAGCACGAATCGAAGCACACCGGAACGGATTCCACCGCCCGAAGCCGCTAGCCCCTTCGCGCACAACGGAAGCGCCGATCTCACCCTCAACGGATGAAGACCGGCCCTCACCCCCGAGTGCCGAACCGCGCGCGAGCGGCTCATCGTCATCCTGAATACCCCAGCCGCGCACAGACGGTCCGGCATCACCCTCGATCACCCCGGCATCGCACATCGATGCCCGGCCCCACGCACGAAGCGGCCCGGCATCACCCAATGCCCGCCCCCACACACGAAGCGGCCCGGCTTCACCCAATGCCCGGCCCTATACGCACGAAGCGGCCCCGGCGTTGGCCGGGGCCGCTTTCGCGTTGTTCCGTCAGCGACGCGTGGTCCGCTTGGCAGCGGTGCGCTTGGCGGCCGTCTTCTTGGCCGGGGCCTTCTTGGCCGCGGTCTTCTTGGCGGCGGCCTTGGCCGGGGCCTTCTTGGCCGCTGTCTTCTTCACCGTCGACTTGGCGGCGGTCTTCTTGGCGGCGGGCGCCTTCTTGGCCGTCGTCTTCTTGACGGTGGCCTTCTTCGCGGCCGGAGCCTTCTTCGCCGGAGCGGCCTTCTTGGCGGTCGTCTTCTTCGCGACCGTCTTCTTGGCGGCTGTCTTCTTGGCCGTGGTCTTCTTCGCGGCGGCCTTCTTGGCCGTCTTCTTGGCCGCACCCGACACCGGCGCTGCGACACCGCGTTTCACGGCCGGACCGGCCGCCGCGATCTTCTGCTTACCCGCGATGATCGCCTTGAACTGCGCACCGGGCCGGAATGCCGGCACCGAAGTGGGCTTCACCTTGACGGTTTCGCCGGTGCGGGGGTTACGCGCCACCCGCGCCGCACGCTTGCGCTGTTCGAACACACCGAATCCGGTGATGGTGACACTCTGACCCTTGTTCACAGCACGCACGATCGTGTCGACAATCTGCTCGACTGCCGCAGTGGCCGTGCGCCTGTCAGTACCCAACTTTTCGGTCAGAACGTCGATCAGTTCCGCCTTGTTCATTGAATCCTCCGCAGACTAATGGCCCGTCGTCGGACCGACTAGGTACCACGGTAAACCCTCAATGGGCAAGAGTCTATGTGCCACGCCAAATTTCATGTGGCGTGGCACACGCGCAGCAACCGTGATTGGTAGCTCCCAGCTAACACCCAGGACTGTTTACACCTGCGAAATAGCGTCCGGAATGGTGGTGGGTTTCCATGTTGGCCTTGCCTTTTCGAAGGCGCTGATGGCGTCTTCCCGCCGGAGTGTCAGGCCGATGTCGTCCAGTCCCTCCAGCAGACGCCACCTGGTGTAGTCGTCAATTTCGAAGGGCAACACGGTGGTTCCAGCGGTCACGGACCGGGCCTCGAGGTCCACGATCAATTCCAGACCGGGCCGTTCCTCGAGCAACTTCCAGAGCAATTCGACATCATGTTGTGACATCTGGGCCGCCACCAGGCCGCCCTTCCCGGAGTTGCCCCGGAAGATGTCCGCGAAGCGCGACGAGATCACGACCCGGAAGCCGTAGTCCATCAGCGCCCAGACCGCATGCTCACGGGAGGAACCCGTGCCGAAATCCGGACCGGCCACCAGGACAGAGCCCCGGTTGTAGGGCTCGGTGTTCAGAATGAACGCCGGATCCGAGCGCCAGGCCGAGAACAGCCCGTCCTCGAATCCCGTACGGGTCACCCGCTTCAGATAGACCGCCGGGATGATCTGATCGGTGTCGACGTTGGACCGGCGCAGCGGCACACCGATCCCCTTGTGCACCTTGAACGGTTCCATGGTTCTCCTCCAAAGTCTGTGAAAAATCGCCCTATCAGTTCAGATCGGCCGGTGAGGACAGCGTTCCCCGCACCGCCGTAGCGGCCGCGACCAGCGGCGAAACCAGATGTGTGCGCCCGCCTTTGCCCTGCCGGCCCTCGAAGTTGCGGTTCGACGTCGAGGCACAGCGCTGACCGGGGGAAAGCTGATCGGGATTCATGCCCAGGCACATCGAGCAGCCCGCCTGGCGCCATTCCGCGCCGGCCGCGGTGAATATGTCACCCAGTCCCTCGGATTCGGCCTGGGCCCGTACCCGCATCGATCCCGGCACGATCAACATCCGCACGCCGTCGGCCACCTTGCGGCCCTCCAATACCTCCGCCACGGCGCGCAGATCCTCGATGCGGCCGTTGGTGCAGGAACCGACGAATACCGTATCGACCCCGACCTCGCGAAGCGGAGTTCCGGGCTCCAAATCCATGTATCGCAGCGCCTTCTCGGCCGACTCCCGCGCCGTTTCGTCGGTGATATCCGCCGGATTCGGCACGGAATCGCCCAGCGGGGCGCCCTGACCGGGATTGGTGCCCCAGGTAACGAACGGGGTCAGCGTCGCGGCGTCGATATGCACCTCGGCGTCGAATTCGGCGCCCTCGTCGGTCTTCAGCGCGCCCCACGCGGCCACCGCGGCATCCCAGTCCGCGCCCTGCGGCGCGTGCGGGCGGCCCTTCAGGAATGCGTAGGTGACCTCGTCGGGAGCGACCATGCCCGCGCGGGCGCCCGCCTCGATGGACATGTTGCACATCGTCATCCGGGCCTCCATGGACATGGCCCGCACGGCGTCGCCGCGGTACTCCAGAACATAACCCTGGCCACCACCGGTGCCGATGCGCGCGATCACGGCCAGGATCACGTCCTTGCTCGTGACGCCCGGCGGCAGTTCGCCGTCGATATTGATCGCCATGGTCTTGAAGGGCCGCAGCGACAGCGTCTGGGTCGCGAGTACGTGCTCGACCTCGCTGGTCCCGATGCCCATCGCCAGCGCGCCGAACGCGCCGTGCGTGGAGGTGTGCGAATCGCCGCAGACCACCGTGGTGCCCGGCTGGGTCAGGCCCAGCTGCGGGCCGACCACGTGGACGATGCCCTGCTCGATATCGCCCATCGGGTAGAGCCGGACACCGAATTCGGCGCAATTGCGCCGCAGCGTCTCGACCTGGGTCCGGGAAACGGGGTCCGCGATCGGCTTGTCGATATCGACGGTCGGGACGTTGTGGTCCTCGGTGGCGATGGTGAGGTCGGTCCGCCGCACCGGCCGGCCGGCCGCGCGCAGGCCGTCGAAGGCCTGCGGGCTGGTCACCTCGTGCACCAGGTGCAGGTCGATATAGATGAGGTCGGGTTCACGCGCGTCGCCCTCCCCCGCGCCGCGGGCGACGACGTGCTGGTCCCAGACCTTTTCCGCCAGGGTGCGTGGCCGCTCGGCCATCTGTGCTCTCGCTTTCGCTCGGATCCGCGCCGAAGTGGGCTGACGACGCGGCTACGGTTTGCAAATCTCAGCATACGAGACGCTAATATCGTTCTATGAGACAGCATAGCGGTATCGGGGTACTCGACAAAGCCATGGCCGTGCTCTACGCGGCCGCCGAGCAGCCCTGTGGCCTCAACGAGCTGTGCACCCGCACCGGACTGCCGCGCGCCACCGCGCACCGGCTGGCCGTGGGGCTCGAGGTGCACCGCATGCTCGCCCGGGACGCCAACGGGCTCTGGCGGCCGGGCCCGGCCCTCTCGGAACTGGCGACCACCGCCGAGGATCCGCTGCTGGACGCCGCCGCGGCCATCCTGCCCCGGCTGCGCGAGATCACCGGCGAGAGCGTGCAGCTCTACCGGCTCGACGGCCATTCCCGCGTCTGCGTCGCCGCGCTGGAACCGGCCGCCGGGCTGCGCGACACCGTACCGGTGGGCGCCCGGCTGCCGCTCACCGCGGGTTCGGCGGCCAAGGTGCTGCTGGCCTGGGCGGACCCCGAACTGCAGCGGGGGGTGCTGGCGGATGCGGTGTTCGGCGAGCGAGCGCTGACGGAGGTGCGCCGCCGCGGCTGGGCGCAGAGCGCCGGCGAGCGCGCGGCCGGGGTGGCCAGCATCTCCGCGCCGGTGCGGGACTCGTCGGGTGCGGTGGTGGCGGCCGTGTCGGTGTCGGGGCCGATCGATCGGATGGGGAGGCGGCCGGGGGCGCGCTGGGCTGCGGATCTCGTTGCCGCCGCCGATGCGCTGCACAAACGTCTGTAGGGGTGTGGATTCCGGCCAAAAGCGTGCCGGAAAAAACAGCGAGGCCCGGAGGGCCTTGGGAGTGAGGGCAGACGCGGAGTGGTCGGGAGTCTGTGACGAACGCCGCTGTGACGCGGGCCATACGGCGTAAAGTACAGTCGGCTCATGGGAGTAAATCAACGCGCTCAGATCGTGATGTCCGACGCGGAGATCGCCGATTTTCTCGAGCACAGCCGCATCGTCAACCTGGCCACGCTGGGCAAAACGGGGCTGCCGCACCTGACCGCCATGTGGTACGGCCTGGTCGACGGGGAGATCTGGTTCGAGACGAAGGCCAAGTCGCAGAAGGCGGTCAACATCCGCCGCGATCCGCGGGTGACGGTGCTGGTGGAGGCCGGCGACACCTACAACCGGCTGCGCGGGGTCTCGATGGAGGGGCGCGCGGAGATCGTCGACGATCCCGAGGCGCTGTTCAAGGTCGGCGTGAGCGTGTGGGAGCGCTACACGGGCCCATATTCGGAGGAGGTCCGCCCGATGGTGGAGGCGATGCTGAACAAGCGCGTCGCGATCCGGGTGGTGCCCGAGCGGACCCGCAGCTGGGATCACCGGAAGCTGGGCCTGCCGGAGATGCCCGCGGGCGGCAGCACCTGGCCGCCGCAGCCGTGAGGCGGATATGAAAAAACCCTCCAGCACCAGGCTGGAGGGTTTTCAGTAGCCCCGACGGGATTTGAACCCGCGCTACCGCCTTGAGAGGGCGGCGTCCTAGGCCGCTAGACGACGGGGCCAGGAAATTGATCTCCGGAAGGAGGTCTCCGCTGTGGGAGGCCCGGCCAGCTTACCGGCCGGAGCCCGGCGAACCAAATCACCAGGATGCCACCCGTCCCGGCCGCGAACCGAGACGGAGACATTCTCCGCTGGGGTACCAGGACTCGAACCTAGAATGGCTGAACCAGAATCAGCTGTGTTGCCAATTACACCATACCCCAATGACCTGGGCGTTCGGCCGTCTCCCTGGCGGGGAGAGGACCTCGTTCCGGGCCGAGAGAAAGGTTACCAGCCTCCTCCCGGAATTATACAAATCGGCTGGTCAGAGGCGGGTTCCGGCGCGACGGTGACCGTCGCGCCGGCCCTGGACTACGCCGGCGCGGCCGCCCGCAGCCGCGCCATCGTGACCTCGCGCCCCAGCAACTCCAGCGACTCGTACAGCGGCGGGCTGATGTGCGATCCGGTCACCGCGACCCGCACCGGCGCGAACGCCTTACGCGGTTTCAGGCCCAGATCGTCCACCAGAGCCGTTTTGAGCGCATTCTCCAACTCCGCCGCCGACCAGTCGGAAACGCCGTCCAACGCCGCGATGGCGGCCCGCAACACCGGCGTCGCATCCGGACCGAGGTTCTTTTCCGCGGCGGCCGGGTCGACGGCGAACTCCGACTGCGGCACGAACAGGAACTTCAGCAGATCCCACGCATCGCCGAGCACGACGATCCGGGTCTGCACCAACTCGGCCGCGGTGGCGAATAGAGCCTCGTCCACTTCGGCGCCGATGTGACCGTGTCCGGTCAGGTACTCCCGCAACCGCGAGGCGAAATCCCCGGGCTCCAGCAAACGAATGTGCTCGGCGTTGATCGCGTCCGCCTTCTTCTGGTCGAAGCGGGCCGGATTCGAATTTACTTTCGATATATCGAAAGCCTCGACCATCTCCGACATGGAGAAGACGTCGCGGTCGTCGGCGAGGCTCCAACCGAGCAAAGCCAGGTAATTCAGCAAACCCTCAGGGATGAATCCCCGGTCGCGGTGGACGAACAGATTCGACTCGGGATCGCGCTTGGACAACTTCTTGTTGCCCTGCCCCATCACGAAGGGCAGATGACCGAACCGCGGCGTGAACTCCGCGACCCCGATCCGCTGCAATGCCTCGTACAACGCGATCTGCCGCGGGGTGGACGAGAGAATGTCCTCGCCCCGCAACACGTGGGTGATCCGCATGGAGGCGTCGTCGACCGGATTCACCAGCGTGTACAGCGGGTCGCCGGTACCGCGGGTGAGCGCGAAATCCGGTACCGAGCCGGCCTTGAACGTGGTCTCGCCGCGCACCAGGTCGTCCCAGGAGAGGTCGTGATCGGGCATGCGCAGCCGGACCACGGCGCCGCGTCCCTCGGCCTTGAAGGCGGCGATCTGCTCCGGTGTCAGGTCGCGGTCGAAGTTGTCGTAGCCCAGCTTCGGATCGCGGCCCGCGGCCCGGTGACGGGCCTCGACTTCCTCTGGCGTGGAGAAGGATTCGTAGGCCTCCCCCGCCTCCAGCAAACGCCGGACGACGTCGAGATGCAGGTCCCGCCGCAGCGACTGGCGGTACGGCGCGTAGGGTCCGCCGACCTCCGGACCCTCGTCCCAGGTGAGGCCGAGCCAGCGCAGCGCGTCCAGCAGCGCGGCATAGGAATCCTCGGAATCGCGTGCGGCATCGGTGTCTTCGATGCGGAACACGAAGGTGCCGCCGTGGTGGCGAGCGTACGCCCAGTTGAACAGAGCCGTCCGGACGAGGCCGACGTGCGGCGTGCCGGTCGGCGACGGGCAGAAGCGTACCCGTACGTCAGACATGTTCCTTCTCTCGATCAGCGTTTGGCGGCAACGGGATTGGTGAGGGTGCCGATGCCCTCGACCGTCACGGAGACGGTTTGCCCATCCTGGACCGGTCCTACACCTTCCGGTGTGCCGGTGAGGATTACGTCACCCGGCAACAGCGTCATCACCGTGGTGACCCATTCGATCAGCTTCGGAATATCGTGCAGGAGAAGCGAAGTCCGGCTGCGCTGCTTGACCTCGCCGTCCAGCTCGGTGGTCAGTTCCAGATCGGCCGGGTCGAGTTCGGTCTCGATCCACGGCCCGAGCGGGCAGAAGGTGTCGTACCCCTTGCCGCGCGTCCACTGGCCGTCGTGGCGCTGCTGGTCGCGGGCGGTGACATCGTTGGCGACGGTGTAGCCCAGGATCACGTCGCGGGCGCGGGCGGCAGGTACATCCTTGCACGGACGGCCGATCACCACCGCCAGCTCGCCCTCATAGTCGACCTGAGACGAACTCGGCGGCAGCACGATTGGGACGTTCGGCCCGACGATGGCGGTATTGGGCTTGAGGAAGATGACCGGATCCTGCGGGGCCTCGCCGCCCATCTCCCGCGCGTGCGCGGCGTAGTTCTTGCCGACGCACACCACCTTGCTCGCGAGGATCGGCGCCAGCAGTCGCACATCGGCCAGCGGCCAGCTGCGGCCGGTGAACGTGGGGGTGCCGAACGGGTGTTCGGCGATCTCTCGGGCCACTCCGTCGGCACTCGATCCCTCGATACCGACGAACGCGACCCCATCGGGACTGGCAATTCGACCTAGGCGCATGGCTCGACAGTCTATCCACCGCGTGGTATGTGCCCGACCGGGTGGTCTGCACAGCGACCGGATTCCACCGATACGCGGCAGGGGGCGGCGCGCGAGGGGCGCACGCAGGGTGTACCGTGAGGCTCGTGTTCACAGAGTAGGACTCTGTTCCCAATATATGAGATTTCGAGGTGAGGGTATGGCTACCGTGACGCCGATGTACGCGACCCGGCGGTGGATCATGCTCGCCCTCGGGGTCTTCGCCCAGAGCTCGAGCGCGGTCATCGTGCACGGCACGCCGTTCCTGCTGCCCGCGCTGACCGATCGCGGAATGCCTTTGGCGACAGCCGGTCTGCTGGTGGCCATGCCGACGGTCGGCCTGGTGTGCACCCTGATCGCGTGGGGGTACGCCGTGGACCGGATCGGCGAGCGGGCGGTGCTGGTGGCCGGGCCGGTGGTGATGTTCGTCGCGGGGATCGCGGCGGCCATGGTCACGAATTACGCGGCGCTCGGGATACTGCTGTTCCTGGCGGGCCTGGGCGCCGGGTCCACGAACGGGGCCAGCGGGCGCGTGATCGTCGGCTGGTTCCCGCCGGATCAGCGCGGGCTGGCGATGGGCATCCGGCAGAGCGCGCAGCCGCTGGGCGTCGGTATCGCGGCGCTGACGATCCCGCCGATCGCTGCGGCACACGGGTTTTCCACCGCGATCCTGGTTCCGGCGATCATGGCCGGGGTGGCCGCGATCGGCTGTGCGTTCGGGATCGTCGATCCGCCGCGCCCGGCGGTCTCGGGCGACGCGCACCCGGTCAACCCGTATCGCGGGGATTCGACGCTGTGGCGCATCCACTCGGTCTCGGTGCTGCTGGTGATCCCGCAGGCCACGGTCTGGACCTTCGCGCTGCTGTGGCTGCACCGCGACGTCGGGATGTCACTGGCGGTGGCGGGCGTCCTGGTGACCGGCACCCAGCTGCTGGGCGCCGCAGGCCGCATCGGCGCCGGCATCTGGTCGGACCGGGTCGGCAGCCGTCTGCGCCCGCTGCGCACGGTGGCCGTCGCGGCGGCGATCTCCATGGGCGCCTTGGCGATCGCGTCCTGGGCGCACTGGTGGTGGGCGGCGATTCCGATCCTGGTGGCCGCCTCGGTCATCACCGTCGCCGACAACGGCCTGGCCTTCACCGCCGTCGCCGAGATCGCGGGCCCCTACTGGAGCGGCCGCGGCCTCGGCATCCAGAACACCGGCCAGAACCTGGCCTCCGCCGCCATCGCCCCGCTCTTCGGCGCCCTCATCACCGCCTCCGGCTTCTCCGCCGCCTACGCGGTGGCCGCCGTAATCGCCACCGCCGCAATCCCCTTGGTCCCCCTCACCCACCGCTCCCCTGCCTGACCCACTTCCCGCAAGCCCCGGGTGCGGGGCTTCGGGGTGGTCAGACGGCGGCGGCTATGCGGTCGCCGATGTCGACGGTGGAGGCGGGGGCCGTGCGGGAGGCGAGGTCCTTGGCGACGGCGGACTCGATGCGGGACGCCTCGTCGGTCTTGCCGAGGTGGGTGAGCAGCAGGGAGACCGAGAGGATGGCGGCGGTCGGGTCGGCCTTGGACTGGCCGGCGATATCGGGGGCGCTGCCGTGGACGGGCTCGAACATGCTCGGGTTGACGCCCGACGCGTCGATATTGCCGGAGGCGGCCAGGCCGATTCCGCCGGAGACCGCGGCGGCCAGGTCGGTGATGATGTCGCCGAACAGGTTGTCGGTGACGATCACGTCGAAGCGGCCCGGATCGTTGACCATGTGGATGGTGGCGGCGTCGATGTGCTGGTAGGCGACCTCGACGTCCGGATACTCCGCGCCGACCTCGGTCACCGTCCGCTGCCACAGCGAGCCGGCGAAGCCGAGCACGTTGGTCTTGTGCACCAGCGTCAGGTGCTTGCGCCGCGCCTGGGCCTTGTCGAAGGCGTAGCGGACCACGCGCTCGATGCCGAAGCGGGTGTTGGTGCTGACCTCGGTGGCGACCTCGTGCGGGGTGCCGACGCGGATCGCGCCGCCGGTGCCCGTGTACGGGCCCTCGGTGCCCTCACGCACCACGACGAAGTCGATATCCGGATTGCCGGACAGCGGGCTGGTCACGCCCGGGTACAGGCGCGAGGGCCGCAGGTTCACGTGGTGGTCGAGCGCGAAGCGGGTGTGCAGCAGCAGGCCCCGCTCCAGCAGGCCGCTCGGCACCGACGGATCGCCGATCGCGCCCAGCAGGATGGCGTCGTGCTGCTTCAGTTCGGGCAGCACCGAATCCGGCAGCACCTCCCCGGTCGCGTGGTACCGCTTGGCGCCCAGGTCGTAGTGGGTCCGCTCGACACCGGGCACGACCACGTCGAGCACCTTCAGCGCCTCGGCGATGACCTCGGGCCCGATTCCGTCACCGGGGATGACAGCCAGCTTCATAGACAAGTGCTCCGTTCGTTCGTCGGCCAGGCGTGCGCGGTCTCGCGGGAACTCGCGGCGACGGCACACGCGCGTCGACGTGGCCGGTTCGCAGGCACGGCCACCCTATCCGGTGCTACGGAAACCCTTGCGACCAGGGCAACCTCGTCTCGCATAGTGGAATTCCATACCCCGGACCGGTCCGGAAAAGCCGTGCGCGCGAACCCCGCATCGGGATTCGCGCGCACCGAGCCGTTGATCCGAGCCGGCTCAGCTCAGGTCGACCTGGGCCACCTTGGCGGCGCCCACGGCCTCGGCGATCGACGTCTGGACGTCGGCCGGGACTTCCTGGTTGATACGTAGAACCACGGTCGCGCCCTCCTGATCGACATCCTGGCTCAGCTGCGCGGCCTGGATGTCGATGCCGGCCTCGCCGAGCTTGGTGCCGATCCGGCCCAGGGCGCCGGGGCGGTCGTCGTAGTTCAGCACGGCCAGGTTCAGGCCCTCGGCGCGCATGTCGTAGTTGCGGCCGTTGATGTTGACGATCTTCTGCACCTGGTGCGGCTCGGTCAGGGTGCCCGCGACATTGAGCGTGCGGCCGTCGCCGAACACCGCGCGCACATCGACGAGGCTGCGGTGCGAGGGGCTCTCGGACACGGTGCTGACCGACGCCTCGATGCCGCGGTCCTGCGCCATCTGCGGCGCGTTCACGAACGTGACCGGATCCTCGACCAGCGCCGAGAAGATGCCCCGCAGCGCCGAGAGTTCCAGCACCGCAACATCTTCCGAGGACAGCTCGCCGCGCACCTGCACGTCCAGGCTGACCGGCAGCTCGTCGGCCAGCGCACCGAGCAGCACGCCCTGCTTGCGCACGATCTCCAGCCACGGGGCGACCTCCTCGCCCACCGCGCCGCCGGTCACGTTCACCGCGCCCGGCACGAATTCGCCTGCCAGCGCGAGCAATACGGACTTGGCGACATCGGTGCCGGCCCGGTCCTGCGCCTCCGACGTCGACGCGCCGAGGTGGGGGGTCACGACGACCTGGGGCAGCTCGAACAGCGGGCTGTCGGTGCAGGGCTCGGTCTCGTAGACGTCGATACCGGCGCCGCGCACGTGGCCGGAGGTGATGGCGTCGGCGAGGGCCTGCTCGTCGACCAGCCCGCCGCGGGCGGCGTTGACGATGATGACGCCCGGCTTGGTCAGCGCCAGCTTCTCCTTGGAGAGCAGCCCCTTGGTCTCCGGCGTCTTGGGCAGGTGCACGGAGATGAAGTCGGCGCGCGCCAGCAGCTCGTCCAGCGTCGCCAGCTCGATGCCCAGCTGCGCCGCGCGCGCGGGCGAGACGTAGGGGTCATACGCGATGATCTTGGTCTCGAAGGCGGCGAGGCGGGCGGCGAACAGCTGGCCGATGCGGCCCAGGCCGACGACGCCGACGGTCTTGCCGAAGATCTCGACGCCGTTGAACTTGCTGCGCTTCCAGGTGTGCTCGCGCAGGGTGGCGTCGGCGGCCGGGATCTGGCGCGCGGCCGAGAGCAGCAGGGTGACGGCGTGCTCGGCGGCGGTGTGGATGTTCGAGGTCGGGGCGTTGACGACCATGACGCCGCGTTCGGTGGCCGCGGGCACGTCGACGTTGTCCAGGCCGACGCCGGCGCGGGCGACGATCTTCAGCCGCTTGCCGGCCTCGAGCACCTCGGCGTCGACGGTGGTGGCCGAGCGCACCAGGATGGCGTCGGCGTCGGGCACGGCGGCCAGCAACTCGGGTCGGTTCGGGCCGTCGACCCAGCGAACCTCGACACCGTCACCGAGCGCATCGACGGTCGACTGGGCGAGCTTGTCGGCGATCAGAACAACAGGACGGCCATGTTGGCTCACTGTGGGGCACTCCTGGGAATGAGGTTCGGCAATTTATCGCCGCCCAGCTTAATGGGCATCGTTCGGCATGCGAGTGCCGCCCGGCAGGCAGGTGCCCTCAGAGTGATCCGGCGCACGGAGCGAGGCTCCCCCACCCCGGACGCACGAGAGCCCCGCACCATCGTCGGTGCGGGGCTCTCGGCAAGTTCGCGAATCAGATGACGCGGACGCCCTGGGCCTGCGGACCCTTCTGGCCCTGGCCGATCTCGAACTCCACGCGCTGACCTTCGTCGAGGGACCGGAAGCCCGATCCGGAGACAGCCGAGTAGTGCACGAACACGTCGGGGCCCCCATCATCCTGCGCGATGAACCCGAAGCCCTTCTCGCTGTTGAACCACTTCACTACGCCTTGCGCCATTTCATACCTTCTGTGTTGACGAGCCGGGCCGACCAACCATACGGCGGGCCCGTTCTCAACAGTCCACACTGCCATGCCTCGATACATGCCCGCCACCAGGAACCTTGTCGGGGCGGGTTTGCGGCGAATCAGCCCGATTTACCCGCTACCCCAGCTGCCCTGCGACGTTATCGCGCCGTGATAGGCGACCGCGCGGTATCACGACCGTCGATCACACACCACCCGCATAAAATGGCTCGGCCTCGGACACCTCATGTCCGAGGCCGAGCCCAAGGTCGATCGTCACGACCATCATACGAGGTCAGCCCCCGAAGGAACCGGTCCACAGGGTGTCGACCAGGCCGTGGAAGGCCGCGCCGAAGGTGCTCCACAGGCCGTTCAGGGCGGCGCTACCGGTATCGATGATGACGGGGATCATTAATGTTTCTCCTTTTACGAATCCCAGCTCAGCTGGCTGTCAACCCGTATATCCACCGAACATAAACAGCCGTTATCCAGATTTGCTGAAAAGTGACCCGCGCAACAGCAATGCGAAAATGTGCGCCAGGACACAGGGGTCAGCGCAGGATCTGCACGCCCCGGGCCTCCGGCCCCGCCTTGGCCCGGCGAATGTCGAACCGGACCCGCTGGCCCTCCTCGAGGGATCGGAAACCCGAGCCCTCGACCTCGGTGTAGTCGACGAAGACGTCCGGGCCGCCGTCGTCGGCGGTGATGAAACCGAAGCCCTTCTTACTGTCGAACCATTTGACCGTGCCGTGCGCCATCCCTCATACCTTCTCGCCCAGGAGCGCGCAGGCGGCGGCGGTCGCCTTCTCCCCTACGAGCCACGCAGACGATAACGACGCGATCGGCGGCAGTCCAGGCGGCCCCGGCGCGGCGTCGGCGGTTCGCGGTCAGTCCCGCGCCAGGGCCTGTTCGTAGGCGGCGCGCAATCGCTCGGACGGCGCCGGTCCGGAGCCCGCCGGGCGCGGGATTCCGAGGTGCCGTTCCCGCAGCTCGTCCATGAATTCCTCCCACAGCGGCGGGCCGCCCTCCTCGAGCAGCTCCGCGCGCACCCGCAGCCGCCGGGTGGTGGGCCGGTGCCGCAATCCCCAGCTGCCCAGCTGCGCGAGCACAGGCACCAGCTGGATGGCGGGCTCGGTCAGCCGGTACTCCGCCTTCTGTCCCGGACGCGCGTCCTCCCGGCTGAGCAGACCGGCCGCGACCAGGCGCTTCAACCGGTCGGAGAGGATATTGGAGGCGATCCCCTCCTCGGAGCCGGCCAGCAGTTCCCGGAAGTACCGCCGATCGCCGAATATCACGTCGCGCAGCACCAGCAATGTCCACCGATCGCCGATCACCTCGATGGTGGCGTTGATCGGGCACCCCGAACGCGCCTCCACCATCGCTCACCTCCTGCGGCCGACCGCTTGCACAACACAACCACTCGGCTCAGGGTACCGCGTCCCGATCAGCGCAGGTACCGGACCTGGCGGCGTTTGGTCTCCGCGTAGGCCGCGCGGCCGGAAAGGTGTTCGGGCACACCGACTTCCCACGCGGCGCCGGCGTCGGTCCAGTCGGCGGGGCGGGTGGGCACGACGACGACCGCGGGCCGCGATTCGGCGAGCGCCGCGGCCCGCGCGCCGGCGTAGGCGGCCCGGAATTCCGCCAGATCCGTCGCGACGAACGACGGGCAGCCGAGCGCGCGGGCATGGGCGGCGAAGTCCACGCGGGGCGGGGCGGTGTGGTTGGTGCGGCAGTGGCGGTAGAAGTTGTTGAAGGGTGGCGCGCCCTGTCCCTCCTGCAACCGGGCGATGACGGCGTAGCCGTCGTTGTCGCACACCACCGCCACCAGGGGCTGACCGGCGAAGGCCGCGGAGAACAGTTCGGAGTTGAGCATCAGGTAGGAGCCGTCGCCGAGCAGCGTGGTGACCAGGCCCCGGCGGTGCGCCATGGCCGCGCCCCAGGCGCCCGCGAGTTCGTATCCCATACAGGAGAATCCGTATTCGACGTCCATCGTCGGTTCGCCGCCCTCCGCACGCCAGCCGCCGATCAGTTCGCCCGGCAGGCCGCCCGACGCCGTCATGACGTAGTCGTTGGGATCGCTGAGATCGTTGACAGCGCCGACGATCTGGGCGTAACTGGGCGTGCCGGACGTGGGGGCGCGCAGCTTGTCGATGTAGCCGTCCCAGTCGGCGCGCGCCGCGGCGGCACGGGTACTCCAGCTCTGGTCGACCTGCCAGCCCGCCAGCTGCTGCTCCAGATCCTCCAGTGCCGCAGCGGCATCCGCGACGACGGCCAGTGCGCCGTGTTTGACGGCGTCGAAGCGGGCGGCGTTGATGCTCACGACCGTGGCGCCGGGAGCGAAGACCGTCCACGACGCCGTGGTGAAGTCCTGTAGACGGGTACCGATCGCCAGCACCAGATCCGCCTCGGCCGCAACGGCATTCGCCGACCCCGAACCGGTGATGCCCAGCGGCCCCGCGTACAGCGGATGCCGGTGCGGCATCAGGGTCCGGCCTGCGGTGGTCTCGGTCACCGGAATCCAGTGCCGCTGAGCGAATTCCAGTGCCTGCTCCCCCGCCCCCGAATAGCGGACGCCCCCGCCGAGCACCAGGATCGGCCGCTCGGCGGACGAGATCGCGCGGGCCGCCCGGGCGAGCGCGCCCCGGTCGGCCCGCGGCCGGGCGACGGGGTGGACGACCGGTTCGAACAGCTCCACCGGGAAGTCGAAGGTCTCGGCCTGGACATCCTGCGGCAGCGCGAGGGTGACCGGCCCGGCGTCGGCGGCGTCTGTCAGGACTCGGGCCGCTTGGGGCAGGGTGGCGAGTAACTGCTCCGGCCGGGTGATGCGGTCGAAGTAGCGGCTGACGGCACGGAAGGCGTCGTTGGCCGTGACCGTCGCGTCGCCGAAGTGCTCCACCTGTTGGAGCACCGGATCCGGCGCGCGACCGGCGAAGGTGTCACCCGGAAGCAGCAGCAGCGGAAGGCGGTTCGCGTGCGCGACGCCGGCCGCGGTGACCATGTTCAGCGCGCCGGGACCGATGGAGGAGGTCGCCACCCCCACCTGCCGCCGATGCGTCGCCTTCGCCAGCCCGACCGCGGCCAGGGCCATGCCCTGCTCGGTGTGGCCGCGCCAGACCGGGATCACGTCGCGCCGCTCCTCGAGCGCGGTGCCCAGCCCGAGGACGTTGCCGTGCCCGAAGATGGCGAAAACCGCGGGGAACAAAGGCACTTCGCGGCCGTCCAAGGTCTCCGAGTGCTGGGCGATCATCCACGCGACGAGTGCCTGTGCGGTTGTCAGTTCCATGTGAATCGCCCCTTGTCGCTGCTTACTTCACCCGCCCCCGGTGGCTGGTGACCGGGCAGCGCGGGTCTGGTGCTACGCCTTCCCAGCTTGCCCGGACCCAGCCGTGGGCCGGGTCGTCGCAGAAGGCCATCGACCGGTCCGGCGCGGGACCGGCCAGGATATTGAGGTAATAGAGGGGATATCCGGGCGCGGCGACGCACGGGCCGTGGTAGCCGCGCGGTATCAGGAAGACGTCGCCGTCGCGCACGGCGACGTTCTCGTTCAGCGTGCCGTCGGCGGTGTAGGTCCGGTGCAGGCCGAAACCCTCCGGGGACGGGGTGATTCCGTCGCGTCCGGCAACACGGAAGTAGTAGATCTCCTCGTTCACCACTTCGCACTCGCTCGCCTCGTCGTGCTTGTGCGGCGGATACGAGGACCAGTTGCCGCCGGGCGTGATCAGCTCGCAGGCATTCAGCTTGTCGGCATGGTCCCAGACACCGGGGGTCCCGAAATTGGTCACCTGCCGCGTCGACTCGCCCGCGCCCCGGACCTCCACCGGAACTTCCTCGGCCGGGCCGTATTTCGGTTCCAGCCTTCGCGTGCACCGCGCCATCGGCAGCGCGATCTCAGCAGCACCTCCGGCCGACAGCAACTCCACCTCCGCATCGCGGGGGACGTAGGCGAAGTCGGTCACCCGCGTGAAAACCGAATCCCTGCCGCTCAATTCGAACTCGACGCCGTCGACGCGCACGGTGCACCCGCCGGAGAGCGGCAGCACGAACGCTTCGTACTCACCCGTGTGAACAGTGCGGGAAACGCCTGTGGCCACACGCAATACCCGCAACCCGGTGTACGCCCACCCCGCCGCCTCTGCCGCCAGTCGAACGGGGTCATCGGAGTCGACGAGAGTCCCTGCCGGGTAGTGCAGTTCACTCATTCCTCCCCCTTCCGTCCTCGCGCCTCCCGCAGGATCTTCGCAGCGGACTCGACAGCCCCCGCCACGTCACCGTTCGGGGGGTACAGCAGGGTGCGGCCGACCACCAGGCCGCGGGCGACGTCGTGCCCGAGCGCCTTACCCCAGGAGGCCATATCCGTGGCGGCATCACCGGAGGGCACTCCGCCCAGCAGCAGGACCGGCAGGGTGGTGGCGTCGAGGACCGAGACATCCTGCGGCGCGGGCATCTTCAGCCAGGTGTGCGCCGACGTGACGCCCAGCCCGGAGGCGATCGTGATGGCCCGTTGCAGCGAGAACGAATCCTTCTGCATGGTCAGCGATCCCGACTCGTCACGGTGGTACGGCAGTGGTTCCACCATCGCCATGAGCCCGTGCGCGGCCAGTTCGGACACGGCGCGAGCGCAGGCGTGCAGGGTGGGGATGGTGCCGCGATCCGAATCCACCAGCCGCAGCAGCATCTTGCCGCCGTCGAGCCCGTAGTCGACGAGGGACCGGGCGTCGTAGCCGGTGAACCGGTCGTCGATCTCCCAGTCCGCCCCGGCCAGCCCACCGCGATTCATCGACCCGATGACGACCTTGTCGTGCAGGGCGTCGAGCAGCAGCAGTTCCTCGACGATATCGGGCGACCCGAGCACCCCGTCCACGGACGGATTGTCGAGCGCGATGAGCAAGCGCTCCAGCAGCATTCGCCGATCCGCCATCGCGGTGCGGTCCGAACCGACGCCGAGCGCGCCCCGCGCCGGATGGTCGGCGGCGACGAGGAACAGCGTCCCGGTGTCCGACAGCAGCGTCGCCCGGGGCCGCCGCGCGGCGTAGGCCCGCGTGATCGCGCCGGGATCGGAGACCCGTATCCGCAGGAGTTCGCGCCACCGGTCGTCGGTCAGGCGCGCGGCGCCGGCCGTACCCGCTAGGTGCACAGCATCTCCTCTATCTCCGCGTGCGACGGCATGGCGTCGGCGCAGGCCAGCCGCGAAGCCACCAGCGCCCCGGCCGCGTTCGCGTAGACCGCGACGCGCCGCGGGTCCCAGTCCGACAGCAGGCCGTGCACGAGCGCCCCGCCGAAGGCGTCACCCGCGCCGAGCCCGCACACCACCTCCACCGGGCACGGCGGCACGGTCCAGCGCTCGGCAGCGGTGGCGACCAGCACCCCGTCGGCCCCGCGTTTGATCACCACGAGCCGTACGCCGCGGGCGAGGAGCCGGTCGGCCGCCTCGTCCGGGTCGGCGCTGCCGACCGCCACCCGCGCCTCGGTCCGGTTGCCCACCACCACGTTCACGTGATCGAGCATCCAGCCGATCTCCCGGCGCGCGGCGGCCTCGTCCGGCCAGAACATCGGCCGGTAGTCCAGGTCGAGGACCGTGTGCCCGGCACGCCCGCGGCGCTCGAGGATGGCGCGCTGAGTGCCGCGGGCGGGTTCGGCGCTCACCCCGGTCCCCGTCACCCACAGCAGCGGCACGGAATCGACCGTCTCCCACGGCACGTCGTCGGCGGTGAGGGTCAGGTCGGGCGCGATGGGCGCGCGGTAGAACAGCAGCGGCGGATCGGCGGGCGGGTTCAGTTCGCAGAACACCACGGGCGTATGCAGATCCGGCGCGGTCGACACGTGACGGGGCGAGACGCCGAAGCCGTCCAGGGCGTGCCGCACGAAGTCGCCGAACCCGTCCGGCCCCACCTTGGTGAGTACCGCGCTGCGGCGGCCGAGCCGGGCGGCGGCCACGGCCACGTTGGTCGCGGTGCCGCCCAGGAACTTCGCGAACGTCCGCACCTCGGCCAGCGGCACGCCGCTCTGCTGCGGGTACAGGTCGACACCCACCCGACCGACGGTCAGCGCCTCGAGGTCCGTCACGGCACCACCCGCTCCAATTCGTGCTGCAACGCATCGAGTTCCGCGCCGCCGGCCATCTGCCGGGTCAGCTCGGGCAGGTCGATCTCGGACTTCTCGTAGGAGCCGAGGACGGCGCCGCGCTTGAGGAGCAGGAACCGGTCGCCGACCGGGTAGGCGTGATGCGGATTGTGGGTGATCAGGATGACCCCCAGCCCCCGGTCGCGGGCCTGCACGACGTAGCGCAGCACCACGCCGGACTGCTTGACGCCCAGCGCCGCGGTCGGTTCGTCGAGGATCAGCACCTTCGCGCCGTAGTGCACCGCGCGCGCGATGGCGATGCACTGGCGCTGACCACCCGACAGCGTCCCGACCGGCTGTTCCATGTCGCGCAGGTCGATACCCATGTCCGACAGCGCCTTCCGTGCGATATCGCGCGCCTTGCCCCGGTCGAGCAGTCGCAGGGGGCCGACGCCGATGGTGGGTTCGGAGCCGAGCACGAAGTTGCGCCACACGCTCATCAGCGGCACCACCGCCAGGTCCTGGTACACGGTCGCGATGCCGCGATCGAGCGCCGCGCGGGGCGAGTCGAATCGGGTCGTCTCGCCGTTCACCCGCAGTTCGCCGGTGTCGTGCCGATGCACCCCGGCCAGGATCTTGATGAGCGTGGACTTCCCCGCGCCGTTGTCGCCCAGCACGCAGGTGACCTCGCCCGCGTTGACCACCGTGGACACGTCCCGCAACGCGACCACACCGCCGTAACTCTTTCCGATATCGATGGTTTCGATCAGCGGCACCGTCATCGTCGTACCCTCTCCGCCCGCTTCTTGAACGCGTTGTTGACCAGGACCGCCGCCAGCAGCAGGACGCCGAGGAACAACATGAACCAGTCGCTGTCCCAGCGCGCGAAGACGATGCCCTGCCGCGCCATGCCGAAGATCAGCGCGCCGATCGCCGCGCCGACCACCGACCCGAATCCGCCGGTGAGCAGGCAGCCCCCGACCACCGCGGCGATGATGTACTGGAATTCCAGTCCCACACCCTGATTGGCCTGCACGCTGGCGAACCGCAGGATGTTGCAGGACCCGACCACCCAGCCCGCGAACGCGGTCGTCATGAACAGGACGATCTTCGTCCGCATCGCGGGCACGCCGACCGCGCGGGCGCTGGGCAGCGCGCCGCCGACAGCGAAGACCCAGTTGCCGAACCGGGTTCGCATCAGCACCAGCGTCGCGACGGCCGTGAGCACGATCCACCACACCACCGACGCCTGGATACGGGCGTCGCCGATATCGGTGGTGGAGGCGAAAACCCAACCGGCCGAGGTGTATCCGGACGCCGACCGCATCCCCGACACCTGCACGGTTCCCGTGATCAGCCGCGTGACACCGAGATTGACGCCTTGCAGGGCGAGGAACGTGCCGAGGGTGACGATGAAACTGGGCAGCTCGGTCCGCATCACCAGCCAGCCGTTCAGCGCGCCGACGGCCAGCGCGAACAGCAGCGACACCAGCAGCGCCGGCCACACGTTCCAGCCGGCCTCCACCGAGAGCAACGCCGTGACCAGCGCGGTGGACGCCGTCATCACGCCCGCCGACAGGTCGAACTCACCGCCGATCATCAGCAGTGACACCGCCACCGCCATGATGCCGAGGGTCGAGGCGTCGTCGAGCCAGGTGGCGACCCCGAGCGGGCTGAGGAATTTGTCGGTGATCACCGAGAAGAACACGAACACCAGCACGGCGCCGAGCGCGGCGCCGATCTCGGGCCGCACGATCATCCGGTTCAGTAGCGAGGCGCGCTGGTCCGGGTCCACCGCGGAAACATCTGTGGCAACACTCATCTCGTCCACTCCTGTTCTCAGCGGGTGCCCTGTGCCACGAGTTCCGCGACGGCGTCGACGTTTCCGGAGTCGACGAAAGCCGGTCCGGTCTGCACCGGACGGCCGCCGCCGACGGTGTTCAGATTGGTCCGGTACAGCTGCAGCATCACCACCGGCAGATAACCCTGCTCGTACTGCTGCTGGTCGACGGCGAACAGCAGCGTGCCGGCCCGGATCGCGTCCACCACATCGGAGTTCAGGTCGAAGGTGGCCACCGTCGCGGCCGACCTCGACTCCCCCGCCGCCGACACCGCGCGCGCCGCGATCTGCGAATTCAGCGTCAGTACCGCGTCGATCGACCGGTCGGCCTCCAGCGCCCCCTTGATACGGGCCTGGGCGTCGGTCGGATTGTTGATGTCGACCTGCAGGGTGGTGGCATTGCCGAAGCCCTGGATCGCACCACCGCACCGCTCGGCCGCGCTGACATTGCCGGCCTCGTGAATCACGCAGAGCATCTTGGACTTCCCGGCATCCTTCAGCCTTCGGCCCGCGGCCTCCCCCGCCGACCGCTCGCTCTGGCCCACGTGCCCGATCGCCCCCACCTTCGCGCTCTCGGCCTCGCCGGAGTTGATGGTCACCACCGGAATGCCCGCCGCCACGGCCCGTTCGACGGACGGACGCAGCGCCTCCGGATTCGCCATCGACACGACCAGCCCGCCGACGCCCTGCGCCACCGCGTTGTCGATCAGCTTGGCCTGCTCGCCGGGATCGCCGGCGGAGTTGTATTCGACGCGGACACCGAGATCCCGACCGGCCGCCTCGGCGCCGTTCTTCACCACGTTCCAGAAAGCGTCGCCGGGGGTGCCGTGCGAGACCACCGCGACCGATTCGAGTCTGCCCGCGGCGACCGGCGCCTTGGTCTGCGACGAGGCCGGAACATCGGCGCCCGGTCCGCTGCACGCGGCCAGCAGCAGCCCGGCGGCCAGCCACGGCAGGAGGCGGCGGCCCCTCGCGCCGAATCGAGACTTCGTTGTCATGGGCTCCTACTATCAACGGGATGCGCATACCGAACGATCAACGGGGCACCGGGGTGGCCAGCGGCACGCCGGGACAGCCTATGTCCGCCAGATAGCGGAGGCTGCGGGCGGTGTCGCGGGTCGGGACGGCCGCGGTGTCGCCCGGCGCCAAGGCCGTATCCTGCTCGATCACATACCAGCCCCGATAGCCCGCGTCCCGGGCGCAGCGCACGAGGGCCTCGATATCGACATCCCCCTCCCCCAGCGGGGCGTACAGCCCCCGCCGCACGGCCTGGCTGTATTCCATTGTTCCGCTGCGGATCTCGTCGGCGAGGGCGTTTCGCACATCTTTGAGGTGGATGTGGCCGATGCGATCGGCGTACCGGCGGGCCAGGCGCACCGGGTCGGCGCCGCCGACCAGCAGGTGGCCGGTGTCGAGGCAGATGTCGAGGTCGGAGTCGGCGAGGAAGCGTTCCACCTCGGCCTCGGTCTCGACGTGAGTGCCGACATGCGGGTGCAGCACCGCGCGCAGGCCGTATTCGGCGGCGATATCGCGGAGGGTGGCGGCGGTGTCGATCAGCGTGCGCCACTCGTGGTCGCTCAGCGGCGCGCGGGTGTCGTACCCCTCGGTTCCGGTGGCGGCCGCGAGGACCAGCACCTCCGCGCCGAGGCCCGCGAACAGGGCGGCGCTGCGCCGGGCGGCGGCCATCGCGCGACCCGATTCGCGGTGCAGGGGCAGGGCCAGGAATCCGCCGATGACGCCGATTCCCCACGGGGCGAGCAGATCACGCGCCGCGGCGGGCTCGCCCGGCAGGTATCCGGGCGGGCCGATTTCGGTGGCGGTGAGGCCCAAGGCGGCCATCTCGGACAGCACGGTGCCCGCGTCGAGCACGTGGCCCCAGCCGGGTACCTCGCAGACTCCCCAGGAGATCGGTGCGGCGGCGATGCGCAGCGGGTGCGTCGGTTCGGTCATCGGGGCTTCTCCTCGACGGACGAGTAGGAGCGCTCCGGACATTGGAGCGCTCCAACTATGTAACCTGGATCACTGTTGTGTCAAGGGGCCGCACCGGCGGGCAATGGCGCTTCTACCTGGCAATACAGTGCGAAATGGCTGGCTCGGGCATTACCCGGATCGGTTGCGCTGTCCGTTGGAGCGCTCTATTGATCGCCTACCGGGGAGCCTGTAATCTTCAGCGCACGCGCCCGGGTTCGCGCGTTCGATCCACCCCAGGAGGTCATCCGTGATGACGCGGCCCACGATGGAGGACGTCGCCGCCAAGGCCGGTGTCTCCCGCGCGCTGGTCTCGCTGGTCATGCGCGGATCGCCGAAGGTCAGCGAGCACCGCCGCCGCGCGGTGCTGGCCGCGGCGAAGGACCTCGGCTACCAGCCGCACGCGATGGCCCGCTCATTGGCCAGCCGCACGTCCGACATCGTCGGCGTCATGGTGTCGGATCTGCGGAACCCGTTCTTCGCCGATGTGGTGGAGGGGATGGACACCGCGGCACGGCAGGCGGGGCTGGAACTCATCCTGAACACCGGCCGCCGCAGCGCCGCTCGCGAACGAACGGCGTTGGAGAGTCTCGAGGCATTCCGGCCCGGCGGGATCATCCTGCTCTCGCCGGTGCTGCCCGCGGCGGCGATCCGGGAGGCGGCATATCAGTGCCCGGTGGTGCTGGTGTCGCGGAGTTCGTCGGTGTCCACGATCGATACGGTCAACGACGACGGCGAGACCGGCGTCGCGCTGGCCGTCGACCACCTGGTGTCGCTCGGGCACAGGCGCATCGTGCATTTCGACGGCGGTGCGGCGTTCACGGCGGCGCCCCGGCGGCGGGGATATCTGACGGCGATGGACCGCCACGGGCTCGAGCCCATGGTCATCCCGAGCGAGCACACCGACGCGGCCGGTATCGCGGCGGTGCAGAAGCTGTTGAAGGTGTTCTCCCCCAGCACCTTTCCCACCGCGCTGGTCTGCGGGAACGATTTCAACGCGGTCGGCGCGATGTCGGCGCTGGCGGAGGCGGGCCTGCGCGTCCCGCAGGACGTGTCCCTCGTCGGCTACGACAACTCCTCGCTGGCGGCGCTGCGGCACGTCTCCCTGACGACCATCGACCAGCCGCGCGTCGAGATCGGCCGCCTGGCGGTGGCGGCGCTGGCAGAACGCCTGCGCGAGGGGCGGACCACGCCGGTGCGCCGGCGGGTGCCGCCCGCGCTGGTGGTGCGGGCGACCACCGCCGCACCCCGCACCTGACATCGCCTATGCCCCAACGACCCTCACCGACAGGAGCGCGAACATGACCCTCAGGCTGGGCCTCGCGGGCACGGGCCGCATCGGCACCTCGCACGCCGAAACCCTCAAGACCCTCCCGCGCGTCGGCGGAGTCGTCGTCGCGGACGCCGATACCGAACGCGCCCGCGCGACCGCCACCAAGCTGGGCGTCGATTTCGCCCCCGATATCGAAACCCTGCTCGGCTCCGGCATTTCCGGGCTCGTGATCGCCACCGCGACCGATTCCCATCCGGAACTCATCGCCCGCGCCGTGGACCGCGGCATCCCCGTATTCTGCGAGAAGCCGGTCGCCGCCGATATCGCCGGCACCCTCGCGGTCATCGACCACGTCGAAAGTTCCTCCGTCCCTGTGCAGATCGGGTTCCAGCGGCGCTTCGACGCCGGGTACACCGCCGCCCGCGCCGCCGTCGCCTCCGGCGAACTCGGCTGGCTGCACACGCTGCGCGCCACCACCCTCGACCCGACACCGCCTCCGGCCGAATACATTCCGCGCTCCGGCGGCCTGTTCCGGGACTGCGGCGTCCACGATTTCGACATCATCCGCTGGGTCACCGGCCGCGAGGTCACCGAGGTCTTCGTCCAGGGCGCCAACCGGGGCGAGCGATTCTTCGCCGATGCCGACGACGTGGACACCGCCGCGGTCCTGATGCGCCTGGACGACGGCGCCCTGGCCACGGTCTCGCTGGGCCGCTACAACGGCGCCGGCTACGACGTCCGCCTCGAGGCCCTGGGCTCCAAGGGCAACGCCATAGTCGGCCTGGACGACCGCGTCCCCCTCCGCTCGGTCGAACCCGACTACCCCGCCTCCCCCTACCCCGCCTACCCCGGCTTCATGGACCGCTTCCGCCGCGCCTACACCGAAGAACTATCCGCCTTCACGAAAGTAGTCGCGGGCGAGGCCCAAAACCCCTGCGGCCCAAGAGAAGCCCTCGAAGCCTTCTACATCGCCGAGGCCTGCGAACTCTCCCGCCGCCAACACCGCCCCGTCGCCCTCACCGAGGTCCGCCGCTGACCGATACCGCCGCCCCTCCCGCTCATGTCCCCGGCATGCTTTTGGCCGGGGACCCCGTACCGGAGGGTGAGGGTGGGATAGCTCTGAGTGGTGATGTGGTCCGGGACCTGGGCGGGAGAGGGTTCGGGCATGCTTTTGCGCCGCAGATTGCTGTCCGTTGTTCTGGTTCTGGTGAGTGCGGGTGCCGGGGTGGTGGCCTGTTCGACGGCGGAAAGTCGTGCGCCGAGTCCGAATTGGCGGCCGTGCGCCGAAAACGCGGCGGTCGAGTGTGCGACGGTGGCCGTGCCGGTGGACTGGGCGGATCCTGCTGGGGCGTCCATCGACATGGCGGTGGCGCGCAAGCGAGCCTCCGGTCCCGGGCGGATCGGCACGCTGGTCTTTCTGCCCGGTGGCCCCGGCACCTCTGGTGTGGACGAACTGCTGCGGCATGATCGGTTCTCGCCCGCACTGCACGAAAAGTTCGACATCGTCAGTGTGGATCCACGAGGCGTGAAACGTAGTCACCCGTTGCGGTGCGACTCCGGTCTCGCGGCGGCGCGCCCGAACCTCGTTCCGGACACAGGTGCACAGTTCAGCGAGGTCGCCTCGTACGCAACGGATCTCGCGGCGAGCTGCCGGGAGTACACGGGGCCGCTGGCCGACCACCTCGACAGCGCCAGCGTCGCGCGGGATGTCGAGGAACTGCGAAAGATGCTGGGCGAGAACACTCTCAGCTTCTACGGCCCCTCGTACGGGACCATGCCGGGCCAGTCGTACCTGGAACAGTTCCCGCGGCGCGTCCGGGCGATGGTGCTCGACGGCGTCGACGACCACAGTCTCGACGGCCCAGAATTCCTCGCCACGGAGGCCCGCGCCGCCCAGGACACATTCGCCGAGTTCGTCTCCTGGTGCGATCGGGAAACCGCCTGCGTCCTGCACGGCCGGAACGTTCCCGCCCTGTTCGATCGCCTCTACGAGCGCGCGGTGCGCGGCGAGCTGTCGAGCCCGGCCGGAACTCCGCTGAGCCCGCTGGACCTGGGCCGGACCGCTCTGCAACCGCTGTACGAACCCGATTGGCCGAAGGAGGCCGAACTCCTGCGGTCCATGGACGACCAGCCGCCGGGCCCCGCTCCCGCACCCGTTCCGCGGCGCCGCGGGGAGCCCGTCGCCGCACCGGAGCTGATCGCCTGCTCCGACTGGTCCTTCGACATCCCCGACCAGTCCCGCTGGGAATCGCTCTGGCGGGAGCAGAACCGGAACGCGGGCACCCTCCGCGCCCACTTCGCCTGGGTCGCCGGAAGCATCTGCTCCTTCTGGCCACCTGCCCCGAACCCGCCCCACCGCCCCCGAATCACCAGCGCCCCACCGATTCTCATCACCACCTCGAAACACGACCCCGCCACCCCGCACGAATGGGCCACCCACGTCACCGCCAACACCCCGAACGCCACCCTCCTCACCTACGAAGGCTGGGGCCACGGCGTCTACTCCCGAACCCCCTGCACCACCCACGCCACCGACAACTACCTTCTCGACCCGACCGCCCACCCCACCCTCTCCTGTCCGGCCAGCCCGTGAAAGAAGCGCACGTTCCGACGGACCCCGGCCAAAAGCGTGCCGGGGAAACAGAGAAAGAGCGTGCCGGGGAACGAAGAAGGCGAGCGCCAACCTCCTCCTTTTCGCGAGCGCCAATTCCTTGCTTGTTTCCGGCACGCTTTTGGCCGGAAACAACGACGATCACCGATACGCCGACCTCGCCAGCTCGTCCAGGCGGTCCCGCATCCGCCCGATGCGGTCGTCGGGAGAAATCTCCGGCACGACGGCGGAGACCGACATCGGGTCGGGGGCCGGGGTCCAGGACTCGGGGACGTGGCGGTAGCGCAGGACGACGCAGAGGTCGGGGCCGTATCCCCAGTCGACCACCCGGCGGTCGGCGCGGTATTCCGTGCGGCGGGCGAGGGATACCAGGATGAGGGCCGCCAGCTCCGGTACGAGGCGTAGCAGGACGGCGGCGGGGAGGCCGATGATCACCGTGAGCATCGCGATGATCGGGCACGCCGCCAGCAGCCTGCTGATCGTGGTCCAGCCGAGGAGGAATCCTCGCGATGCCCGGACGGGCATCCGCTGCGCGAAGAAATCACCGACGACGAGCAGCCCCGACATCAGCGTCCGCTCCACCCACACCACAGGCGCGTTGAAGTGGCGAAAGACGAACTGCCCGAACGCCGCTCGCCCCCGCAGCCGGCACCCCAGCTCGTGGCCCAGCACCGCTTCCAGCTCCCGTGGCCCGAGCCACCGCACGGCCTCAGGCGTCACCGCGATCATCCGGTCCGGCAGCGCGCCGCCGCGGTCGGCCTTCCGCACCCACAGCGAATACGCCGTCACGGGGACACCGGCCTGTCGCGCGACGTTCCCCCACGCCGCGGACAGCCGAGGGAATTCGTCGCCGTCGGGAGCCCGCAGGCCCGACAGCCAGAGCACCCACCGGCGCTCCGCACTCAGAAAACTCAGCGCGCCCCAGGCCGCGCACACCAGGAACCATGCGACCGGCAAGGCTGCGGGGACGGTGAATCCCATCGCCATCCCCAGCCCGTAGAGCAGCACCGTCATCAACGCCGCCGACGGCAACGCGGCCAACAGCAACACAGCCCACGCCCGCGCCCGATACACGGGCGTGCACCGGGTGACTGCTGTCCCGCCGGGGTGGTTCGCTTCAGCGATCACTTCGGAGGTCATGCACGACGGTACAGCGAATTCGCACCCCGCCGCCGAAACCCCCTACTCCGGAGCGCTGCCCTGTGAACAGGCTCACCGGAGCAGGGGGTGCCGAACTACTTCTCGATGTTCTCGAAATCGAACAGCCCGCTCCAGGTGAGCGGAGCCTGCTTCACATTCTCCGACCGCCCCGCATTGGAGATGTAGTTGAGAATCGGCACGTCGGCCACATCGCGGATGAGCACGGTCTGCGCCTGCGCGATCTGCTCGTACGACGCCTCCGGAGTCGCCGCGGCCTGGGCAGCGCCGATCAGCTTGTCGAACTCCGGGTTGGCGTAGTCGACGTCGTTGGTCTCCGAACCGGTCAGATACTGCGAGGTCAGGAACTCGAGCATCGACGGATAGTCGCCCTGCCACCCGTACCGGAACGCCTTGCCGATGGTGTGCGAATGCACCAGGTCACGGATCTGCTTGAAGGTCGGATACGGCGTCGCGACCGCCTCGATCCCGAGCGTGTTCTTGATATTGTTCGCGACCGCCTCCAGCCAGGCCTGATGCCCGCCGTCGGAGTTGTAGGCGATCTCGAACTTGCCCGACCACGGCGAGATCGCGTCGGCCTGCGCCCACACCTTCTTCGCCTCGTCGGGGTTGTACTTCAAACCGTCCGCACCGGGCAGGTTCTCGCGGAATCCGGGCAGCGTGGAGGCGGTGTAGTCGGTCGCCGGGATCTTGGTGCCGTTCCAGATGGTGTCGCAGATCTGCTGGCGGTTGATCGACATGGAGATCGCCTTGCGCCGCAGCAGTCCCTCCTGACCGCCGAAGTGCGGCAGGTTCGGCTGGATGCCGAGGTGCTCGTTCTGCGCGGTCGGCTTGCTGATGGCGCGGTCGCCGAGGTCCTTCTTGTAGGTCGACAGCGCGCTCGACGGCATGGTGTCCAGCGCGTCCAGGTTGCCGGCGAGCAGATCGGCGTAGGCGGTGTCGTAGGACTGATACATCGCGAACCGCAGGCCCTTGTTCTTCGGCGTGCGGCCACCGTGATAGTCCGGATTCGGCGCCAGGTCGATCTTGACGTTGTGGTCCCAGGTCGTGAGCTTGTAGGGCCCGTTGCCGATCGGATTCTCGCCGAACGCCTTCATATCCTTGAACGCCACATCGGGCAGCGGATAGAACGGCGCGAAGCCGAGAGAGAGTTCGAAGTCGATCGACGGATGCGTCAGGTCGACGGTGAAGGTGTGGTCGTCGACGACCTTCAGGCCCGACATCGTCTGTGCCTTGGCGGGTTCCGCCGAGACGTCGTCGTAGCCGGCGATCGTGGCGAAGACCCAGTTCTGGTTCTGGCCGTTGGTGGCGAGCGCGCCGTAGTTCCACGCGTCCACAAAGGATTTCGCGGTGACGGGAGTGCCGTCGACGAACTTCCAGTCCGGCTTGATCGTGATCTTGTAGTGCTGGCGGTCCGGCGTATCGATCGACTGCGCGACCTCGTTGTACGCCTTGCCGTCCGCGTCGTAGTACTTCAGCCCGGCGAACAGCCGGTCGACCACGCGGCCGCCCATGTTCTCGTTGGTGTTGGTGGGCACCAACGGGTTCTGCGGCTCCGCACCGTTCACGGTCACCAGGTCCGTACTGCTGTCACTCGACGAACACGCCGTCAGCGCCAGGCTGGTGGCGAGTACCGCGGCGGCGGCCACGGCACCGAATCGTAGGAATCTCAACGCCCTCTCCGTTCTTCCCAAGACAACCCGAGAGATCCGGCCCGGCAGCCCGATCACCTCGGAATCTTTCGGACATTAGCCCCGTGTAGCCCACTTGTCAGCGGATCGGACCCGCCGCGCGCACCCCTTCCCTCGTTGTAGAGGGTATGTTCTAATTCGTTTTAGAGCGATCCTTCTATAAGGGAGCGCGACCGACGAGGAGACCGACGATGGCCGTAATCAACATTCTTTCCCGCCGACCAGTCACCAACATTCATTCCCGGCGACCAGTCACCAACATTCATTCCCGGCGCTTTCCCGGGACCGAAACCGAGGTCGGCGCGCTCATCGATGGCCTTGCGGGAGAACAGGATCGGCTCTGGCCCGAGCATCACTGGCCGCCGATGCGCTTCGATCGCCCGCTCGGCGTCGGCGCGGTCGGCGGTCACGGCCCGGTCCGCTACACCGTCGAGGAGTACCTGCCAGGGCACTGGATCCGGCTCCGGTTCACCGGCCCTCGCGGCTTCGACGGCTTCCACGAGTTCACCGTGCATCCGGCCCCGGACGGAACCGTCGAACTACGGCACCTACTCACCCTGCGCCCACACGGCCCGGCCCGACTGACCTGGCCCCTGGCTTTCCGCTGGCTACATGACGCTTTGCTGGAGGACTGCCTCGACCGCGCGGAGGAGGCGGTGACCGGATCGGTACGGAACCCCGCGCGGTGGAGCCCCCTGGTACGCGCCCTGCGCGCCGCCGTCGGAGGCCGCTGACCTGGTCAGCACACCTTTCCTGCGCCGCCGTACCACCCGGATCCGGTGACCTGTTCCCCGGGCTCTTCCGGCCGCCATTCGGAAACGTCCACCAAACCAGGCTCGACCAGGGTCAATCCCTCGAACAGTCGCTCGACCTGCGCGTACGTGCGGGGTGTGGTCACGGTCGGCGTCTGCCGCGACATAGCGACGATCCGCTGGGCCTCGGCCTCCCTGCCGTCCTGAGTGAAGTGCGAGATCGCCAGAAAGCTGCCCGGCGCCAAGGCTTTTCGCAGCCGGGCGATGATGGCGCGCGGCTCGGCACTCTCGGGAACGAAATGCAACACCGACACCAGCAGCACCGCTATCGGGCGGGTGAAGTCGAGCAGCGCGCGGATCTCCGGATCGCCGAGAATCGACTCCACGTCGGTGAGATCACCCCGGACGGCGGTAGCGTCGGGGTTGCCGGCGAGCAGCCTCCGGCTCACGGTCACGGCGACCGGATCGATATCGACGTACGCGACCCGCGTCCCGGGCTCGAGCCGCTGCGCGATCTCGTGCACATTCCCGGCGGTCGGAATGCCGGAGCCCAGATCGAGGAACTGCCGGATCCCCGCCTCCCGCACGAGGTAGGTGACCAGCCGGCGCAGGAACGCGCGATTGTCCCGGGCGCCCTGCGCGACCTCCGGCATCGTCTCGGCGACCCAGTCCGCGAGTGTGCGGTCGACCGCGAAATTGTTGAATCCGCCGAGGACGTAGTCGTACATCCGGGCGGAACTGGGTACGGACGGATCGATATCGTCGGGCGACCAGTCGGGCGTGCGCTCCACGCGACCTCCTCGCTACTCTCCCGCGATCTCCCGGCGCGGACTGCCGGGAAAGTTCTCCTCGTCGAACAGCACCCACCGCTCGACGGCGACCTCGTACAGGCGCGAGGCGGCATCGGGCATGGCGGCGAGCAGTCCGGCCGCTCGCGGCCACCGTGCCGCGAACGCTTCTTTCTCCGCCTCGATCCCGGTACCGGGAAGTTCCACCGCCCGCCCGGCGAACGAGACCCCGCGCCCCGTCAGACCGAGTTCGACGGGCGGCTTATCGAGTATGCCCCCAGCGACCGCCGGAGTGCGTCGAATATTCCGCGAATGCTCCCGATCCGTCCGCGAGACGAAGCGCAGTCGATCCGGCCGGAAGGTCGGCACATACCAGACCGAACACACCGCCGGCGTGCCATCACCACACACCGTCGACAACTGCATCAACTTCGCCTCGGCGACATAGGCCTCCAGCAACTCCCGCTCGCGCACCCCAGGAACCCTAGCGTGGTCGAGGCGAACCGCTCGGCTTACAGGCGGAACGAGCGGCGGCCGGTCCACCGTCCCCGCGATCCCGCCAGCGCGGCGATCACCAGGAGTGTCGCGAACATCGCTGTGGTCCAGGCATCGTGCTCCTCGGACGGCTCCGCGGTCGACGCTCCCGGCGGCACCGGCCGAGCCGATACAGGTTCGGTCCCGGGCATCGCGGGGGACTCCGCAGCCGCGACGGGCGCGACGGGCGGCATGGCGGGCGGACTCGCGGGTACGGCCGCGGGAGGTGCCAGCCCGAGCGGGAGTTCCCCCGCGGGCGGCACATTCGCGGGGATGAGGAGCAGGCACGTCAACAGGGCACTTCCCGTGGCAGCACTGCCTACCGCCACACTCCCCAACGCCGCGCTCCCCAGCCCCGAACCACCCGAGCCGGTGCCGATCAGCCCGGGCACGAGGCTACTTCCCGCCGCCGACCCCACGGCTCCCGTCGCCGACCCGAGCAGCAGAGTCGCCCCGGCGGCCACGGCACTACCGGCACACGCCGTCTCGACACTGCCCGGTGCCAGGCCGAGCATCTGCGCGGGGGTCGTTGTCTCCGAAACGGGCGGACTCAGCAGACCCACTTCGGGTAAACCTGGCAGGCCTGGCGGCGGCTCGCTCGACGAACCCGAATCGAGCTGTCCCGCCAGGCCGGACTCAGGTAATAGGGACGGGCCTGCCCACGGGCTCGGCGGGCCCAGCGCCAACGGGATTTCGGCATCACCTCCACCGCTCGGCTCGAGGCCCGCGCTACCGGGTACGGCGCTGCCGCTCGCCACTTCGCCTGCGGGCGGCGGTAATTCGATCGGATCGGCGACCGCGACGCCACCGAACAGCGCGGACAGCAGCACTGTCGACACCATCACATTCCCTGTGCACCTGAATATTTCGACGCTCATCGGTGAACCTCGATCCCCGCCGCTAATCGATATGCCCGTAACGGGACACGGCCAGGTCGTAGGCGTCCCTCGGGACGACGGTCGCACCGGAGAACGGGCGGTCGAGGTTGCGGATCTGGAGCAGGATCGAACCGACCACCAGCCCGAGCAGGGCGACCATCAGCACACTGCTCACCGTCACCCTGACACCCGAGTACACGGGGCTCAGCAACAGCAGGACGGTGCCGAAAAGCAGTGCGATACCGAGGAATCCGGGCACGCTGCGCCGGACGTCCACCTCGCGATCGGACCGGGCGGCGGCGACGTCGTCGAGACTGTCGAGCGCCTTGGTGCGTAGATCGGCGACGTCGGGGTCGACAGGCTGCATCCCCTGCACCGCGTCGCGGAGCGCATCGAGTTTCTCCTGCGCCGCCTCGCTGAGACGCCCGTCGTGATGCATCGCCGCCCACTCGGGACCGGTGACCTCCTCGGTGTATTCCCGCACCAGGCCCTGAATCCGCTGATGGTCGGGCGCGGGCATCCCGTGCGCCGCCCAATACGTGTCGACCAGCCCCTTGGCCTCGGCGATTGTATGGGTCTGCGCATTGTCGTACTGCTGCCAGCACAGCACCACGACGAACGCGACCACCGCGACGAAGAAGTTCTTCACCAGGTCGAGCACCAGCTCGCCCGCCGCGTGCTCCTCGGTCTGCTGCCACGACTTCGGTCGCAACCGCGTACCGACCACGAAGACCGCCACCGCCACCAGGGCGGCCGCTACCGCTACGAGTACTTCCGGAACCATGCCTCCGCCCTCCGACAAACCGGACAACAGCGACCACGCGGTACCGAAACCATCTGCGGTCGAACAGTATTCGTGGCAGCACGAGGGGCGGATGGGACTCCGGCCGATCACTCTCCGCCCGCGCCGGGTGTCGCTAGGGTGTGACCGTGTCAACCAATGTCGAGTTCGACTTCACCATCACCGGTTTCACGACGACCGAGCGAGCGGAGCAGGTCGTCGCCGCCGTCGCCGCGATCATGGAGGAAGAAAACATCTACGACCAGGGGGTGGGGGTCGGACACGCCGTGCTCGATGGCGAGATCTTCATTTCCGGCGAGACCAGGTGGCCGCTGGGTATCTCGCGAAGCCGTTTCTGGCGACCGTATTTCGAGGGAAAGGTCGCCGCGGCGGCCGAGCACGTCGAACCGGCCGCCCGCACAGAGTTCTCGTGGCGGTATCCCGACGAGGACTAGGACTGCGACCCTCCGACGATGACGGTGGTGCCCTGCGCCAGCAGGGTGGTCGCGGTGAGCCCGAACATGGTGCGGAAGGCATCGCTGAAGTGGCTGGGTGAGGCGAATCCGGCGTCGACGGCGGCGTCGGTGAGGTCGCGGCTTTCGGAGACCGCGGCCGCCACCGACAGCATCCGCGCCCACAGCCGATAGCGACGGAAGCTGGTCCCGGCGCCGGCCGAGAACAGATGCAGGAACCGAGAGGTGGACAGGCCCGCGTCGGCCGCCAGCCGCTCGGCCCCGAACTCGGCCGGATCGCCGATGATCGCGTCCATGGCCTGCCGGATGCGCGGGTCGATATCGCGAGGTGCTCCCCCGGCCAACAGCAGCCGGTCGAGTTCATCGGGGCCGATCTCCCCATCGCGCAACCTATCGATCAGCGCCTGTTCGTTCCGGTGGTCGCCCGCGATCGGGGCGGTGTCGCGCATGGCGGAACGCAGCAGGTCCGCGTGCACCGAGCGAGGATCGGTGTAGCAGAACAGCATTCGTCCCGCCCCCGCGTCGAGCCGATGGACGGTGCGTGCGGGGATCAGCGCGCTGCGCCGGGACCACGTCCGCTCGCCGACCGTGACGGTGAACGGCGCGTCCACGCCGAGCGCGAAGCACTGCACCGGCGTCGAGTGCGCGTCCAGCTGGAACGACGGCCCCAGATACGCCGCGTGCCCCGCCCACAACCAGACCGTCCGCGCGGCGGGCACCGATGCCATGACAAGCATGATCACATCACGCCACGGCCAGCACCAGCGCCGCGCCGACGACCTCGACCAGGCAGTAGAACCAGATCGGATAGAACGCCGTCCCGGCATCCAGCACCCGCGAGATCACCCGCCCGGCCGCCATCCCCGCCAGCGCCACCCCCACGGTCAGCGCGGCCCCGCTGCGCAGATCATCGGTCCCGGACGCAGCCCACCACAGCACCCCCGCCACCGCCAGCCCGAACCCGCCGTACACCGCCCGCACCTCGGACCGGCTCTCGGCAGCATCGGGCGTCAAGCGAAACGGCCGCACCAACGCCGCGGGCGCGGCCAGGGCATAGATCCCCATGCCGGCGAAGAAGATTCCCGCCGCGACCAGCACAACGACTCTCATCACGCACCTCCGTTATCGTGCTCGGTCCGCCGATACCGGGCCGACGCCACCGCTTCCGGACACCGCGCACAGGGACGCGCGCTTTTCATCGCTTGCCCTGCTCACGGCCGGAAGATCGCCCGTCCCACTCGAGCAACAGGGCGCCACCGGCCAACGCCACCAACCCGGCGACATCGAACCAAGCCACCCGCCACAACGCCGGATTCACCGGCCGCTCGGCGGCCATCACCACCAGAAACCCACCGAAGCTGACCGCATTGGCCACCACCATCGCGGACCGAATCCCGGGCCGGAAGGCAGCAACGAGCAGCCCGGCCCCGAGAATGCCGAACAGCACCCCACGATGCCGCAACAACACCTCGACATCCGCCCCACCGGGCGAAATGCCATACGCCGCATACGCTTTCTCGATCGCCACCGCACCACCCACCGGCACGGCATTGATCAACCCCGCAACAGCGAGCAACACCTGCCCGCCCCGCCGAATCCCCACGGCCCTTCTCATAGTCACCAGGCGATACTCGCGCGGTCGACGCGCCCTCGCTTCCGAAAACCTGCTGCTGCCGTCAGGACGAGAGCGCGCCTACCTTTTGACAATCCGGCAAAGTTGCTTTGTCGAACCTGCGAATCGTGGGCACAGTAACCGTATGGATGACGAGTTCGACGCCGTGCTGGCCGAGGTCGGGCCACGACTGCGCGCTTTACGACGCCGTACCGGCACGACGCTGACCGCCCTGTCGGAGAACACGGGCATCCCGATCAGCACCCTGTCACGACTCGAGTCCGGGCAGCGCAACCCCAGCCTGGGCCTGCTGTTACGACTGGCGAAGGTCTACCGGATACCGCTCGACGAACTCGTCGGAGCCCCCGCGAGCGGCGATCCTCGGATATATCCCCAGCCGTTCAGCCGCAACGGCATGACCGTCATTCCGCTGGCCCGCAACCCCGGCGGGCTACAGGTGTTCAAACAGGTCCTCCCCGCCGACCCGGACGATCGCGCCCCCGAACCCCGCTCCCACGACGGATACCACTGGCTGTACGTCCTCAGCGGCCGCCTCCGCGCGATACTCGGCGACCAAGACCTCATCCTTTCCGCGGGCGAGGTCGCCGAATTCGACACCCACCTCCCCCATTGGTTCGGCAACGCCGACACACACCCGGTCGAGTTCCTGAGCATCCTCGGCCCCCAGGGCAGACGCCTCAGAACCAGAGCCCGCTACACACCTGTGTGAGATGGCCCGAGCAGGTCCCACCGGTTTCCGGAGATGTCGAGGAAGACGGCGACGCGGCCGTAAGGCTCGGTGCGCGGTTCGGTGACGAATTGGACGCCCGCGCCGACCAGTCGGTGATACGTGCGCTCGAAGTCGGTGACGCGGAGGAAGAAGCCCACTCGCCCGGCGGCCTGATTTCCGATGGCGGCGCGCTGGCCCTCGCCGTCCGCTCGGGCGAGCAGGATTCCGGTGACCGCGGCGGGCGGGCGCACCACGACCCACCGTTTGGGGCGGCCGTCGTTGGTGAGCGACGGCGAGTCCTCGATCAGGTCGAAACCGAGTGTGCCGACAAAGAACTCGAGGGCGGAGTCGTAGTCCTCGACGATGATCGTAATCAGCTCCAGATGCACTCCGTGAGCCTAGTTGGGGCCGGACAGAGCCATTCCGGCTCCGACACCGATGATCATCAACCCGCCCGTGCCGCCGACAGTTTCGAGGCGGCGGGGCGAACGGACGAACCAGGACCGGGCCGTCGCCGCCAGTAGCGCCCACGTGCCGTCCGACAGCGCTTGGATAGCAAGGAAGACGGTGCCCAGGGTCAGGAATTGCGCAGGCAGGGCTCCCTGGTCCGGCACCGCGAACTGCGGAAGGACCGCGCCGAAGAACACGATCGTCTTGGGGTTGGTGGCGCCGACGATGAATCCCTGCCTGATCACGAGGCCGCCGCCGGCACTCGGGACCTTCGACCGCAGGGCCTCCGCCAGCTTCTTCCGCTGCCGGATCGCCGTGACGCCCAGATAAATCAGATACGCGGCCCCGACGATTTTCAAGATCAGGAAGAGCGTCGCCGAGGCCATCAGCACCGCACCGAGGCCGACCGACACCGCGACCAGCGGCACGAACGATCCGGCGACCCCGCCGACGACCGACAGAACCGCGGACCGCCGCCCCAGCGTCAGGGCTCGGCCGATGGCGAACAGCACGTTGGGACCCGGAATGACGATGATGATCAACGCGGCGACGGCGAAGGCCGCGATATGGGAGAGCGGGACCATCCCTCGGAGAGTAGCCGCGAATCAGGCGCGCCGGGCCTCGTCCGCGAGAGCGGTGGCGAGATCACCGAGCCTGCCGAAGGCGCGAGCCATCCCCACATGGTCCGCGTAATCGCGCGATTCCACGATCACCCCATCACGCACCTTTACCACGAAAATGCACGGGACCTCGAACGATCGGCCGTGCGCCGCACCGCGATACGCGAATTCGACGATCACCACCTCGGGATCGGCCGTCTCGTGCACGACCACGCCGTGCGGCCCGAACTCGGTGACGCCCGCCGTCCGGCCCGGACCTCCGGCGAAGTGCTCGCGAAGCTCGGCACGCGTGCGCAGAGGCGTATCCCCCAGCGGCGCGAACGGGTGGCGCACATCGGTGCTCTCGGCGTAGTAGCCGGCGAGTTCGTCCAGCAGCGCGGCCCGCCGCGGCTCGTCGAGACCACCCGCGACGAGGCGGCTCACGCCGGCGGTGACAGCGGCGACGACATCGGCGGGTGTACTCATGGCGCTCTCCTAAACGAAGTCCAGACTCCGCTTACTGTAGCGAAGTCTCGACTCCGGTTAAAGTGGTCATCGACAACGAAAGGACGACCAGGGGTGCGACAGGACGCGCGGCAGAACCGCGAGCGGATCCTCGCTGCGGCCGAAGCGGTCTTCGGCGAGCAGGGCGCGGCCGGCTCCACCGAGGAGGTGGCCCGCCGGGCCGGAGTGGGCGTCGCGACGGTGTTCCGTCACTTCCCCACGAAGACCGACCTGCTCGAGGCCACCGTTCTGTCCCATTTCGCCACCCTGCACGTCCGCGCCGAAACCCTTGCCGCGGAACGGGATCCGTTCGAAGCCCTCCGCACCCTGATCCGCGTGATGATCGAATCGGGCGCCACCAAACTCACGCTGATCTCACTGTTGGGCACGGATGGCCGGGTACCGGAGTCCGTGCGCTCCGCATCCCACGACGTGCGCACCACCGTCGACACCGTCCTGTCCCGCGCCCGGGAGGCTGGACAGGTCCGCCCCTCGGTCACCGTCGACGAGATCTATCTCCTGATCCGGGGCTTGTCCCAGGTATCCGCAACCCAGCCTGCGAACCCCGAAACCCTCGGCCGCGCAATCGATATCGTGCTCGCGGGGATTCGGGCGGAGCCGCCGTAGCCGACTCGCCAGCCCGCGATCAGGACGGGTTCGAGTAGACGCGGGTCGGCGTGACCAGCACGACCGCCCGGCGCTCGGCGTGCATCACCCGGTCGTAGGTATCCCAATCGTCGTGTGTCCCACCGGCGGCCGTGAAGACGTCCCGGAGCATGACCCGCAGCCGCTCGCCGTCGACCTCGGGGTGGGGATCGTCGGGGCCGATCAGCTGGGCGGAGCTTTCGACAGTGACCCACTGCCATCCGCTGCGGACGGTGATCGCGATGGTCGGATTCGCGCGCAGGTAGGCAAGTTTCGCGGTCCCGCCCCGCGCCACGAATCCGACGACGTCCGCACCGGTCAGCGGATGCGGCAGGACACCGGCGTTGACCACCGTCGCCTGCGGGGTCCCGTCGGGGCGGAGGGTGACGACGACGCAGAGTCCGTGGTCCTGGGCCGCCAGCTCCGCGAAGGTCTTCAGATCGGGCATGGTCCTCTCCTCCTGACGCGCCGACGCCTCAGCATATCGGCGATCGGAACGCGGGTGACCTACCGTCTCCTCGCCAGACAGCGCCTCTCCGGCAGCACCCCAGGATCCGGCGGTCGACGACCCCGGACACGCGCCAGCCCGATCGCCACAGCCACCCGCGGCCGCATCATGTGGAAGGGCGTCTTGTTCATGTTCAGCACGTCCAGGAACGTCGACGCGGCCACCGGATCACCGGACGCGGCTCGGAACACCTGGTTCATCCCCGCGTGCAGAACGGCCTTCACCCCGCCCGAGCCGAGCGGAACCGAGGGCAGGGTGACGTCGCTGAGCTTCGTCAGCCACCACGGCGTACGCAGCATGCGACCCATGCGGCGGTAGTAGCGGCGCGGCAGATCCTCGGCGCCCTGGCGCAGAACCGCGTCGAGGACGTCGGCGGAGATCGCCGCGACGGTCATCCCGCTGCCGTAGATGGGGTTGAAACAGCACATCGCGTCGCCGATCGACAGGATCCCGGCGGGCACCCGGTCCAGCAGTTCGTATCGACGCCAGACCGCCGTCTTGTACCGGTAGGTCGCCACGTCGTCGACGGGTGTCGCGTCGTGCAGCACGCCGGCGACATCGGCGGGCGCGAACGCGGCGGCGAACTCCCGCAGCGCATCGGGTTCCGAGGGCGGGTGATGCTCCTTCCCGACGCCGAACGCCGACAATACCCACTCGTCCCCCTCCTGCGCCGCGAACCCGAACCCGCGCGGCCGGCTGGGCATCGGCCCGACCAGAACGACCCGATCACCACCGACGGCATCCAGGGGCAATCGGAAATGGCAAGTGGCATAGGCGATATCGACGGGCACCTGATCCTCCCGCGGCCGCGGGTACCCGAGCGACTCCAACCACGTACCGGTCCTGGTTCCACGCCCCATGGCGTCGACCACCAGATCAGCGTGAACGGTCCGCGCCTCGTCACCGGTCTCCCTGCGCAACACCCGCACCCCACCGACGCCGTTATCAGCGGCAACGAGCCCGGCGACGGCGGCATCGTCCCAGATGGCCACGTTAGCCAGCGCTGAAACCCTCTTCCGCACATGTGATTCCAGGAACGGCCGGCTGGCGGCAACCGAACTCCGTCCCGTCGCCGACCGATGCAGCACGTTGCCGAAGAAGACCGCCCGGAAGTTGTCGAAGGCGCTGAATGCCTTGGCCCCGTCCATGATCAGCTCATCGATCAGACCGGGGAACCGCTTCTCGGCGATCTCCGCCGCCCGCATCAACAGGCCGTGCGAATGCCTCCCCTGCGGAACCCCGCGCCGCGCTGTACCCGTGGACGCCAAACGATCCCGCTCTACCACAGTCACTTCCGTGTAGTGGTCGGCCAGGACCCGCGCCGCGAACAGCCCCGCCATCCCACCGCCGAGAACCACCGCATGATCCCCGGCGCATCCGTTCGTCCGTGTCACGGTGTCCTCCTCGCGGTGCCGCAGCCTCGGTTCGCGTAGATACCCGAGCTGTCGGGCAGAGCACGGCGGACCTTACTCCGTATAACACCGTCACGTCACACGGAAGCCTCGGCCGATTCGCAGGGTCGGATGGCGTGATTTCACCGCTAACCATCCTGTGAACTAGCTATCACAAAGCCCTTCCAGCGCTTTCGCAAGATGTCGAGGGTTATTGCAGGCCCCGCAGTCACCTTGGACTGCTTCGAGGACGACGAGCCGTGACTCGGACTTCGGAACCGACTGTCACAACCGCCACGACCGATCAGGCACGCGACAGCCGGCCGCATCGAGCACCCGCATCGCCGCCGCCTTGCGCGGGCAATCGCGGGGATGGCATTCCAGGTGCAGTTGCATCTCGCGCTGGGCCTGGGCACGAGTCGCCGGAAGTCGCGGCCCATGCGTTGATCCGGAGGCTTGATACACAACAGATTTCGATGAGCTACCGCTCTCGACCGGCCCACCCGCACACCGAGGCATACCCGGCCACAAGCACGCCGCCAGAACAGCGACGACAGCCGCCATCCCAACGATCACGAACACCAGCCACATCGTGTGCCATACCGCCACCGAGCCGTCGCCGACATGCTCCCCGATTCGGCAACTCATGCCGTACCTTCGACAACCTCACCGACCCGCGCGTAAGTGGCAGGCGGACAAACGGTTTCGACATCGCACACTTCACATACCCGAGCCGGATCCCCGCCGAGATGACCGAGGTCGGGAACGACAACGACTACCGCACCGTGTGCACGAACCGTCTCGAGCAACCGCGTGACGGGAACCTCCACCATGACCGCATAGAAGATGACCAACCGGGCAATCGTGTAACCGAGCTTCAGGGCGTGCTGGCAGACGAGAGACTCGTTCTCGGGCCAACCCGGCAACGCGCTGTTGACGTAAGCAATTGCTCTGGGACGGATGGTCGGTCGATCCGTCGCGAGTTCGAGCGGCTTCCGCGTCGACACCACAGTCCCGAGTTCGAGGACTTGCGCCGAAGCTGCCGAGCAGTGGTCGTTCACGAGTGATTCCTCTCCGAAGGCGGTGGAAAGCACTCGCTACCGGGGAGCGTCAGCCGGTTCGAGGACGGACACCGACCGGGCTGATCGCTGTACCAGGACTTCGCGTCACCCGGTAGCGAGGCCGGTTCAAGCCTCATCGACCAGCTGTTTCGATCCCAGCCACAGAACAGCACCGAAGTAATACGCTTTCGATATTAACCGTGGCTACGGATCGGGGGCAGGGGATGATCGTCAGCACGTGGACAGGCGTGGAGGTCAGAGCACTTCGCACGACGGCCCTACGTCTGACGCAGGAACAGTTCGCCGAGCGGCTCGGATATCAGCCGCCGACCGTCCGTAAATGGGAGAAGGCCACCCACGCCCGCCCGGTTCGAGGCGAGTCGGCGCAGGCCCTCGACACAGAGCTGGCCCGGCTCGATGCGGAACAACGCGCACGGTTCCGAACGGCAATGGACGAGCAGGCCGATCGACAACTCGTTACCGAACGAAGCGATAGCCTGGCGGTGAGTACTCGAGACATCGACCAGGAAGTCGAGGACGAGGTGAAGCGCCGCGAGTTCGGGATTCTGCTGGGCGCCGCGTTCATCGCAGCGGGCGGCGATTCCTCTCTGGCACTCAACAGAATCGGAATAGACGACGCTCGACGACTCTCGGAGAGTGTCACCGATTTCGCCCAGCGCGAGCAGGCGATCGGCGGGGTCACGCTCGTCATGACCGCTGTGGAAGAACTGGAGCGAGCCAAGGCTCTGCTGGAAACGTGCACCTTCACCGACCCAGCCGGCCGAGCCTTCATGAGCGCGGCAGGTGAACTCGCGACCATCGCCGGCTGGCTCGCCTACGACGCCGACCTGCACCCGCTAGCGCGCCGCTGTTACGCCGATGCGTTCGCACTGGCCAACCAAGCAGGCGACAACGACCTGACCGTGCATGTCTGCCTGAATGCCGCACACCAGTCGATCGCGTTGAGTCGTACCGGAGAGGGCAACCCACACCGAGCCCTCGGACACCTCAACCGCGCCCGAGACCTCACCATCGGCCGCCGCCCCGGACGAATCCACGCGCTGATCGCCACCCGCGAAGCGCTTTCCCATGCACTCCTCGGCGATCGCAGCGGATTCGGCCGTTCCATCGCAACAGCCTGGCGAGAACTGGATTTCGCCCTCGACCACGAGCCCCTGAACGACTGCCCGCGATGGCTCCGATTCGTCAATCCCACCGAAGTCCGATCCCACGAGGCAAAGGGTTTCGGAGACCTCGGCGATTCGAGAAAATCCGCCGACCTCCTGGCCGCCGGTGCCGAATTGGAACAGGCAGGCACTCGAAACGCGGCCAACTACCGCGCCGCATGGGCCGCCACACTCGCCGACATCGGTGACACCGACGGAGCCGTCACCCAAGGACTTTCCGTGCTGGACGACCTGGAGAACTCCGTCTCGTCCACACGCACACTCCGACTGCTCGCCCCCGTCCGCTCCACAGTGGACACCAAGCCGGACAACGAATTCCGGATTCGTTTCGACAACCTGAAACGAAAGGTGACCAGCGGCGTATGACCACCAAAGACATCAACTTCGAGCACTACACCGCCGCCCAGGCCCGAGAACTACGCCCCGACGTAGAAGACATCTTCCGCGGCTCCTACATCGACACCATCGAATCCGGCGAACCCTTCGAGTCCCCCGAAGCCTTCATGACCCGCTTCGACACCTACACCGACCCCAACCGCCCAGCCGGATTCGAGTTGGTCATGGCACGAATCGACGGCGAGCCGATCGGACAGGCATGGGGGTGGCCCCTCACCTCCGGCACCCACTGGTGGGATGGCCTACAACTCGATGACGGCGATCCCACCGCGTTTACCGCAGAAACCGGTGTTCGCACATTCGCTCTCAGCGAGATCATGGTCCGAAAAGCCTTCACCGGCAGAGGCATTGCTCGCGCGCTGCACGACGAACTACTCGACAGTCGATCAGAGCAGCGAGCAACACTTCTCGTCCGCCCTGATAACCGTCGCGCCTACGCCACGTACCTGCGATGGGGCTGGCATCGGATCGGGGTGTTGAAGCCGGACTGGCCCAACGCTCCGCAATTCGACGCCTTGGTTCGGGCGTCGGATCACGGAGTTTTGTGAAGAATGGCACCAGCCAACGAATCGATCGTCTGCAGCAGTTCCCTCGGCGGGAGCCCAAGATCCAGAGCGTGACAGTGGATAGTTATACCGCAATTTCTGATCTCGTGGACTCTTGCAGGCTCGTTGCCCTTTGCGTAGACCAGATGCCCTTCCTTCAGATTCAGCACCGAGCAGTAGGTTAGCATCTGATACAGATCCGCCTCTGGAAACCCTTTCGGCCTCTCCGCCTTGTATTTTGCATCGACAACGGCCACTGGGGAACCATTATTGTCACGCCATACAAGATCGGGACGGAATCGTATCCTGGAAGCTTTGTCGACAAAATGCTCGGATTGAGTCTCCGCATGGCCACCGAACTGCCGCATCGCCATGCTGATAGAACCCGTAACGAAATCTTCGTAGACTCGCCACATATCGAACATGAAGCCGGAGACCGCGAGAGGGCCATTTCTTTGATCGAACGAACTGTTGTCCAGGATGACCTCGGATAGCCTGAGAACGTCATGGTATCTGACATTCAAGCGGTTCGGCCGCCATTTAGGTCTCCCAATCGACTTCGACGGTACCGTTATGTCGTCCATGAGTAGGCGGATACGACTGAGGCGCTGTCGTGCGTTCACGCCAATATCCGGCATACTCAACAGCCGAAGTGCTGCCAATAGGACGATACTGTTCTCCGTAGTATCAGTTGTAAAATCGTCGAACTCAACAGCTACGGGAAGAGGCAAGCCGAAGTTCTTGGTCAACTGATCCCTGAAATGCACTCGACCTCGAATTACGGAAAGTCTGTCCGCTCTGGTCGTGTACCCTTGCAGCAATCCTTGCTCGACCGCCCGAGAAGCGAGTCGTACGAATGACTCCGCTACAGCAGGAAACAGCCCTTCTGCCTTTTCCAGGCGAACGAACTCGTCACGCCACATCGAGGGATTCGAACAGTATCCGATGAAAAACAGGAGACGTTTTATATCCGCCACCTTCGGCCTGACGTTCACCTGCATGCCGCCCGCCCTGACCGAACCTACCTTACGTCCCGGTTTGACCGCGAACCCATGCGGTGACTTGCGGCTGACAGTAACCAGATCCAGCGCCGACAGCGTTTCGTACTCCTCGTCGGTAAGATCAAGAACCTGAGGTTTACCCCATTCCACCAGATCAATCGCCGGTCTCATTCCGATGCATCCTCATCCGAGCCCGTGACACCGTTCACGCCGTTACGAATCTTTTTCAGAGAATATTTCTCCCGAACACTGACATTGGAGTCCCCGAAGTGATACTCCTCCAAGAGAGGAATAATGGAAGTACGCCATGTCATTTCAATACCGGCCGGGGTTAGCGCAGCGGGTCTCATGAAGTACGACGGGCCGATCTTGAAATCTTCGTCTTCGATAACCGAGTTCAGGTTATCCATTATGTCAGCAGCTTCACTATCGTACCCCTTGCTGGACAGCCATTGCCGAAGCACGTTCTTTGTCGGCTCCTCCGAAGGGTGCAGCGACACGAAAGCGAACCGCCGACGCATAGCCGAATCGAGCAGGGCAATAGATCTGTCCGCCGTATTCATGGTGCCGATAATCACCAGATTCTTCGGTAATTTAAACGTAGATTTCGGCTTGGACGAATACATCAGGCTCAGCCGAGAGTCGCGGTACTCAAGAAGAAAATAAAGTTCGCCGAAGATTTTTGCTACATTTCCTCGGTTGATTTCATCGATAACCAGAGTATACAGTTTATCGGGGTTTTCCCTAGCCTCTCGAGCCAACTGCCGGAGCGGACCGAAGTGGACTTCGTACGTGATCTTCCCATCGACCGATCTACTCGGCCGAAATCCCTCGAAGAAATCTTCATAGGAGTACGACGGATGGAACTGAACGACTTTCACGTGACCCGGTCCGGATAGGTGTTCAGCTATCGCCTTGGCTATGTAGGTCTTGCCCGTCCCAGGCGGTCCGTAGAAGATAAGCTGAGGCCTATCCCGCAAAAGATCGATACACTGCTGTAGCCAACTTTGAGGCACGAATAGATCTTTGGCAAGTTTTTCCGATGCGTCGGGGACCTCTGGCTCGATATCAGAATCCTCGTCGTCATCAACGTCAATATCGCTGTCGAAGGCTTTCGTCAGTAGCTCAATGAGTTCTGCTGCATGCTCTCTGTCGAACTGCATGGATTGACTACTCTTCGGGTCGGACTCACGCTGGTTGGATCCGAAGGTGGACAGGTGAACCAACGTCTCCCCGTCATCCGTCTCAAGCACCTTGTACTCACAAGTTACGCCCTGGTCGAGCTTGTGCGGCCTGATTCTCGTTTGACTACTCGGAACGATTCTCAGAATACGGGCCATCGATTAGAACTCCCCTACAACAATCTCTGAAATGCACGGATGTCCCAGACTTCGCCTGACGTGTCACGCAGCGTCACGCGATAACCGGTCCGTCAAGGGCCCTCGGGCTCCCGCTGATACAACCTCCACAGCGGAGAAGGAACATGCGCCGGGCAGACTTGTCTGCCACTCGGACCAGCGCCGGACTCCATGTGAATCAGACTAGCCTCGTATTCGCACTCTTCGAAGCAGGCGCGGCCGATGGCGACGGTTCTTAAGCAAGCGCATAGTTGACCTCAACCTCACTCAAGCTTTTAGGGTTGCATCCATGCCCTTCACCGATGCCGAACTCGCCTACCTCAGCACCCAGCACCTCGGACGCCTGGCCACCGTCACCTCGTCCAACATCCCCAACCAGGTCCCCGTCGGCTTCCGCCTCAACCCCGACAACACGATCGACATCGGCGGACCCAGCCCCAACGCCCAGCGCTACCGCAACGTCCGCAAGAACCCGAACGTCAGCTTCGTAGTGGATGACATGACCCCGGACGACCCCAACGAGGTGAAGCCGGGATGGGGTCGGGGCGTCGAGATCCGGGGAACGGCGGAAATCGTGACCGTCGAGGACATCCCCGTCTCCCCCGACTGGTTCTGCAACGAGGTGATTCGCATCCACCCCACCCGAATCCACAGCTGGCACATCGATCCTGCCAATCCTGATGGGGAATCGCGTAACGTGTCGGGAGCCTGATCGGGAGAAGGATCAGGGTCTTTCCCCACTCCCCCTCATCCCCGGGTTGTATTTGTTCCCCATAGTGGTGCCAACCCCCGTGACCTTCTGGCCGGGATGGGTGAGACTGCTGGCGACGCAGTTGAGTTGGAAGGATTGACCTTGATGTCGATAACCAAACATGCGGCTTCGCGCACTGTTGCGCGGGTGGCTGTTGCGGGGGCCCTTGTGGCGGCTCCGCTTGCTGTACTTGCGATTCCGGCGCAGGCCGATACGGTCGGCGACGAGATCACCACCGAGGTGCACGGGCACGGGAAGCCGCCGTGGGACCTGCCGGGGTTGTGGGATAACGACCGGGATCGCCATGGGCGCTGGGATGACGACTGCGACGGGCGGGACCGCCGCCACGGCCATCCGGGAAATGGGTGGCGGCAGGCTGTGCCTCCGGGCTGGCTCGGAAGCAGCTGATCCTGGCTACGCGACGGCCCGGCACCGCACGGGGTGCCGGGCCGTTGTTTGTGCGGAGCCGGGCAATGGATGGTCGGTACGGGCCGTCGTTGTGCGGAGCCGGGCAATGGATGGCCGGTACGGGCCGTCGTTGTGCGGGCCGGGCAATGGATTTTGTTGTGCGGGCCGGGCGGCGGTTGGCCGGTAGCGGGCCGTCGTTGTGTGTACGGGCAAAGGATGGCCTGCGGTCTGCCGAGGGGTGGCCATCCTTATTGCTCGCTAGAGTCGGCGCGTGGACCTGATGGGGTGGTTGCTGGATTCCGATCCGGCGCTGCGGTGGCAGGTGGAGCGGGATCTGCTGGGTGAGCCGGAAGAGGTGTGGGAGGCGACTCGCGCGAGGATTGCGAGCGAAGGGTTCGGGGCGCGGCTGCTGCAGTTGCAGGGCGACGATAGGCAGTGGGCCGGCGGGGCGTTCTTTCCCGCGGACTTCGATTTTCACGGTCCCGAGGCCGCTCCGGGTGCGGGGCAGCCGTGGACGGCGACCACGTGGACACTCAACAGCCTGCGGGAGTGGGGTCTGGATCCCACGGTCTTGCGCGAGCGGCGGACGGCCGAATTGCTCGCCGAGAACAGCCGGTGGGAATACGACGATCTGCCGTATTGGGGTGGCGAAGTCGACTGCTGTATCAACGCGTGGACGGTCGCGAACGGGCTGTGGCTCGGCGCGGATATCTCCGGTCTCGTCGATTGGTTCCTCGCGCATCAGCTCGGGGACGGTGGGTGGAATTGCGAGTGGGTGGAGGGCTCGACGCGGTCCTCGTTCCATTCGACGCTCAATTCGCTGAAGGGCCTGCTCGCCTTCGACATCGCGACCGGGGGAACCGACGCGACCCGGACAGCTCGGCGTCGAGGTGAGGAATATCTTCTGCGGCGCAGTCTCTTTCGCCGGCTGTCGACGGGCGAGCGGGTGGGTCCATGGGTGGATCGCTTCGCCTATCCGTTCCGCTGGACCTACAGCGTTCTCAACGCGGCCGAGTACTTCCGCCAGGCGGCGCTGCTCGACAATGGACGGCCGGATCATCGGATGGCCGAGGCGATCGAACTCCTCCGCGCCGCCCGGCAACCCGACGGCACCTGGCTCCAGGCCCGCAGGCAACCGGGCCGTGTGTGGTTCGAGGTCGACGCGCCGCCGGGTGAGCCGTCCAAATGGCTGACGCTGTACGGCACTCGGGTGCTGAACTGGTGGGATTCAGGACGACGCCACCGATGAATTCGACGACCACGGGGAGTCCATACGTCAGAACCCGTGTTCCGAACGTCATCAGTGAGGTTTTCATGAGCACCAACGCATTACCGCCCGTCGTCGACGCCGAGACCTGGCAGAAGCAGCTCGACGCGCTGCGGGTGCGGGAGAAGGCCGCGACCCGCGAACTCGACGCCATCGCCGCGGAGCGCCGCCGGCTGCCGATGGTCGAGATGCCGGATTACACCCTCGAAGGCGAAGACGGGCCGGTCCGGCTGGCGGACGTTTTCGACGGCAAATCGCAGCTGATCGTCTACAACCACATGTGGTTTCCGGACGAGAAGTGGCAGTGCCCGGGTTGCACCGGGTTTACCTCGCAGTACACCCGGCTGGATTTCCTGGACAACTGGGATGCCCGGTTCGTCATCGTGACCCAGGGGCCGATCGATCAGGCACTCGCCTACAAGCGGCGGGTCGGCAATCGGATGACCTGGTATTCGACGGCGAACAGTTCCTTCGGTAGCGATGTCGGGGCGCCACCTGGAGCCGGATTCGCCGTCAATGTCTTCCTGCGCGACGGCGACACCGTCTACCGCACCTGGCACACCAACGGCCGCGGCACCGAGCAGCTCAGCCACAGCTTCGCGCTGATCGACGTCTTGCCGTACGGGCGTCAGGAAGTGTGGCAGGACGTGCCGGAGGGCTGGCCGCAGTCCCCGACCTACAGCCGGTGGAGTTCCTCCGAGAAGATCGCCGAGCTCTACGGCGAACCGGAGGCGTGACCGCTTCTAACGCACGCTCGGGGCGCGGAAGTGATTGGGTTCCGCGTCGTCCGGGACCGCGTCCGCCGGAGTGAAAGGCTCGACGAGAGTCCGCAATTCGATGAGGTGCCGGGCGTGCGCGTCCAGTGCGCGGTCCTCCTCGGAGACCGCCGTCCACTCGCGCACCGGCCGCGCCTTGCCGTTCTCGTCGAGGGCGACGACCACCGCCAATCCGTGGGCGGCGAGCTCGGGCTCGTCGGAATGCGCCTCGGTGGAGGTCACGTGCACGCTCATGTGCATACTGCGCGGGCCCGTGTGGATGAGGCGCGCGGTGATCTCGACGGCGTGGCCGATGAGAATCGGGCGGTAGAAACGGATTCCGCCGAAATAGGACGTGATGACGTGCCGCCCGGCCCAATCCGCGCCGCAGACGCAGGCGGCCTCGTCGATCCATCCCATGGTGCGGCCGCCGTGCACCTTGCCGCCCCAATTGATATCCGACGGCGCGGCCAGGAAACGCAGGGTCGCGCTCGGTGCGGTGCCCGCGGCTGTGTAGTGCTGGGCGGCCATCGCCTCTTCGATGCGTTTGCGCACCGCGATCCGGGCGTGCGCCTGCCCGTGCCGTTCCCGCTCCAGGGTTGTGACCGGTTGCCATTGCGGGACTTCGACGGGGCGTTTGTCGTCATCGATCGCGACGAAGATCGTCAGGCACTGAGCGGATTGCACCGGCTTCACCCGCGTGGGATCGGTCGAATAGACGGTGACGAGGATGTGCATGCTGGTTCGTCCGGTGTGGACGAGGCTTGCGTGCAGTTCGACCAGTTCGCCGACGGCGATCGGACGGTCCAAATGGATATTTCCGACATAGGCGGTGACGCAATAGGTTCCGCTCCACTGGGCGGCCGCGGCGTAGGCGACCTTGTCGACCCATTCGAGAAGTTTGCCGCCGTCGACGGATCCGACGACACCGGCGTCGGCGGGTTTGACGAGAAAGCGGTGAATCGCTTCGGAGCGGCGGCCGGCCGAGGCCGGGCTCGGGACGGTGAGTTGAGGTGTCGAGGGCAAGGTTTCACAATCCGTTCGAGCAGAGTATTGGGGCTCCGACACCGTTGTCGCCAGCGACCATAGACAACCGGAAGTAGTACGGGCGAGTAGGCCTTCCCGGTGCCGGTGACCGCTTTGTGCCGAATCTCTCCCTCGCCGAAAGTGATTCGTTCGGTGTTTTGCCGAGCGATCGCCGGATGTCATGGAGAATCGGTGCGGTGACTTCGCCCCTGGATCGGATCCGGAAACTCGTCCCGCCTCCCTCGCCAGCTCCGGATACGGATTGGCGCACCGTGGAGCGTGCGCTGGGGTTCCCGTTGCCCACGGATTACAAGGAGTTCATCGATACCTACGGGAGCAGCCGCTGGGAGGACTACCTCCACGTCATGGCTCCGGGCTGCCCCAACGACCGCTACGACCTCTTCGCCTGGAAGGACTGGCAGACCGAGGCGATGGAGGACCTGTGGGCGGTCGAGCCGAGGCCGGCCGAATTGCAGGAGGCGGGCACCCGCATCGTTCCCTGGGCGACCACCGACAACGGCGAGATGCTCTACTGGCTGATCCGGCCGGGGAAGCGGCCCGAGGAGTGGACCGTCATGATCAACGAGGGCCGCGGGCCACAGTGGGAGCACATCCCCCACTCCTGCACCCAGTTCCTCGCCGCCGCGCTCGCCGGAGACCTGCGCCCGGTTCTGTTGTCGGAGAAGCAGTTTCCCCTCCCGGTGCACAAGGTCGTGCCGGTCAACTGAGGCGTAGCGTCCCTGGCTGAGGTCGCGGCATACTGGAAGGTCCTTTTGTCGTCGGCCTCAGCATGGGAAGACAATGATCGATCCGTCCTACGGTGGCCCTGTTGTCGTACACCTACCCGGAAGAAGCGCCCGAATCGGCTACTACGACGATGACGAATACGTCGACGGCCGCGATCAGGCCGTCATCTACTATTGTGAGCCCGGGCTCATGCACGCGACGATGTTCAAGTTCGTAGACTACGAGCACGTCTTTCCGATCGACACGGATTCGCTGTTGACTCGGCGCCAAGCGATTTCTCGAATCCTCGGTAGAGCCGCCCGTGAGGGCGAATGGAACCATAGACGCCGGTACGAGCTGACACTGGAGTATTCGTACATCAACTCACAGCTGGTCAATCGGATGGCCAACGCACGACTCAACGAGGGCAAGCCAGGCGGCAGACAGATATTCATCTCGCACTCCTCCCTCGACAAGGACCTCGCGCTCTGGCTGTCAGTCGATCTCGCGAACCAAGGACACCGGCCGTGGCTCGACGAATGGGAGATACGAGCCGGAGAGTCCATCCCCCTGAAGATCTCGGAAGGGATCGATCACTGCGACTATCTAGTCCTCATGCTCAGCCCGAACTCCGTGAAATCCGGATGGGTGGAGCGGGAGTGGTCCGCCAAGTACTGGACCGAGGTGGAAAACGGGGCCGTCGCAGTCGTTCCCGCGCTCCTGAAGGACTGCGAGATCCCCACGCTGCTCAGAACGAAGAAGTACGCCGATTTCAGGAGTGCGTACCGCAGCGGGCTGGAGCAGATCCTGGACGCGATTCGCTGAGAAAGCCCGAAGGGCCACTGCTGGGGACAGCAGCGGCCCTTCGAATATCGCTGAGACTCAGGCGGTCTCGGTGATGGGGCGGTCGACCCAGCTCATCAGGCCGCGGAGCTTGGCGCCGGTGACCTCGATGGGGTGCTCGGCGTTCTGCTTGCGCAGGGACTCGAGTTCCTTGTTGCCGCCTTCGACGTTGGCGACGAGGCGCTTGACGAAGGTGCCGTCCTGGATGTCCTTCAGGATGTCGCGCATGCGCTGCTTGGTGTCGGCGTCGATGACGCGCGGGCCCGACAGGTAGCCGCCGAATTCGGCGGTGTCGGAGACCGAGTAGTTCATGCGGGCGATGCCGCCCTCGTACATGAGGTCCACGATCAGCTTCAGCTCGTGCAGCACCTCGAAGTAGGCCATCTCCGGCGCGTAGCCGGCCTCGACCATGACCTCGAAACCGGTCTTGACCAGTTCCTCGGTGCCGCCGCAGAGCACGGCCTGCTCGCCGAAGAGGTCGGTCTCGGTCTCTTCCTTGAAGGTGGTCTTGATGACGCCGGCGCGGGTGCCGCCGATGCCCTTGGCCCAGGACAGAGCCAGGGCCTGGCCCTCGCCCTTCGGGTCCTGGTCGATGGCGATCAGGGCCGGAACGCCCTTGCCGTCGATGAACTGGCGGCGGACCAGGTGGCCCGGGCCCTTCGGGGCGACCATGCCGACCGTGACGTTGCCCGGCGCCTTGATCAGGCCGAAGTGGATGTTCAGGCCGTGGCCGAAGAACAGCGCGTCGCCGTCCTTCAGGTTCGGCTCGATCTCCTCCTTGAAGATCGACGCCTGCGCGGTGTCGGGGGCGAGCACCATGATGACGTCGGCCCACTCCGAGACCTCGGCGGGGGTGCCGACGGTGAGACCCGCCTCCTCGGCCTTCTCCCGCGACTTCGAACCCTCCTTGAGGCCGATACGCACGTCGACACCCGAGTCGCGCAGGCTCAGCGAGTGCGCGTGACCCTGGGAGCCGTAGCCGATGACGGCGACCTTGCGACCCTGGATGATCGACAGGTCGGCATCGTCGTCATAGAACATCTCGACTGCCAATTTGCTATCCCTTCTCGGATTTCTCTGTATAAGCGTTGTGGTTCCCGGCCAAAAGCGTGCCGGGAAACGAGCCCCGGCGTGCCGGGAAAACATGTTCAGCTCAGCGCGTCGCTGGGAGAACACGTTCGGTTCAGCGCGTCGCCGTGATGGACTTGGGTCCACGTCCGACGGCCACGACGCCGGACTGCACGATCTCCCGGATCCCGTACGGTTCCAGCATTCGGAGCAGTGCGTCGAGCTTCGACCGGGTGCCGGTCGCCTCGATGGTGAGCGCGTCGGGCGACACGTCGATGACCTTAGCCCGGAACAGGTTCACCGATTCGATCACCTGGGTGCGCACGCTCGCGTCGGCCCGCACCTTCACCAGGATCAGTTCGCGGGCCACCGAGCTGTCGGCGTCCTGCTCCACGATCTTGATGACGTTGACCAGCTTGTTCAGCTGCTTGGTGACCTGCTCGAGCGGCAGGTCCTCGACCGTCACGACGATGGTCATGCGCGAGATGTCCTTCACCTCGGTGCCGCCGACCGCGAGCGATTCGATATTGAAGCCGCGCCGGGAGAACAGGCTCGCCACGCGGGCCAGCACGCCCGGCTTGTCCTCCACGAGCACGCTCAGGGTGTGGGTTGTACTCACTGTTCGGTCCCCTTCTGGGCCTTTTCGTGGGACATGGCCTCGTGGATCACGGCGGGCTCGGCCACGGCCTCGTCGTCGTCGAACAGCGGACGGATGCCGCGGGCGGCCATGATCTCGTCGTTGGAGGTGCCGGCGGCGACCATCGGCCACACCTGCGCGTCCTTGCCGACGATGAAGTCGATCACCACGGGGCGGTCGTTGATGGACTGCGCCTCGCGGATGGCGGCCTCGACGTCCTCTTCCTTCTCCACCCGGATACCGTGGCAGCCCAGGGCCTCCGCGAGCTTCACGAAGTCGGGGATGCGCAGGGTGTGGGTGCCCAGATCGGTGTTGGAGTAGCGCTGCTCGTAGAACAGGGTCTGCCACTGGCGGACCATGCCGAGGTTGCCGTTGTTGATCAGCGCGACCTTGATCGGCACGCCCTCGACGGCACAGGTGGCCAGCTCCTGGTTGGTCATCTGGAAGCAGCCGTCGCCGTCGACCGCCCAGACCTCCTTCTCGGGCGCGCCCATCTTGGCGCCCATGGCCGCTGGGACGGCGTAGCCCATGGTGCCCAGACCACCGGAATTCAGCCAGGTGCGCGGCTTCTCGTACTTGATGAACTGCGCGGCCCACATCTGGTGCTGGCCCACGCCCGCGACGTACACCGCGTCCGGTCCGGCCAGTTCGCCCAACTTCTCGATGACGAACTCGGGCGACAGCGAACCGTCGCTCGACGGGGTCCAGCCCAGCGGGTACTGCTTGCGGACACCGTCGAGGTAGGTCCACCACTCCGAGAGTTCCAGCAGCGGCGCACCTTTGGCAGCGGGATCGGACTTCAAGGTTTCTATCAGCTCCGCGATGACCTCGCGGCAGTCGCCCACGATCGGCACGTCGGCGTGCCGGTTCTTGCCGATCTCGGCGGGATCGATATCGGCGTGGATGACCCGGGCGTGCGGGGCGAACGAGTCGAGCTGACCGGTGACGCGGTCGTCGAAGCGCGCGCCGAGAGTGATCAGCAGGTCCGACTTCTGCAGCGCCGCAACGGCTCCCACCGTGCCGTGCATACCGGGCATGCCCATGTTCAGCTGGTGGCTGTCGGGGAACGAGCCGCGGGCCATCAGGGTGGTGACCACCGGGATGCCGGTCATCTCGGCCAGTTCCAGCAGCTCCTTGGAGGCGTCCGCCTTGATCACGCCGCCGCCGACGTAGAGCACGGGGGACTTCGACTCCATGATCATGCGGGCGGCCTCGCGCACCTGCTTACCGTGCGGCTTGGTGACCGGACGGTAGCCGGGCAGCCGCATCTCCGGCGGCCAGGTGAAGGTGGTCTGCGCCTGCAGCACATCCTTCGGGATGTCGACGAGCACCGCGCCCGGACGTCCGGTGGAGGCCAGGTGGAATGCCTCGGCGATCATGCGCGGGATGTCGATCGGGTCGTTGACCAGGAAGTTGTGCTTCGTGACCGGCATGGTGATGCCGGAGATGTCGGCCTCCTGGAAACCGTCCGTACCGATGAGCGAGCGCGCGACCTGACCGGTGATGGCCACCAGCGGCACCGAGTCCATCTGGGCGTCGGCGATCGGGGTGACCAGGTTGGTCGCGCCCGGACCGGACGTCGCCATGCAGACGCCGACCTTGCCGGTGGCCTGCGCGTATCCGGTCGCGGCGTGACCCGCGCCCTGCTCGTGCCGGACGAGGACGTGACGCACCTTGGTGGAATCGAACAGCGGATCGTAGACCGGGAGTACCGCACCCCCCGGAATACCGAAGATCGTGTCGACACCGAGCTCCTCGAGGGACCGGACGACCGACTGCGCGCCGGTCACCTTCTCGGGCGGGACCTGGCGGCGGATTCCGGATGCCGCCGGTGTCGGCTGGTTGGCCGAAGGCGCGGGCCTGCGAGCCGAGGGCCCGGGCCGTGCGGTAGGTGCGCTCACCGTCTTTTCCTTACTGCTTGTCGTTCTGGTCACAGAACTTGCCTGAACATAAAAAAGCCCCCGACAGCCGAAGCTGATCGAGGGTGGCGCGTCGCAGCTGCGAGCTTGACGTTGTCAGGCTCAGCGCTGGACGCGCCGGCCGATTACGAGAAGCTCGATTCGATTCACGCGCACGACGGTATGCGCGCGAGAGCCGATGAGTCAAATTCCTTGACATCAGGTGTCCCATTATGTGAGACGGGGCGGTTTCGTCTGTCTGTCTACCGTGATGCGAGGATGGGGGTGTGTCATCGCCACATCAATCCGTGCCACCTGCTCGATCGTCCCACACCGCCGAGGGAGGATCGGATACGGGTCATGTGATCAGAATCCCCCGGCTCGGCCATGTGGGCGTTCTCATGCTGCTGTTCTGTGCGGCGTTCCCCTTCTTCGGGTGGCCGGCGGTGCTGTGGATTCTGTTCGCGATTCCGGCGGTGGTGGCGCTGTGGATCGAGCGGACGCGGACCACGGTGTCCGATAGCGGGCTGGATCTGCGGACGCTCGTCGGGTCGCGGCATCTGGACTGGTCGCAGGTCAAGGGATTGCGCATCCCCAAGCGGGGATTCGTGCGAGCGCACCTGGTCGACGAGTCCGAGATCGCGTTGCCCGCGGTGAGTTACGACCGGCTGCGCCAGCTGGTGGAGTACTCCAGCGGCCGCATCCCCGATCCCTTCGCCCAGCCGGAGACCGATGAGACGGTGCCGGTCCCGACCAGTGAGAAGGCCGAGGGCGAGGACGGCGGAGAGCCCGAAGGCGACACGAAGGCCGAGTAGTAGCCCGGGAACAATCCGAGCACGTCGAGTGCTGACCCTGGTACCGAGACTCTCCCCTCGGGCGAGCCGCCTACCGGCGCATCTGCCCACTTCGCGCGGGAGTACCGTGGAATCGCCGCCGCGACACCCTCGCCACCAGCCCTGGCGATTCCGTACCCGGCACTATGCACGCCTCCCCCGAGCACGGCAGTGCCGACCAGCCGACCGACCGAGGACCGATACAGATGCCACCGCTTCGTTCACGAACCACCACAGCCGGACGCAATGCCGCGGGCGCTCGCGCGCTCTGGCGGGCGACCGGCCTCACCGACTCCGACTTCGGTAAGCCGATCGTCGCCATCGCGAACTCCTACACGCAGTTCGTGCCGGGACACGTGCACCTGAAGGACGTCGGTGAGATCGTGGCCGACGCGGTACGGGCCGCGGGTGGCGTGCCGCGCGAATTCCACACCATCGCGGTGGACGACGGGATCGCCATGGGGCACGGCGGCATGCTGTACTCGCTGCCCAGCCGCGAGATCATCGCCGATTCGGTGGAGTACATGGCCAACGCGCACACCGCCGACGCGCTGGTGTGCATCTCCAACTGCGACAAGATCACCCCGGGCATGCTGAACGCCGCCATGCGGCTCAACATCCCGGCCGTGTTCGTGTCGGGTGGTCCGATGGAGGCCGGGAAGGCCGTGGTCGTCGGCGGTGTCGCGCAGGCGCCCACCGACCTGATCACCGCCATCTCGGCCAGCGCCTCGAGCAATGTCACCGACGACGGCCTGTCCGAGGTCGAGCGCAGCGCGTGCCCGACCTGCGGGTCCTGTTCGGGCATGTTCACCGCGAACTCGATGAACTGCCTCACCGAGGCGCTGGGTCTCGCGCTGCCGGGCAACGGCTCGACCCTGGCCACGCATTCCGCGCGCCGGGCGCTGTTCGAGCGGGCCGGAGCCACCATCGTCGATATCGCCACCCGCTACTACCGCGACGACGACGAGTCGGTGCTGCCGCGAAATATCGCGAACGAGAAGGCTTTCCGCAACGCGATGGCGCTGGACGTGGCGATGGGCGGCTCCACCAACACGGTGCTGCACACGCTCGCCGCCGCGCAGGAGGGCGAGATCGACTTCACCCTCGACACCATCGACGAGATCTCGCGCCGCGTGCCGTGCCTGTCGAAGGTCTCGCCCAACTCCGACTATCACATGGAGGACGTGCACCGCGCCGGCGGCATCCCCGCGATCCTCGGCGAGCTGCGCCGCGCGGGGCTGCTGGAGACCGAGGTCAGCACCGTGCACACTCCGACCATCGACGAGTGGCTGGACACGTGGGACATCCGCTCCGGCAAGGCTTCCGAAGAGGCCCTGGAGCTGTTCCACGCCGCGCCGGGCGGGGTGCGCACCACCACGCCGTTCTCCACCGACAACCGGTGGTCGTCGCTGGACACCGACGCCGCGGGCGGATGCATCCGCGACCTCGAGCACGCGTACACGGTCGAGGGCGGCCTGTGCGTGCTGCGCGGCAATATCGCTCCGGACGGCGCGATCCTCAAGACCGCGGGTATCGATGAGGACCTGTTCACCTTCGAGGGTCCGGCCGTGGTGGTCGAGTCCCAGGAGGCGGCGGTGTCGGCCATCCTCGGCAAGGAGATCAAGCCGGGCGATGTGGTCGTGGTCCGCTACGAGGGTCCCTCCGGCGGGCCGGGCATGCAGGAGATGCTGCACCCGACCTCGTTCCTGAAGGGTCTGGGCCTGGGTAAGCAGTGCGCGCTGATCACCGACGGCCGCTTCTCCGGCGGCACCTCCGGCCTGTCGATCGGCCACATCTCCCCCGAGGCCGCCTCGGGTGGCACCATCGGCCTGATCGAGAACGGCGACCGCATCCGCGTCGACGTGCACACCCGCGCCCTCGAATTGCTGGTTCCCGACGAGGTTCTCGCCGAGCGGCGCGCGAAAATGGAAGCGTCCGAACGGCCTTGGCAGCCCGTCGGCCGCGACCGCCCCGTCACCACCGCCCTGCGCGCCTACGCCGCCCTGGCCACCTCGGCCGACAAGGGCGCCGTCCGCCGGGTGCCGTAAGCAGTTTCCGAGACGCGAAAGCCGGGACCTCGCAAGGGGTCCCGGCTTTCTGTGTCCCACGCACGTCCTAGGCAGACCGCCTCTCGTTTTCCGGCGTGCTTTTGGCCGGAATCTCCAGATGGATTCCGGCCAAAAGCACGCCGGAAAATGGTGAGGGGCGCGTGCTGGATGGTGCGTGGCGGTCGGTCTAGTCGATGGTGCCGACGAAGGGGTTGCCGCCGTGGAGGACCAGCCAGCCTCCGATGGCGGCGGCGATGGCGAGGATCAGGACCACGAAGGAGCCCCAGGCGGGGCGGGTGGCCCAGCCGCGGTTGCGGTCGAAGGACAGGCGGCCGGGGCCGGTGAGGATGATGGTCGCGGCGAGGCCCGCGAGGATCGCCTCCAATTCCGTGGTCTTGTACTGGAATCCGGGGGCCATGCCCTGTTTCCAGAGCCAGGCGTCGATGATCGAGGCCAGGACGGCGCCTGCGGCCAGCGGGGTGGCGAGGCCCAGGACGAGCAGTGCGCCGCCGCCCACCTCGGAGACCACGAGCATGGCCGTCGACAGGTCGATGTGCTTCCAGCCGCCCTGCTCCAGCATATGTTTGGTGCCGTCGAGGCCCGGGCCGTGGAACCAGCCCGCCAGCTTCTGCGTGCCGTGGTAGAGGAAGGTGACGCCGACGATCCAGCGCAGGGCGAGCAGGCCGAGATCCAGTGTGCCCCGCCGCGTGTCCCGGCGGCGGAGGCGTCCGGTCTCGGCGGTGGCCGGTGCGGGCGGGATGGTGGCGAAGGCGTAGGTCGAACTGTCCGCGTCGGCGGACGCCGCCGGTGCGCTCTGCTCCGTCGCGCCGGCGGCCGGAACCTCCGGATCCAAGCCGAGATCGTCGTCGGTGCGCGGCACATCCTTGCCCGTCGCCGGCTGGACCGGCGGAAACTCACCCGTGGGATTGTCGTAGGGACTGCTGGCCGTCGGACCGGTTGCCGCGGCCCCCAATGCGTCGGGGCCGGCCTTCGCGGGCGGCTCGTTCGACTCCGGTGTCTGATTCGGCTTGTCCGTCACGGGGTCAGAGTATGACGGGTCGGGGGTCCGAGCGCTGTGCGACAGCGGCGTGTCCCGACGCACCCGCCGCCGCGCGCCAACCCCCGTGTGAGCGCATCCGGCGGTATTTCCGTAACGTCTGGGCCATGAGTGTGGTTGTCGCCGGCCTGAGCGGTCAGGGCCCGGAGGAGGCAGCCTGCGTAACCACGCAGGGCCCCCGTCCAGGCCGCATCAGATACAGCCGTGTCGCGCTGAGCCTGGCCGTCACCGCCGGACTGCTGGCCGGCTGTGCGCGGTTCGACGAATCCGCGTCCGATCCGTTCACCCCCGCGCCGACCGTCCGGCCGGAGGGGATCGAGCCGACCACTCCGCAGCCGCCCAGTAAGCAGAAGCGGCCGCCCGGCCCGTGCGAGGACGGCGATCCGGCCGTCGTCGCCGGGTGCGTGAACGAGTCCACGGGTGTCATCGGCATGCCGGACGGGGTGAACGGTATCGTCGCCGAGCGCTCGACCGGCAAGGTCTTCCTCATCGATACCCAGGATCCCGGCCCGTGGCCGTACTACCTGAAGCAGATCGCGCAGGTGGATGTGGACGCCGCGGGCGACGGCGGGCTGCTCGACATCACCCTGTCCCCCACCTATGCGCAGGACCGGCTGCTCTACGCCTACATCACCACCGGCAGCGACAACCGTGTGGTCCGCATCGGCGCCGACGGGGTCGCCAAGCCGATCCTCACCGGAATTCCCAAGAGCGACAGCGGAAATCACGGCTCGATCGAATTCGTCGCGGCGGACAAGATGCTGGTGCTGACCGGTGACGCGGGTAATCCGGGGGCGGCCGCCGATCAGGGATCCCTCGCCGGCAAGCTGCTGCGGATCACCAATCCGATCCCCGGCAGCAACTCGCCCGACGTGCTGGCGTCCGGAATCGGGACCGCCGGCGGCATCTGCCCGGATGCCGACGGCGAGATCTGGTTCACCGACCGCACCGCCGTCGCCGACCGGTTGCAGCGGCTGTCCCCGAACGGCGCGGTGACCACGGCCTGGAACTGGCAGGACCATCCCGGCGCGGCCGGCTGCGTGGCGGGCGACGACTTCGTCGCCGTCGCCATGTCCGACGCGAAGGCCATGGCCATGGCCAAGGTGGAGAAGGACACCCACGCCATCACCACCGCCCCCGCCCTGATGTATCAGGACAAGTGGGGCCGTCTCAACGACCTCGCCCCCGGCGCCAACGGCCTCATCTGGGCCAGCACCGCCAACAAGGTCGGCGGCCAGCCCACCCCCAACGACGATCGGGTAGTTGTGATCGCGCCGCAGGGTGGGGCGGGCGGCGGTCCGGACTAGGTCGGCGGGCCAGGCCGTCGAAGCCTGATGGCCCGGGGGTGCTAGGGGTTGTCAGGCCGCGCCGCAGGCGGCGAGGACCAACTCTCGGACTCGGGCGGCGTCGGCTTGGCCTCGGGTGGCCTTCATGACGTCGCCGACGATCTTGCCGGCGGCCTGGACCTTGCCGGAGCGGATCTTGTCGGCGATGTCGGGGTTGGCGGCGAGGGCCTTGTCGACCTCGGTCTGGAGGGCCGAGTCGTCGGAGACCATGCCGAGGCCCTTGGACTCGACGATCTGGCCCGGGTCGCCCTCGCCCGCGAGGACGAAGTCGACCACCTGGCGGGCGACCTTGCTGTTGATGGTCTTGGCGTCGACCAGGGCGACGATCTCGGCGACCTGCTTCGGGGTGATCGGCAGCTCTTCGAGGGTGACGTTGCGGTCCTTCGCCTTCTCGGTCAGCGAGTTCACCCACCAGGCGCGGGCGGCGTCGACCGAGGTGCCCGCGTCGACGGTGGCGATGATCAGGTCGAGGGCGCCCGCGTTGATCAGGTCGCGGAAGACCTCGTCGGACAGGCCCCAGTCGGCCTGGATGCGGGCGCGGCGCAGCCACGGGTACTCGGGGATGGTGCCGCGCAGTTCCTCGACCCAGGCGGCGTCGGGGGCGACGGGCTCCAGATCCGGCTCGGGGAAGTAGCGGTAGTCCTCGGCGGTCTCCTTGGGGCGGCCGGGCGAGGTGCTGCCGTCGGTCTCGTGGAAGTGGCGGGTCTCCATGGTGATGGTGCCGCCCGAGGCGAGCACGGCGGCCTGGCGGCGCATCTCGTAGCGCACCGCGACCTCGACGCTCCGCAGCGAGTTGACGTTCTTGGTCTCGGTGCGGGTGCCGAATTCCTTGGCGCCCTTGGGCATCAGCGAGACGTTGGCGTCGCAGCGCAGCGAGCCCTGCTCCATCTTCACGTCGGAGACGTCGAGCGACTTCAGCACCTCGCGCAGCGCGGTGACGTAGGCGCGGGCCACCTCGGGCGCGCGGTCGCCGGCACCGGTGACGGGTTTAGTGACGATCTCGATCAGCGGCACCCCGGCGCGGTTGTAGTCCAGCAGCGAGTGGCTCGCGCCGTGGATGCGGCCGGTGGCGCCGCCCACGTGCACCGACTTGCCGGTGTCCTCCTCCATGTGGGCGCGCTCGATCTCGACGCGGAAGGTGGTGCCGTCGTCGAGGGGCACGTCCAGGTGGCCGTCGGTGGCGATCGGCTCGTCGTACTGGCTGATCTGGTAGTTCTTCGGCTGGTCCGGGTAGAAGTAGTTCTTCCGGGCGAACCGGCCCCACGGGGTGATCGAGCAGTTGAGCGCCAGGCCGATGCGGATGGCCGCCTCGACGGCCTTCTGGTTCACCACGGGCAGCGAACCGGGCAGGCCCAGGCACACCGGGCACACCTGCGTATTCGGCTCGGCGCCGAACGTGGTCGGGCACCCGCAGAACATCTTCGTCGCGGTGCCCAGCTCGACGTGAACCTCCATGCCCAGCACCGGCTCGTACCGGTCCACGACGTCGGCATAGTCCATCAAGTCCACCGTGGGTGCAGTCATGCTCATCAGTCTATGGGGAGACCCTCACCCGCCCGAGCCGGGTGAGGGTTCCCCTCCACTCCCGATCAATCGGTGGCGATGGCCTCGATGATCGGCATTCTGGCGGCCCGGAAGGCCGGTGGAATCGAACCCAGCAGCGCCAGGAACAGGGCGGCGGCACCGTAGACGAGCAGCATAGGGCTCGCCCGGTAGACCACGTCGATGGTCATGGCCTGGGCCATGGCGAGGGTGGCGAGATACTGCACGGCCGCACCCGCGACCAGACCGATGACGGCGCCGGCCAATCCGATGCCCGCGGCCTCGGCCAGGACGGTCCGCAACAGGAAGCGGCGGCTGGTGCCCATCGCGCGCAGCACCCCGAGTTCGCGGCGGCGCTCCAGCACCGACAGCATCAGCGTATTGAGCAGGGCCGCCGTGGAGACCAGCACCACGATCCACAGGATGGACCCCGACAGCGACGTACCTTGTTGCACGCCTTGGGATACCGCGGCCACCGCCTGGTCGCCCGTATCGACGGACAGGTCCGGTCCGGCGACGTCGCGGATCGCGGCCATCGCCGCGGACTTGTCGGTGCCCGGTGCGAAGTCCACGCCCAGAATGGTTTCCCCTGGGCGCTCGTACCACTGCCGCAGGACGCCGATATCCATCAGCACGATGCCGGAGACGGCCGAGAAGTACGGGATGACCTGGAGGACCTTCACCGTGTGGATGCCGGTCGGGGTGGGCATGTCCACCGACGACCCCTCCTGTACGCCCATGGATTTCGCGACGTCGCGCGAGAGCACCACGCCCTCGCCGGACGCCATCTGTTGGCGCACGGTGGCATTCATCTCGCCGATCAGCATGGGGCGCACGCCGTTCTCGTACGCCTGCAGCATCACCCGGTCGCGGCCCAGGGTGGCGAAGGCCATCTGCGCCGCGCCGACATCCGAGACGCCCGGCACCGCGCGGATGCGCTCCTTCAGGTCGGCCGGAAGTAAGGGGCCCGTGGGGAATTCGGCGAGCGAGGAGGGACTCACGTAGGCGTCGCGTTCGGCGAGATCCTGGAACGAGGCGGCCGCCGAGTCGACCAGATTGCGCGACGCGCCGCCCATGGCGACGGTCGCGGTGACGCCGATCATGACGGTGATGGTGGTCGCCCACACGCGCCGCGGTGAGCGCTCGATATTGGTGGCGCCCAGCGCGCCGGGCGCCCCGAACAGCCGCGCGATACCGGCGGTCATGCGGATGATCGGTCCGGTCGCGGCGAAACACAGCAGCACCGCGCCCGAGATGGACAGCGAGATCGAGGCCAGCGACAACCGGCCCAGCTTGGCCTCGGCGATGAACACCGCCGCCACGATCTGCCCGATACTGCCGACCAGGGCGAGCCACCGCAGCCACGGGGGAATCCGGTCGGCCTTCGACACTCCGACCGGGGCCAGCGCCTCGATCGGCTCCACCTTGTAGATCTGCCGGGCCGCGATCGACGCGGCCGCCACGCTGGCCAGGACGCACGCCGCCACCGCGACCGGGATGGCGTACCAGGGCACCATGTACTGGGTGCGGCTCTCGACCGCCGACATCATGGCGGACGGGATCTTATCGATCGCACCGCGCCCGGCGTACATGCCGATCACCGCGCCGATGGCCCCGCCCACCACGCCGAGCAGCGCGGCCTCGGCGATCAGGTCGCGCACCATGGGCCCGCGCCGCCCGCCGATGGCTCGCAGCAGCGACAGCTGCGGACGTCGTTGCGCCACGGCCATACTCATCGCGTTGTAGATGAGGAAGGCCGACACGATGAGGGCCGCGGCGGAGGCCATCGTGGTGGAGAAACGCACCAGCTGGATGGCGCCGCCCGCCTGAGCGGACCGCAGGCTCGGATCGGCCACCACCGCGCGGCCCTCGACGATGCCGGTCAGCGTCGAACGCAGCTGTCCCACATCGGCGCCCGGGGCGGGCACGATCTCGATCGAGTCCAGCATGCCGGTGCGGCCGACGATCTTCTGCGCCACCGGCAGCGGGGCGACCACGATATGGCCCCCGTTGAGGTCCTTCGACGTGGCCTCGTCGATGACGCCCGCCACCGTGACATCGCTCGACCCGAGCCGGAACTTCTCCCCCTCGGTATGACCCAGCGCCGCGCCGACCAGCACGCCATTGGGCACCGTGAGCAGCTTCGCCGCCTGGCCGCCCATCGGGCCGCCCAGATCGCTGCCCAGCGACGCGACGCTGGCATCGGCGCCCACCAGGAGCGTGCGGTCGGCGTAGTTGCCGACCCGGGTGCGCAGCATCGGGACCGCCGCCTCGACGCCCGGCACCGCCCGGACCTGTTGCAGCAGTTGCTGATCGAAGCCGGACTCCGTGACGCCAGTGATCTCCAGGGCCGCCTTGCCGCCCAGCGCGTGGGTCAGCTTGTCCACCGAACCCGTCACCGAGCCGGCGATGCTCAGGACCGCCACCAGCAGGGCCGCGGACACTGCCATCACGGCCATCGACATCAGGGTGCGGCCGCGGTGCACCAGCAACTCCTTGATATTGAACAGCCGCAGCCGATCCCAGGCCGCACGGATCACGCGCGCACCGCCTTCTCGATCTCGGCGGCATCGGCGCGCCCGCGCTCGACCTTGTCGTTCGAGCCGATTCGCCCGTCGCGCAGCGTGATCACTCGGTCGCAGTACTGCACCGCGCCCATGTCGTGGGTGACCATGACCACCGAGTTGCCGGTCGTGGTGATCTCCCCCAGCAGTTCGAGGATGGCCGCACCGGTCTTGGAATCCAGGTTGCCCGTGGGCTCGTCGGCCAGGATCAGCGGCGGGTCCATGATCAGGGCCCGCGCCACCGCCACCCGCTGCATCTGCCCTCCGGACAGCTCGGCCGGACGATGTTCGGCGCGGTCCTCCAGGCCGACGAGGCGCAGCAGCTCCAGGGCTCGTGGCTTGGCCTTGCGTAATCCGGTGCCGTCCAGCAGCTTCGGGATGGCCACGTTCTCCCATGCCGAGAGCGTGGGCAGCAGATTGAAGAACTGGAAGACGAAACCCACGCGGTGGCGGCGGAATTCGGACTGGCGGTTGTCGTCGAGCGAGCCGATCTCCTCGCCCTGGAACATGATCGACCCGGAGCTGGGACTGTCCAGCGCGCCCAGCAGATGCAGCAGGGTGCTCTTACCGGATCCGGAGGGGCCGATGATCGCGGTGAACTCTCCCGCCTCGATCCGCAGGCCGACGCCGTCGAGGGCGCGCACCTGCTGGCCTCCCACCCGGTATTCCTTACTGATGTCGGTCAGTTCCAACACGGCGGTCCCGCCTTCTCTGTCGTCGATGCGGCTGTCTGTGCCGGATCAGGAGGCCAGGACCCGGGAGTCCTGCCAGCGGCGGACGTCCTGAGCGTCGAGTACCGCCCGGAGTACGGGCTGCTCGGAGGCCAGTTCCGCGTAGGCGTCGGCGGCCGTCAGCCCCTCCACCAGAGCCTGATCCAACTTTGCGCGCATGTGGTTGTCCCACTGGTACTGCAGTGCGGCCAGGACGCCGGCGGGGCCGCCGAAGAGCCTGTCGCACTCCGGGAGGCCGTAGAACAATCCGGGATTGGCCGGATCGGCGGCCGCGCGGGCGAGTACCTCGTGCAGGATTTCGGTACGAGCGTGCAGGTCCTTCCACGTCAACGCACCCACCTCCTCCGTCCAGGTGCCCGCGTCCTCACCACCGGGCACTGTGACCATCACGCTACGGTCACCGGCCCCTGGCGTCTTCGTGCCGCGGACGAGACTTCTGGTCCTACCGTGGTATGAGGGGCGATGCGTTCGCGGGACGATGTCGCGGGACCGTTCCTGCGGCTAGCCTTGCAGAATGGGTGTGATCGACGCCACCGGGCAGACGAGCGAGACCGGGCCGGCCGGTTCCGTCGCACCCTCGCGGGGTGTACTCGGGCGGATCCGGGCCCGCTGCCGCGACCTCGCCCAGGACCCGCTGGGCGCGATAGTCCGCCGGGTCGAGGAGATATCGTTCGACTATCCGCCGTCCGTGGTCGCCATCGCGGACCTGGCCATGGTCATCACGGCCGTCTCGGCCGCCGCGCTGCGTCACGCGTACTTCCCCTCGGTGCTGCCGTTCCTGGCGGTGGCGCTGCTCGTCCTGTGCTATCCCCTGTTCTTCTTCCTGGACGTCCAGCCCCGACCGGCCGTCTTCGGCCTCGCGAGCCTCACGGCCCAGGGCATATTCCTGATGCAACCCGTGTCACCGGACAGCTCGCCGCTGGTCCTGACGGTCATGGTGGGCATGATCGCCGCCATCGCTCCGAAACGGGTCAGCGCCTTCTGGGCTCTGGCGGCGATCGTCGAGATCTTCGTCTTCTACGCCGTGGGCAACGTCGACGACGGCATGCCCATGTACCTGTCGGCGGTCATCCTGGGCTGGATGGTCGGGCTGATGCTGCAGTACCAGCGCCGCTTCCTCTATCAGGAGCGGGAGAATCAGGAGATCCGGGAGGTCCGGGCGGCCGACGACGAGCGCCGCCGCATCGCCCGCGAGGTGCACGACGTGATCGCGCACTCGCTCAGCGTCACCCTGCTGCATCTGACGGCCGCGCGCCACTCGCTGGAGACCGACCGCGATGTCGACGAGGCGGTGGACGCGCTCACCGACGCCGAACGCCTCGGCCGCCAGGCCATGTCGGATATCCGTCGCACCGTCGGGCTGCTCGACACGCGCCCGGCCAGCACGTCGCCCGAACCCGGAGTCGACGACATCGCCGGGCTGGTCGACGATTTCGTCCGCGCGGGCCTGCCGGTCGACTACACGCTCATCGGCGACACCACCGGGTTGTCGCCGGCGACGGGCCTGGCGCTGTTCCGGATCACCCAGGAGTCGCTGGCCAATGTCGCCAAGCACGCGTCCGGTTCGGAGGTCGTCCTCGGTATCGCGGTGCGCGCCGACGAGGTGACAGTCACGGTAACCAACACGCTGCCCGGCTGGACGGTATTCCGCGGCCGCGGCATGGGCATCACCGGAATGCGCCAGCGCGCCACCGCACTCGGCGGCACGCTGACCGCGGGTCCGCAGCAGGACTCGTGGCACGTGCGGGCCCGCATCCCCGTCGCCGCCGGCAAGTCCGCGGGCACCGCGTGCCCGGCCGGGACCGACGTACCGCTGCGCATGGTGCGCGACGCCTTCACCTCGATCACCCGGAAACCGCAGGAGGGCATGTGATCTCGGGATCGGATACCGCCGCCGAGGCCGAGACCGTCGCGGTCCTCGTCGTCGACGACCAGGAGCTGGTGCGCGGCGGGCTGCGCCGCATCCTGCGCCGCCGCGACGGATTCGTGGTCAGCGAATGCTCCGACGGCGACGAGGTGCCCTCGGCGGTCTCGGCGCAGCGCCCCGACGTGGTCCTGATGGATCTGCGGATGAAGCGCATCGGCGGTATCGACGCCACCCGCCTGCTCCGCGCCCGCACCGATGCGCCGCCGGTGCTGGTGCTCACCACCTTCGACGACGACCAGCTGCTCTCCGATGCGCTCCGGGCGGGCGCGGCCGGATTCCTGCTGAAGGACTCTCCGGCGGAGGATCTCATCCGGGCCGTCCGCACGGTCGCCGCGGGCGGGTCCTGGCTGGATCCGTCGGTCACCGGGCGGGTGCTGTCGGCCTACCGGTCGGTACGCCCGGCGCCCTCCCGCGCCCAGAACCGGCTCGACGATCTGACGGCACGCGAATTCGAGGTGCTGCGCCTGATCGGCCGCGGCCATGTCAACGGGGAAATCGCCGACGAACTAGGTATCTCCGAGGTGACGGTAAAGAGCCACGTAGGGCATATTTTCGGGAAGCTGGGGTTACGCGATCGCGCGGCGGCTATCGTCTACGCGTTTGACCACGGCGTGGTCGCACCCGGAGAATCGGCAGTCTGAGGGGCAGGCACAACCCCGGTGATCACCGGGCACGGGTTTCGCACCCTGCCCAGGATGTGGAGGTTTCACCGGTGGACGCACCGCGGTCGCGGGTCGGCGCGAGATTCGGCCCGTACGAGCTGCGCTCGCTGCTGGGCAGAGGCGGCATGGGCGAGGTCTACGAGGCCTACGACACCAACAAGGAACGGGTTGTCGCGCTCAAACTCCTGTCCGAGGAGCTGGCGGACGATCCCGGCTACCGGGATCGCTTCCGCCGCGAATCGGAGGCCGCGGCGGGGCTCTCGCAGCCGCACGTCATTCCCATCCACGGGTGGGGCGAGGTCGACGGTGTTCTCTACCTCGATATGCGGCTGGTGCACGGGGACAACCTGCGTACGTTGCTGCGGCGTCACAGTCCCCTGGACCCGGATCGTTCGGTCGACCTCATCGAGCAGATCGCCGCGGCGCTCGATGCCGCGCATACCGCCGGTTTGGTGCATCGCGATGTCAAGCCCGCCAACATTCTCGTCACGCCCGCCGATTTCGCGTACCTGGCCGATTTCGGCATCGCGCGCAGCGAGAGCGACGCCAGCGTCACCCTCATCGGGGTGGGGGCCGGAAACTACACGTACATGGCTCCGGAACGATTCGACGTCGGCCCGGTGACCGCCCGTGCCGATATCTACTCGCTGGCCTGCGTACTGCACGAATGCCTCACGGGCACAACTCCGTTCCCGGTAGACGGCGTGAGCGCGCTGATCCGTGCCCATCTGTCGGATCCGCCGCCGCGGCCCAGCCTGCAGCGCTCGGACGTCCCGCCCGCCCTGGACGCGGTGATCGCGCACGCGATGGCGAAGGCCCCCGGGGATCGCTACGCGACGGCCGGAGAATTCGCCGGAGCCGCGCGCGCTGCCCTCGGCCTGTCGGTCGGATACGGCTACAGCCCGGCCGAATCCGGGACGATCGAGGCGGCGGACTACACCGACTACGGCGATGCCGACATGTTCGAGGAAGCGGAGCCGATCCGGTTCACCGAGGACACCGGCCAATTCGCCCTCGACCCCGCCGCCGAGGACGACTCCGACCGCACCCCCGTCGAAGCCGAGGTCTCGCCTCCCAAGACCCCGCCCCGCTTCCTGGTCGGGTCCAGCCCGGCTGCCGCAGGATCGGGCGCACAGGCGGCCGCAACCTCCGCCGCGCTGGGAGCGGCCGCCGCCGGATCGAAAACATCCGATACCGATTTCGGCCCGCAGACATCGGCCGCCGCCTCCCGCCAACGAACGCCTGAAGCCACCGGCGGCCCGCACGCTCCCGGTGCTGATCCGGACGCACAGGTTCCCGGCACCACTGTCCGCGCGCAGAGTCCTACCGCCGCATCCGCCCCCGCGACACCCGCCAGCGGTTTCGGCGCGCAGACCTCGAAGTTCGAGCCGCAGGCGCCCTCCGATTCCACCCCGATCATGGCGTTCGATCCCAACCGGACGGCGGCGGAGACGATGCGTGGCCGCCTGCTGGGCAGTTCCGACGCACCCCGGCCGGAATCCGGCGCGAGCCGTGCGCCTGCCGAGCCGACGACCGTCATGCGCGTGGGCGCTGGGGCTCCCCCGGCCGAATCCGGGCCCGGGGGAACAGGTCCCGAGTCCGCGGGGCCGGGGTCCGATCCGAATTCCTTCCAGCCCTTCGGTCCCGAAGGGCCCACCATTCCCGCTCGCTTCCCACCCCGCGGCCCCGCCTCGGAGCCGACGGGCGGCGACGACACCCCGCCCACCGGACAGCCCGTCTCCGCGACGCGGCCCGGTGCGGAGGCGCCGACCGGTCCGGTCCCGTCACCCGAGGATCCGGCCGCCGCGCGCGGTGGGCGCACGGAGAACGCCGCACCGAAGCCGGCCCGCGAATACACGACGACCGGTTCGCTGCGGATCATCCCGCCCGCCGACCCGGATGAGGAGCGTGACACCACCGGGCATCTCCCCGTGATCCGTCCCTCGGACCCGACAGTCGTGCGGCCGGACGAATTTCGTTTCGATCCGCCCGCGGAGGCACACCGCTCCCACGAACCTCATACGGAACTCCTCGCCCCCGGCCTCGTGAACGATCCGGAGCAAACCCGGAGCGACTACGCCGGACGGGAAGGCGCATACGGATACCCGGTCAGCAACGAGCCTGCCGACGCCGGATACGAGAAGCCCACCGGCTACGGAAAGTCCGGCGGCTACGCGACATCCGACCGCCACGGGGAGCCCAGCGGCTACGGAGAGTCCGACCACTACGCGGAATCCCGCGGGCACAGGGAATCTGACCCCCATGCAGAGCCCCGCGCGTACAGCGCATCCAGCGAGTACGAGGAGCCCCGCGCATACGGCGAACCCGACAGTTCCGCGGAAACCCACGCGTACAGCGCATCCAGCGAATACGAGGAGCCCCGCGCATACGGCGAACCCGACAGTTCCGCGGAAACCCACGCGTACAGCGCATCCAGCGAATACGAGCAGTCCCGCGGATACGGCGAACCAGACGGTGCCGCGGAAACCCACGCGTACAGCAGGTCCGATGGATACCAGGCCGGGTACAGGGGAGCCGATCGGTACGGAGAATCCCGCGAGTACGGGGATGATTCTGCTGCGGAGACCCGGGCGTACAGCGCATCCGACGGGTACGAAGAGTCCGATGGGTACGGACGGCCCCGCGCATACGACGACGTCCGGGGGTACAACAAGCCAAACGGCTACGACCAGCCCGGCGGATACGACGAGCCCACCGGATACGACGAACCCGGCGGGTACGACCAGCCCCGGGGTTACGGCGAGTACGAGGACTCCGACGAGTACGGGCGGGCACGCGGGTACGACGCCGACAGCGACGAATACGGCTACGCCTTCGGGGCGCCTGCCGAATACGACGCCGAGCCAACCGATTACGAGGAGCGCTCGCGCAAGCGGTCGATCGTCTGGCCGATCGTGCTCGGCGTCCTCGTGGTCGCGGTGGCGGCGGTGGCCATCACCCTGGGCTTGCATGTTCTGAGCAAACCCGTAGGCACCTCCCCGACGGTGGCGTCCGGCCCGCCGACGAACGGCGCGCCCGCGACGTCCGGCCCGCCCGCACGGTCCTCCGCATCGAGTACCGCGCCGACGACCACGCCCACCGGCATCCCGGCCGGCGCCACCGAATGCCAGGGCGCGACCGCGAGCCAGGGCAAATACGGCAAGGCCGCGACGGGCACCTCGGTGACCTCGTGCGCCTTCGCCGAGGCGGTGCGCGAGGCCTATGCGCAGGAGGCCGAAAGCGGTTCGAGCACACCGTCGTCCGTGGTCGCGGTGAGCCCGGTAACCGGACGCTCGTACACGATGAACTGCTCCGCGTCCGGTCGGATCGTCACCTGTACCGGTGGTGAGAACGCGGTGGTGTATGTCTACTGAGGTGAAGTGTGACCGGCGCAAGGGTTTTCGGTGGGGGCTCATCACGGCGACGATGACGGTGACGGTATCGGCCTGCACCGTCAGCGCCGGTACGCCCGTTCCCGCGGAGGACATCGTCCTACCGGCCGCCGCGGCTCCGACCGCGAATGCCGCGTTACCCCCGGACGACCGTGACCGGGGCGACAGCCTCGCCGTCCCCGGATCGCTGGCCACCGAATTCGCCGCGCTCCAAGCGGAATTGCCCGGCACCATGGGAATGGCGGTGATGCCGGTCGGCGGCGACCGCATCATCACGCTCGGCAACTGGACCACCGGCATCGCCTGGTCGACGATCAAGGTGCCACTGGCCCTGGCGGCGCTGCGCCAGGACCCGGACGGGCTGTTCGACACCGCGTCGGCGGCCATCACCGCCTCCGACAACGACGCGGCCCAACAGCTGTGGGACGCGCTCGGCGGCGGCGAGAAGGCCGCCGATGCCGTCGAGGCGATCCTGCGCGAAACCGGTGACACTACAACCGATGTCGCCGACCGGCACAATCCGGAGGCCCGCGAGACGGTCGACGATCCGCTGGCCTTCGGCTCCACCGTGTGGACGCTGGTCAATCAGGCCCGCTTCGCCAGCCGGCTGCCCTGCCTGCGCTACGCGGCGCGCGTGGTGAACCTGATGGGCGAGATCACCTCCAGCCAGGCATGGGGCCTGGGCGCCTTCGTCGGCGCCGAGTACAAGGGCGGCTGGGGACCCGACGACGAGACCGGCGCCTACCTGGTCCGCCAGTTCGGCCTCGTCCCCACCTGGTCGGGTCAGCTGGCGGTGGCCATTGCCGCACAACCCGATTCGGGCACGTTCGAGGACGCCACCGCGATGCTCGACAAGATGGCCGCCCTGCTCGCCAACCATGTCCATGAGCTGGGCGGAGGCGAATGCACCAAGTGAGGCCGACCCCGTCTCATATGCGACACCGCGAGTTACGCCATTTGACCACCGCGCCCCGACGGCACAGAATTCCTCGACTGACGGGTGGTACGGCCGCGAGCCACCCCAAGACGTGGGAGGTGAGCGGTTGGACGCACCATGCCGGCGGCCGGACGACCGATCCGGACCGGCCGCGAGGCGCTCACGGCCGCGCACCGAGGGAATGACCGCGCGCGGCCGCACGCGGATCCGGCGGCTGGCGGTGGCGCTGTGTGGCGCGCTGGTGCTGTCCGGTGCGGCCTGTTCCGCCGAGATCGACAGCGGTCCGATCACCACCGCCGCGCGGCCGGTCAACCCGACGATCGGCGCGATGATCGCGCTGCCCGGCACGCTGGCCGCCGACTTCAAGGATCTGCAACCGACGCTGGGCGGCCGCGCCGGACTGGCGATCATGCCCGTCGGCGGCGAGCGGATGACCACGCTGGGCGATTGGACCGCCGGTCCGGCCTGGTCGACGATGAAGGTGCCGCTGACGCTGGCCGTGCTGCGCGCGAACGGCAATGTCGGCACGTATCAGATGTCGGCGGCCATCACCGAGTCCGACAACACGGCGGCCGACGGCCTGTGGCAGTCGCTCGGCGCCCCGGACCGCGCGGCCCAGGCCGTCGAGGACGTGCTGAAGGAGGGCGGCGACAGCACCACCAAGGTGCCCGCGACCCGGAGCCGTTCGGACTATTCCGCCTTCGGGCAGGCCGACTGGTCGCTGGCCGATCAGGTGCGGTTCGCCTCGCGGCTGCCCTGTCTGGCCGACGCCGGCACCGTCGTGGACCTGATGGGCAAGGTGGTGTGGGGTCAGCAGTGGGGTGTCGGACGTCTCGAGGGTGCCGAGTACAAGGGCGGCTGGGGGCCGGATCCGAACGGGAACTACCTGGTCAGGCAGTTCGGGCTGGTCGACACGCCCACCGGGAAGATGGCGATCGCCCTTGCCGCACAGGCCAATTCGGGTGGTTTCGACGCCGGTACCCAGATCCTGAACAAATTGGCGGACCTGGTCGGCAAGCATCTCGCCGAGCTGCCCGCCGGGCAGTGTCCCGTCGGCGGCTGACCGGTCCGGCCGGTCACCGTTACTCAGGGTTCACGGGGTCGGGGCTGCGCACCCGGGCCGCGCCCGGCAAGATAGCGGGCATGCGCATCGGAGTCTTGACCGGAGGCGGGGACTGCCCAGGCTTGAACGCTGTCATCCGGGCGGTCGTTCGCACGGCGAACGGCCGCTACGGGGACGCGATCGTCGGCTTTCAGGACGGATGGCGCGGACTACTCGAGGATCGCAAGATACAGATCCAGAACGACGACCGCACCGATCGCCTGCTCACCAAGGGCGGCACGATGCTCGGCACCGCGCGCACCAATCCCGACGTGCTGCGCGCCGGGCTCGGCCAGGTCAAACGAACCCTCGACGACAACGGCATCGAGGCGCTCATCCCGATCGGCGGCGAGGGCACGCTGACGGCCGCCAGCTGGCTGGCCGACGAGGGCGTGCCGGTGGTCGGCGTGCCGAAGACGATCGATAACGACATCGACTGCACCGACACCACCTTCGGCCACGACACGGCCGTCACCATCGCCACCGACGCGATCGACCGGCTGCACACCACCGCCGAATCGCATCAGCGCGTCATGCTGGTGGAGGTGATGGGCCGGCACGCCGGGTGGATCGCCATGAATTCCGGTATCGCCTCCGGCGCGCACCTCACCCTCGTCCCCGAGGTGACGTTCGACGTGGACGAGGTGTGCACCATGATCAAACGTCGCTTCCAGCGCGGTGATTCGCATTTCATCTGCGTGGTGGCCGAGGGCGCCAAGCCCGTCGAGGGTTCGTTCCACCTGCGTGAGGGCGGTATCGACGAGTACGGGCACGAGCGGTTCACCGGTGTCGCCCATCAGCTGGGCGTGGAGATCGAGCGGCGCATCGGCAAGGAGGTGCGCACCACCGTGCTCGGGCACGTGCAACGCGGCGGCAAGCCGACCGCGTTCGACCGCGCGCTGGCGACCCGCTTCGGCGTGCACGCCACCGAGGCGGTGCACGACGGGCAGTTCGGGCAGATGGTGGCGCTGCAAGGCACCGAGATCGAGCTGGTCCCGCTCGCGGAGGCGACCAAACAGCTGAAGCTGGTGCCGGCCAACCGGTACGAAGAAGCGGCGGCGTTCTTCGGGTGACCCCCGACTATTCGGGATTGCTTATACCGACCACGCATAACCGGGAACCTGGATAGGCTTGGTCGGGTTGGTTCCCGTTCCGGCATCCCCGCGAAGAACGCTGGTAGTCACCATGATGCTTCTCTTCGACTGCACGGTCGACCCCGGTTCGCTGACCCCCGATCAGGCCCACGCGGCGATGCAGCTCCACATGTGCTGCACGGTGGAGGACTGCGAGGTCCGCAGGCGCGCACGGCAGATCCTCGTAGACGCCGGGCACATGGTGCTGGACGAGCGCGCCGCCCCCTGAACACCTCGCGCTCCCCGGGCTACCTCCCGCTGCGCCCTCGACCTTCCTCGCGCTGCCCCTGCGATTCCTCGTGCTACGCCCGGTGCGCCTCCGGGAGGCACCCAACTGCCCGGGACTACCTCAGCGGGAGGGTCTTCCACCACTCCGCGAAGGCGGGACCGGGGAGGCCGCGCTGCGCCGACGGCCAGTAGTCGTCGGTGCAGTACAGGAGGTAGTGCGCTCGGGTGGGGTCGTTCTCGAAGGAGGTCGTCGAGTAGTACGTGGTGCGGGGCTCGTTCTCCGCGGTGTTCCAGCGGTGGGTGGTGTAGGGGCTGCCGTCGTTCTGCTCCACGGCTTTTCGATTGGGGGGCAGGCGGGCCAGCACCGTGTGCACGTCGGCCGGAGACCCGTAGGCGAGCAGCGCGTAGTCCGGCTGGCCCGTCGCACCCGCCCAGCAATCCCAGGCCGCGACCCAGTTGCCGAGCGACGGCTGGCCCTCGTTGTGCTGCACCAGCGGGTTGCCCGCCTTCGTCGCGTAGCACGTCTTACCGCCGAAACCCGGGCCGTTGCCGGTGCCCTCGTCGCTCGCCAGTTCGGGGGCCAATGCCGGGAAGGCGGCGTGCATGGCCCGCAGATCCGCCACGGGGTCGGCGGCCCGCGCGGGCGTGGTGGTACCGAAACTCTCGTCGTCCGAATCGTCGTCGCTGTACGCCACCATCCCGATGACGACGGCCAGCACCGCCACCAGGAGCACCGTCCCGGCGATGAGCCAGCCCGCGAGACTCGACGAGCGTCGCGAGTACGACGCCGGCGGCGGGGAGTACGCGGCCGGTCCGGGCGGATGCGCCGCCGAATACGCCGGAGCGGCAGGCTGATGCGAAGCCGCCACCGCGGCGCCGCGCGGCTGCCCGGAAACGCCCGCGGGCACAGGCACCGGCTGCCCGGAGCCTCCCGGCGCACCAGCCATCGGAACGGGTGCGCCTCCAGGCGCACTACCCAGCGGAGCGGGCGCGCCTCCGGGTGATACCGGTGCGTTGCCCAGCCGTCCGGGGACACCAGGGGGCGCCGGCGCACTACCCAGCGGAGCGGGCGCACCGCCGGATGCGGGCCCGGCCCCCAACGGCGCTCCGGGAGTCGCGCCCACCGCGGCCGGATAACCGTGGCCGCCAAGAGGGTTGGCGGGCACCATCCCCGGAACCGCGGGCATCTGGCCGGTGGTCGGGCCGACGGGGCCGGAGAGCGCCTTGCGGGCGGCGGCGGCGAAGTCGGCGCAGGAGGGGAATCGGTCGGCCGGTCGCTTGGCCATCGCCCGGGCGATCACCAGATCCATGGCCGGTGACAGCCCGGGACGCCGCGCGCTGGCCGGTGGCACGGGCAGTTGGAGGTGGCCGTGGATCACCTCGGACGGGTCCTCGGAATCGAAGGGACCGGTGGCGGTCAGCAGCCAGTAGAGCGCGCAAGCCAGCGAGTACTGGTCCGATCCGTGGTCGAGTTCGGCGCCCATCATCTGCTCCGGCGAGGCGTATGCCAGTGTCGCCGTGAACATTCCGTCCTGCGTCAGATGCTGGGAGTCCTCCCGCAGCCGCGCGATGCCGAAATCGGTGAGGTAGACGCGTTCGCCCTTACCGCTCCCGGACCGGGCCAGCATGATGTTGGCCGGCTTCACGTCCCGGTGCAGGACACCGTTGCCGTGCGCGTAATCCAGTGCGGCGCCGACGCCCTCGATGATCTGCACCGCCCGCTCCGGCGGCAGGGTGTGCGGGTTCACGGTGGCCCCGTCCACGCCGTCGACGTACTGCATGCTGATCCACAGCAGATCGTCCTCGACGCCGCGGTCGTAGACGGCCACGATATTCGGATGGTCCAGCTGCGCGGCCAGATCCGCCTCGCGCTCGAACCGCGCGCGAATCTCGGCGTCGGCGAACAGCTCCCGGTTGAGTAGTTTCAGGGCCGTCTGGCGTTGCAGGCGCGGGTGTCGCGCGAGATAGACCGATCCCATCCCGCCCTGCCCGAGCAGGCGCTCGATGGAGAATCCGGCGAACACGTCACCGCTGCTGAACACCTGCGATCCTCCTTTCCGGCGAGGTCGAAGTCGGATCCTACCCGGCCGGTCAGCCCGGTGTGACCAGGCCGGATTCGTAGGCCAGCACCACCGCCTGGGCGCGATCGCGCAATTCCAGTTTGGAGAAGACCTTGGAGACATGGGTTTTCACGGTCTGCTCGGCGACGAACAGGGCCTCCGCGATCTCGGTGTTGGACATGCCCTTCGCGATGAGTTCGAGCACCTCACGCTCGCGTGGGGTGAGCGCGTCCAGGGCGGGCGCGGGGCGGGGGCGGGCCCGGCGGCGGGTGACGTCGGCGATCAGCCGTCGCGTCACCGTCGGCGCCAGCAGCGCCTGGCCGTCGGCCACGACTCGCACCGCGCGCACCAGCTCTTCGGCTGGGGCATCCTTGAGCAGGAATCCGCTGGCGCCCAGGCTCAGTGCCTCGTACACGTAGTCGTCGATGTCGAAGGTGGTGAGCATGAGCACCCGCACGGGCGGGTCGAAATGCGCGGCCAGGATGGCGCGGGCGGCGTCGAGGCCGTTCATCTCCGGCATGCGCACATCCATCAGCACGACGTCGGGGCGCAACCGCTTGGCCTCCTCGACGGCGAGTTTGCCGTTGGACGCGTCACCGATGACACTGATATCGGACTGGGCGGCGAGCAGGGCGCCGAAGCCCTGCCGCACCATCGCCTGATCGTCGGCGATCAACACGGTTATGGGCACGAGACGAGACCTCAGCTGAATCGGACGATCGAGAACGCGCCGGCGATCAGGCAGTACACCGCGAACGGTAGCAGCGTGCGGGTCTTGAAGAACCGCTCCAGGAACCGCACCGCCAGCCAGGCCGACACCCCGGCCACGATCGCGCCGACCAGGGCCTGCCCGTGGATTCCCGCCGCCTGCGGACCGGCGAGGTCGGGCAGTTTCAGCACACCGGCGGCCAGGATCACCGGTGTGGCGAGCAGGAAGGCGAACTTCGCGGTGTCCTCGTGGTCGAGACCGCGCAGCAGGCCGCCGACCATGGTCAGGCCGGACCGGCTGAATCCGGCCAGCAGCGCGCCGGATTGGGCGACGCCGACGCCGAGGGCGTCGCGCACGCTCAGCCCGGCCAGCCGCTCGGATTCGCGGCGGGTGCTCTCCGCGAGGGCGACGCTCCCGTGCGACTCCTCCTCGGCGAACCGGCGGCCGTAGTCGGCGAGGGTCGGTGCGTTGCGCCGGCGCAGGCCCTCGCCGACGATCAGCACCACGCCGTTCAGCGTCAGGAAGACGCTCGCGTAGATCGGGGTCGCGAAGAGGGTGCGCAGCGGATGCTCGAGCAGCAGGCCGAGGACGCCGACCGGGACGGTGGCGATCACGATCAGCCAGGCCAGCCGCTGCGTGGAGGTCTCGACGCGGCGGGTGCGCAACGTGGTGACGAATCCGATCGCCAGATCCCGCCAATCGCGCCAGTAGTACCCCAGGAGCGCCAGCGCGGTCGCCACGTGCAGCGCGACCACGAATGCCAGATACGGCGTACCCGAATCGGAATCGCCGTCGGTCACCAGTCGCGCCCAGCTGCCCCCGAGCCATGCCGGAACCAGCACCGAATGCCCGAGGCTCGAGATCGGGAACAGCTCGGTGACACCCTGTAACGCGCCGATGACGATCGCTTGAAGGTAGGTCAGCATCGCCACGAGTCTCGCACGAGCGGGCGGAAACCGCCGCACCTGCCGGCGTAGCGGGTGGCCGGGCCGGCGGTCAGGCGAATCGCGCGACCGAGAGCAGCCCCGCGACCAGGCAGTACATCGCGAACGGCAGCAGCGTGCGGGTCCGGAAGTATCGCTCCAGGAAGCGCACCGCCAGCCACGACGACACTCCGGACGCGAGGGCGCCGGCCAGGATCGGGCCACGGATGCCGACGGTCTCGGGCCCGGCCAGTTCGGGCATCTCCACGAGTCCGGCGCCGAGAATGACCGGGGTGGCGAGCAGGAACGCGAATTTGGCCGCGTGCTCGTGCCCGAGACCGCGATACAGACCGCCGACCATGGTGAGACCCGAGCGGCTGAATCCGGTCAGCAGCGCACCGGCCTGGGCCAGTCCGACGCCGACGGCGTCCCGCACGCCGAGCGCGGCGATCGGCCGGTCGGTCTGGCGGCGGGCCTCGACCTCCGCGGTGAGCACGCTGCCGCTCGCCTGTCGCCGCGCGAACCGGCGGCCGTAGTCGGCGAGGGTGGGCTCGGTGCGGCGGCGCAGGCCCTCGCCGACGATCAGCACCACGCCGTTGAGGGTCAGGAAGACGCTCGCGTAGATCGGCGCGGAGAACAGGAAGTGCAGCGGATGGTCGAGCAGCGGCCCGAGCACGGCGACCGGGATCGTGGCGATCACCAGCAGCCAGGCCATCCGCTGCGGCACGGTCTCGACGCGTCTGGTGCGCACGCTGGACACGAATCCGGTCGCGAGGACGTACCAGTCGCGCCGGTAGTAGGCCAGCAACGCCACGGCCGTCGCGACGTGCAGCGCGACCACGAACGCCAGATACGGTGCGGCCGAGGCGGTCTCCTCCGACAGCGCCATGGCCCGCCAGCTACCTCCCAGCCAGGACGCCACCAGTACCGAATGCCCGAGGCTCGAGATCGGGAACAACTCGGTGACACCCTGCACGGTCCCGATGACGGTCGCTTGAAAGTAGGTGAGCATCGCGAAGAGTGTGGCATGTCCAGATCGACACCGCCCCACCGGTATTCGCTTTCCACCAGCGGGCTCCCGGCCAAAAGCGTGCCGGGATAAGAGAGTTGGCACGCCGGGGTCGAGAGTTGGCACGCCGGGGTCAAGAGTTGGCACGCTGGGATCAAGAGTTGGCACGCCGGGTCGCGAGAGTTGGTCCTTCGGGGGACCGAGGCGTGCTTCAGGGGCTAGGCGGCGGACGTCAGGGCGCGTCGGTCGGCGAGCCTGCGCCCAGAACCTCTGCGGGGAAGGAGGCGAGGGCGGCTGTGGTGAAGGGGAGGTTTGCGTGGACCTCGAAGCCGCCGTCGGGGCGGCGGCCCGCGGTGAGGGCGCCGCCGATGGCGGCCGCGCGGGCCTGCATGCCCGCGATGCCGGTTCCGGGGGTGCCGGTGGTTGTGGTCGTGCCGGGGGCGTTGCCGATGACCGCCTCGACGGAGTCGGGGGCGACGGCGAGGGTGACGCGCACCGCGGCGCCGGGGGCGTGGCGGGAGGCGTTGGACAGCGACTCCTGCACGATCCGGTACAGCGCCAGGCCCGCGGTGTCCGGAACGGCCGCCAGGTCGCCGTCGATCGTCCAGTCGATGGAGACGCCGGCCCGGCGAGCGCCGTCCAGCACGCCGAGGACGTCGACGGCGGCGGGCTGCGGGGCGTGCTCGGGCAGCTGGCCGTCGCTGCGCAGGACCCCGAGCATGCTGCGGATCTCGTTGAGCGCCTCGCGCGCGGAGGCCCCGATCGACTCGAATTCGGCCTGCGCCGCGGGCGATACGTCGGCGACCCGGTAGGGCGCGGTCTGCGCCTGCACCACCACCATCGACATGTGGTGGGCGACCACGTCGTGCAGGTCGCGGGCGATGCGGGCCTTCTCCTCCAGGATCGCGCGGCGCGCGCGCTCGAGTTCGTTCTGCTCCTCCTGCCGGACCAGCTGCTTGCGCGAGAGCGCCAGCCACCGCACCAGCAGGCCGAAGACCACCAGACCGGTCATGGCGATGGGCCACCCGAACGCCGCGGATTCGGCCACGCCGCCGCCGCGCTCCATCGTGGTGGCGAACAACAGCGACGAGAAGACCCACGCCAGCAGCACGATCTGCATCTGCGCCCGGATCGCCACCGCGAACAGCAGAGAGAAGAGGGTCAGAATGTGCACGACCTGGAACGGCAGGTCGTTACCCGGCTGATTGGGGATCGCCAGCGCGATCAGCAGCGCCGATCCCGCGGAGATGGCCCAGCCGAGGGCCGGGTTCACCCGGATCAGCGCGAACGGCAACACCGCCAGCCCGGCGATGAACGGCTGCGCGGCGACCGGAACCTGATGGGTCAGGTGCAGCGTCGGCCACCCGACCGCGAAGAGGGTCACGACGACCAGCGCGGTGAATCCGTCGAATGCCATCCGCATCCGCTCGCCGTCGCGCACCGTCCCAGTCACCTTGCGCGCCGTGCGCGCCATCCGAGCCATGACTACGACCCTAGAAATCCGCGCGACCTGCGTCGTCATACCTCTGGGTGAATTCGCACCCCCTACCCCGGTACGAGTCCCCCACCGCCCTACCCCACGGCTCCTGACGGCAAATCGATCCCCGGGGTGAGGACCGTCGGGGTGGGGGTTCATAACCTTGGCTGTCATGAGCGATGCAACGCAGGACCACCCATCCCGCGCCGAGTCGATCGCCGGCTCGTCCGTTGCGCGGGGTGCGGATGCACCGTCGGAGGGAATCGGGGCAGGTCGGAAGCCTGTCTCGGGGCCGGACGGTAGATCCGGACGGCTACGGCTGGCGGGCGCCGCCGCCGTGATGGCGATGGTGGCAGGTTCGACCGTTGCGTTCGCCCCGGCGGCGGCCGCCGTGATCTCGCATCCGGACACCGAGAGCGCCGCGGCGCGGACCGCAGTCGCCGAACTGACCGGCGACCACCCGTGGGAGGCGGCGATCCCCGACGATTTCCAGAGCCGGCAGGGCTACCGCCCGGTCGTGGCCGACGGATTGCTGGTGGATCCGCGCGGCGGCTGCTCGTCGCCGATCCCGCTGCCCCTGGACTTCGACAACGCCTGTAAGGCCCACGACCTCGGCTACGACATGCTCCGCTACGCCGAACGGGAGCACCGGCCGCTGGGACCGTGGGCCCGCCAGGCCGTCGACGCCGCGCTGGAGCAGCGCATGTACGCCGCGTGCTCCGCGCACACCGAGCCCCTCGTCCGCACGCGCTGCGAGGTGCTGGCCGGAGTCGCGACGACCGCGGTGGACCTGAACTCCCGCCGCCAGAACTACGCGACGCCGGTTCCGGAGTACGTCTTCGGCACCGAGTTGTCCGGCACCGCGCTGGGACGTCAGGTGGCGGCCCCGGCGGCCGGCGGCGTCGTCGCCCTGATCGCTCTGCTCCTGGGGATCCGGCGGGTACGCCGCCGCGGATTCGCGGGCGCGATGTTCCTGCGCCGGGAGCCTCGCATTGCGTACTGACCGCGGGCGACTCCGGGACGCACTCGCGCCCCCGGTCCACCTCACTCGTGAGCACCGGCCGCTCACGAGGGCCGAGACGTCGGCAGCATCGGCCGACCACGCACCGGACGCCGTCCGGCGCCGTTTCGCGCGGCCCTCCGCCGCGTCCACGAATGTCGTTACAGCACTGAGGATTTCGCATGTCTACAACCCTTGCCGGGGCCGCGCGCCGCCCCGGGCGGATCGTGCTCCACCCGCCGGCGGACGAACCCGCTCCGCGCCGGCCGTTCCGCCTTCCGCTCGCACTGCGCACCCCGCCCCGCATCGGCACCAGTCTCGCCGTGGCGCTGGGCGCCACCGCCTCGCTGTCCCCCGGACTTCTCCCGCGCACCGCCGCGGCCCAGGCGATCCTGACCGGCCTGCTGGTGACGGTGGGACTGGCCGTCTCGGGCACGACGCGAACGATCCTGCGGCGCCGGAGATTCGATATCAATCGCCGCTTCCCGGGCGTCCGCCTGCCGGTCGCGCTGACGGGAGCGGTACTCGTGATCGGCGCGCTCCTCGGCGCGCACGAGTGGCAGAACCGGCTGCGCGCCGCGATGGGCGCGCCCGCCGTCACCGGCGGTCACTGGGCGGCCTGCGCGCTCGCCGCCACGCTGATCGTGGTGCTCCTGACCGGAATCGCGCGGAGCGTGCGATGGCTCGCCACGAAGCTGGGGCGCAGGCGCGGCGCCGGGCTGGCCGTGGTGGCGGCGCTGGCCACGCAGGTGGTGCTGCTGCCGAGCGTGGTGGATCAGCAGCGGTCCGCCTACGCCGCCGCGAACGCCACCCTGGATCCCACCGTCGTGCAACCGATCTCGGCGACCCGCTCGGGCAGCGCCGGCTCGGTGGTGAGCTGGGAGTCGCTCGGCGCGGAGGGACGCAAGTTCGTCGCCGGAACCCCCTCGCGCGCGATTCGGACCTACGTCGGCCTGGAATCGGCTCCCGATCTGGATTCCCGTGTCGCCCTGGCGATCCGCGAGCTGGAACGGTCGGGCGGATTGAACCGATCCCACGTCGTCGTGGTGGTGCCCACCGGGTCCGGGTGGATCGACGCCCGCGCCGCCGAGGGGCTGGACGAGCGGTTCGGCGGCGATGTCGCGCTCGTCGGACTCCAGTATTCGGAGGCGCCGAGCTGGGCTACCTTCGTGTTCGGCCGGGATGCCGCGGAACGGTCCGCCCGCGCCCTGTTCACCGCCGTCGAGGACCGGATCGCCGCGCTGACGCACCGGCCGCGCCTGTACGTCTACGGCCAGAGCCTCGGCGCCACCGCCGGCAGCGCGATCTTCGCCGACGACGCGGATCAGCGGCGGCGCGCCTGCGCCACCCTGTGGGCCGGGCCGCCGGCCGGGCGCGTCCACCACGACGGGGCCACGATCCTCGCCAACGCCTCCGACCCGGTCGTGCAGTGGTCCCCCGAACTGCTGTGGCGCGCACCGGATCCCGCCGGGACGCGGTCCGATGCGCCGCGGCCGCCCTGGCTCCCGGTCCTCGGTTTCGTGCAGACCACGGCCGACCTGCTGTCCGCGCTCGACGCGCCGCCCGGCCACGGGCACCGCTACGGGACCGACCAGGGTACGGCCCTGGGGTCCTGCTGAACTCGCGATCCGAACCCCGGCGATATGCACGGCACATACTATATGTATCGTGCACATCGTCGGCTCGTGGATCGGGACCTGTGCTATACCGGTTCTCGCGGTTCGGCAGCGCGAACAGGTGGAAGGACGGCATGGACAAGCCCACGGACCTGGTCGAGTTCGAGACCATGCTGCTCGGCCGCTACACGCTGAACCCGCGGTACCGGCGGGACGGCACGCGCCTGGAGCGCAGCGCCTATCTCCTGCTCAGCCGCCTGTGCATCGACGGGCCGATGTCGATCGGCCAGCTCAGCGACGCGTTCGGACTCGACGCCTCCACCCTCAACCGCCAGACCGCGGCCCTGCTGCGCGCCGGCCTGGTCGAGCGCATCCCCGATCCGGACGGCGGTATGGCCCGCAAGTTCCGGATCACCGACAAGGGCGAGCACAGCCTCTCCACCGAACGCAAGGCCAACGTCGACGGCCTGGAACGGGTGATGACGGACTGGTCCGCCGCCGACGTAGCCGCCTTCGCCGGCTACCTCCAACGCCTCAACACCGATATCGAGCGCATAGACGGCCGCCCCTGGCCCCGCCCCTGACCACCCACACCCCGTTTTCCGGCACGCTTTTGGCCGGAACCCACTGCCGCGGCAATGGATCCCGGCCAAGAGCATGCCGGGAAATGATGACGGAGCGCGCCGTACACCTCTCGTTTTCCCGGCCTGCGTTTACCTCTCGCTTCCCGGCCTGCGTCTACCTCTCGCTTCCCGGCCTGCGTCTACCTCTCGCTTCCCGGCCTGCGTCTACCTCTCGCTTCCCGGCCTGCGTCTACCTCTCGTTCCCGGCATGCTTTTGGCCGGGATCAGGCGATCGGGCCGCGGGCCTGTTCGTAGGCGGCGCCTACTCGGTAGAGGCGGTCGTCGGCGAGGGCGGGGGCCATGATCTGGAGGCCGACGGGCATGCCGTCGTCCTTGCTCAGGCCCGAGGGGACCGACATGCCGCAGTAGCCGGCCAGGTTGGACGGGAGCGTGCAGAGGTCGGACAGGTACATCGACAGCGGGTCGTCGACCTTCTCGCCCAGCTTCCAGGCGGTGAACGGGCTGGTCGGCGAGACCAGCACGTCGACCTGCTCGTAGGCGCGGTCGAAGTCCTGGGCGATCAGCGTGCGCACCTTCAGCGCCTGGCCGTAGTAGGCGTCGTAGTAGCCCGCGGACAGCGCGTAGGTGCCGATCATGATGCGGCGCTTGACCTCCGGGCCGAATCCGGCCTCGCGGGTCGCGGCCATCACCTGCTCGGCGCTGTGCTGACCGTCGTCGCTCACGCGCAGGCCGTAGCGCATGGCGTCGAAGCGGGCCAGGTTCGACGAGACCTCGCTGGGCAGGATCAGGTAGTACGCGGGCAGCGCGTATTCGAAGTGCGGGCAGGACACCTCGATCACCTCGGCGCCCAGGTCCTTCAGCGCCGCCACGGCCGCGTCGAAGGAGGCGATGACGCCCGACTGGTAACTGTCGGAGTGCAACTCCTTCACCACGCCGACCTTCACGCCGCGCAGATCGCCCTGCGCACCCTGCCGCGCCGCCTCGACCACGGGGGCCACCGGGGCGTTGCGGGAGGTCGAATCCCGGGGGTCGTATCCGGCGATGACCTCGTGCAGCAGCGCGGTGTCCAGGACCGTCCGTCCGCACGGACCGCCCTGGTCCAGCGAGGACGCGCACGCGACCAGGCCGTAGCGCGAGACGGTGCCGTAGGTCGGCTTGGTGCCGACGGTGCCGGTCATCGAGGCCGGCTGCCGGATGGAGCCGCCGGTGTCGGTGCCGATGGACAGCGGCGCCTCGAACGCGGCCAGCGCCGTCGCCGAACCCCCGCCCGAACCACCCGGAATCCGCTGGGTGTCCCAGGGATTCAGGGTCGGGCCGTAGGCCGAGTTCTCCGTCGACGAGCCCATCGCGAACTCGTCCATATTGGTCTTGCCGAGGATCGGGATCCCCGCGTCGCGCAGCTTGGCGGTCACCGTCGCGTCGTACGGCGGGACCCAGCCCTCGAGAATCTTCGACCCGCAGGTGGTCGGCATATCGGTGGTGGTGAAAACGTCCTTGAGCGCCAACGGAACTCCCGCCAGCGGCGAGGCCACCGTGCCCGCGGCGATCGCGCGGTCCACCTCGGCGGCGGTCTCCAGGGCCTGCTCGCCGGCCACGTGCAGGAAGGCGTTGAGTTCGCCGTCCACCTCGGCGATGCGGCGCAGATGCGCCTCGGTGACCTCCACGGAGGACACCTCGCGCGCGTGCACCTTCTCCGCCAGCTCGGCCGCGGACAGCTTGGTCAGGTCGGTCATGCTGCGCCTCCTCGCGAATGAGTGGGGGCCTGCGTGGTTACGCTCCGCTGCCGCCTCCGGCCCTGACCACTCATTCGCCCTCCCCCAAGATCTGCGGAACCATGAACCGCTGCTCCTCGACGGCCGGTGCGCCCGACAGCGCCTGCTCCGGCGTCAGGCAGGGCACCACGGTGTCGGGGCGCGTCACGTTCGTCATCGGATTCGGCGACGCGGTGGCGGGCACATCGGCAGCGACTTCCGAGATGACCTGCACGTGACTCAGGATCGAATCCAGCTGACCGGCATATCGGTCGAGCTCTTCATCGGTCAGGGCGAGCCGGGACAACCGGGCGAGGTGTGCGACCTCGTCGCGGGAGATGGCGGGCACCGCGGGACCCCTTTCGGCAGGTTCGAGCTGATCTCCCCGTACGCGGGTCTGCGCGGGGGGCGGGACGAGACAGCCTAGAAGACAATCTCGCTCATAGAGTCTATGCAAACTCGATCGGCCGCCCTCAGGAGCATCGTCTACAACACCGTGCGCAGGGCAAACAATAGACAGCACAGAAGCAACCCCCGATTGTGGACTCCTTGCAACGATCACGAGTCGACGTCCGGCAGCTCTGGCACCGCGGGCCGGACACGTCTCACAATGAGAAGTGGTCTACGTCACTCCGCGAGCATCGAACCGGCTACCCGAAACCTCAGGGTGTAAGTATTGCCTGACTCGGGTATACGTCCGAAAGTCTCGGTCGCACAGGAAAGGAACGCACGTGTCATTCCTGCTTCGCGTGCAACTCCCGGATCGCCCAGGAAGTCTCGGTTCACTCGCCGTCGCGCTGGGCTCCGTCGGCGCCGACATCCTCTCGTTGGATGTGGTCGAACGCGGCGCCGGCTACGCGATCGACGATCTGGTGGTGGAGGTGCCCTCCGGCGCGCTACCCGACACGTTGATCACGGCGGCCGAATCGCTGGCCGACGTGCGGGTCGATTCGCTGCGCCCGTACTCCGGAATCCTCGACACCCATCGGGAGCTGGAGCTGATCGACCAGGTGGCCGGCGCCCGCGACGACCGATTACAGGTGCTCGTGGACGGCGTGCCACGAGTGCTGCGCGTGGGGTGGAGCACGGTGATCGATACGGGCCCCCAGGGCGCGTACCGGGTCGTCGGCAGCCCGAGCGCCCCGGAGACGCAGGCCGCCTCGGCCCCGTGGATGCCGCTGGAGAAGCCGACCGCGCTCGACCCTGAGGCCGACTGGGTTCCGCAGATCTGGAAAGACATGGACACCAAGCTGGCCGCGGCCCCGCTGGGCAACACCGGCAAGGTCGTCCTGCTCGGCCGCCCGGGCGGGCCCGAGTTCCGCCCCTCCGAGATCGCCCGCCTGGGCTACCTCAGCGGGATCATCGCCACGGTTCTGGGCTGATTCCGGCCAAAAGCGTGCCGGAAAAGCGAGCTAGGGGCATGCCGGAAAGCATGGTCTAGGACACCGATAGTCGCATAACCGTCAGCGGCAGACCCTTCTCCGTTGCCCAATCCCGTTCGGGGACATGGGTGAAGCCGAGGCGTTCGTAGATGCGGCGGGCGTCGCCCATGGTCGGCATGGTGGTCAGGACGACCGCGGGGAGTTCGGCGCGGCGGGCCTCGTCGACGACCGCGTGCACCAGGGCGGTGCCCACGCCCGATCCGCGCGAGCGCTTCGCGACCGCGAGCATCCGGAACTCCAGTTCGTCGGGCCGGGCGATATCGGCGTATTCGGTGCCGGGATGGGCGACGGTGAGCGAGCCGAGCACCTCACCCTCGCGCACCGCCACCAGCACCTCGGCCGCCTCCGCCCGCCGCGCGGTATCGAAAAGCTCTCCGACGTAGGGACTTTCGGCGGAGACATGTCCCTCGCCGACATAGACCTCGATGGTCAGCGCCCCGACCGTCGCGAATTCCTCCGGCCGCGCCGCGCGGATCTCGAACCCCGGCTCGTCCACCGTCACCCTCTTCCACTAGCTCGTTCCCGCTCGCCGCTCATTCGAACGCCGACGGCCCGCCCTCCAGTAATCGCCGGAACCCGTCCTCGTCCAGGATGGGCACGCCCAGCTCCTCGGCCTTGGCGGCCTTGGTTCCGGGCGAATCGCCGATCACCACGTACGCGGTCTTCTTCGACACCGAACCCGCGGCCTTACCGCCGCGGCTCAGGATCGCCTCCTTGGCCTCGTCGCGCGAGAAGGACTGCAGCGAGCCGGTGACGACGATCGACAGGCCCTCGAGGGTGCGCTCGATGGACTCGTCGCGCTCGTCGGCCATGCGGACCCCGGCCGCGCTCCACTTCTCGACGATGGCGCGATGCCAGTCGACGGCGAACCATTCCTTCACCGCGGCGGCGATGGTGGGACCCACGCCGTCCACGGCGGCCAGCTCCTCGACCGTGGACTCCTCGATGCGCCGCATACTGCCCAGTTCGGAGGCCAGCGCGCGGGCGGCGGTCGGGCCCACGTGCCGGATCGACAGCGCGACCAGCACCCGCCACAGGGGCTGTTGTTTCGCCGCGTCGAGATTCTGCAGCAGGCGTTTGCCGTTGGCCGACAGGCTGCCGTTCTTGTTGACGAAAAGCGTTGTGCTGAGCAGCTTCTCCTCGTCGAGGTCGAACAGGTCGCCCTCGTCGGCGATGACGCCCGACTTCAGCAGGTCCACCGCGGCCTCGTAGCCCAGCGCCTCGATGTCGAACGCGCCGCGCCCGGACATGTGGAACACCCGCTCCCGCAACTGGGCCGGGCAGTACCGCTGGTTGGGGCAGCGGATATCGGCGTCGCTCTCCTTCTCGGGCGCGAGTTCGGTGCCGCATTCGGGGCACCGGGTGGGCATGACGAAGGCGCGCTCGGAGCCGTCGCGCACGTCCACCACCGGGCCGAGCACCTCGGGGATGACATCGCCCGCCTTGCGGATGGTGACCGTATCGCCGATCAGCACGCCCTTGCGCCCGACCTCGGCGGCATTGTGCAGCGTGGCCATCGAGACCGTCGACCCCGCGACGGTGACGGGCTGCATCACCGCGAACGGCGTGACCCGGCCGGTGCGCCCGACGTTGACCTGGATGTCGAGCAGCTTGGTGGTGACCTCCTCCGGCGGGTACTTGTAGGCGATGGCCCAGCGCGGGGCGCGCGAGGTGGCCCCGAGCCGGCGCTGCAGCACCACCTCGTCGACCTTGATCACCTGGCCGTCGATCTCGTGCTCGATGTCGTGGCGGTGCTCGCCCCAGTACCGGATGCGCTCGATGATGGCGTCGGCGCCCTGCACCCGGACGGTGTGCGCCGATACCGGCAGCCCCCACGCCGCCAGCGCGCGGTACGCCTCGTACTGCGACGCCGGGGTGAAGCCTTCCATCCGCCCGAAGCCGTGGCAGATCATCCGCAGCCGCCGCCGGGACGTGACCGCCGGATCCTTCTGCCGCAGCGACCCCGCGGCGGTATTGCGCGGATTGGCGTACGGCGCCTTGCCCTCCGCGACGATCGCGGCATTGAGGTTCTCGAAATCCTCCAGGCGGAAGTAGACCTCGCCGCGCACCTCGAGCAGCTTCGGAATCGGGAACTCGGTGTCGGCGGCGAGTTGCACCGGGATGTCGTCGATGGTGCGGGCGTTGAGCGTGACGTCCTCACCGGTGCGGCCGTCGCCGCGGGTGGCCGCGCGGGTCAGCCGCCCGTCCTCGTAGACGAGGTTGAGGGCGACGCCGTCGATCTTCACCTCGCACACGTAGTGGATGTCCGGACCGGTCTCGGCCTCCACGCGGCTGACCCAAACCCGCATCTCGTCCTCGTCGAACACGTTGTCCAGCGAGAGCATGCGCTCGAGGTGGTCGACCGCGGTGAAGTCGGTCGCGAAACCGCCGCCGACCAGCTGCGTCGGCGAATCGGGGGTGCGCAGGTCGGGATGCGCCTCCTCCAGCGCCAGCAGTCGCTGGAACAGCGCGTCGAACTCGCCGTCGGAGATGATCGGCGCATCGCGCACGTAGTAGCGGAACTGGTGCTCGCGCACCTGCTCCGCCAGCTGCTGCCACTCCGTCCGCTCGTCCGCCGTCGCGGCGGCGTCCTCCACATCGGATTCGCTCACGAAACGCAGATTAGCGGAGTACCCCGACATCCCCGCGGCACATTCGGGCACGTCGGGCGTGCCCGCGCGGGATCACGGGGTGGCGGCGGGCACGACGGCGACGCGCTTCTCGTCGGCGTCGGCGAGCAGGAAGTACACGGGTGGCAGGCCGAGCTCCAGCACCGTCAGCACGATCTGAAACCAGTGCGGCGCACCGTGGATCGCCATCGACAGCAGCCGCCCGAATCCGCCCAGCAGGAAGATTCCGGCCAGCCATCGCACCGCGGTCGCGGGGATCGGCGACTGCCGGGCCGCCCACAGCCAGATCAGCCCGTAGCCGAGGAAGAGCGCGCCGTAGAACCGCTCGCGCCCGTCGACGGTCGCGCCCGCGGAGCCCTCCCCCGGCACGGAGTCGATGCCGAGCGCGAAATGGAACACCCCGATCGCGACACACGCCGCGCCCATCGCCACCACCAGCCACTTCAGCGCCCTGACCATCCCGCCCACCTCCGCTAGTCGACATGTGTCTACTACGGACCATAGGATGCTAGTAGACACGCGTCAACTAGAATCTCGGGATGCCCACCCGACGCCGGCTGACCCCGGACCAGCGCCGTGAACAACTGCTGGAGGTCGGCGCCACGCTGTTCGCCGAACTGCCGTACGAGCAGGTGCAGATGGATCAGGTCGCGGCCCGCGCGGGCGTCTCCCGCGCGCTGCTGTACCGGCATTTCCCGGGTAAGCGCGACCTGTTCGCCGCGGTCTACCGCCAAGCCGCCGACCGGCTGCTGGTCGCCTCGGAACTCGATCCGGCCGATCCGTTCCCGACCCAGCTGGCGATGGGCCTCGACGCCCATATCGACTACTTCGCCGCCAACCGCAATACGGTGCTCGCCGCCAACCGCACGCTGGCGGGCGACCCGGTGATCCAGGCGATCATCTCCGAGGAGATGGCGGTGCTGCGCGACCGTCTGCTCGCCTCGGCCGCCCCGCAGGGCGCTCCCCGCCGGCCGCTCCCGTCGGTGCTGCTGAGCTGGCTGGTCTTCGTGCAGGTGATGAGCCTGGAATGGCTGGAGCGGCAGGACTTTTCCCGCGCGGAGCTACGGGACACCTGCATCGGGGCGCTGCTGGGCGCGCTCGGCGAGCCGGATCCCTCGCGTCGACATCCGCCGGACGGCGATAGATGATCGTGGTGATCCGAAAAAGGTTGGAGACCCATGGAACTCGACACAGCGCTCGACTTCGCCCGCACGCACCGCCGATCGGTGCTCACGACGATCCGCCGCAACGGGCGGCCGCAGCTGTCCAATGTGCTGCACCTGGCGGGCGACGACGGCGTGATCCGCATATCGCTGACGGCCGACCGCGCCAAGTACGTCAACCTCCGCCGCGAGCCGTGGGCGGCACTCCACGTGACCAGGGACGACTTCTGGGCCTACGCGGTGATCGAGGGCGATGTGACGATGACGCGGGTCGCCGCCGATCCGCACGACGAGACGGTCGAGGACCTGGTGACCTACTACCGCGACGCCAGCGGCGAACACCCCGACTGGGACGACTACCGCCGCGCCATGGTCGCCGAACGCCGCGTCCTCGCCCGCGTCCAGCCCACCCGCGCCTACGGCATGCTCCCCTGAGGCTCCGCGGGACAACGCCTGGCGGCGAATACCCCAGTCCCCGAACGTCTTCCGTACCGCGTCGATTCGTAGTGGACAGCGCGGCCGGGGTAGTTCAGACGGCGAGCGGAGGCGCGGCGGGCGCTCGGCGCGCGGGTGGTTCGTAGGCGCGCCACGCCTCCGCCAGCCTGCGCGCCGCGGTGCGCAGATCCTCTTCCGAGGCAACGAAACTGATCCGCACGTGGTCGGCACTCCCGCCGCGTGCGTCCAGCCCGATGCCCGGCAGGATCGCGGTGCCGTGCCGCAGCGCCCGCTGCGCGAAGGAGGCGCCGTCACCGCGCGGGAGCCGCACCCACAGGGTCTGCCCGCCGTGCACCGGCGCCACCTCCCACTCGGGCACCCGCGCCGCCAGCTCGGCGACCAGCAGATCGTGACAGTCCTTGCGCTGCCGGACGATTCGCTCGCGCAGCAGGTCGAGATCCGGCAGCAGGTCGGCGGCGGCGAGCTGGGCGGGGATATTGCCGCCGAGATCGTGCACGGCCCGCAGGCGCGCGAGCCGATCGATCACCGCGACCGGCCCGCGCACCCACCCGACCCGCAGCCCGCCCCAGAGGATCTTGCTCAGCGACCCCACGGACAGCACGCCCTCGCCGAAGGCGGCCAGCGGGGGCGGCGGCGGATCGGTTCCCGGGAAGCCGAGATCGGCCAGCACCTCGTCGTCGACGAGCGGGACCCCGTGCGCCGCTGCGGATTCCGCCAGCGACCGCCGCTCGAGAGTGGAAAGCACTGTGCCCGTGGGATTCTGCCAAGTGGCGACGATGTAGGCGAGCGCCGCCGAGCCCACCGGGCCGAGCCCGATCGGCCGTCCCTCGACCACCGCGTCCACCTCGCGGAACACCTCCAGCGCACCGGGATACGTGGGGGCCTCGACCAGAACTCGATCACCCGGCCGCAGCAGCCCGCGCGCGAGGAACGACAGTGCCTGCTGCCCGCCGCCCGTGACCAGGATCTGCGCCGGATCGGTCGGCACGCCGCGGGCGCGATACCGGGCGGCGATCGCCTCGCGCAGTATCGGATGCCCGTTCGGGTGATAGCCGATGTCGCCGTCCATCGCCGCCAGCCGCGGCAGGATGCGCTCGTAGGCGGCCACGACCTCGGGCGGCGGGCGCTGCGGGGCCGCGCAGGCGAGCGCGACGACATCCGCGTCCGGTTCCAGCAGTTGCAGGAAGGCCGGGGAATGCGTGGTCTCCGGCGTGGTGGTCACGGCCGTCCCGGCGACCCGGGTGCCGCTGCCCTGCCGCCGCACCACCCGGCCCTCGACGCTCAGCTGGTCGTAGGCGGCGACCACCGTGCCGCGGCCCACGGCGAGCGCCTTCGCCAGCGCGCGATCCGGCGGCAGGTCCGTGCCGGGCGATAGCTCCCCGTCCTCGATCAGCGTGCGCAACCGCCCGGCCAGCAGCAGATACAGCGGGCCCCGGCCCGCGGACCACCGGCCGAGCCGGTCGGCCACCTCGATTGGTTCCATATGCGAACCAATTGTGTCCGATTGGCTCTAGGTTCGCCACCGCGCCGATCCGACGATGGAGTCATGAGCAAGATTTCCCTCACCGATACCGTCGCCGAGATGACCGAGCCCTGGCAGCCGCGGGATCTGGCGATCGCCAACGACGCCGTGGTCCGCGTCGCCCGCTTCCACGGCGCCTTCCCCTGGCATCACCACGACGAGGACGAGCTGTTCCTGTGCTGGGACGGCAGTTTCCGCCTGGAGATGCGCGACCGCGACCCGATCACCCTGCACCGCGGCGACATCGTCGTCGTCCCGCGCGGGATCGAGCACCGCCCGGTCGCCGACGAACCCGCGCACGGCGTGATGATCGAACGCCCGGAGACGAAGCAGTACGGCAACTGACCGGCGGTCCGCCCCCGCGATCACCACCCGATGCCCCCGCGATCACCACCCGATGCCCCCGCGATCACTTGGCGGGGGCCACCGAATCGGCGATCTCCCAGTCGTTCGGGTGGCCGTGGGCGGAGGGGTCGTAGAGCACCACGAACCAGAACCGCTGCGGCGAGGACAGCGGGAACGGGCCGACGGCCAACTCCTCGGACGTGTAGCGATCGTCGCTCCTGATGCGCACCCAGGTCGGCGTCCCGCCCTGCTGGCCCAGCCACTTCTGGTAGACCGAGCGCGCCGGTTTGGCCGCCATGATCACCGCCATCAGCGGGAGCGCGTCGAGTTCCGCCACCGTCGAAACGAACCGTAAGCCACTGGTCACGAATGCCAATCTATTGGAGTCACGGTCCTTTTTCACCCATGATCGCGAGCGGCCGCCTAGGACTGCGGCTCGGGCAGGGTCTCGCCGGTTTCCAGCAGCGTCTTGAGGTTGGCGAGAATGGACGGCCAGCCCTGGCTGATGCCCGCCAGCACACCGCTGTCCGGCCCGAAGCCGTCGTGAACGACCGTGAGCTTCACCGTCTCGCCCATCGGCTCGATCTCGAAGGTGACCTTCGACCGGGGCTCGGCGCCCCAGGCCGCCACCTCGTCCGAGGGCATGCCCATCTTCTCGGCGAAGGTCGAGTCGAAGGTGTGCCAGGTGTAGGACAGCGTCCGGTACGGGTCGGCCGCCAGCACGACCTGCTCGGGATCCTTGCTGGACCAATCCTGCTGGTGCCAGACCATTTCCGACCCCTTGCGCCAGTCGGTGTCGAAGGTCGCGCCCCAGTAGCGCTTCGTGAACGCGGGGTCGGTCAGCGCCTGCCACAGCTGACGGTCCGTGGTCTTGATGTACGTGGTGTAGACGAATTCGTTGCCCATGGTCGCACTCTCCAATGCGGTCTTGAGGTCGGCGAGCGCGTGCACCCGGCCGCGCTCGTAGCGGTTGATCCATCGGTCGGCGATGGCGTTGATGGGCTCGGCGTTCAGGTAGTGCAGCTTCTCCCGGCCGCGGCGGCGCGTGGTCACCAGATTCGCCGCCGCCAGCACGGCGAGATGCTTGCTCACCGCCTGCCTGGTCATATCCAGCCCCGCGCAGAGTTGGCGCAGCGTCTGCCCGTTGTCCGCGTTCAGGCTGTCCAGGAGCAGGCGCCGACTCGGATCGGCCAGCGCCTTGAACACCTCGTCCACTCGATCACCTCGCATACGCAACCATTTGGTTGCTCTTTCACAATAGGCATCCGTTCGGTTGCATGTCAACACCGGTGTCGCGGCGCGCGCGGCCGGACGGCAGGATGTCACGGGTGCTGCGCAGTTTTCAGGTGACGAACCACAGATCGCTGGCCGGGACGCAGGAACTGCGCCTGGTCGGCAGCCGAGCGGGGGCGCTGCCCGCACCCGTGACCGCCGTGCACGGCACCGCCGCGTCCGGCAAGTCCAGCCTCGTCGACGCGCTGGGCCATATGCGCGACGCGGTCCTGCACTCGGTCACCGGGTGGGACCCCTATGCCGGGCCCGTGCGGGCGCCGCATCTCGGATGTGCCGATCGCCCTTCGGAATTCGTCGCCACCTTCGTGGCCGAGGGAATCCCCTACACCTACGGGTTCCGGCTCGACAACGCCGATGTCACCGCCGAGTGGCTGCACAGCCATCCGCGCAGCCGCAAGCGCGTGGTGTTCGAGCGCGAGGGCGAGAACGTCCGGATCGGGCCGATGTTCGAGCCGGTGCGCTACGGCATCGGCGCGCTGGCGCCGCTGGTGCGCCCGAACGCGTTGCTGCTCAGCCTGACCGGGCAGATGTACGCCGAGGCCCTGGTCCCCGCCTACCGCTGGTTCGCCGCGCAGCTGGATGTGCAACGCGGACAGCAGGATCCGGAGACCATCGCGCATCAGCTCGGCAGTCACATCTCGCGCTCCGCCGACAACGCCGCCCGCCTGCTCACCCTGTTGCGGTCGGCCGATCTGGGCATCGAGGATCTGCTGATCGCCGAGAACGATCCGATGTACGCCGACTACCTGCGCGATCTGGACAGCGATATCGCCGGCGCCGCAACCGAACTCGACGCCTGCGTCGCCTCGCCCGCGCGCGCCGAGCAGTTGCAGCAGACCCACGGGCTCACGCCGGTCGGGCTCGAGCGCGAACTCGGCAACCTGCGCGCGGCCCGCGACACCCTCTACGCGCGCATGGTGGCCCGCCGCGGCGTCGGCCTCGGCCTGGTGCACGAGGGCATCGACGCCGCCTTCGACATCGCCGACGAGTCCACCGCGACCCTGGCCCTGCTGCGCCTGCTGCCGCCCGTGCTGGACGCGCTCGACACCGGCCGGGTGCTGGCCGTCGACGATATCGACACCCATCTCACCGGCGACGCGGCCGACCGCCTGATCCAGCTGTTCCAGAATCCGGAGACCAACGCCCGGGGCGCGCAGCTGATCTTCACCACGCGCAACCGCACGCTGGTGGACCGGGGCAACGGCCGCTCCCAGTCGCGCCGCACCACCGTCTGGACGCTGCGCCGCACCCCCGAGGGGGCCAGCGAACTCGCCGCGCACTGAGCCGGTCCGGGAGTACAACCGGCTGGCGGGCGTGCTGAAACCCGCGTCCAGGGGCGCACAGGTGGCGGGCATGGCGGAATGCCCGCATCCGGGGGACGCATAGCATGGTGGGCATGCTGGAGATCGCGTTCCTCGTGACCGCCGTCGTCGTGCTGGTCGCGCTGGTCATCACCTACCGCCGCGGCCGCGGGGCGGGGGCCGGGCCGAGCTGGAACCGCGCGGAGCCCGAGTCCGGCACGCTGTACGTGACCGGCGTGAGCCCGCGTCCCGCCGCCCAGGGCAACCAGTACGTGACCATCACGGGCACCATCACAGGTCCCTCGGTCGGGGGCGAGACGGTCTACGGGCGCTTCGCCTGGGACGTCAACCAGTGGCCCTCCCCCGGCGACCAGATCCCCGTCGCCTACCCGCCCGGCAAGCCCCAGAACTGGCAACTCGGCCACCCGGGCGCCCGGCCCTACTTCGGGGGCTGAGACTGCGGGTCGACGTCGATCGACTCCGGTTCGTCGGTGAAGACGCGGGCCGTCTCGGTGGCCAGCTCCAGGGCTCGGCGGGCCCAGTCCTGCGAGGCGCCCGCCAGGCCGCAGGCCGGGGTGACGATGACGCGCTCGGCGAGCAGACGGCGCGAGAAGCCCAGCCGGTCCATCAGCCGGACCGCGGGCTCGGCGATATCGCGCCAGGTCACGCGTCCGGCCGGGGCCACGGTCGGCACCAGCCCGAGCGCCAGATGCTTTCCGCTGTCGAGCAATTCGCCGATACCGTCGAGATCGCGCTTGCCGATGGCGGCGATATCGAATCCGACCGCGGCCGCCGCACTGCCGCGCAGCAGCCCGAGCGCGGGCGATTCGGCGCAGGTGTGCACCAGGACCGGCTGCTCCAGCGCGGCCACGACGGTATCGAGCACCGCGAGCGCCTCGGGCCCGGGCAGCGCCCGCACCGTGTGCAGCACGCTGGCCCCGCGGATCGACCCGTCGAGAACCGAGGTGAGCGACGGTTCGTCCAGCTGCACCACGACTTTCGCGCCGAGCCGCTTGCCGACCTCCGCGGCGTGCTGGGACAGCCCCTCGGCCAGCGATTCCGAAAGATCGCGCAGCGCACCGCGATCGGTGAGCATCCGATGCCCACCGGCCAGCTCGACCTGCGCGGCCAGCGTGAGCGGGCCCGCGGCCTGCACCTTCACCGTGCGCCCGGTCCCCGCGAGACCCGCTGTCTCCCAAGCCTCTTCGAGCGCGTCCAGGTCGACGCGGATCAGGTCGAAGGCCCGCCGGGACACCGCACCGGGGCCGGGCGCCACCCGGTAACCGCGCGGGGTGATCTCGAACAGCATGTCCACCAGCAGCGCCGAGGCACGGCCGATCATATCCGAACCCGTTGCGCGCCCGGGCAATTCGACCAGGTGAGGCAGGTCCGGCAGCTCGCCGACGATGGTCGCGGCCGCCTCGCGCGCATTCGTTCCGGGCCATGATCCGACCCCGGTGGCGATCCCGCCGCGCAACACCGCATTCTCACTCGACGTCATCGTGCACCATCCCTTTCCCTCGACCTTGCTCGGCCGCGCGCTCGCCCGTACCCCAGGCGGCGCCTGGCCCACTTCCGGACGGATGTCCGACCACCGCGACGGCCCGCGGCGCCGGCGCGCTGTACTCGCCGGGAGCAGGACTTCGACGGTGAAGGGCACGATTCGCGGTGACGGCGGCAGGGTCGGCACCGACCCGCGCCTCACGACGTCCGGGTACCCGCTCCGGCCGGGCATACCCCGTACCGGTCAAAACGGACATCGTATACCGACCAGAGTGCCCCAGGGATCGGCCGGGCGGCAAGCTCACCGGGCGGTATCCGGCACCGACCCCGCGGTCTCCGCGACCCGGGCCCGCCCGGTGCCGCTGATGGTGCCGCTGCCGAGCACCTCGTCCCCCGCCCCGTCCGGGCGGTACAGCACCACGGCCTGGCCGCGGGCGACGCCGGTCAGCGGCTCGCGCAGCCGCACCTCGAGCCCGCCGTCGACCGCCTCGGCGATCGCGGGCGCGGTGCCGCCGTGCGCGCGCACCTGGGCGACGCACTCGATCGGCCCGTCCGGCGCGACGCCGGAGGTCCAGATCGGCCGGTCCGCGCGCACGGTCCAGACCTCCAGTTCCTCGGCGCCGCCGACGCGGACGGTGCCGGAGTCGGGATCGATGTCGGTGACGTAGCGCGGCCGCCCGTCCGGCGCGGGCCCGGGCAGGCCGAGTCCCTTGCGCTGGCCGATCGTGAATCCGTGGACGCCCTCGTGCTCGCCGAGGCGCTGCCCGTCGGAGTCGACGATGGCGCCGGGCCGGATGCCGATCTTGGCGCCCAGGAAGGCGCGGGTGTCGCCGGAGGGGATGAAGCAGATGTCGTGCGAGTCGGGCTTGGACGCCACGGCCAGGCCGCGCTCGGCGGCCTCGGCGCGGATCTGCGGCTTCGGGGTGTCGCCCACCGGGAACATGGCCCGGGTGAGCTGGTCGGCGGTCAGCACGGCCAGCACGTAGGACTGGTCCTTCTCGGCGTCGACGGCGCGGCGCAGCACGCCGTCCTCGAGCCGCGCGTAGTGGCCGGTCACGACGGCGTCGAAGCCGAGCGCCACCGCCCGGTCCGCGAGTGCGGAGAACTTGATCTTCTCGTTGCAGCGCAGGCACGGATTCGGCGTCTCGCCGGCCGCGTAGGCGGCGACGAAATCGTCGATGACGTCCTCCTTGAAGCGGTCGGCGAAATCCCAGACGTAGAACGGGATTCCGAGCACGTCGGCGGCGCGCCGGGCATCGCCGGCGTCCTCCTTGGAGCAACAGCCGCGCGCGCCGGTACGCAGTGTCCCGGGCGTCGCCGACAGCGCCAGATGCACCCCGACCACCTCGTGGCCGGCGTCGACCGCGCGCGCCGCGGCCACGGCCGAATCCACGCCGCCGCTCATCGCCGCGAGCACTCTCATCCCGTACCTCCTTTCGCACCGGCCAGCCCGGCCGCCTTGGCCCGCTCCACTACCGGCGGCAGCACTTCCAGCAATCTGTCGATGTCGTATCGGGTCGTGGTGTGCCCCAGCGAGAATCGCAGCGAGCCCCGCGCCTGCCGGGGCTCGACGCCCATCGCCAGCAGTACGTGGCTGGGCGCGGCGACCCCGGCATTGCAGGCCGATCCCGTGGAACATTCGATCCCGGCCGCGTCCAGCAGCATGAGCAGCGAATCGCCTTCGCAGCCGGGGAAGGTGAAGTGGGCGTTGCCGGGCAGCCGCCGCTCGCCGACGGGCCCGTTGAGGATCGCGTCCGGAATCCGTTCGCGCACACCGGCGATCAGCTCGTCGCGCAGGCGAGTCAGTTCGGCTGTGCGCGTGGGCAATCCGCGGACGGTCTCGCGCAGCGCGGCCGCCAGGCCCAGCGCCGCGGGCACATCCGAGGTACCCGAGCGCAGGTCGCGTTCGTGGCCGCCGCCGTGGATCAGCGGCACGCAGGGCACCTGCCGCCCCAGCAGCAGCACGCCGATCCCGTGCGGCCCGCCGAGCTTGTGACCGGCCAGGCTCGCCGCGGACAGCCCGCTCGCGCCGAAGTCGATCGGCAGCTGCGCGGCGGCCTGCACCGCGTCGCTGTGCATCGGGACGTCGAATTCCTGTGCGACGGCGGCGAGTTCGCCGATCGGCTCGATGGTGCCGACCTCGTTGTTGGCCCACATGACGGTGACCAGCGCGGTCTCGGCGGCATGCTCGGACAGGGCGGCGCGCAGCGTGCGCGGCGACACCGTGCCCGTGCCGTCGACCTCGAGCAGCGTCACCCGCGCGCCCTCGTGCTCCTCCAGCCACTCGACCGCGTCGAGCACCGCGTGATGCTCGACCGCGCCGACCAGGATGCGGGTCCGCGCCGGATCGGCCTCACGGCGCGCCCGGTAGATCCCCTTGACGGCGAGATTGTCGCTCTCGGTCCCGCCGGAGGTGAAGATGACCTCCGACGGCCGCGCGCCCAGATCGGCGGCGATCGACTCGCGCGCCTCCTCCAGTCGCCGGCGGGCAGTACGCCCCGACCCGTGCAGTGACGACGCGTTGGCGGCCCCCGTCAGCGCAGCCGTCATCGCCTCGACGGCGACCGGGAACATGGATGTCGTGGCCGCATGATCGAGGTAGACCGTCTGGGGCACCGAACCGACCGCACCCGGAATAGCCAACTTCATGACCGATAAAGCCTATCCCACCGCTGACCTGCACATCTTGGGGGTATCCACCTGCCCCTCCGCGACATTCCTACGAATTACCCGGCACCCACAACCCCGCGGCCGCCCTCGGATATTCCCGGAGCCGGGTCGAGCAGTCCGTTCGAGTGCCCGGTGACGGCGTGCGGCCGGCCGAGAAAGCGCCGTCCGACGACGTGGCCGAGTTGCTCGTCGGTCCTCGAGTCGATCCAGGCCGAGGCGATGCGATAGCCGGTGTCGAAGAGTTCTCCGGCCGTCTGCGCGGGGGTCTTCAGAGCGGCGCCGTACGGCCGGTGGGCGAAAATCGTCGCCTCGCGGAGGACCGGGTCGTGGAACGGCCGTGGCCGGCTCCGGATGGCGGGCAAGGCCGGATGCAGCAGCGGGAAGACGAGCCCGCCTCTGCTGTCGTAGGGCTGCGGCCCGTACAGGTCCAGGACCAGGGCGGGGTGCGGAGCGAAGATCTCGCGGGGTACTCGGTGGTGACAGCCGCCGTCGAAGACGTTCTCGAGCCCGGGCGCCGCGGGCAAGGCCCCCGGTATCCGGGTCGCGGCGACGAGAGCATCGACCACGGGCAGATCGGACAGACCCAGCACGGGTAGGTCGCGGGGCAGTACCAGCGTTCCGTGTTCGGCGGAGTAGACGGGTACGACCAGCGATGTCGCGGACCGGTGCGGGTGCCGGCCCGGTTCCGGATCGAGGACGAAGTCGGCGAAGGTGCGGTCACCGACGACGGCGTGAGCGAGTTCGCGGATCCGGGTCCGGGGGTAGAGAGCGCGTCGGGTGAGCAGCGATCGGAAGCTCCTGCTGCCCAGCACCGCCGCTTCGGGAAATTCGAGTGCGATCCTCCGCGCCGCCGCACGAGTCATACCCACCGCGACGACCGCGGCGGCGATCGCGCCCCCGCTCACACCCGCGACGATCGGTTGCGGCGGAGCGACCGGCTCCCCGATGGCTCGATCGCGCCGTTCCGTCAGGGCGTCCACCGCCCCGATCGTCATCCCCGCCATGACACCGAGACTGCGTCCGGCCACCCCGGCGAGTATCCGGACCACGGGCCGGTGTTCAGCCGAAAACTGTTCGTGCACTGTCATTGTCCTTCCGCCCCGCGTCAGCGTTCGCCGGCGGCCGCGAGAGCGGTGCGCAGCCCTCGTCGGACCCCGGTGATCGGGCCGGCCGGCACATTCCGGAATTTCCGTTCCGATCTGGTTTCCCGGGCGTCGTCCGGAGTGCCGCGCAGCAGCCGGTCGGGCAGCGCGAGTGTGCACACCGTGCGGGCGGCCTGCCAGAACTGCGCCGGTAGCGAGCCGGTGGTGTAGGGGAGGTCGTAGGCGTCGCACAGGCCGCGGACCCGCTCGGCGATCTCCGGATATCGGTTGCTGGGCAGATCCGGAAACAGATGGTGCTCGATTTGGTAGCAGAGATTGCCGCTCATGAAGGCCAGCACGGGTCCCGCGGTGAAGTTCGCGGACCCCAGCACCTGCCGCAGATACCACTCACCTCGGGTTTCGTTCCGCAGTTGCTCGACGGTGAATTTCTCGGCGCCGTCGGGGAAATGCCCGCACATGATCACCAGATAGGACCACAGATTCCGCAGCAGCAGCGACGCCGCATTCGACGCGACCGTATGCCGGAAACCCCGGCGGCCACTCAGCATCGGAAACAGCAGCAGATCCTTCCCCAGCTGGCGACCGATCTTGCGCGCGAACTCGATATTCGGCTTCGACCGCAACGAGCGGCGCGACACACCGGTGTGGCGTCGCTCGAGCGCCCAGTCGTGCACGGCGATGGCCCATTCGAATCCGGCCGCGACGACCACACTCGCCACGGGCTGCATCAGATGAATCGGCCGCCACGGCTCGTCGCGGGTCATTCGCATCACCACGAAACCGAGATCCGCGTCCATCCCGTAGACGTTGGTGTAGGTGTGGTGCACGTGGTTGTGCGCGCGCCGCCAGTGGGCCGACGGGCCGACGAAATCCCACTCCCAGCTCGTGGAATGGATCTCCGGATCGTTCATCCAATCCCACTGACCGTGGCCGATGTTGTGGCCGAGCTCCATCATTTCGATGATCTTGGCCGCCGCCAGCAGCGCCGTCCCGGCCAGTCGCGGCGCCCGGTACCGTCCGGCGAGCAACAGCCCTCGCGCCGCCGCCTCGAGACCGCGATGGAGCGTGATCGCTCGCCGGATATAGTCCGCGTCGCGCTGTCCGAGCGACTGCTCGATATCTCGCCGGATACCGTCGAGCTCGGCGCCGAAGGTCGCCACGTCGTTTTCGGTGAGATGGGCGAATTCCTTGATATCCGTGATAGCCACACAATTCCTATGCACTGGTCGGAACATTCGTCGACCTGAAGACCACTGTGTCCCGGCGCGGGGATCGACGCATCGAAATTTAGCGTCGCCCGGTCGATTTTCCAGGAATGGGAGGAACTACCGGACGGTATCGCCGGAAACGGTATTGTGCATCGAGAACAAAGGAAGTGCGCTCGTATGTGAGCCGTGGATAAAGTGTCGGAAATGCCGATACGAGACGGTTCCGGTCAGGCGGGCGGACGGAGCACGGCGGCACCGAGAAAGCGGCAGATCCGCAGGGCCAGGGCGATATCCAATTTCTCGTGGGAGGTCCCGTTGGTCCGGGTGGCGGCGAGGGCCTTGGTGATGCGGTATTTGACGGTGTTGCGGTGCAGGATCATCTTCTGCGCCGTGTGCACGTGGCTTTCGCCGATCTCGTAGAAGGTGCCCAGGGTTTCCCGCAGGGTGGCGGCCTGATCGGTGTCGTCGGCGAGCGCGCCCAGTACCTCACGCACCCATTCGCGAGTGGCGTCCAGATCCTTGGCCAGCAGCGAAACCACCGCCACGCCGGGATCGCCGAATCCGATCGTCCGGTGATCGCACGGGGTGCCCGGGACGGTGGCCACGAAATAGGCCGCGGCGGCCTGCTGATGGGAGCGACGGAATCCGTCGAGCCCACAGCCCGGCAACCCGATCGCCAGTCGCGCTCCCTCCGGCAACTCGGCGGCCGACCGCAGGCCGTCGGGATCGACGGTGGACCGGGAGGCGAACGGAAACCACGCCCACATGGTGCGCCGGTCGATGGCGGTCACGAGGGGCGGCCCGTCCGTATTCGACGCGAATGCCAGCGATCGGGCGCACGAATCCAGCAGATTCAGCGTCTCGGCGTCATCGCCGTCGAGACACCACAGAATCACCGCCAGATGCGTCCGTTCGAGCCCGTACCCGGTCTCGGCCTCGAACCCCAGCGGATCCGGCGGCGTCGCCGACAGCAACGGGTGCACGGCAGCGGAGTGCACGGTGCCGCGGGCGTTCACCCACCGCGCGCGCTCGGCCTCATAGGTTTCCAGGACATACAGGACGATCCAGTCGACGTAGGAGTAGACGACTTCGGTGAGCCGTTCGACAACGGCCAGGCTCAACAGTGTCGGCAGATCTCGCCGCCCGATCTCGTCGTAGCAGATACGCATCATGGCGTTCTGGCCCATGTGGTACGAGCGCACCAGGAAGTTGGACGGAATCTCCCGCTGCGCGACGCGCCGCGCGTATTCGGCCGCCGCCATCGGCGGTTGCAGGTGACCGAGCGGGATGTCGTTGGCCAGTATCTCGATCATGGTCGACACGTTGGCGTGGATACTGGCCGCGCGCAGGCTCGCCAGGCGCGGATCGCCACGGGTGTGCGTGATCTCGTGGGTGATCCGCCGGGTCATCGTCTCGGCGATCTCCGAATCCCGCGCACGCAGCCCCGCACCGATATCCACGACGAGGGCGGCCACCTCGGACGGTGTCGGCTCCAGCGTCACCCGCGGCCCGACCAGTGTTGCCGGTACGTCCTCGCCACGCATCCGAGGTTAACCAGGGCTGCGCGGCGCTGGAATGGGTCGCGGAGCCAGAATCGACGGCAAGCTTGGTGCAAAATGCACAAATCGGGCACATGTTCACGTTAGCGAGCGATCGAGGGGCGGGCGAGGTGAGCGGTGACGATCCACGCGCGGGAATCGAACAGGACGCCTCGGTCGGTCCGGTGGGCGGCGAGCGTCTCGCGCAGGCGCTCGTCCGCGCGGGCCGCGTCGTCGGGTTCGAGCCGCTTCAGCACCTCCGAGGTGTAGGTGAAGCCGTGGACCCATTCGAGGGCGGTGGTCACGTCGTGTCCGTAGTAGACGGGTTCGTGGACATCCGCGAAGGCGATGTCGGCGAACCCGGCGGACGTCAGGATCTCCTCCACGGCCGACGGGTCGCCGAACGAGAACGCGTCCGGACCGTCGTACGCGGCGTCCGGACCGTCCACGCCCAGGGATCGGCGGATGGCGACGTCCCATTCGTTCCGCTCGCGCGACTGCCAGACCAGCATCGCCAGGCGTCCGGCCGGGCGCAGTGCCCCGGCGATATTGGCGAACGCGGCGCGCGGATCGGCGAAGAACATCGTGCCGAACCTGCTGATCGCCAGGTCGAACCACTGCCGCGGGAAGTCGTGGCCCTGCGCGTCGGCCAGTTCGAACGTGACGTTGTCCAGCCCTGCCGCCAGCGCCCGTGCCCGCTCGATGGCCGATGGGGAGATGTCGACCCCCAGCACGCTGCCCGCGACACCCGCGGCCAGACGGCTGGTCTGCCCCGATCCGCAGCCGATATCGAGGACCGCGTCGTTCGGCCGGATATCCCACGCCCGGCGCAGCGCCTCGGTATGCCATCGCAGTTCGGCGTCGAAGCCGCAAGGGCCGGGCGGATATTCGGGTGCGGCGTCGCGTGTCATACGAGCACCGTAATCACCCCCATTGGGCCGTGTTACAGTCCCGCGGTCATTCCCCCGCATGTCGGGAATCCTGTTGGGGTCGATGCCCGTTGGTAGAGTCGAGCCGCTGAGCGGTCTGTCACGCATGAGGGAGACAAGGGATGGCTGAGGTCGTGGTTGCCGAGGTTCGATCGGAATGCCGTCCCCGATCGGGACAGCAGGGTCGGTCGAGCGAGAACTTCGTGCTGGCGGATATCCCGGAGGGCGCGCGGGAACTCGTCTGGCGCACCGAACCCGACAGCGCGGGGATCAGATTCAGCGTGATGGCGGATGTGCGGGCCAATCTGGACCGGCCGGTCCTGTCGAATATCGTCTCCGGCTCGCGGACGGCCATCCCTCGCGAGCGAAAGTCGTTGTCGCACCGCGGTTTCTATATTTCTCAGCCCTCCGGCGCGACGGACGAATTCGTGGTGCGGGCGTACGCCGTCGTGCCCTGATCGCTCGCCCCGCCGGGCGTCCGACATCGGGTGTGATTGTGTCGCGGCTGTGCGGGTACGCGCGGACCAAAGTCGTCTGCGGGAGGTGAGACGGGTATGACTGGACCGCCGTTGTACGTGATCGCGGTCGGGGCGTCGGCGGGCGGCGTCGCGGCGCTGCGTGAATTCGTCGGCGGCCTGCCCGTCGATCTACCGGCGGCCGTACTGGTCGTGCTGCATATGCCGCCTAGCGGCACCAGCGCGTTGCCCGCGATCCTGGACCGGGCGGGACCGCTGCCCGCCGTGTACGCCCGCGAGGGTGCGGCGCTCGACGAGGGGACGGTCTACACCGCCGTTCCCGACCATCACCTGCTGGTGTCGGACGGCCGGATCCGGTTGTCGCGCGGGCCCACCGAGAACCGGCATCGGCCGGGAGTGGACGCCCTGTTCCGTTCGACCGCCATCGAATGGGGCCCGCGCGCCGCCGGCGTGGTGCTGTCGGGATCCCTCGACGACGGCGCGGCGGGGCTGGGCCTGATCAAGGCGCGGGGCGGGCTCGGCGTCGTCCAGGATCCGGAGGAGGCCGACTACCGGGTCATGCCCGACAGCGCGCTCGCCACCGCGGCGGTCGATTACGTGCTGCCGGCCGGGAAGATCGGCATCGCGGTGAACGAGGCCATGCGCGACCGGGTGCCGGTGTCGGCCCCGCCCGTCACCGGCCCGGACCGCCTCGAGGCTCGGATCGACGCGGGCGAACAGGGCGGATCCGAGGAGGTCTCGACGCTGATGCCGCCGTCCGGGCTGGGGTGTCCCGAATGCGGTGGCGTCCTGTTCATCGCGGCGGAAGACCCCGAACGGTACCGGTGCCGCGTCGGCCACGCCTGGACCGTGCGCGCCCTGCTGGCCGAACAGGATCTGGAGATCCAGCGGTCGCTGTGGACCGCGCTCCGGGCGCTCGAGGAGAAGAAGCGGCTGTCCGAGCGCATGTCGGCCGATGCCACCCGCCGCGGGCAGGAACGAGTCGCCCAGCAGTACGCCGACCTGAGCGCCGAGCACGGCCGGGCCGCCGAGGTCCTGCGCCGCCTGCTGTACAAATCCGATCAGTGACTGGTAGCACCAGCCACCGTGACCTCCACCCTCCAGCCCGTGCGCGGCGAGAATATCGCGCGGACTTTCGCGCCGAGCGCCATGCGCTGAGGTAGCGAATCCCGGGTCGCGGGCGGTGCTAGTGTGGGGGCGTGCTCATCGAGGTCGACAGACTCTAGCCGCCCGGTCGACGGCGGCCTTCCCCCGGATATCGCACATCACATATTTCCCCCGCGCGGGTGCCGAGTGCACCCGCCGCGGTAGGTCGTGCCCCGGGTTCCGCCTTCGCTGCCTCGAGTCCTGTCCCGTACCTCGCGCGCTCGTTCGCGAGCAGGAGGAGCCACCCCATGTCCACATCCACGAACTCGGCGATCACGCTGCGGAATCTGTCGTTCGAATGGCCCGACGGGACCGTCGCGCTGTCCGGGCTCGACGGCGCGTTCACCGGCGGGCGCACCGGCCTGGTCGGCCGCAACGGCGCCGGCAAATCGACGCTGCTGCGCCTGATCGCCGGAATCCTGACACCGACCTCCGGCCACATCGACACGGCCGGTGAGGTCGGCTACCTGCCGCAGACCCTGACCCTTGGCCACGACGACACCATCGCCCAGTTGCTCGGTGTCGCGGACACACTCGCCGCACTGCGCGCGATCGAATCCGGCGAGACCGGCGAGCACCACTTCGATGCCGTCGGCGACGACTGGGATATCGAGGCCCGCGCCGACGAGGCCCTGCACGAGATCGGTTTCGGCGCCGCCGATCTCGATCGCAAGGTGGGCGAGATCTCCGGAGGGCAGGCCGTCCTCGTCGCGATCACCGGCCTGCGAATCCGGCGGACCCCGATCACGCTGCTCGACGAGCCCACCAACAACCTCGATCGCGAAACTCGCGCCACGCTGGCCGGATTCGTGGACGCGTGGCCGGGCACGCTCGTGGTGGTGAGCCACGATCTCGAACTGCTGGAGCATATGGACGCCACCGCGGAACTGCACGACGCGACGCTCGAGGTGTTCGGCGGCCCGTACAGCGCCTGGAAACAGCACGTCGAGCAGGAACAGGCGGCGGCCGTGCAGGCAGCGCGGACGGCTGAGCAGGCGTTGAAGGTCGAGAAGCGGCAGCGGGTCGAGGCCGAGACCAAACTCGCCCGGCGCGAGCGCACGGGCCGGAACACGCAGCAGAACGGCGGTATCCCGCGGATTCTCGCGGGCAATCGCGCCAGTAAGGCGCAGGCCTCGGCCGGGGCGATGCGAACCACACTCGACGCGAAACTGCGTGCGGCACAGGAGGTTGTGGACGCCGCCTCGTCTCGCGTCCGCCGCGAGGAGCACATCCATCTCGAACTGCCGGACCCGGATGTGCCGCGCAGCAGGCGAATCGCGGAACTGCGGGACGGTGACCGGCACATCGTCGTGCAGGGGCCGGAACGGGTCGCCCTGGTGGGGCCCAACGGTGCGGGCAAGTCGACATTGATCGAGAACCTGCTGCACGGCCGCGATCCGGACCGCGGCACGCTGCTGACCGACCGCGTGGGGTATCTGCCGCAACGCCTCGACGGGCTGGACGAAGAGGCCAGCGCACTCGAGAACGTCCACGCGGTGGCCGCGACCACGCCGCCCGCCACGATCCGAAATCAGCTGGCGCGGTTGCTGTTGCGCGGCAGCAGCGTCGAGCGTCCGGTCTCGACGCTCTCCGGCGGGGAGCGCTTCCGGGTCTCGCTGGCGCGCCTACTACTCGCCGAACCCCCGGCGCAATTGCTGATCCTCGACGAGCCGACCAACAACCTCGATATCGGCAGCGTCGAACAACTCGTCGAGGCCCTGGCCGCCTACCGCGGCGCGCTTTTGGTCGTCAGCCACGACAACCCGTTCCTACGCAGGATCGGCATCGACACCGTCGTGGAACTCGATCCGGACGGCCACATGCTCCCGCGCGGCTCCCTCTAGCGGAACGGGCGGGGTGGTGAGGCGGCGGATCTCGTCGGCGACGAGGTCGGGTTCGCTGAGCAGGACGTAGTGGTCGGAGTGTTCGGCGATGACGTGGCGGCCGTGGGGAGAGCGGGAGGCGCTGCGGGCGTGGGCGGCGTTGAGGGTGGTGCGGAGGTCCTCGCCGATGCCGCTGCCCGCGCGGCCCGCCGAGATGATCGTGACGGGGAGATCGCCCAGGGCGGGGGGATTCTCGCGGTAGGCGGCGACATCGTCGAGGTAGGTGCGCTGCTGGTCCGCGAAGGTCCGCATGGCCTGGGCGGTGAAGCCCTCGCGCCGCATATCCCGGCGCGCGTCCGGGGGCAGCGCCGCGAGGGTCGACCGGTAGAAGTAGGGCAGCACCTTCGTCCGCGCCGCGATGCGCAGGAAGCTCAGCATCCGCCGTTCCGATTTGCGAAAAGCACTGGTGAACAACGCGTCCTGACCTTCGTCGGTCGGGTCGACCAGCACCAGCCCCGCGATACGCTCGAGCTTCGCGGCGGCCACGGCACGCACGATCGGCCCACCCGCACTGTGCGCGACCAGCACATAAGGCCCCGCCCCGAAATGGTCGAGCACCTCCCCGAGGTCCCCGGCCATCCTCTCCAGCGTCCGCGACCGCGGATCGGGCGCACTACGACCGAGCCCGGAACGGTCGTACACGATCGTACGCGACCACTCCCCGACCAGCGGCTGGATCAAGGCCCACAACGACCGGCTCACCGCCGCACCGGATTCGAACACGACAGCCGGCCCCCGCGCCCCCTCCGGCCCCGGCAGCACCATCGCGTGCAACCTACGCCCGTCGGAGGTCGTCACCCACACACCGTCCCCCTGACTGTGCCCCCCTGACCTCGCCGGATCGACCTTCCGCACCGTGCTCCCTCCTTCGCGACGCTCCACCCGAATGCGCTGCCCGGCAACCGGTCAGCAGCGTACAGCGGAACACGTGCCGGGCAGCGGCCTTCGTCCGGGGGTGCCCTCCTTCCGCACGCCGAGCGAATCCGGCTCCAGCGCATCAGGATCCGGATCTGACGCCGACGCCGCCGTACAGGGAGGTGGTTCGGGGGGAGTCTTCGCCGAAGGGTTGCCATTGCCAGGGGCGGACCAGGCCGGGGGCTACCAGTTCGTAGCCGGCGAACAGGTCGCCGATCTCGGCTTTGCTGCGGAGGACGAGGGGGACGGTGGCGCCGTCGAATCCGGCGCGCCAGCCTGCTTGCTCGTCGTCGGACATGCCGTCGGTGGTCAGGTGGGAGATGGCGACGTAGGAACCGGGCGCCTGGCGGGCGCGGAACGCCGAGACGATCCGGGCCGGGTCCTCCGCCGGGGTGACGAAGTGGAAGACGGCGACGAACAGCACGGCGATCGGTTTGTCGAAGTCGAGCATCTCCCCGACCACCGGATGGTCGAGGACCGAATCCGGTTCGCGCATATCGGCGGTGATGACGCGGGTGCTGCCGCCGCTGAGCAGCGCCGCACCGTGCGCGGCCACGATCGGATCGATATCGACGTAGACGACCCGCGCCTGCGGATCGGCCTCCATGGCGATCTCGTGCGTATTACGCACCGTCGGCAGCCCCGACCCGACGTCGAGGAACTGCCGCACCCCGCACTCGCGGGACAGGAATCGCACCGCCCGCCCGAGGAACCGCCGGTTCTCCATCGCCGTGGAGCGGACCCGGTCCTCGCCGATCGTGGCGTACAGGCGGGCATTGGCCGCGCGGTCGACGTCGTAGTTGTCCTTGCCGCCGAGCGCCTCGTCGTACATGCGCGCGGCCGTGGCCGTACCGAGCGGGACCTGGATCTCGCCGGGGTCGGTGGACTCGAACTTGCCGGACATGGTTCTCCTACTCTCCGCCTACTGGCCCTGGGGGTGAGTGTAGGGCGTGTGGTACGTCAGGGCAGCACTGAAATCACCTGTGCGCGAATACGTTCAGCACTCGGGACGGTTCACAGTTGCGCTCCCCGGGAAGTCGGCGAAGAGTGGACGCCGAGCAACCCGCGTCATCGGAGGACCACCCATGTTCCATCTCCCCACCCCCATCCTCGGCTCGGCATCGATCTGCGTGACCATCCCACTCGGCCCGGTAAGCATCAGCATCTGCATCTGAGCTGTCGCCCGCGCTACGCCGATTCGGTCAGTTCCACGCTGGTGTCCCACAGGTCCGCGGCCTTGCCGGTGTCGTAGGAGTCGGCGGAGGAGCGGATTTCGCGGCGGCCGGAGAAGTACCGGCCGGTGGTGTCGGCGAGGCCGGGGTCGAGAACCAGGCGGGCGAGGGCCCGCGCGGACTGCCGGGCCGTGTGCACGTTGATGCCCGGGACCACGGTCAGGGCCGGGAGCAGATACCGCCAGGCCAGACCCTGGATTCCGGGGTAGTCGCGGCCGAGTCCGGTGCCGGGCATCAGGCCCGGGTCGAAGGCGTTCACGGTGATCCGCGGCGTGGCTCCGGTGTCCAGCCTGCGGGCGAATTCGTAGGCGGCCAGGACATTACAGAGTTTCGAGGTGGTGTAGCGGCGGCGGCCGAGCGGGCCGGGCTTCTCGGTGGACTCGCCGGGACGCGCCAGCTCCCGGGCGGTCGTGTACCGGGGGCTCGGCATGCCGGTGGGCTTGGTGGGGTCGTGAGTGTCGCTGGCGACGAAGACGATTCGCCCCGGCGCCGCGACCGCCGGAAGCAGTTCGCGGACCAGCAGGAAGTGGGCGAGATGATTCACGGCGAAGGTCTGCTCGAACCCGTCGGCGGTGACGACGCTCCCCGAGACGACCTGGATACCCGCATTGCAGACGATCGCGTGCAGCGGCGGGACGTCCAGATCGCCGAAGCCGCGGGCGAAGCGGCGCACATCGTCCAGCGAGGCGAGATCCAGCGGCCGCCCGACCGCGCGATCACCGAGGCCCAGGGCCGCGTCCTCGACCCCGCGGCGGCCGGAGACGACGACCGTCACATCCGGATCCTCGGCGAGGATCGCCTCGGCCGTGCGGTAGCCGAGACTGCCGGTGCCGCCGGTGATCAGGACCGTGCGCTGGTCGCTCATCGTCTCTCCAGTGCGTGGGTGGTGCGGTGGGTGTCCAGGAAGTCGAGGATATGGCCGAAGACGTCGAGGGCGGCGCCGCGGCCGGCGAAGGTGTCGAAGTGACCGTAGCCGGGGATCTCGACGTAGGTCACGTCGAGTTCGGGGTGGCGGGCGGTCAGGACCTCGTGGCAGAGCCGGTTGGAGTCCTGCCAGAACTTGTTCTCGCTGCCCGCCAGCAGCAGGACCGGGCAGTCGATGCGGTCGGCGTGGTCGAGGGCGTTGTCGGGCAGCGCGCGGTAGCGGTCGTCGCGCTCGTGCCAGCGAACCATGGTGTGCGCCAGCTCGACTCGCCGCAGATGCGGGAGGATCCACAGCGGCACCGGGCCGAACAGTTCCGCCAGCCGGTCGTGGGTGCGGGGATGCAGGTTGCGGTGCACGAACAGCTCGCCGCCCATCCCCCAGTTCTTGTGGACCAGACGGCATGTCGGATCGGGGCATTCGCCGCGGCGGGACATCGCGGCGTACAGCGGCGTGTACCGCGACCACAGCCCGACCTTGCGAAAGTCGGTGGGAATGTGGTCGATTCGGGTGCGCAGCAGCTCGCCGCCCATCGCCACGCGCAGCCGGGCGGAGCCGCTCATCTTGGGTGTCAGGAAGACGCCCTGGGCCACCACCCCCGCGAGGCCGGGCACCAGCCCGGCGGCCAGGCTCATCGAGAGGGTGAGCGCGCCGATGCACTGGGCCACGACATACAGCGGGCGCCCGCCGATCTCGTCGCGGATCCGCGCGATGGCGTCGGGGATGTCGTAGACGGCGACGTCGTCGTAGGTGAATCGCGCGCCGCGCTCGTTGTAGGGCAGCGCGCAGCTGCCGCGCCAATCCAGCAGCCACGGTTCGTAACCGGCGTCGACCAGGGCGGCGGCCAGGTTCCGGATCTCGGGCAGCAGGAACATCTCCGAGGAGGCGGAGTGCCCGTGCAGCAGCAGCACGGCCGGACGGCCGGCGTCGCCGGTGTCGATCCGGCGCAGCCGCAGGACCGTGCCGTCGGTCGCGCGCAGCGGGATCTCGGTCGCCGGCGGAAGTTCGGTGGAGGGGAACAGCGTCATCGGTCGAGTTCCTTCGGTCGGGCGTCGCTGCGCAGATCGAGCAGTTCGGCGGCGGCGCGCAGGGCCGGTTCCGCCAGTCCGAGGCCGACCTGCGAGTACAGCCAGCCGTGCCAGAGCAGTTTCGCCGTCCGGCGTTCGCGGTCGGTGAGGTCGGGGTTGGTGTGCACGCCGTCGATCTGTTCGGAGACGTAGCTGTCGGAGGGGACGACGACTTCGCCTGTCGCCGTGGCGGGTTCGCCCTCGCGGCCGATCTCGACGGTCAGGGCGCGGGTCTGGCGCCACCAGTCGCGGCGGGCGAGGGCGGTCTTCTGCCCGTCCAGCCACCAGGGCTGCCCGTCCGCGTCGCGCAGGCGCAGCCGGTAGCTGATCAGCGGGTGGCGCAGGCCGTGGCGGCGCGGGATTCCCGCTTGCGGGCGCACGGTCATGGCGCCCGACTCCACCGTCAATGGGTCCGGATGTAGTGCGGTGCAGGTTATCTCGCCGCTGACGTCTACGCGGCGCTCGGTCATGAGCTGGTACATGCTGGCGATCGAGAGGGTCAGGGCCACCGTGCAGGGCGCGTCGCCGACGGTGCCCTCCATGGTCTCGGAGAACCAGAGATGCGGGGCGTCGGTAGGTTGCGGCAGCACGGCCAAGCCGTCGGCGGCCAGCTTCTCCAGGGTCGCCTGCTGGGCGCGGGAGTCGTACGGCCGCACAGGCGGGAGCCCGTTCCTGGCGACGAAGGCCCGGGTGCGGTCGCAAGTCGCCGGGGGCGTGCTGACGGTCGCCTCACAGAGTTGCACGGCGGTGGGGCTTTCCAGGATCCGGCCCAGGAAGTCCAGTGCGGGCACGTTCTCGGACCTGATGCGGTGCAACGTTTCCGTTCGCCAGTCGTCCCAATGCTGCACGCGCAGCGGCATTCCGGCGATCGACATGTCGCGGACCACGTCGTCGAGGGTGCGGGGTACGCCGGTCAGGTGGTAGTTGTAGCCCCAGGCGGTGGGGTCGCCCACGATGGCCGCCGCGATGCGGCTGACCCAGTCGACCGGGGCGACATTGAGATACGTGAACGCGGGCGCGGTGCGGAACCGGGTGAAGGCGCCGCTGAACGCGCTGCTCATATCGTGCGGGTTGTAGGCGCCCGTGGTGGTGTTGCCGCCGATGCCGCCGGGGCGCAGGAGGGTGACGGTCAGGCCGTGTTCACGGGCGCGGCGCAGGGCTGCCTCGGCGGCCCATTTGGATTTGTCGTATCCGGCGCCCAGCTTGTCGATGTGCGCGACCGGGTCGTCCTCGCCCATCGACTCGATGCCTAGTTCGTTGAATACCGCGACCGACGAGATGTGGTGCAGCGGTTTGGCTTTGCCGGTGGCGGCGAGTTCCGCGAGGGTCAGCGGGCCGAGCACGTTGCTCTGCCGCAGTGAGGAGTAGCCGCGCAGGAAGTCGACGGCCGCGGCCACGTTGACGATGGCATCCACCTCGGCGGCCAGCGCCTCCCAGCGTTCGTCGGACAGGCCCAGCCGCGGGAGGCGAATGTCACCCGGCAGGACGGTGATTCGCCGCCGCACCTCGGCCGACCAGGGCAGCTGGAAGCTCGCCAGCGCATTCCCGAGCCGGGACAGCGCCGCCTCGTCGTCCTCCGCGCGGATCAAGCAGGCGACATGGGCGTCGCTGTGCCGCAACAGGTCCAGCAGCAGGTGACTGCCGAGAAATCCGGTGGCCCCGGTCAGCAGGATGCGGCGCGGCGCGACCTTCTCCGGCGCGCCGACCCACGGCAGGCTGTCGGCGCCGGCGACATCCGCCATGATCCGCCGCAGCTCCTCGTCGTCGGTGGCGACGGTGGTCGTGACGACCGGCGAGGCCCCCGCCTCTCCCCCGTTCGCCGCCAGCCAGCGCTGTGCCAGCCGCCGGGGGCGCGCGTCGGCGAACACGTCGTCGAGCCCCAGTTCGACCCCGAGTTCCCGCCCCACTGCCGCGACGAACTCCACGGCGGCCACCGAATTCGCCCCGGCATCGAAGAAATCGGTCTCCGAGGTCATGGGCGCGGGGAGAAACCGATTCGCCACCTCCGTAATCGCCGCAGCCAGCCCCTCCACCGTCCACCCGACGGCAGCACCAGCCTCGGGGTCGGCCGCGGCGGCGGACTCGAAGCCGGAATCCACGCGGTGCCGAGGGATGTTCTCGACAGCGGATACGAGCGGAACACTCGTCGCCCAGTCCGGCACGACCTCCGACTCACCATCCGCCGCACCCTCATCCACGGCCACGACTTCGGCATCCACCGAATCCTCGGTGGCGACAGCAGACTGGGCGTGGGAAGAGGTCTGAATGTCGGCCGGGGGGTTGATGTCCGCAGAAGCTTCGGCATCGGCAGAAGGCTCGACAGTAGCTGGGCGCTCATCCTCCGCAAAGGGCACGGCATCAGCAGGAGGCCCGGCGTCGGCCGAGTGCCCGCCCTCCCCAGAGCACACGGCGGCGACGGAGGGCTCGGCGTCGGCCGAAGGCTCGGCATCGGCCGGGCGCTCGGCATCGGCAGAGAGCCCGGTGTTGCCGGAGGGCTCGGCCTCGGCCCGGCGCTCGATGTCCGCAGAAGGCTCGATATCGCTCAGGCGCTCGGCCTCGACAGAGGGCTCGATGTCCGCAGAAGGCTCGGCGGCGGTGGGAGGAGCGATGTCCGCGGGGGGCTCGGTGTTGGTCGGGGGGTCGGTGGGAGGGTGGTGTTCGGGGGTGGGGGTTGGGCGGGCTCGGGCTAGGAGGTCGGTGATGGAGGTGGTGGGGCGGGTGCCGGTTTCGATGTATTCGGCGCGGGAGTGGGGGTCCACGGGGATGCCTTTCATGTCAGTGGTCCCAGGAGCGGAAGGTGCGGAGGTGCTCCGGTGAGACCACGATGTCCAGCGCTGGGACGTCGATGTCGGTGGCGCCCAGGCGGGCGAGCAGGCGGCGGGCGGGGACGTTGCGGCCGGTGTCGTGTGCGGTGAGGCGCACCTCGGTGCAGCCCAGGGTTTCGGCGCGGTCGGCGAGCCAGGTGAGCAGCCGTTCCTCCACGCCGCGGCCGAGGGCGCGGCAGCTCAGGTGCCAGCCCAGGACGGTCAGCGTATCGCCGGTGGCCCGGACGGCCAGCACGCCGATCTGCCCGTAGTCGCCGAAACGGTCGGCGGCGGAGGCGGTCCAGACCTCCCCGTCGCGCCGCCATCGGTCGAACTCACCCTCGGCGGTCTTGTGCAGGGCGAACTGGTTGGTGCGGCGCACGAGTTGCGCGGCACGTTCGGCGGTCTCGTCGCCGAGTTCGGCGATGTCGACGCGCAGGTCCAGCTGGGCGAGGAATTCGGCGAATTCGGTCCGGCCGCGCGCCTCCTCGCGATCGCGCTCCTCGGCGTAGTACCGCACGCGGGCGGCGTCCTCGGCGGTGACCGCGATCGGTACGACGGGCCACAGTCTGGCGAGGAACCCGTCGAGTTCGCTTGCGGCGGGGCAGGTCACACTGAGCACCTGGGGCAATTCGCTACGCACCCGGGCGATTTCGACGGCGTTGTCGTCGAGGAAGACGAAACTGTCCAGCCCGAGCCGCAATTCGCGCGCGGCCTCGGCGAGCCGCTCCGGTTTGGGCCGCCAGCCCGCCGAGATCACGGTGAAGTGTTCGGCGCGCAGGACGGCGTCCGGGCGGTCCAGTACGGCTCGGACCGTCTCCTCGTCGTTATTGCTGATGAGGACCAGCAGCGCGCCCGCGTCCCGCCAGTGGAGCAGCCGTCGCGCCAGGCGCTCGCGGGGGCCGGTGAGGTCGACGTGTTCGGGGCCCGCTTCCGCGGCGACGCCGCCCCACAGTGTTTCGTCGCCGTCCACCGCGATCACCTTCGGCGGCGTCGCCACGGCGGCGGCGCGGACCTCGGCGAGCGTAAGCGCGACGGCCGCTTGGAATTCGGGGGTGAACGGCAGATGCGCCATGACGTCGGTGCGCTCGTCGAACCACTCGCCCACATCGTGACCGCGCACCCATGCCTCGCCATCGATGACGGCGACACCCGGCATCTCGCGCAGCGCGTCGGCGACCTGCCCCTCCCACCGCGCGAGCCGGTCGTGCGTGGACCGCGCGGGCAGGAATCCGACCACCAGCGGCCGTCGCGTGCGCTCGGTCAGCGACCGGACCGCGGCGGGATAGTCGTCCGCGAGCCGAGCCAGCGCCTCGTCATCGATCGGCCCGAACCGTTCCAGATCGGCAGCACGCACCAGCACGACCCCGATCGCCGCCGTGGCGAACACCCCGGACGGATCCCGCAGACCGGTCAGCACATGGTGATACGGCGCTTCCTCGACCGCTGCTCCGTCGAAGGCCAGCTCACACAGCCGCGTCAACGTTCCCAACGCGAATGTCGCCCCGAGCGCCACGGTCCCCGCCGATCCGCTGGGAGCCTCGGCCGAATCCCGCGCTACTTCCGTCCCTGCCTGATCTTCGGGGGCGACTCCCGCTTGTTGGTCCGGGGTTCGGGCCAGGTCGGTCAGGAGGGTGAGGTACTGGGTTGCCAGGGCCTCGGCGGCGGGGGCGTCGATGATGTCGTGGTTGAAGATCAGGGCGAGGCGGCCGTGGTCGGCCATGACGGTGACCATGAGGTCCAGGTCGGTGCTGCCGGCCGTGGCAGGGATGACCTCCAACTGCTCGAATGCGGGACCCGAGCGGAGGAAGTTGAAGTAGACCTCGATCAGGGGCGCGTTGTCCCGGTGCAGGCCCTCGGCGGCCAGCAGGGTCAGCACATCCGAGAAGCCCGCACCCTGGGTGAGCAGCGTCCGGAGCCGGGAACCGGTGCGGCGCAGCACCTCCGACGCGGGCTCGTGCGGGTCGACCGCGGCGGGGTACGGCATCGGGATGCCGAAGTAGCCGATGCCGCGCGGGGCGTCGGCGTAGATCCGGGTGTCGACGGGAACGGCCAGCACGAACTTGTCGACGTGTTGCCGGCGCGCCAGCAGCACGGTGAGGCCGCCGAGGAAGAACGCGGCCGGCGTGATGGCGAGTTCGCGGGCCCGGTCGGTGACCTGTTCCAGCAGCCCGTCGGGCAGTTCCACCGCCACGGCGCCGGATCGGTACGTCCTGACCGGCGGGCGCGGCGCGGCCAGGGTCAGGTCGAGCCGCCGCGCGCCCTCGAATTCGGTGCGCCAGTCCGTCGTTCCGCTGGGTGCGGGTCGATGATTCTGCGCGGTGACGAGGTCGTCGATATCGCGGTTCGACGCGGCGTCCTCGGGCCGCCTGCCGGACAGTTCGTCGTCCAGCTCCGCCGCGACCAGCAGCATCGACGCGATATCGGACACGCTGTGGTGCGCGCCGAAGATCAAAGCCTGGTCGCCGGAAGCGGTTTCGAGCAGTTCGAAGCGCCACAGCGGGCCGGTGGCCGGATCGAACGGCGGTTCCAGCAAGGCACGCAGCCGTTCGGACACGGTGTCGCCGGTCAGGTCGTCCACGCGGCCGGTGCGCACCAGCGCGCCGGTCGGTTCCCGGTGCACCCGCAGGCTCCGGCCGTGTTCCTCGCTCGGCTCGATCGTGGTGCGCAGCGCCGCGTGCCGTCCCGCCAGCCCGCTCACCATGGCCGACAACTCGGTCTCGGTGACGGGAGCGACGAGCCGGACCGCCATGGACACGGTGTGCGCGGTGGACGGAACCCCCTGCCCCGCACTGCGAAGCAGCCGCAGCATGTCTCGGGTCGCCGGTCGCGTTTCGACGTCGGGCAGTGCCTCCGGCCGCTCGGCCGCCGCCGGAAGGTCCTCGACCGTCGATCCGGCGGTGGCCACGAGATATCGGGCCAGCGCCGCCGGGGTCGGATTGTCGAACATCGCGGCGACCGGGATGGCGATACCCGTGCTGTCCCGCAGGCCGTTGCGCAGTTCGACCGCGGTGAGGGAATCGAAGCCGAAGTTCTGGAACGACTGCTCGGCCCCGATATCCGCGGCCCGGTCGTGCCCGAGCACGGCGGCGGTGCGCTCGCGGACCATATCCAGCGCGACCGCGACGGCCTCGCCCTCGGGCAGACCGGCCAGGCGCGCGGCGAACCGGGGCCCGGCGGCGGGATCGGCCGCTTCGGCCGCCGCGGCCCGTCGCGGCGCGCGAATCAGCCCGCGCAGCAACGGCGGAACCGCATGCCCGAACGCCGAGGTCTTGAGGCGCACGGGTACGACGGCCGGGTCGGGCAGGCGAATCGCGGTGTCGAACAACGCCAGACCGTCCGCGGGCGCCAGCGGGGCGACACCGGCGCGGCGTACCCGATCACGATCGGCTCCGGCGAGCGAATCGGCCAGACCGGCCGACCACATGCCCCAGGCCAGCGACTGCCCCGGCAACCCCTTCGCGACGCGGTGGGCGGCGAGCGCGTCCAGGAACGCGTTGGCCGCCGCGTAATTCGCCTGACCGGGCGAGCCGACGACGCCCGACACCGAGGAGAACAGCACGAACCGGGACAGCTCCAGGTGCGCGGTCGCCTCGTGCAGGTGCAGTGCGGCGTCGACCTTCGGCGCGAGCACCGCGGACAGCCGGTCCGGGGTCAGCGCGCCGAGGATGCCGTCGTCCAGGACGCCCGCGACGTGGACGACAGCGGTCGGCGTCGTGCGTGCCACCAGAGCGCGGACGCTCTCCGCATCGGTCAGATCGCACTGCGCGGCACTGACTTCGGCCCCGAGTTCCGTCAGTTCCGCACACAGCTCCGCCGCGCCCGGGGTCTCCGGCCCGCGCCGGCCGGCGAGCAGCAGTCGCTCGACGCCGTGCTCACGGACCAGGTGACGAGCCAGTTCCGTCCCGATACCGCCGAACGCACCGGTGACCAGCACCGTCTCGCCTTCCAGCGAAGCACCGCCGGAATCGGCCGCGGGCACGCGAGCGAGCCGGGCCACGTGGGCTGTCTCCCCGCGGACGACCACCTGAGGTTCCCCGACCGCCGAAGCCGCCGCGGCATCGAGCGGCCCGTCGGTGTCCACCAGCAGGATTCGACCCGGATTCTCGGTCTGCGCCGACCGCACCAGGCCCCAGACGGCTGCCCCGGCGAGGTCGTGGACGTCCTCGCCGGGGAGGGCGACGGCGCGGCGGGTGTGCACGACCAGCGTCGTACCGGCGTCCCGGTCGTCGCCGAGCCGGTCCTGCAGGACTTCCAGTATCCGGCGGGTAGCCGCGTGCACCTCCTCCGCACCGGTCCCGGGCACGCTCTCGATCACCTCGACCGGGGGTGGTTCGACCGATGTCGCGGCAGGCTGAACCGGATGCCATTCGACCCGGTACAGATCACGATGGGCACCGGAAGTCGTTGCGGCGGTGAGCTTGTCGAGCGCTACGGGTCGTGCGATCACCGACGATACGGACAGCACCGGTTGCCCGGCGGGATCGACGGCGACGAGGCTCGCGCCTCCGGTTCCCGACCGGCGCAGCCGGATACGCAGCGACGCCGCTCCGGAGGCCCACACGGTCACGTCGTTCCAGGCGAGCGGCAGATACACCCGGTCGTCACCGGTATCGGTGAACAGAGCGGTATGCAGCGCGGCGTCGAGCAGTGCCGGATGCACGCAGTAGTCACCCGCCCCGTCACGGACCGCCTCGGGCAGCGCGATATCGGCGAAGAGATCGTCGCCCCGCTGCCACAGCGCCCGAATCCCTTGGAAGGCAGGCCCGTACCCGTAACCACGGTCACGCAGTCGTTCGTACGCGCCATCGAGTTCCACAGGGGCGGAGCCCTCGGGCGGCCAGGCTGCCACCCAGTTGTCGACGGCCACGCCGGCTACTTCCGCCGTGTGCGGAGACGCGGACGGGAACTCCTCGAGGACAGGCGCTTTCGCCTCCTCGGCCGACAGTGTCCCCTGAGCGTGACGCTGCCAGGAGCCGGAGTCGCCCTCGAGCCGCGAGTAGATCGAGATCGGACGACCACCCGCCGGGTCCATATCGCCGACCAGGGCCTGGATCTGGACAGACCCCCGGTTCGGCACTACGAGAGGCGCTTCCAGGACCAGTTCGGTGACGGTGCCGCAACCGACCTCGTCCCCCGCGCGCACGGCGAGTTCCACGAATCCCGCGCCGGGGAACAGTACGGTTCCCGACACCGCGTGATCGGCGAGCCAGGGCAGGGCACGCAGCGAGACCGAGCCGATGAGCGACACCTGCTCCGACGCGGGTTGCGGTACGACCGCCGCCACGAACGGATGACTGTTCGAATTCCATTCCAGCCCGGCGGAATTCGCGGGCCGTGCCGGTTCGAGCCAGTACCGGCGGCGCTGGAACGCGTACGTCGGCAGGTCGACCCGGCGTGCGCTGGAGCCCGCGTAGCAGCGCGCCCAGTCGACGGATCCGCCCGCGGCATGCAGCTGGGCGGCGGCGGTCAGCATGCGGGGCAGGCCGCCGTCACCACGCAGGACCGTCGAACCGATATAGACGTTCGCCGACGGATCGATCGCGTCGACGGTTTCCTGGATTCCGACGGTGAGCAACGGGTGCGGCCCGACCTCGACGAACGACCGGTATCCGGCCTCGTAGGCGGCCCGGACGGCCTGCTCGAAACGCACGGTGCCCCGGACGTTCCGGTACCAGTAGTCCGCGTCGAGTTCGGTCGTCTCGAGCTGTTCGCCGCGCACGGTGGAGAAGAACGCGACCGGTGCGGCGACGGCCGACGTGCCGGCGAATGCCTCCGTCAGGCGGTCGCGCGCGGGCTCCACGTGGTGGGAGTGCGAGCTGTAGTCGACGGCGATGCGGCGGGCCCAGGTGCCTTCGGCCTCGCACTGCGTGAGCAGTTCCTCGACGGCAGCGCGGTCACCCGATACGACGGTCGAGGCGGGGCCGTTGATCGCACCGACCTCGATGCGGCCGTCCCACGGCGCGAGCAGTTCACGCACGCGGTCGGCCGGGGCGGCGATCGTCGCCATGGCCCCGGATCCCGCGAGGCCGGTCAGCGCCTGCCCGCGCCGCGCCACCAGGCCCGCGGCCTCGCGCAACGTCAGCGCACCTGCCACGCAGGCGGCGGCGATCTCGGCCTGCGAGTGGCCGATCACCGCCGCCGGGCGCACGCCCAGCGATTCCCAGAGCCGCGCCAGCGACACCGATACCGCGAACAGCACCGGCTGAACCACATCCAGCCGATCCATCTCGGGCGCGTCCTCGGCGCCGCGCAGCACGTCGAGCAGCGACCAGTCGACGAATTCGCTCAGCACATCGGCGCATTCGCGCAGCCGGTCGGCGAAGACGGGTGACGACTCGAGCAGTTCGAGCGCCATGCCCTGCCATTGCGAGCCGTTCCCGGCGAAGACGAAGACGGGATCGCCGGTACCGGAACGGGTCCCGCGCACCACATCGTCGGACTTCTCGTCCGCCGCCAGCGACCGCAATCCGTCGAGCAGCCGCTCGCGGGAGTCACCGAGCACGACGGCTCGCACGTCGAAGGTGGACCGGGTCGCCGCCAGCGACCAGCCGACATCGGCCGGACGCAGGCCGGGATGCCGTTCCAGATGCTCGACCAGCCGCGCGGCCTGCGCCGACACGGCTTCCGCGGTCACGCCGGACAGCACGTACGGCAACACCGCCGTCCGCACCCGCGACAACACGGCAACGCGCTCTCCCGAACCGACCGGCCGATCGAACATCCCTGGCCGCGCCCCTGAACTCGCAAGCTCGCTATCGATTGTGGGATCACTCTGGGATGCAGTCGGATCGGTATAGATCTGAATTGCCGGGCCGGTGTCCGTCGTCGTGACCGGTTCGACCGTTGCCGCTTGCTCGAGGATGACGTGCACATTGGTGCCGCTGATTCCGAAGGACGACACGCCCGCTCGGCGCGGACGGTCGAGCGCGGGCCATTCGTGGGCCTCGGTCAGCAGTTCGACCTCGCCCGCCGACCAGTCGACGTGGGTACTCGGAACGTCGACGTGCAGCGTGGCGGGCATGAGCCCGTGCCGCATGGCCGCGACCATCTTGATGACGCCGCCGACGCCGGACGCCGCTTGCGTGTGACCGAGATTGGACTTGAGCGAGCCCAGCCGCAGTGGCCTGCCCGCGGGACGATCCTGCCCGTAGGTGGCCAGCAGAGCCTGCGCCTCGATGGGGTCGCCGAGGGTCGTGCCGGTGCCGTGCGCTTCCACGACATCGACGTCGGCCGGCGACACCCGGGCGTCGGCGAGTGCCTGGGTGATCACGCGGCGCTGCGACGGCCCGTTGGGCGCGGCCATCCCGTTACTGGCACCGTCCTGGTTCACCGCCGAACCCCGGACCACGGCGAGCACCGGGTGCCCGTTGCGCACCGCGTCCGAAAGACGTTCCAGTACAACGACACCCGCGCCCTCGGAGAATCCGGTGCCATCGGCCGCGTCGGCGAACGCCTTCACGCGACCGTCCGGCGCCAGACCTCGCTGCCGGGAGAACCCCACGAACACACTGGGTGTCGACATGACGGTCACGCCGCCCGCCAGCGCCAGCGTGCACTCGCCCGCCCGCAGCGCCCGCGCCGCCAGGTGCAGAGCGACCAGGGACGACGAGCACGCGGTGTCCACCGAGACCGCCGGGCCCTCCAGACCCAGGCTGTAGGCGACCCGGCCGGAAACGACACTGCTGGTGATGCTCTCGCCGAGGAACGCTTCCGCGCCGTCCGGCACCCGGCCCGCGAGCCGGGAGACGTAGTCGATATAGGACACACCCGCGTAGACGCCGGTCAGGCTGCCGCGCAACGTCTTCGGATCGATACCGGAGCGTTCCAGCGCCTCCCACGAGATCTCCAGCATGAGCCGCTGCTGCGGATCCATGGCCGCCGCCTCGCGCGGGCTGATCCGGAAGAACGCCGCGTCGAAATCGGCCGCGTCGTGCAGGAATCCGCCGGTGCGGGTGTAGGTCGTGCCGGACTTGTCGGGATCCGGATCGAAGAGGGTGTCCAGATCCCACCCGCGGTCCTCCGGGAACGGCGACTGCACCGAGCGCCCACCGGCGACGACGTCCCACAGATCGTCCATCGATGTCACCCCGCCGGGATACCGGCAGCCGACTCCGACGATCACCACCGGATCGTCGGCGGGATCGAGGGTGGGTGCGGGCAGCGCGGTCGGCGCAGGCTTCTCGGGCGAACCCAGTTCGGACAGAAGGTGATCGGCGAGCCCTGCCGGTGTCGGGTAGTCGAAGACGGTCGTCGCGGGCAGCTTCACGCCGGTGAGACGGCGGAGGCGGTTGCGGAATTCGACCGCGCCCAGCGAGTCGAATCCGAGTTCCTTGAAGGTGGATTCGGGCTCGACCGCATGACCGCCGTCGTGGCCGAGCACCTCGGCGGCCTGGTCCCGGATGACCGTCAGCAGCATCCGCCGCCGGTCGGCCTCGGGCAGGCCGGTGAGACGAGCGAGGATCCGCGGCTGCTCGGCGGTCCGCGCGGGGGCCGGCCGCGCGGCGGTGATCAGCGCCGCCAGCCGTGTCGCGGGCACCTCCCGGACGGCGAACGACTCGATGTGCGCCACCGGATCTCCGGCACTGTCGGCGAGGACGACGCGCACCTGCCGCTCGCCCGCCGGAGTCAGGCGCACCCGCAGCGCGGCCGGGCCCGCACCGTGCAGCGTCACCCCCGACCAGGAGAACGGGAACAGCACGCTGTCCTCGGCCACGGCCCGTTCGGCGAATCCGAGGGCGTGCAGCGCGGCATCGATCAGGGCCGGATGCAGGTCGTACAGCCCTGTCTCGCCCTGGATCGCTTCGGGCGCGACGACCTCGGCGAACACATCGTCGCCCCGCCGCCACGCCGCCCGCAGCCCGCGGAACGCGGGCCCGAAAACGTATCCGCGCGCGGCGAGTTCGCGATACAGCCCGTCGACGTCGAGCGGCTCGGCCTCCTCCGGCGGCCAGGTCTGCATGTCGTGGACCGGCGGGCAGTCCTGCGGCGCGGCGGTGAGCACGCCGTGCGCGTGCTGCGTCCACGGCAGGGCGCCGCCGGGTTCGGGGCGGGTGTGGATCGAGACGGTCCGCTCGCCGGAGTCGTCGAGTTCCCCGACGCTCACGTGCACCGCGAGCCCGCCCTGTTCCGGGATCACCACCGGCGCGGTCAGCACCAGTTCGCGGACGGCGGTGCAGCCCGCCTCCCGCCCGGCGCGCAGCGCGAGTTCGACCAGCCCGGCGCCGGGCAGCAGCACCCACGCGCCGTCCGCCGCCACGCTGTGGTCCGCCAGCCACCGGCACTCCGCCCGCGACAGCCGTCCCGCCAGCAGTAGGCTGCCCGAATCATGATGCGGGACAACGGCACTCAGGAACGGATGGGCGGCATCGAGGAGGCCGAGATGCTCCAGCGCCGGGGCGGTCTCGGGCCGGACGTCGTCGGGCAGCAGCAGCCCCCAGTCCACATCGCGGCCACCGGCGTACAGCTGTGCGAGCCCTTCGTACAGGCAGGTGGGGCCGTGGTCGCCGCGCCGCAGCGAGCCGGCCGACACGATGTCGTATCCGGCGTCCTCCGCGAGGGTGTCGACCGCGGGTTGCAGCGACGGATGGACGCCCATCTCCACGAAGTAGCGGACGCCGTCGGCCAGCATCGTGTCGACCGTGTCGGCGAACCGGACAGTGTGGCGCAGGTTCGAATACCAGTACTCGGCATCGGGCGCGCGATCGCCGATGTGCTCACCGAGCACCGTGGAGTACCAGTCCAGCGCGCTCGGGCGGGGTTCGAGACCGGCGAGATCGGCCAGCAGCCGGTCCCGGATGGGCTCCACCTGGCGGCAGTGTGACGGCCGCCGGATCGCGAGTTTGCGGGTGAACACCAGCTCACGGTCGAGTTCGGCCAGCAGCGCGCGCAACGGTTCGGGCTCGCCGGAGACGACCGTGGCCCGCCCGCTGTTGACGGCGGCCACCGACACCCGGCCGTCGAGCGCCTCGAGCCGCGATTCGACTGCCGCCCTGGGCAATCCGATCACGGCCATCAGCCCGGCGCCGTCGTTGGCCGCCATGGCCTGACTGCGCAGGGCGACGACGGCGGCGGCATCGGCCAGGCTCAGCGCGCCCGCGACATACGCGGCGGCGATCTCACCCTGGCTGTGCCCGACGACCGCGTCGGGTTCGACGCCGTGGGCGCGCCACACCGCCGCCAGCGACACCATCACCGCGAACAGCACCGGCTGGACCACTTCTTCGCGGTCGATCAGATCCGCCAGCGACGGCGCGGAGTCCTCGCCGCGCAGGGCGGCCGCGACCGACCACTCCGTCAGCGGGTAGAGCGCGGCGTCGCACCGCTCGAATTCGGCACGGAACGCCGGGGATTCGATGAGCAGATCGCGGGCCATCCCGACCCACTGCGCGCCCTGGCCCGGGAAGACGAACGCCAGCTTGCCCGGTTCGGCGGCGCCGGTCGACCGGATCAGTCCGGGCGCGGATTCCCCGGCGGCGAGGCCGCGCAGTCCGGCGAGCAGTCCGGCCCGGTCCCGGGTCACCACGACGGCACGGTGGCCGGAGTGCGGGTGGTGCGCCAACGAGCTTGCGAGAGAGCGCAGATCGGCGGCGCGGTCGGATTCCAGGACGCGCGCCAGGCGGGCGGCCTCGTCGTGCAGCCCGGCCTCGGTCGGCGCGGAGAGCGGATAGGCCGCGAGCACCCGGTCGGCGGCGACGACGGGTTCGGAGGGTTCGAGCCAGTAACGGCGGCGCTGAAATGCGTAGGTGGGCAGGTCGATCCGGCGCGCACCGGTTCCGGCGAAGACCGCGGCGGGGTCTCGTCGCAACTCCGCCCAGTCCGTCGTGGCGAGTTCCCACACTCGCTCGTCGGCGGACTCTGTTGTCAGGGAGCGCAATCCGTCTACCAATTGCTCGCGGTCCGCGCCCGCGATCACTGCGGTCTCGTCCAGCCGGGCACGGCTCGTCGCCAGCGACCAGCCGATATCGACGATGTCGAGGTCGGGATGCTCCTCCAGATGCACGAGGAGCTTCGCGGCCTGCGCGATCACCGCGGTTCGCGTCGCACCGGACAGTATCCACGGCACCGTGTCGAGCGTGCGCGTAGCCGCTGCCGATTCGGCGGCGTTCACCACGGCCTGCTCGGCGTCGATCGCCGCGGCCCGCTCGAGGTCGACCGCGGCGGCCTCCTCGAGGATGACGTGCGCGTTGGTGCCGCTGATCCCGAAGGACGACACGCCCGCCCTGCGCGGACGGCCCGGCGCGGGCCATTCTCGCTCTTCGGTGAGCAGTTCCACCGCGCCGGACGTCCAATCCACGTGGGAGCTGGGCGCGTCCACGTGCAGTGTCGCCGGGAGTATCCCGCGGCGCATGGCCTCGATCATCTTGATGATGCCCGCGACACCGGCGGCGCCCTGGGTGTGCCCGATATTGGATTTCACCGAACCCAGCCGCAGCGGCCGCTCGGCCGGGCGGTCGCGGCCGTAGGTGGCCAGCAGCGCCTGTGCCTCGATGGGGTCGCCGAGTGCGGTGCCGGTGCCGTGCGCCTCCACGGCGTCGACCTCGGTGGCCGCGACGTGCGCGTTCGCCAGGGCCTGGGTGATCACGCGCTGCTGCGAGGGGCCGTTCGGCGCAGACAGGCCGTTGCTCGCGCCGTCCTGGTTCACCGCCGAACCCGCGACCACGGCCAGCGGGCGGTGCCCGTTGCGGACGGCGTCGGACTGCCGCTCCAGGACCAGGACGCCGACGCCCTCGCCCCAGCCGGTGCCATCGGCGCCGTCGGCGAAGGCCTTGCAGCGCCCGTCCACGGAAATGGCGCGCTGGCGCGAGAATTCGATGAAGACGTCGGGCGAGGACATCACCGTGACGCCGCCGACGAGCGCCATCGAGCACTCCCCCGACCGCAGCGCCTGCGCGGCGAGATGCAGGGCGACCAGCGACGACGAGCACGCAGTATCCACGGTGACCGCGGGCCCCTCCAGCCCCAGCGAATACGCGATGCGCCCGGACAGGACGCTGCCGCCGTTGCCGGTGCCGAGATATCCCTGCGCCTCGGCGGGGATCCTGCCCCGCAGCCGCGAGACGTAGTCCTGGTACAGGGCGCCCGCGTACACGCCGGTCGTGCTGCCGCGCAACGAGTTCGGGTCGATGCCCGATCGTTCGAGAGCTTCCCAGGACACCTCGAGCAGCAGCCGCTGCTGGGGGTCCATGGCCGCCGCCTCGCGCGGGCCGATGCGGAACAGGCCGGCGTCGAAATCGGCGACGGCGTCGATGAACGCGCCGGTGCGGGTGTAGGTGGTGCCGGGGTTGTCGGGGTCCGGGTCGTAGAGCGCGTCGATGTCCCAGCCGCGATCGGCGGGGAAGTCCGAGAGCACGTCGCGGCGGTCGGTCAGAACTTCCCAGAGATCCTCCGGGGAGGCGATGCCGCCGCCGAAACGGCATGCGGTGCCGACGATCACGATGGGATCGTCGGTCGTCGCGACGGGAGCCGCCGCCAGGACCGGCGCCTGCGCGCCCGTGAGTTCGGCGTGCAGGTGGCGGGCGAGCGCCTGCGGCGTCGGGTGGTCGAAGACGGCGGTCGCGGGCAACCGGATTCCGGTCTCGCGGTGCAGGCGGTTGCGCAGGTCCACGGCACCGAGGGAATCGAATCCCGCCTCCGTGAAGGGGTGCGCGGCGTCGAGGGTGTGACCGGCGTCGTGGCCGAGTACGGCCGCCGCGTGCTCGCGAATCGCCGCCAGCACCAGGTCTTCCTGCTCGGGCACGGTGAGGCCCGCGAAGCGGGCGGCGAAGCGTGCTGCCGCGCCGGACGCTCCGGCCGTGCGCCGCCGGGTGCGGACCATGCCACGCAGCAGCGGCGGGATCTCGTCGAGTGTGGCGATCGCGGCGGTATCGATGCGCGCGGGAACCAGCAGCGGGCGATCGGCTGCCAGCGCCGAATCGAACTGCGCGAGAGCCCGTTCCGAGGGCAGGGGGATGATGCCGCCGCGACCGAGCCGGGCGCGGTCGGCCTCGTCGAGGTGACCGGTCATCCCGGTGTCGCGTTCCCACCAGCCCCAGGCGAGCGAGGTGGCGGGCAGGCCGCGGCCGCGGCGATGGTGGGCCAGCGCGTCGAGGAAGGAGTTGGCGGCGGCGTAGTTGCCCTGGCCGGGCGCGCCGAGGACGCCCGCGACCGACGAGAACAGCACGAAGGCCGAGAGGTCCCCGTCGGCGGTCAGCTCGTGCAGGTTCCAGGCCGCGTCGACCTTGGGGCGGAAGACCGTGTCGAGAGCGTCGGGTGTGAGCGCGGAGAACACCGCGTCGTCCAGCGCCCCGGCGGCGTGGACGACCGCGGTCAGCGGGTGGTCCGGCCCGATCGCGGCCAGAACGGCCGCCAGGGCCTCGCGGTCGGCGGCGTCGCACGCCTCGATGCGGACCTCCGCGCCCAGCCCGCGCAGGTCGTCTTCGAGTGCGGCCGCGCCGTCGGCGTCACGGCCGCGCCGTCCGAGCAGCACCAGATGCCCGACGCCGTGCGCGGTCACCAGATGGCGAGCGATCTCGCCACCCACCACGCCGGTGCCACCGGAGATCAGGACCGTCCCGTCCGTATCCCATTCCGGCCGTGCCGATTCGGGCTCGACCCGAGCCAGCCTCGGTACCCGCAGCTCGCCGCCGCGCATCGCCAGCTGGGGCTCGTCCAGGGTGCGAGCCGCGAAGAATGCGGTGTCAGTGTCGGCGGGATCGTCGACATCGACCAGGACGAGGCGATCCGGATTCTCGGTCTGCGCCGAGCGCAACAGGCCCCAGGCCGGGGCGTGCCGGAGATTCGAGACGTCCTCGGCGGGCTCGGTAGCCACGGCCCCGTGCGTGAGAATCACCAATCGGGAATCGCCGTGATCGCCCGCGAGCCACTGCTGCACTCGCGCCAGCACCCGCTCGGCCTCGACCCGCACATCGAGTACGAAATCGTCAGTGCCCACCGATATTTCGGCGGCGCTCGGCTCGGGCTCATCGTCGGTGCGCAGCGCGTGCCGCCCGTAACTCAGGGCATCGTCCTCGACCGTCTCGTCGGCAGGAATCGACGGCCGGTCGACGGTCTCGGGCGATTCGAGGGCATCACAGCGCAGGAGGGATGCGGGTCGTTGCGGCGAGGACGGGTCCGGGATCGGCACGGATACCCAGTCGACGGCGTAAAGAGAATTCTGTGAATCCGGGTGCGGCGCAACGAGTTCCGACAGGGACATGGGGCGGAGGGTGAGGCTGCCGATATCGGCTACCGGCTCGCCCGCCTCGTCGGTAGCGATCAGGCGCACGGTGTCGTCGGCGGACCTGGCCAGGCGCACCCGCAGGACCGAGGCCCCGACGGCGTGGACCGTGACGTCGTTCCAGAGGAACGGCAGGGCCACCGTGCCCGATTCGGCCGCGACGCCGGTCAATGCGACGGCGTGCAGCGCGGCGTCGAGCAGGGCGGGGTGCAGGCGGTAGCGGCCGACGTCCGCGGCATCGGGCAGCGCCACCTCGGCGAGGATGTCGTCGCCGTCCCGCCACGCCGCACGCAGGCCACGGAACGCCGGGCCGTAGTCCAGGCCGTTGTCGGCGAATCGGTCGTAGAGATCGTCCACGTCGAGGGCAACGGCCCCGGCCGGCGGCCAGTCGCCCCCCTGGTACGGCGCGGCGGCATCACCGGGGGCCAGCGCGCCGCGCGCGTGCAGCGTCCACTCGCCCGAATCATGGTCCGCCCGTGCGTAGATCGACAGGGCGCGCTCACCCGACGGCTCGGCCGCACCGGCCACGACCTGGATATCGATCCCGCCGTGCGCGGGCAGCACCAGCGGGGTGGTGACGACCAGTTCGGTGATCTCGCGGCAGTCCACCTCGTCCCCGGCCCGCACGGCCAGTTCGACGAATCCGGTACCGGGCAGCAGGACGGTCCGGTCCTCGGACGATCCCACCGCGTGGTCGCCCAGCCACGGCTGGGTCGCGACCGACAACCGCCCGGTCAGGGTCACGCCGCCCGAATCCGGCTGCGGCACAACGGCGGCCAGCAGGGGATGGTCGGCCGGGCGCAGGCCGAGACGATCCGCGCCGCCGCCGGCCGGTTCGGTCCAGAACGACCGCAGATCCCAGGCGTAGGTCGGCAGGTCGACGCGGCCTTGCGCGGGCACCAGCCGGGACCAGTCGACATCCCATCCGCCCGCGTACAGTCCCGCCAGCGCGCGATCCATATCGTGCGAGCCGACGACCACGACCCCGTCGATATCCGACGCCGTCGCCTCGCCCAGTTCCACGAAGAACCGGAACCCGTCGCCCCGCAACCGCTCGATCGTCGCGGCCACGGAGTCGGCGGCCTCGACCACCGAATCGGGCGCCACGCCACGCCCCCGCCAGGCCCGCGCCGATTCGGCCAGCCCGAGGTGATAGCCGGTGTGAACGAAAGCCAGCTTCCCCGATGGCACCGCGGCGTCCCGCCCCACCACGACGCTCTCGTGCGGCCGACCATCCGCGAGCGCACGCAGCCCGGCAAGCAGGTCGTCCCGGTTCCCGGCAAGCACGACGGCACGCCGCTCGAAATGACCGCGCTGCACAACCAGCGACCGCGCAAGCGCAGGCAGCGAAAGCTCGGCATCACCATCGACCAGCGCGTGCAATCGCTCCGCCTGGCCCCGCAGCGACGCCGGTGTGCGCGCGGAGAGCGGATACAACGTCGGTGCGATGTCGCCGGACGCCTCGTGCGCAGACTCTGTCCGCGGCGCCTCCTCCAGCACGACGTGTGCGTTGGTGCCGCTGATGCCGAAGGCGCTCACGCCGGCCCGACGCACCCGCGCACCGGGCGGCCAGGGCGTGGCGTGGTTCTGCACGCGCAGGCCGGCGCGCTCCCAGTCGACCTGCGGGCTCACCGTCTCGGCGTGCAGCGAGGCGGGCAGCATCCCGTGCCGCAGCGACAGCACCGTCTTGATGACGCCCGCGATACCCGCGGCGGCCTGGGTGTGCCCGAGATTGGATTTCAGCGAGCCGATTCCGAGGGGGCGGCCCGCCTCCCGGCCTGGTCCGAAAACCTCTGCCAGAGCGCGTGATTCGATGGGATCACCGAGGGCGGTGCCGGTGCCGTGCGCCTCCACGTAGTCCACGTCGCCGGGTTCGAGACCCGCGGCCCGCAGCGCGGCGCGCACGACCCGCTGTTGCGCGGGGCCGTTCGGCGCGCTCAGGCCCTGGCTGCGGCCGTCCTGATTGATCGCGGAGCCGCGCAGGACGGCGAGGACGGGATCGCCGTCGCGCAGCGCGTCGTCCAGGCGTTTCAGCAGGACCACGCCGCAGCCCTCCGACCACACCGCGCCGTCGGCGTCGGCGGCGAAGGGGGCGCACCGGCCGCTCTTCGACAGCACCCCGAGCCGGCTGAACTCCACGTGCGCGCTCGGCGAGACCAGCAGCGTCGCACCGCCCGCCAGCGCGGCATCGCATTCGCCCAGCCGCAGCGCCTGCGCCGCCAGATGCAGCGCGACCAGCGACGACGAGCACGCGGTATCGACCGTGACCGCGGGCCCGCGCAGCCCGAGCGAGTAGGAGATGCGGCCGGAGGCCACGCTCGGCGCGGTCCCGGTGCCGACGTAGCCGTTCAGCTCCCCCAGCCCGACTCCGGCCAGATAACCGCTGCTGTACAGGCCGAGGTAGACGCCGGTCGAGGTCCCGTTCAGCTGCCGCGGGTCGCGCCCGGACCGCTCGATCGCCTCCCAGCTCGCCTGCAGCAGCAGCCGCTGCTGCGGATCCATGGCGGCCGCCTCCTTCGGCGCGATCCCGAAGAACTCGGCGTCGAAAAGGTCGATGCCGTCGACGAATCCGCCGCGCAGCGTGTACGCCTTGCCGATCGCGTCGGGATCGGAATCCAGCAGCCCGTCGGTGTCCCAGCGGCCCGCGGGCGGACCGGAGACGACGTCGACGCCGTCGGCGAGCAGCCGCCACAGCTCCTCCGGATCGGTCACCCCGCCCGGGAATCGGCAGGCCATGGAGACGATGGCCACGGCGTCGTCCCCGGCGCCCGGCGCGTCCTCCGGCACCGCCGGCTCGTCCGCCTCGAGTGCGGCGGTGAGGAGGTCGATCGTCGGATAGTCGAAGACGACGCTCGGATCCAGTTGCCGCCCCAGGTGTTCCGAGAGCTGCGCGGCCAGCTCCACGAGACCGCGCGAGCCGAGCCCGAACTCCATCAGTGGCCGCCCGGTGTCGATCCGCGACGTGTCCAGGCTCGTCGCGGCGGCGACGGTGTCCACCAGCCACCGCGTCAGCTCGTCGTCGCGGCGCGCGGCCCCGAAACCCTCGCGCGGCGCGGCGTCGGTCCGCTCCACGGTGACCAATTCTCCTGCGAGATAGGCCTTCCGGCACGCCTGTCGCTGGATCTTGCCGCTGCTGGTCTTGGGAATGGTGCGCGGTGCGATCGTGACCACCTCGCGCACCGCCAGCCCGTGTTCGAGCCCGACGGCGGCGCGCACCGCGTCCTCGACGGCCTCGAGCGCCGCCGCGTCGGTGGTGCGCACCTCCGCGACGATCACCGCGCGCTCGCCCGCGTCCTCGTCGACGGAGAACGCGGCGACGCAGCCGCGCCGGACGGCGTCGTGCGCCTCCTCCGCGGTCAGCTCCAGATCCTGCGGATAGTGGTTGCGGCCGTCGACGACGAGCAGGTCTTTGCTGCGTCCGGCGACGAAAAGCTCACCGGTGGAACGGAATCCGAGGTCGCCCGTGCGGAGGAATCCGGTGCGCCCGTCGACCAGGCTCGCACCGAAGACCTCGGCGGTCTCGGCCTCGTCGCCCACATAGCCCGCGGCGACACTGTCACCGGCCACCCAGATCTCGCCGATCTCCCCGTCGGCGAGTTCCGTGGCGCGCTCGGCATCGGCGATCACCACGGTGACGCCCGTCGCGGGATACCCTGCGCCGACGACCTTTCCGGCGACATCCGGATGGTCGGCCAGCGTGGGCAGCCGGCCCGCGGGTGTGCCGGAGACCAGCAGGGTGGCCTCGGCCAGCCCGTACACCGGTTGCAGCGCCTCGGACCGAAATCCCGCCCCCGCGAAGAAGTTTCCGAACCGGCGCAGCGTATCGGCGCGTACCGGCTCGGCGCCGTTGAACGCCACCCGCCACCGGCTCAGGTCCAGGGAGTCCCGCCATTCCGGCGTCGCGCGGCGCAGGGTCAGCTCGTATCCGAAGTTGGGCCCGCCGCTGGAGTGCACGCCGTACGCGGAGACCGCGTCGAGCCATCGCCGCGGCTGCTGCAGGAAGTGCAGCGGTGACAGCAGTACCGTGGTCGCCCCGACGTAGAGCGTGTGCAGTACCGGGCCGATCAGCCCCATATCGTGGTACATCGGCAGCCAGCTCACCGAGAACGCGGCGCCGTCCCAGTCGGCGACCTTCTCGGGCGAATCGTCCATGACCTCGCCGATCGCCCGCTGATTGTGTAGCAGGTTGCCGTGCGTGACCATCACGCCGCGCGGCGCGCTCGTGGAGCCGGAGGTGTATTGCAGGAACGCGAGGGAGTCCGGGCCCAGCGCCGGTTCCCGCCACGCGTGCGCGTCCCCGTCCGGAATCTCCTCGGTGGCGAGCCACGGCACCGCCAGTAGTTCGGGGATCTGCTGTGCCACAGCGGAAATCGCGTCCAGCACCGGCCTGGTCGCGAGAATCACGTCGATACCGGCGTCGGCCGTCATCTCGCGCAGGCGCCGGAGCGCGCGATCCATCTCGTGCGGCTGCGGCAGCGGCGCGGGCACCGCCACCACCGCGCCCGCGAGGCAGCCGAGGAATCCGGAGACGAACTCCAGTCCCGGCGGGTACAGCAGCAGCGCCCGGCCGCCCGCGAGACCGCGCTCGCCGAGGTGGGCGCCGATCGCGCGGGCGCGCCGGTTCACCTGCGCATACGACAGTTCGGTCGCCGGACCGCCGACGTCCCCGGTCTCCAGGAATCGGTAGGCGATCGTATGGGGCTGCACCGATTCGCGGGTGGTCAGCACGTCGAGGAAAGAGCCATACATCCGGAACACCAATCTTCACCAGCCCGGTTCGAGCAACCGAATGCACCGTGCGTTGGTACGATTCACCATCGGCGCACGGCCACCCGACCCGGTCACACAACGTTCAGCCGCCTTGCGGCACTTCTGCCTTGCTCGACTCGCCTCAGCGCGCGAAGAGACCTCCATCATCGATGCCGGGTTGAGTCCTGTAAGGCTGTCGGTGACAGGCGAATACCCGCCGTCGCACGATCGAACGGCGTTAGCTGTCACACCACCGGAACGCAGAGTACGGCATCATTCGCCGTGACCACCTCCCCGAAGCGGGAGGTTACCGAGCCAACGCTGGTTCCACCACCCGGCGTCGGATTTCCGCTGAGGCCGCTGCGGCGGTTCCTGTCCCGATCATGGTGCAGGCACCGCGGGTACCTAAGGGCTACCGATGCGAAACCCGCTCTCGACGTTCACGCTCTGCCGCAACGGTTTCGGAAGCTGGAGCAATGGAGGGAACGTAATACCGCCTAGTGCGCGGGTTCCGTGACGACGGGCAGGGCCGGGACGATATCGCGGGTGGGTCCGGTGCCCACGGCCGTGGCGTGCGCGTCGATATCGATCTGTTCCGGGCCGCGCAGGGCCCGTTCGCAGCGGCGGGCCAGGTCGTGGCGATCGTCGCCGGGCCGCTCGACGGGCAGCAGGGTGATCTCGGCGACGACGCCCTTCGAGCGCAGCACGCGGCGGGCGGAATCGAGGAACGTGTCGGTGCCGACGAAGCCGGGCACCGTCGACAGGCCGCCGTCGCGGTCGAGATACCGCACCCGGATCGGCTGGACCGCGGCGCCGGTGTCGACGGCGGCCTGGAACAGCGCCGGCCGCAACCGTCCGTGCGCCCGGCCGCACCAGGTGGTGCCCTCGGGGAAGGCGCCCACCCGCTCGCCGGCCGTCAGCCGCTCCGAGATGGTGGCGATGACCTCGGGCAGCTGCCGCAGGCGCTCGCGCTCGATCGGGATCACCCGCATCAGGCGGGCCAGCCCGCCGAGCACCGGCCACTCGATCAGGTCGGCGCGCGCCACGAAGCCCATCGGCTCGACGGCCGCGAGGGCGAGCACATCGGTCCAGCCGACGTGGCCGGCGACCACGAGCAGTCCCTCATCGACCGCCCGTGGTCCGCGGCCCGTGTCGGCGGCGGGCTCCGTACCGCGCTGGTCGACCACACGCAGACCTATTCCACAGCACCGCAATACGGCGCGCGCGTAGCGCCGGTGCAGGCGCTTGCGGCGGCCGCGCGGGGTGGCCAGGTTGATCACCGGGAAGCTCGAGAACAGCGCGGCGACACCGGCGATCCGCGCCACCGTGCGCGCCGTCCCGGCCTCGTCGGGGATGTCGACGCAGCCGGGCCCGCACGGGCTGGCGGGCATCCACGGGTGGACCTGCTGCGCGGGCGGGCAGGACAGCCCCGCGGATCCGGGCGCGACCAAGGCGGGCATCGGTATCACCGTCCGTCGAAGGTGTTCGCGGCGCTCTGTAACCGATCCAGGTAGCGCCGGTTGATGGTTTCCAGACCCAGCAGCGCCACGAAGTCCGCGACACCGAAGTCCGGGTCGTGCGCCGGCTCGCCGCAGATCGCCGCGCCCAGTCGCAGGTATCCGCGCAGCAGCGGCGGCAGCTTGGGCCGCGCGGGCGGTTCCAGGTCGTCGAGCGAGCGGCCGTCGACCACCACCGGGCGGTACGGCCGCACGCGGCGCTCCGGATCGCCGGAGTGCTTGGACAGCAACAGGTCTCGCACGCCGCGCACGTTCACCCCGGCCGGGTCGGCGGGGTCGTCGCGCATCGGCACCGAGACGCAGCCCATCACCCAGTCGTAACCGGTGAGCTGGATGTAGTGCAGGATCCCCGCCCACATCAGGGTGAGCGTGGAGCCGTTGCGGTGGTCGGGGACCACGCACGCGCGGCCCATCTCGACGATGCGCTGCCCCTCGGGATCCATTGCGGTCAAATCGAATTCGGTGGCGGTGTAGTACCCGCCCGCCGCGGCGACCTTGTCCGGCGGCAGCATCCGGTAGCAGCCCACGAAGCGGTCGGTGCGGTCGTCGCGGACCAGCAGGTGGTCGCAGTGCTCGTCGAAACGGTCGGCGTCCAGGCCGTCGGCGCTGTCGGGGATCGTGAATCCGGGCTCGGAGGCGAACACCTGGTACCGCAGCCGCTGAGCCGCGCGGCGGTGCTCCGCGTCGGAGGACACGACCAGCGAGTACCGCGGCCGCTCCGCCCCCGTGTCCGTCGTGCGGGCCGGCGCTGTCAGCACGGACATTGTTGTCATGTCCCGATGAAGCCAGCCCGAATCGGACTCGCGGCTACCGCCGAGTGTCCTCCCGATGCCAGTCGGGTGAACGAGACGACCGTCACACCATCTGTTCACCGCGCCGCTACACCGGGTTAGCCCAGTTTCCCAGCCGCACACCCACCCTGCCGACCGGCGTCCATCCTAGCTCGCCACCGTCCAACAAATTCCCGACAGCCACCAACTCATGCCCCAGGCAGCCACCAACTCATTTCCCGGCATGCTTTTGGCCGGGATCTCGCGAGATCCCGGCCAAAAGCATGCCGGGAAATAGGGGGAGGCAGCATGCCGGGAAATAGGGAGGGCCCGGACGCACCGACGGCATGGCCGTAGAGTGCGTCCGGACGCGGATAAGAACTGTTGTCCCTCAGGCGTTCTCGCGGGCGAAGCTGCGGGCGCCGAGGACCGTGAGCACAATCGCGACCGCGAGGGTGAGGCCGGTGCCCCAGTAGACCTCCGAGGCGCCGAGGTCGCCGCGGAACAGGGCGCGGGCCGCCTCGACCGTGTGGGAGAAGGGATTCGCGGTGCCGATGCGCTGAAGCCAGGTCGGCCCGACGCTCAGCGGGAGCAGGATTCCCGACAGCAGCATGAGCGGCACCGAGAGGCTGTTGAGGATCGAGGCGAGGGTGTCCTCCGAGCGCGCCCACAGCCCCAGGGCGTAGGACGCGGCGGCCAGTCCGGCGCCCATCACCGCGATCAGCAGCACCGACAGCACCAGGCCCAGCGGATCCGGCCGCAGGCCGAACGCCAGCGCGGCGACGCCCACCAGTATCAGCGCCTGCACGATCAGCACGACCGTATCCTTCAGGATGCGGCCGAGCAGCAGCGCGCCGCGGCTCGCGGGCGTGACCCGCTGCCGCTCGATCACCCCGGCGCGCAGTTCCATGACGATGCCGAATCCCACGTAGATCGCGCCGAACAGCCCGATCTGGATGACCAGCGCCGGAGTCAGCAACTCCCAGGGATCGGTGCCCGGACCCAGGCCCGCGGCGATGCCCTTCACCAGCGGGCCGAACAGCACCAGATACAGCACCGGCTGCGACAGCCCGATCAGCACCCAGAGCGGATTACGCAGGTTGGACCGCAGCTGCGCCCAGAAGATCAGCCCGGTATCGCGGAGAAATGTCATGCGTTGCTCGCCTCCCGCAGGGAACGGCCGGTGATGGTGAGGAAGACGTCGTCGAGGCTGGGACGCTTGACCGTCAGCGATCCGGCGGCCACACCGCGCGCGTCCAGGGCGCGCAGCAGCGGCGCCACCGCCGCATCGCCCTGTTCGACCGTCAGGTGCAGTACGGCGGACCCGTCCGCGCCCGGCCGCTCGGCGCACAGCAGCGAGCGCACCTCGATCGCCGACTCCGCGACCTCGCGCGCGAGTTCGGCTTGGGCGCTGTCGATCTCGATGCTGACGACATCGCCGGAGATGCGGCGCTTGAGGTCGTCGGGCGTGCCCTCGGCCACGATGCGGCCGTGGTCCATGACGAGGATGCGATCGCACAGCGCGTCGGCCTCCTCGAGGTAGTGGGTGGTGAGCACGATCGTGGTGCCCCGCGCTCGCAGGCCGCGGATGTGCTCCCACAGGTTGGCCCGGCTCTGCGGGTCCAGGCCGGTGGTCGGCTCGTCCAGGTAGATCAGTCGCGGGCCGTGCACCAGGCCCAGCGCGATGTCGACCCGGCGCCGCTGCCCGCCCGACAGCTGGCCGCATTTGCGCCCGCCCAGCCCGTCGAGGTCCAGCGCGCCCAGCAGCGCCTCGGAGTTGCGCCGGGCCTCCGCCTTGCTCAGGCCGAAAAGCCTTGCCTGCAGCACGAGTTCGTCGATGACGAGTTCGGCCTCGTTGGTCGTGCCGCCCTGGGCGACGTAGCCGATGCGCGACCGGACGGTGCGTGGCGCGGCGCGCAGATCGGTGTCGACGATCATCGCCTCGCCCGCCGTGGGCGCGATGAGGGTGCTGAGCATGCGCAGTGTCGTGGTCTTACCGGCCCCGTTGGGGCCGAGCAGGCCGACGATCTCGCCGTCGTGCACGTCGAAGTCGACGCCCCCGACGGCCTCGACCGGGCCCGTCTTGGTCTGAAACGTTCTGGCCAGCCCCCGAACTCGGATCACCGAGGTGCGGGTGCGGCCACGAACGGTAGCCATCGTTTCCATGCCGATAACGGTAGGAACGACGGCCTGAATAGTCAAGCTTGATTATTTACGTTTGACTGCCGCCGTCCGGTGACTCACCGTCCTGGTGCAGCACTCCGTACGCCTCCTTCGACCACACGTCGAGTTCACCACTCTCGATGCGCTGCAACGTCTTTCGCGACCATTCCAGATCGGCGCGGGTATGGTCGGCGGCCAGCCGGATGTTGTCGGCGACGTGATGCGGCTCGGTCTCGCGCGGATCGCCGCTGCCGGCCAGGATGCGCTCCACCTCGCGGTCGAGGTAGACGAGATCGGCCTCGAATTTGAGGATGCGGCCGCGCAGCGCCGCGACGACGTCGTCGCGGCCGGCGTACGGGATCAGCGACACCGCCGCGTAGTACGAATGCCGCGCCGGCTCGGTCGACCACAGCGCCTCGCGCAGCATGTCGCCGAACACCTTCTCGCCCTCGGGGGTGATCCGGTAGCTGGTGCGCTCGGGCCGCGCGCCGCCCTGGTCCACCCCGTCGACGGCGATCAGCCCGTCGCGCTGCATCGTCTTCAGCGAGCCGTACACCGAACCGGGTTTGATATTGGCCCATTCGTCGGCGTGCCAGGACAGCAGCTCCCGGCGCACGTCGTAGCCGTGCACCGGTTGCAGCAGCCGCACGACAGCCAGCACCAGCAACCGCGTCGTAGGAAGAGCCATACCGAAAATTTTCGCCCCCGCCTGGAGCGGGGGACAGGGCGGGTCTGTCAGAGCGGGTTGTTCGGGTCCCGTTCCGGCAGGGGTCGTTCCACCACCACCGGGCGGCCCAGCGGGTTGCGGACGCGGCGCTTGGCGGCCTGGTAGACCTGGATCGTCTCGGCGGCGACGACGTCCCAGGCGAAGTCGGCGGTGAGGCGGGCGTGCGCGGCGTGCGCGCGGGCCTGGGCGGCGGCCGGATCGCCGAGCACCGCGGTGACCGCGTCGACCAGGCCGTTCACGTCGGCCGGGGCGAACGAGGCGCCGGTGACGCCGTCGATGACCAGTTCGCCGAGCCCGCCCGCGGTGGAGGTCACCAGGGGCGTTCCGGCGGCGGCGGCCTCGAGCGCCACGATCCCGAACGGCTCGTAGCGGCTGGGCAGCACGATCGCGTCGGCGCCGTGCAGCCAGCCGAGCAGTTCGGTGTGGTCCAGGCGGCCGGTGAAGTTCACCGCCCGCATCACCCGGTGCGCGCGGGCGCGCTCGCGCAGCCACTCGAACTGGGTGCCGACACCGGCCACGGTGAGTGTGGTTCCGGGGTGCTCGCGGCGGATGCGCGGGAGCGCGGCGATCGCGTCCTGCACGCCCTTCTCGTATTCCAGGCGCCCGACGTACAGCAGCCGCGGCGGGCCGGACCGTGGCGAGCGTTCGCGAAAGGTCCACGCGCCCACGTCGATTCCGTTGCGGATCACCGTCACCGGCGCGATCTCGGGGCCGTAGAGCCGCTCGACCTCCTCCTGCATCGACGCCGAACAGGTGATGAGCGCGTCGGAGTCGCGGGCCAGCCACCATTCCACCGAATGCACCTGCCGGTTGACCCGGCCGGACACCCAGCCGCTGTGCCGGCCGGCCTCGGTGGCGTGGATCGTCGACACCAGGGGCACGTCGTAGTGCTCGGCCAGGGCGATCGCCGGATGCGCCACCAGCCAGTCGTGCGCGTGCACGACGTCGGGGGTCCAGCCCTCCGCGATGCCCGGCTTGCTCAGCGCGATACCCGCGCGGACCATCGCGTGGCCCATCGCCAGGGTCCAGGCGAGCATGTCGTCACCGAAGTCGAAGCACGGCGGATCCTCGGCGACCGCGACGACCAGGACCCGGTCCTCGATGAAGGTGAAGGTGGGATGGGTCGAGGAGTCGGTGCCCATCGGCCGGCGGGCGAGCACCACGACCTCGTGCCCGGCAGCGGCCAGCTCGGTGGCCAGGTGATGCACGTGCCGACCCAGCCCGCCGACGACCACCGGCGGGTACTCCCACGACACCATCAGAATCTTCATGCGGGTCCTTCTGTCTCTCCGCGGCCCGCGGGCCCGCCGGGGTCGGACGCGGCGAGCCGGCGCGCGTCCAGCGCCGGGAACAGCCCGTCGGCCGCATACCATCCTGCCGCCAACCGACCGGCCTTGGCGAGTTGGCCGGAGGCGACCGCATCGGAAATCTCGCGTACGGCGTGCGCGTGCTGATGGGCGCGATCGCGGGCGTAGCCGGCCGCGGAGTCCTTGCTGACCATGAACGCCCAGTCACTGGAGACGGTCAGCACGGCCTCGCGCAACAGCTGATCGGCGACGGGATCACGCAGCGTGCCGCCGTGCGCCCGCATCTTGTCCAGGGTGTCGAGGGTGAGCCGGACGATATCGGCGTTGAGGTCCACGAGGTCGCTGACCTGGTCCCCGGCCCAGACCCGCCAGTCCTTACCCGATCCCCAGGACGAATCCGCCAGCCGCACCGGCTCTCCGACGTATCCCCCCGCGCGGGCGTCGGCCAGCGTGCCGACCGTGACCCCGGCCTCGGGCAGCGCGCGCAGCACCTGCTCGAGCCACTGCGGACCCTCGTGCCACCAGTGGCCGAACAGTTCGGTGTCGAAGGCGGCGACCACGAGCGCGGGGCGGCCGATGCGGTCGGATTCGGAGATCAGCCGCTCGCGCACGGTTCGCACGAAATCGTCGACGTCGCGCCGCACCGCCGCGGCCGCGAGTGCGGGATCGTAGGGGGCCTTGTCGGGGCCGTCGACCTGCTTACCGGTGACGCGGGACGGTTTGAGACCGGTGTCGTGGTCGTAGTGGTGGAAGTCGCGGTAGGCGCCGTGCCCCGGATAGCCGGACCGCGGCGACCACACGCGGTAGCTGACCTCCAGGTCCCGCCCGAATGCCAGCACGTCCGAATCCCACACCGGCCGCCCCGATGTGGTGTCGCCGCGCAGCGCGGGACCGTCGACCATGAAATGCGTCACACCGGCCGCGGCGTAGCCGTTCTCCATCCCGGGCGTGAAGCCGCATTCGGGCGCCCAGATGCCCGACGGGGTGTGCCCCCACCGGTGCCGCGCGTCGGCCAGGCCCTCGGTGAGCTGGTACGCGCGCAGCCGCGGATCGAGCAGCGGCTGGAACGGATGGGCCAGCGGGCCGCCGAGCAGTTCGATCGCCTCGGCGTCGATCAGTTCCCGCCACACGGGCGAGCCGCCGTGCCGCCAGCGCTGTTCGAAGTCGGCGAGCTCGGTCGCCGCGAGGCGGTGTTCGTGCGCGCCGAGCGCGGTATTGCCGGCCATCGCGGCCTCGTCGGCGCGCAGCTGCCAGTTGCCCAGCCAGTGGTGCATCCCGGACAGGCTGTGCGGATCGTCGAGCTGGGCGGCCAGCACCGGGGTGATGCCGAGGCTCAGCAGATGCGAACGGCCTTCGGCGGCAAGCGTTCTCAGCACCCGCGCGACGGGCAGGTAGGAGGCGGCCCAGGATTGGTAGAGCCACTCCTCGCCCACCGGCCAGCGGCCGTGATGCGCCAGCCAGGGCAGATGGGAGTGCAGGACCAGGGTGAACTGGCCCGGAACGGAAGTCTCGGTGCTCACGGCGCGGGCGTCCTCAGGGCCGTACCGCGACGGCGACGAGATCGAGGCTGGCGTCGATATCCGGATCCCATGCCGGGTTCGCCTCCGGGATCCGCAGCACGAAGTCCTCGGTGCGCACGGCGGCGACATCGGCGGCCAGGTCCGCCGGCCACGGCTCACCGGCCAGCGCCCGCTCGATCTGCGCGTCGATGAGCGAGCCGCCCCACTTCTCGTCCAGCGCGGCCAGTTCCGGGCCGTGGTGCACCCCGGCCATCACGTCGACGCGGAAACCCGCCTCCACCAACAGCTCCGACAGCTCGGCGGCGTTCAGCTCGCGGGTGTGGAAGGGGTTCAGGGGGGTGTCGCGGCCGGGTGAGAAGGTGATCCGGTTCGGCGTGCTGATCAGCAGCTCACCGCCCGGGCGCAGCACCCGCAGGCATTCGCGCAGGAACTGCGCCTGATCCCAGAGATGCTCGATGACCTGGAAGTTCACCACGACGTCGACCGACGCGTCCTCGAACGGCAGCGCGGCGAGATTGCCCTGCACCATCTCGACCCGCGGATAGGCCACGCGCACGTGCTCGACCGCGCTGACGTCGTAGTCCAGCCCGGTCACCCGCGCCGCGACGTCGGCAATCATGTTGGCGCCGTAGCCTTCCCCGGAACCCGCCTCGAGCACGGTCTTGCCCGCGCAGCGCGGGAGCAGGTCCGCGTACACGATCTCGTGCCGGCGGAACCAGTAGTTCTCCTCCGCGATACCCGGCACCGTCCGCTCACCGGTAAGGGGTAGCGGATCCACCGCGCCGGGTTCACTCGCAAGTTCACTCACAGGGGAGGAAACGGCCTCACTCATTCACCCGACGTTAGCGGTTGTCCGTATCACACCGGTGGCCGGAGTAGTGATGCAGAACATCACACCCTAAGTTACCCACGAGTAACTTAACGTAGGGTAATGTCCCGCACGAAGCCCTTCCGTGGACGTACGGACATCCGATCGTGCGACCCCACCTCACGTGCCACCAGAACAGGAGGTCGACGAAGACCAATGCCGAACATCGTCGTACTGATCAAGCAGGTTCCCGATACCTGGTCCGAGCGCAAGTTGACCGATGGTGACTACACCCTCGATCGCGAGGCCGCCGACGCCATCCTGGACGAGATCAACGAGCGTGCCGTCGAAGAGGCCCTGCTGATCAAGGAAGCGCAGGGCGGCGAGGTCACCGTCCTGGCCATGGGGCCCGAGCGCGCGACCGAGGCCATCCGCAAGGCGCTGTCCATGGGCGCCGACAAGGCCATCCACGTCAAGGACGACGCCATCCACGGCTCCGACGCCGTGCAGACCGCGTGGGTCCTGGCCGGTGCGCTGGGCCAGATCGAGGGTGTCGAGCTGGTCATCGCCGGCAACGAGGCGACCGACGGCCGCGCCGGTGCGGTGCCCGCCATCATCGCCGAGTACCTGGGCATTCCGCAGCTGACCCACCTGCGCAAGCTGGCGGTCGACGGCGAGAAGATCTCCGGCGAGCGCGAGACCGACGAGGGCGTGTTCAAGCTCGAGGCCACCCTCCCGGCCATCGTCTCGGTCACCGAGAAGATCAACGAGCCGCGCTTCCCGTCCTTCAAGGGCATCATGGCCGCGAAGAAGAAGGAAGTGCAGACCTTCACCCTGGCCGACCTGGGCATCGACCCGTCGACCGTCGGTGTGGGCAACGCGGGTTCCGCGGTCACCGCTGTCACCCCGAAGCCGCCGCGCACGGCGGGCGAGAAGATCGTCGACGAGGGCGAGGGCGGGAACCAGATCTCCCAGTACCTGGTCGGCCAGAAGATCATCTAGAGCCCCGCCGCGCCACTACAGACTTCAGGAGAGAGAACAAATGGCAGAAGTACTTGTGCTCGTCGAGCACGCCGAGGGTGCGCCCAAGAAGGTCACCACCGAACTCCTCACCGCCGCCCGCTCGCTGGGCAGCCCGGCCGCCGTCGTGCTCGGTTCCACCGGCACCGGTGACAAGCTGGCCGACGCCCTGACCGCGGCCGGCGCCGAGAAGATCTACGTCGCCGAGTCCGACGACGCCGACGGCTTCCTCGTCACCCCCAAGGTCGACGTGCTGGCCGGTCTGGTCGAGTCCGCCTCGCCCGCCGCCGTGCTGGTCGCCGCCTCCGCCGAGGGCAAGGAGGTGTCCGGTCGCCTGGCCGCGCGCATCGGCTCCGGCCTGCTGGTCGACGTCATCGACGTGAAGTCCGACGGTTCGGTCACCGGCTCCATCTTCGGTGGCGCGTTCACCGTCGACTACAAGGCCACCGGCGACGTGCCGGTGATCTCGGTGCGCCCGGGCGCCATCGAGGCCGCGCCGCAGGCCGGCGCGGGCGAGAAGGTGACCGTCGAGGTCCCGGCGCAGGAAGAGGGCGTCACCAAGGTGACCTCCCGCGAGCCCGTGGTCGGCGGCGACCGGCCGGAACTCACCGAGGCCACCATCGTGGTCTCCGGTGGCCGCGGCGTCGGCAGCGAGGACAACTTCCACAAGGTCGTCGAGCCGCTGGCCGACGCGCTCGGCGCCGCGGTCGGCGCCTCGCGTGCCGCCGTCGACTCGGGCTACTACCCCGGCCAGTTCCAGGTCGGCCAGACCGGTAAGACGGTCTCGCCGCAGCTGTACGTCGCGCTGGGCATCTCCGGCGCCATCCAGCACCGGGCCGGCATGCAGACCTCGAAGACCATCGTCGCCGTCAACAAGGACGAAGAGGCGCCGATCTTCGAGATCAGCGACTACGGCATCGTGGGCGACCTGTTCAACGTCGCCCCGCAGCTGGCCGAGGCGGTCAAGAAGCACAAGGGCTGACCTCCTTACGCACAGCGGCCCCGGTTTACCCCGGGGCCGTTTGCGTGCGCGGGTGAGGGCCCCGGCCAAAAGCATGCCGGGGAAATACACCACAGCATGCCGGGGAAATACACCTCAACATGCGGGGCAGTGCACCTCTGTTTCCGGCATGCTTTTGGCCGGAAACTACCGCTTGTTCGTGAGAATCCCGATGGCGGTGGGAATGCACAGGGCCAGGCCCCAGGGGACCTCGACCCAGAACGGCCAGAAGTAGCCCATGCCGGTGGCCAGCCAGATCAGGATGCACAGCAGGTTGACGAAGACCCAGGGCGTCCACATGATCAGCACCCAGGTGGGGACCGCGCGCTTCGGGGCCTCGGGGCGGGGCGAATTCCGTTGGGCGGGAAGGTCCGACAGCAGCGGTACCAGTTCGCCGTAGGTGCGGGCGGAGTAGACCTGCTGCACCCGCTCGTCGAATTCGTGCAGGCTCAGCCGGCCCTCGTCCATGGCCACCCGCAGGCGGCCCACGTACTTCTCGCGATCGGCGTCGGACGCCCGCAGGTTCTCGTTCCCCACGGAGTCAGCCTAGGACGGCCGCGCCGGTCGCGCTGCCCGATCGCCGAGCGCGACCGCCTGTCCTGCGCAAATTCGTTTGCCGCCCGCACCGGGACCGGGAAGGCTGGGCCGATGCCGATCACGCTGCCTCCAGAAGTCGAGGAGACCGTCCGGACCGTCTTCGGGGAGCTCGGGGAGGTGTGGCTCGCGGATCTTCCGGGCCTGGTGGAGAAGCTCTGCGGCAGCTGGGATCTGGAGCTGATCGGCGACTCCTTCGGCGGGGGCACGCATTCGCTCGCGGCGCCGGTGCGCCGCGGCGACGGATCGGTCGCGGTGCTGAAGGTGCCGGTGGTCGACGAGGAGAACGTCGGCGAACCGGCCGGGCTGTTCTGTTACGGCGGCGACGGCGCGGTGCGGCTGTACGACTTCGACCCCGGCAGCGGAGCGCTGCTGCTGGAGTGGGCCCGCCCCGGCGACCCGCTGCTGACCCAGCCCGGTTTCCCCAGCCTGGAGGGCGATCCGGAGAACGCCGACAAGGTGGAGCTGGCATGCCGGCTGTACCGCCGGTTGCGGCGCGAGCCGATCGGCATCCCGGAGAGCTACCCCGCGCTGCCCGAGGCCGCCGCCCTGGTGGCCGACTGGACGGTCTTGTTCAATACGCCGGAATCCGGGCCGGCACAGCCGATCCCGGCCGCCCTGCGCGCGCGGGCCGCCGACTGGTGCCGCGCGCTCGCCACCCCCGACGGGCCGTTGCTGATCGTCAACCGCGACACCCACCTGGGCAATATCCTCGCCGCCGAGCGCGAACCCTGGCTGCTGATCGATCCGAAGCCCTACCTCGGGGAGGCCGCCTTCGACGCCGGTTTCCTGATCATGATCCAGACCCAGCACGAGCCGACGCGGGAGCACGCCCGGCGAGTGGTCACGCATACCGCCCGGTCTCTGGAGGTCGACCCGGATCGAGCCCGGGCCTGGGCTTTCCTGCGCAGCCTCGAGGAGGTCCACTGGGCCGTCGAGGACGACGAACCCGCCCTCCTGCGGCTCCACCTGGCCGTCGCGCAAGCGCTCGGCGAATAGATGACACGTCGCGGGGTGTGGGCCAGCGAATGTCCCGCCGCATGCCGACCGGTCGCCGTTCCGGGCGTGGTACAGCGGAAATACCGTGATCGGCTACCGGACAAGGCATTTGCAAACTTCGCAGTTGATGACGACAAACCGGCAAGTACATAACGAATCGGTCGCTGCCACCCGGAATTGCTGATAATGTTTGCCGTCGTCGGGCGCTGGGGCCGAACGCGGCCCCGGCCGGGCAGGTGTCGGGAGTCGAAATCGCCTGTCCGGTAAGCAACTTCACGGTCCGTCGGGTCGTTCTGTGCCCGACGCCGCTCCGGCGCGCCGACGCGAGTGTCATCCGACCCTGGTGAGCGGCGGTCGGCGAATTGAGGAAGGACGAGGCGGCCGGGCAGCCGGCAACAAGGGAACCTGATGAATCAATCTACCGCCGTGACGATTTCGTGGATCCTCGCCGCAGTTCTCATACTCGCCGTCGCGGCGGCGTTGTATGCGGCGTATTACGCGCTGCACCAGCGCTCGCGCGCGGAGGCGGCCGAACAGGCGCTGCGGAGCCACGAAGACGAACTCGAACAGTTCACCGCCAGCACCATGCCGTACGTGGCCGACGCGGTGCGCCGGTCCGACGTCTCGGTGGAGATACCGATCAGCGGCGGGCAGGGCCGCGTCGCGCAGCTACTGCGCGCGCTCGGTGATCGCTACGTCGGTGATCTCAGACTGCTGCAGGCCGAGGCGCGCGACCGCGCCCGCCGCGAAGCCGAATACGAGGCCCAGCAGGCCGTCTCCCGGGCCGAGACCAAGACCCGCACCGATGCCGAGAACACCTCGCGGGAGGCCACCAGCGCCGCGGTCCGCGCCTTCGGCACCTCCGTGGTCAGCCTGGGCGCCGACGTGAGCCAGGTGGTCAGCACCGCGCTGCGCGAGCACCGCGGCGACGACGTGTACGAGACGCTCACCCGGATCGACCACAGCGTCCAGCAGATGATCCGCCAGTCGCAGTCGTACGTGATCGTCTGTGGCGGTCTGCCCGGCCGCCGCTGGCCGCAGCAGTCGCTCACCGACGTGATCGGCGGCGCCGTCGGCCGTGTCCGTGACTTCACCCGCGTGCGGCCGCACCAGCTCGACCGGTCGGTCATCAGCCGTGCGGTGGAGCCGCTGGTCCACACGCTGGCGACGCTGCTGGACAACGCGCTGCGCTACTCGCCGCCGACCTCCTTCGTGGACGTCACCTTCCAAGAGGGGCACCACGGTGTCACGGTGATCGTCGACGACGCCGGCGTGCGCATGAACGCCGAGCAGATGGAGGAGGCCCGCCAGGTGCTGGCCGGCGAGCGGGTGGTCGACATCCACCAGCTCGGACCCGCTCCCCGCGTCGGTTTCCCGGGTATCGCGGCACTGGCGCGACGCTACGGATTCACCGTCTACATCGATGGCCCCAACACCTACGGTGGCATGCGGGCCATGGTCTACATCCCGGAGGCACTTCTGGCTCCTCGCGAATCGAATCCGCAACGCGAATCGACTCCCCAAGTAGCCACTCCGGCAGTCATTTCCGCGGCGCCCGAGCCGGTCGAGGAACCCGCGTCGGCGCGTCACGCCTTCGGCCGCGAGCCGGTCGAGACCGGCCAGCACGCCGGAGCGCCGAGCGGCGCGCACGCGGCGATGACGGGCGGACCGCAGGGCGCGATCACGGGCGAGGTCCGTCCCGTCCAGACCGGGACGAGCCGGCCGCCCGCCGACGACGCCTGGTCGGTGACCGCGGTGAACACCCGTCCGGCGACGACCACGGGCACGCACGCCGCCCCGGCGGAGGCGCCGCGCGCCGCCGCGCCGGAGCCCGCGGACGACGACGAGTCCTTGTCCACCGTGCACGAAATCACCCCGGGCGGGCTACCGCGGCGTCGCCGCCGGACCGTTGCGGTGTCCACGCTGTCACGTGGACCCGACACCGACACCGCGCTCCCCCGCCCCGATATCGCCGCAGCGTGGCAGAACGGCACCCAGACCGGCCGTACGTCCGCCGCGCACGAAAACACCGAAGGGATGACATCCTGATGAGCACACCCGGTACCGCCGTCAGTGACGGCAACAAACTGGCTTGGATGCTCGAGGACCTCAACGTTCCCGGCGTCCGGTTCGCCGTCCTGCTCTCCGACGACGGCCTGCGCATCGCGCAGGTCGGTGAGATCTCGATCGACGACGCCGAACGATTCGCGGCCGCCGCCTCCGGACTGCGGTCCCTGGGCAAGGCGCTCGGCGAGTTCTGCGGCGCGGCGAATTCGGTGCGGCAGAACATGACCGAGTACGACGACGGGATGATCTTCATCACCGCCGCCGGGGAGGGCGCGCTGATCGGCGTCTCCACCACCGCACAGGTGGACGTCAGTCTCGTCGCGCATCGGATGAACGAGCTCGCGGCACGCGTGGGCCGCGAACTGGGCAGCCTACCGCGCCAGCGGTAACCAAGGCCGTCACGAGCGAGCGACCACCGGGTACGGCCGAGCCGCTCGTTTCGTGACGGATCGGAGCACCACCCGAAGAGGAGCCATGAGGCGAGCGAACAGGGGGTCACCCCGCAGGCCCGCTCGTGACGCCGCCGAGCCTAGCGAGGTGACATGAGTGCGCGAACGAAGGACACAGCCAGGCACCCGCTCGTGACGATTTCGAGCCGGTTCACGACGACACCACACCGTGAGGTGAGGGTATGAGCCGGCATCGGCGCGACCCCGATCTCGTCCGCGCGTATGTGCGCACGGGCGGCCGGTCACGTGCGAGCCGGGTACTCGACCTGGTCACACTGGTGGTGGCGGCACACGACCCGGCGCCGGGCCTGAGCCCGGACGCCCGCCGGGTGATGAGCGTGTGCAGCCGGCGCGGCGCGTTATCGATCGCCGAGATCGCCGCCTACCTGGATCTGCCACCCTCGGTGGTCAAAATCGTCGCGTCCGACCTGTTGGACAGCGGCCAACTGGTCAATCCGGCTCCTGCCGACCAGGTTCCGGAGCTTGCCCTGCTCGAGGAGGTACTCAATGGGCTCCGCGCTCTCGCCGTCTGAGCGCCCGTCCGCGGTCGCGGACCGGACCGTCGACTATGTCCCCGAGACCGTGACCCGCTCGGTGAAGCTGCTGGTAGCGGGCAACTTCGGCGTCGGCAAGACCACCTTCGTCGACAGCGTGTCGGAGATCCGGCCACTGCGCACGGAGGAGACGATCACCGAGGCCAGCGTCGGCATCGACGATATGGCCGACCTACCCGGCAAGGTCACCACCACCGTCGCCATGGACTTCGGCCGCATCACGCTGAATCCGGAACTGGCGCTGTATCTGTTCGGCACACCCGGGCAGCGGCGGTTCCTCCCGCTGTGGGAGGAGCTGTCCCGCGGCGCGCTCGGCGCGCTGGTGCTGGTCGACACCCGGCGCATCGACAAGGCCGACGAGGTGCTCGCCGTGCTCGAGGAGCGCGGCGTGCCCTACTCGGTGGCGGTCAACGAGTTCGAGGGCGCGAAACGGTTTCCGCTGCACGAGATCCGGGAGGCGCTCGACCTCGAGCCCGACACCCCGCTGACCGCACTGGACGCGCGCGATCGCGGCCCGTGCCTGCGGTCGCTGATCACGCTCGTCGAATTCCTATTCCAACGTCTGGAGTCGCGCTCTTGACACAGCCGCCGGTTCGTACCAGCTCATGCCCGGTTCCGCACGGGTCGCCGGTCGACACCGACGGTCCGCGCGTTCCGCTGTACACCGCCGAATTCGCGGCCGATCCGCAGGCCGCGTACCGGGATATGCGGCGGCGCTTCGGTTCCCTGGCACCGGTGGATCTGGCGCCCGACGTGCCGGCGACGCTGGTGATCGGGTACCGCACCGCGGTGCGGATCCTGAACGATCCCGAGCACTTCCCCGCCGATCCGCGCATCTGGCAGCGGACGGCCCCGGCCGACTCCCCCGTCATGCCGATGCTGGAGTGGCGGCCGAACGCCATTCGCAGCGCGGGGGCGGACCACGAGCGGTACCGCCAGGCCAACGTGGCGGCCATCGACGGGGTGGATCTGCACGCGCTGCACGCGACCGTGGAACGCATCGCCGTCCCGCTGATCAACTCCTTCTGCGAGACAGGGTCGGCCGAGCTGATCCACCAGTACGCCTTCCCGCTGACCTTCGAGGTCCTCAACGCGATGCTGGGCTGCACCGCCGACATCGGGCAGCGGGTCGCCCGCGGGATGGCGATGATCTTCGAGGGCATCGAGGCCGAGAAGGGCAACGAGATGCTCAGCCAGGCGCTGCTCGAACTGGTCACCCTGAAGCGCGCCGAACCCGGCGACGACATCGTCTCGCGGCTGCTCGCACACGAGAACCGCCTCGACGATATGGAAATGATCCACCAGCTGGTCACCCTCTACGGCGCGGGGATCGAGCCGCAGCAGAACCTCATCGTCAACACGCTGCTGCTGATGATGACCGACGACCGCTTCGCGGGAAATCTGCTCGGCGGCAGCCTGTCCACCCGCGACGCGCTCGACGAGGTGCTGTTCACCGACCCGCCGATGGCCAACTACTGCATCACGTTCCCGCGCCAGCCCGTGCTCATCGACGACGTCTGGCTACCCGCGCACCACCCGGTGGTCATCAGCATGTCGGGAGCCAACAACGACCCCGCGGTCGGCGCGCGCGAATTCACCGACAACCGGTCGCATCTGGCGTGGAGCGTCGGCCCGCACGCCTGCCCGGCCCGGTCGGTCGCGTATCTGGTGGTGCAGGACGCCATCGATCAGCTGCTCGACGCGCTGCCGGAGTTGCAGCTCGCCGTCCCCGCGCACGAATTGACGTGGCGCCCGGGTCCTTTCCATCGTGCACTGGCAGGGTTGCCGGTCAGCTTCCCCCAATCTCCACCGTTGCACGTGTAGTGAGGAGACCACGATGGAGCAACAACCCCTGGTCCTGGATCCGACGGGGCACGATATCCAGGGTGAGGCCGCGCGCATTCGCGAACGGGGACCGATCACGCGGGTAGCGCTGCCCGGCGGGATCGAGGCATGGTCGGTGACCGATGCCGCGTTACTGAGGAAGCTGCTGACCGATTCGCGGGTGTCGAAGGACGCTCGTCAGCACTGGCCCCAATTCATCAACGGCGAAGTCCCGCAGGACTGGCCACTGTTCACCTGGGTCGCGGTGAACAACATGTTCACCGCCTACGGGGCCGACCACCGGCGACTGCGGAAGCTGGTCTCGCCCGCCTTCACCCATCGCCGCACGCAGGCCATGCGCCCGCGCATCGAGGCCATCACCGCCGACCTGCTGGACCGGCTGGCCGCTACGCCGTCCGGCGACGCCGTCGATCTGCGGGAGGGGTATGCCTACCCGCTGCCGATCCAGGTGATCTCCGAGCTGATGGGCGTGCCGGAGGAGCTGCATCCGGGCCTGCGCACGTGTGTCGACGGTATCTTCGACACCTCGCTGACTCCCGAACAGTCGCAGGCGAATTACCTGGAGATGTACCGGATCCTCGGGGAGCTGGTCGTCTTCCGCCGCGACCACCCCGCCGACGACATGACCAGCCTGCTGATCTCGCATCGCGACGAGGAGGACGGCTCGCAGCTCGCCGAGCAGGAGTTGATCGACACCCTGCTGCTGGTCATCAGCGCCGGACACGAGACCACGGTCAACCTGCTCGACCAGGCGATCTACCTGCTGCTCACCCGGCCCGAGCAACGCGCGAAGCTGGACTCCGGGGAGGTCCCGTGGGAGGAGCTGGTCGAGGAGGCGCTGCGGTTCGAGGCGCCGGTCGCGAATCTGCCGCTGCGGTACGCGGTCGAGGATCTCGAGATCGACGGCCTGCGCATCGCCAAGGGTGAACCCATCCTGGCCACCTACGCCGCCGCCAACCGCGACCCGAAGCTGTACGGCGACACCGCCGACGAGTTCGACGTCACCCGCCCCACCAAGGATCACCTGGCCTTCGGCTACGGCGCCCACCACTGCCTGGGCGCCCCGCTCGCACGGCTGGAGGCGACGGTCGCCCTCCCCGCGATCTTCCGTCGCTTCCCGGACATGCGCCTGGCCACCGACGCGGGCGACCTGGGCACGGTCGCGAGCTTCATCTCCAACGGCCACCGCCGCCTACCCGTCTACCTGGCCCAGTAGCACTCCCGCCTCCCCGACCCACACCCGTTGCGCGGCAAACCTTCCGTCGCGCAACGGGTGCCTTGTCGTACCGCATGTTCTTCCTTTTCCCGGCATGCTTTTGGCCGGGAACTCACGAGCTGTGCAAGGCAGACAACAAGGTTGTGAGAATCGGCGACGGGCGCATATCACTGCGCAGGACCGCCGACACCGGAACCCGCAGCGGACGCCCGGCGGAGCGCAGGGCCGCGATTCCCTCGGCGGGTGTGTCGGCGTAGAGGATGGTCCAGGCGTCCGGCCGGTTGACCAGTTCCATGGTGGCGGTGTGGTCCGGCGGGATCGGCGGGCCGAAGGCCGGCCGGGTGGGCAGATCGGCGAACGCGTTCCGGACGACGTTGTGGAGGAGGACCTGTTCCTGTTCCGGCGGGAGCAACAGCGGATAATTTCCCAATTCCGCGAGCGTGACATTCTCTCGTCCGGCCAGCGGGTGCGCCGTCGAGACGGCGATCACGAGGTCCTCCACCCATAGCTCCTCGACCGTCAGACCGGGCTGATCGACGCTGCCGCGGATGAGAGCGAGATCACAATCGCCGTCCGCGACCGCGGCGATGCGCTGCCGGAAGGGTTTGATCACGAACTCGATCTCCGCACCCGGATGCGCCTCACGCGCACCCGCGATGGCCGACAGCGATCTTGTTGCGAAGGACATGTTCGCGGCCAGGCGAATTCGCGGCCCGGACGACCGCACAGCTGCGCGAATGGCCGATTCCAGGCTCAGCATTTGCTTCGCAAGGGGAAGTAGCCGAGTCGTTGCATCGGTCGGGACAACCGATCTCGTCGAGCGCTCGAAGAGTTGCACACCAAGATCATGTTCGAGCCGGGCGATCTGATGGCTGATAGCCGATTGCGATATGAAGCACCGCTGGGCCGCCCGGCTGAAGCTGAGCTCCTCGCACACGGCCACGAAGTAGGACAGCTGCCGCAGTTCCATCAAGATCTCCATTCATGAACGATCCAGATAAGACTCATCTAAATTATGCGCCCTGACCCCTGGAACATCTACGTTCCGAATCACGGTTACTAATGACAGAAGGAGGCTGTCATGCAACACGTGGATGCGGGAATCGAAACCGCTGAGGTAGTCATCGTCGGTTCGGGCTTCGGCGGACTCGCCGCCGCGAAGCAGCTGAGCAAGTCGGGGGTCAACTACGTACTCATCTCGAGCACGCCCGAACATCTGTTTCAGCCGCTGCTCTACCAAGTAGCGACCGGTGTGCTGCCCAGCACGGACATCGCCCCGCCGATCGCGCAGATCCTGCACCGGCACAAGGGCGCCGACGTGCGGCAGGGCAAGGTCGTCGATATCGATGCCGACGGCGCGGTGCTCACCTACGAGACGGCGGACGGCCCACGCCGGATCCGCTACGGCTCGCTGATCGCCGCCACCGGCGCCAACCAGTCCTATTTCGGCCGTGACGATTTCGCCGAGAAGACCTATTCGCTGAAGACCATCGACGACGCCAAGCGGCTGCGCACGCAGATCGAGCGGGTGTTCGCCGAGGCGGCGACCGCCGATCCCGATTCGCGCGAGCGGTTGCTGAGCTTCGTGGTCGTCGGCGCCGGCCCGACGGGCGTCGAGGTCGCCGGTCAGCTCAAGGAACTCGCGAAAAGGTACTACCACCAGGAGATCTCGGTGTCGCTGGTGGAGGGCGCCCCGGCCGTGCTGCCCCCGTTCGGCGGCAGCCTGTCGCAGTACGCGCGAGAGTCGCTGGCGCGCAACGGCGTCGAGGTGCTGCTGGATACCTTCGTCACCGATATCGAGGCGGGCAAGGTCACGGTCAAGACCAAGGACGGCGTGGAGCGCGGCATCGGCGCGGAGACCGTGGTCTGGTCGGCCGGTGTGCAGGCGGGCGGCTTCGCGAAGCTGCTGGCCGAGGCGACCGGTTGCGAGACCGACCGCGCCGGCCGGCTGCTGATCAACCAGGACTGCACCGTGGGCGGGCATGCCGACATCTACGCGATCGGCGATATGACCTCGCTCAACGGCTACCCCGGGCAGTCGCCGACGGCGATGCAGGAGGGCCGCCACGTCGCCGACATCATCCGGCGCAAGAAGCAGGCCGGCACCCCCTTCGTGTACTGGGACAAGGGGTCGATGGCGGTGATCAGCCGGTTCAGCGCGGTCACCAAGCTGAACGACAAGATCAAGTTCACCGGACTGGTCGCGTGGGTGACGTGGCTGGCGGTGCACCTGTTCTATCTGGTCGGCTTCCGCAACCGCTTCGTGGCGGTGATGTCGTGGCTGGTGGCATTCATCGGCAGCGGGCGGCCCGGATTCAACGAGGAGAAGTCCGGCGGGGCGCAGGCTCCCGAATCGCCGCGGAAAGCGGCCTAGTCGCACAACAGCTCGGACCCTCCGACGCCGCGAGGCCTCGGAGGGTTTCGTCGTTGCGGGGTGGGTCGTCCTACGCCGCGCGTTCCACCTCCTGGTCCGTCGTCGCCATCTCGAACAGTTCCTCCGCCAGCACGTCCGGTTCGACGCGCGGCACCTCGTTGGGCTCCACCGCGGCGAAATGCCCGGAGTCGTACAGCCGCTGGGCCGCACTCGTCTCGATCAGCCTGTCGATCAGCAGGGTACCGACGCGCACACCCTGGGAACGCACCTGCTCGTCCACGGCGTACAGATAGTTCAGCAGGCCCGACTGCGGCACACCCACGCTGGCGAGCGCCGCCTGCGGCCGCCGCGCCACGCTCCCCTGCGCGATCAGCGCGGCGCCGGAGCCCCGCTCGGCCATCCCCGGGAGCAGCGCGTGCAGGATCCGGATCGGCGTCGTCAGCCGCAGGGGCAGCCACGACAGCATGGTGTCGACGTCCAGCGACAGCGCGTCGACCGGCAGGTGGGTGACATCGCCGGGGCTGTAGACCACGACGTCCGGAATGCCGTGGCGCTGCCGCAGCTCGGCCAGGGCGGCATCGACCTGAGCGTCGTCGGCCAGGTCGGCGAGCAACACGTCGGCGTCGATGCCGTCGGCGGCCAGGGCGCCGCGCACCCGGTCCAGCGTGCCGGGATTGCGCGCGATCAGCGTGACCGAGTACCCGGCGCGGCCGAATCGGCGCGCGGCCGCCAGGCCGAGGGCGGGACCGGCGCCGAAAATCGCCAGATGGGGCATGGCCGTCTCCATTCTTCCAGTTAAGTTGAGAACCCACTCAATTTGAGCGGACTCTCAACTTAACCCGAAATCGAGAGGGTGTTCAACTTGTTAGGCTGAGGCCATGGTCGATGTGATCGAGCCGGGTCGGGACGGCGCCCCGCCGCGCCCGCGCCGCCGCGACGCCCGGGACAATCGCGAGCGCATCGCGGCCGCCGCGAAGGATCGCTTCACCCGGGAGGGGCTCGAGGCCTCGCTCAACGCCATCGCCCGCGAGGCGGGTGTCAGCATCGGCACGCTCTACAACCACTTCCCCACCCGCGAGGCGCTGATCAACGAGACTATGCTGGACTGCGTCGAACGTTCGGTGGTGCTCGCGGAGAACGCGTTACGCGCCCCCGATCCCTGGACCGGCCTGGTCGACCACCTGACGATGCTGGCCGAATGGCAGGCCGCCGATCGCGGGTTCACCGATATCTGCGTGTATTCGCTACCGGCCGAGAGTCCGGTCGAGCAGGCGAAACATCGGGGGCACACGCTGTTTCAGCAGCTGATCGCGCGGGCCCGGGAATCCGGGGCGCTGCGCGCCGATGTCGACGTTCCCGATATCGGGCTCATGCTGTGGGCCGTGGTGCGGGCCACGGAGGGTATTCGCGCGGCGGCTCCCGACGCCTGGCGCCGCCACCTGGCGATCCTCCTGGACGGTCTGCGCGCCGACGCCGCCCGGCCGCTGCCGGGAGCGCCGCTGCCCGCCGAGTTACTGCGCACCGCAATGACGATCGGCCGGTAGCGGGCGGCAGGTCATTCGGGCTTGCGGCCGCTGGTGCACAGGAAGTGGTAGAACCAGGCCCGGAAACGCGAGTCGAGCATGAGTTCGCGGTAGTGCTCGAGTTCGTCACGGGTGACGCCGCATTCCAGCAGCAGCGATTCGGCCCGGACGGTGAGGTTGCGATGCAGCAGGCAGCCCTCGTCGCCGCCGCTGACGGTCCGGGAGTATTCGACGCTGCCGATATCGGCCAGCCCGGCCTCGGTCATCCGGTCGTCCACCTGGCCGGCCCAGTCGAAGCTGATACCCAGGCGCGGGGCGACCACGCCGTGCGAGAGCGACATGACCTTCGCCCACACGTCCTCGTCGGCCAGCGTGGGCGCGGACAGGGTGGCCTGGGGCCGCCGGTCGACATCGCCGATCACCAGCCATCCGCCGGGCGCCAGCGCCTCGACGAGGGTGGTGAAGATCTGCTCGCGCCGCGGCAGGCGCATGAGGAGCAGGCGGGCGTGGATGAGGTCGAAGGGTCCGTCGACGGGGAGCCCGCCGGCCAGATCATGCTCGTACACTTCGACATTCGGCCCCGGATCGAGAAAGGCGGCGTTCTTGTCGACGGCGACGACGGATCCGGACGGGCCGACGCGATCGGCGAGCCATCGCGCGATCGATCCGGCGCCCGCCCCGAGTTCCAGGCACCGCGCGCCCGGCCCGATCCCCGTCGACCGCAGGCAATCCGTGGTGATCGCATCGAAGAGGGTCTCGACGTAACCGAGATGCTCCCGGCCCAGCTCGGTACCTTCGGCATCGAAAATGTAGGGTTCCGTCTGCATCGTGCTCCCTCCCACAAGGCTGCCACGCAAGCATCCCAGACACCGTGTCCATCAGGCTTCGCACAGCACTACCCACCCGTGGTGACCTGCTGCGGAACGGGCGAGTGCGCCGGCACGGCACTCAGCCCTCAGACGTTGAAACCCCCTACCGGACAACAGCTTTGATCCCCCCTACTGTACGCGCGGCAGAATAACGGCGCTTCGCCAGCTGTTGTCCGGCACGCATCGACCCGGTAGCCGACTACTCCCCCGCGTCTCCGGACCTGGTGCGAAGCAAGGGGATCCGAACAGCCTCGACGGCCTGCGTCACCGCCGCGCAGTCGGACTCGGTGAACCCGGCGATGTTGTCATCGATGTTGTTGCGGCACACCGTGGTCAGAGTGCTTGCCAGGGCGGGATAGCCGGCGCTGGGATATAGCTGGGTCTGGACGGTCCAGTACAGCGAGGCGGCCTTCGCGAGGCCGATGCCGCCGATGACGCGCCCGCCCGCTCGCCCGCCATCGGTGATCAGGGCGGCGAGTCTGTTGCCCACGCCGCTGTTGGTGTGGACGCCGCCGTTGTCCGGGGCCGGGTGGGCGCCGGAGTGGGTCGCCGGCGCCCAGCCCGGGCCCCGGTAGGTCTCCGGCTGCGGATCGGGGCCCGAGCGTGGCGACCGCATATCCCGGACGACGCCGACGGCGGTGCCGTTCCCGATCTTCCACCGGTCGGCGGGCAGGCCGCGGGCAGTGGCCAGTTCGGTGAACTCGCCGAAGACGTCGGACATGGATTCGTTGACCGCACCGGACTCGTTGACGTAGTTCAGGCCGCTCGTGCGCTCGGTGACGCCGTGGGTGATCTCGTGGGCGAGGACGTCGAGACCGAGGACCGCGCCGCCGAGGACCGCGCCCCGCCCGCCGGTCCAGTAGGCGTTGGCGTAGGGGCAGGTCTCGGCACAGACACGCACGGTGGCGCGCAGAGCCTTACCGCCGCCGTCGCCGAGGTCGACGCCGATCAGATCGGTCAGGCTGCCGAGGTCGGTGTAGTGGCGGTAGAACGTCTCGGTATCACCGAGCCAGCCGTAGACCCGGTTGGCGTCCTCGTTCCCGGCGACGCGGGGCTGCCCCTCCGATCGCACCACGGGATAACTTCCCGCGGCCCCGCACGGCGTGCCGATCCTCCGCTCCTCGCCCTGTGAATCCGCGTCACACACCGCACGCGCGAGGCTCCGGCCGGTCGTCCAGGCATCGAGGACCTCCGCCCCGGGCCCGGCCGCGACGAAGACCCGCCACAGGTCGCCGGCGGCCGCGACGTCGAAGCGATAGGCGGGGATCGCCGCGACGTCCGGCCCGTCGCCGTCGATCAGGCTCGGATCGAACCAGGCCGCCGACTCGGTGCGCACAGCCAGCGTGTCCGCCGCGGACCTGGACGCCCCGGCCACCGTGCCGAGAGCCGCCCGGCGAGCGGCCGCCGTCGGCGCGACCCCCTCCGGTGGATAGCTCCCGTGCGTGTGTGCGGTCAGCGCACCGGTCGCCGACAGCAGCGCGCCGTCCGGCCGCAGCGACAGCGCGACGCCCGCGCCGTGGACGGGAACCCCGGCGATCCGTTGCGACAGCCGCACGGTACTTCCGCCCGCGCCCCGCCACCGTATCCACGACGAGATCCGCTGCGGCGCCGAACAACTGCCTGATATCGGTGGCGTGCGCCAGTGCCGCCGCGCCGGGATCGGCGGGCCGGGCCCCCGGCGGCGGAACCGGCCGGTCCGGAACGATCTGGCGGACCGCGCCGTGCGCACTCACGTGCACCTGCTTCGGCGCGGCCGGCAGCGCCGGTGGGCTCGGCTCGGCCCCGGCCGGACCTACCAGCAGCATCGATACAGCTACGACGACCGTGACCCACAGGCCACGCGAACAGACCTTCATCGTGTCTTCCCCCTGCGATTTCCGATGGATGTGGACAACCGCTGCCCGCGATCGAGCCGATCGCGTCCCCGCCGTGCCCCCCTCGGACCGTCCGACCCGCCCGATGTGAACTCCCCGAATTCGATTGCCGGAGGGGATGTCTCGCGGCGAAACCGCTACAGCTTCGCCAGCACCTTCCCCACCGTCAGCCAGGTGCGGGTGGTGATGTCCTTGCCGTACACGCTCTCCAGCCATGCCATGTGGTTCGGCGTGGAACTCGACATGTTGTCGATGACCGCCAGGAGGGCGGCTGCCTCCTGGTCGTACCGGACGATCCGCACCACGCCGTCCAGCTCCGGCGGGAGGTTGCCCGGCGGCGGGCCCTGCGTCCGGTCCTTGAGGAAGGTGGTGGTGAGGTAGGTGCCGCGCCCGTGCGTCAGCCCCGGGAAGGGATCGGAATCGACCAGCGCGCGCAGTTCCTCGCGGCTGCGGATGATGGTGCCGCCGCCGATGCCCAACTCCGCGCTCAGCGCCTGCTGGATGCGCGATTCCAGTGCGGGAACGTCGGTTTCGGTGCTACCGAACACGATATTGCCGCTGGTGAGCACCGAACCCACCGACTCGAACCCCAGCCCCTCGAAGACGCCGCGCAACTTCTCGTTGCGCATATTCGGGTTGCTGGGCATGATCCCGCGTAGCAGGGCGGCGTACCGGTTCATGAGCGAGACGGTACCGCCCGCCCCCGACAACTTCGGCGGACTAGGCGTACCTCCGCATTCGCTCCGGCCGTGCGCGGACTGGGGACGGCTACGCCGACTGCGCCGACTAGCTCGCCTGCGACGCGGCCGCGCCGTTCTTCTTGCGCTCGATGTCCTCCAGCGCCGCGAGATACTTCGCCCGCTCCTCGGCCCCGGCCTCCCACGCCTCCTTGCGGTTCTTGACCACCTTGGCGGGGGCGCCGACGGCGATGCCGTAGTCGGGCACGTCGCCCTTCACCACGGCGTGCGCGCCCAGCACGCAGCCGCGGCCGACGCGGGTGCCACGCAGCACCGTCACCTTGGCCGCGATCCAGGTGTCCGGACCGATGCGCACCGGACCCTTGACGATGCCCTGATCCTTGATCGGCAGGGTGATGTCGTCCATCTTGTGGTCGAAGTCGCAGATGTAGCACCAGTCGGCGACCAGCGTCGATTCGCCGATCTCGATATCGAGGTAGGTGTTGACGACGTTGTCCTTGCCGAACACCACCTTGTCGCCGATGCGCAGCGAGCCCTCGTGGCAGCGGATCGCGTTGCCGTCGCCGATGTGCACCCACCGGCCGATCTCCATGCGGCTCAGCTCCGGCGTCGCGTGCACCTCGACCCCGCGGCCCAGGAAGACCATGCCGCGCAGCACGATGTGCGGGTTGGCCAGCCGGAACTTGAACAGCCGGTAGTACCGCACCAGGTACCACGGCGTATAGGCCCGGTTGGCCAGGACCCAGCGCAGCGAGGCCATCGTCAGAAAACGCGCCTGCTCCGGGTCCCGCCTGCGCGACCCCCGCCACCGCGAACGCAGCGGCGCGCCCCACATGCTCGTCACGAACTTGCTCCCTCGAGTCCATCGGGCGACTGCGTCGTCCAGAGGTGTCGTCGTCGAGGTACCAGCGTACTTTCGTCGCGCGCGGGGGCATCCGCTGCCCTCGAACTGTTCCCGCCGCGGCACGATCCGGCGGACACGGGCGAAATCGAGTTCCCCCGGACCGGTGAGAGCGGGGTTCGATGTTCTAGTCTCGTGCAGTCCCGTACGAGCAGATGGGAGTCCAGCAGGTGCGACACGGCAGCCGGCGATCCCCGCGCAGCGGGCGAGGCGCCATCACCGATCACCGTCCGGCGGTGCGACGCGCGCGCTCCCGGGGCCTGGCGCTACGGGCCGGCGCGGCCGTGGGCGCGATGGGCGTGCTGGCGCTGACCGGATGCGGCAGCACCACGCTGGACGACATCAAGGTCGGCCCGGGTAAGGGCTGGCCGGTCGCGTACCACGACGCCCGCAACAGCGGCGCCAGCGGCATCACCGGATCCCGGCACCTGGTCCCGGCCTGGTCGCGGCCGCTGGGCGGCCCGGCCGCGACCCCTACCATCATCGGGCCGGGCGGGCAGGTGTTCGTCACCAGCAGCACGGCCGCCGGCTGCGTCGGCGATACGGGTCCGACCGGCGCGCTGTTCGCGTTCCAGATGCCGACCGGGCGCAAGCGGTTCTGCAATCCCATGGGTCCGGACGCGAGCGCCGCCGGTGCGGCGGTGGACGGGCTGGACAACGTCTACGTCGGCGACAACGGCGGCCTGTTCTCGTTCAACGCGCTCGGCCAGCCGCGCTGGCGCACCCCCGTCGCGGGCGTTCCGGTGTCGGTGCAGTTCACCAGCGACGGCAATGTGCTGTCGGTGACCCAGTCCGGTCAGATCGACGTGGTCGACCGGCAGACCGGGAAGCTGACGGCGGCGACGTTCCAGGCACTGGGCGAGCCCGACTTCCTGCAGGAGGTCAACCTGCCGCGACCGCCGGACGGCCAGGGCATCGGCGACTGCGGCGCCGGCGGGCCGCTGTGCCCGGTGGCGAACGTCTCGGCGCTGGAGCAGAACTCCGGCCGCTTCTACCTCACCGTCCGGAAGCCGGGAACTCCCGCCGCGGCCCTGGTCGCGCTGCGCTACGCGGACAAGCAGATCCGGCAGGAGTGGAGCGTCGACATCCTCGCCGACGGCTCCGCGACCAGCCCGACGCTGTCCGGCGACGGCAAGACCGTCTACGTCGGCGATAACTCCGGCCGGCTGCTGGCCGTCGACGCCGCCGACGGGCACACGAAATGGACGCAGCCGCTGGGCTTCGCGCCGCGCGGCGCGGTATCGGCGCAGGACGGGCTGCTGATCCCGGGCGGCGACGAGGGCCACCTCATCGCGCTGCGCGACAACGACGGCAGCGCGGAGATCGCCTGGGAGCGTAAGGATCTGGAGTTACGCGGACGTCCCGTGCAGACCGGCGGCGACACCGGTTACGTGGTCTCCTCGATCGGCGACACGCTGCACCTGATCACCATCGACACCCGCAACGGCACGACGCTGGCCTCCGCGGAACTGCCGGGCGCGCAGGGCACCACCGTCGGAACGGCGGTGAGCGCCAAGGGCGATGTGGTGGTCACGTCGCGCATCGGCGAGCTGTTCGCCTTCAAGCCGGACGAGTAGGGGACGCTCAGCGGGCCGGTGGCGTCTCGCACAGGAAAGCCGTAGGGGTACGGCCGATCCGGGTGATCACGACAGTGTAGGGGTGCGTACCGCGCGGCTTGACGCGGGCACGCAGCGCGTCCGAATCGATATCCACACCGCGCGCGAGGATCTCGAGCGGACCGCAGTCGCGGCGATGCAGCTCCGCGCGCAGCGGCTTCTCGCGGAATTCGAGACGGTCCAGGATGCGGAAGCCGCGGACGCCGTCGGGCACGGTGTCGCCGGTGAGATAGGCGATCCGGGGATCCAGCTGCCACAGGCCGTATTTCGCGGCGTAGTGCCGGACCAGTCCGGCCCGCACGACAGCGCCGTCCGGATCGATGATCCACGCCCCCGGATCGCGTTCGGGGATATCGTCCGGTTCGGCATCGGTGAGCACCCGGGACGAACCGTCCGAGCCGAGGACGGTCGCGCGGCGGGTGACGCCCGGTTCGGCGAGTCCGGCCGACCAGAGGCACGCCTCGCGCACCGCGCCGTCCAGCGAGACGAGTTCGACCTCCCATGATCCCCGCGGTGCGAAGGCGTCGAAATCTAGTCCGGGAGCGCACTTCACGACCAGATCGCGGCCCGCGTAGGCGGCCACGAGGTCCGGCAGCGGCGGGATCAGCTTGGCCGGGTCGTGCGTGCGGCGGCCGCCCGCGCGCCGGGCCGGATCGGCGATCACGACCGTGCCGCTACTGCACGGGATCAGCGCATCGGCCTTGGCCAGCAGCACATTTCGCACGCCGGAGAGGTTGTGCGCGGCCATGGCGAGGCGCACCTCGTCGAGATCGCTCCCGATGACCACCGGGCACACCGGATGCAGCGCCGCCGGTTCCGCGCCGATCGAGCACGTCACGTCGTGCACGGCCCGGCCCGCCAGCCGCCGCGCCCGATGCCGGGCCACGGCGCTCGGCGTCGCCTGCTGCAGGGCGTCGTCGGTGAACAGCCACTCCCCCGCGCCGTCGAGTTTGGCGCCCGCCCGCCGCCGCAGGCGCACCGTCTCCACCAGCGCCGCCGCGTGTTCCCCCCGCACGCGCCGCACCCGCTCCAGGTCGTTGACCAGCGACGCCGGAGTCAGTGCCAGCCGATCCACCTCGGCCAGCGCGGAACGCCCGGCGTCACCGCGCAGGAACGCCACGTCGTCGCGCGAGAACCGATACGCCATTACACCGGCCCGCGGCCGTCCACCGCGACCACATACCCCGGCAGCCACGAAGCCTCGCGCCACTGGGCCCGGATTCGGGTGTGGCGCACTACTTTCCGGCGGCGGTCGGCTTCACGCCGGTGATCATGGCGTTGTAGAAGAAGCGGCGGGGCACGATGTGCCGGAGCACGTTCTCGTCGACCCAGCTCAGGCCGAGCCAGGCCCGGTACTGGGCGATGCGGTAGCGCCAGGTCAGCTTCTCGGCGGGGACGGCGGCCTCGAAGGTGCGCACCGGCCAGCCCCACAGGGCGGCGGCGAACTCCTCGGTCTCGGCGTGCACCTGGGCCGCGCCGGCCGAGCGGGCGATCGCCTCGAGCTGGGACGGATCGAAGGTGTGCAGGTCGACGACGGCCTCGAGGGCGGCCGCGCGCGAGGACTCGTCGAGCTCCTCCTGCGGGCGGCGCCACTCGCGCAGGAACGGCAGCTTGGTGACCTCGGTGGTGACCTTCCAGGTCACCTGGCCCAGCTTGCGGGCGTAGAGGTTGCCCACGGTGGTCGGCTCGCCCGCGAAGACGAAGCGCCCGCCCGGCTTGAGTACCCGCAGGCATTCCTTGAGCGCCAGCTCCACATCCGGAATGTGGTGCAGCACAGCGTGTCCCACGACCAGATCGAAGGTGTCGTCCTCGTACGGGATGGTCTCGGCGTCGGCCACCCGGCCGTCCACCTCCAGGCCGAGGTGCTCGGCGTTGCGCAGCGCCACCTTGACCATGCCCGGCGACAGGTCGGTGACCGAACCGCGCTTCGCCACCCCCGCCTGCATCAGGTTCAGCAGGAAGAAGCCGGTACCGCAGCCGAGTTCCAGGGCGCGACCGTACGGCAGCGGGGCGTTCGGCGCGACGGCGTCGAAGCGGCCGCGCGCGTACTCGATACAGCGCTCGTCGTAGGAGATCGACCACTTGTCGTCGTAGGTCTCCGCCTCCCAGTCGTGGTACAGGACCTGGGCGAGCTTGTTGTCGGCGAGCGCGGCCTCGACCTCCGCCTCGGTGGCGTGCGGGTTCGGCGCGGGGTCGTCAGGACGTGCGGTCATGGTCCGCAAGCGTACTCGAGCGGCCGGGGCCCCGAGATCAGCGGCCCACGAATTCCGCCGAACCCGGACCCGCCGCGGAATAAGAACGTGTTCCTATGCTGCGGTCTTCGGTGTCGAACAGCTCCGCCCACTCGCCGCGGGCCCGGTCGTGGCCGTGCGTACCGGCCTCGAAGACCCGTTTGGCGGCGGCCAGCGCGCGGGCCGGCCCGCCGGTGAACTGCCGGGCCCAGCGCAGGGCGGCGGTGTAGACGTCGTCCGGGGCGACGACCTCGTCGACCAGGCCGAGGGCCGTCGCCTCGTCGTGCTCCACGAAGCGGCCGGTGTACACCAGATCCTTGGCGCGGGCCGGGCCGATCAGCAGGCTCAGCCGCCGGATTCCCGCGACCGGGATGAGCCCGGCGCGGATCTGCGGTAGCCCGAGCTTCACGTTGTCGCCGATGATGCGCCGATCCGCCCCCAGCGCCAGCTCCAGACCCGCTCCGAGCGCGTATCCGCTGATGGCGGCCACCGTCGGCTGCGGCAGCCGGGCCAGGCAGCCGAGGGCGCGCTGCAGATCCCCGGCCAGGGCGCGGGCCTGCTCGGACGACAGCTCGGCCAGCTCCGCCAGCTCGTCACCGGCGCTGAAGACGCGCTCGTCCCCGTAGACGACGACCGCCCGCGCCTCGGCGTCCTCCGCGATCCGGTCGGCCGCCGCCGCGAGTTCCAGGGCGAGTTGCACGTCGATCAGGTTCAGCGGCGGCCGCGCGAAGCGCAGCACGGCAATCCCCGCCTCGGCGCGGTCCACGGTCACGAATTCGGCCACGGGGCAGGAGCCTACTGGTCGCCCGGGCGGCGGGACCCACGCAGGCGGGAACCGTCGGGCTTGTCGGCGAAGTAGGCGGCGTTGTCCGGGAACCGCAGCATGGGCTTGCCGTCGACGGTCTCGAACTCGGGCTGGATCGGGTCGATCGCCGGATCGGCGGCGAGAATGTCGGCGGTGGAGGCGAATTCGCCGATCGCCCGCAACTGCGACCAGGTGGGCGGGAGCAGGATGTCCAGGCCCTCTCGCCAGCGGTCCATGGATTCGGCGGGCGTGCGCCACGCCACCTCGCGGGCCTCGGAGGTCGCCCCGTCGGCGCGCTGGCCCTCCGGGAGGACGGCGACGAAGAAGCGGGTGTCGTAGCGGCGCGGTTCGATCACCGGGGTGATCCAGTTGGCCCACGGCCGCAGCAGATCCGCGCGCAGCACCAGGTTCTCGCGGCCCAGGAACGTCCCGAGCGAGAGTTCCCGGCGCTCGAGCTGCCGGCGCGCCTCGCGGTAGAGCGAGGTGTCGGAGACGACGCTGTCGGCGGTCGGACCGGCCAGCAGTACGCCGCATTCCTCGAACGTCTCGCGCACGGCGGCGCACACCAGCGCCTGCGCCCGCGCCGCGTCGGTCGCGAACTTCCGCGCCCACCACGCCGGATCCGGCCCCGCCCAGGAGATTTCGGCCTGGGCGTCGGAGGCGTCCACGCCGCCGCCGGGGAAGACCGTCATGCCGGCCGCGAACTCCATGGCCTGCACCCGCCGCTGCATGAACACCTCGGGCCCCGCTGCCCCGTCACGCACCAGCATCACCGTGGACGCGTCCCTGAGTGGGGGAACGGCGTCCGACTCCGCAACAGTCTCGCTCACATCTCGCACCCTAGCGCCTGCTTGGTCGCCGACGGCCGACAGGTGCGCGAGCCGGGCGGCTACCCGCGGCGATGCCGCCCGAACCGGTGCGAGCGACGGGCGAAGAAGCGGCCGTCGATGCGGTCGAGGGTGATGGACTGGCGGAAGGCCTCGCTGAGCTTCTCCGCGGTCACCACCTCCTCCAGCAGTCCCTGCGCCACCACGCTGCCCTCGTTGAGGAGCAACGCGTGGGTGAATCCCGGCGGGATCTCCTCCACGTGGTGGGTGACCAGCACGGTGGCCGGCGCGTCCGGGTCGGCGGCCAGATCGCCCAGCTTCTCGACCAGTTCCTCGCGGCCGCCCAGATCGAGTCCTGCGGCCGGCTCGTCGAGCAGGAGCAGTTCCGGATCGGTCATCAGCGCCCGCGCGATCAGCACGCGTTTGCGCTCGCCCTCCGACAGGGTGCCGTAGGCGCGATCGGAAAGATGTTCGGCGCCCAGGCTTTCCAGCATGTCGATGGCGCGGTCGGTGTCGACGTCGTCGTACTCCTCGCGCCAGCGGCCGATCACCGCGTACCCGGCCGAGACGACCAGGTCGCCGACCTTCTCGTCGAGCGGCACCCGGCTGGCCACCGCCGCCGACGACAGCCCGATGCGGGGACGTAACTCGGTGATGTCGGTATGGCCGATCGTCTCGCCGAGCAGATTGGCCGTGCCCGAGGTCGGATGCACCTCGGCGGCGGCCATCCGCAGCAGCGACGTCTTGCCGGCGCCGTTGGGGCCGAGCACGACCCAGCGTTCGTCTAGTTCCACCTGCCAGCTGACAGGTCCCACCAGAGTGTGACCCGAGCGCCGGACGGTCACCTCGTTGAAGTCGATGAGCAGATCGGGATCCGGTTGCGGCACGGGGTCCATCTTGGCCCACGCCCGCGAACCGCTGCCAACGTGGTCGGTTTGCACGTTAAGTGTCATAGTCTCCCGCGCGGCCGTCCGCGCGCTAATTCGTCGTCGAACCTGTGTGATTCGGGACTCCTGCGCGGGCGCGGGCGCGGCCGGCGGAACAACCGGCCCAGAACAAGAGCGATCGGAATCGAGCACACGACCCAGATGCCGAGCACGATCCACAGTGTCGTCATATCCGTCGCACCTCCGCGAGACGTGCCCCGATACTGCCCCAATACCGCCTCCGAGTCGACCGCACGGCGCACCTGCGTCACGCGGCCGACAGGTCACCGGGCGGGACCGCGATGACCGTGATCGAGCCCGGCGCCACCTCCGTGAACCCGGCGTCGCGGACCGCGGTCGCCGAACCCTCCCGGACCCGGTCGCACAGCGCGGCCCACCGCGCCGGACGCGCGTCGCGGACCGAACACCGGTAACCCTGCCGCGACCACGCGTACGCCCGATCCACCGGCAGCGCACCCGCCAGCAGCATGCTCGCGTGCCCGGCCTGTGCGGCGGCCTTGCCGACAGTCATACCCAATTCCGAATTGACCCAAAGCACAGGCAGTTCCGGATCGGCCGGGCCGGGCGTGTCGGCTTCCAGATCGGTGCCTCCGATCTGCAGTTTCCGGATGCGCGGGTCGATTTCACCGATCGGACCCGGCACCAGCGCGCGGGCCTGCGCGCCGCCGATCTCCGCTGTGACGCCGTCGACCTCGCCGGCCGCCAGCCACTGCGCGCCTCGTGCCCGCCGCGCGACCTTGCGGATGCGCGACCGTTTCCAAGCCAGATATCGCGGTTCCCACTCCCCCTCCGGGCCGACCCGCGGATCCAGGCACAGCGCCACCACCGCCGTGGCCGCGGCCTCCAGCAGCGCGCTGCGGGGCGGCGGATCGACCTTGGGAATGTGCAGCACCATCTGCATGGCCTGGACGAGCGCGGGATCGTCCGGATCGCCGCCACCGCCGTATCCCCGGGCCAATTCCGCGTGCCGCGCGACGAATCCGTCGTCAAGCTCCCGCGTCACGGCTCCCACCGGCTCACTCATCCGCGCCTGCACCCCCGGCCGAGCCGCCACCCGTTCCAGACAACCACCTCTCCCTTCCGACACCCCAGCCTCCCATGCCGCACCCCACCCCACACGCCCCAACACCTTCCCGCACCCCTTACGTACTCCCGCACCCCTTCCAGTCGTCCGGAAGGGGTGCGGGAGTGTGCAGGGGGTGCGGGAAGCGGGTGGCTCGGGTCAGGGGGCGACGGTGACGGTGAGGGTGAAGTGTTGGGCGGGTTCGGTTCCCGCTTCCCAGGGGCGGGCGTAGCCCAGGTGCAAGGCGGTGGCGCCGGGGGTCTTGGCGGTGAAGCGCCAGCGGGAGGTGCCGCCGATGCCCGCGGCATTGCCCGCGTCGGCGGCGGGGCGGTAGTCCGGGTCGCCGGCCTGGTCGAGGACGGTCTGGTCGAGGTCGATCAGGTCCCACTGGTAGCCGGTGCTCGGATTCGCCGCGAGGGAGACCTCGAGGGTCTGTCCGGGGGCGAGCGACACCGCTTTGCCGTCGAAGTCCCCGGTGACGCTCACGGCGTCCGCGGAACTCGTCTTCGCGTGGGCGGAGTCGTCGTTCCCGCACGCGACCAGCGTCAGGCCGAGCATCAGCACCAGCAGGGGTGTACGCACGCGGTTCTCCCAGTCGTCGGCCTCGCCAGCGCGAGAGCAAATCCCGGGCAGACATTACCGAGGGTGGATGGCGGGAAGCCGCAACCGGGCCGAGCGATCGTTCAGCTATCCTCCGCGGCAAGGGATTCCGGCCAAAAGCATGCCGGAAGAAGAGCTTCTCGGCCCGCTTCCGTACTGGCTGGGCGTCTCGGCGCGCTTCCTCATTGTTCCGGCGCGCTTTTGGCCGGAATCAATTCAACGGAACGCGGCGTAGTAGGCCGTCGCGGGCGTCGGCGGCCTCGACCTCGTCGCGGGTGACGCCGAGGATGAACAGGAGAGCGTCGAGGTAGGGGTGGGAGAGGGCGGCGTCGGCGACCTCGCGCAGGGCGGGTTTGGCGTTGAAGGCGATGCCCAGGCCGGCCGCGTTGAGCATGTCGATATCGTTGGCGCCGTCGCCGACGGCGACGGTCTGCTCCATCGGGACGCCCGCCTCGGCGGCGAAACGCCGGAGGGCCACGGCTTTTCCGGGCCGGTCGACGATCTCGCCGATCACCTTGCCGGTGAGTTTGCCGCCCGCCACCTCGAGCGTATTGGCCTGGACGAAGTCCAGTTCCAGATCGTGCGCCAGCGGTTCGATCACCTGCCGGAAACCGCCGGACACCACGCCGCACCGGAAACCCAGGCGGCGCAGCGTGCGAATGGTGGTGCGGGCGCCGGGGGTGAGTTCGATGGTCTCGGCGACCTCGTCGATCACCGATTCGTCCAAGCCGCCCAGCGTCGCCACGCGCTGGCGCAGCGATTCGGCGAAGTCGATCTCGCCGCGCATGGCGGCCTCGGTCACCTTGCGCACCTCGTCCTCGACGCCGGCGTGCGCGGCCAGCATCTCGATCACCTCGCCCTGGATGAGCGTGGAGTCGACGTCGAACACGATGAGCCGCTTGGCCCGTCGTGCCAGGCCCGCGCGCTCGACCGCGACGTCGACGTTCTCCTTCACGGCGACGGTGGCCAGCGCCGTGCGCAGGCGGGTCTCCGAGGTCGTATCGGCCGGAGCGGTCACCATCAGTTCCAGACCGGTCACCGGATAGTCGGCGATCCCGCGGATCGAGTCGATGTTGACGTTCTGCTTGGCGAGTTTGCGCGCGATCGCGCTGAACGCCCGCGCGGTCACCGGACTGCCCAGCACCACGACCGCGTGCGTCGACAGTCGCGCACCGCCCACGGAGTTCGCGCCGATCTCGACGTCGACCTGCATGCCGATGCTGGCCATCGCGTCCTCGAGCTGGTCCTGGAGGTTCTCCGGATCCGCCGGGCAGGTCACCAGCACGCCGAGGGTGAGCCGGCCGCGGATCACGACCTGTTCGACGTCGAGCAGGCTGACGCCGTTGCGCGACAGGGCCGTCAGCAGCACCGAGGTCACACCCGGTTTGTCGGGTCCGGTGACGGTGATCAGCACGGTCGTCTCGGACGCGCTCAAGCGAAGCTCCGTTTCTCGTGACATGCACGGCCGCCGACGCGACCCGGGTCATTGTCTCAGGTCGGCACGGCCGTACGGCAGGCTGCCCGGCGCCGCGTGGCCGGTATCACGCGGCCCGGAAACCGGCCGCGGCGGCCGTCGTAGTCGACGGCCGCCGCGGATTCGGTAGGAGGGGTTAGCTCGAGACCTTCTCGGGCTCCTTCACATGCACTGCCTTCCCGCCCCAGCCGACGTGCGCTTCGGCGCGCATCCGCTCGACCATATGCGGGTAGTGCAGCTCGAACGCCGGACGCTCCGACCGGATACGCGGCAACTCGTAGAAGTTGTGTCGCGGCGGCGGGCAGGTGGTGGCCCATTCCAGCGAGTTGCCGTAGCCCCACGGATCGTCCACGGTGACGACCTCGCCGTACCGGTAGCTCTTGAAGACGTTCCAGATGAACGGCAGCGTCGAGGCTCCCAGGATGAAGGCGCCGATCGTGGAGATGGTGTTCAGCATCGTGAACCCGTCGGTGGGCAGGTAGTCGGCGTAGCGGCGCGGCATGCCTTCCGCGCCCAGCCAGTGCTGCACCAGGAAGGTGGTGTGGAAGCCGATCATGGTCGCCCAGAAGTGCCACTTGCCCAGGCGCTCGTCCATCATGCGCCCGGTCATCTTCGGGAACCAGAAGTAGATGCCCGCATAGGTCGCGAACACGATGGTGCCGAAGAGCACGTAGTGGAAGTGGGCGACGACGAAGTAGGTATCCGAGACGTGGAAGTCCAGCGGCGGGCTGGCCAGGATGACGCCCGACAGGCCACCGAACAGGAACGTCACGATGAACCCGACCGAGAACAGCATCGGCGACTCGAACGTCAACTGCCCCTTCCACATCGTCCCGATCCAGTTGAAGAACTTCACACCCGTCGGCACCGCGATCAAGAACGTCATGAACGAGAAATACGGCAGCAGGACCGCGCCGGTGGCGTACATGTGATGCGCCCAGACCGCGATGGACAACGCGGCGATACCCAGGGTCGCGTAGACGAGGGTGGTGTATCCGAAGATCGGCTTCCGGCTGAACACCGGGAAAATCTCCGACACGATCCCGAAGAACGGCAACGCGATGATGTACACCTCGGGATGCCCGAAATACCAGAACAAATGCTGATACAGCAGCGCACCACCGGAAGCCGGATCGTAGATGTGCCCACCCAGGTGCCGATCGTAGGCCAGCGCCATCAACGCGGCGGTCAGCAGCGGGAAGGCCAGCAGCACGAGCACGCTGGTGACGGCGATGTTCCAGGTGAAGATCGGCATCCGGAACAGCGTCATACCGGGAGCGCGCAGGCAGACCACGGTGGTGAGCATGTTCACGCCGCCGAGGATGGTGCCCAGACCCGAGACGGCCAGACCCAGGATCCACAGGTCGGCGCCGACGCCGGGCGAGTGCACGATGTCCGACAGCGGTGTGTAGGCCGTCCAGCCGAAGTCGGCGGCACCGCCGGGGGTGATGAAGCCCGCGGTCGCCATCGTCGCGCCGAACAGGTACAGCCAGTAGCTGAACGCGTTCAGGCGCGGAAAGGCCACGTCGGGGGCGCCGATCTGCAATGGCAGCACGATATTCGCGAAGCCGAACACGATCGCGGTCGCGTAGAACAGCAGCATGATCGTGCCGTGCATGGTGAACAGCTGATTGAACTGTTCCGGCGACAGGAACTGCAGGCCCGGACGCGCCAGCTCACCACGCATCAGCAGCGCCATCACGCCACCGATGAGGAAGAACGACATCGCCGTCACCAGGTACATCACGCCCAGCACCTTGGGGTCGGTGGTCGTGACAGCCTTGTACAGGAAGGACCCCTTCGGCCCCAGACGTTGTGGGTACGGCCGAGTCGCTTCCAACTTCGGGACTGGCTGGGGCTCTACAGCAGTCACTGATCCTCCATTAGGTGTGGCCTGGTAGCCGGTCGTCTCACGACAATCCGCTACGACGCATCGTAAACCGTGCTGTCCCAGGGCATCGCGCCCGGTCCTACTCTCTGTCGTAATTGGATGGTCGGGACCCGGCGGGCGGGGTCCGCGCCGGTGTGGTCGTTGGGGCTGTGCCCTGGGCGTGTGTACCCTTCCCGCATGCCGGTGATCGAGGTCGAATCCACCCGAAACACCACCCGTCGCGTACGAGCCGGCGGCTTGGCGGCCGTTGCCGCCCTGACGCTCGTCGCGGGCTGCGGCCAGAGCGCCGACGACGAGGCCAGCATCGTGCGCACCACCACCAATATCGGCGGCGCCGCGGTGGTCGGCATCGAACGCGATACCCGCACCGCCTGCGCGCTGCCGTCGGCGCCGGACCAGCCGTCCGGCACCCGCACCGTGCAGCAGCCCGCGGGCACGGTGCAGGTTCCGGCCGATCCGCAGCGCATCGTCGTCCTCGACACCGCGGCCCTCGACGCCGTCTGCGGGGTCGGGCTGTGGGAGCGAGTGGTCGGCGCGGCGACGATGGCCGGTCCGACGCCGCAGCCCGCCTATATGGGCACCGGCGTGCAGAAGATTCCGAGCGTCGGCGGCATCGGCGCCCCGGATATCGCCGCCATCACGGCGCTGCATCCCGATCTGATCATCGGCGCGCCCGGCGAGGGCGATTTCGGCGCGCTGAGCGGCGTCGCGCCCACCGTGCAGGTCGGTCCCGGCAGCTGGCAGTCGGTCTTCAGCTCCTACGCCGAGGCCATGGGCCGCAGCAAAGCCGGGGCAAAGGCCATCGAGGACTACCGCACCGCCGCCCGCGACACCGGTAACGCCGTCGCGGCGAACCTGTCGCAAGCCTCGGTCATCCGCTTCACCGCCGACGACATCCAGGTGCAGGGCACCGACAGCTTCGCCGGGCAGGTGCTCGCCGACACCGGGGTGCAGCGGCCGGGCGCCCAGCGCGGCGCCTCGTTCGGCGTCGGCAGCCTCTCCTCCGAGGGTGACCGCGACAAGCTCGAGGGCGACATCATCTACCTGATGTTCGACGGCCCCGACGGCGAGAGCCACGGGAAGAAGGCGATGGACGGCAAGGACTGGGAGAAGCTCAGCGCCGTCATCGACCGCCGCGAATTCGCCGTCGAGGATCCCATCTGGCACGGCACCGGCATCACCGCCGCCCGCGCCATCCTCACCGACCTGCAGAAGACCCTGAACGGATACGTCACCGACTGAGAGCGGACTACTTCCGCCTGGTCAGTTCGACGCGATCGGCGAGCAGTTCCGCCTGTCCGGGCGGGGTGAAATAGATCTCCATCGTCACACGATCGGGCGAGGTCAGCGCGATCCTGGTGCGCATCGCGATCGTCTGCCCGACGAACTGCGGTCCCAGCACGCCCGGATCGGTGAACTCCCCGGCCGTCACGATATCGGCCTGTCCGCCACTGCCTTTCGCACCCTTGTAGGTCATGGTCATCGGCGTGACACTGTCGACGGTCGTCCACTCGTAGCGATCGTCGGTCGGCGCGTAACCCAGCAGGCCGAGCCGGTAGTAAGGCTTGCCGCCGAAGTTGCCCTCGGCCTCTTCGCGCAGGAAGTTGCCGCCGGTCTCGGTGATCCAGCCCCATCGCGACACGATCCGGCTGCGGACCGGATTATCCGCGGTGCCGCCGGCGATGAAGGTGGACTTGTCGCCGTCCCATTCGCCGACCAGCTGGTTCAGGCGGCGGTGTCCCGCATCCTGCTGGTCGGGCGCGACCGCCGGCGCGCTACTCGCGGGCGCGGGCTCGGATTTCGTCTCGCCGGAGCACCCGCCGGCGAACAGGGCAAGTGCGGCGACCGCGATCGGCAACATCCGGAACCGGTTCGATCTCATCGACAATCCTTGTCGTGCAGAGCTTTACTCCCGATGCGGGGATCGACACCGGGAAGGCTGTGTAAGCAAAGCCCACCGGCCGACCGGCCGCAACGGGTGTTCTCACGGCTGGGATTCGCCCGGTCTCACCCTCGAGACTCACCGGGTTCCGGACTCTCTCCCCGTCGGCGCGGGGTGCTCTTGCGCGGGCGCAGGGCGTAGGCGGGGACCAGCTGATCGGTCAGGTGCAGTGCCGGACGGCCGTCGGCGTACGGGATCGAGAAGTTGACCCGGCCCAGCCAGTCGCCGCTGAGGGTCGGCACCCAGTGGGTGAGGGTGCCGGGGCGGTCGCCGGTCATATCGAGGCCGGCGCCGTTGATGTGCCGCGGCATCCCCGGATCCCGGAGCAGGATCGCGTCGAGCCGGACCCACACCGGGCGCGGCGGATACGTGAGCGCCCGGTAGTAGTAGCCGGTCTCGTTCGGGAATTGCAGCTCGGGCTCCGTGCCTTCGGTCCGAGGTAACTCACCCTCCTCGTTCGAACGCATATTCGAATACTAGCGCCCGGTGCATGACACGTCCCGCATTGCCCCGACTTACCCGAAAGGGCAGGTCAACCAGCCTTTATACGTTGACGCGACAACTTCTCACCGAGCCTGGATCAGAGCGTGTTCGCCACTGGTTCGCCAGGGGCGGCCGGTGGCGTCGAGATCCGCGACCTGGGCGGCGGTCAGCCCGGCGACGACATCGGACTTCAGCGTGCGCAGCGCGACGACCGGCGACGGGAAGTAGGCGGTGAGGTCGGCGAAGGGGGTTGTCGGCGGCCAGTCCCGGTCGCCGAGCAGGCGGCGGTAGTTCAGATCGCCCTTGAGGATCGTGAGCGCCGCGCACGCGAACTCGACCGACAGATCCTCCGGCAGATCGTGGAACGACAGTGGCGCACAGAAGAATTCGTGCATGCGGGCGATGAGCCGGCCCTCGTTCATCGCCAGCCACAGGCGGTCGCCCGCCTCCCGGGCCGCGGCGGCGTCGCTGTCGCGCAGCACGCGCAGCGCGGCGACCAGGTCGTTCATGGTCGCGTCCGAGACGTAGTACGGCTGCGGTTTGAGATAGATCGTGACGCGGGCGGCCATGCCGCTGGTGAGCAGGTAGTCGACGAGGATCAGGTCGGGCAGCAGTTCGCGGCCGGCGTTGTCGGCGATCAGGCACACGTCGGGATCGGTCGCGGAGGCCAGCGTGGACCACAGCGCGGCGCTGTCGTCGACCAGCAGCCGATCGTCGCGGGCGCCGGACCCGGCGGTCAGCTGGAAGCCGAGGTCGGCCTGATTGCCCCAGAGCGCCGAGACCAGCAGGGCGTCGCGCTTCTTCTCCTCCGGCACGTCCGCCAGCTCGGCGAGCGCGTTCAATTCGTCGGTGACGGCCGGGCTCGCCAGCTCGGCGGCCTTGGTCGGGCCGAAGGGATCGATACCGCGCCACACGCCCGGCCCGAAGTATCCGACCGCCTCCAGCAGCCTCCGGTAGAAGTAGCTCTCGGCCCACAGGAACGGAACCTCGCCCCACGGCCGGCCCCATACGTCCCGCCCCCACTCCTGCCACCGATCAGCGTCGTCGGCGCTCGTGTACAGCGGCTCCACCACCCCGCCGACGCTCTCGGCCAGCAGTTTCCGCAGGGCGGCCTGTTCGACCTGCCCGTACGGATGAGCGCCGATCACCTGCTCGATCAGCTTCGGATGACGCTCGTGGAACACGCTGTTCGGGAACGACCCCGGGACTCCGGCGAGAATCTGCGGCGCATCGGTCATCCCTCGATACTGTCGCATCGAGCCCGGAGCCCTGCATCCGCCATCACCATCCCCCTCGAACGACGAGAGAGTTGGCTTGCCGGTCGACCCCTGTTCAGGTTGTGTTGCGACGGCTGGGACATGGTCGGGCGTATGACTGGCCGATCTCCGTACTCCGGTATCTCCCGACGGACCCTGCTGCGCACCACCGCCGTCGGGCTGGTGGCGGGGCCGGGGCTGGTGGCGTGCTCGTCGGGCGGGGACGGTCCCGGGCTGGTGCGGGACCGGCCGACATTGACGCACGGCGTGGCCGTGGGCGATCCGCGGGCGGACGGCGCGTTGGTCTGGGCCCGGTCCGATCGGCCGGCGCGGCTGATCGTGGAGACCTCGGCGACCGAATCCTTCTCCGGCGCACGGCGTTTCGAAGGACCTCAGCTCACCCCGGAGACCGACGGGACGGGGCGGCTGCGCCTCGTGGGTTTGCCCGCGGGACAGCAGGTGCACTACCGCGTCACGCTGGAGGGCGACGGCGGCGCCACGTCCGAACCGGTCACGGGCACGTTCAGCACGGTGCCCACCGCGGCCTCGGACCTGCGGCTGCTGTGGTCCGGCGATGTCGTCGGCCAGGGCTGGGGCAGCAATCCGGACCTGGGTGGCATGAAGATCTTCTCCGCCATGGCCGCCCGCGACCCGCACCTGTTCATCCACTCGGGCGACGCCATCTACGCCGACGGGCCGCTACAGGAGACGGTCACGCTGCCCGACGGGCGGACCTGGCGCAATGTGGTGACCGAGCCCAAGAGCGCTCCCGCCCAGACCCTCGAGCAGTTCCGCGGCCAGTACGCCTACAACCTGCTCGACGACAACTACCGGCGCTTCAACACGTCGGTGGCCCAGGTCGTGCAGTGGGACGACCACGAGACGGTCAACAACTGGTACCCGGGCGGTCAGGTCGCCGCGAGCAAGGGCTACGCCGAGCGGAGCATGGACGTGCTGTCCCGGCGCGCCTGGCAGGCCTTCCACGAGTGGATGCCGCTGGATCCCGCCGAGGCCACCGACGGCCGCCTCTACCGCAAGATCTCCTACGGCCCGCTGCTGGACGTGTTCGTGCTCGACATGCGGACCTACAAGGACGCCAACGACGCCGACCGCTCCCCCGACGGCAGGATCTTCGGCCCCGAGCAGACCCGCTGGCTGATCGAGGCGCTGCGGGATTCGAGGGCCACCTGGAAGATCGTCGCCAACGACCTCCCGCTGGGCCTGGTCGTCAAGGACGGCGAGCAGCCGAACACCGCCGCGTTCGAGGGCCCGGCCAACGGCGATCCCGGCGCCCCGCTGGGCCGGGAGACCGAGATCGCGCGAGTGCTGTCGTCGATCAAGGCGAACCGCGTCGCCAATGTGGTGTGGCTGACCGCGGACGTGCATTACACCGCGGCACACCACTATTCACCCGAGCGCGCGGCCTTCACCGATTTCGACCCGTTCTGGGAGTTCGTCTCCGGACCGCTCAACGCCGGCGCCTTCGGCCCCAACGATCTCGACGGAACCTTCGGCCCCACAGCCGTTTTCGTGCACGCACCACCGACGCAGAACGCCTCGCCGCTGGACGAGTACCAGCATTTCGGCGAGGTGCGCATCGACGGCAAGAGCAAGGAACTGACGGTGAACCTGTGTGACGCGTCGGGAAAGGCGCTGTTCACCCAGCGCCTACCTCCGGCGTGAGCCCTCTCCCTTTCCCGCGGACCGCATGCCGGAGACGAGAGGTGGGTCAGAAGTCCCAGTCCTCGTCTTCGGTGTTGACCGCCTTGCCGATCACATAGCTGGACCCCGACCCCGAGAAGAAGTCGTGGTTCTCGTCGGCGTTCGGGGAGAGGGCGGAGAGGATGGCGGGGTTGACGTCGGTCTCGTCCTTGGGGAACAGGCCCTCGTAGCCGAGGTTCATCAGCGCCTTGTTCGCGTTGTAGCGCAGGAACTTCTTGACGTCCTCGGTCAGGCCGACCTCGTCGTAGAGGTCCTGGGTGTACTCGACCTCGTTCTCGTACAGCTCGAACAGCAGCTCGAAGGTGTAGTTCTTCAGCTCTTCCTGTTCGGGAGCGGTGAGGGCCTCCAGGCCCTTCTGGTACTTGTAGCCGATGTAATAGCCGTGCACGGCCTCGTCGCGGATGATCAGGCGGATCAGGTCGGCGGTGTTGGTGAGCTTGGCGCGCGAGGACCAGTACATCGGCAGGTAGAAGCCCGAGTAGAACAGGAAGCTCTCCAGCAGGGTGGAGGCCACCTTGCGCTTGAGCGGCTCGTCGCCGTTGTAGTAGTCGAGGACGATCTCGGCCTTGCGCTGCAGGTTGCGGTTCTCCTCCGACCAGCGGAAGGCGTCGTCGATCTCGCGGGTGGAGCACAGCGTCGAGAAGATGGAACTGTAGCTCTTGGCGTGCACCGACTCCATGAAGGCGATGTTGGTGTACACCGCCTCCTCGTGCGGGGTCAGCGCGTCCGGGATCAGGCTCACCGCGCCGACCGTGCCCTGGATGGTGTCCAGCAGCGTCAGGCCGGTGAACACCCGCATGGTCAGCTGCTTCTCATGGTCGGTCAGGGTGGCCCACGACGGAATGTCGTTGGACACCGGAACCTTCTCCGGCAGCCAGAAGTTGCCGACCAGCCGGTCCCAGACCTCGGCATCCTTCTCGTCGGCCACCCGATTCCAGTTGATCGCAGACACTCGGTCGATCAGCTTCACGCGCCGCTCACCCTTCTCATCTCGCCGGACCGTGGGGATTTCCCCGCGCCTTGGAACACTACTACTTGGGGGCGACAACTCCGGTCAGCACAAGTGCTTGTGTCTTGTGCCGCTTCGGATATGGCCGCTCAGATCCCCAGGACGACCTTGGCGGTGGTGAAGTAGATGATCAGGCCCGTGGCGTCGACCAGGGTCGTGACCATGGGGGCCGAGATCACCGCGGGGTCGATGCGCAACCGCTTGGCCAGCAGCGGCATCGTACCGCCGATGGTGGCCGCCCAGCCGCAGATGACTATCAGCGTGATGCCCACGACCACGGCGATGTCCGCGCTGACGAAGATCCCGCCGATGACCATGCCGACCGCGGCCAGCATCGACCCCAGCACCAGGCCCACCCGGCACTCGCGCCAGATCACCCGCAGCAGATCCGATACCCGGACCTCGCCGACGGCCAGCGCGCGCACGCACGAGGTCGCCGCCTGCGCGCCCGCGTTGCCGCCCGCGCCGATCAGCAGCGGGATGAACAACGCCAGATGCGCGGCCTGCGCCAGCGTGGCCTCGAACGCGTCGGTCACCGTGACCGTCAGCGTCGCCGCCACCAGCAGCAACAGCAGCCACATCGCCCGGTAGCGGGCCAGCTGGAACACCCCGGCCGCCATGTAGTGCCCGGCCCAGGGGGCGGCGCCGGCCTGGCGCGCCACATCCTCGCTGTCGGCGGCCTCGATGACCTCCACCGCGTCGTCGATGGTCAGCAGCCCGACCAGGCGGTCCTCGCTGTCGACCACCGGCAGGTTGATGACGTTGGTCTCACGCATCAGCCGCGCGGCCTTCTCCGCGGAGTCGGTGGCGCGCGCGAAGACCGGTTCGGTGACGACCAGATCGGACACCATCGCCTCGGGCTCGCCGAGGACCAGTTCGCGCAGTTCGACGATCCCGGTGAGCCGACGGCCCAGGTCCACGACGGGCAGCGTGTACACGGTCTCGGCGCCGGTGCCCTTCAGGCGCACCATCTGCAGCGCCTCCGCGACGGTGAGGTTCCGCGGCAGCGCCACGACCTCGGGCGTCATGTACCGGCCGACGGAACCCTCCGGATAGCCGAGCAGGGCCGCGGTCATGCGGCGCTCGCGCGGGCTCAGCCCGGCCAGCACCTTCTTGGCGACCTTGGCCGGGGCCTCGCGCAGCATGCGGGCCCGGTCGTCGGGGTCCATCTCCTCGACCAGTTCGCGGAACGCCTGGCCACGCAGGCCGGCGAGGATCTGCTGCTGGTCGACCGGTTCGAGTTCCTCGAAGACCGTCAGCGCGCGGTCCTTGTCGAGCAGGCGGAACGCCAGCACCGCGTGCACCGCGTCCATGCGGGCGAGCTGGTCGGCGATCAGGTGCGGCGGATGGTCGTCCAGCCACGCGAGCGTGGCCTCGACCCGGCCGCAGTCGACGATGTCCTGGAGGGACTCGACGCTCGGCGTCTGGGGCAGGTTTTCGGCGGAGTCGGCTGCGGGCAGCTCGGGAACAGCGACGGACAGATCGGTCGGCGACATGGCAGAACCTCGGCACAACGGCATGCAGCACTACGGCATGGAGCGGAAAGGAGACACCGGATCACACCGCGGGGCGTCACCCCGGCGCCGAGGAACTATCGGCAGGAAACGAGGGCGACGCCGCGCGGCCTTCGACTGGGGGGCTCGCTACGCATAGCTACCCACCTCCTCAGTCGTCACAGCTGTCATCATGTGCGCCGTCGCCCTTTGACAACGCAGCCACCGGCGGCCGATCCGCCGATGACGCAAAGCATTCGAGAGCAATATACGCGCCACCGGCCCAAGACACGCCATCCGTCCACAACACCCCGGCGCGTCGAATCATTCCCCAGCCCCGCCCCCACCTGCCAATACGCCCAATCCCCTTGGCACACAACAGCATTGAACCAGACCAGATATGTGAGGAACCCCACCGATAATTTTCCGACAAATTCCCCCACCACCACCCACACCCCTTTTCCCGGGCACCGTCCCCTCCAGTTTCCCGCGCCCTGCCCCTAGTTCCCACGCGCTGCCTCTACTTCTCGCACGCTGCCCTAGTTCCCACGCGCTGCCTCCAGTTCTCGCGCGCTGCCCTCTAGTTTTCCGGCGCGCTGCCCCTAGTTTCCGGCACGCTGTCCCCCAGTTTCCGGCCCACTGCCCTTGTTTCCGGCGCGCCGCCCTCCATTTTCCGGCACGCTTTTGGCCGGAAACCGCCCGCGAGCGAACACCGCCCCGGCGCACCACCACGACGGCAAACGACGAGGGGCGCCCCCGATACCGGGAGCGTCCCTCGCCCAACGGTTTCTACAGCATGCAGCTGACGCAGCCCTCGACTTCGGTTCCCTCCAGGGCCATCTGGCGGATGCGGATGTAGTAGAGGGTCTTGATGCCCTTGCGCCAGGCGTAGATCTGGGCGCGGTTGACCTCGCGGGTCGTGGCGGTGTCCTTGAAGAACAGCGTCAGCGACAGGCCCTGGTCCACGTGCTGGGTGGCCGCGGCGTAGGTGTCGATGATCTTCTCGTAGCCGATCTCGTAGGCGTCCTCGAAGTAGTCGAGGTTGTCGTTGTCGAGGTAGGGCGCCGGGTAGTAGACGCGCCCGATTTTGCCCTCCTTGCGGATCTCGATCTTCGACGCCACCGGGTGGATCGAGCTGGTGGAGTGGTTGATGTAGGAGATCGACCCGGTCGGCGGCACGGCCTGCAGGTTCTGGTTGTAGATGCCGTGCGCCATCACCGACGCCTTCAGCTCGCGCCAGTCGTCCTGGGTCGGGATGTGCACGCCGGCATCGGCGAACAGCTGCCGCACGCGCTCGGTCGCCGGCTCCCACGCCTGCTCGGTGTACTTGTCGAAGTACTCACCGCTGGCGTACTTCGACTCGGGGAAGCCGCCGAAGGCCTGCCCGCGCTCGATTGCCAGCTGGTTCGACGCCCGGATCGCGTGGAAGGCGATCGTGTAGAAGTACATGTTCGTGAAGTCGACGCCCTCGTCGGAGCCGTAGTGGATCCGCTCGCGGGCGAGGTACCCGTGCAGGTTCATCTGCCCGAGGCCGATGGCGTGGGACTGGTTGTTGCCCTGCTCGATCGACGGCACCGAGTAGATGTGGGTCTGGTCCGACACCGCGGTCAGCGCGCGGATGGACGTCTCCACCGTCTTGCCGAAGTCCGGCGAGTCCATGGTCTTGGCGATGTTCAGCGAGCCGAGGTTGCACGAGATGTCCTTGCCGACCACCGAGTAGGACAGATCGTCGTTGAACACCGACGGCGTGGAGACCTGCAGGATCTCCGAGCACAGGTTGGAGTGGGTGATCTTGCCCTTGATCGGGTTGGCCCGGTTCACCGTGTCCTCGTACATGATGTACGGGTAGCCGGACTCGAACTGCAGCTCGGCGATGGTCTGGAAGAACTCGCGCGCGTTGATCTTGGTCTTGCGGATGCGCCCGTCGTCGACCATCTCGTAGTACTTCTCGGTGACGTCGACGTCGGCGAAGGGCACGCCGTAGATGCGCTCCACGTCGTACGGCGAGAACAGGTACATGTCCTCGTTCTTCTTCGCCAGCTCGAAGGTGATGTCCGGAATCACCACGCCCAGCGACAGCGTCTTGATGCGGATCTTCTCGTCCGCGTTCTCGCGCTTGGTGTCGAGGAAGCGGTAGATGTCGGGGTGGTGGGCGTGCAGATACACCGCGCCCGCGCCCTGCCGCGCGCCGAGCTGGTTGGCGTAGGAGAACGAGTCCTCCAGCAGCTTCATGATCGGGATGACGCCCGAGGACTGGTTCTCGATCTTCTTGATCGGCGCGCCGTGCTCGCGAATGTTGCTGAGCAGCAACGCCACACCACCGCCACGCTTGGACAGCTGCAGCGCGGAGTTGATGGAGCGCCCGATGGACTCCATGTTGTCCTCGATGCGAAGGAGAAAACAGCTGACCGGCTCGCCGCGCTGGCGCTTGCCCGAGTTGAGGAAGGTGGGGGTGGCGGGCTGGAAGCGGCCGTCGATGATCTCCTCGACCAGTTCGCCGGCCAGCTTCTCGTCACCGGCGGCGAGGGTCAGCGCGACCATGCAGACCCGGTCCTCGAAGCGCTCCAGGTAGCGCTTGCCGTCGAAGGTCTTCAGCGTGTACGAGGTGTAGTACTTGAACGCGCCGAGGAAGGTCGGGAACCGGAACTTCTTGGCGTACGCCTGCTGGAACAGCTTCTTCACGAAGGCCCGGCTGTACTGCTCGAGCACCTCGGACTCGTAGTAGTTCTCCTCGACGAGGTAGTCGAGCTTCTCGTCCAGGTTGTGGAAGAAGACGGTGTTCTGGTTGACGTGCTGGAGGAAGTACTGGTGGGCGGCCTCGCGGTCCCGGTCGAACTGGATCTCGCCGTTGGGCCCGTAGAGGTTCAGCATCGCGTTGAGGGCGTGGTAGTCCATGCCCTCGGTCGTCGGGGCAGTGTCCGACCCCGCCCTGCTCCCGCTCGCGTTCACCGGGCGCTCTAGGCGGGCCGTCTTTCCGGCCGGTGCTGTTGTCGTTGCCAAAACAATCCCAATCCCTCTCGGACGCGCTCGACGTCCTCGGCGGTTCCCATGAGTTCGAAGCGATACAGGTACGGCACTCCGGCCTTGCGCGAGATCACTTCTCCCGCATAGCAATAGGTATCGCCGAAGTTCGTGTTGCCGGCCGCGACGACGCCGCGCAACAACGCACGATTGTGCGGATCGTTCAGGAATTTTGCCACCTGACGGGGCACGAACTCCTTATCCGATCGGTTGCGGCCCAGCACGTGCCGACCGCCCCCGTAGGTGGGGCAGATCAGCACGTAGGGCTCATCGACGCGAAGCGACTCGGCCGTGTGGAGCGGAATGCGAACGGCCGGGAGGCCCAGCCGTTCGACGAAACGGTGCGTGTTCTCCGACGCGCTCGAGAAGTAGACCAGGTTGACCACGGCCACTCCCCCTTCCCCAATGTCGGACGAGAAATAGCGCCCCGTCATTCCGACGTCATGGCATCCCGGATTGTTCCGGCATGCCCTCGGCCGGAACTAGGCCGCCTGGGTCAGCAGCGACTTGATGCGGTCGGGACGGAAGCCCGACCAGTGCTCGTCGCCCGCGACGACGACCGGGGCCTGCAGGTAGCCCAGCGCCATCACGTAATCGCGGGCCTCGGGGCTCTCGGAGATGTCGACGACCGTGTAATCGACACCGGCCTTGTCGAGCGCGCGGTAGGTGGCGTTGCACTGGACACAAGCGGGCTTGGTGTACACGGTGATGGTCATGAGTGTCCCTCTCTCCTTGCCTTGAAGTCCGTATGCAGTGCACGACTCGCAAGATCCACATGGTTACTGCGCAAACCCCTGGAAGCGAGCCCGGAACCCCAGGTCGCGGGTGCCGCGACCGGCCCGATCCCGCGTCGTCCTCCAGTGCCGTAGACACTACACCTAGTGGCCGACAGATTCCTACAACACGACATGTTGCGAGTCACAAAGGTGAAATTCGGACGGCGTAAGTACCTGGACGCTCGATTCGCAACCCGACACGACAGTGGTTCAGATCACAATTTCGCGTCGCAGCTCTCTCCCAGCAAACTCAATTCTCCCACAAGTCACAGCCGCCACACCCGCCCCCGGAACCACGCTCCGCGCGCCCTCCGGACACACGGGAGGGCCGCCCCGCCGGTGGACGGAACGGCCCTCTGTCGGCGTGTCGCGCGTCAGCCCTGGCGCGCCTTGAAACGCGGTTCCTTCTTGTTGATCACGTACGTCTTGCCGCGACGGCGCACCACCTGGGCGCCCGGCTTGTCCTTCAGCGAACGCAGCGAGTTGCGGACCTTCATATCGCCTCCTAGTTGATAATGATTTTCATATTCTAACTTGGCGGCGTGGCGGCCCGGACATGCGCGGGGCCCGCATCCGATCCGGATGCGGGCCCCGCGCACACAGGAGTCGGGCTCAGGCGTTGACCCGCGCCGCGACCGCCTCGACCAGCTCGCGGACCGTGGCGGCCAGCTGGGTGAAGGCCTCGGCGTCCTCGCGCGGGTGCGACTCGCCGAACCGCTGGCCGATGGTGCCGAAGTGCAGGTGCGCGCTCTCCACCACCGACGCGCCCGCGACGCTCAGCGCCTTGACGGTGTCGCCGTGCGACCACTTGGCGGCGTTCTGGCTGATCGAGGCGCTGACCACGGCGGCAGGCTTGCCCTTGATCGACCCGTCGCCGTACGGGCGGGAGGCCCAGTCGATGGCGTTCTTCAGCGCGGCCGGAATGGTCCCGTTGTACTCGGGGACGAACAGCAGCAACCCGTCGGCAGCGGACACGGCGTCACGCAACGCGACCGCGGCGGCCGGTACCTGTCCCGGAACATCGATGTCCTCGTTGTAGAAAGGGATATCTCCGAGGCCTTCGAAGATGTCGACCTGCACACCCTCCGGGGCGGTCTGCGCGGCGGCCTCGGCGAGCTGCCGATTGATCGACGCGGCGCGCAGGCTGCCGACCAGAGCGAGAAGACGGGTCTGGGACATGGTCACTCCTTGTGCGATGTTGCGGCGGGTTACGCTTTCATCAGACCATAACCGGACCGCAGTCCGCTTTCATCCCCAGCCCCCGAGGACCCCGCTGTGAACTACGACACAGATCATCCGGTCGAGTCCCGCGAGCCCGCGCGGCCGGTCTCGCTGCCGATCGAGGCGATCGCCGGGCCGACGCCCCCGCCGCATACGCTGCCGGTCGCCGAGGAGCACGCCGAGCGGAGCGACGCCGCCCGCAACCGGCAGCTGCTGCTGGACGCGGCCGAGCAACTGGTGCGCGAGCACGGCGCGGACGGCGTCACCATGGACGCGGTCGCGCGGCGGGCCGGCGTCGGCAAGGGCACGGTCTTCCGCCGGTTCGGCAATCGAGCGGGGCTGATGCTGGCGCTGCTGGACCAGTCCGAGCGAAAACTGCAGGCCGCCTACATGTTCGGGCCGCCGCCGCTGGGCCCCGGGGCGCCCGCGGTGGAGCGGCTGGTCGCGTTCGGGCGCGCGCGGCTGGCGGGGATCGAGGTCGAGGGCGAGATGCGGCGCGCGGCCGACGAACCCGGCCGGTTCTCCAGCGCGCCCTACAACGTGATGAAAACCCATGTGGCCCTGCTGCTCCGGGAGTCGGGCGCGCCGGGGCACATCCCGCTGCTGGCCGATACGCTGCTGGGCGCCCTGGACGCGGGCCTGGTCCTGCACCAGACCCGGGTGCTCGGCTATACGACCGATCAGGTCGGGGACAACTGGGAGCAACTGGTCCGCGCGGTCGTTCCGGCCGCGCCAGTAGAGTGATCGACATGGGGACTCTGCGTGAGCGCATCATCGCCGAACTGGGTGTGCGGCCGGATATCGAGCCGAAGGTCGAGGTCCGCCGCCGCATCGATTTCCTCAAGGACTACCTGCGGTCCACGCCCGCCGCGGGATTCGTGCTCGGCATCAGCGGCGGGCAGGACTCGACGCTGACCGGACGGCTGTGCCAGCTGGCTGCCGAGGAGTTGCGGGCCGAGGGCCGCGACGCCACCTTCGTCGCCGTGCGGCTGCCCTACGGCGTGCAGGCCGACGAGGAGGACGCGCAGATCGCCCTGCGATTCATCCGCCCGGATCGCTCGATCGCGGTGAACGTCAAGCCCGGCGCGGACGCGGTGGCGGCCGAGTCGGCCGCGGGCCTGCGCGAGCTGCTCGGCGAGGAGCCGCACCTGCGGGACTTCGTGCGCGGCAACATCAAGGCCCGCGAGCGCATGGTGATCCAGTACTCGATCGCGGGTCAGCTGAATCTGCTGGTGGCCGGCACCGACCACGCGGCCGAGGCGGTCACCGGCTTCTTCACCAAGTACGGCGACGGCGGCGTCGACATCACCCCGCTCACCGGCCTGACCAAGCGCCAGGGCGCGGCCATCCTCCAGGAACTCGGCGCACCGCCCAGCGTCTGGGAGAAGGTCCCCACCGCCGACCTCGAGGACGACCGCCCGGCCCTCCCGGACGAGGTCGCCCTCGGACTCACCTACGCCCAGATCGACGACTACCTCGAGGGCAAGGACGTCACCCCGGAGACCGCCGACCGTCTCGAATCGATCTTCCGCAACACCCGCCACAAGCGAACCGTCCCGGTCACACCGCTGGACGACTGGTGGCGCGACTGATCAGCCGGGGCCTGTGTCGTCGAGCCCGGTAGCCGGGCAGCGACGAGACAACCCGGTCAGCCGCCGGCGAAGGGCGGCAGGACGTCGACGCGGGGTGTGAGGGCGGCGGATTCGTCGCGGGTGAGTTCGTCGCCGATGAGGAAGGCGCAGACCTTCAGCATCGGGTCCAGGCCGGGACCGTATCCGGCGGTGAGGGCGCGGCGCAGGTCGGCCACGGTCGACCCGGTGGGCAGGTCGAGATGTTCGCTGCTCTTGCCGACCGCGTCGGCGATCGCGGCGAAATAGCGGACCTCAACCACCGATGGCTCCCATCGTCCGTTCCGGCGGCACGAAATCGTCCGCATCGATGCCGTGCCCGGCCCATTTGTTCCACATCGCACCGCGCCACAGGGCGGCGATCTCGTCGTCGCTCGCGCCCGAGCGCAGCACCGAGCGCACATCGTATTCCTGATCGCTGAACAGGCAGGAGCGGATGCGGCCGTCGGCGGTGAGCCGGGTGCGGTCGCAGTCGCCGCAGAAGGAGCGGGTCACCGAGGCGATGATGCCGACCCGCGCCGGGCCGCCGTTCACCAGCCAGTTCTCCGCCGGGGCCGCGGGGTCGGGGCGGCCGATCTCGGTGAGCGTGAAACGAGTGCCGAGCACGTCCAGCAGTTCGGCGGCGGTGATCATATTGACGCGCGCCCACTCGTGGTCGGCGTCCAGCGGCATCTCCTCGATGAACCGCAGCTCACAGCCCTCGTCCAGGCACCACTGCAGCAGATCGGCTGCGCCGGAAAGAGTTTCGCGCATCAGGACCGCGTTCACCTTGACCGGGGCCAGGCCCTCGCGCTGGGCCGCGCGGATACCGGCCAGCACGGAGTCGAGCCGGTCGCGCCGGGTCAGCCGCGCGAATCCCGTGCGGTCGACGGTGTCCAGCGAGACGTTGACGCGGCTGAGCCCCGCCCGCGCGAGCGCCCCCGCGCGATGCTCGAGGCCGATACCGTTGCTGGTCATGGCCAGCGGCGTCTCGGGGACGGCGGCGTGGCAGCCGGCGACGATGCGCTCGAGGTCGCGGCGCATCAGTGGTTCGCCGCCGGTGAAACGGACCTCCCGGACTCCGAGTTCGCGCACCGACAGCGCGACCAGGCGCACGATCTCCTCGGCGGACAGCAGTTCGTCGGCCGGGATGGGCGGCAGGCCCTCCTCCGGCATGCAGTAGGTACAGCGCAGCGAACACTTCTCGGTGATCGACACGCGCAGGTCGCGCGCGACACGGCCGAATTTGTCGACCAGCAGCGGTGTGTCGGGCCGTCCCTCCAGGAGGGACCGCCCACTCCGCACGGCGGGAATCCCCATGAGAACGACGGTCACGGCTCCATTATGGCTGCCATATTCTTCTCACGCCCCCATGGTCACGAGCCGTGAGGTCTCCCGCGGCCGTCATCCCTGCATTGCGCTGGACGATTGCGGAGTCCCGATCCGTGACGGCCCGCCGCGGTTCGGAGGAACGTACGAACGGGCGGGCCGGGCGGTCCCACTAGGCTGGCGGCTGTGAGCGAGCGCAGCGGGCAACCCATCGATCCGGCCGCCGGAGTGGCCACGGCCGCCGTCCTCGCCCGCCGAAAGTACGTCGTGAACGTCTCCGGTGGTACCGGGCGCGGACGAGGTGGAGGCGCTGTGCGTGGAGCCGGAGCATGAGTAGCCGGCCGGCCGTGACGTCGGCCCGGACCGTCGAGGAGCATCGCGAGCGCGTCGAGCGGTTGCTGCGTCCGCTGGCGGTCCGCGATATCGAGAAGGTCGAAACGCCCGAGTCGTTGGGCCGGCGGCTCGCCGAGGACGTGCGGGCGCCCGTGGATCTGCCGGTGTTCCGCAATTCCGGGATGGACGGGTACGCGGTGCGGGCCGACTCGGTCGCGGTGACGCCGGTGACGCTGCCCCTGGCCGGGGTCGTCGCGGCCGGGCAGCCCGGGCAGACGCCGCTGCCGCCCGGCGCGGCGATGAAGGTGATGACCGGCGCGCCGGTCCCGCCGGGCGCCGACTGTGTGGTGCCGGTCGAGGACACCCGCGCCGGCGACGGGTCCGTGACCATCGAACGCGGCCGCACGGCGGGCGATTTCGTGCGGGAACCCGGCACCGACGTCCGCACCGGAGAGCTGTTGGTGCGGGCCGGAACCCAGGTGGCGCCCCGGCACATCGCGGCGCTCGCGGCGGTCGGCCTGGCCACGCTGCCCGTCTTCCGCCGCGTGCACGCCGCGGTGCTCACCACCGGCGACGAGCTGATGCCGGCGGGAGTCGCGTTGCGGCCGGGCCAGATCTACAACTCCAACGGAATCGCCCTCGCGGCGGCGCTGACCGCCAACGGGGTCGAGGTGGTGTCGGTCGAGCACAGCACCGACGACCCCGCGCAATTCCGCGAGCGGCTCACGGCGGCGACCGGGTCCGCGGATGTGGTGTTCACCTCCGGCGGGGTCTCCAAGGGCGACTTCGAGGTGGTCAAGGACGTGCTGGCCGGTCTCGGCGGCGAATTCGGCTCGGTCGCTGTGCAACCCGGCGGGCCGCAGGGCCTGTCGGTGGCCGACGGCGTGCCGATCCTGAGCTTCCCCGGCAATCCGGTGAGCACCATGGTGTCGTTCGAGATCTTCGCCCGGCCGATCCTGCGCGCACTCGCCGGACTGCCGCCGGTGCCGGACGACGATGTGCCACTGCTGGATCCGGTCCGGTCACCATCCGGCAGACGCCAGTTCCTGCGCGGGCGGCGGGAGGCGGAGGGCGTAGCGCTGGCCTCCGGCCCCGGTTCGCACCTCATCGCGGCCATGGCACAGGCGGATGTGCTGATCGATATCCCCGCCGAGATCACCGAGCTGGCGGCGGGCTCGATTGTGAAAGTCTGGGAACTGTGAGCGAGCTTGCGAGTGAACCGACGGCACAGCGCGCGTCGCGCACGGTGGCACCGAGCGCCAGCGAGGTGACACCGTGAGTGAACGATCCGATCCCGCGCTGTCGCACGTCGATGCCGAGGGCCGCGCCCGGATGGTGGATGTGAGCGCCAAAGCCGACACCACCCGGATCGCGGTGGCCGCCGGTGAACTGCGCACCACCGCCGAGGTGCTGCGGCTGGTGCGGGCCGACGATATGCCGAAGGCCGATGTGCTGACGACCGCGCGCCTCGCCGGTATCGCGGGCGCGAAGAAGACCTCCGAACTCATCCCGCTGTGCCACCAGCTGGCCCTGTCCTCGGTGAAGGTCCACTTCGGCTTCACCACCGACGCGATCACCATCGAGGCCACCGCGAAGACCAAGGGCCCCACCGGCGTCGAGATGGAGGCGCTCACCGCCGTAGCCGTCGCGGGCCTGACCCTGCACGACATGGTCAAGGCCGTGGACCCGGCCGCCGTCCTGACCGGCGTCCGCCTGCTCACGAAAGACGGTGGCAAACACGGCCATTGGGAACGCCCCGCGGACCGCCCGGGCCACGATGCCGGGCCCGCACCCTCCGTGAAGAGCACCGGCACCTCTGACAACGCCGACCACTCGCACCACAGCGGCTCTCATCAGCATGGCGAGACCGGTGTCCGGCCCGGCGGCGCGGCGGCGGCCGACAGTGCAGAAGGGGCGCGGTCGGCTGTGGTCGTGGTGGCGTCGACCGGGGTGGCGGCGGGGACCCGGGTGGACAAGACCGGGCCGGTGCTGGTGGATTGGCTTGGGGGGAAAGGGTTTTCGGTGCACGGGCCGCTGGTGTACGCGGATGCCGATATCGCCGCGGGGCTGGCGGACGCGTTGTCGGGCGGGCCCGGGCTCGTGATCACCACCGGCGGCACCGGGGCCTCGCCGACCGATGCGACGCCCGAGGCGACACTGGCCGTGCTGGATCGCGAGCTGCCGGGCGTGGCCGAGGCGATCCGGCTGGCGGGCACCGCGACCTTCCCCCTGGCCGCGCTGAGCCGAGGCGTGGCGGGGCTGGCGGGCCGGTCGGTCGTCGTCAATCTTCCCGGGTCCCCGGGCGGCGTGCGCGACGGCATCGGCGTGCTGGAACCGCTGCTGGATCATCTGCTGGCCCAGGTGGCCGGAGGAGGCAGCCATGAGTGACACCGTCCGGCTGGCGCGCATCAGCGACCGGCCGCTCGACCCCGCCGAGGTGGAGGAGGCGGTCACCGGCCCCGAGCACGGCGCGACCGTCGTGTTCACCGGCAAGGTGCGCAATCACGATGGCGGCCAACCGGTCTCGGCCCTCGAATATTCGGCGCACCCGCAGGCCGAGACCTTCCTGCGGCGCGTCTGCGCCGAGGTCTCCGAGCCGTACGGACTGCCGGTCGCGGCCGTCCACCGGGTCGGCCCGCTCGGCATCGGCGACCTCGCCATCACCGTCGCCGTCGCGGCCCCGCACCGCGCCGAGGCCTTTACTCTGTGCGCCGAACTGGTGGACCGCATCAAGCACGACGTGCCGATCTGGAAGCGCCAGCTATTCGCCGACGGCATGTCGGAATGGGTCAACGCCTGCGGCTGAATGTGAAACTGCTTGTCCGCCAATCGACGGGCGGCAATGATCAGCAAATGACGACCCCGGACGCCACCCTGACCCTCACCCCGCGCACGAACTGGATCTTCGGCTACGCGCAGGCGGTCGCGCGCGAACGCGGTCACGACCATATCGGTCCGGAGCATATCCAGCTGGCCATCCTCGACAACGCGGACAGCGTTCCGGCACAGGTACTCTCCGGCCTGGGCCGGCTCCCGCGCGAGCTGGCGGAGGCCGTCAGCGCGGCCATGCGGGCCGACGATTACGAACCGGCGGCCACCCGCAACCGGATCGTGGGCGCCGCGGGAGATCTCGCCCGGAACCTGGGCCACGACCACATCGGCGTGGAACATCTGCAACTGGCCCTGCTACGCAACCGCGACAGCCTGGCCACCCGCGAACTCGCCGGGGCGGGCGTCGATCTGGACGAATTCGAGAACGCGCTCACGGAGGCCGCGGGCGGCTAGGCGTACGACCAGGCGCACCGGACGGTCATTCCTCGCGCGTCAGATTGCGCTCGATCGTCCGGAGCGCCCGGAGGAGGGCGGCGCGCTCGTCACCGTCCAGGGTGGCCAGCGCCCGCTCGCTGAGGCGCTCCCCCTCGTCCTCGATCGTGCGTTCCAGCCGGCGGCCACGATCGGTGAGGTACAGGCGGACCAGGCGGCGATCGGTCTCGTGCGGTTCGCGGCGCAGGAGCCCGGCGGCCTCCATCCTGGTGGTCGCCCGGGTCACCGTCGGCGTCGACAGGCCCAGCCGCTTGGCCACCGCCCCCGGGGTGAGGCCGTCCTCCGCCCACAGCGCGCGCAGGATGAACTGCTGGCCCTCGTAGACGCCGTGCTGGGCGTAGGCGGTCGCGGCGGCCACGGCCAGGGCGTGCTTGGCCGACCAGAAGGCGGTCTGGAAGTCGGCGCCGGGTTCCTCGGTCATGGTCCGTCCAGCGTAGAGGTCTTGAGATCATTAGCCGACTCACGATAAGATCGTTGTCGGGCTAACGATTTCTAGGAGCACCATGAAACTGGGTATCACCCTCGCCGATTTCTCCTGGGACATCCCCGTCGCCGATATCGGATCGACCGTGGCCGACCTCGCGCAGCAGGCCGACGATTCCGGATTCGACAGCCTGTGGGTGATGGACCACTTCTTCCAGATCGGCCTCACCGGGCAGCCGCCGGAATCGCCGATGCCGGAGGCGTACGCGACGCTGGGCTTCCTGGCCGGACGCACCCGCCGCATCCGCTTCGGCACGCTGGTCACCTCGGTCGCCTACCGGCATCCGGGCGTGCTGATCAAATCCGCGACCACACTCGACGTCCTCAGCGGCGGCCGGACGTATTTCGGCATCGGGGCGGGCGCGCCGTTCGATCCCGAACCGCGCGGGCCGGAGACCGTCTTCGAGGGCGAGGGTCTCGGCATCGCCTTCCCGCGGCTGGCCGAGCGCTTCGAGCGGCTGGAGGATGTCCTGCGGCTGGCCCACCAGATGTGGCGCGGCGACGAGACGCCGTTCCGGGGCAGGCATTACGAGCTGGTCCGGCCGCTCAATTCGCCGAACTCCGTGCAGCGGCCGCACCCGCCGATCCTGGTCGCGGGCAGCGGCGAGCGTAAGACGCTGCGGCTGGTCGCCCGCTACGCCGACGCGTGCAACCTGTTCGATCTGCCGGGCAGCGGATTCGCCGACGATCTCGAACACAAGCTGGAGGTCCTGCACAAGCACTGCGACGAGGCCGGTCGCGATCCCGGGGAGATCGAGAAGACGGTCGCCTCGCACTTCGACCCCGGCGACCGTGACCGGTTCGTCGAGCACATGCGGGAGTTGGCCGGGCTCGGCATCGACCACGTGCTGATCTCGCCGCCGGGGCCCTGGGACTCGGCCCGGCTGGCGGCGGTCGCCGAGGCGCTACCGGATATTCACGCGTTCTGATCGTGTGACGTCGGGTGCGCCGAGGTGCCGGACCCGAATTCCCGTGCGAAGGTCGACTCCTGTTCGCACGACAGGAGTGACCATGAGCGATCCGAACGGCAAGATCGTCCTCGGCCCGAATCAGTACGGCAAGGCCGAGAGCCGCGTGGTGCGCGTCTACCGCGACACCGCGCGGCACGAGATCCGCGACCTGACCGTGTCGACGTGCCTGCGGGGCGAGTTCGGGCCCGCGCACGTGGCCGGCGATCAGGGCACGGTACTGCCGACCGACAGCCAGAAGCAGACCGTCTACGCGTACGCGAAGACCCACGGCGCGGGCAGTATCGAGGACTACGGCCTCGCGCTGGCGCGGCATTTCGTCGGCGATGTCGCGCCGGTGGACTCGGCGCGCATCGAGATCGAGGAACACGCCTGGGAGCGCGCGCAGGCCGGCGGCGGCCCGCACGACCACACCTGGACGCGCCGGGGACCGGAGGTGCGCACCGCGGCGATCACGGTGCGCGGCACGGGTTCCGAGCGGCGCGAGTGGGTGATCGGCGGCATCAAGGATCTGGTGCTGCTCAAGTCGACCGGATCGGAGTTCGCGGGCTTCCTCACCGACGAGTTCACGGTTCTGGAACCCACGCACGACCGGATGATGGCGACCAGCCTGGCGGCGCGCTGGCGATTCGCCGCCACTCCGCCGGACTGGGACGCCGCCTACGCCGGTATCAAGGCGATACTCGTCGAGCGATTCGCGCTGCTGCAGTCGAAGGCGTTGCAGCAGACGCTGTTCGACATGGGCCGCTCGGCGCTGGAGGCGTACCCGTGCCTCGCCGAGATCCGGCTCTCGGCCCCCAACAAACACCACTTCGACTACGACCTGGAACGCTTCGGCATCGAGAACTCGGGCGAGGTCTTCTACGCCGCCGACCGCCCCTACGGACTCATCCAGGCCACCGTCCAGCGTGAGAACGCCCCCGACGCCGGAATCGCCTGGGATCCGTTCACCGGCGCAATCTGACGCCACCGCCCAGCCGGAACTCCCCTACCGCCGGGCCGGAGACTACGTGCCTCGGCCGCCGCCGACGCCCCGCTACTCGTCGGGGGCGTCCGGCAGGCCGAACTCCTCGGACTCCCCGGCGAGAACGAATTCGTCCGGTTCCGTGACGGATTCGGTGAGTTCGCGGGGGACGTAGCGCCACACGGGAAGCATGGCCTCGTCGTCGAGCGGGTCGGTGCCGGTGTGGGCGGTGCCGCGCAGGCGGGCGGTGGCGGCGTCGGTGTCCATGCCGGATCCGATGAGGACCAGGCTGGTTCGGCGGTCCTCGTCGCGCTCCCAGGCCGCGGGTTCGATCACCAGGTGCCGGCCGACCAGGTGCAGGACGAATTTGCGCCGCTCGCCGCGCACCCCGAAGGCGGCGCAGCCCTTGGCCCGGAACAGGCCGGGCGGCGGGTCCTCGAAGAGGCCGATCAGGCGGCGCGGATCGAGATCCGTTGTGCTGGTGAAGGAGACG